>CAVPOC010000004.1:0-174276 GCA_963706955.1 uncultured Verrucomicrobiae bacterium | reverse complement strand
GTCCATTCCACGATTCATATTTGCATCCTCCTCGAGTGTGTAAGGAAACCACCCTGCGGTCCCCTGGACCGAGTGGCTCCAAGACCTCCTACCGATCAGCCCCTATGCGGCGAGCAAACTTTCCGCCGAACTGATCGGCCACACCTACTCTCATCTCTACGGAATCACATTTGTCGCCTTGCGCCTTTTCACCGTTTATGGGCCAAGGCAGCGGCCGACCAGCCGGTTCGCAAGTTTGCAGAGCTTATTATGAAAGACGAACCTATCTCGATGTATGGGGATGGTGAAAGCGGCCGGGACTACACGTATGTCGATGATGTAATCGATGGAATCATCGCCGCCCTGACTGTTGGCTTGCAAGACTCTGCAATCTACAATCTTGGGAATGGCAGACCACTGTTGTTGCGGCAGATGATCGACGCCCTCGAAATCGCTCTGCATCGGAAGGCGGCGATATCACGTAGATCGGCGCGGCGCGGCGATGTCGCACAGACTTTTGCCAATATCGAACGCGCGCATTTGGACCTTTTATACAATCCCAAGGTGAGCTTTGCAGATGGCTTGCAACGCTTCCTTGGTTGGCTGCAGGGACGAGACAACGCCATTTCGAGCCCTGCTCCTTGGCGGAGATACGATGATTACGGGTCGGGATTGACGCGGTAATCTGTTTCTCGAAGCAGAGGGTGTATCGAGGAAATGGTTTACATGTTACCATCCTTCTCGATGGAGGAGCGCGCTATTTGCGCGGCTGATATAAATGCGCCATCCACTCACGCCTTGAGCCCTCAACCCGCCCCGGACCAAACTTATATTAATCAAGACGAATTCAACATGCTGTGCGATTCGGCGGATGATGCAAAAGCAAAGATCGGGGTTTATTGCCTATCTTCTTCGGAGCGCAAGGCGCAAATGAACGAAGAACAAAGAACGAAAAACGAAGAACCCTCATCAAACGAGGTCCTTGTCCGAGTCCAAGGCGTATCCAAGATCTTCTGTCGTTCCCTCAAGCGCTCACTCCATTATGGCCTCCTCGATTCTCTCTTTGACATCCTGCCCCTGAGCAAACGGAACTATGGTGAAAACAGTGAACCGATCCTTCGGAAAGAAGAATTCTGGGCGGTGAAGAACGTCTCCTTTGAATTACGACGCGGGGAATGCCTCGGTCTCATCGGTCCAAATGGAGCGGGCAAGACCACGCTCCTCAAAATGCTCAACGGTCTTATCAAGCCCGACAACGGCCGAATCGAGATGCACGGCCGAGTGGGAGGACTGATCGCCTTGGGCGCCGGTTTTAATCCCATCCTCACCGGTCGGGAAAATATCTATGTCAATGGCTCAATATTGGGCCTCTCGAAAAAAGAGATTGAAGACAATCTCGATGAAATCATCGATTTTTCTGAAATCCGCGAGTTTATAGACTCGCCCGTGCAAAGTTACAGCTCCGGCATGGCGGTACGGCTGGGATTTGCCGTAGCTAGCAGCCTAAATCCGGACATCCTGCTTTTGGATGAAGTCCTCGCGGTTGGCGATTTCGCGTTTCGCCAGAAATGCTTTGAACGAATTGGCTCCCTGATGCGCAAAGCGGCGGTGGTTTTTGTAAGCCACCAGGGCCATGAAGTGAGGGGTCTATGCAATCACGCATTGTACCTAAGTCGTGGAAGATCCGTTTACTTTGGCCAAGTAAGTACAGCCTTCGAACGATATGAAATCGATGCGGCCGGCCAATCGCAGCCCCAAGAAAACTATGTCAATTCCACCCTTCGAAAAGGGAAATTCACTGTAGCGGATACCGTAGAATTCGGCTCTTCTCTGCAATTGCTCCTGCAGTGCGTATCAACCGTTGCCTACTGGGAACTGATTGTGCGAGTTCTCATTCAGGATGCTCGGACCGACGTCGCTGGAGAATGGAATTCCGCAATGCATTCCACGTTCTATGACATTCCCGCGGAAAGTTCCGTGACGATAAATATCGAAATACCATCCGTCCCTATCCGGCCGGGTATGTACTGGGTGGTATGCATACTATCTTCAAAAGATTATCGGACGATATTGATTAAGTCGATACTTTCACATCCATTGAGAATCACCGGACCTAGCAGCATCAGGCACCTTCGCCAACTCTAGTGGACCAATTCTTAGGAATTCAACTTTATACGAAAAGATATCGCTAATGTATCGATACATTATTCCGGTTGTCGATTAGGAGTACCATGACCCCGGAGGTGAGACACTTCATAACTGAGGTTCTGCGGGTTCGTTAGTGTTTTGCTTTTCGTTAGTTTGCCACCTTGTGGCGTTGATCCTTAGTTCCCCCCGAACGCCTGCCGCGGCGAGCGGCGCGGGGTTTGGGGGCGCGCAGCCCCCATCAAACCGGTTCATTTGGGTCCCGGCATACTCGTTCGGGGTCCGGTAGCCAAGCGCGCTGTGCGGACGACGTTCATTGTATTCGACACGCCAGCTCTCCAGGATAACGCGCACTTCGCGCAGATTGCCGAAGAGCTCGCGGTTGAGGCATTCATCGCGCAGCTTGTCATGAAAGCTCTCAATGTGTCCGTTCTCCCAGGGGCTTCCGGGCCTGATGTAAAGCGTCTTTATCTCCTGGGCCTTCAGCCAGTCCTGTATGCAGGTGGCGATAAATTCTGGCCCGTTGTCGCTGCGCAGGTGCTCGGGCACCCCATAACGGGCGATGGCCGCTTCGACCACTGTAATGACATCGACGGCTCGGATCGACGACGCAGGATGAATGGCTAGGCATTGCCGGGTGTATTCGTCCAGCAATGTAAGGATGCGAAAACAGCTTCCATTTTCAGTCTGGTCGGTCACAAAGTCCCAGCTCCAGACCTGGCCCGGACTCTCAGCGCGCTGCCGCTCTGCGGTCGAAATCCCTAGCCGCCTCATGCGGCGTTGCTTCTTGCTGACCTTGATGCCTTCCTCTCTGCGAATCCGCGCCACTCGTTTCGCATTGACCTCGAAGCCTTCCCGCCGCATCAGCGCGGTAATGCGTCGATAGCCATAGCGAGGATGCTTACCGCTTAGCTCGAGCACCTCCTTGCGGATGCGCCGGCTCTCCAGGCTCGATCGCCCGCTGCGGTAGTAACTAGTGCAGCGTAACAGATGAACGAGCTACGCATTGATTCGTTTGGCGGGCGAAGAGTAAGTCCATTTGATGGGAGTAGCAGTTTTGTTGTAATGCCGGATGTAACGCAGGATTTTTCTTCGGAGATCGTCGACGGAGGAAAAGATGCCTCGGGCGATGACCTGTCTTTGAATTTTGGCGAACCAGATTTCGACTTGGTTAAGCCAAGAAGAATAGGTGGGCGTAAAATGAATGCGGACTTGGGGATGATGGGCCAGAAAGTCATCGACGAGTTTGGTTTTATGGGCCGAGAGATTATCAGCGATGACGTAGATCTGGCGTCCGAGGGGCTGAGAGGCCACCACTTGGGCAAGAAAGTCGACGAACTCGGTGCTGGTATGGCGTTGAGCCGTCTTGCCAAGGATTTCTCCGCTTCGGGTATTAAGGGCCGCGTAAAGAGAAAGGGTTCCATGGCGGTAATACTCAAAACCGTGAGCCTCGGCTCTGCCGGGAGAAAGGGGCAGCACCGGATCCAGGCGGTCCAGGGCTTGGATTGCAGTCTTTTCGTCTACGCAAAAGACGGCGGCGTGATCAGGAGGGTTCAGATAAAGGCCGATAATGTCGGCGGCCTTCTTCTCGAAGTCGGGATCCTCGCTCAGCATGTAACGGCGCAACCGGTAAGGTTGAAGGCCGTGCCGAGCCCAAACCCGCGAAACGGTCATGTGATTGGTGCCAAGCGCGACGGCCAACCGACGGCTGCTCCAGTGGGTGGTTCCGTCCTGAGGGCCACGACGGGTCCACTCCAAAATGCGTGCCTCAAGCTTCGCGGCATCGGGCCGCACTTTGCGACCTTGATGACGGGCCACCAGTCCCGCCAGACGGCTTGCCAGAAAACGCTCTCTCCAGCGCTGCACATAAGAGGAACTACACCTAAGCATGCCGGCTACCGCACGCACTCCAAGCCCCGAGCCCAGCGCAAGAATAACTTGAGCGCGTCGGGCATCCTCGGCTCCAATCGTTCGAGACCGAACCCGCCGGCTCAGTTCTCTGCGTTCAGGCGGACTAATCACAACTTTCTTGTTGTTCACTCATTGACTCTGACACCTCGCGTATCTTATATCAATGTTACACTGCACTAGACCTCGCCAGTCTCAACGCCCGACAGGCCGCGGCCACTCTCCCCAGACCTTCTTGCACACTCATCTTCACAGCCCGTCGTCTTGCAGACGGGCTCACCACTTTTTTGCATTGACCTCTTTGAGGATGTGAATCTGCACGGCCTGGTCAGCCACCAGACGCTTAAGCCGCGAGTTCTCTTCTTCCAACGCTCTGAGCCTCTTGGCTTCGCTGACTTCCATCCCTCCGAACTTTCGCTTCCACGCATGGTAGGTCGCCGTACTGATGTTATGCGCCGCGCAGACCGCCTTTACCGGGCTCCCGGCCTCCGCTTCTCGTGATATCCCAATGATCTGTTCCTCGCTGAATCGACTTCTCTTCATGTTCTGCTCCTTCTCTCAAGCAGAACTTCAGTTATGTCACGTCCCCCTTTTGGGGGTCAGGCCACTACCACTTGGACCCAATATGACGAGCGTTCTCACAAGCTCTATATTGCCACCTTCTGGGGCGATATTTTTTCCTACGATGTTCAAGTGCGCGCGTGGGGCCCCACCATTCGGACCCGTCCGGGCATCCGCTCGTTTGCGGTCGACAGCAAGAACGACCTGATCTTCGCAGCGAACTACTACGGGGGTTACATTGACGTCATTGATCTAAGGTCTCAGCGAACACGCAAGTATATCATCGCGCAGGGCCTTGGGCGTCACATCAATTTGAAGCCCGCAGAAAAGTCCGGATTTCTTCATACAAGAGGTCTGGGTATGTATCGGTTTGACTATTCAGACGTCGCTGCCTCGCCGTCAGGCGCCATCCTTAGCCCACAATTATCACGCGGATCAGATCTATGATTTCCGTAGTTATCCCAGTTTACAATGAAGAGCAGGTTCTCTCCGATCTGTATGCCCGCCTTTCTCGAGCACTAGACTCCATTCCAGACCTTTACGAGGTGATCGTCGTCGATGATGGTTCGACCGACCGCACGCGGTCTATGCTCCTCGACGTTCATTCCAGGATCCTCGTTGGAAGCTGTTATTCTTCTCGCGTAACTTTGGCCATCAGGCGGCGGTCTCGGCGGGATTGCACTACTCTTGCGGTGACGCCGTCGCTGTCATGGACGGAGACCTCCAGGATCCACCCGAGGAGCTGCATCGTTTGCTAGACGCCTGGCGTGATGGCTACCAGGTCGTCTATGCGATTCGCATACTGCGGAAAGAGAGCCTCCTCAAACGTTCGGTCTAATGCGCGTTCTACAGGGTCCTGCGAGTTTTATCTGCCATCCGGATCCCCTTGGACTCTGGGGACTTTTGCGTGATAGATTCATGCTGTAGTTGAGGTATTGCGTTCTCAACCCGAACGAACCCGCTTCATGCGTGGTCTGAGAACATGGGCAGGTTTTCGCCAGACTGGCATCACCTACGAACGCCCTGCTCGCGGCAAGGGCACGACCAAATACACCTGGGCGCGGCTATTTGCTCTTGCTCTTGACGGAATCGTTTCATTTAGCAATGTCCCATTGCGAATTGCCAGTTGGTTGGGAATCGGCCTTTGTACTCTCCGCAGCCCTACTCGTCCTTTTTGTGCTCTTCTGGTGGGCCAGTGGAATGGTTGTCTGGGGAATGCGCCCCGCCAATGTTCTAGGCTGGACAAGCCTATTTTGCATGGTCTTGTTGGCAGGGGGAATGCAAATGCTTCTGCTCGGAATTACTGGCGAATATCTTGCTCGTGAGTAAGATGAGGCAAAAGGGCGGGAGCCCTGGATAATTGGCGATGCAAGAGGATTCGACGAAGACGATATTGAAATGCCCACCGGATGGCACGTGTCTGGCAACTATTGCGAACGTTCAGTTGCGCCAAGGAAGCGTGTCGCCGTAAAGCAACCCTGAAGTTCTTGAACACGACCCTCGCGGGCCGAGTGGATTGTGTTCCCCGGGTGAGTGTTGAGACCGGTTTGTGGACACACGGAACTTTGGGTAATGGTTCACCTCGTACACAAACTCAAACTTTTGGAGCATCGCCCGCGTATTGGTTACAAGCTCAGTCGGCGGAACGCGGAGATGCTGCGAACAAGGGAGAAGTCCACGACGCTCTTCGAGTCGGCTGCCGCCTTGCCGATGGTCTCGATTTGCCAACGTCACCATTCCTGCGCATCCACAACTTAATTGACCTTCTCGCAGAGCAAATCTGCACGGCCAAAAGCTTGCCTGACGCTAGCCTGTACTGGCTGTAGCTTGCCAGAGAGAGCATGGCGGTCTGCTCGACTGTCTTTGCGCAAAGACGCGTTTCGGCTCAACATGCAGTTAAGTCCGCAAAGCTGTCGGCGAAAGTCAGTAGCTCTCTTTTCAAGCTCGGCCAGCTTCACACAGATGTATGCAGAGATGCAGAGAGGCTCGCTTGCTAAGTGCCAATAGTTAAGAGCAAGCCCTTGTTCAGGAAGCCCCTTCTGCTGCGGCATTTCCGCGCAGACGCGAGTCAGCTCGGACTGGGTGGGGCGTGCAAACTCCTCGTGGCGCAAGGGCTGACTATCCTGATGAGGGACTTTGGCTTTCGGCGTCGCGAGTGGCGTGGCGAACTCCGCGTTCCGGCACTCGCGCATCCGCTCATCTTTCGCTATTTCAGCAGCGACGTTTACACCATTCGGCAGACGCTTGTGGCTCGCGAGCACGAACCGGTGAGCCGACTGGGCGCCTTGCGACTCATCGTGGATTGTGGCGCGAATATCGGCGCGTCGGCGGCCTGCCTGCTCAGCTATTATCCCAGTGCGACGCTAATCGCCATCGAGCCAGATGCGGACAATTTTGCGGTGCTCGAGAAAAACCTCGCTCCTTATGGCGCGCGAGCGCGGCGGTTCGTGCTGGCCTGACCCCCAAAAGGGGGACGTGACATAACTGAAGTTCTGCTTGAGAGAAGGAGCAGAACATGAAGAGAAGTCGATTCAGCGAGGAACAGATCATTGGGATATTGCGAGAAGCGGAGGCCGGGAGCCCGGTAAAGGCGGTCTGCGCGGCGCATAACATCAGTACGGCGACCTACCATGCGTGGAAGCGAAAGTTCGGAGGGATGGAAGTCAGCGAAGCCAAGAGGCTCAGAGCGTTGGAAGAAGAGAACTCGCGGCTTAAGCGTCTGGTGGCTGACCAGGCCGTGCAGATTCACATCCTCAAAGAGGTCAATGCAAAAAAGTGGTGAGCCCGTCTGCAAGACGACGGGCTGTGAAGATGAGTGTGCAAGAAGGTCTGGGGAGAGTGGCAGCGGCCTGTCGGGCGTTGAGACTGGCGAGGTCTAGTTACTACCGCAGCGGGCGATCGAGCCTGGAGAGCCGGCGCATCCGCAAGGAGGTGCTCGAGCTAAGCGGTAAGCATCCTCGCTATGGCTATCGACGCATTACCGCGCTGATGCGGCGGGAAGGCTTCGAGGTCAATGCGAAACGAGTGGCGCGGATTCGCAGAGAGGAAGGCATCAAGGTCAGCAAGAAGCAACGCCGCATGAGGCGGCTAGGGATTTCGACCGCAGAGCGGCAGCGCGCTGAGAGTCCGGGCCAGGTCTGGAGCTGGGACTTTGTGACCGACCAGACTGAAAATGGAAGCTGTTTTCGCATCCTTACATTGCTGGACGAATACACCCGGCAATGCCTAGCCATTCATCCTGCGTCGTCGATCCGAGCCGTCGATGTCATTACAGTGGTCGAAGCGGCCATCGCCCGTTATGGGGCGCCCGAGCACCTGCGCAGCGACAACGGGCCAGAATTTATCGCCACCTGCATGCAGGACTGGCTGAAGGCCCAGGAGATAAAGACGCTTTACATCAGGCCCGGAAGCCCCTGGGAGAACGGACACATTGAGAGCTTTCATGACAAGCTGCGCGATGAATGCCTCAACCGCGAGCTCTTCGGCAATCTGCGCGAAGTGCGCGTTATCCTGGAGAGCTGGCGTGTCGAATACAATGAACGTCGTCCGCACAGCGCGCTTGGCTACCGGACCCCGAACGAGTATGCCGGGACCCAAATGAACCGGTTTGATGGGGGCTGCGCGCCCCCAAACCCCGCGCCGCTCGCCGCGGCAGGCGTTCGGGGGGAACTAAGGATCAACGCCACAAGGTGGCAAACTAACGAAAAGCAAAACACTAACGAACCCGCAGAACTTCAGTTATGAAGTGTCTCACCTCCGGGGTCATGGCACCGCCGCTGTTTGGCCGCGCGAGGGCGAAGCGCTGCGCTGCGTCCGTGGCTCATTCGCGGACGGTCTCGATTGGTCGCAACGGTGAGTGCGGCGGCGGACCGGGAAGGCGGATATCGAAGGCATTACCCTGAGTCGCATGCTCGATGACTCCGGGTGCAGGCGATGGACTTGCTAAAGATGGATATCGAAAGGGCGGAGCGTTTGGTGTTCGGAGCGGGCTGCGAGCGCTGGCTCGCCCGGATTCGCTCCCTCTGCATCGAACTTCACGGTGAGGAGTGCGACGCAGCCTTCGAACAGGCGATGTCTTCTTTCGCCTTTGAACGCGAGCAATCGAACGAGCTGACTATCTGCACAAACCTCAGGACTGCTGCGCCGAAGGGCGCGGACCTTCCGCGTCGACAGCCTTGAGGTTCGTAAGATGAAGGTTCATTTCCCTGTACCTTCCGAGCGGGAGCAAGATCGGTTCGAGCTATCAGGCGCACTCCATGGCGAACGCTTCGTCGAGGCACTGGAGCGTCACGATGTTCAGTCCGTGTCCGCACCCGCTGGACGCGCATTACGCTCATGTGCCCGTGCCAGTGGGAGAGCGTTGCCTCTGGTCTCGACAATCTTTGCACGTGCGCATGATGCACGGGTCGCGCCTGGCGAAGACGCGTAAGCGTCATGCCGATCGCCACTACTAAATAGGAGCAGAGATTTTAAAGGTTGATGAAGTGCCGCCGGACGAGCGGTAGGCGCTGCTTGCCGAGTATGACCGCAGCGGGGACTGGAGCGCAGTTTGCGAGTTTGCGGGGCTCCGGCATTCACGCTGATGTATTGGCTACGGAAGCGGCGCAAGGAAGTGGAGCACAGCGGTGCGATAGCGGCCAGCACTATACTCTATGCCATTACCGAAAGTTGCCGCTGCCGCGACATCGAATCCTTACGCTTACCTGCGTGCCGTGTTCACAAGGTTCCGTCGATGACCAACTGCCAGGTCAAACATGTAACTCCTGAGGCCTGGGCGAAAAATTGTCGGTCCTCTGCGACGGCAACCGCTGCATGGCCCGGATCATAAGCGTCAGAGTCGCGGCAATAAGGCGCTTGGCGTGACGCTTAAGATATCCGAAAACCGCACCGATGTTTTGCGAAACGCAGCCTAGTTAAGAACAAGGTCTCGTTCAAGAAGCCCCGATGACCGTCGGGGCTTTTTGCTTTTCTAGGCAGCCCATCGAAGGGAGGCTCTCCGGAATGCCCTTCCCGTTGTTTGTTCGCGCGGAAACTCGATGAGTGAGTAGCCCTGGAGGTTCGCGAATTCGTGTTTGCTTATTCCGAGTCTAAGACAGCCTCATTAACTCGGCTAATGTGCAAAGCTCTGCCGGTAAGTTCGTCCACTTCGACAATCGCTCCGCAAATTCTCACGGGACCGCGCGGCGACGGGAAAGCTTCCTGGTAATCCATCCATGAATCTTTTGATGATCGGCTGGTAATCTCGGCCGAGACAAGAGTTGTCGGGTCCGCACATGCCCGCGTCGCAGAGAAAAGCTGTTCCCCCAGGGAAGATCCGCTCGTCGGCCGTCTGGACGTGGGTGTGGGTGCCGATGACCGCGGAAACTTTGCCGTCGAGAAACCGCCCCATGGCGATTTTCTCGCTGGTGGTCTCGGCATGCATGTCGACGATGATTGTCGAAGTTTCCTGTCGAAGTTGCTCCACCGCGGCCAAAGCGGCGTGGAAAGGATTGTCCAGGATGGGTTGCATGAAGGTGCGGCCTTGCACATTGAGGACAGCGATTTTCCCTTTTGCGGTCTCCAGCACGAGACTGCCCTGCCCCGGTGCGCCGGGAGGATAGTTGATTGGACGAAGCAAACGAGGTTCCGTCGCGATGTAGGCAGTCGTGTCGCGCTGGTCCCAGATGTGATCGCCGGAGGTGATCACGGCCACTCCGCTCCGGAGCAGATCAATGGCTATTTTCCCGGTGATGCCTCGTCCACCGGCGGCATTTTCTCCGTTGACAATCACGAAATCCACGCTCCGCTCCTTGAGGTAAACTGGCACTAAACGCATGACCGCACTGCGTCCTGGCTCACCGACGATGTCGCCCAGGAACAGAATTCGAATCATGCCTCGTTTGTATCGAAATTTCCCGCCGGCACAGTGTAAAAAATCCCGCACTTTGAGAGTTCCTGAAGCCATCACGATTTTTCTCTCTGATTTCGAGCTCGGCCTTCGGAGTGCTCACTCCGCTGGCTCCGCAACCGGATTGGTCGAAATTGAACGCCTTTCAGGAGACGATTACGCGCCGGGACTTTCTCGCGTTGCTTGACAAGGTTTATGCTCCTGGCGGCGCGTGGAAGGAGACAATTGCCGTTGAGGAGACGGCGGCGGTCGTCGTGACCCAACCGGAAGCTCCGCCGTTTCTATTGCGCTTCGCCTCCTCGCGCGAGACCGCCAAATCGATTCCGCGATATTGGCGCAGTCGCCTGCAGCTGCCGCCCGAAGAGCCGAACCGGCCTCTGGCAGGACTCCGGATTGCCCTCGATCCGGGTCATATCGGCGGTTATTGGGCGAAGATGGAAGAACGATGGTTTCAGATTGGCGAGGCGCCACCGGTCACCGAGGGAGACATGACGCTTACAGTTGCGCAACTCCTGGCACCACGCCTGGAAAAGCTGGGAGCGGAGGTTTTCCTGACGCGGAGCAGGCCAGCGCCGGCAACGTCACTGCTCATCGGCCAGCTGGGCACAGCTGCGGCGGAATCGCTGGTCGACCAAGGAATTCCCGGTGATCAGGCAGCCATTAAGAAGGAGAGTGAGCGTCTCTTTTATCGCGTGGCAGAAATCCGGCGGCGTGCAACCCTCGTCAATCACGTCATACGACCGGATGTGGTCATTTGCCTCCACTTTAATGCGGAGGGCTGGGGTGATCCGAGGTACACCCTCAAGTTGTCGATCAGAATCACCTTCATTTCCTAATCACCGGCGCTCTGAGCGCGCAGGAGATTAGTTATGAGGACCAGCGTTTTGACATGCTCGTTAAGCTTCTCAATCGCTCATTTCTCGAGGAAGTTGCGCTAACCAACGTCATGTCTCGCAAGATGTCTGCAGCGACGGGATTGCCGCCCTATGTTTATCGCACGAGCGCGGCTGTACGGGTGAATGCCAATCCGTATGTCTGGGCACGTAATCTTCTCGCAAATCGGCTGTTTGCATGCCCAGTGGTCTATATCGAGCCTTATGTGATGAACAGTCGCCTCGTCTTCGAACGCATCCAAGCCGGGGATTACGAGGGGGTTCGTGACTTCGGCGGGGTTATGCGCAAGAGTATATTATCGCGAGTACGCCGACGCGGTTGCAGAAGGCTTCGTGGCGTATTATTCAAGACGTTCGTTGTGAAGATAATCGCTGTCGCAAACCAAAAAGGCGGCGTGGGCAAAACGACAACCTCGCTAAACCTGTCGGCCGCGCTTGCGGAAAATGGCCGCAGAGTGCTTCTCGCCGACTTGGATCCTCAAGGCAATGCCACCAGCGCCCTCGCGCTGGGCGATCTGGGTGGACAAAGCCTCTACCAAGCTATGATCGGTGCCCGGCCGGTGCAGGATCTTGTCGTTGCCACCCGAATGTCGAACCTTTTCGCGATTCCGGCTGACCTTGACTTGGCTGGCGCCGAGGTCGAGGTAGCCCGCATGAACGAACACCTCCTTCAGCTTCGCAGAGTCATCGAGCCGCTGCGCGCTCAAAACGAGTTCGAGTTCATGTTTTTCGACTGCCCTCCTTCGCTTGGAATCCTGATGTCCAACGCGCTTGCGGCAGCCGATGAAGTTCTCATTCCGATACAATGCGAATACTATGCTCTGGAAGGCTTGGGACTTCTCATGCAGGTGACCGATCAGATTCGGGCTTGCGGAGCAAACCCGGGTCTCAGCATTTGTGGTTTGCTGATGACGATGTTTGATAATCGCACAAATCTAAATCCAGCGGTGGTCAAGGAAGTGCGCGACCATTTTCAAGAGGTCGCCTTTCAAACCGTAATCCCGCGGACCATCCGTTTCGGTGAAGCGCCTAGCCATGGGCGAACCATCCTCGAGCACGATCCGTCCGGCGTGGGAGCCGCCGCTTACCGCGCACTCGCACTTGAATTTCTGGATCGACAAGACAAGGGCCTCTCCTTTGTCAGTGCAGCGAACCAATGAAGAAGCCGCACGTCAAACTGATGAAAATTGATTGACGCCGCAGCGGTAAGCTAGCCTGTCCACTTTCTCGCACGCATCAAAATCGACCTGTGACCGACGTTCTCGATCTTTTCCGCAAAACCGGCGCCCTCTTGCAGGGTCACTTCGTTCTTCGTTCCGGTCTGCATAGCCGGCAGTTTTTTCAATGTGCGCTCCTGCTACAAGATGCTCGCGCGGCTGCTCACGTATGCGGGTTGCTGGCGGAGAAGTTAAGGCCTTTCGAAGCTGACAACGGTGATTTCGCCGGCGATCGGAGGAATTATCGTTGGACAGGAAGATCGCGCGACATCTTGGCATGAGGCACATATTTGCCGAAAAGGACGACGCGGGCAGTCTGGTCCTTCGCCGTGGATTTACGATCGCGCCAAACGAGACGTTTTTGGTCGCCGAAGATGTCGTTACCCGGGGAGGACGCGTGCAAGAGACCATTCAGATCGTGCGAAAACATGGAGGGATCGTGGCGGCGGCGGGCTCGATCGTTGATCGCAGCGGTGGCTCCCTGCCGGATTTCGGTTGTCCGTTCGTCTCCCTTGTTCAGATGAACGTTGAGACCTTCGAACCGGACAACTTGCCGGACGACCTCGCGGGCATTCCCGCCATTAAGCCGGGAAGCAAATAGCACGAGCGGCACTCTCGCTATTCTCCGGTGTTGGGAACTCCTGAAAGAGCTCTAGATATCATCTAAGGTCCAGTCTGACGGATATAGCTGACTTGAGGGAATTGTTTGAGTCGACTGCCCCGGGTAGCTCCAGCGCAATCGGCAGCTCGCATCGCCACCATGCTCATAGTAATGAAGCTCGATATTATATAACGTCCCAGCGGTAAGCGTAGTCGTGTACGAGTAAGAAGTCGGGTACTGGTCAGTCCATCCGTCGATGACCAATTGGCCGTTGAGATAGAGACGGACTCCGTCATCGCCCGTGACCGTGAACGTGTAGGTTCCTGATACCGGCGCCCTCACCTGACCAGTCCACTTCACCGAAAAATAGTCGGAACTTACCTGAGAACCGGGAGAATCATCTCCCCAGTCAAAATTCACAGTGCCGTCTGTCCGAGTCAGGACCGGCGAGCCTGTGAACGGATCTTCCAGTGGATACGCTCCATCAGTTGGGTCATTATAATACTCTCCGCGCAGTCCAGTGCCTGTGCCGCCGGAGGAACGGATAGGTCGCGGTGACCACGGCGGAGACGAAGGCATCGCTTGAATGAATCGCGATGATGCGCTGCCGAACGTGACGTTGCCGGTCCAGCCGTGAACTGCAGGCCAGCAGGTCGTTCCAGAGGTTAACCGCGTCAATTGTATACCTAGCCTCGCGTAATGTGTCCCAATGCCAGTCGTATAGGCCAGGGGTGAGACCATGTGGACCCGATAGGATGTAATATTTTCGGAGATGTCTGCGTTAGGGTTCCGTCCTGGGTCATGTGAAATCGTCAAGAATCGCGATCATCGCCTTCCCAAACGTTTAAATTCCTTACCCGGTTGTGCCGGATCAGCCGATCATGAATCTTACGTGCTCCAGGGATTCGGACCGTCACCGGTGCCATTATCCACTGTAAGATAATACGTTTCCGTGGTGACGACGGGGTCGTGTAGGAGACTTCATTAGAACGGGAGCTCTCGAGCCCGGCACTGTTGTATGCGGTGACCCAGAACACATACGTCGTGCGCATCATTGAGACCGAAATCGTCGCGGTGAGAACGTTGCCCACGTTCACGGAGATACTCTGGCGTCCCGACGATGTGCGATAATAGACCCTGTAGCCAGTCACCCCAGAGCTGGGGCTTGCGTTCCACGCCAGTCTGACACTTTGAGCCGCGCGGACGTGCGCGTGAGAGGAAATCAAGAACAGTGCGATGACCCAAAAAAACCGCCCGAATCGGACGTCACCAAGATTTGAGTAGTTGACGGGGATGGGCGGAACTGGAGGCATCTGTTACATATTCTTTGATGGAAAATGCTCACTGCCAGTTCGTTGGGGTGGCAGCGCTTTTACTGTGGCGAGCCAAGACAAAAGCGCAACTGAATTTTTAAAAAAAATTTCCAGCCCGAATTTTAACGACACGCGAGACAGCGTGCACTGCTCATCCAGTCTGCCGATCTGTGCGGAGAAGGTCGGCTTCCAGAAGCAGGCAACGGACGATCGGTAATGCGATGGATTGGACAATCTGCCCGTCAGCAGCGGCGTGAGCTGAGCCGTTCGACATGACGGGTTGCGCCAGATTCGCGATTCCGAAGATCACGGACACACCTGCAGTCGCCGCAAGCTTCATTTCGCTTAGAAAAATTCCAGATCCGACGCTGTGGACGGTGCTTAGGTCGATCGATGCTCAGATTGGTTACTAAGCATCGGACAAGCGACGCACAGGGCATCGAAGTCGTTGGCAACCGCAGAACGCAGTCGAATGGTGATACTCTGTTGTCTCGCTCGAACCTAAGACACGCTAATACCCCGTCGCCACAGCATGAATTCGAGACGTGTGTAGAGCGCTTGTGCCGAGTGCCTATGGATTTTCGCTGGCGCTGGGCACAAGTGCCCTCCAACTTGGCCAATTGGCATCTTCGATTGCGGCTGAATCAACGTCCCTGGATCGCGACTGAGGCTGTTTGACCGATGCGCAGAGGGACCGGGGGCGTGCCGGTGACGTGAATTCGAACCGGGAAAGCGATTGGGCAATCGGACCCAATCAATCGTCTGGCTGACGACCGGCAAAAGATCAACCGTCGATCCATCCTGCAGGAATATTCCCCAGGCGACGCTGACGACCTCACCTGCAAAGGGCTCGAAATCATGCCCCATGAGAGTGATCTTCGCGGTGGCGCCTTCGCGAACGTGCCTAAGCTGGGTTTCTTTGAAGTAGGCAGCGATCCAGAAGCTACTGGAATCGACCAATGCCAGCAGCTGCTCGCCCTCATTGACATAGGTTCCCGGGACTGGTGTTCACATTCGTTAGATAACCGTCAACAGGAGCGAACACTTTGGTGTATTCGAGGTTGAGACTGGCGGTCTCGAAGGTTGGCTTGCGCGGCGGCGGTATTGGCAACAGCGGCGAGCATAATTGTCCTGCGCGTTTTGCACGTCACGCAGATCGTTGGTCTTTGTCTCGTAAAGTTGGTTTTGTCGCTGGAGTTCCTGTTGTGTCTGAATTTCCGCGGCCTGAGCTTGCTTAAGTTTTGCCTGAGCATTGTCCACCGCCGCTCGAAATGTCGACGGGTCGATCTCGAAGAGCAGATCTCCCTTTTTCACGGCCTGGTTGTCCTTGATGGGAATTTGAATGATTGGCCCGGCGACTCGCGGGGCGATTCCGACGACATTTGCTCTCACCTGGGCATCCCTCGTCCACGGCCTGGTCGAGTAGCGCAAGTAGAGGAGAAATGTCGCGATCAGAGCGAGAGCGACCATGGTGAAGGTGACAATATGGGCACGGGAAACCTTCATGGCGCAAAGATGAGACCGATGATGCACCCAAGGAAGACCGCCAGCGCGACGAAGAAGAGAGGAAGATGCCAGACAGCTCGGGTCCAACCCAGTCGCTCCATAACGCTTACGATCAGCCAGGCTGAGAGAAATCCCAGAATTCCGATCACAACTCCCCACGGCAGCAGAAAATCGCCGAACCTCAGTTCAGGAGTTCGCAGGAGAGTGAAGAAGTCCATTCCAAGGATGGTTTTTCCATTTCTTTGGCCTCGAAGCAAGCGCGGCCGATTATCCGCGGGTCGGAATTTCCGAACAGACTGCTTGCAAATCGCTCGATGCAATGTCGGAACAATTTCTTTGTCGCACAGCTTGAAACTGAAGCCTCGGCAAGGTGAACTTCGGTTTTGATGGCGGCGACACTAAGCATTTCCGAGAGGAGCGCGGCAGCTGGACAGGGCCGGTGGAGAGAAGGAGCCAAAGAAATCTTTGGGAACCTGGCCGTTCGGCACGGGATCAAGTTTGGGATTGCGGGGATGCTTTCGGTTTTCCTGGCGTTGGTCATCAGGTTGCCAGAGCCCGCCTGGGCTCTCACCACGGTGTTCGTCGTGATGCTTGCGCAGTTCGTAGGGGCGGTCGCAGAAAAATCTGTCATGCGTATTGTCGGCACCGTTGCCGGAGGAGTCATCGGATACTTGCTCACGGCAGGGCTTGAGCAGCAGCCGATCCTCTACCTGTTGCTGGTGGGTTCTGTGGTCGGTTTCGGAACCGCCATGTTCGGTTATACCAAATACCCGTACGCATTCTTCCTCTGCGCGCTGACAACCATGGTCGTAGCCAGCAACGGGATGAACGACCCTGCCTTTTCCTGGCAGCCAGCGCTTTGGCGAATTGTTGAAGTTTGCGTCGGCGTGATCTCCGCGGTCCTGGTGACAAGTCTCCTCTGGCCAAGGTACGCACGCATCGAATTTTTGGAAAAGATGCGTTTGGCACTCGAGGAGCTGCGCAAAGGTCTCGTGGCGCGCTCTGCTCTTCTTTTTGAACAGTCGCCTGCAGCCACCAGCGTTGACGAGCGCAGTTTTTCCGAGGCGATAGCGCAGTTGCAAAACTTGCTGCACTTCGGCTCGTTGGAGAGCAAATACTTTCGGACGAGACTTCCGACCTATACCGAAATCATCTCGTGCCTTAGCCGAATGGCCTCGGCGGTTGACATGATCGTGCAGTCTCTTCCGAAAGAAGCTCCCTTGCGGCTTCATCTTCGAGCGGAGCTCGAGAAAGCGCATGCTGCCATTGCCGATTGTATCGGCGTTTTCGCCGAGGCAGCAGCGGACTCCAGTCGTCGCGCTGCAGCAATCACCGCGATGAAAGAGAGCTCCGCTCAGTGGCGAGAGAAGCTACACGCGCTCCGGCAGACGAATATTCCCCAGTCGATTCCGGTCGAGCAGGTGCTTCATTTTTCCGCCCATGCCCTCTCGCTTGACGAAATCGTCGAGCAGTTGAGCAAGCTCGCCGTCCTCCTCGACTCGCTTCCAGCGAATCCTCTCCTGCCCTCTCGCGAGACCAGGCCTGCACCCTCCCCTCCCCTTGATCCTTTTTGGATTCGCAATGGAATAAAGGCGTCCATCGCGGTAACCATAGCCCTTTTCATCCAAAACTGGCTTCATCCTCCCGGCGCTTCGATGCTTGTGCTGGCGACTTGGGTTTCTACAGCGCTTTCTCGCTTATATGTCGGAGGACAAGGAGATCGTCGCGCTTTCCATTGTGTCGTATATACGGCGCTCGGCGGCATCCTCTACGTTCTTGCTCTCCTGGTCCTCACGCCGGCGCTTTCGGACTATCTGGTTTTTAACCTTCTGCTCTTCGTCGCCATGTTCCTGTTCGGTTATCTCAGCCAACCAATACCGGGAGTTAGCTTCGGAATGCAAATCGCCCTCTTGGCGATCGTCGGCGTAATGGGCCTTAATGCGCAAAGGCCAGTTACGTTTGAATCCATCGTTGGTGTCTATTTTGGAATCGTAATGGGTCTTATTTTGTCCGCCTTAATTCAGCGGCTTTTCTGGCCGGTGCTCCCGCAGTGGGAGATTCGTGATCGCATTTTGGAATTGCTTCGGCTCTGCGGTTTGCTATTGGAAGTTCCCCCGGATAAGCGACCACTTTGGCTTCATCAACGACTCGCCCTCATCCCGGGTGAAGCGATGAAATGGGTCGCCGTGATGAACAAACCGGATTGCCCGGAAGACGAACCTCCACGGCTGCGCGAGTATCTGAGGACGCTCCGGCGCGCGGCGGGCCATCTCTTGACATCGGCGGGACAATTGCTCCCGCTGCTGCCCCCGCCTCAGGCCGAAGACGGCCGCCAGGCCTTGCTTTCGCTTCGGGAAGTCATGGGTGCAGAGTTGTCGTCCCAGGCCGACATGTTCCATCTGCGTGAAACTTTGATTCCAACGCGGGCGCGACTCGAAGCAGCCTTGGACGACATACATGAGTGGATTGCTCGCCTGCGCTTGTGGATTTTGGCCAACGATGTTCCTATCGAGGAGTCCGTGCGCCTTCTTGGACTTGCAGACCGATTCGAAATGGCAGGCAAGGAGCTGCTGGCTGCTTCGAACCAAGCTGCCGCTTTGCGGCTGCGCCAGTATCTGGGCGATCATATCCTCTGAGGTCGACCCCCCACCATCATCCAACTGACCGGGGCCGAATACTCGATTAAAGCATCGAAGGCGTCGCCGATCTTTCCCGCGTAAGGAATAGCGATCAAGTCAGCGTGAGCACCTGGGGCGATCTCGCCCAGTTCGCCCGACATGCCGATCGCTTTTGCTGGGCGACGTGTGGTCATATCGATGATCTCTTCTGCAGAGAGATGGGGAAAGTTACGGAGGACGTGACGCATTTCCTCGAAAAGACTTAGCGATGTATTGCTGGCAAGACTGTCGGTGCCTAGACAAACGGGGACGCCGATCGAGCGAAAGCGGTCGAGCTCAAAGGGCGGTCGTCCAAAATACTCATGGCATTTTGGACAGTGGACGACGGTGATGGTCTTAGCTTGAGAGGCGAGGAGCTCATAGTCCTGGTCCGACAGGAAATTCATGTGCGCCAAGATTCCCCCTCTGGGAACAAGACGGTCGAGGAAGAGCCGGGCCACAGGGGTTATACCGCCAACGTCGTGCATGCCGCGCCCCAAACCTTTAAGAAAGTCGTGTAACGGGCCGGACGCGCTCACGAACATTTCGAATTCTTCGTCCGTCTCGGCAAGATGCGTCGTCCATGGCATCGCGTATTTCTCGCAACAAAATTTCGCCAACTTATAAAGTGCATTCGAGGTCGTGTAAGGCGCATGGGGCGAGAGTCCGAATCCACCGAGCCAGTTGGGGTGCTTTTCGAAGAACGTCAATGCTCCCGCCACGACGTCCTCGGTGTGGATGCGATTTCGGACGTCGATAAGTTCATAAAACCACCAGGCGCGAATCGGCGGAGGCGGCACCTGCACCATGAGCTCGGGAAACGATTCGATATTAAAGACCGTGGTTGTTCCCCAGCGGCGCAGCTCGGCAAAGCCGTTGGAGATAGATAGCAGATAGTCTTCATCAGTGAGGGTGCGCTTGAGATCGTTTATCCGCCGAACCCAATGTGAAAAGCTTTCCTGCTGGAGAATGGCACCTCGCATGACTGTGAAGTCGAGATGACAGTGCGCGTTGATGAGACCAGGCATGAGGATTTGATCACCAAGGTCTTCGAATGTCCTAGAGGCGAGATCGCGCGACCGGCCCACCGCAACGATCCGGCCCCCATTGAGATGGACGTAACCGTCCTCAATCGGCGGGCTGCCAAGGGGCAATACGATCCGTGCGCGTAGCGTCTTCAAGCTTCTGCGAAGCAAAGCACGAATCGTTGCAGGTTCAACGCTGCTCTACCAGGGTCTCTGCAGACTTGCAAATGGCCAACCCGCGGTAAATTGTCTGCACATGTCGCAACCACTTGCTCCCGGAGACCTGGCACCAGATTTCTCAGCAGTTGCGGTGGGAGGTCCCTACCACAATGGCCAGTCGGTCAGCCTTTCGGATTTTAAAGGTAAAACCGTCGTCCTTTATTTTTATCCTAAGGATGATACCCCCGGCTGCACCGCTCAAGCTTGCGGAGTGCGGGACAGATATGAGCCTTTTCTCGAAGCTGGCGCTACTGTCTTCGGCATCAGCGTCGACTCACCGGAGAGTCACTCCAAATTCATCGCCAAGCACAACTTGCCATTTCCGCTGATCAGCGATGAAGCACAACGCATCGTCCAGAACTACGGCGTTTGGGTGGAGAAGAATAAGGAGGGCCGGACCTACATGGGGACCGAACGCAGCACCTTCGTGATTCGACCAGACGGACGCATCAAATCAATTTTTCGGAGCGTGAAGCCCGAAGAACACGCCGAGACGGTCATCCAAAGCCTCCGCAACTTTGAACCGTGAAACTCTACTGAGTCTCTATGATCGGCTGACCAAGCTCGTCGAGAAACTCCCGGGCGGGTTGCAGAAGCCGATCCTTCGCGAGCTCGTCCCGATACGCGAGCTTTTCCTCGAGCAACGTCCAGCGAGGATCCTGCTTTTGGGGACTGCTGGAAAAAGCGTTCCCGAGTTCTTGCATTCCATCGCTGATATTAGTGTCGAAACGGGCGAGAGCGACAACGGATGGCGGACTTACCGGGTGCCAGAACGCGGCGAGATTCTCGTGCTCGACGCGCGACAGGATGCTCCCCAGGGGGCCTTTGATGCGGCGCTACTGCGATTCGTGCCCGACGTCGCCTTGCTGTTGAGGGATGCGGAAGACAATCAGACCGCCTTGGGCTTGGCCGCAGCACGTTTGTCGGCGTGCCCCAAAGAGACGCCACTCATGGGCATAGCTTTCGGAGGAGGCAACTCCCGGGCACGCCTTGCGGCCCTCTTGGGCGGAAAACGAGAGTTTTCCACTCACCGAACAACTGTCTACGCACCGGAAGAGGGCGATTCAGTCCCGGACGCAATTTGTGCGGCACTGCCGCATGTGGCCAGACTGGAATTTGCGCGACTTTCGGGAGCTAAGGAAGCGCAGGCTCAGATTGCAAGTTCGCTCTTGAAATCCTTTACGGCGGTCTGTGGCGTCATCGGTTTGCAACCGATTCCCCTGGCCGACATGCCGATTCTTACGACGCTGCAGACTCTGATGATCGGGCTGATCATCTATACGACGGGAAAGCCGGTCACTGCGCGGACCTTCGGCGAGTTTGTTGGTGCTCTCGGCCTGAACATCGGCGTCGGCATTCTCTTTCGGGAAGGGGCGCGCGCCATTATCAAGATCGTTCCGATATGGGGGAATGCAGTTTCCGGGATGGTCGCCGGAGCGGGCACTTACGCTGTCGGCCGGACCGCGATCGCTTACTTCGTGGAGGATATTCCGATTAGCGAGGCCAAGAAGCTCTTTCACAAGCTTCTTCCCGGATGGGACGCCTTCAAGCGCCGCCGCTTACCGAGCCTAACGCGCGGCAAGAAGAATGCGGAGAATCAGGGCGACACCTAAAAGCCCATCTGTCTGCCGTGCTCATACACCCTGTCGAAGGTTCCTGGTTCTTCGTCGGGGGATGTATCCGGAGACTGATCCTTAGGATCGGCTGATCGCGCTGGGTCCGTTACGCTTTTGACAGGCTGCTCGACGTCCTTCGACTCGTCTTTTTTGGACTTTTCTGGGCCGGTCGATTGTTTTGACGTTTCCATGTCGATATTATCGTTCAGGAGTCCGGTTCTTGCACGTCCGAATGGACGCCCCTTCTTTCAAGGTGACTAAAATTCCCCAGCGCGCAAGCTTCGAAACGCCGACCCGAGGTTGTCGAGCACCGCGGTGGCACAAAGGGACTCGGGCGAGTCTCGACCACTGAAGACGGCGCATTCAGCGGCCCGACCGCAAACCCACGCTCCGACAACGGCAGATTGGAGAAGGTTCCTGCTGATCACTTGAGCGCACAGTGCGGCGCAAACTCCGGTGAGCACATCCCCCATCCCTCCGCTGGCCATGCCGGGGTTTCCAGTGCTGTTAATAAATCTGGCATCCTCTGCCTCGCCAATCAGTGTTCGCGCGCCTTTCAGAAGCAAGGTGATCGGGTATTCTGAGAGGAAATCGTCCAGCCATTGACGGCGTTCGCGACCCTCCCGTGGGAAAAGCCGCTCCATCTCTCCCGGGTGTGGTGTGAGCAGGCGCGGTCCCGCGCAACGCTTAAGGAGCCCAACGTCTTGTGAGAGCACGTTTATGGCGTCAGCGTCAACGACTACGCGGTTGTTCCGCATGCTCGATAATAGACAAGATCTCTGCCGCGAAGCCGGAGCCTAATCCTGGTCCAATTGCCAGGGAATCAAACCGGAGGTCAAGGATCTCCCGATAGCTCATAACGGTTTTCACCATTACCTCTGGAACGGCAGAGGTCGCCAACATGTCCGAGCAGTCAGATTTCGACAAGCAGAGTAATCAGTCCGGCTCCCGCGCGAAGTGCCGCTGCGCTACAAAGACGAGCCGCACCTGTGAAGCCACGTGACCCGGCGATAATGCCCACCCTGCCGCAGTCCCCCTTATGCAGATCGAACGAGCGCGGAGGCAGCCAAGCCTGAATGGACTTCGAGGTGGAAAGATGCCATCGGGCAGACTCGGGCTGCGGGAGTTCCTTCAATTCAATCACCGCCAGGCGTCCGACGACGTCAGTGGCGGCGTCTGCGACGAGGCAATCTTTCGCGACAGCGATCGCTGCGGTCAAGTCAGCCGTGACACAAACTGAAGCTGGAGCGCCAGTGGCTTCATCGAGTCCGCTCGGGATGTCAATGGCGAGGACCCAAGCCCCCTGTTCCCGCCTCAGCCGGTTTATCGACTGAATAGCCAGCGCGATTTCTCCACGCGGCTCTCCTTTGGCACCGATGCCGAGGAGTCCGTCAAGGACTACCGTCGAATTACCTGCCGGAAGATCACGCCCTGTTTCAGCCAGTTGATCCAACTTTCTAGCCGTCAGGGGAGCCAGCATGGCTGCGGAGAACGCAAAACGAACGTCGATCAACCAACCCCACGACGCGAGGTAGCGTCCCGCCACCAGTGCGTCGCCAGCATTGTGACCTTTCCCACAGAAGACGATGCATATCCCGGGGACGTTGTGAAATTGGCGGACGATTTCAGCTACGCCGCGACCCGCCTCCTCCATCAGGTCTTCAGCTTGGACTCCGCGAGCAAACGCCGCTTTCTCCGCGCGGCGCATTTCCTCACATGTGATTAACATGGCTGCTTCATTTCGCTCAGGCGTCGCCGGATGCGGATTTCACGCGGCAGTATGTCACGCAAGATGCTGATCACGTGACCCTCCCATCTTAATTTTAAGCTGTTTAGGCAAAAAAATCTCTGAGCCGATCGGTAAAGCTCTTGTGGAGGGGGGTGTTGTCTTCCCCACATAGCTGAGCGAAGTGTTCCAAAGCCTTGCGCTGTTCAGAGTTCAAGTGTGTCGGCACCTCCACCTGAACCCGAGCGAGAATATCTCCGCGACTTGAGCCCTGCAAAGACGGCAATCCCTGGCCGCGAACCCTGAAAACACTGTCGCTCTGCGTTCCGGCAGGAATCTTCAGATTCACGGCACCGCCTAAAGTCGGCACTCTCACTTCCCCACCCAACGCTGCGATTGCGAAGGGGATCGGCATTTCGCAGTGGAGGTCCATGCCATCGCGTTGAAAGATTTGGTGCTCTTTGATATGGATGACCACATATAGGTCACCGGGAGATCCGTTGCGAAGCCCTGCCTCGCCGCCGCCCGCACTGCGCAACCGCGCGCCCTCGTCGATACCCGCGGGAATTTTGAGCTTCACTCGGGAGGTTCGCTCCACCCGTCCATCGCCATGGCACTTGCGACACGGCTTTTCGATGACTCGACCAGTTCCCTGGCAGTTTGGGCAGGTTTGCGCGACTTGGAAGAACCCGCGCGAGGCGACCACCTGACCACGCCCGCGACAAACCGAACACGTAACAGCCTGCGAGCCTTTTTGCGCCCCAGAGCCTTCGCAGACATCGCACATGTCGAGCTTGCGGATTTCAATCTCTTTTTCGCAGCCGCTGGCGGCTTCCTCGAGCGTGATTTGCATGTCGTAACGCAAATCCGCTCCCCGCTGGCGCCCTGATCCATCGGTCTGGGTCCCGCCGAAGAAGTGTTCGAAAATTCCTCCGCCCCCGCCTGCAGCTCCGAAGACCTCTCGAAACAGGTCGAAAGGATCATGGAATCCACCTCCAGCTCCAAAACCGCCTTGCTGAAAGGCGGCGTGGCCGTAGCGGTCGTAGGCTGCACGTTTCTGCGGATCGCTGAGCGCTTCGTATGCCTCCCCTAATTCCTTAAATCGCTCTTCAGCAGCATGATCGTCCGGGTTTTTATCGGGATGAAGCTTTACAGCCAGTTTGCGGTAGGCTCGTTTTATATCCTCATCACTGGCATCACGGCCGACGCCGAGCACCTCATAGTAGTCGCGTTTTCCAGTCATGAGGTCGCCGGCCCTTTTGAGACGATCACGCTAGCGGGGCGAATCAAGCGATCTTTCAGTTTGAAGCCCTTGCGGAGCTGACGGATCACTGTTCCCTCAGCGACATCGGCACTCGGCTCGTGAGCAACAGCGTCATGAAGGTTGTGATCAAAGGGATTTCCCTCCGCATTAACAATCTCAACGCCGTGATCGCGAAGGAAGTCCTCCAGTTGCTTGCGCACCATTTGCAGTCCTTGGACTATTCCTGTCGCATCGGGCGTGTTTTTAGCTGCCTCCAACCCAAGCTCGAAATTGTCCAAAATGGGCACGAGGCTCTCCAGCAATGAGTTATTAGCGTAGCGGATGGCATCCTCTTTCTCGCGGGCGACCCGCTTGCGATAGTTGTCCAAGTCTGCTCGGGCACGAAGAGCGGCATCCTTGTACTTCTCCACTTCGCTGGCGGGGCTTTCCGCGGACGGGACCTGCTCCTCCTGAATGGCGGCATCGCCTTGCGGCAATGGGCCTGTTGTGGTCTGATCTTCTGGCTCGATTTCCGGTGTGCTATTCATCTTTTACGAATGGCAATCAGTGTAATGTCGTCATGCTGGGGAAAATTCCCCGCAAAATTCTTTACCTCCTCCGTCAGGCGCTTGACGATGCCGGTAGCTCCTTTTGCGGCACTGGACTGGAGTGCACGCATCAGTCTAGGCAGTCCAAACTCCATTCCCTCTTCATCCAGGGCTTCCGTTGCGCCGTCGGTGTAAAGCAGCAGGCAATCGTCGACCGCAAGCTCAAAGGAGAAGTCGGCGGTGACTCTATTGAAGACTTCGCCACTGTCAATGCCGAGAGCCATGCCCTTGGGAGTCAATTTGTCAACATTTTGATTAACCGCTCGATAAAACAGGGGCGCGTCGTGTCCTGCACGAGCGAGCGTGACATTAGGGGTCGAAGAGTCGATAATAAGATAGGCCATACTGATAAACATGTCCTCCTTGATGTCAGGATAGAGCTGCTGGTTGACGCGTCTAAGCACCTCCGCAGCCGATGTTTTCCCAACGGCCTCGCTGCGAATAACACTTCGGCACATGGCCATGATCAATGCGGCCGGCACTCCCTTCCCCGAAACATCAGCAATGGCCACACCGACGCGCCGATCGTCCACTCGAATATAGTCGTAATAGTCGCCACTCACCTGACGCGCCGGCACGTTGATGCCACTCAGCTCATAACCGATCACGGCGGGCGGACGCGAGGGAAGCAGAATCGCCTGGATCTCCCGAGCAATTTCCAGATCGTGATCGAGGCGTTTTTTTTCTCCGGCTTCGAGGTAGATCACTTCATTGTAGAGAGCGAAGGCGGATTGCTCAGCAATCGTCTTGAAAACGGTCAGGTCCTTTTCCGAAAATGGCGTACTCATCGGGCCATTGGCCAGGGCGAGCACGCCCAAGATCTTTCGTCGATATGCCAGAGCGCCGACAATGGCTGAATGCGCCATGAGATCGCCTGGGGAAAGAGCATAGGCAAGGTCCTCTTCGGAATACAGTCTCGACTGCCCGCTTTCCACTGCCTTGCCGACGATGCCATCACCTCGTCGGACCGAGCTGAGCCGCAGGTAGCTGTCCAACGCCAAATGATTTCCGGAGGCTTGGTCGAGAATGTGCACCGGCACCTCGATGAGCGCGGGACATCCCTTTGAGACGAAAGCGGGGATGAGAATTGGATCCGCTTTGTCCATCAAGTAAAGGGCCCCGCCGTGCGCATTGAGAATGCGAACCGCACTCTCAACAATCAGACGGTGAAGCTCGTTAGAACTAACCCCTTCGGAAAACGCTTCCCCCAACCCATGAAGAAAAGCAAAGACGCGGTCTTCCTCGACCTGCAGATCAGCTCGTTTACGCTCGAGCTCGCTGATGCGCCTTGTGAAGGTGTTCAATACCACCAACAAGGCGATTAGGGTGCCAAAGAATAGCGCAAGGAAGATATATGTCCACATCGGGCTGCATGAACCAGGACTCTAGGCTCCTATGTCCTTTCGGAATCGGAGACGTTCAGTTCATGCCGCATATACTCAAGGACATCTCTGAATTTGACGGCGTTGGCAGCATCCGCTTCGACAAGCGCCTCGTGCGCTTCGAGCACGGCGCGCTTCTGTTCCTTGTGATCCATCTTTTTCTGCACCGTCTCGCGAAGTTCCAGATCTCTCGGCTGGCTCTTCTCGTCCATGGAGACGCCCTCCACATGGAAGAGCTGATCTAGTCCGAGACTGCTCAGGAGACCACAGTTGCGATCATTGACATTGATCGTGCGCAGACCGCCTTGCCCGAGCTCGCGAAGCCGGAGGGCAACTCCCGCGAGCGTTCCCATGAAGGTAGAGTCCATCTGTTCACAATCGCGGAGGTCGACCACAAAATCCCTGTATCCGCGCTGGATCATCTGCTTAACAAACTCCTTGAGACCCGCGCTATTTTGGAAGGTCCCGCGACCTTCTACCTTTACCCAGACGGCACGGTCAACGCAGCCGACCTGGACGGACGATGTTGTGTTCACACTAGTGCGAGAAACTACCCCAGCTAAGCAAGCGCTGTCAAATACCTCCCGGGCCTTAGCGCCACATAAAGGATTGCCTGAAGGCTACAATCCGCCCATTGACGATGAGCAGGAGTCGCCAGGAGGTAACGCGACCATTTTCCAGAAACTCGTCGCCAGCGGTGTCGAATTCCGACCTGTAGGAGCCTTTCGCCTGCGGATAATAACGCTCCACAGCCATGACATAATTGCCGAGTGCAGCTTGGCGGTATTCCAGCCGGACGGTCACGTCGGCCTGCTCTGAGGTGCGCCAGAAGAACTGGTAATAGTTCCCATAGCGCATTTGCAGTTGCATGCGATCGACTGCTCCCCATTCCAAGCGTCTGCGCTCAAAATTGACCGGCTCACTTTCCGTCTCCGGCACTGGGCCCTCGGCAAAGAAGGTTTGTTTGATCTTGCGGATTTGAAAATTATCATTGATCTCCAGCGGCAAAACGGCGGCGCGCTCGAGCTTGGTAGCAGGCTCCGGCGGCGTCGAGCAGGAGGCGAACGCGATTGACAACAAACCGAATGTGAGGAGTTTCCTCATGGGGCGGCATACAAGCGGCTTTGATGCCTCCTGTCAAATTTTCAGCGTGCTTGACTCGGGCGTGTTTTCCCACTCCGATTCTGGCGACGCGGGCCAAAGCCCAAGCATGAAAGTCTACGAGATTTTGCAACGATTTCCTGACGAAGCGGCGGCTGAGATCTTTCAATACCTTTACGCCAGCGACAAACGGGCCTATCGCGCGTGCCTTCAAGTGCTCGCCACGCGGCGAAAGCTTCGTCCTATTGTCCTCGAGCGAAAGACTCGCGTGGAGCGCCATGCATGGATGCACACCGAGCTGGCTCGGAAGAGTAATGACGACGCGGCCACTGAGGTGCTCCAAACCTGGCTGCTTGGAGCTCATCGGCAACTGGTCTGCACCTTCCTCGAGAGTCTCGGTGTTGAGCATGACGGCCGCGGCTTGTTGGAGACTCTTCCAGACGAACCGCCCGTAGATCGCCTCATGGAGGCGATCAATCCGCTGCTCGAGAATCAATCTCGCTTCGCCGTGATTGCTTACCTCAATTTGTTCTGCGAAATGGACATTGCAGATTGGCCCGCTCTGAAACAAATTCTTAAAGAAGATTCCCGACTGTGCCTCGCACCGCAACGGCTGGCAGCCTGACGCCATTCCAATCCTCGATCAACGAAGCTCTTGACACCTTCAAGAACTTACGTGCCATCGAAGCCGACTTGATTCGTGCCGTTGAGGTCGTCACGACCTCCTTACGGGCTGGCGGAAAACTGCTCGTCTGTGGAAACGGAGGAAGCGCTAGCGATAGCTCGCACATTGCCTCCGAGTTCACGTGCCGACTCAAAGAAGATCGACGTCCTTATCCGGCAATTGCCTTGAGCGCCGACGGGGGGCTTCTCACGGCAATTGGCAACGACTACGGTTTTCAGGAGATTTTCGCGCGTCAGGTGCAAGCATTCGCAAAGCCTGGCGATGTTTTGATTGCCCTGTCCACGAGCGGAAAGTCTCGCAATGTCCTCTCCGCCATCGAGGAAGCACGTCGCCGCGAAATGAAAACCATCGCGTTGCTGGGCAAAGGAGGCGGCTTCACGGCAGGGGCCGCCGACATCGACCTAATTGTTGGCTCAGACTCGACTGCGCGCATCCAGGAAGCGCACAAGTTTCTGCTTCATGTTCTCTGTGAGATCGCGGAAGCGGAACTTGAAAGAGAATGAGCGAGGCCATCCTTGCCGTCCTCGCGGCGGTGATTGGAGGAATCGTCGGTTCCTTCCTGAATGCCTGTATTTATCGGTTGCCACGGGGCATCTCGCTCAATGAACCGCGGCGGTCGTTTTGTCCGCTCTGCCTTGGCGCAATTCCATGGCGTGAAAACGTGCCGGTCTTAAGCTGGTTTCTCTTGCGGGGAAGGTGCTCCAGCTGCGGAGCCAAAATTTCCTTTCGGTATCTCCTGGTAGAGCTTTTAACGGCTTTCCTGTTTGTTCTTGTGTGGGTGCGCTTCGCTTTTCCGCTGGCTGCGGTTTACTCGATCTTCGTGGCACTCCTTCTCACTGCAACTTTTATCGATCTCGAACACTTCCTGATACCGGATGAACTTACGCTCGGCGGAATCGCTATGGGTCTGTTTCTCAGCGCTCTGTTCCCGGGGATGATGCAAACGACCTCCCATGCCCAAAGCTTTTGGCTTTCGTTGGGCGCAGCCGCGTTCGGTTTCGCTCTTTTGTGGGCTATTGTCGAAATCGGCAAGCTCGCCTTTGGAAAGAAGCGGCACCGTTTTGAGAAGGAAGAGCCCTTCGCGGTGCGACCGAGCGAAGGCGCCATGACCCTGCAAATCGGGGAGGAAGTTTTCTGTTGGGATGACATCTTTGCCCGGGAATCCGATGAGTTGGTCCTCGAATGCGCCAGCGCGAGCATCGCCGGCGACAGACCGGTCTTGCGGTTTCGTCACGATCGAATGATCGTCGCCGATCAAGAGACGCCCTTAGACAAGCTCGAGGCGATCACGGGAACCCTCCGAGGGGTGACAATCCCTCGGGAAGCGATGGGCTTCGGCGACGTCAAGCTGATCGCGGCCATCGGAGCTTTTCTTGGCTGGAAAGCCGTGCTTTTTGCGCTGGCGACTGCATCAATCGTCGGATGCGCGGCCGCGTTCGCGGGCATTTTCTTGGCCAGAGACAAAGCCGGTGCGCGTGTCCCATTCGGTCCATTTTTGGCCTTTGGCGCTCTTTTCTGGATCTTCGGGGGAGAGGAAATCTGGGACGCCTACTTCGGAATCTTGACGGAGGGGAGCGCTTTTTAGAATTCGAGCGAACGCAAAAGTGCTATAGGTAGTAACCTTAATGCCGGAAAAGAAGAAACTATCATTCATCGAACTGCTGCGGCAGGGCTGGCGTCCGTATTGGACGCTCGCGCAATACATGAAGCCGTACCGGAGCAGGTTTGTCGTTGGACTTCTCTGCGGAGTTGCTGCCGGCATGCTCAATGGCGTTTTCCCTTTGGTCGTTAAGCTGGTCGGCGAGAGGATCTTTCCCGCCGGACAAGACCCCAACGCCTACAAGCTGGCGATCACGGCCGGGCAGGACTCAGGCCCGGGCATCGAGGGTGTTCTCTGGATCAGCCTTCTTATTCCAATAGCGATGGTCGCGCGCGGTGTTTTCTCCTTCCTCAACGGGTATTGTATGGCGTGGGTGAGCGCGCGCGTTCTCCAGGATCTTCGCACCAAGCTTTTTCAGCATCTCATTTCGCAGTCCCTGGAATTTTTCAATCGGGCGAAGTCGGGCAAGCTGATTTCGCGAGTTCTCAATGACACGAGAATGGCCCAAAATGCCCTTACCTCCATTGCCGGAAACATCGTCAAGGATCCGATTGCCGTGATTGTGGGAGTGGCGGTTTTGGTGGCAATGGACTGGCGATTCAGTTTGACCACCCTTGTCCTTTTTCCGATCTGCATCGTTCCCGTGTTGATCTTCGGAAAAAAAGTGCGCAAGGCCGGAACCGCCGAAGAGAACGAGGCAGGCACGATGGCTGTCATTCTGCAGGAGAGTTTTGCCGGAGTGCGGGTTATCAAATCGTTTGCGCGCGAAGATTACCAGATTGCGCAGTTTGAGAAATCGAGTGCCATTCAATGTCAAAACAGCATGAGAGTGCGCAGGGCCACTGACATCGTCCAACCCCTTATAGAATCAGTTTCCGCCTGTGGCGTCGTGCTCGCGATCCTCTATGTCTATTATTTCAATATTAGCTTTATGAAGTTCATCGCGCTCTGCTCGGGAATTTTCCTGCTTTATAATCCGCTGAAGTCTCTCAGCAGAATTCCGATGCTGATGCAGAAATGTCTCTCGTCGACGACGAACGTTTTCGACCTGATGAGCTTAAAGCCGGCCATCCAAGATGCCAGCGACGCGACGGCAATCAGCCAGTGTCCCGGAAGGATTTCCTTTCGCAATCGTGAGTTTCTCTTACGGGCAGGACGCGCCTGCTCTGCAGAATGTCAGTCTCGAGATCGAGCCAGGGAAGCAATACGCCCTCGTTGGCGCGAGTGGTGCCGGCAAGACGACTATGCTTTCGCTGATGCTGCGCTTTTATGATCCGCAGCAAGGTGTCATCGAGCTCGACGGGCGCGATCTTCGCACCATTCAGCAGCGCTCCCTTCGCGAGCACATTGGAATCGTGACCCAGGAGACCTTTCTCTTTCACGACACAATCTATGAAAATATCCGCTACGGGCGCCTGACTGCCACCGAAGCCGAGATTCATGCTGCCGCCAAACTCGCTTACGCACACGACTTCATTCTTGCTCAGCCGGAGGGTTACGACACGGTCGTCGGCGACAAGGGATGCCTGCTCTCAGGCGGTCAGCAGCAACGCCTGGCCATCGCGCGCGCTTTGCTAAAAAACGCCCCCATTTTGTTGCTCGATGAAGCGACCTCGGCACTAGACTCCGAATCGGAGAGGATGATCCAAGCGGCTCTTGAGCGCCTTGCTCACGGGCGCACTGTGGTTGCGATCGCACACCGGCTCTCGACGATTCTGAAGTCGGACAGCATCGTGGTGATGGCCCATGGCCGGATCGTGGACATCGGCCCACACACCTCTTTGCTGGAGAAGTCCCGTCTTTACCGCAAGCTGTATCAGCTGCAGTTTCACCAGGAGGAAGCGGTGGCCGCATAGACCGCAGCCCATCTGACGCAATTATCCAGCTACCTGCCCGGCGCGAGCACGGTTCCAAGGTGGTCGCGTAGCAGCGCTTCTTCTCAAGCGACGGCAAAATCCACAGGCGCTTGGCCAGCGCCGTCTAAAGCTTTTCCAATCCTCGTGCAGTTACGCCTTAGTCGAGAACATCCTCCTTCAAGAGGAATTCCGCCGCCTGCGCCACATCCTTATCGCCGCGACCCGACAAGTTGATGATGATGATTTGATCGGCTCTCATTTTGGGCGCCACTTTAATTGCGTGCGCGACCGCGTGGGCCGACTCCAGGGCCGGAACTATGCCCTCCACCTCGGCAAGCAGCCGAAAGGCCGCTAGTGCTTCGCTGTCGGTGGCGTAATCGTAGTCGACTCGACGAATGTCGTGCAAATAGCAGTGTTCCGGTCCCACTGCCGCATAGTCCAAACCGGCAGAAACCGAGTGGGTGAGCTCGATCTGTCCATCCTCATTGGCGAGCAGCCAAGTCTTTGCGCCCTGGAGCACACCGAGTTTTCCGCCTTGGAAACGGGCGGCGTGACGTCCTCGGATAATCCCTTCGCCACCGGCCTCCACCCCGACCATGCGCACGCTCTCGTCCTCCAGAAAAGGATAGAACAGCCCGATCGCATTACTCCCGCCGCCGACGCAAGCGACGAGAAGGTCTGGCAGCCGTTCCTCGCGTTGAAGCACCTGCCGGCGCGCTTCGTCGCCGATAATGCGGTGAAAGTCCCGGACCATCATCGGGTAAGGATGTGAGCCGTACGCGGTGCCCAAAACGTAATGAGTCGATCTTACGTTGGTCACCCAGTCGCGCATTGCCTCGTTGATCGCTTCTTTGAGCGTTGCCTGGCCCGCAGTGACCGGAACGACTGTCGCGCCGAGAAACTGCATGCGTGAGACGTTGAGCGATTGGCGCTTCATGTCGACGACTCCCATATAGATGACACATTCGAAGCCAAACCGCGCGGCAACCGTCGCGGTGGCGACCCCGTGCTGGCCGGCCCCAGTTTCGGCAATAACCCGCTTCTTTCCCATGCGTTTACAAAGCAGAGCCTGCCCGACGGCATTGTTGATCTTGTGGGCTCCGGTGTGGAGAAGATCTTCGCGTTTCAAATAGATCTTCGCTCCTCCCAACCGTCCAGTTAGGCGCTCCGCGAAATACAACGGCGTCGGGCGCCCGCAATAATTTGCCAGTAGGCTGGAGAACTCCTTGCGGAACTCAGGGTCGGTTCGCGCCTTTTGATATTCAAGCTCCAGCTCTTCGAGGGCACTCACCAGCGTCTCGGGAACAAACCGGCCGCCGTATGGGCCAAAGTGCCCCAAGGCATCGGGAACAGGATCAGCTCGATTCATCAGGTCCGACTATGGACTCTTTGCAACATCGCTGCAACCGTGCGCCTGTGTGGGGAGGGCATCGGCGGCAAAGATTCGAGGGCGTATCCTTCCAGAGTCCGATCTTGCCTGGACTCGACGTAGGTGCGCATCGTCACGTGAAATCGGGTAATGAAGTAGCGCTCAACATGATCCGCGCAACGGCTGGTCAGTTGTGTTTGAGGAAGGACCCACATTCCCCGCCACCGTGGCCCTCGCGCGCGCTCGAGCCATAGTTTTCCGCGCTCGAAGATAAACGCTCGAGAGTCGTCGACCCGTTCGATGGGACGACGCGGTTTCTTCATCGGCAATTCATTTGGGCCTTCGGCGGCACACTCGCGGCGCAGCGGGCAACTAGGACATTTCGGATTTCGCACCACGCAGACCAACGCTCCCAGTTCCATCAAAGCGGAATTGTGCAAACGCCCACCAGACCTTGGCAGGAGGTCCCTCGCCGATTGGAGGAGGAAAGCGCGCCCGGCAGCGCCATCGATCGGCTCCTTCCAATTTCCGAGTCGCGCAAGCACTCGGGCAATATTCCCGTCGATCAACGGTTCCACGGCATCGAAGGCAAAGGAAGCCACTGCCGCGGCGGTGTAATCGCCCACCCCCGGCAAATTCCGAAGCTCGGCGAGCGAATCCGGAACCTCCGGCCTGCGCTGGCCGACGAGCGTCACCGCGATCTGGCGAAGATTGTGAGCGCGCCCGTAGTAGCCAAGACCCTGCCAAAGCGCCAGGACATCTTCCTCGGTGGATCGGGCAAGAGAGGCCAAGGTAGGGAATCTGGCCATCCAACGCTCGAAATAGGGGATGACCGCGCTCACCGTTGTTTGCTGAAGCATCAACTCCGAGACTAAAATGGCATAGGGATCATGGGTCCGCCGCCAAGGCAGATCACGCCCATGGCCCTTGAACCACCGCCAGAGCTTGCGTCGGATTTTTTGCTCCGTGTCGCCGCCAGCTTGCGCTTTATTGCTCTTTCCTGTGCCGGACAAAGCCATCACCCTTTACACAACTCCCGTAACACCCGCGCAAGCCGCGAAGTTGAGAGCCTTGCTGCGCGAGGAGGGATACAAATTCGAAACGCGCCCGTACACCCTCTACTTTGCGCAAAAAGACAAGCTCACGATCGCCGTTTACGAGAAAGGACCAAAGCTTGTCGCCCAGGGCCGGGGCACGGAAGACTTCGTCAAATTCCGACTCGAACCCGAAATCCTGGGAGAAGCCAAGCTCGGCTATGAAGAGGTTCTCAATCCCGAAATGTTCGAACCGCATTTTGGCATCGATGAAAGCGGCAAAGGCGACTTTTTTGGACCGCTGGTGATCGCTGGTGTCTATGTCGATCGTGACCTCGCGCGACAGTTCCAGCAAATCGGGGTGACCGACAGCAAACGCATTTCATCCGACAAACGCATCCGAGATCTGGCGGTCGCAATTCGAAACTCTGGAGCCGCCCAAAGCGTGGTGACCATCGGACCCGAACGCTACAATTCGCTGTTTCTGAAGATCGGCAACCTGAATCGCCTGCTCGCTTGGGGACACGCTCGAGTCATCGAGAACCTTTGCGAGCTGCGACCGGAGTGCCCGCGTGCGCTTTCTGACAAGTTCGCCGATGTTCGCGTGCTCCAGCGAGCGATCATGGAAAAAGGCCGGACGCTTGCACTCGAACAGCGCACCAAGGCGGAGTCAGACTTCGCAGTTGCGGCGGCATCCATCCTGGCCCGCGAGAAGTTCATCGATTGGCTGGATACCGCCGGGAAACGACTCGGTGTTGCCCTGCCAAGAGGCGTGTCGGCCTCAGTCAAGCAAGCGGCCAGAAAGGTTGCCGAAATAGGCGGACGGGATGCCCTGAGCACCGTCGCGAAGATGCACTTCAAGACCGCCGCCGAAGTCCTTGCCGGCGACTGATTGGCGTCGCTCCAGATCCGCCCGCAGATAATTCGACGTGGCATTTAGTCAAGGCGCCAAAGCGGTGCGAAAAACGTACTGCAAAAGCGACGCTGCCCTGTTCGTATAAACCCATGAAATCCGATGTTTGGACGACGGACCTGCGCAAGATCTACGACAAGGCGGTAACCCGTTACCGTGACGGTCAGCGCGACGATGCCACCTATTTTTCCCCCGAGGAGAAGAGATTTCTCGCCTCGATCGGGCTGCGTCCGATCAACGTCTATGATTACGTCGAGGATTTCGTCTCGGCGGGAGAGCCGGATTGGGATACCTATCTCCTCATTGTCGCCGTCCGTCGCCACTATTTCATCTTTGAGCAAAAGCGGGCCGGGAGCCTGAATGAAATTCGACCCGACGAGCTGCCCGCTAAGCGCGCAACTCTTGCGGGAATCACATGGCTTCCTCGCATCATCAAGAAGGCAACCTGCTTCCTTGAAGGAGCTCTTTGCCATGACATCATGTATGGCTGCGGCGGAGACCGGCATTTTCTTCGAGAACATCGACTTCACCCAGCCGACTTCCTGAAAGCAGTCTGGCTGTCCAGAGGTGATGATCAGAAAGTTCTAAGCTTTATCAGGGATTGGGAGGGGTCCCCATTCGATCAGAAATAAACTTCGGTTCGAGCTACACGGAGAACTTCAGAACCCACGCTGGTTGCGTCAGATGAGTTCCTGAAATCGCTGGTAAGTCGACCGAAGTTCCGTCTGCTGTGCCCTGGAACGCCAACGGGCGATTGTCTCCCAAGAGCACGACGGACTTAACGCTTTGTGCGTCGATTCCCCCGAAGGTAAAGCTACCTACTGGCCAGTGGGGCAAAATTGCGAATACGGCCTGGTTGTTGCAGGTAAAGAAAGCGTCCACGACGGCTGATCCATCCCCAGGCGATTCGACCAGTTTCAAAACGTCATATGGCGCCATTACCTCCTGGTCATACTCGAGCTGGGGCCGTTCTCCGGCACTCCACTGTCGGCTGCGTTGCCACGGGCGGGTGGAGTAGATCGCCTCTCCGTTGACAAGCAGCCATCGGCCGACGTCCAGCAAACGTTCCTCCATGATGACGGGGATACGTCCATCAGCCGTGGGTCCAATTCCCAGGAGCAAATTTCCGCCGCGGCTGACAATGTCAACGAGCATGAGCACCAGCTCGCGACCCGTCCGATAGTCTCCGGCACGTTCGGCACGATTGTAGCCATACGAATACCCGATGCCCCGGCTCTCCTCCCAAGGGTGCTTCAATGTGCTCATTCCGGCCGTGTACTCAGTCGTCCAGTAACCTCCATGCACATGGCGGGAATCGCTGCCCCAGCGATCATTCACAACGACCTCATCTTTTGAAGGCGACTCGCCGAACAACCATTTCAGCAATTCCGGGCTCCCCCAGTCCGCTGACGTTAATTCCCATTCGCCATCGGCGAAGATGACCGAGGGTTCGTAACGCGCGACCAGGTCCTTGAATTGAGGATGCATGTGCTCTCGCACATAGCGGGATCTGTCGGCGATCCAGAGGGGATTGAACCACTCATACAACGAATAGTAGAGTCCCATGCGAAGGCCCTTCTGGCGAATGGCCTCGGTCAGATCTCCGACCAGATCACGCTTAGGCCCTGCGTCCGTGCTGTTCCAAGCGCGCCCCCAGTTCTTGCTTGCTTCCACACTGGGCCATAACGCGAAGCCATCGTGATGTTTTGAAGTAAGGACCACGTAGCGCGCACCGGCCGCTCGAATTGTCTCGGCCCATTGCTCACCATCGAATAATTCAGCGCGGAACAGCGGCGCAAAATCCTCGTAGGCGAAGGCCGCGCCATAAACCCGCTGGTGAAACCGCCAGGTGGCACCGTTCGACGCGTCTTTGGGCAAACCTTCTCCCATTGTCAGCGAATGCCAATACCACTCTGCATATCGCAACCATACTGGATTCTCCAATTCATTGGGCACGTCTACCGGAGCCCAAGAAGGCACCGAGTAGAGTCCCCAATGAATGAAAATCCCGAATTTCGCGTCCTGGAACCAGTCAGCAATTGGCCGGCTATCGAGCGCCTCCCAATCGACTTCGCCGTATGGACGAGCGTTCATGCTAACCCCGGCTTCAGCGAAGGGTTCCCATTCGCTTAAACCAAACAGCCCGACAACGTCATCTCCGCTGAGGTGAGCGCGGACCGCAAATTGAGGGCATCCTCGCTAGCGCTCAACTACGCGTAGCGGAATTCGGTCGATTCCGGCCTGGCGTAGGTCGTGTTCGAAAATTTCGCGCCTCAACCTGCGCTTCATATCAGCAAGCGAGCTATGCTTTCGACGAAGTATTTCGCGCAGCGGCGCGACGTGAGCTTGGCTGGTCCCTGCTTCCAAGCTCAAGCTGCTTGCGATCAGCCGTCGTAAGCGATAAAAGGGAAGATAGTGTTCAGCTTCTAACCTCTCCCGACACGCTAGAAACAAGTCGAGAGTCTCTTCCAAATCGTCGCCTTGCAATAAATGCTCTCGCAAATCCAAGAGCATATCCCAGGCATCCGGTGCTGTGCATCGAAACAGATCTTCGATAATGCGAGCCGCGTCAGTGCGCCATGATTTTAGCGTCGATGACAAGACCGGGGAATCAGCTGAGCAAATGGACATCAGCGGAAGATACGAATTTGAGACTGATTCGCAAGATCAGATTGTAGCCCTTTTCGGAGCGGTGTCGCGGGCAGCTTTCCCTAGAGGTTTTTCAGGAAGCTCTTCAGCATCCACAGCGTCTTCTGATGCGCCTGGATGCGCTTGATCATGAGGTCCTGAGTTTCGAGATCATCGGCGCTCCCGGAAGCCTCACGAAGCGTATGGGCATTGAGCAAGAGGATTTCGTGGCATTCGATCAGATGAGCCACAATATCCTTGGCTGGCGTGCTCTCAACGGCCAGTTCTTCGATCCGAGAAGCGTTGCCCAGATTTTTCAAGCCGCCATTGGCAAGGACGTCCAGCGCCCGTAAGCGCTCAGCGACCTCGTCAACAGCCTCGAAAAGCTCCTCGTATTGCTTCTGAAAGGCCTGGTGAAGCTGGAAGAAATTTGGACCCTCGACATTCCAGTGTGCGATGTGCGTTTGTGCCATCAAGGCATACGAATCGGCCAAAACGGTTTGAAGTCCCTCGATCACTGCATTGGATTTCTGTTTTGTCGCTGTATGTGTGCTCATAGTGGTCAGGGGAGAATACCGTCGATAACCTCCTTGCGCAACCCGGCATTCCCTGTTCCGTTCTCGCATGGCCAAGACCCTTTGCGACTGGTCCAAGCGCGACATCAGCAAGCATGCCGACAAGCTGCTCGAGCTCGTTGATCCGCCCTGCTTCTTCTGTCGCAGATGCGCCCGCGTCGCTACCATCTCGAAGGTGCTCTGCAAGCCATCTCGCCTCCCCAGGAAAAATCAGGCCACGCCTATCGGCTCATCGCAAATGCAAGGAGATTGAACGTCCGAAACTGAGGGAGTGACGTGAACACGATGGCCATGTAGGTAGGTTCGCTAGCATGCCTTATTTGTTTCTCAGAGACGCTCACAGCTTGCTGCGCTGGATCGTCCTGTTCGCCTGTGTTTGGGCTCTCCTGCGCGTCTGGAGCGGCTTCTTCGGACGAGCGGAATGGACACGCAAAGATCAAATGGCCGGCTTGATATTTACGTCGTTGCTAAATGTTCAGTTCGTTTTGGGACTAATCCTTTATGCCATTAGTCCGATCATGCGCACAGCCTGGACTAACTTTGCGGCGGCTATGAAAGACAGCACGCTTCGATTCTTCGCGGTCGAGCATTTCGCTGGCATGTTGCTCGCGATCATCATTGCCCAGATGGGGTATTCAATTTCCAAGCGAGCGACGACAGATCGTGCCAGATTTTTGCGCGCGGCGATCGCCTACACGCTAGCAGGCGTCCTCATCCTTGCGAGCATCCCCTGGCCTTTCATGAAATATGGTCGACCGCTCTTCCCTTCTTTCGACGGTTGAGCGCTTGAAGATCCGGATATTCCCGCTTACTGTTTTGATCGGAGGAAGGACCATCACGATGAGAACAAAACTCTTGGTTATCTTGGTGCTCCTGTTGATCGCATTGGCCGATGTCAGCCATGCTGGCGGACGCTGCGGAAGATGGGGCGGCGGTTGGGGCGGCGGTTGGGGCGGCGGTTGGGGCGGCGGTTGGGGCGGTTGGGGGGCGGTTAGGGCCGCTGGTACTGGGGTGGATGGGGCTGGGGACCATCCTTTGGCGTGACCTACGTTGCTCCGGTTCGCGTGTATCGCCCCGTTTATGTTGTCCAGCCCAGGCGTGTGTATGCAACGTCCGCGTATGCCACCTACTCGGCGCCGGCACTCTATCGTGCCCAAGCACGCCTGGCGAGACTCGGCTACTACCGCGGACCCATAGACGGAGACTTCGGTCCGATGACCAACCGAGCCATTCGCGGTTATCAGGCAGACTACGGTTTGCCGATAACAGGACGCCTCGACTATCGCACCCGCGACAGCCTGGGAGTCTGAGAAAGGAATTATGACAGGGATTGCCGCGGCGCTCGCGCGGTGGATCCGCCTTCTCAGCAGCGCTGCCTAGCGCTCATGAGGGTGTTCAAAAGCCGACGTATTGGGCTGTGAACGTGTCGAATCGCGCCAATTCACCAGCCGGGGGAAGCTTGAGCACGGCATAGCAATCCGTCCCAACGATCTCTTGAGATTGGGTATCCCAAATCATCACGCAGTAAATCTTTTCGGGGACTCTCCGTGAACCCCCATATCTTGAAGTGGGCTTCTGCATGTCCGTGCGGATCTCGCTCCATTGAGCCGGCGTCGGGTCAGCTGTCCGGACCGCCAGATAACGGACGCCAGATCGTTGCAGCGAACTTTTTTCCTCAGCCGAGAATCGGGCGAAGGCTGCAGTGGCTCGCTGATCGGCGAGCTCCGTTTGGTGCGGTGTCGCCTTATAAATACCCACGGCGAAATCGTTGAGCGTGGCCCAAAGCCTGCGGGTAGTCTCACAGGCGCAGAGGAAGAGCGAGAGCCAGACGACCAAACTGAAGAATCTGACGAGCCTCATCGGCGAAAGATTATCTGCTCCGCGATCCAATACAACTACTCAGCGGGCCGTTCGGTGCGACTAGCTTCTCTCTCGCGGCGTAATCCAGAGATGCTCCAAGCGCCCGTCTCTAAGCACCGAAAGACGCGACCGGCGCTCGACCTCATCGCCGATCAACAGGCGGTGCAGGTCGTGAACGCTTGATACGGTGTCATGATTGAACCAGATAATCAGATCTCCGGGACGGACGCCGGCAGCGGCCGCGGGCGACCCGGCAACGATTTCATGGACCCGCACACCAGTGCGCTGAGTCAGCTTGAGTCTGCGAGCAAGCGGCTCATAAATCGCAGTGTCCTGGCCGGCAATGCCCAGGTGTCCTCGCCGGATGCGTCCTTCCTTGATCAGCCAGCTAGCCACGAACTCCGCCGTCTTGCTACCTATCGCAAAACAGATACCCTGTGCGGCCGCAATGATGGCGGTGTTGACTCCGATCACTTCGCCGCGACTATTGGCGAGCGGACCGCCAGAATTGCCCGGATTTAGTGCTGCATCGGTTTGAATAACGTTATCGATGAGCCGCCCTGTTCTCGATGGAAAAGTTCTTCCTAAGGCACTGACGATCCCGGCGGTCACGGTGTTGTCGTAGCCGAACGGGTTGCCGATGGCCACGGCAATCTGGCCTACCCGCACCTGAGCGGAATTCGCAAAGCGAATATTCCGCAGCCCCGGCGCGTCGATTCTGAGCACGGCAAGATCTGTGTCCGGATCATCGCCCACGAGCTCCGCCTTCCAGGCGCCACCGTCGACAGTCTGCGCAACGATACGTGTAGCTCCGTGGACCACATGGCTATTGGTGAGGACAAATCCATCCGGTGAGAGCACGAAACCCGATCCACTCCCAGAGGTTTGAACGTGTCCCCTGCTCGCCGGAAACTCCGCGCGCACGTGCACAACGGATGGGCTTGCTATCTCCACCGCGCGAACCACCGCGGCCGAATAGGAATCCAGGAGAACGTCGTCTGCCGGACGATCAATCTGATCGGCTGAGGCGGCCCCATCGCTCTCCCTATCACTAGTCCATTCTAATTGCATACATGATAGTATGTGTCGCGCGACAAACTGCAACAGTGAGCAGGGAACCGCGCGCTAGCGTTCGATCTCGACGGCAATGAACTTTTCGATCATCGCGACCACCTGTGAGAGCGCAAAGATTTGCATGAAATGGCCAGATACTGCGACGCGAGCAACCCACGCGTCTGGCCGGACCTTCTTGAGAGCTGCTTCATCAAAGCGGGGAAAGGAGCTCCCAATAAAAAGCGAGGGCGTTCGAGAAGCATTGAGGACTGGCTCAGCCTGCAAAGCAGGAAATTCCTTCAGGAGAGCTACAGCGAGTCCTTCAGGATAGGACATCATCCCCGTAACGATTGTTTCACTTATTGCCCCGTGCTCGAACGGAAGGAAAAATGCCTGTCTGACAAAAGGAGCAACGACGGATTGAAAACCTTCGCGACCGATGCGGGAAAACAAGTCGCGGTAGACGTCACGCACTGAGGCGGCGATCGGGACTGCGCCATCGAGATTTACGACACCTGCAACTAACCGGGGATCCCGTGCGGCCGTCACCACACTGATGACACCCCCCATGCTATGTCCGACAAGGACGGGTTGATGTAATTGGCGCTCGGCGATAAAGGAGCAGATACTCGCAGCGAACGAATCAAACGTAGGAAAAACGTCGCCCAAGGGACTATCGCCGTGGCCAGGGAGATCAACGGCGATGACATGGTGCCGGCCGGCCAAGCGCGTCATCAACTCTCTCATATGACCGCGGTTGCAGCACCATCCGTGTAGGAAGATGATCGGCCTGTTTGCAGGCGAGCCGGCCTCCTCAAAGGCTAGCATCGTCCCCCACCCTCTGGCTTGAAACTAGGCTCCTGATCGATCCAGTTGCCCCGCCTTTTCTTGCCGGCCTGCGTCAGCGATAAGCGCGCGAGGCGAAGCATGTGGTCATGACGCAACATCATGCCTCGATCCTCAGCCATTTTCGCCCGACAGGAAAGACGGAAAAAACTTTCGACCAAACGGTGCGGCGGCGGCAAAATCTGCTCGATCGCTAGACAGTCAGTCACCTTCTGGCAATAGTTGGCCGATGACTTTCAGAGATCAGATTCTGTTGATCGCCACCATCATGCTGTGGTCGCATGCAGCTCTGGCGCAATTTGAGCCGACAGAGGAAGGACCGGCGCAAGATGTCAACTCAGCATTAGGCGCGTTAAACATGCTCCCACCCGAGTATCAAAACTTCGTTGTCAAAGTATCTGCCGACAACGGAACGCCGGATCCGCCGCAATGGTATATCCTCGCCTACCGCGGGAACCCTCAGGAGGGACTTTTCAGCATCACGATCGCCAACGGCTGAGATCATTCAAGAAAAGCCGACTTTAAACGTCGGCGAGTTGTTCAGGGTTCCAAACCCCATCGCCATCGAGCGAATCACGATTGATTCGCGTTCAGCCTTCGAAATCGCGTCTCAATTCGCAGCGGCAAATGACCGAAATCTCAGAAGTGTCAGCTACGTATTGCAGCAAACCGATCCGGACTCCGCTCCTGTATGGAAAATATGGTGCTACGACCGAGGGGGTAGTAACTTTGGTTACATCGAAATTTCCGCCGCCAATGGTAGTGTCATTTCATCCGACGGGTTGCCCCGCGCACCGTGAGTTGCGCCGTTGTGGGCACCTCGTCGCTCAATTGAAACGCGCCGGTAACGTCGGCGCCTGATAGGATCGCCACGCCTCAGCAATGTCCAGTGCACTGGAGCGATGCGTATCGAGCTCCGGCAGGGCATCGAGCGGAAAGAAGCCAACTTCTGAGGTTTCATGACTGACTCGTGGCGAGCCGCCGCAGAGTTCACACAAGAAAAAGATCTTATAAATCGAGTGCGGGTTCGCGGGATAGCCCGCGCGATCGCGGTCGAGAACCGCGGTAATCAGACGCGCCTTCACTTGATACCCGGTTTCCTCGAGGCACTCGCGTTCCACGTTTTCTGCGGGGGTGAGGTTCACATCAGCCCATCCGCCGGGTAGGGTCCACTTTCCTGAAGACGCTTCCTTGATCAAGAGGACCTCCGCGTCGCGAAAAACGACACCACGAACATCCACCTTAGGAGTCGCGTAGCCGATTTCGGTCGGCCACTGAAACTCGGCCTTTCCGGCCACACGCATCACCTCGCTCGCAATCTCACGCAAGCGATGGAAGCGCTCCCTGTCGAATGGGTCTGCGGAATAGGTCATCCCAGCCTGCGCGATCGACGCGAGCTCTCGTGAAATTTCCAGGGTTGTCCGTTCTGCCATTTTCAGACACTAACAGCTTATCAACTTCGCTGCGACGATCGAGATGGAGTTGAGAACACGCGCTTGCTTTATATCCCGAAGCGGTTGGTCAGCTGAGATTTCCTGATGCAGCGACCGGCTGTACCGACAACTTTTCAGCCCCATATAGCTGCATAAAACGTTGCTCGGCTTCGGGCGTTCCAATCAAGATGATCTCGGCGCCACGGTCCAGAATTGTCGAGGGCTCCGGATTGATCATCAGTTCGTCCTTGCTGCGAAGCGCCACAACGTTGCAGCCGGTTTCACTAGGAATTGCCGCTTCGGCGAGTGTTCGTCCGGCCAAGGCACGGGGCACTCGCGTTTCGGTCAGATGGAGTCCCTCGGCGACTACGACGACGCCAGCACGCCGCAGATAGTTGAATATGGAAGTGGCGCCCATTGAGGCATACGAGAGAACAAAATCGGCTCCCGCCCGATGCAGCGTGGAGACGTTCCGTTCACGGGTCGATCGGCTTATGATCTGAATATCAGGGCGCAAACGGCGGCAATAGATTGTCAGGTAGACATTCATGTCATCGTCATGGGTGGTGATGACGATGGCCGGGGCATGATCTATGCCCGCCCGCTCCAGCGTTTCGTAGTCTGCCGCACTTCCTTCAACATAGATAGCCTGATCCCGGATCCTGGCCGGATTGCTCTCGACAATTCGAAAATCGACCTCTCGCGCCTTGAGTGCGCGGCCGATGGCGCGGCCGACCCGCCCGCCACCGACGATGATTACCGCCCCGGCGCTGACGTGATAGATGCAAAAAAGCTCATCGTATTTGCGGAGCTGTTCCGCCGAACCCGACAAGACCAAAATCGAATTCGCGTCTATGATGCTTTCCGCGGCCGCGACCTCATACTGTCCGCGCTTCCATATTCCAATCACACTGAGCCCGGTCAATTTCCGAAGATTACTGCCAGCGAGCGTCTTGCCAACCAGGGGGGTGCCGGCAGCGGTGGCTTCCGCGATCAAGAGCTCGCCGAACTCTGCGATGACATGCGCGCGCGCATCGACTCCAATAATTCGCCGTGCGAGCGCTTGCCCCATCATCGTGCTCAGCTGAATCACCTCGGAGCTGCCGGCCAGTCGTAGAATATCCACGGCATCGTTCGAGCTCGCGGTAGTGACGATCGGAACACTCTGACTCATCTCCCGCACTGTAAAGGCCACGTTGGTATTGGCCATGTCGTTGCCTGTTGCGGCAACCAGAGCGGCCTTTTCAGCTCGCACCAAATGATAAGTCTCAGGACGGTCGTTTTCCCCCAGCACCACTTGAAACCCTAAGTCATGCAATCGAAGGGCTTCATCCAAATCATAAACCAGGAGCGCATACGGATATCCGTAGTGCGTTAGTTTTTGCATGAGCGCTTTTGAAACCGGGTCCATGTTGGTGAGGATGACATGTCCGCTCATGCTTTCCGGCAATTGTCTCGGCGCTCTCAACTCCTCCTGAGCTTTCATCCATGGCGCGTAGAAGAACTCGATGAACGTAAATGGCAGCAGGATCAGCAGAAAAACCATGCCGGAGAGAAGGACGATGATCGAAAACAGGCGACCGAGGTCACTCGTGAAGGTAATGTCGCCAAAGCCCAAGGTGGACATGACTGTTAAGGTCCAATACAGACCCGTGATCCAGCTGTGCTCACGCCGTTCAAAGACCATCAAAACGTGAAAGAGAATGCTGTAAACCGTGACCATTAAGGTGAGAATCAGCAGAAAGCGAAACAAGAGGCGAATGTTGCGACGGCTGGTCGCAGGTCTTAGGAAATGAGTGAGCTGCGCGGTCAGGAACTTCACACGGGACGCCTCGTCTTTCGTCAATGATACTGAAAGATTCGGGCCGTCACAGCAATTCCGTGAGCGCGCTCGGTAAACAGGCGCGAATCCTCAAGTTGATTCGATTCTAAGGGGTAGGTGGTTGCACATGCAGGAAACAAACGCGGACGCCGGGGCCAAGAAAGAGGCAACAAAGAAAGTTGAGAAGGCTCTCGAGGAGGGCTTTGCCGAGGTGCGGACACCTTCGGACGCATCCAAGACTCTCGACAAAGTCGAAAGAACCGGAGCTGGCCTCGAAGAGAAAGATATCCCAGCCGAGGCGGGATCACCTGATCCGGTCGCGCAAGCGGAGACGATCGAAGCTGCGGCGGATGCGGCGACGTCGGAAGAGCGCCCGGCAGCGGTCTTGGCGGCAGCAGCTGCCCAGGTTGCTTCCGCACCAACTGACAAGCGCGAGCCGCTTGATGAGGGTATTCGTCAGGCGGGTGGCCCTGCGGCCGCCGAGGAATCCCCGGAAGTTAGAAAAGGACGAGATCTTCTCCGGAAAGAGTTGATCAGCCGGCTAAAGCCGTTTGATGCGATCGATGCCACGCTCTTCGTCCAGATCAATAATCTTCCGCACCCGAAGCTGCTCGATCGCCTGATTTCGTCATTCAGCTGGTTCATGACGGGAGGACATGCGTGGATTCTCTTCATCGCCGCGAATGCTTTGTTCGACAAGCATCGTGCGATCAGAGCTTGTCGTATTCTTCCAGCTTTGTATCTGGCAACCTATACTGTCGAGATACCGATCAAGAAGTACTTCCGACGCAAACGTCCGTTCATCTCGATCGTTCGCGCTATTGTCGTCGGGCGCAAACCCGGCAGCTATTCTTTTCCGTCGGGACATAGTGCCGCCGCCTTTGCAGGCGCTACCCTGCTTCAGGCCTCCTATCCGCGTGCCCGCCCCCTATTATTTGCAATTGCCTTACTGGTGGCGTTGTCGCGGGTTTACCTCGGTGCGCATTATCCCGGGGATGTCCTCAGCGGAAGCGTGGCAGGTGCGGGTCTGGCAAAAGCTTATCGGCACTCTGCTCGATCGCTTTTTTAAGAACTAACGCGCCGACACCTTTGTCAGGACGTGTCGCGGCGCCCAGCGCTTTGCAGCGGGGATGTCCTTCATCGTCCCAGGCCTCCCGGCAGCGGGGACGCCGCCGCGACAACGACAACTATCCAGAATGCCAGGAGTATTATTGACGGCGCTCCTCTTTGTCCCTGTTTCCCTTTTTACCGCCATTGTTGCCTCCCCGGCGTCCTTTCCCGGCCGCACTGGCAGACTGCTGCCGATCCTGTCTCGAATAGGATGGCGTTGATCTTTGAGGTTGACCCCCAGATCGCTCGACACGCGCGGACTGTTGGGACCTTCTCGATTGACCATAGTACGCCGCATTTCCTCGCGATGATTGCCTCGAAGAACCTCCCCTGGCTTGGCGCGAGTCGTTGTCTCTCCTCGAATCCGCCACGCGCGAGCGCTGCGATTGAGGTCTGTCAACCCTCGAGGAACTACGATTCACCCGAGCTTCCGGGCGCGAGTTGCCTTCTGATCTGGCGACTGATCGCCTTGACTCTGAACGAGAGCGCTCTCGATTAGGGGATCGCTCGGAACGAGCGACCTCGTAGTTCGGGCGCTGAGATCTGACCGATTGGCCATCCTCCCTGCGTCTATTTTCTCGCGAATCGCTTGATCGGCGCGCCCGCTCTCTTTCAAATGAGGTTTGACCTTGCCCGTTTCCCCTCACGAAAGCTCGTTGGCTTTCATCGCGATTTCGCCGCCCCTCTCCCCGTTCGGCCCGCTGCTCACTTCGATCGTTCTGCCATGCTGCTGGCCCTGAGGAGCCGGATCGGCGAACTGAATCTGACCGCTGACGATCTGAAGCGCCACGATCAGAACGCTGCCAATCCTCTCTATTCCTAGCGTCACGGTCTCGATTGCGCGACACTTGCGGCCCTGAAGAGCCGGGCTGCCCGACCCGTTCCGAGCGCTCGCGGTTCGAGCCTCTGCGATCAGAACGCTGCCCATCTTCTCCCTCCTGCTCATCGCGGTCGCGATTGCGCGCTACTGGCGGTCCGGAGGAGTTGGGCTGCCAGGCGCGGTTCGATCGGTCACGACCGGAATCCCTCCGATCCGAGCGTTGCCAATTTCCCCGGTCTCGATCGTCGCGGTCGCGATTGCGCGATACTTCTGGCCCTGAAGAGCCGGGTTGCCAGACGCGATCGGATCGATCACGACGCGACCCCATCCGATCGGAGCGTTGCCAATCTCCCCGGTCTCGATTATCTCGGTCTCGATCAAAGTTTGCTCGGGACGGCTTTGCAACCACCCAGGAACGCCTCTCCCGTTCACCACCTCGATTTCGTTCGCGAACATTTTCCCGATCACGATCGTAGTTTCGCTGCCGTTGCCAATGCTGACGTTCAATTCTCGGGCTCGGCTGCCAAACACGCGCGCTCTCCCGGGTGATATTGACAACATTTACCGAATTCGGGCCATCATGCCGTCCACGACCGCGCCATTCATCTCTCCATTCAGGCCGCCAATCACCCCGCCATTCATCTCTCCACCTGGGATTCCAGTCTCCCACGCACACTTTTCGGCGCGGCCAATCGCAATCGTAATTAAGCCAAGGACCCACGGCAAAACCGATCCCAAAACTTACCACCGGCTCGACATAGGGCGTATAAGGCTGGACGTAGACGACCTCGGGATCGTATTGCGGCACGTAAATTACGTCGGGTTCGGCCGGAACAACGCGAATGTAGCTCTCCTCTTCGACGACCCGTTGTTGCGGAGTGTCGACCAGCGTGCCCGCTGCTCTTGCCTGTGCGCGCAGCGACTGAATTGAATTCATGACGTCCGCCGGTTGATCCAAAAAGACCTCTCCGAGCTGAGTGGTCCACTCGAGATTTTGGTCCATCCACTTGACGATCTCGGGATAGCGGGCCAGAGACCTCACGCTCTCATCCCATGGTTGGTCGTCGACTTGAGCTAAATTTTCGTTCGTGGAAAGAAAGCGTGCTGCAAGGACGATATCGGATGGAACTGTGGCGGCCGGCAAAAGTACTGCGATGAGAGCGTCAGGATAGAGCGCGATTGGACCCAACAGCTTATCGAGCTCTTCCTTCGTCAGATTTTGAGGAGGCGCTTCAGCCGGCGGCGGAGGGGGAGCCTGAGATTGCACCTGCGCGAACGCAGAACAGCACGAAAGAAGCGCCGCAGTTAGCACGAGCAGCCAACGTGGCTTTCGCTTCGAAAAAGTATGATACAGCTTCATACAGATTAAACGCCGCCAGACGACAAGTACTCACCCTTTCGCAATGGGCGGTTCTTCGGAGGGCTGTTACACCAGGGCGGCGATCAAGAACCAGATGATCATGGCTGCACCAATGGTGAACTTGCCGATAATTCCCGCACTCGTGCCGATCAGAGTGCCCCAGGAGGAACGCCCGGCTGGCAGCAGACCCTTTCCGCCCAGCAATTCACCCAACAAGGCCCCAATTAGGGGTCCAACAAAGATGCCGATCAACCCGAAGAATAGTCCGACGATCGCCCCGAGAATCCCCCCGATCGCGCCCCAACGTGTCGCCCCGAACCACTTCGCGCCGAGCGAACCGCTCACGACGTCGAGGGCTTGCGCCGCGATCATCATGAGTGTAAGCGCCACGAGAGTCGGCCAACCTATGGAATGGAGAAGAAAGTGGTTGAGCACCGCTCCGCAAAGAATAAGGACGGTCCCGGGGACCAAAGGCACCACGGTTCCGACAAGACCGATCACCATCAGTGCCAGCGTTAGAAACCACCAAAGAGCTTCCACAGCTTGTTACTCTCCAATTGCAAGCAGAACGTCGAGTAGGAATCGATCTCTTGATAGTGGTGGGCCATACGCGCGCCGTTCTCTGCCGCAGCGATTCTCCTTTAGCACCTACTTAGCCCATGAAAACCATTCTTCTTATCGCAACATTCGTTACCGGTCTGGCGACTTCGGGATGCCTCGTTTACGAGCGGCGCACCGTTCCCACTCGCGTCGTGGTTCAAGAGACCACCGTGAGTCCCACCCCGAGAGTTATTACGGTTCTGCCGAGGGGATATCGCACTCGAGTCTATCGTGGTGTCGACTATTACGATTACGATAACGTTTACTACCGCAGATATCCCACCGGGGGCTATGAAGTCGTCGAGCGTCCTTGGTGACATTTGAGAGTTGGCGTTTTCCGATGTTGGCTCTGGAACGTGCCAGGGTGAGCCCAAGACTCATGTAGCTTATCGCAGTTCTCGAGCATTAATCGCAGGGTGCAAGAGCGTAGATTGGAGCGACCGTGTCCCCACGATCGGAACAGTTCTGTAGGTCGGCGATGTCCTCATTCTGGCGGGCCTCGGCGGTGGGAGACCGCGCGAGAGCTCCCATCTTGTGTGGTCGTCCCTAACTCAGGAGGAGGAAGCCCGGGAAATCCTTAGCTTCGGTCGATGCTGTATTTGCCGGCACCGATAAAGATGAGACTGAAGAAAAGAATCAGCGTCTCAGCCGGGCGAGACCACTCAATGAATTGAGCCGTTGTCTTATAAAGGAAGACGGTTGCCACAATGAAGTTGAATGTCATTAAGATGGCGACTGGACGAAAGCAAAACCCCAACACGATAAGCACGCCCCCAACAGTCTCAACCATCGCCGAAGAGAAGCCCCAAAAACCGGGAAAAAAGCTTATGCCGACAAGGCTCATGGCTTTGCCGAGTTTTTCCCACTGCTGAATGCCGCCGGCGAGTTTCGGCCAACCGTGGAGAACCATCATCGTGCCGATACCCACGCGCAAGAAAAGCAAGCCAAGATCACGATACTTGGAAAGCCAGCTGAGAATCATCGACAGAGTGATAGGTGACCGCGACAGCGTGACAAGAGCAATCCTCACCCACGCACCACCCCCCTTACGCGCACCGATAACGTCCGATATAATTGTTTGCCGGCTCCAGATTGACATCTGCACGGATCGGCTTACTTTAATGGCCCGCTGATCTGGGTGAACAAAGCGCGGCCCGCAAAGTGCCATCCTTTCCGCTCCGGCCAAATAGCCTCGGGATGATAGCCCCGTCCGGTGAGAGTCCGGGGGGGCGGACAAGGTGGCATTTTTCTTGGTGATGAATTTTCCCGTGTAGCGTGGGTTGGCGTTGCCCGAACGTCGCCGCTCCCTTCAGGTCCGAGACCCTCACCGCTTTCCCTCGTGGCAAATTGCCGCCGACGCACGGCGACTCGCTTGACCGTGGGCTCGACGGTGCGTTCAACCACACAATCGTCTAGCGCTGCCAGGCAGTTGTCAGAAAATGACCCTGACCGGCGGACCGTGGGAATCGCCGGGAACTCGGCGAAATTGATTTTTCCGCGGCCAACACGACGCTTTTGTGGGTAGCACTCTTGCGGATGAACTTCGGTTTGGAGATCAAATTCCACGGTGACCTTGCGACGTTCTTCGTGACCGAGGCGATGGCGAACGAGATCGCACGTTCTTCGGCACTTGTCTGAAAAGACATCCATTAAAGATGTGATTGAGGCTTGCGGGGTTCCACACCCGGAGGTCGATTTGATCATTATCAGATGCGCGAATAATCCCACGCCAATGGCCGTTGATTTCCGCTGGCAAGTGGAAACATCTGCGCGGATCGAGGTCTATGGATTTCCCGCGCCGGAGGACATTCTTCCCTTGCAGCCGCGCCTGCAGCGCCGGCGCTGCGAACGGTTTGTTGTGGATGGACATCTCGGCGGACTTGCCCGCAACCTCCGACTCCTCGGATTAGATAGCGCTTACGAACCGCAGGCGGACGATCGTCGCCTTCTCCAAATCATGTCCACCGAGAATCGAGCAATCCTGACACGCGATCGTCGTCTGCTTATGCACGCAATTGTCAAAGACGGGTTCTGCCCGCGGTCCCACGAGCCTGAGATGCAAACAACCGAGGTTCTATGTCGCTTCGGACTTACGATTTCCTCCGGCACTCTCGCTCCCTTCACGCGCTGCCTCGAATGCAACGGGCTGCTCCAAACCACCGGCAAGCAGGACGTGGCCAATCGACTGGCCGCAGAACCACGCACGCTACAATACTATGATCGTTATCGGGTCTGTGACGAATGCGGGCGCATCTACTGGCCAGGATCGCATTTCTCTAAATTGACCCAACGGGTTGCCAGACTGGCGACGCTTAACCAGAAGGCGTAGGCGGCGCTTCGAAGCGTTTTCCCTCGACTTTAAACCATTCACCCCCTGGGCTGGTTGGTGCGCCCAGTCCGGCCGGCAAACCGTCAAGTTAACCTATGTCTTCTTATCTTACTCGCTTGACTTTGGTGAAGTTGATTGCCGCCGGTGTGATTGACATCCCAACTCAACTATTGAACAATAGTCTACAGCGAGCGGCCCGAAAGAATTCCTGATTTTTTTTACGAACGTTCGTTGATCGAATTCGATATTTAGAAAAGTCACCCCCCAGACTCTCGAACTCAACCCCACACCCAAGCAGAACAAGAAATGAGAATACAATCCATCACCTTTAAACGCGCTGCCCTGGTTGCGCTCGCCCTGCTGTTTGCAGGGTGGAACGTCCAGCTACGTGCTGAGGAGCCCGAGATTGCCGTTGTGGTAAAGATCGGAGGTATCCCCTGGTTTACCGCCATGGAAAAAGGCATCAAAGAGGCAGGCAAGGAACAAAATGTGAAGGCCTATATGATCGGGCCGACGACGGCGGATCCTGCGCAGCAGGTGCGAGCGGTCGAAGATCTCATCGCCAAGAAAGTTAGCGCAATCGGGGTAGTGCCGAACGATGCCAAGGCTCTTGAGCCAGTCTTCGAGCGGGCCAAGGCGGCGGGTATTCCGATCATCACCCATGAGTCGCCCGATCAAAAGGGAAACGTGTGGGACATCGAGATGATCGACAACAAGGAGTTTGGGGAACGCCACATGAAAGACCTCGCCAAATACATGAACGAGGAAGGCGAATACATCGTCTATGTGGGAGGCTTGACGGTTCCGTTGCACAATGCATGGGCAGATGCGGCCATCGCCTATCAGAAGGAGCACTATCCCAAAGATGAAACTGGTCGCCGACCGCTACGGTGTCGCGGAAAGCGTTGACGACAGCTACAAGACCGCCTTGGACGCCATGCTTGCCCATCCCAACCTCAAGGGAATCTTGACCTTCGGCAGCCAGGGCCCGATCGGAGCGGGTCGGGCCATCAAAGAGCGCAACAAAGCCGAACAGATCGTTCTGGTGGGGGCCTGCTCGCCGACCCAGGGGAAAAAGTTGGTCAAAGATGGCATCATCAAGGTTGGCTATATTTGGAGCCCTCCTGAAGCGGGCAAGGCGATCATCACCGTGGCGAAGATGGTTCTGGACGGGAAGGAAATCACCGATGGCATGGAGATACCCGGTCTCGGAAAGGTCAGCGTCGACCCGCAGACGCGGGTGATTCGCGCAATCAAGGTGCTGGCGATCGACAAGAATACAGTCGATGAGCTGGTAGCACTCGGACTCTAGATTTCATCAGTCATTCTGTGTCGCGCCCGCTCGCGTGGGCGCGGCACACGCGGCCATGATTTCCACCTCGGCCAATTCTGAGCAGGCTGCCCAGCTAAGCGCACCCGAGTTCATCGAGATGCGCGGGATTAGCAAGCGCTTTGGCGGAGTCCGCGCCCTGACCAATGTCAGCTTCTCGATCCGTTCCGGCGAGATACATTGCCTTGCTGGGGAGAACGGCTGCGGCAAGAGCACCTTGATCAAAATTCTCTCCGGCGTTCACAATCCTGACGAGGGAGAAATCATCCTGGAGGGAAAGGCGCACTCTCATTTATCCCCCGCCGCTTCCCAGCGCTTCGGGGTGCAAATCATCTATCAGGACCTTTCGCTCTTTCCGAACCTTTCGGTTGCTGAGAACATCGCTTTTCGGCATCACGTGGAAGCGCCGGCAGGTCTGATGAATCGCCAGACCATGAAGGACCAAGCGCGCGCAGTCATGGAGCGCCTGAAGATTTCGCTCCCGATGGAGGCCTTGGTCGGGACCCTCCCCATCGCTACACGTCAGTTGGTGGCGATTTGCCGCGCGCTGGCCGCGCAGGCGCGGTTGGTGGTGATGGATGAGCCAACGGCATCACTTACCCACCAGGAAGTCGAGGCGCTTCTCGAGACGATCCACGAGCTCAAGCGTCAAAATATTGCCACGGTCTTTGTGAGTCACAGACTCGATGAAGTCATGACAATTGCGGAGAGAGTCACGGTGCTCCGCGATGGGCGCAACCTTGGCACCTACCGGGTTCGGGATCTTGATCGCCGGCGTTTGGGTGAACTTATCACCGGGCACGTCTTCGAAACCAGTATCAAGCCCCACTTGTCCAGCGATGCCCCTCCAATGTTGGAGGCACGCGGGCTAACGTGCGCCGGTCAATACTTCGACATCAATCTTGAAGTGCGACCGGGGGAAATTCTGGGTCTGACTGGCAGACTGGGTTCAGGTCGAACGGAGCTCGCACTCTCGCTCTTTGGGATGAATCCGCCGGACTCCGGGGAGATCCAAGTCAACGGAGAACGCGTCGATCTTCGCAGCAATCGCGACGCGATCCGCCACGGCATCGCCTACGTTTCCGAGGATCGGCTCTCACTTGGATTGGTGATGCCGCAAACCATCGCTGACAATACGGTCATTTCCGTCTTAAATCGATTGACCGGTCCGTTGGGCCTTATCGATGGAGGACGCCGCTCCCGAACAATCAACCGGTGGATTTTTAAGGAGCTGCGCGTGAAGACGACCACGGCTGATCGGCCGGTCCAGCAGCTCTCCGGCGGCAATCAGCAGCGGGTCGTGCTCGCCAAATGGCTCGCGACGAAACCGCGCGTGCTCATTTTGGATTCGCCGACCGTCGGCGTTGACATCGGTGCCAAGGCCGGAATTTTCCAAATTGTAGACACTCTCGCGACCCGTGGCCTGGCCATCTTGCTAATCTCCGACGAGGTCGAAGAAGTCTTGCACCAAAGCCATCGCATCATGGTGATGCGAGAAGGTCGAATCGTCGCCACCTACAATCCTCATGACGTGAGTGAGCACGAACTCAGAGATTCGATCCATGCCTAACGCCAGCCGACCTCTCAAAGCGGCGTTTCGCCGGCACGAAGTTCAAATCGCGAGTATCATCCTTCTGTTGGGAGCCTTCTTCTCTGCGCTCTCTCCCGGATTTTTGTCAGTCAGCAACCTGGTGACGTTGTTGGAGAGCTATTCGGTGATGGCGATCATGGCAGCGGGTCTTTTGGTAGTGCTTATCGCAGGGGGGATCGACATCTCGTTTGCTGCGATCGCCGCGGTGACCCAATATCTCGTCGCGACGATTCTCGTCCAAATCGGTGGCAATTGGGTGGTAGCCTTTGCGTTGTCGGCGGTTTTCGGCGCGCTGCTCGGCGTGGTGAATGCTCTCCTGATTCATTACCTCCAAGCTCTGTCGGTTATTGTCACCATTTCGACGATGACCTTCTATTTTGCCGTGCTGATGTTCTTGACGGACGGAGTGTCGATTTACGACTTGCCGGACTGGTTTACGGAGACGATCGCGCCGTTGGGAATTCCTTTTCCGGTCCTCGTCGCGGCGATCGTTCTCATCATCACCGCCATCCTCCTGAACCGTCTCTCCATTGGCCGTCAAATCTACGGGCTGGGAGGAAATGTCGAAGGAGCAAAGCGCATGGGATGCAATTTGGTCGGCCTGCAATGTTTCGTCTACGGCTACTCCGGCTTAACGGCCGGGATCGCGGGACTGGTCCAGGCTCACCGCGTGGAAGAGGTTGTTCCCAACGCGCTGATCGGGCGGGAGCTCGATGTGCTCGCGGCCGTCGTCCTGGGCGGCGCTAGCCTGCAGGGCGGAATCGGGACGGTGATTGGAACGATCCTCGGAATTGTCCTGCTGGCGATAGTTCAGAATGGGCTGACTTTGCTTGGCGTATCTTCCTACTCCTTTGGATTTGTTACCGGCATCATCATTCTCATCAGCGTGAGCGCGACTGCCATCGCGGCGAAGCGCCAGCAAGGAAGGACTGTAGGCAATGTCGTCTAACACCGCGACAACCCCACCAGCTTCCGCAGCGCCCCGTCCCTCGCTGGCCGATTTTCTCGGGCGAGACCCTACCGTGACCATGCTGACAGGGCTGCTCCTGATTGCAGCGATTGTCTTTAGCTCCCTGGCGCCCGCCCGTTTCCTTTCCGGCGATTCTCTTCGCGCGATCGCCTTTCAAATGCCGGAGCTGGGAATCCTCGCGCTCGCCATGATGATCCCGCTGATGAGCGGCGGGCTGAACCTTGCCATCATTGCGACCGCGAATCTATCTGCCCTGGTCATGGCCGCAATCATGACCAAGATGCTTGGTCCTGAGAGTCCGGCACATATCACAGCGGGCGTGATCGCTCTGGCGCTCGCCTCGGGACTGATCACTTCTTTGATCGTGGGGTTGATCACCGGATTGATCGTCGCCTTTCTCGGCGTCCATCCAATTCTCGTCACCCTCGGCACGATGACGGCGGTGAAGGGCGTGGCCGTGCTCGCGACTAGCGGTGGCGTTATCGGCGGCTTCCCACCGGCGATCCTCTTTCTAGGTAATGGCACGCTCTTCGGAGTTCCAATGGCGATGATTATCTTTGTCATCTGCGCAATCATCGTCGGGGTGATCATGAACCACGCCCCCTTTGGCGTGTCGGTGCGCATGATCGGTTCGAACGAACGCGCCACCCGTTACTCAGGGGTTCCGACCGAGTGGATGCTGGTGGGAGTTTATGTCGTCTCGAGCGTCCTCTGCTGGGTGGCGGCAACCGTAATGATGGCGCGCTTCAACTCGGCGCGCGCAGGATACGCGGAGTCTTATCTGCTCATAACCATTCTCGCCGCGGTGTTGGGAGGTGTTGATCCGAATGGTGGCTTCGGAAAGGTTCTCGGCCTGGTGCTCTCGCTCGTTCTCCTGCAGGTAATTTCCACCGGTTTTAACCTACTCGGACTCAGCCCGCACCTGACCCAGGCTATCTGGGGAGCCACAATGATTCTCGCGATTGCACTCGCGCTCGTGCGCGACCGCTGGATGGCGCACCTATGGTTAAAACGCGCATAAACAGGCGCGGCGGCGCCGCAGAATGATTCCCCCTCGAAACGTATGTCGCCCACCCTGAAGCAGCCAATCGATGCGAAATGCGCCGCCCTTAGAGCAGCGAACTTGCTACCACCTCACCTGTGCGCCCATTTCACTAAGCCATCTTTAATAATGACGTCTCCGCTACGATGAATCTGAAAACTTGGGGAATTGCCTGTGAGTTGGCTGGGCGCTTGACGCGAGCGCCTTTACAACGCGTCCTTTGGCTACACCATTTCTTACCCAGCCATAGTGCTGGTATGGAGTTTCAAATGCTCGGAAACCACGCCCGGAACAACGAACTCGCATGAGAGCATTGCTTGGCATCGATCTGGGCACCTCCAGTGTGAAGGTGGTGGTCTCCTCGCTGGAAGGCGCCATCGAAGGTCTCGGAACTGCTGAGTATCCCATTCTCACGCCTCAGCCCGGCTACGCCGAGCAGAATGCGTCGGATTGGTGGAATGCGACGGTCACAGCAGTTCGCCAGGCGTTGCATCAGGCATCGGCGCCCGAAATCCTGGCGATCGGGTTCTCGGGGCAAATGCACGGTTTTGTCCCCATGGGCGCTAACCGCCAACCGCGGGGCGCGGCGATCATCTGGGCTGATCAGCGCAGCGCGGCGCTGTTGCCCGAGATCCAAGAAAGAATCGGAACCGAGTTGCTCGCCTCCACTTGTGGCACCGCGCCGGCGGCCGGCTTTATGATTTCAACGTTGGCATGGATGCAGAAGAACGATCCCAAGTCGCTCGACGACACCGCAACGTTGCTGATGCCGAAGGACTATGTGCGGTTTCGCCTCACGGATGAGCTCTGCACCGACCAAAGCGACGCCGCCGCCACGGGACTCTTCAATGTGGCCGCACGTTCCTGGGCCGACGAGGTAATCGACCGACTCGCCTTGCCCAGGTCGATTTTCCCGCAAACACACCCTTCAGCGAAAATCGTGGGCAACCTCTGCCGGGCTGCCGCGGACGAACTTGGATTGCCGGCGGGGATTCCCGTGTCTGCCGGATGCGCTGACCAACCGGCGCAGGCAGTAGGCAATGGATTGATCGATCCACCACAAGGCTCGGTAACCGTCGGAACTGGCGGTCAGGTCTTCGCACCTCTTGCCACGCCGCTTTTTGATCCGCAACTCCGATTGCACACCTTTTGTCACGCCCCAGAGGACCGCTGGTATCTGCTAGGGGCGATGCTCTCTGCAGGAATGGCCTTGCGCTGGTTGCGTCAAACCCTCGGCGGCAACAAATGGTCCTATCCCGAGTTAGACGAGATGGCGACCGAAGTCGAGGCCGGTGCGGAAGGTCTCGTCTTCCTGCCCTATCTCGTCGGTGAGAGATCCCCGCTCATGGACCCACGAGCGAAAGGGGCTTTCATCGGTCTGACGCTGCGCCACGGACCGGGCCATATGGTCCGAGCGCTCCTCGAGGGCGTGGCTTTTGCCCTGCGCCAGATCGTGGACGTGATGGTCGCATGCGGTGCTCCGCTGGAAAGACTGGTCGCCTCGGGAAATGGACTCGCAAGTCCGCTCTGGCGCCAAATTGTCGCCGATGTCCTCAATCGTCCGCTCCTCCAAGGCCGCGACAAGCATGGCGCGGAACGCGCCGGGGTCGGCGCTGGCTTGGTCGCCGCCATAGGCGTCGGAGCGATCAAGGGATATGCCGAAGCGCGACAATTCGCTCCAAAGTTTGACGCCGTGACGGCCCCGGATCCCCAAGGCGCGGAAAAATACGAGGTCCTTTACCAGCACTTTTCGGATGCTTACCCGCGACTGAAGAGCTGGTTTTGAGAGCGCGGGAGCGGCCCAATCGCACAGTGGTCCATTGAAATCTTTTCAGCGCCGGCCACACTTGTTGTAGCAATCGTGTCCTCACGGTCGAGGGCTTGCCGGCGGTGGCATCCTCTAAGCCACGAAGCTTAGAATTAATCTAAGAGTATTGCCTCGGAACCATGGGATGTTGTTTGAGAATTCGGAGCGTTCCACTATCGTCAATTTGTATATGCCAAACGGCAGTTTTCTCATTTGCCGACGCCGCCGCCTCGATTTATACATTCTTCATCCCACCGAACACCAACCCACAGAACCTCCAACGACCTGCTGTAAAGTCCACCAGAACGAATGTCTAAAAACTCGGCGAATCGGCCGTCTGCAGATCTACGAGTGCCGCGGCCGTAAGCACGTTGAATGCTCATTGACAGTTTCCTATGACATCCCTGATTTCCATCCCGCTACATATCGGCACTCTTGGCAGCCCGAAGCGTGTTGGTTGCCAGATCACCGAAGCATTAGTCGGGTCTGGCCGACATTATTTTCCAGAGGCAGGGCTTTCGTCGGGCGCTCCCAAGACTTTCGACGTGCCGTCAATTTGTGCATCGCAAACGACACTTTTCTCATTTGTGGAAACGCTAACGGTGTCTTAATGGTTCCCACCGCTAAACCGTAGAACGAAGGTCTAAGTAACACGCTATTTCCATCGATGCAAACTGCCCCTCCACTCCTCCAACTGCGTGAGATTACGAAATCGTTTCAAGCCGTCCGGGCATTGAGGGGGGTTTCTTTTGACCTGCACCGAGGCGAGGTGCATGCCCTGCTCGGGGAGAACGGCGCCGGCAAATCAACGCTCATCAAAGTCATCACCGGGGCGCATCAACCCGATTCCGGCACTATTGAGATCGAAGGAAAACCGGTGACCCGAATCGATCCTGCCACAGCAAGAGCAATGGGCATCGCGGCGATCTACCAGCAGCCGGCCCTTTTTCCCGACTTGAGCGTGGCGGAAAACATTGCCCTCGGGCTGGAGACTCCTTCCGCTGCAAGTCGCATTGCCTGGAGCGATCGGCGCAATCAAGCCCGGCAATTTCTCAAGCGAATTGGGGCAGCGATTGAGCCCGACACAGAAGTCCGCAATCTTTCGATGCCAGAGCAGCAACTCGTGGAAATCGCTCGCTCGCTCGGAGCCGGAGCGCGCATCCTCATTATGGACGAGCCGACGGCTTCTCTCACCCAGAAGGAAGTGCACCTTCTCTACTCCGTGGTGCGCGATCTCCGCGAGCAGGGCGTAGGTGTAATCTACATCTCGCACCGAATGGAGGAGATTTTTGCCCTCGCCGACCGAGTAACCGTCCTGCGAGATGGCGAAAGCATCGCCACCCAAGACACCATGGGCATGAACGAGTCCACCCTCATCAAGCTCATGGTCGGTAGAGAGGTCTCTGCGCTCTATCCTCCTTCTGAGACCTCACCTGCCGACGTCGCGCTATCTCTGCGCGGAGTCGGTTGTCAAGAATCCGGCGTTCACGATGTTGACCTTGATCTCCGTTCCGGTGAGGTCGTTGGATTCGCCGGAATAGTTGGGGCTGGTCGAACGGAGTTGGCCCGCGTTCTATTCGGAATAACTCCCGCCGACACCGGAACAATTTCGCTGGCCGGAGAGAAGGTTTCGATTCGTTCGCCCCGAGAGGCAGTTGAACATGGCATTGGTTACGTGCCAGAGGACCGACGACGCCATGGAGTGATTTTGGAGATGCCGGTCGCCGCGAACATGACCATGAGCATTCACCCGACATTCTTTCCAGGAAGCTGGTTGCGCTTCGGAGCAGAACGCGACCTTGCGCGCAACTATGTTCGGGATCTCGGTGTGAAGACTCCCATCAACGGACGCCCCTGGAGGCGCCCTCTCCGGCGGCAACCAGCAAAAAGTTTCGCTGGCTCGTTGGCTCGCCACTAAGCCCAAGGTCCTCATCCTGGACGAGCCTACCCAGGGTGTCGACGTCGGAGCAAAATCGGAAATTCACAAGATCATCCGGCGCCTGACAAAGGAAGGCCTGGCCGTAATGATGATCTCGTCGGACTTAACTGAGGTCTTAGGTATGAGCGACCGTATCGCCGTCATGCATGGCGGGACCATTGTCCGCGAGTTCACGGCAGCGGAAGCAAATGCCCATGATGTGATGGTAGCCGCACTCGGCCAAACGGGAGGAAATGGAAAGAGCAGTTCCTCTGCGGATTCAAAGACAATCTGACACCCAAAGCACAAGACAAATGAAACGTTATTTTCGCGAATGGTCGGTCTTCGTTGCGTTTCTGGCCATCCTGCTCTTGCTCGCCTTTCGCGCGCCGGAATTCTTCAAACCCGCGCAGCTTCTTTCGATGCTCTGCGATGCGGTGCCGGTCTTGATTGCCGCTTGCGGCATGACCCTCGTGATTATTTGCCGGCAGATCGACATTTCCATCGGCTCGCAGTTCGCTCTTTGCAGCGTCTTCGCAGGCCTGGCTGCAAGCAACGGTTGGCCGATGCCGCTCGTTGGGATTGTCGCCATCCTCTGTGGGGCAACCATGGGTGCCTTCAATGGAGCCTTGGTCGCGTTCCTCGGTATCCCTTCCATCGTCGTGACTCTAGCAACCATGGTGACGTGGCGAGAGGCTCTGCGGTGGTGGCGAGAAGGCGAGTTCGTCAGCAATCTTCCCGACACTTTCCAGTGGTTCGGCCTTAGCCAGCAGGCGGGACAATTCACGATCATCGCTATCGCTGTTCTTCTGTTCCTCTTCCTTGCATTTGCGCTCAAGCATATTTCAGCCGGGCGCTTCGTCTACGCCGTCGGCTCGGACAAAGAGGCTGCCAGGCTCGCGGGCATCCATCCCCAGAAGGTGACCTTTGCGGTTTTCGTTCTCATGGGTGCACTCACCGGACTCGCGGCGCTGCTAAACGCGGTGCGCTTTCCAGACGTGGATCCCAAAGCAGGCCAGGGCCTCGAACTCAAGGCCATTGCCGCCGCCGTCGTTGGGGGAGTGGCCATCTCCGGCGGGCGGGGATATCTCTGGGGCGTCGCAGCCGGCGTTCTTCTTCTTTCCTCCATTGCCCCCGCCCTGGTTTTCCTACATCTGCAGCCCCAATGGGAAAAGGCATTGCAAGGCTTGATCATCCTCCTCGCCGTCGCCGCGGACGGCTGGCGCTCGGTGCGCAAGAAACTCTAATCGCACGGATCATTCGATGACGAATCATTCAACTCCAGACTGGAAGGCATTCCTGCTCCGCTTCGAGACACTGCTCATCGCAGTGCTCCTCGCAGAGATCTTCATCTTTTCGCAGACGGCCGAAAACTTTACGACGACCGGAAACGCGCTTGAGATTGTCCGTTTGAGCGTGGAACTGGGTTTGCTCGCCCTCGTGATGACGCCGATCATCCTGACTGGCGGCATTGATCTGTCCGTTGGATCGCTTCTCGGACTCTGCGCAATTTCATTTGGAAAGCTCTGGCGCGACGCCGGGCTGCCACCGTGGCTCGCTGCTCTCTGCACCCTGCTGATCGGAGCAGCCGCCGGTGGATTGAATGCAGCTCTTATTACACGTCTGAAACTGCCACCACTGATCGTAACTCTGGGATCCTTCTCTCTCTTTCGCGGGCTCGCCGAGGCGATCACTCGTGGAGTCGACAACTTTACAGGTTTCCCGGCGTCATTCCTTTTTCTCGGCCAGGGATACCTCTTCGGCGTAATTCCCGCTCAGTTGCCGATTCTAGTCTTGGCGGCCATCGGCATCTGGCTGCTGATCCATCGGACCACCTTTGGACGCTCGTTTCGTGCGATCGGTTTCTCGCCCGACGGAACGCGCTACGCGGGCATTCCGGTCGATCGGCGTGTTGCGCTCGTTTACATCCTGTCGGGCGTCTTCTCGGCACTGGCCGCCTTGATCTATGTGGCGCGGGTGGGGCAGGCCAAGGCGGACGCCGGGACGGGCTATGAACTTCTCGCCATCACCGCGGTCGTGCTTGGCGGAACCTCGATCTTTGGAGGCATCGGCACCGTCCATGGCACCCTTTTAGGGCTGGCCGTCCTGGCCGTCCTGAGAAACGGCCTTACATTGTCCGACATGCCCAGCGAGCTCGCAGGGATTCTCACCGGTGTCCTCTTGCTAAGCGTTCTCGCTGGCGAGGCGCTCACAAAAGCCCTTCCGCGCCTGCGCAAACCGGCGGGAGCAAAGTCCGTCGCACCAACCTCCCAACCGAAACCTCAGACCTAAAGCCACAACTCTAAGTCATCCATAATCCATACATCGACAGCTCGATAATAACACACCTCATCCAATTCCATGAAAAAACTCCTAACAGCACTCTTATCAGTATCTCTTGTGTTGGGCGCCGCCGCAACAGGCAACGCGGCCGACAAACCCCTAACGATTGCCATGATGCCAAAGAGCAAAGGCAATGCCTACTTCATTTCCTGCCGCAAAGGCGCCGAGCAGGCCGCCAAAGAGCTCGGCGTGAAATTGCTCTGGGATGGTCCTACGGAACCAGACCCCGCCAAACAAAACGAGATCGTCGAAACATGGATCACGCGTGGGGTCGACGTGATTGCGGTTTCGGTCGAGAATCGCGAGGGTCTCTCGACCGCTCTTCGTAAAGCCAAGGACAAAGGCATTAAGATTATTACTTGGGATGCGGACGCCGAACCCGATGCCCGCGACTTCCTGATCAACCAGGCCACTCCCGAAGGTATTGGCTACACCTTGATGGACGAGGCTGCGAAGGCGCTCGGCGACAAAGGCGAGTTCGCCATCATCACATCCTCGCTGACCGCTGCGAACCAGAATGAGTGGATCAAAAACATCAAGCAACGCATGGAAGAAAAGTATCCTGATATCAAGCTGGCGGCCCTGCGTCCCTGCGACGATTTGAAGGACAAGGCATTCAGCGAAGCGACCGCCATTCTCAACTCCAACCCCAACGTTAAAGTGCTCATGGCGGTTTGCTCACCGGCCGTTCCCGGCGCCGCAGAAGCCGTCAAGCAGAGCGGGCGCAAGGATGTGAAAGTCGTCGGCCTTGGGCTTCCGAACGAAAACAAGCGCTACGTGCACGATGGCATCACCACCGGTGTTGTCCTCTGGAATACCGAAGATCTCGGCTATTTGACGGTCTACGCAGCTAAGGCCCTCGCCGACGGCACGCTCAAACCGGGTGCCAGCCACCCTGGAAGCCGGACGCCTCGGAGTCCCTTGAAGTCAAGGGCGACAACGTCCTCCTCGGAAAGCCCTTCATTTTCGTGAAGGACAATATCGATCAATTCAACTTCTGAGTGAGTCCAGCAAAGTCTGGGAGCGGCGCGGGTCGCGCCGCTCGTAGGCGGCTGGAATACACCGGACCCATCCAGAAGAGATGAGCACAGAACAATACACTTGGGCCAGCGAAGTATACGCCTCCTGGGGCGTCGACACTGAAGCCGCCTTGAAGAGGCTGGAAGCGATTCCGATCTCTTTGCACTGCTGGCAAGGCGATGACGTCGGCGGCTTTGAATCCGGAGGCGGAGCACTCAGCGGAGGCGGCATCCAAGCCACCGGCAACTATCCTGGCAAGGCCCGCTCCATTCAGGAGTTGCGGCAGGACATCGACAAAGCGCTTTCGCTGATTCCAGGTAGACACCGGCTGAACCTTCACGCCCTCTATGCCGACTTCAGCGCAGCAAAACCGGTTCCGCGCAACGAACTCACGACCGATCATTTTCAAAGCTGGATCGACTGGTGCAAGGAACGAAGCCTCGGGCTTGACTTTAACCCGAGCTTTTTTTCCCACCCATTAGCCAATGACGGGTTCACACTTTCGAGCTCCGACTCGGCGGTTCGGTCCTTCTGGATCGAACACGGCCAGGCTTGCCGTCGGATCGCCGCCGACATGGGAAAGCAAATCGGCACCCCCGCGGTGACCAACTACTGGATTCCGGATGGATACAAAGATACTCCGATCGACCGGAATGCGCCGCGCGATCGGCTCGAGGCGGCGTTGGACGAAATCTTTGCCGAGCCAATTGATCCCGAAGCACAACCTGGACGCTGTCGAAAGCAAACTTTTTGGCATCGGGAGCGAAAGTTATGTCGTCGGATCGCACGAATTTTATCTCGGCTACGCGATCAAAAATCGAAAACTGTATTGCCTTGACGCCGGGCATTTTCATCCGACCGAGCTGCTGGCGGATAAGATTTCGTCGGTCTTGCGATGGGTTCCCGCGCTCTTGCTGCACGTGAGTCGCGGCGTGAGATGGGATAGCGATCACGTTGTCTCACTCGACGACCCGACGAAGGCGATCATGGAAGAACTCGTCCGCGGCGATTTTCTTGCCCGCACCTCCATCGGGTTGGACTTTTTCGATGCCAGCATAAACCGTATCGCCGCATGGGTGGTGGGCACTCGAAATGCGATCAAGGCCCTTCTCTTGGCGCTGCTCGAGCCGATCTCCAAATTGCGCAAACTGGAAAGTGACGGAGACTACACGCAGCGACTCGCACTCCTGGAAGAAATCAAGACGCTTCCCTTCGGTGCGATCTGGGATGAGTATTGTCGCCGCCAAAACGTCCCGACCGGCGCCGACTGGCTTCAGGATGTCAAGTCCTACGAAAGCTCTGATTCTTTCCAAGCGGTCCTGACAGTTATGAAACGCAAGGCTTTCGTCATGTCGGTGAACAGAGGAATGGAGGAAGAATATGAACGGCGACACTCCCCGATTTGGCCTGAGCTGGAAGCCGTCCTTAAGCGCCATGGAGTGTTGAACTACTCGATATTTCTCGACCCGGAGACCCGTCAACTTTTCGGCTATGCCGAGATCGAAGACGAAGAACGCTGGTCGGCGATCGCCCAGACGCCCATCTGCAAAAGTTGGTGGTGCGTACATGAAGGAAATCATGCCATCGAATGCGGACAACAGTCCGATTTCTCGCGAACTCAAGGAAGTCTTTCATATCGACGCCGCTCCATGAGCAGAAAAGCAGATAGAGCTCAACCCGCGATAAACGCCCCGGCGTTGACAATGCGCTTTTCGTCTCTGCATTCCTGTGATGAAATAACCACCTCCAGGGACTTCTCTCCTCTGTTCTCAGCGAAGTGAATTCAAGCCACTATATTGCCTGCGATCTCGGCGCAGAGAGCGGACGCGTAATGTTAGGGCGGCTTCAGGACGGCCAGCTAAGTCTCGAGGAAATTCATCGTTTCCCCAGCGCCGTCGTGCGTGTTCTCGGCTCGCTGCGCTGGGATGTGTTGCGAGTGTACGAAGAACTGAAGACGGGTTTGCGCGAGGTTGCGAAACGCAATATTCCGATCCTCGGCCTGAGTGTCGACTCGTGGGGTGTCGATTACGTGCTGATCAATTCGGTGCATCCCACGATTTCGCCTCCCTTTCATTACCGTGATGACCGCACGGCGGCGACCTATGAACGCGTGCGAGAAAAAGTCGGCGCAAAGTTAATCTTTGAAGAAACGGGCATTCAATTTATGCCCATCAATACAATCTATCACCTTGCCTCCGATGTGGAGAAAAGCCGGGCCATCCTCGAGGCTGCGGATTGTTTTCTAACGATTGGCGACTATTTTAACTACCTCTTTTCCGGGGTGGCCTGCGTTGATGAAAGCTTGGCGAGCACGACGCAGCTCTACAATCCCCGCACGCGCTCATGGTCGGAGCGCCTGATCGAACTTTGCGGGTTTCCAAAGAAGATCTTCCCGAAAGTAGTGCGACCGGGCACTGTCGTCGGACCCTTGTTGCCGGATGTCTGCGCCGAGACTGGACTGACCGGCCCGCAGGTGATCGCGACTTGCTCGCATGACACCGGTGAGGCTGTCGCCGCGGTTCCTGCACAAGGCGACGACTGGGCGTACCTTTCTTCCGGAACTTGGTCGCTGATCGGCGTGGAGCTGCCGGAGCCGCTCATCAACGAAGAAAGCCGCGCCCACAATTTCACCAACGAGTCTGGTTACGGGGGAACGACGCGGTTCCTCAAGAACATCGTCGGGCTTTGGCTTCTCCAGGAATCACGGCGCGTCTGGGCGAAACAAGGCATCGAACTGGACTACGCGAGTCTCACCGCGGAAGCCAACGATGCTGAGCCCTTCCGCTCGTTGATCAACCCGAATGCCGCCCGCTTCGCAAAATCCGGCGACATGCCCGCGCTGATCGCGGCGTATTGCCGAGAGACCGGGCAGCCGCCGCCGGAGACCCGCAGCCAAGTCGCCCGCTGTATCCTGGAAAGTCTGGCCCTTTCCTATCGTGCCGCGCTCGAGGAAATCGAAGGATTGACCGGGCGCTCGATCAGTCGATTGCACATTGTTGGCGGCGGCAGCCAGAGCGCCCTGCTAAACCAGTTTGCCGCCAACGCCACCAATCATGAGGTGGTTGCCGGGCCCGTGGAGGCCACCGCCGCAGGAAACATCCTTATTCAGGCCATCGCCCTCGGACAAGTGGAGTCGCTTTCGGCCCTGCGGCAGATCGTCAGCAATTCTTTCCCCCTGAGGACCTTCCAGCCCGTTGATTCGACGAACTGGCAAGACGCTTACCGTCGCTTTGCGCAACTTAAACTTGCAACCTAATTATGACTTATAAATTCGTAAATTTTCTGTGGGACGACGCGGTCGCGTCCAAACTCGATCCCGTTGGCCGGCTCGTCTATCGCTCGAATCTGCTGGGCAGTGATCAACGGATAACCAACACGGGCGGAGGAAATACTTCCGCGAAGATCAAAGAAAAGGATCCACTGACCGGCGAAGAGACCGAAGTGCTTTGGGTGAAGGGATCCGGCGGCGATTTGCGGACCTCGAAGCGCGAGAACTTCTCCTCGCTTTACCAGCAGAAGCTTCTTGATCTGCAAAAGCTCTACGGAAGACGCAATGATAAGGGTCTAAAGTCGCAAGCCGAGGATGACATGGTCGCCATGTATTTCCATGCAACCTTCAATCTCAATCCGCGCGCCAGTTCGATCGATACCCCCTTGCATAGCTTTATCTCCGCTAAAGCACGTCGATCATATGCATCCGAATGCGATTATCTCTGTCGCCGCAAGCCGCCGTTGCGAGGAGCTGACCAAGGAAATATTTGGCGATGAGATGGCTTATGTTCCCTGGATGCGGCCGGGATTTGAGCTGGGATTGGCGATGCAGGAGATCGTTCAGAAAAATCCGGCTGTCCGCGCCATCATGATGGGTCAGCACGGATTCATTTCCTGGCATGACGATGAGAAGGTCTGTTACGCAGAGACCTTGCGCTTCATTGAGAAGGCAGCGCAATACATCGACGACAAGTATCAAGCTAAAGGGGGAGACGCGAAGGCTTTCGGCGGAGCGAAATACCAGTCGCTTAGCGAAAACGAGCGACGCGGCTACCCTCGCTCGCATCCTTCCATGGCTGCGTGGCCAGGTCTCCCAACAAAAACGCTTCATCGGCACTATTCAGGACGACGAGAAGATCTTGCGCTTCGTAAACTCAAACGACGCGCCGCGCCTGTCCGAACTGGGCACAAGTTGCCCGGACCATTTTCTGCGCACCAAGATCAAGCCTCTCTACGTGGATTGGAATCCGCAAGCGGAGGACGCGGCTAGCTTGAAAGAAAAACTTGCCGACGGCTTGGTCAAATACCGCCAGGACTACGCGGATTACTACAAGACCTGCAAACGCGAGAATTCACCGGCGATGCGCGATGCAACTCCGACCGTTATCCTGATTCCGGGGTTGGGCATGATCGCGTGGGGCAAGGACAAGTCCGAATCGCGTGTCACGGCGGAGTTTTATAACTGCGCGGTCGAAGTGATGCGCGGAGCGGAAGCCATCGATGAATATATTGCCCTGCCCCAGCAGGAAGCTTTCGATATTGAATATTGGCTGCTCGAAGAAGCGAAGCTTCAGCGGATGCCAGCGGAAAAAGAGCTCGCCCGCCAAGTTGTCGTGGTGGTGGGTGCTGGCAGCGGCATCGGCAAGGAAACCGCGCATCGACTGGTCAAGGATGGTGCCCACATCGTGAGCGTCGACTTGAATAAGGAAGCCGCCGAGGCAACTGCCAAAGAGATCGAAGGCAAGTACGGAACCGGTATTGGCGTGGCGGGGTCAGGAGTTTCCGGGTGCGGACCGGCGATCGGTCTCTCGGCAAACATTACCGATCGCAAATCGATTCGGGAGATGCTTGACCAGGCCGCGCTGGCCTACGGAGGTTTTGACTCCATCTGCGTCACGGCAGGCATCTTTGTCCCGCCCGACACTACCGGACACATTCCCGACGACAAATGGGCGGTCACCTTCAACATCAACGTCACCGGAAGTTATCTTGTTGGCGACGAGGCCGCGAAGACTTGGAAAGAACAAGGCCTGCGTGGCAAACTGGTCCTCACCAGCAGTGCAAATGCAGTGGTAGCCAAGAAAGGCAGCGTTGCCTATGACGCTTCCAAGGCGGCTGCGAATCACCTGGTGCGCGAACTGTCGATTGAGCTGGCGCCTTTGGTGCGCGTTAACGGCGTCGCGCCTGCAACCGTTGTCAAGGGTAGTGCCATGTTCCCGCGCGACCGAGTTATCGGCTCACTTGCCAAGTACGAAATCCCCTACACGGACGACGAGGAGACCGAATCACTCGTGAACAAGCTTGCTCAGTTCTACGCAGATCGGACGCTGACCCGATCGCCGATTACCCCGGCGGATCAGGCGGAAGCCTACTTCCTTCTCGTCAGCGATCGCTTAAGCAAGACAACAGGCCAGGTCATTACCGTCGACGGAGGATTGTACGAGGCGTTCCTGCGATAGGACGCGAAGCCTGCATCGCCCTCGCATTGAAAGTCACGCTCTTCATTCCCTGTTTCGTCGACATGTGCTTTCCGCGCGTGGGCATCAGCATCGTGCAGATCCTTGAGCGGCTCGGGCATGCTATCGACTATCCAGAGGAACTTGCTTGCTGCGGGCAGCCGGCCTTCAATTCGGGCTACTGGAACGAAACGCGGCCGATGGCCGAGCGAGTCCTGGAACGCCTGAAGGACGCCGAGGCGGTAGTTATCGCCTCGGGCTCGTGCGGGGCCATGCTCAAGAAGTTCTATCCAGAGCTCTTTGCAAACACAGCGCATGCCCGGGCGGCGAACGAACTGGCCGCCGAGATGCTATGAATTCAGCGATTTTCTAGTAACCAGATTGGGCGTCACTGACCTCGGCGCACACTTTCCGCATCGGGTAACCTTCCACGATGGCTGCCATGGACTTCGTGAACTCGGCAATAAGAAGCAGCCGCGCGAATTGCTCGCCAAGGTCCGAGGCCTGGATCTGGTCGAGATGACCGAAGCGGAGACGTGCTGCGGGTTTGGCGGAATGTTTTCCGCTAAGTTTCCGATGATCTCAACTGCGATGGGAGAAGTCAAATGCACCTCGGCGCTTGAGACCGGCGCCGAGTATGTCGTTTCGAACGATGCCAGTTGCAATATGCACATTCAGGGATTAGCAGACCGACAACGCCTTTCCCTCCGCACGATTCATCTCGCGGAGGTCCTCAACTCCCGATGAGCGTTGCCTCCCAACAATTCAAACACGATGCCGAGCGCCTCACGCATGACCTGCGACATCGCTCGCTCATCCAGACGGCTCTCAAGAAATATGAGGTGGCGCGCGATTCGAAGAAGTCTCGCTACCAGGACTGGCAATCAGCGCGGCAAACGGCCGCGGAAATCAAGTGGGATGCGGTCAATCATCTCGACACCTACCTCGAAGAATTTGCGAACAAACTCGAGGCGCGCGGAGCGCACGTGCATTGGGCCAGCACCAGTGAGCAAGCCCGTCAGATAATCCTTGGCATCGTTCGCGAGAAGAACGCGCGCTCCATCATCAAGTCGAAGGTGATGACCGGCGAGGAGATCCATCTCAACGAAGCCCTCGAGAAGGCAGGGCTCAGCGTCGTGGAAAGTGATTTTGGAGAGTACATCGTTCAGCTCCGGCACGAGGCTCCTTACCATTTCGTCTTTCCCGCAATGCATCTGGTGCGAGGAGAGATCAGCCAGCTGTTCGAGGAGAAGCTTGGCTCTAAACCAACTAACGATCCGGAGGAATTGATGATGATCGCGCGGGGGATTCTGCGCAACAAGTACATCACCGCGGACATCGGAATTACCGGAGCCAATTTCGCGATCGCCGAAACCGGCATGATTTCCATCACCGAAAATGAAGGCAATGCCCGGCTCACCTGCGCGCTGCCCAAAGTCCATATCGCCTTGATGGGGATCGAAAAGGTTCTGCCGAAACTCGAAGATCTCGCCCTCTTTATGCCGATGCTGGCAACTGCTGGCGCCGGACAGGCGCTGACCGCTTACAATTCCCTGTATGCCGGACCGCGCCAACCGGGTGAACCGGATGGGCCGGACGAGTTTCACCTGGTCCTGCTGGACAACAAACGCACGCACCTGCTCGCCGACGCGGAGCAACGCGACGCGCTTCATTGCATCCGTTGCGGCGCTTGCCTGAACGTCTGCCCGATTTACCGTAACGTGGGCGGCCACACCTACGGGACGACCTATCAGGGGCCGATCGGTTCGGTGATCACGCCGCATCTACGCGGTCTGCAGGAATGGAAACATCTCTCGTATGCCTCCTCGCTGTGCGGCGCCTGTACCGAGGCGTGTCCTGTTAAAATCAACCTGCACCATCATCTCCTGCAAGGCCGGCGGAACGCGATGGTGCGCTATCCGGTCTGGTGGGAACGCCTCGCTTTCAGAGGCTTCGCCTGCCTGATGGATCATCCCTGGCTCGTCGCCTTGGCTCCGTCAGTGGCCCGCCTGGCGCAGAAATTTCATCCTCTGATTAAAGGGACACTGCTCGACCCCGCCCGTCCATGGACTCGCTCGCGCGAACTGCCGAAGGTTGCGAAGCAAACATTCAAGGAGTTTTGGCGTTCTCGAAAACGATGAACGAGCGGGCAAACATTTTCGGCCGAATTCGGGAAGCACTCCGGGTGCAGGCACCGATCCCCGGCACACATGCCGCCAGCAACGATATTCCAAAAGCAGATACCGTTTCCGAAGCGGAAGCCGCGAAGCACATCTCCGAGTGGCTCCCTCCGGTCGGAGAGACATTCGAACAACGCGTTGAACTCTTCCGCGCAAACGCTCTGGATCTGAAGGCCGAATTTCACCTGCTCGGAGGTGAGATCGAAATGGAAGACCATCTCCGCGGCGTGGCTGCCAGCGCAGATTGGAAAAAAGTGGCCACACACTCCGGGGAGCTGACGGACCGCGCTTGCGCCGCGCTCAGCCTGCCTTGGATAACTACCGACGCGGATTACGATGTGCGCGAGCTGGAATCTTGCGATGCTGGCATCAGCCAATGTGAAGCGCTCATCGCGCAAACCGGCAGCGTGCTCGTCTCGAGCCGAAGTTCGGGCGGTCGCGCTCTTTCCATTCTGCCCCCTCACCATGTGGTGCTAGCGCGCCGCGATCAACTCCTTCCGGACCTGCCCGCCGCCTTCGCATTACTGAAGAGCAAGTACCAATCCGACTATCCCAGTTTGATTTCCTTCATCACGGGTCCGAGCCGGACCGGCGACATCGAGCGAATCCTCGTGCTCGGGGCGCACGGTCCGAGAAAGCTAACCATCCTTTGTCTTTGAGACGACCGGCGTCGAAAAGACAACCGATTGTTTCTCGGATCTTGCGATATTTCTGGCTTAGAAAGACATTGGCGCATGGCCATCCAACATAGACGTCTGGGCAAACACGGAGTTTTGGTGAGCAATCTCTGCCTCGGCACGATGAATTTCGGCTGGCATACGTCAGAGGAGGATAGCTTCCGCATCATGGACCGGGCCTTGGAGCTCGGAATTAACTTTTTCGACACTGCGGATGTCTATGGCTGGGGTGGCGAGCGGGGCGACACTGAGGCGATCATTGGCCGCTGGTTCGCTCAGGGGGGTGGGCGTCGGGATGCAGTTGTCCTCGCCACCAAAGTCTTCGGGGCAGTCGAGCGCAAGCAAGCTCTCCCCGAGCCGAACACCCTGACTCGCGGGCTTTCTGCCTATAAAATTCGAAAACATTGCGAGGCGAGTTTGCAGCGGCTTCAGACCGATCACCTCGATCTTTATCAGATGCATCACGTCGATCGTGACTGTCCCTGGGATGAAATTTGGCAGGCCTTTGCTCAACTGGGAAACCAAGGGAAAGTTGCTTATATTGGATCTAGCAACTTCGCCGGCTGGGACATCGCTACGGCTTGCCAGGAGGCTGCCCGAAGGGGTCTGATGGGCTTAAGCAGCGAGCAAAGCATTTATCACTTGAATAACCGGACCGTTGAACTGGAGGTCATCCCCGCTTGCAGATATTACGGCCTCGGCCTGATTCCATGGAGTCCTCTCGGCGGCGGCCTTCTCGGTGGCGCGCTCGAAAAACTACAAAGCGGTCGACGCACCGACGACGAAGCGCGAAAGGAAATCGACGAGCATCGGCCAAAGCTGGAAAGGTATGAATCGCTGTGCAAACGGCTCGGTCGAGCCTCCTGCCGCCGTCGCGTTGGCGTGGCTTTTGCATAATCCAATCGTGACCGCTCCCATTATTGGCCCGCGGACTATCGAGCAACTCGAGTCTTCCTTGCGAGCGACTGAGATCTCCCTGGCCCCAGAAACCCTCAAGGAACTTGACGCAATCTTCCCGGGCCCCGGCGGCGAAGCGCCACAGGCCTACGCCTGGTAACTAGGAAACACCTCTATGGAAAAAATCAAAATTCCTCACACCGATCTGGAAGTATCTCGCCTCGCCATGGGTTGCATGGGACTGGGAGGAGGGTTCGACAGCGAGACTAAATTGACGGCGGAGCACGAGCAGACGACGCGTGCCTTCCTCGATACCGCCGAAGAAATTGGCATCAATTTTTTCGATCACGCCAACATCTATGGCCGCGGGCGATCTGAAGAAGTTTTCGGTCGGGTGCTGCGGGAAAGACCGTCGCTGAGAGACCGAATCGTTCTCCAGTCCAAATGCGGCATTCGCTGGGAGAATGATCCACCGGGGACGCCACAACGCTTCGATTTCAGCCGCGATCATATCCTCGAAAGTGTGGATGCCATTTTAAGCCGACTTGGCACCGACCGGCTGGAGATTCTCCTGCTACACCGCCCTGACTGTCTCTGGGAAGGAGAAGAAATCGCTGACGCGTTCGAAAAGCTTCGCTCGTCAGGCAAAGTCCTCTATTTCGGTGTCTCCAACCAGAACCGATTCCAGATGGAATATCTTCAATCGTTCCTTCCCTTCCCGCTGGTCGCGAATCAGGTCGAGATGAATCTCTTGCATCACGGGTTCGTCGAGTTGGGGATATCTTTCAACCAAGCCTCACCACGCTATCCGGACGGGTGGGAAGGGACTATGGAGTATTGCCGATTGCAGGGTGTCTTGCTCCAAGCCTGGAGCCCGCTGGCGCAAGGGGTTTTCGCAGGAACGCTTGATGGCCAACCGGAAAGCATTCGGAAGGCCGGCACACTGGTGCGTGAATATGCCGAGCGTCAGCAAACGAGCATCGAGGCTATTTTACTTGCCTGGCTCCTCAAACATCCCGCCAAGATCCAGCCGGTCCTCGGAACTACCCGGCCCGATCGACTGCGCTCATGCGCTCAGGCGCTGAGCGTCTCACTCAGCCGTGAGGAGTGGTACTCGCTGTTTGCGGCGGCGCGAGGTGCGCCGATGCCTTGAAGTAAAATGGGAAGAATCGCAAGCTTTTCAGGACGCAAATTGTCAATCACTAAGCCATCTCGTTTCGCCAAATTTTGGGAAGTTGCCTTAGGGTCTCTTGCGCTCTCCCTCCATGGTCTAATTGTAATGAATGCCCACGGCACCGAATTCCCTAAGTCTTTGGCGGGTGTGAAGGTCTATTCCGCTCCCGCCGAAGCTGGAAGTGACTTGATCGGCCGCCGATTTGAAAAATGGGATGTCGGCGAATGGATCAACTCGAAACCTCTTACTTTAGATTCAATGCGCGGACAGGTAGTCCTCATCCGCTGGTGGACTGCGCCGGGTTGTCCATTTTGCGAAGCGAGCATTCCCGCGCTCAACGAGTTCGCACGGAAGTATCGTGATCGTGGTCTGGTCGTGCTGGGATTTTATCACCACAAATCACCAGCGCCCCTGACACTCGCTCATGTGAAGGAGCAGATTCGGGGACTAAACATCGCGTTTCCGGTGGCCATTGATCGCGAATGGTCAACGTTACGGAGATGGTGGCTCGACAAACATGAACGTGGCTGGACGTCGATAAGTATCCTTCTCGATCGAGGCGGCACGGTTAGACACGTCCACGCCGGCGGAGCGTTCTTCAAAGGAGAGATCGGTTACCAAGCCTTGGAGAAGAAGATCGAAGCCTTACTGGCTGAACCCGAGACGTAGGCGCTGGATAACATTCTGCTGAAGTGCTCGAGCCTGAAGGGACACTCTCCAGGGCTTTTCGACTAGTTCGCGCACCTTATAAGGGCAGGATTCCCGCTACGACTAGGATGCTGCCGAAAGCATTCGTGGCTTCGGCATTCGCGATGTATTTACGAAAGTGCGGCCGGAAACACCGAAGCCGGGCAGATGCATCACCCTGTAAGTCGATCGGAAATGCCGCACGACTGGCTCGGAATCCTCGGAATGCAAACTCCATGCCTTTTTATAGGCTTCGGTCTCCTCCACCGTCATTCGCTTTCGCAAACGAAGGTGTTCCGCCCATGTCGAGACCTGGTACTCCAGACGGAAAATGCCACTCTGATCAAGACTCTCATCAACACGGCACTCGAAGGCGCCATTACGTCGAAGAGCGGCTTGGACCTCATGCGTCAGGAGGCGAAACTGCTCTCGATCTTCGTGTGCGATAAGATAGTCGATCGTGATGGTGATCGGACCCTCCTCGTGTTTGGGAAGAATCTCCAACTCATGCGCGTAGTCCAGCGGTGCCTCCTCAACATGGGCTTCGACGGCGAAGTTGATCGAAAAACGCAGCCCGAGGCCGAGGACGACCAGCGCCATCGCTGCCGCCCCAACGAAGGTTAGGTCAAGGCCCACATTCGCCACGCCTGTCGCCCAGAGAATTGCCCCAAGCGCCATACCGCCCTGCCCGAGCATGATCAGGAACGCATTCATCCTCCCGCGAACCCAGCTGGGCATCACCCGCTGGCCGGCGACCCAAAGCTCCGCGCCCGCCAGCGACCAGGCGACACCGGCCAAGGTCGTCGAAACCATGAGCGGAGGGACCTCCTGGGTAAACGCCATCGCCAGATAGACGACGAGCAATATGGCAACACTGATCGAGACGATCGCATTCGCAGAAAAACGCTTCCGAAGGAACGGCAGGACGAACATTGCCCCACCAAGCGATCCCGCCCCGACGCAGGCAAAAATGAGTCCCAGCTGAGAAGCCGAACAAGCACACGCTCGAAGTGCGATGATCGGCAAGAGCGCCGGAATGGCAGAGATCACCGCCGAGAACAAAACGTTGCGAAAAAGAATCACCTTCATCCGCTGGGAATTGCGGGCGTAACGCAGTGAACTGATGAACGATTCCGTAAAATTTTCGCGCAATCCGGTCGCTTGCGCCTGTCGCGGCCTCCATTGCATGATCACGAAAGCGACGATCACGAAAGCGAAAGCATTGAAGGAGATGACGAGTGGTGCACCAAGCACTGGAAGAAGAAATCCGCCGAGGGCGGGACCGACAATTCCAGAGAGGTTCAATTGAACTCCACCCAGCGTAATCGCGGAGGGCAGTTCCTCTTTGTTGACGATATCGGGAACGACCGCCCCCCAAACCGGAGCTCCAAAGGCCAGACCGATGCCGAGGGCAAAAATGCAAGCCAGCACAGCGCTTGGGTTGATCAAGTTCGTGAACGCGGCGAATGCGAGAATTACCGACCATCCTGCTTGCCAAAGGACCGCGCTGATAATGACCGTCCGCCGGTTGACAATGTCCGCGACAGCACCCGCAGGTAAGCGTAAATAAGAAGAACGGCGCTGACGCAGCTGTCGCCATAAGGGAGAGCCAGAAGGGTGATGCGCCAAGATCGTGCATCAGCCATGTCGCAGTAACATCCTGGGAGGAAACGAACGTCCCAGAGAGAAGCGTCGCCACCCAAAGCCGGCAAAAGACCGGATTGCGCAAGGCAAACCATGTTGAGGTTGAGCCGCTCGCTGGCGCCTCCGTGGACGTGCCATTGGCTGGCTGTGGAGCCAGAGACTCCTGGTTTGAAGCAGACTCGAGCGACTTCTCTTCAGCGGCGTTCATGATCACATGTTGTTGTGGCCAACTACTCTACGTCTGAAAACAACAAACAGGGTGCAAATTGATTGGCCCCGCAGCGCGCTTCGAGTTCAGCAAGCTGAAGTGCTTGGGGCTATGCATTAGGTGTAGTAATCGGGTCGGAGGAAACTTGGGTTTTCCATTCGTCGCACTTGCCGGAATTTCCTTACCGACCGGCTATTGCCTCCCCTTTGATTCTAGCATGGTTCCCGACTGCCTGGGAAAAAAGCAAAAGACTCCCAGTTAACACCGATGGCAACGAGCCACTCGCGAAGCCGGCTTTTCAAATGGAGGAGTTGCTGCTCTTCTATTCCTCTCAATGTCGGAAACCAACCGTGCCTCGCTACGCAGCGCGCTGGGAGCGCTGGGCGTTGTCTACGGCGACATTGGAACTTCGGTTCTCTACGCGTTTCGCGAATGCCTTTCCTTTGGTGTCAGCCAACATGATGAAGGCATCCTTGGGATTCTCTCGCTGATTATATGGACCTTAATCCTCCTCGGAACGGTCAAGTATCTGACCTTCGTCACCCGTGCCGACAATCATGGAGAGGGAGGGATTCTGGCTCTACTTTCGCTGGCTTTTCCCGAGAGCATTAGCGAGGGCTCCAAATCAAAATTGGCCGCTCTGATGATCGTGATCGGAGTTTCCGGAGCGGCGCTCCTTTACGGAGATGGCGTAATTACACCAGCAATTTCGGTGCTTTCCGCGACCGAAGGGCTGATCGTCGCCGCACCCTGGCTGGAGCACTTCACAGTGCCCTTGACCATTCTGATCCTGGTAGGCCTCTTCAGTTTGCAGCGAAAAGGAACCGAGTCAGTGGCAAAGCTTTTCGGCCCAATCATGTTGGTGTGGTTCCTGATCCTTGCAGTCACGGGCATTCGACAGGTGGTGGACTCTCCGGAAGTGCTCGCCGCCATTAACCCCTTCTATGCCATCCGGTTTCTTGCCATCCACGGGTGGGAGACGCTGGTTATCCTGGGCGGTGTCTTTCTTGTGACTACAGGCGCGGAGGCGCTCTACGCGGATTTGGGACACTTCGGACGAAAACCGATCGTGCTGGCTTGGTATTGGGTCGTTTTTCCGGCACTGATTCTGAACTATCTCGGGCAGGGAGCGCTCGTCTTACGAGATCCAACCGCGCGAGAAAATCCATTCTTTCACATGGTGCCCGGCTGGTTGCTCTGGCCGATGATCGCCCTGGCGACCGTCGCGGCCGTGATCGCTTCCCAGGCTTTGATTTCGGGAGCATTCTCCCTGACCATGCAGTCCGTCCAGATGGGCTACACACCCTTCATCAACATACGACACACCTCGCACGAAGAACATGGGCAGATCTACATTCCCCAAATCAATGCTCTGCTGGCGGTGGGTTGCATTGCCCTCGTGATCATCTTCCGCAGCAGTGATGCGCTCGCCAGTGCCTATGGCATCGCCGTCACCTTAACGATGATAGCAACGACCCTCCTGCTCTACTTTGCCGTGCGACGCATCTGGAAATGGAGCGTTCTTCGCGCTACCGTCCTCTGCGCTCCGTTCCTGGGTATTGAGTTCGCGTTCCTCGCGGCGAATAGCACCAAAATTGCGGAGGGTGGATGGATGCCCTTGGCCATCGGCGGAGTTGTCTTCCTGATGATGACCACCTGGAAGAGGGGTCGGCACTTGCTGAGCAAGAGCTTCCCGGAGACTCTTTCCTTGAGAGAATTCGTCGCCTCTACTCCCCCCAGCGCCAACACTCAGCTATCCCTGCCCGCGTGCCCGGAACCGCCGTTTTTCTGGCCGGACAGGCCCGTGGAACCCCAGGATCGCTCCTGCACAACCTGAAGCACAACAAGGTGCTTCACGACCGCAATGTGGTTCTGACGATTCGCACCGACCGAATCCCCTATGTCTCAAAACTCTCCCGAATAGAAATCACCGACCTGTCTGACGGATTTTACCGAGTCGTCGCCCACTTCGGCTTTATGGAAACGCCGACCCTCGGCGAGGTGATTGAATGCTGCGCTCTGAAGAATTTCGTGATCGAAGAGGAAAAAACCAGCTTCTTCCTGGGTCGAGAAATCCTCGTCTGCACCAACAAACCAGGAATGGCTCGCTGGCATAAAGTCCTTTACTCTGCCATGAACCGGCTCGCTCAACGGCCGGCCGAGTTTTTCAAGCTCCCAGTCAACCGGACAGTTGAGCTCGGACAGCGTGTGGAATTTTAAGACCTGCAGCTGGAGGACACTTACACCAATTTTTACTTTCTACACTGGAACTTGTCAAGTATGTCGCTTCTGCCGGTCCAGCGGAGGCGAGTATCCACACTTTTGTTTGTTAAAATTCGACTTCACGCTAGAAGCATCTCGCTACCCGTGCGACGTTCGAACAGTCCGTCCGTATTCGAGCGAACGGTTCTTGGCAGGGAGCCTTCGGGTAGACAATTATGACCTTGATTTTCATTACCGGAGTTGTCTTCTCCGTCCTGGCGGGAGCGATGGTTAAGTGCGCCATTGAGAAGACCATTTCCAAGAAGACTCGTCCACGGTGCGGGCGCGGTCAAGTGTGGAGAACTCGGCTGGTCGATAGTGAGGAAGGACTCCGAAGCTTGCCACGCCATCTGCTTAAAATGCGGCTGGATCAGCCATTTTAACGTTAAGCAACAGCAAGTTGACTGATCGGCCGGCAGGCGTCGCCGGCAGACTAAAGCAGTTTCAGGCGCTTCCAACAAATGGCGAGGCCTGCGACAGTCGCTATAAAATACCATGGCAGCCATCCGAGTGCTTTGGCGAAGACCTCATCTGGGGCGTTGTATTTGCCTAACAAACGCGTCAGGCCCGCGAAGAGCAGGCCCGCACCGCCGTAAGCCAAATTGAAGGCTAGCCCGCGAAAACTGAGAACAGTTGCCCGTTGTCGTGCATCCGTGACAGCGGCGTTGAGGTAGTGCGATACGTAGAACTGGGTGAGAGACATCGCCATCCCCAGCGGAACCAGCCAGAGCAGACCCCAGATTGGCCAGACCAAGCTAGTTCCCGCCAGACCTGCCAGCGTGAGCGACGCGACCAGCGCGAAGTTCGAAGAAATGGTCCAGCGCCCGACAAGTCGGCGGGCGAGTGCCGGAGTCAAGAACCCGATGACTGCGAAACCGGAACCGATCAACCCGAAGGCCGCCTCAGGAACCGCAATGAAGCGGTAGTAGTTGCTGGCCATTGTCAGGAAAAGCCGGACAACACTGTCGAAACACATTCCAGCAAGAACGACTCCAAAGGCCAACGGAGCATGAGCGATCCATCGACCAGTCGCAAAAATGAGACGCCAGGTTGTTCGATTCGTGGACGATGATGCATGCGGGTCGTTCGGTTCGCGCAGATTGAGCGCAACCCAGAAAGCGACCACCGCATTGCCAAGGGTAAGGTAAATCGGAAGGCGCATTGCCATTTCTGGCGTCACATTCCAGCGAATTCCTAACGCCACCAGAATCCATTGGATGAACTGTTTGTCGTAGGCAGCCGCACCGATGATCATTGTGAGAAAGAACGCGACTGCCTGCCAGCGCATTACGCGTTCCAGCACCGCTGGCCACTCGTTAGCGCGGCCTTCTAAGGCGAGTGAATCGTAAGCCAGCGCCTCGTCAGCCCCGCTTGCGCTCGCTTCGGCCGCTCCACTGAGCAGCCGATTTAGAAGAAAGAGGATAAAGAGGAGCGTCGAATCACCGGTCGGGGCAAAGGCAAATACCGCCATCTCGACCACCATTAAACCCGCCGCCAAGACGACCATACGCTTTCGGCCGAATCGATCCGCCATCGCGCCAGAGGGAACCTCCAAACCGACGATCGCCGCCGCCCATGCGACATTCAGCAAAGCATACTGCTCGACACTCAGTCCGAAATCTAGAAAGAGCACCGCGAGAACCGGATAATACCAGCGCGCGTTAAAAAGTACGCGAAAGGCAATGAAGAGAGGAATGTTGCGACTGATAGCGGACTCCTTCATCAAGAGAAAACGCGGTCAAGAGGAGCTCCGCTACCCGGCTGATCGGCACAGGTGGCACGCTTTCCCATGATATTCGAGCTGGCAGGCGACTATCTCAGGGCGACGAAAAGTCCACGGAACTCGACCGCAACAAGGCCCTCTTCTTCAATGGTTACATCCAGACTAATTTTCGCTTTGTGATGCTCGGCAAAGGCGTTGTTGAACATCGCCAACTCATCTCCGCTCGGACGCCGGCAAATGGCCTCGATCTCGCGGCGCACAGGCCGGCGAAAAGAAAGCTCGCTATTACGGATGACCACGTGAGCCATCTTGTCTCCCATCTCAAGCCAAATTAGACCATAGCCGGCGAGTGTAGCCATGGCGCTCAAGCTTCCGCCAAAAGCGGTGCCAAGATGGTTGTGGTTTAGAGCGATCGGCGCTGTCAGTCTGAACTCATTCCCATCGTACTTGGTGACTCGAACGCCCATCGCGCGGGTGATTGGAATCTTCTCGTAGAAGAACTCTTCCGTTTCGCGCAGCAGCCGCTCATTTCCCATTCGGAGGAGATTACTCCCTCGATACGGCAAAAGCATACCGCTTTTCACACAGGTTCACCTGCCCAGGGTAGACAGCCAGGAATTTCGGCAAATAGCTGATAGAAAGGTTCTAACGGGAAACCGCTACCTCCTTTCTTACTTCAGCTACTGATTTTTTACAGTCTGGGACTGTTAAGAAATTCGGCAAGTTACCGAGCGGCGATCGTCTCTATACATAGAGACGTACAAATGACCCCCGGAGAAGAGGAAACAAGCTTTCAGATCTATTTACGGCAAATCGCCAAGTTTCCTTTGCTGACCGCGGAGCAGGAGGTCGAGCTGGCCGCGAGAATCAAACTTGGAGACCAGCAAGCGCGCGCAGATATGGTGCGCGCAAATCTAAAGCTGGTTGTGAGAATTGCCCGGGACTACGCCAACTTTGGCCTACCTTTGCTGGATTTGATCTCAGAAGGGAATATCGGCCTGATGAAAGCCGTGGAACGATTCGATCCGGCAAAGGGTGGAAAGCTAAGTACCTATGCAGCCTGGTGGATCAAGGAGTCGATTCGCCGCGCTCTGGCCAACCAGGGAAAGACCATTCGCCTGCCAGTTCACCTCGTCGATAAGATAGGAAAGATTCGTCGGGTTTCTTCCCGCATGATGGAGGAACTCGGCCGAGAACCGACCGATGACGAGTTGGCTGAAGAGATTGGGCTGTCGGTCTCCAAAATACGAGAGCTAAAGAACGTAGCCGTTCGCCCGACCTCCTTGGATCGGCCCATCCAGGGAGACGAGTCTCTCCAGTTTCGAGATGTGCTCAGCGACGAGGAGATGGAGAGTCCATTTGAACGACTTCGCGACAAGGACATGCTTGCAGAAGTCGGAGAACTACTCGATCTGCTCAACGACCGAGAACGCGAGATCATCAACTCACGCTTTGGGCTTGGCGGACAAAGGCCCGAGACCCTCGGAGAAGTGGGTGAGAAATTTGGCGTCACGCGGGAGCGTGTTCGCCAACTCCAGAAAGTCGCCCTGAACAAGCTTCGCGATGGTCTTGCCCGCAAGGAACGTGCTCGCGCCAATGGCCACGGTCCTCATCCGGGAAAAAATGGGGGATCGCTGTTTGTGGATTTCCGCTCGCGACTAACCTGATCGGGCTGTCAGGCGAAAATTTTCCTTCGGAATTTGCCTTTCGAGTAGGCATGCTCGAAAGATGAAGCTTTTACAGTTTGCCGGTCTAGTTTGCGCCGCGGCTATGGTTGGAATCGCACCAGTGACCACGGTCCACGGCAGCGACCTGGCAGATGAATACAGTCAAGTTAGAAAAATTGCGCTCAAGGACCCGAAGGTTCGAGCAGCCTTTCGGAAAGCGAACGATGAGCTCGATCGACGAATTGTCGAGATCGATCCCTCGCTCAAATCCTTTGTCGAAGAGCAGCGCGGCATTAGGAATAAGGCTCTCGCCCAAAAAGCTTACCAAGGCGACCCACGTCGTGACCAAGGGCGAAACCCTGACGTCCATCGCCAAGCGATACCATGTGAGCCTGGACATGCTTGTCCAAGCCAATCGCATTTCGAAGCAAGCCCCTCTCCAACTTGGGCAAAGACTAGTCATTCCGTCCACCCGTTAGTTCTGGAGTGACGGCAGGGGATTTTCTGCGATTCGGGGCGGGTTCCGCCACCTGCTCTCGCATCCCTTGGCGCACGGGGTAAACGGCCATGGCGAAGGCGCGTGCCGCGAACTCTAATCTAGTAAGGATCAGAGAAAGTCGACGCGCGATTCGGACCGAAGCTGTGAGAGCATTCTGTGGTCGGCAAATCGCTGTCCTGATGAACTGAAAAGGGTTCCCGCCAATCGATCGCATCGCTGAGTGCGTAGCTTGCCAAGGAATCAGAAATCTTCTTTGGTCACAATGTGGCTGAGATCGAGCTGATCTGCTTTCTCCTGATGATCGTGGCTGGGCTTGACGTTGTCGCTAGACGCATCAACTTGCCATACCCGGTGCTGCTGGTGCTAAGCGGCCTAGCGCTTAGCATGATCCCCTTTCTGCCGCACGTCGGTTTTGATCCGGAGCTGGCCCTCCTTCTGTTCCTCCCGCCGTTGCTTTACCCGGCGGCGTTATTCACGTCCTGGCGCGACTTCGTCCGCAATATTCGAGCGATCACGTTTCTCGCTTTAGGACTGGTGCTCATGACAACGGTTTCGGTCGCTCTGGTGGCGCATGCACTAATTCCAGGTCTCCCATGGCCCGCAGCCTTGATTCTCGGAGCGATCGTTTCTCCTCCGGACGCTATTGCTGCGACCGCCGTCCTGCAAAGGATGCAGATTCCCCGCCGAATTGTCGCCATTCTCGAAGGCGAGAGTCTTGTCAACGACGCAATCGCGTTGGTGGTTTACCGCTTCGGCATCGCGGCTGTGCTAACAGGAACGTTTTCGTTAACGGACGCAGTCCTCAAGATTCCTGTAGTCGCCATCGGCGGTGTTCTCGTGGGGTGGGCCCTAGCGGCCGGAGTTCACTGGCTTCAGCGTCGCCTCGATGATCCTCCAGTTCAGATTACCATTTCGCTTCTTACACCCTTTGCGGCGTATCTTCCCGCAGAGCAATTGGGTCTCTCTGGTATCCTCGCGGTGGTTACCTCCGGGCTTTATATCGGTTGGCGCTCGCCGTTGATGATCACGGCGCGCACGCGTCTCGAAGCATTCTCCTTCTGGCGCATGATTGTCTTCCTCCTGAACGGAATCATTTTCATTCTCATCGGACTGCAGTTGCCGGCTGTAGTGAGCGGGCTTGCCACCGAATCGTGGGCGACGCTTCTCTTCTACGCCGCCGCGGTGAGCGCGACCGTGGTGCTGACGCGCATCCTCTGGGTCTTTTCGGCAGCTTACCTGCCGCGTCTCTTCCGCGCGAGAATGCGCCCGGATGATTCGGACTCTCGCTGGCAACAAGTCTTCATCGTGGCTTGGTCGGGAATGCGCGGAGTCGTTTCCCTGGCCGCAGCACTCGCTCTACCTCTTACCACTGCCGGTGGTGATCCGTTTCCAGGCCGCAACGAGATCATATTCCTATCCTTTTCAGTGATTCTGGTAACGCTGGTATTCCAAGGACTGACGCTGCCGATCTTGGTTCGTGCGCTGGGGATAGAGGACGACGGCGAGTCGCACAGGGAGGAGCGGATCGCGCGCAAAACGGCGAATCAAGCTGCCTTAGCTTACGTGGAGGGGTTGGCAGACAAACCAAGTCAGAAGAGTCATCATGTTGAGCGCCTTTCCCGACTGCGAGAAGAATACCGCGAGCGCCTGGCGCAATTAGATTATTGCGATGAGCTCAGAGCCGAGCCGGATCCGACGCTACTTCCCGCCTCTCATTTCAACCATCTCGTTCGTGAGGCATTGCAGGTCGAGCGCCAGACGCTCGTCGAACTTCGGAACCAGCATCAAATCAATGATGAGACATTGCGCCTGGTGCAGCGCGATATCGATCTGGCTGACGCTCGACTCGTCGAGGCTCACTATTGAGATTCCAGGGGCCGGCGAGTCACAAAGACTTGCGACTACTGCATCCTCATGCTCAATCGTTCGAGAAAAGCTCGTTGAGCTTGGTTTATCCTAATTGCCGCCTCCTCGAGGCTAAAGAACTCGGCACGGTCAATCTCCGGAAATGTCTGCCTCTTTCCCGAGCGTGGAGGCCACTCCAATTCGAACGAATTACTGACCTGCGCAACCACCATGTCCGCATCCACCTCGAACGCCCAAGCATGAACTGTCTTGCCGCCCTTTTGCTGGATGGATCCCAGGTCTTTCAAGTCCCCCTTCGGTTCAAGCCCAATTTCCTCGCGAAGTTCACGCTGCGCGGCCGAGAGCAATTCTTCGCCCTCTTCCGGTTCGCCTTTGGGTATGCTCCAAGCACCTGTATCTTTGTTCTTCCACAAGGGACCACCCGGGTGGACCAACAGCACTTCAAGTCGAGCATCCTTCCGCTTGAAAACCACAATTCCCGCGCTTCTCTTGGGCATTAGTCTGAATAAGCCCTCGCCCGACTGCCCCAAGCGCCGGGTGAATAAGCGGCGACGGAGACGCCTGCGCTCAGGCCGTGCCGGTGGCCACAATCGGGCGGCACTAAGTTAGAGTTGAATGTATTGCACTTAAATGCTTTGCTTTGCACATGCGTGCGATCTGGAAGGGTGGCATCACCTTTGGGCTCGTTTACATACCGGTGGCGGTCTATCCCGCCACGCGGGAAGAGAAAATCAGCTTCCGCCAGCTGCGGGCGCGTGATCTCAGCCCGATCCGCTACAAGAAAGTCGCGGAAGCGGACGAAAAGGAGGTCAAACCGGATGAGATTGTCAAGGGGTTTGAATACGAGAAGGGGCATTGGGTTACCCTGGAAGAAGAGGATTTCGAAAAGGTAAAGATCGAATCGACCCATTCCATCGAGATTACCGACTTCGTCGAGCAGGCCCAGATCAATCCGAAGTTCTTCTACAGGCCGTACTTTCTGGAGCCTCAAAAAGGGGGAGACAAAACCTACTCGCTGCTTCACAAGGCACTCGTCGAAACGGGCAAAGTGGGGATAGCGAAAGTCGTCATCCAGCGGCGAGAGTATTTGGCAGCCGTCAAGCCGGATGGGCTCTTTCTCATCTTGGAACTCATGCACTTTGCCCATGAAGTCCTGGAGCCTGAGACGCTGAAATCTGCCTCCGAAAAGGACGTCGCTCCGAAGGAACTGGAGATGGCCAAGACGCTCATCGAGCAAATGGCCGCTGACTGGGAGCCTGAGAAGTATAAAGACCAGTACACAAACGCGCTCATGGAAATGATCGAACAAAAGGCCCTCAAGAAGCTACCGGCTGGCAGACCGGCCGCTCCCAAAATGGCGCCGAACGTCGTCGACCTGGTGGCTGTTCTCCAAGAAAGTCTGCAAAAAGTCGGCACAAGAAAACCGGCGCAGAAGAGTTCTGGGCGCGTGCGTTCCACCAACGCCCTTCTCAAGCAAAAGAGAAGACCCGCGGCGGCCTAAATATTACGAAATTCGCGCGCTTCAACAGTGCGGTTGCCCATTTTAGCGGAGAACTCGACCTCATCGAAGAGTCGATTTGAGATTGATGCGCGGAAGACCGGTGATGGCGAGAAACGCCGTTAGAATCACTTGATGTGTGCCGAGAAGTTGCGCCCCTCCCATTTGTCAACGTCGAACCAATGAAAAGTAAATTCGAGCGCCGTTCCGGCGGGTAGCTCGGCCGTGGGAAGATCTGTGACGAATAGGTCGGGCAACGCACTACGGGTGCATTCAAGATCGTCCGCATCCTGCCATTCATTACGGGTCCAGCGGACCACCGCGCGTGCCCCTGTAAGCAGTCGAAGCGTTCTTGTACGTGCGACCTGCCGGGTTTGATGGCGGAAGCTCCAGATTTCATAGCGACTGAGCACAGGCGCCGCGACATAGCGCTGATACGCCGGCTCGATCCGATCGAATACCACCCGATCGCGCCGGCTGCGAACCAGGCTCACATACTCGGCGTGCGACCAGCATAGGGGCATCGCCGACCCGGTTGGCTTACCGCATTTGAAACTGCCATCGGCAAGTTCAGCATCGTCCCAGAGCTGCTCAGCCAGCATGCCACCTTCATTGGCCATGCACTCGAGTGCGCGAAGATATGGCAGGGGATCGTTTCCTGCCGCTAGCTCGTAGTGTCCGCGTTCGCCAGTGAGAATCGGCCAGCAACGACCCACCCCGGTGCCGTCAAATGCCGATCCGTCATCTTTCTGACCGTAGGCATCGTGGTTGTAACGCCTCCAGCATGGTCCTTGCGGCAACTCGCGCCGGATCACCTGGTCGATCACCTTGATTGAGTCAAGAATCACCGGATCATCTGGATCTCGAATTCCGAGACGAACGAGATGAAGGAAGTCGCCACCGACGACGTTGCGCGCAGCGTGTCGCCCCGCGCCATTGGCAAGCTGAATCTCCAGCGTATCCACCTCGGGGTGCGGATCAATGGCGGTCGGATCGCAAGGGGTGATCCGAATGTAGTGCCGCGGCACCCCTGGGACGAGCTCACCCCGCGAGGTAACCATCCAGTCCTCGAGGTGCGAGGCGAGCCAATCGGCGTAGGTTAGGGTGATCTCGGCGACCTCATTCTCACTGCGGGCGCGTGCGAATTCCGAAGCACATACCAGCGCCGCAATCACCATTGCCAGCGTAGATGGAGAGTAGCCCGACTGCTCTTCCCACCGCTCCTGGCCTGTGACGGGACCTTGAAGAAGCAGAAAGCGCGTTGCCTTGGCGATCATGTGCCAAGGGTCAAAAGTCGTCAGCTTGCCTTCCCGATGAAGTCTCCAGGCGAGCAGGATGGGCGAGGCAATCTCATCCAACTGCACGCCGCTCCAGTAAGCTCTGCCGTCGATCCAGCTATTCTGCGGAAAGTCACCGTCACCTTTCTGAATGCAAGCCAGCCAGATCAGAGCGCGCAATGGGGTATCGCTTTGCCCAGTGGCGAGCAGCGCGGTAGCGCTCTGCACCAGGTCTCGCGTCCAGACTAGGTGATAACCGCCGAGCTCGTCATCGCTTTTAGTCTCTCCCCAGGGAATACTCAGCGAAGCAATGAGAGCGCCCTGAAACAGCTTGTCCTCATGCGCCAGGAGCACGCAACGGCTGAGCCGATACATTCCCCCCTCATCACCCGTCTGGTCACTCAAGTCGTAATCAGCCTCGATCTCAGCGCGATGCCACTGCCGCACGTAGCCCGCGCGGTGGGCATCAAATGGATCGGCGAGCGACTGTAAGAGCTTGGTCGCCGAGCTTTGCGCACTGCGCCCCAGGGCGATCCCTACGGTCCACTCGTTCTGGGAAGGATCCAATTCCGCGGTCAGCGCGACATTTCCGCCTTCCGCCGCCCGGAACTCCCAGTCCATTTGAAAGTTATCCATGAGGTCGCGCCATCCGTCACTGGCACCGGAATAGCCAACCGAGCGGCGCACAAAATCGGGATTGCAGCCCAGCGAGAGGTGAGTGCCTTCCCGGGCGACATGGAAGAGCTTCCGACCGGCGAACTCGCAAACCCACGCGGAGTTGTCGGCACCGCCCCTCATGAGGTGCGGTGCGAGAAGAACGAACACCTTCAGTTGACGACGCAGCACGACATCGGGAGCTTCGAGTCGAATGTGCATGAGCACCACCGAGCGATGCGGATCCGCCAGCACGTGTTTGATGATACGGTAACGGCCTGCCGGATCAGAATTGACGAGCCGGTAAAGCAAACAATTGCGCTCCGGATAATTGACCTCGTGCTGCAAATCTCGCTTCTCCTCGTGCAGAAAACTCTCGCCGTCCGTGATGAGCAATTGCGCATCGCGCGTGTTCGGCTGGTCAATGGTCGGATAGTAGATTTCATTAAGAATGCCGTGGCTCAGCGTGAACCAGACATGACAGCTCGTATGGTAAGCCGTCCCGATCCCCTCTTTGGCGCTGTGCGTCCAGCGGGGGTCGATGCCCGGCGCACCAAAGGCACGCCCTGGTGAATTCTTGCTCTCGTTCGTCGCCATAGGCTCTCGCGACGCTATCGTTGTGCTGGAGCAATGGCAAAGGCTAATGGGAGCGTCAGGCGCGAAGTTCCATGCGTCTTGCGCACGGTCAAGAAAGGAGCGATTCTCAAGGCCATGCGCTGGTCGGTCAGAATCGCTCGCGTCGCCGGAACCGAGGTGCGCATCCACATTACGTTCCTCCTGTTTGTGGCATGGATTGGATTCTCTTATTATCAGCTAGGAGGCGCGGCCGCCGCCATCCCAGGCGTGCTCTTTATCCTGGCGCTCTTTGGCTGCGTTCTGCTTCACGAATTTGGCCACGTGCTGGCGGCGCGCGCTTTTGGGATTCCCACGCCTGATATCACGCTGCTCCCAATTGGTGGGGTGGCCCGACTTCAGCGTATGCCGGATAAGCCTTGGCAGGAATTGATTGTCGCGATTGCTGGCCCTCTGGTTAACGTGGGCATAGCTGTTGTGCTCACTCTCATCCTCGGCCATTCGGCAGCGATCGAGAATCTCGAACAAGTTGAGCACCCGAGCGTCGGCATGCTCACGAAGCTAACCTCGGTCAATGTGATGTTGGTGCTCTTCAACCTGATCCCAGCCTTCCCGATGGATGGGGGACGCGTGCTTCGTGCGCTCCTCGCAATGGTTCTTCCCTACGCGCGCGCCACCCAGATTGCAGCCTGGATCGGGCAGGCACTCGCATTTGTCTTTGGTTTCATGTCTTTGGTTTCATCGGTCTTTGGTTTCACTGGACTGTTTAGCAATCCGCTGCTCATCTTCATTGCCCTCTTCATCTTTCTTGGCGCCCAGCAAGAGGCCGCGATGGCCCAATTGAAGGACCTCTCCTTAAATCTGACGGTCTCCGAGGCAATGGTGACGCACTTGGTAAGACTTCCTCCCGAGGCCACGTTGGAGGATGCCGTGGAAGCGCTCCTTCGCACATCCCAGCATGAGTTTCCGGTAGTGGATTCAGAGGATCGAATCCTCGGCGTCCTCACACGAGACAGGCTGATCGCCGCATTAAAGCAAAAAGGATCGACAGCGGCGGTCGCGGATGTCATGCAGCGCGACCTGCCGACGGTCCGGGCAGACGAGCCATTTGACAAGGCGTTTCAGCTTATGCAGGAAAGCGCGTTTCCTGCGCTCCCGGTGGTGGATCGTTTCGGCAGGTTGCGCGGTCTCATCACTCCGGAGAACGTTGGCGAGTTGATGATGGTCAGCAGCCTGCTACCCAAAAGCGGCCGACCTGCCTGGCGCAGTTCCGCCTCGTAGATAGTGAGTCATGAGAACCGTCGCTCTGCCATCTGGCGAGAAGCTGCCTGCTTTGGGCATGGGAACCTGGCGGATGGGCGAAAACATGACGATGCGCGCTGAAGAGATCGAAACGTTGCGATTGGGGCTTGAGCTTGGTGTGAATCTGATCGACACCGCAGAGATGTATGGCGACGGCCGCACTGAGGAGCTTGTCGGCGAAGCCCTCAGTCGGAGCCGCGATCAGGCGTTCATCGTCAGCAAAGTTTATCCGCACAATGCCTCTCGCAGCGGGACCATCGCTGCATGCGAACGGAGCTTGCGCCGATTGCGAACCGACCGGATCGACTTATATCTGCTGCATTGGCGCGGAAGTGTGCCGCTCGGTGAAACCATGGAGGCCTTCATCAGCCTGCAAAGCAAGGGCAAGATCCGGCATTATGGTGTCAGCAATTTTGACGTCGATGACATGGAAGAATTGTGGCGAGTTCCGGGAGGTTCCTCAACCACCGCCAATCAGGTTCTCTACAACCTGCGGCGGCGCGGAATTGAATGGGATCTTCTTCCATGGTTTCGCGAGCGGCGTGTGCCCATCATGGCCTATTCACCGATAGAGCAGGGACGGCTCACGCGTGACAAGACACTTGCCGCTTTTGCACGCAAGTGGGACATGACCCCCGCTCAAGCCGCACTGGCTTGGTTGTTTGCCAGCAATGACATCGCCGTAATCCCAAAGACCAGCAATCGCTCACGACTTCAGGAAAACCTCCGTGCACTCAATCACGAACTGACACCAGACCAACTCCTGGAGCTAGATCGCTTGTTCCCTCCGCCGTCTAAACGCCGCCCTCTTGAGATGATCTGATTCGGAAGTCGCGAACGCTTTGATTGCCTCGGAACCCGCCACGCCCTTATCGAAGCGAGGTCACCGAGTTTCCGATCTAAAGGACTCTGGTCTGTTGCAATGTCCTTCGCTGTGACGTAAGGCCCACCTCGGAATTCACGGGATGGCAATCCTTCAACTCACAATCAGCGCCGTTATCTTTGTCACGGCACTAATCGCGTCCGGACACGCAGTAATCTACAAGCGCGAGCCGCGCGCTGCAGCCATTTGGGTTCTCGTGATCTGGCTCATCCCTGCAGCCGGCTCGATTCTGTATCTTCTCTTGGGTGTTAATCGCGTGCGACGGCACGCGGTCGCGTTGCGAGGCGAGAAGGCCCATCATCGCGCAAGCACTGACACGAGCTCCGTGGAACCCCGTCCACCGGAAATCGTCTTCGGTCCAGAAGAGGAATCATTCCGCTTGTTCTCCCGACTTGTCGAGCGAGTGACCGCGCGGCCCCTGCTTGGAGGCAACCACATCGTGCCACTAGCCAACGGCATCGAGGCTTATCCGGCCATGCTTGAGGCGATTGAAGCCGCAAGAACCTCGATCGGCCTTTCCACCTACATTTTCGATGGCGCGGGTGGCGGGAAGCAGTTCGTGGATGCTCTTGGCGGGGCTCACGCTCGTGGCATCGAGGTCCGCGTTTTGATCGATGCCGTTGGGGCGAACTATTCGTGGCCTCCAGTCGCCCGACGCTTACGAGAGCAGGGAGTGAGCGTGGCGCTGTTCAACCCCCGCCTGATCCCACGATGGCTACCCGCCATTAACCTGCGTAACCACCGGAAAATTCTCATCGTGGATGGCCTGCTGGGCTTCACCGGCGGTTTCAACATCAAGCGCGAATATTGGAGTCTCGAAGCGGAGACCCGACCTTTTCGGGATATACATTTTCAACTGACCGGACCGGTCCTCGGCCATCTGACCGAGACCTTTGCAAATGATTGGCAATTCACTACCGGCGAGCCGCTGCGTGGCGAGCGATGGTTCCCAGTGGCTGCCTCTGCTGGAGAGATGTTTGCGCGCGGCATCGAGGCGGGACCAGATGAGAGCTTCGAAAGACTGCGCTGGGTCTTTATTGGCGCTCTAAACGCCGCCCGGCGATCTGTGTGTATCATCACGCCCTATTTTCTGCCGGACACAGGAATTGTTTCAGCGCTCAATGCGGCGGCAATGCGCGGCGTCGAAGTCGACATCCTCCTGCCTTGGCGTTCCAATCTGCCCTATGTGCATTGGGCGACGTTCGGACAGCTCTGGCAAGTGCTCGAGCGTGGCTGCCGTGTCTGGCTAAGTCCCGGCGAGTTTGATCACTCCAAGCTCATGATTGTTGATGAGGCCTGGGCGCTCTTTGGATCGGCAAATTGGGATGCGCGTAGTTTGCGACTTAACTTCGAGTTCAATGTCGAGTGCTATAGTCGGGAATTCTGCCAACGGCTCTTGCACACAGCCAGAGAAAGCATGCGGGAGGCCCGTGCACTCTCTCTTGACGACGTGGACGGACGACCTCTCGCGATCAAGTTGCGCGATGGAATCGCCCGGCTCTTCACGCCGTACCTTTGAGAGCTCGATGATCAGTGAAGCTGTCAGCCAGTCCGCGCCGGCGACGATTTTCTTCGCAGCTTTTTGGATCGCCGACTTCGCTCGACTGGCTGGGATCTGACCCGGGGCGGCGTTCGTCGTTTCAGCTTCAAGCGCCAATGTTGCGGCGCCTCGCCCACATGCTGCTTAAAGTGCTTGGAAAGCTGAAAAGCAGAATGAAACCCAAGAATGTCCGCGATCTCCTGCACCGAACGCGTCGTGTTTGCTAGGAGTTCCTGAGCCTTTTGCAGCCGGACTTGGCAGTAATATTGCTTTGGGCTGAGACCAATGCGCTTCGTAAAAGTTTGGCGCAAGTGCGAGTAACTGACGCCGAGTTCCGCAGCGATCGCCGGGAGACTGAGGCGCTCCTGACAACGAAGAGCGATCAACGCATGCGCACGCTCGATCAACTCATCGATGCGGCGATCGAAGCGCGGGCCGCTTTGAAGAAACCCAATCACCGAGAGCAGATGAACCCCCATCGTAGAAAGGAGGTGCTGATTTGCGAGCGCACCGCGAGAGGCAAGTGCGTGGCAACGCTCAAAGCACCTCAGCAAATCAGGCTCTAGCCCAGTATGAAGGATCGGCTGACTTGGCTGAACAATTCCCGTCCGAACGGCTTCGTCAAATATGGGTCCTTGACACTCAATCCAATGCTCGGCCCACCCGGTAGCGATATCGGGAGCATAGCGGTGCCAAACCCCGGGAAAAAGAAGAAGCACCGTGCCCGACTCGACCGGCTGCGGTTCACGCGTGTGCTCACTTTCGAAAACTCCGGAGCCTTCGGCGATAAAGATGATCTGGTAGCACTGGAGAATTCGACCGTGAGACCATTCAAAATGGTGATCGGCGGGGTGCCTTGCGGGAGGATACTTCGCGTGAGGAACTACTCGCGCAAACCCGACTGAGGTCGCAGTGCAGTCCCAAATATTGCCTGGCGGTTGTTGCGGCAGGTAAACGAAATAGTCACGCATTGGCTCGTGAGGGCATCTCAACTTACACCGACGCCCCTCATCTCGTCCACCCTGCGCCGAAGGCAAGTCTCGGCGCGCGCCAGCTTATCCCTCGCGCCGAACCCGGTCGGTAACTCCAGATCATCACGAGGTGGAGAATGTGCGCGCTTGCTCCGGAAAAACGCATCATGCTGAGGCAACGTTATGAGAATAATTCGCTATCTGGATCCTGGTGATCATGTGAAGTACGCTTTCGAACACCCGGGTGGACAACTCATCGAATTCGAAGGCGATATTCTGTCGGGATTAAGGTCTCTCGATCGGCCCGCCGAAGTCAGAAAAATACTTGCTCCAATCGCGCCATCACAGATCCTTGGCATTGGACTGAACTACCGCCGGCACGCGGAGGAGACGAAAGCAAAGATCCCTGAGTATCCTGTGCTATTCGGAAAGGGCTTGAACGCCTTGCAGAATCCTGGCGATCCGATTCTCATTCCTACGCATCTGCCGAGCAGAGAGGTCGACTACGAATGCGAACTCGCCGTCGTGATCAAAAAAGCGTGTAAGAACGTGTCCCGGCGAGACGCCTTCCGTTTTGTCCTGGGCTATACCTGTGCCAACGATGTTAGCGCCCGTGATTGGCAGAAACAGAAAGGTGGCGGCCAATGGAGTCGCGGTAAATCTTTTGATTCCTTCTGCCCTCTCGGACCTTGTCTCGTAACTACCGACGAGATCCCCGATCCGAGTGGGCTCGCGATTCGGACGATTCTCAATGGAGAGACGGTTCAGGATTGCCATACCGGCGACATGATCTTTGATGTTCCCGCCTTGATCGAATTTCTGAGCGGCAGCACCACGTTGCTTGCGGGCGCAGTGATACTGACCGGAACGCCCCACGGGGTTGGAATGGCCGCGGTTCCTCCGCGGTGGCTTGGACCGGGTGACATCGTCTCTGTGGAAATCGAAAAGATCGGAGTTCTTACCAATCCAGTGCAATCCGAGCCAGAGAGTCGAAACGGTCAAGTCGGTGCTTAGCCAGGGATCTGCATCCAAACCGTCGAGGCCCCCCGCGTGGTCGGGATGTCCGGCAGCGGCTCAGGCTCGAGAAAGCTCAGGTTAGATCCAACATGAGCGCGTCCGAGCGCCTTGAGCTTGCCCGTGTCGAAGGTCGAGCAATTAGCTGAAAGCAAGATCATCGCGCCCGGAGAGGCACACGCGCACGCCATCTCGATAAGCCGTCCATAGTCGCTTTCCAGTCGCAAGATTCTGCCTTTGTGTCCTCTTGAGAAAGTGGGCGGATCCAGGACAATCCATTCAAATTTCTCGCCGCGGCGCGCAAACCTGGGGAGAACTTCGAGCACATCATCCGCAATGAAGCGGTGACCTTTGGTGGAAAGCTGATTGAGAGCGAAGTTGCGGCATCCGCGGTCCAGCGCGGATCTGGCCAGATCGATATTGACCGTTTGCGCTCCGGCCGCGGCTGCGGCTACCGAAAACGAACAGGTATAGCAGAAGAGGTTTAGCAACCTTCCCGAACAGCCGGTCCGAACTCGCCGACGATTCGCGCGTTGATCGATAAACAATCCGCATGAATAACCGGCCATAAAATCGATTTCATAGGATAAGCCCTCTTCGTGCGCGATGCCGTTATGAGGGGGTGCCGCGTTTCCCAACGCCTCAGGCCGGTCCTGCCTCCCGGGAGCTGTGACCAGGCGGCGCGCATACGTTCTCCGCAGCGAAACTTCTGCCCGGTCGCACCAACGTGCGAGTTCATCTACAATCTCGAGGGGCGCTGTCATACTGCAGTGAGAGGCGATCGCTCCGTCGCCAAAGCGCTCGATCCGACATCCTTGCCCATCCGCGACGCGATAGGCATCAGTGCCCGCACGAGCGAAATCCTGCGCCACCGCAGGTGAAATCCATTTCATATTTCGCCGGGAAGTGGAACTTCCCGCGTATCAAGATCGTCCCGCCGGAGCCGTCTCTGTTGGCGCCGCCAACTAGTCACCTCTTTCATCCTCAGCGCGGGATTTGCCCGGCAGAATGCTCGCGAAGAAATTCGAGGATCTTACTTTGCACCTCCGCAGCTTTGGGCCCAAGCTCAACCAGGTGACCAGCTCCATCGACGCGATAAATTATCGCTCCGGGTATGCGAGCGGCCATGGCTTCGGATTCTGAGATAGGGATCAGCTTATCAGCGGTGCCGTGCACAATAAGTGTCGGAGCGACGATTCGCTCAAGAGGAAGCTCGCCTAACGTGTGGAGTTGCTGAAGATCGTTGCGAACGCCAGCCTCCCTCGCGCTCGGCGGTACGAAGGTTTCGATCAGACTTTCAAACCACTCCCGTTGGTCGGGTTGATCGAGTATGTACTCCACCAACCCCCCACGTTCACCCTGGGCCGCGTCATTCTCAGCTCGGACAATCCCGACGAGCAGCTTCCGCGGATCCTTTTGCAAAGTCTCCATGGCCAGCCAGGCGCCGAAATCGCCTTCCAGGCGGTCGTTAACCAACTGTCCCAAGTCGATGCGTATCGTCTTTTCATCGGCGGCGGAGATTGTTGTCGCTGGCGATAGCAACACGAGAGCCCATACTTTATCCGCATAACGTGCCGCGAAGTGCATCGCTGCCGGTGCCCCAACCGAACTCGCCAGCACCGCCACCCGGGAAATCCCCATCGTCTCTAGGAGTGCGGCCATGGCGTCGGCTTGCTCAGCGAACGATTGACCGGTTGTTAATGGGGTGCGGAGATAGCCAGGACGCGAAGGCGCCACCAGATGAAATTCCTCCTCGGCAAAGAGCGAACCGAGCAGCATTGCCTGATCGTAACCGCCCGGCGCGTCGTGAAACACCAGCAGCGTGGGACCTTCTCCCCGATCAACATATTCTACCCTGCCCTTCCTCGTCTCAGCGAGTTCACTCATGGAATCGAGCGAGGCAAGTTCGTCCGAGCGCCACGAGGCAAACCATGCCAAGACAAAGCCGACCACCAGCAACGCCAAGACGAAGAGAAGAAAACTAGCTTTGCCAAGTATCCGAAGCGGCGACGCCATCGGGAGCATCTCACGAGTTCGTGACGACTCCTGGCAAGAAAAAGAAGAGCCGCAAACGCCTTTCGAAGAGAAAAAGTGTGGGGGCACACGGATTCGAACCGTGAACCAAGCAGTTATGAGCCGCCTGCTCTGACCGTTGAGCTATGCCCCCCTGTGCGTGAACTTAAAAGCATTTTCGAACTCTCGGGAATTTTTTTCACGACCTCTCTTTTCGAGATTTTAGGATGTGCGCACTCAACCAATCCCAGCCCGCCAGTGCGAGCGGATACGCCCCGATCGAGAGAATCGTCCCTGAGATGAGCGCCCCCACCAAGAGCGGCCATGGCGCGTGCGCGAGCAGCGCCAGCATGTCCTCCTTTGGCTGATCGCTTGCCTCCCCTCCCAAAACGAATGAACCCAGATAGTACTCGCTAAATAGAATGAGCGGCGTGGTCAGCGGATTGCTCACCCAGGTGCAAGCCACAGCCGCAGGAATGTTGACGCGCAAGAGAAAAGCAACCAGCGCTGCGGCCACCATCTGAAAGGGGATCGGCATCATCGCAAAAAAGACGCCAAGGGCGCACCCAAAAGCAAAGCGCCCACGCTCCGGTTGCCACATTTCACGGGCAAAGAGACGATCGCCCAACTTGCGATGCAGCCACGTGCCTCGCATATGCTTGATTCGCGGCAAATGCCGTAAATAGCGACCGACCGAACTGCGCCGCCATTGACGCGGCTTCATTTAAGAGAACCCCCGGCGGCGATTTTCCCCCGCATCTCCGCTTGCCAAGGTTCGTTAAGCTGCTTAAACACTCTGCTGTATGAAGAAGATCGAGGCCATCATTAAACCGTTCAAAATGGAGGACGTCAAAGAGGCTCTAGCGGAAGTGGGAATCGAGGGAATGACTGTCAGTGAGGTGAAAGGTTTCGGTCGTCAAAAGGGGCATACCGAAATCTACCGCGGCAGTGAGTACACGGTCGACTTCTTGCCCAAGGTCAAATTCGAAATCGTGGTCGTCGACAACATCGTCGAAAAGGCCGTTAAAGCTATCTCCGACTCTGCTAAGACCGGCAAGATTGGGGACGGCAAGATTTTTGTTCTTCCGATCGAGAACGCGATTCGAATCCGGACTGAGGAAACTGGCGAGAACGCTATCTAGCGCTGTGCGAAGCTGAAGCGTTCGGCCCGGACAGCCACTCGCATCGAAATCTTTATGGATTGGTGGAAGGCCCTCATCCTCGGTATCGTTGAGGGACTCACCGAGTATCTCCCAGTCAGCTCCACGGGACATCTTCTTCTTACACAACGAGCGCTGGGCATCCCGCAAAGCCAATCGGCGGACGCCTTTGCCATCTGCATCCAGGTCGGCGCCATCGTCGCGGTTCTCGGGCTTTACTTCTCGCGTGTCCGACAAATGTTCTTTGGACTGGTCGGGCGTGACGCCCAGGGCTTGCGAATGGCGATCAATGTGATTGCTGCTTTTCTTCCCGCGGCGATAATCGGTCTCCTTCTCGAAAAGCCGATCAAGAAATACCTTTTTGGCGGCGAAGCATGGGGGCTGTGGCCGATTGTCGCTGCGTGGTTTTTTGGCGGCGTGGCCATCCTGGCGGTGAGTTGGTGGCAAGCTTCGCGCCAAACGAACACTCACCAATCGGGACTTAGTCTGGAATCGCTTACTTGGAGGATGGCGATTGTGGTCGGCCTCATCCAATGTATTGCCATGTGGCCGGGGGTGAGCCGCAGCCTGGTCACCATAGTCGGAGGGCTCATCGTTGGACTAAGCTTGCCGGCCGCGGTGGAATTTAGCTTTTTGCTGGGACTGCTGACCTTGACCGCTGCGACCGTCTACGATGGCTTGAAGTACGGAGAAGAGATGGTGCAGTCCTTCGGCCTGCTGGCGCTCTTCTTCGGCTTTCTCGGCGCCTGGATTTCGGCGGTTCTCGCGGTGAAATGGATGGTCGCCTATCTAAAGAGGCACGGCATGCAGATCTTTGGCTATTATCGAATCGCACTCGCCATCGTGGTGACTCTTCTAATTTTTGGCGGTTGGCTCACTCATTGAGACATGGCCGAGGTGATCCCTCCAGATTTGCAAGCGACGGTTGCTTGCGAGGATGTGCGGACAGAAATTAGCGGACAGCAAACGCTGGTTGGGGTGTTCGGAATGATTCCGGCCCACGCCCTCCCCGTTGGATTCTTTAAGCTTTGCCTCTGGACGCGATGGTGCGGAGGCACCGGAGAGTTCGTCGAGAAATCGCTTATTCTTGGCTGCGACGATGAGCAAACCATAGCTCAAAGCGAGCTAAAGTTCACCCTCCCCGCTTTAGATTCTTACGTTACGAACGTCCACGTGCTAGGCGGCGTGCAGTTTCAGCAATATGGGGTTTACCACGTCGAGATTCGGCTAGATGATGACCTTAGACTACGATACCCGCTGCCGGTAGTCCCCGTTCAACAGCCCGGGCAAGCTGCGGATTAGTTTAGAAGTCGATTCTCTCCCCATCATCTGGGAGATAGACGCTGTCGATGCCAGGCTCTCTTTCAATGAGCATCTGAATTTCTCCGCGACGCTCGTCGAACTCGGTCGCCACATGCGTGAGACACAACGTGCCGACGCGTGCACCTTGAAGTGCAGACGCCAGTTCCTCAGGTGTGAAATGGGAGAGCTCGCAGATCAAAAGGTCGAGAGGTTCTTTGAGAATCTCGTTCAAATCGCTCGGTGCTCCGAGGTCCCCTGAATAGACAAACCGCCTTTCGGCCGCGGTGATCTCAAAGAGAAACGATTCGACCTGGTCATTGCCGGTCAGCTTTCTCAAGCCGTCGAGATGGGTGGTCGGAAATGGTCTCACCTCGAGCGTATCCATCACGAGCGCCTGGCCGCTCTGCCATGAGAAGATTTCCAAGGGATAACGTGTTACGTCCGACGACAATAAGATTGCATCGAGCCAGGAACGTAACGGCACCGCCAGGTGCTGCGGAACACCCAAAGGGAGCGGTTGGCGGCGACCATGCAGCCAACTTGCCTGGATGAGGAGCGGCAGGCCCCCAAGGTGATCGGCATGAGCGTGAGTGATCCAGATCGCGTCCAGGTCCGGAAGTCGAAAGCCAAGATCCAAGAGCTGAGTGCTGCACGGTTCGCCCGCATCCAAGAGGACACGCTTGCCTCCAACTTCCAGGAGAATGCTCGACTGAAAGCGTCCGGCAACGACGTTGCCGGGGCCGGTTCCGAGAAAAGTTATCGAGGACATGCAGGTTGATAGCTAAAAGATTCCTTCACGACCGGCAAGCTGGCGCCAGCGAAAAGTTGCAACCGGCTGCTCACAATCTAAAGTCGGATCGATGCGGTTCCTCCGAAAATACGCCTTTTGGCTATTCCTGTTTTGTTTGGTAACCGCGCTGGTCAGCGCTCCCTCGCCGGAGACGATGAGGACCCGGCTGGCTGATGGTTTCGATCAACCAGTCGGAAAACCAGATGCAGAAGGCTACTATATTTCGCGGGGGTTTCGGAGTCGCTACCATATGGGCGAAGATTGGAACGGCCTGGAAGGAGGCAATAGCGATTTAGGCAAGCCCGTTTACGCGACGGCTAATGGTGTTGTCGTCCTCGCGCGTAATATGCGCATGGGTTGGGGGAACCTCGTGATCATCCGGCACATTTTCCTCGAAGAAAAGCAAATGAAAACCGTGGACTCGGTCTATGCGCATCTGGACCGAATCTTCGTGGCCGAAGGAAAGCAGATCGTCCGTGGCCAGCAGATTGGCACCATCGGGACCAATCGCGGCATGTACGTCGCCCACCTGCACTTTGAATTAAGGAAGAATATCTTCATCGGCTACAATCAGCGCGGTTTCCCCAAAGATCTGACCAATTACTATGTCCCGGGCGCCTTCATCGCGCAGCACCGCAAACTTCACGGCGGCGGCCGAAGCGCCCTGGTCGCGGTGAATACATTTAACATCGAGGAAAAAGGCGCCCTGGCGATGGACGCCACGGGGGGCCGTTCTGAGACCAAACCGGAGCGAGGGATCTCCTCATCACCGTCATCCTCAGCATCTCCTCCCTTGACGCCTTCCAAGAAGAAAGAACAATTTCGTGTGAATCGATTCAGTGACCTGTTTTGGAATCAATGATCGTAGCCCGATCGCTTGTCAGCCGGGGACAGGGCAAGTAAAGAACACCCGTTGACCATACCCGAAACCCTATTTCTCATCGCCGGAGGAGGTCGCTATCCTTCTCTCTTGATAGAATCGGCCCGCGCCTCGGGAGTGAAAAGGATCTCCGTCGCGGCATTCGAGGGCGAAACCCCTCCGACGACGAGCGCCAGAGCCGACGAGGTGCATTGGTTGCGCGTCGGTCAGCTTGGCAAGCTACTCGAAGCGGCCCGGAAATCGGGCGCGCGCCATGCGATGATGGCCGGCCAACTTGCGCCGGCAAACCTCTTCGATCTGCGTCCTGACTTTCGCGCCTTGATCCTGCTGGCAAGATTGAGGCGACGCAATGCCGAGACGCTCTTTGGTGAAGTCGCCAATCAACTCGCCAGCATCGGGCTCGAGCTGCTCAATGCCATGACCTTTCTCGAGGATCACGTCGCTCGCCCGGGCCACATGGCGGGCCCCAACCTCAAACAAAGGGACATCGACGACATGCATTTTGGATTCGACACCGCCAAGGAAATCAGCCGTTTGGATATCGGCCAAAGTGTGGTTGTCAAATCGGGCACTGTTCTCGCCGTCGAGGCATTTGAAGGCACGAATGATTGCCTTCGTCGCGGGGGAAGCCTCGGAGGCAAGGGCGCGATATTGGTGAAGGTGACGAAGCCGAATCAGGACATGCGCTTCGATGTTCCCGTGATCGGTGAAACCACCATCGAAGTCGCCCGCGAAGCTAGAATCAAAGCAATTGCCTGTGAAGCAAACCGAACCCTGCTCCTGGATAGTCCTGCCGTTTGTCGGGCCGCCCAGGACGCAGGCGTGACACTCTACGGAATTTCCAGATGAATCTTCTTCGCACGGGGGTTGTCGGTGTTGGCCATATGGGCGTGAATCATGCCCGCGTTTATCGAGAGCTCGAGTCCTGCAGCTTGTCGGCGGTCTTTGATCGGAACCAGGATGTAGCGCAACGCGTCGCGAAGAAATACCACACCTACGCGGCTCACTCGCTGGAAGAGTTTGCCCGGCTTGTCGATGCAGCGACCATTTGTACGCCGACGGTCACTCATTATGAGATCGGGGCCTACCTGCTGGAGCAAGGTAAACACCTGCTCATCGAGAAACCGATTGCCGAGACGCCCACCCAGGCGCGCGCTCTCGCCGCACTCGCCGCGAGTCGCTCCTGCGTGCTCCAGGTAGGACACATTGAGCGGTTCAATCCAGTGCTCGTCGCATTGGAGGACAAGCTCAACAATCCTCGTTTCCTCGAAGTTACCCGCCTCTCGCCTTACCCAAACAGGAGCACTGATATCGGAGTCGTTCTCGACCTGATGATCCATGATATCGAGATCATCCTGCATATTGTTCGCTCGCCAATCGTCAGCATGGACCCGGTGGGGATAGCTGTTCTTAGCAAAGGCGAAGATATCGCAAACGTTCGCTTTCACTTCGAGAGCGGCTGCGTGGCCAATGTCACCGCGAGCCGCATCAGCCGCGACACGGTCCGAAAGATCCGCGTCTTTCAAGAGAACGCCTATCTTTCTCTCGATTATCAAAAACAGGATGGGGTGATGTATGGCCTTCGCGATGGACTCAAGGGCAAGGAGATCGTGCGGGAAAAAGTTGAGATTCGGCGCGGCGAACCTCTCAGAATAGAACTCGAGGCTTTCATCCAGTGCGCCCACGACGGGGCCAAACCCAAAGTTTCCGGTCACGAGGCCGCCGACGCGCTCGACATCGCCTTGGAAATAACTCGACGCATCGAAGAGGCCGATCCTCGTAAAAAGACCACGCAAACCCTCGCATGACCACCTTGTGGTTCGTTGCCGGGGAGGCCAGCGGCGACGCCCGTGCCGCCGAACTGATGAGAGCGCTGCATTCGCTCGAGCCGAATCTGCGATTCGTCGGCGCAGGCGGTCCCAATATGCAAGCATTGTCCGCCGAACCGTTCGACAATTGGATTGCGGAAGCAGGCGTCCTTGGACTTTGGGACGTCCTCAAGCACTATCGATACTTTCGAAGAAAGTTTTATCGCATGCTGGAGCGAATCGAGGAACTCAGGCCGGCCGCGGTTGTCCTTGTGGACTATCCGGGATTTAATGTGCGTCTGGCGAAGGCGCTGCGGAATCGCCACTTCCCCGGCAAGATCCTCTACTATATCAGCCCTCAAGTGTGGGCCTGGAATCGCGGGCGCATCCCCGAAATGGCGCGCCTGCTTGATCTGATGGTTTGCGTGTTTCCTTTCGAGAAACCGATGTACGAAGCGAGCGGACTTCACACGGTCTTTGCAGGACATCCCCTGCTGGAGGCGCTCGCCAAGGAAAAGATTAGCATCAATCGCGAAGGTGACCTCGTCGGGCTCTTCCCCGGAAGTCGAGAAAGGGAGGTGAAACGCATCTTCCCGACGATGGTCGAAGCCGGCCGTCTCATCCAACAAGCACGGCCGGATGTTCGCTTTGAGGCGGCTGCGGCAAGTGAGCCTCATGCCAGGCGGATGAAACAGCTCGCCGGAGATCTCCCGATTGCGGTTCGAACTGGAACCGCGCATCAGCTGATGCAGCGCGCCTGTGTGGGTATGGTATGTTCCGGGACGGCGACACTCGAGGCTGCCTTCTTTGGTCTCCCGTATTGTCTTGTCTATCGTGTCGCCTGGCTAACTTTTGAGGTCGGTCGCCGTGTCGTGGATGTCGATTGTCTGGGCATCATTAATATCCTCAACAACTATAAACAAAATCCTCCGGCTGATTCCCGACTGCCAGCTCAGCCCGCACCGCACGTAATTCGTGAGTTCATCCAGCATCTCGCCACACCCGAAGCTCTGGCAGCGAGAAACCCTCCGTCTTCTCAACGATCCCATGGCACGTGCGAACCTCGTCAGCAGAGGTCCACGAGATTGTATCGACTTTGGAGGCCGATGGCGCAGCTCTCCGTGCCTCGCAAGCGATCCTGGCGGCGCTCTGATAATATCGCAGAGTTCAGAAGTTTACGTGGATTCTTACGCCGAAACTTGGGATCGCTTTCGAACAAAGGTCTTCACTCTCTTGCTGGTCGTGGCGGTCTTCGCAGCGTTCATGGCTGCCTTTATGACCGACGGATGCCGCGGCTTTTCTGGCGCTGGCGCGCTATCTTTCGGAGGATACCCTCAAATGAAATCGGTCACGCGGCAAAGCAGTCACTACAGCCACCGAAAGAAGGTCACCGCCCTGTTTGCCGACGTCGGTGGATTTACAACCTTCTCAACAGTTGAGTCCTGGGGAAACTGTGGCGATGCTTAACGAATTCTTGACCAGATGACCGAGGCAGTCTTCAAAAACTTTGGACCCCTGAACAGATTCATGGGTGACGAGCTCATGGGATCTTTCGGAGCCTTGCGCGGCGGTGAATCTCAGGAGGAGCATGCCGTGCGAGCCGCCTTGGAGATGCGCACGGCTTTGAACGATCTCCAGGCAAGATGGGTTAAATCCGAAAACGAAGCCCGCGATGCCATGACCTCGCTTCGGATCAATACCGGACGCGCCATTGTCGGTAAAATCGGCTCCAAAGAACGAATGGAGCTTATCTCCATCGGCCAGTCGATCAATCTTGCCTCGCGCCACCAGGGAGCTACTCGCGACCGCGCCGACATTCTCGTGAGCGGACATTCCGACGTCGCCGCACGCAGTCGCTTTCCCTTCGAACCGATCGGTCAAATCTCCATCGAGGGCAAAGCGGACAGCGCTCGAACCCACATGATCAAGACCGTGTCATGAACGATTCTTTCCCGAAAAATCACCTCGAATCGCTGTGGGCACCATGGCGGGTCGAATACTTCCAAGCCGAGCATCAGGCCAGGAGTGACTTTCTAAGCGAAGCTGCGCAGAGCGACGACGATGCAGCTCATCTTGTAGTCACGCGACGAAAATCCACGTTTCTCCTGATGAACAAATATCCCTATTCCGCCGGTCACCTCATGGCGGTGACATACCGCAAAGTGTCGGAGATGGCGGAACTCACCGATCAGCGAAGTGCTTGAACTCTGGCAATTATGCATTCATGCACAGCGACTGCTCAGGGAGTGCGTCAAGGCCCAGGGCTTCAACATCGGCTGGAATCTCGGAAAACCCGCCGGGGCTGGAGTGCATGATCACCTTCACCTTCACATAGTTCCACGCTGGACAGGCGACGCAAACTTCATGACAGTTGTCGGCGGCGTGCGCATCATTCCGGAAGGCCTCATGCCACTCTACGATCGCCTAAAGGCCGTTCAGGAGCAGATCGCTCAATCAGCGTGATAATCTCCGAATTCTGTCCGAGCGCTGCGGTTGGTTTTGTCTTGCCCGGCCGGCAGGTAGTTGGCGGCCGCGCACATCCTCCGCAAATTTTTCGCGCCCTTGCTCACGCGATAACCTCATGTGAAAAAGAAGCGGGTGACATGAAAAAAGACCGGAGCTGAGAAGCAAAGCGAGTCGATGCGGTCCATGACTCCTCCGTGGCCGGCGATCAGTGTTCCATAGTCCTTAACGCCTCGATCCCGCTTAATCGCCGACATCACCAACCCACCGACAAATCCCATCAGGGTTATGAGCAACGACATGGCCGCGGCTTGCCAAAGGGTGAAGGGCGTCGCCCACCATAAGGCTGTCCCGAGCAACGTCGCCGACGCCACGCCGCCAATGAACCCTTCCCACGTTTTGCTCGGGCTCACCGTGGGAGCGATTTTGTGACGGCCGACAATCTTTCCCCAAATGTATTGGAGCACGTCGCTCGCCTGGACGACCAAAACGAAAAAGAAAAGCAACTTGCCGTTTTGACCTGCAAACCCCGGAATTCTCAGGGTCATTAAGGCCGGGGCATGACTGACGCAATATACGCAGACCATGAGCGCCCACTGAATTGTCGCCGTCCGCTCCAGAAAACGCTCGCAATCGCCGCTCAAGACGCTGCGTAAAGGAACAAACAAGAAGGCGTAAACAGGAATGAAGATGGAGAAGAGTCCATACCAATTGACGGCAACCAAAGCATATTGGATAGGAGTTATTACGAAGAAAACCCAAAGGAGCGTGCCATGATCACCAAGCTTTGTTGGCGCCATGGTAACGAACTCGCGAAGCGCCAGAAATGAAGTTAGACCAAACAAAACAACCGAGCCCAGGCCGCCGCTCAGCATGGCCAGAAGAAAGATCGCGACCATCACCCACCACGCCCGAGTCCGTGCGTTCAAATTCGCGATCGTTGACTGGAATTCCAAGCCACCAGGCCGGCGGGCGAGAATCCGACCGATGATGCTAGCGAACAGAAGCACGACAATGACGCCGCCCACGAGGATCGCCGTTTCAGCGTCAAACCCGGCCGTCATGAAAGATGCAAACTCCAAACAGCGTCACGTGCGCGATCCAGAAAAGCGATCTTCGCCTCCCGGGACTCGAGTCGTATCGGCCGACCGACGGTAATGCTGCCGAGCAAAGGGACCGGTAGCAGTTGACCCTTGGGCAGGATGCGATTCAGGTTCTCCAGATAGACGGGAACCAGTTCCACCTCCGGGCGGTCCTTCGCTAGATGGAAAAGTCCAGACTTAAACTTCTGCGGCTCGGGACCGGGAAATCGCCCACCTTCGGGGAAAATGATGAGTGACTCACCAGCATCCAAAACCGCGATCATCTCGCGCAAGGGGTTGTTCTCTGCGGTGACTTTCCGACGCTCAATCAAGAGAGCGCGAAAGACTTCATTGGCGAGCCAACGCCGCAGCGCACTCCCCGTCCAGTAATCTTTGGCGGCAACCGGTCGTGTCTTTTCCCTGATGGAAACAGGCAGACTGGCCCACAACACGGCGGCATCGAGGTTACTCGTATGATTGGCGAAATAGACACGCTGCCTGTCTACAGGATCGGTCCCCACCCAGCGGGCTCGCAGTCCGGACAGAAGGCATATAAGAGAAGCAACTAAAGATTTCACCTCTGTTCCAGTTCACGGACGATCCGAAGGAGCCTGCGCACGATGGTGATCGCCGTCCCGGCGCCGATCAAGAGTAAGGGTCGCGGCAACAAGGGGCCAGTGGAGGTTGGACCAACTGAGAAATGCGGAGACAATGCAGGCGAAAGTCATTAACGCCATTCGCTGCTGCTTCGCCATGGGACCACAGAACTGCTGCGAAGCTCCTGCTGCTGCACCCAACGCTCGCACGTAAGCAGTCAGCAGAGCCAGGACGGCGCAAAGCCAGCCAAGGAGAGGTCCCCAGTCCACGCGCATCCAAGCGTTTCCCGCTCCGACAAGGATGAAAACATCTGCCAACCGGTCAGGCAGTTCGTTGTAGATTTCGCCAGACTTGGTCTTGTTTCCGCCTTCGACCGCCACCATCCCGTCAAAAGATTACAAAGGAGGCGCATCTGGATCAGGACGCCGCTCATCAAGAAGAGCAGCCCGCGCAAACCGCCCGCGACGCCTCCGTCAAGACGAGGCAAAGACCGACTGCGCCCGCAAAGAACACACTCGTGACCGAGATTGTGTTTGGTCGAACGCCAACGTCGACTCCAACCATGCTTGCCACTCGCGACGCCCATCGCGTATTCCGCGCTTTTATCGGGCGCCGCGCGATCCCTCCTCTATGCCATTCAGAAACACTTGGCTGCTTCCAGTCGGCCGTTCTTGTTGCCGCAAGCAACTTCGCGGCCAGCGCCACAGGACATTTCCAGTGGATCCTTCCGAACGCTTCGGACTGTAAAAAACATTTGGAACTCTTTATCGCTGTGGTTATTCACGAACTTGAGCCATTCCTATTTTTTAAGAGGCTATCGACTCGTTCCGAAACCGATTCCTCCATGGTGATGAGTGGGGGCCAGTTGCGGTTAAAACCTTCACCCGCGAGCTTTTTTGTTGCGTCGATCCCGAGTTTGCCGCCGACCGCGATCTCGCTAGTTGCGTGATCGAGCACGTCGGCGGGTCCTTTCGTGAGGATGCTGTCGCGCTGCGGGTCGGTATTGGCGCACAGGCGAAAGAGGACGTCGCTGGTATTATGCACGTTCACGTCATGATCTACCACGACAAGGTATTTGGTGAACATCATCTGCCCCATTCCCCAAAGTCCGTGCATGATCTTATAGGCCTGCATCGGATAGGTCTTCTTTGATGCTTACGAAGACAAGGTTGTGAAAAACACCTTCGGCTGGTAAGGCGATGTCGACGATCTCCGGGAAATTCATCTTGAAGATCGGCAGAAAAAGTTTCACCGACGCGCTGCCCATATAGAAGTCTTCCATCGGAGGAATCCCCACGATTGTGGCCGGATAGACGGCGTCGCGGCGATGGGTAATCGCAGTGATGTGGAATACCGGGTATGGCTCGGGAAGCGTGTAGTAGCCAGTGTGATCGCCGAACGGACCTTCCTCTCGCAGAGGCTCTCGTGGATCGACGTAACCTTCGATAACAAAGTCGGCATTGGCGGGAACTTCGAGGTCGCTGGTTTCGCATTTGACGAGCTCGATCGATTTTTTTCGCAGGTAGCCGGCCAGCAGGAATTCATCGAGGCCATCGGGAAGAGGGGCCGTGGCGGCAAAGGGGAAGACTGGATCGCCGCCAAGAAAGATCGCCACCGGCATGCGCGTGCCTGTCTCGTAGTACCTCCGGCCGTGCCGTGCGCCTACTTTTTGCAACTGCCAGTGCATGCCCGTACTGTGCGGGTCATAGACTTGGATGCGATACATCCCGACGTTGCGCTCACCGGTATCGGGATCCTGAGTGACTACACAGGGCAGCGTAATAAAGCGCCCACCGTCGAGCGGCCAGCACTTGAGGATGGGTAAATCGAGAAGCGTCGGAGGATGAGGATCGAACTGCGCGGGATTTTTCCAATCCGGTGCAGGTGGCCAGCCACTGGTCAATGCCGGGCTTTCGATTCTATGCATGATCTCCTTGCAGGGACCGGTGGTCACTCGCTTGGGTTTGGCGTGACGCATCTCGATGGCGGTGCCCAACAATTTGAGGGCTTCGCGAAAGCTGGTCGGTGGTTTGGCCTTGATGAGGTCCCCAACTCGGCGGCGACATCGTCCACCGACTCTGCGCCCATGCTCATCGCCATGCGCTTCCACGAACCCATCGTATTTATCGCGACCGGAAACGGACTAACTTGCCCGTTGACCGTCGGTTTTTCGATCAAGAGGGCTTTCCCACCCGCAGGCGCCTTCATCTGGCGATTGGCTAACTCGGTAATCTCGAGTTCCGTCGCCACTGGCTCGCGGACACGTATCAGCTCGCCAGCCCTGTCCAGTGCCTGGACGAAGTCTCCGAAAGACGAATAGGCCATCTCAGAGTGACGGAGCAGGGCAGGCCAGGGGCGCGGCCTGGCTCGAGCGTAACGGCAGACTCCGCAACTCGGCACGCAACCATGTGCGAACGCCCCGCAGGATCAGCTTCCAAACGTGTCGAGTCGGTTCGAAACCCTTCAACAATGTCCGCGAATCCAAGTTCATCGAGCCGTAGACTCCGGCTGCATGCCTCTTCTGGGCGATCCGCGCCAGGCGGCGATTGTAAAACGCCATCAGCCGCCGGACGACCACGCCGTCGAACGAACCCTCGAAAGGAAATTGAGAAAACCCTGACTTGGGGCAGCGAACCACGCTGCGGACGGGTCCGAAAAAGAACAGGCCTAGGTCCATCAGAAAGGCTGCGGTCATCAGTTCCTTGTCGCCCAAGTAATAATACTTGTCCTTGTACAATGCTTCGAACCAGCCTCGGTACGACCGCGCAAATCGCACATTAAGATTCTCCACGTCGCAATGCTCTCCCTGGCTCTCTCGCACGATGCGATCCACGGCAACCGAAACGGTCCATGAGCAATAATCCAAACCTTGACTATAGAGGGGGTCCATGAAGGAGGCAGCGTCTCCGACTAATCTGCCAGCGAGGACCCGCAATCCGCTCGGCATAGTAAGGCAGCATCGAGTAGGCCTTGACGTCGCCTTCGATGTATTCGGCATCCATAAAAATCTCCCGGCCGACCGGATGCGTGAGCAGGTGGGCCTTCAGTCGATCGCCCAAGCGGGCGCCTTCGGGCGGCGTATAAAGCCGAGAATCGTAGACGAGGCCGGCACTGAAATCACCGCCGCGCAGCGGGATGATCCAGCACCACCAACCGTATCCGGTGAGGTGGTTGGTGGCAGAAGCACGGCTGACCTGACAAGAACCGGCATAACGTGGAAAGCGGCTCATCAGATCGTAGCCATCCCAGTCCTTGACGTTGCGAAAGCGCGCCCAAATCGCATTGGTCGGATGTTCGGGCACTGGACGCAGACACTCCCATCTTCCGGGCGAGCAATGCAGCTCCGGCCGCTTGCGTCGATCACCCAGCGGGCGAACAGCTGGCGCTCCCCGCAGCTGTCGCGAATTGTAAGTTCGGAAAATCCGGTATCTGACAATTCAAGCGAAGTAAGCTTGGCGGGCCGGAAGAGACGGGCGCCTGCTTCGCACGCCAGGGTGAGGACATGCTCATCCAGGACTTCACGGTCGACTTGGTAAGATGGTAGACGCACCTGATAGAAGGCGCCGATTTCGCTGCAGCGGTCGAACTCATCCTCCGGTCCACGAGAAAACCAGAACCGCAGCCCATTCTTGGCGACATGGTGATGGCAAAGGTGATGTGTGAGCGCGAGGCGTTTCGTAAGAAAGCAGCCGCTGACCTCGGTAGTCGCTTCGCCGACTTTGCGGTCAAAATGCGCTGAGCGCTCGATAATCGCCACGCTCAGTTCCGGAGCCTCGCGCCGGAGAAGCAGAGCCGTCGCTGCGCCGGAAAATGCGCCGCCGATCACCGCGACATCAAATTTCTCCTGCATATCGGCCCCTTCCATAGACAATGAAGTGAGCGCTGGCAATGAGTCTCCTCAGGCTCGGCAGTGGGGATATTCTCCGAGCAACTCTCCATAAAGACTTCGGTAAACGATCGCGGAGCGGGTCTGGCAGCGGCGGGGACGCTGCCGCCGTACAACAATTCAGCAGCCGAGAGTTTTCAGAAATGCTGGAAGGGTGCTCTAATTGCGAGATTTGCCATTTGGCATGAGGCGAGCCAAACTTGGATAGAGTGATGAACGTGCAAGAGGCTGCTGTTGATGTTAGGAGGCGCGGTTGCGATTTGCGTTCCACTCTATGCGCAAACGGATGATGGTGCGAAGTCCCCCAAGCCAGAGAAGACCTCCGTGACGACGCTGAACGGAACCAAGTTCTTTGGAATCGTCGAGGTTACTGACGACTATACGATTCGCGTTTCGAACGATTCGGGCATCACCAGATTGCCAATAGCCCAACTGGGAGATGCCGATTTCAAGAAATATGGACTGAACAAGGATCGCTCCAAGGATGGACGCCTCTGGTACGAGCGCAAAGAAGCGTTGGAAGATTCAAAAACGGATAACCGGTCGGCAAAGGACTCCAAATCGAATGGAAGCTCCTTGGCCGAGATTCGTCTGGGAGAAATCGCCGCATTTCAACCGGTCATTGCGGCGTATGAAAAGACACTTGGATCCAAGAAAAGCGAAAAATCAGCCGCAGGCTCCACGAATCCTGACGAGAAGACGAGCGGATCCGATACGCCTTTCACCCCGATGTTCTCGCAGCCAGGAATGGCCGGTTCGCTCGCCGAGCCATTTACAGGGCTTGGCAGCTCGGCACTTCAGCCGATTTCAGGGCGCCGCATCCGGCGCCACCGGAGTCATCCAATCCGCCACCGGTGCTGCGAGCCTTCCGACGGCTCCGCCGTAGGAGATCAAGTCCGTTCGAATCCGCGGCTTGTCGATCTCCGTCTTTTGGACGCCGCCTCGAAGCTCCGATAGGTGAGAACCGAGGCGCTCGATGGTGTCAATCTCGTGCGCCGCAGTTACGGTTACGCGCAGTCGTTCCGAACCGCGAGCAACGGTGGGATAGCGTATCGCCGGGACAAGAAAGCCGGCTTCCAAGAGCTTACGCTGAGGCTTGAACAGCAAGTTCGCCATCGCCGAGGATGATTGGAAAGATCGCGCTGTGCGCTGGCAGAGATAGGCTCGCGCCCAGCAGCGCGGTATTATCGTGCAGCTTTTGCACGAGTCGTTCACCCTCGATGGAGTCGAGGAGCTCAACTCGCTGCGCGCGAGGCAGCGGCGCAGTGCGGTGGTGGAGCAGTCGAGAAAATAAAACTGCGGGCACGATTGACCAGATATTCACAAAGAGCAGCGCGTCCGCAAATATAGGCTCCTGATGAGCCCAAGGCCTTTCCCAGCGTCCCCATTTGCACTTCGATGCGATCGGCAAGGCCGAATTCATCGACCAATCCGCGCCCCTGTTCGCCGACGACCCCAATCGCATGAGCCTCGTCGACGAGAAGCCAGGCACCAAATTGTTCTTTCAATTCGACGATCTCCCTGAGCGGAGCACGATCTCCATCCATGCTGTAAACGGATTCGACCAGGACGAGCACTCGCGCCGTCGGAAAACTCTGCACGGCCCAGCGCAGATGGCTTTCCAATTTATCGAGTCGATTGTGGGGGAACACGCGAAGGGATGCCCCTGCAAGACGCGCACCATCCACCAGGCAGGCGTGGCTAAGCTTGTCCAGAATGATGACGTCGCCTTTGCCAACTAAAGCCGGAATCGTGCCGAGGGCCGCCGCATAACCGCTCGAGAAGCTCAAAGCAGCCTCCGTCCGCTTGAATCGCGCCAGCGCGTCTTCGAGACGGCTATGCTGGGTGTGCGTCCCTGAAATCAACCGTGAGGCGCCCGAGCCAGTCCCCGCCTCATCGAGAGCCTCACGTGCTGCGTCGCGCAGCTTCGGGTGCGCCGCCAGTCCAAGGTAGTCGTTCGAGCCAAAGTTTGCTAGCCAGCGCCCCTCCAGCAAGACATCCGGCCCCTGCGGAGAGTTGACGACGCGCAGTGACCGCCGCAGGCCGGCTCGCTGAATTCTTTCAAGCTCGCCCGTGAGAAACTGATCGAAATTCATCCATTCATCAAATGAAGCATCTCTCTCACAGCTGCTTCCAAACCGACGAAAATTCCGCGTGAGACAATCGAGTGACCGATATTGAGCTCAACGAGATGAGGAATTCGGAGAACATTGTGGATATTCTCGTAGTTGATTCCATGACCCGCATTGACCTCCAATCCGGCCCCGTGAGCCAGTTCTGCCGCCTTGATGAGACGTGCGAGTTCGATCTCCCTGTCGGCGCCTGAGCTGTTGGCCAGCGCACCCGTATGGAGTTCAATGAACTGCGCGCCAAGGTCCGCCGCGGCCATCACCTGCGGCTTCTTCAGGATCAATGAAGATGCTCACAACGATGCCGCGCTCCCGCAAACACGTAATCGTCGGGCGCAGCGAGGCCTTCTGTCCGGCGCAATCAAGGCCACCTTCGGTCGTGACCTCCCGACGATTCTCAGGGACGAGGCAGACATCATGAGGCAGGATGTCGAGCGCGATTTCAACGATCTCTGGAGAATTGCCCATTTCCAGATTGAGCTTGGTGGCGATGCGCTCCTTCAAACTGCGGACGTCGCGCTCCTGAATGTGACGGCGATCAACTCGCAGATGTGCCGTGATGCCGTGCGCGCCGGCCCGCTCCGCGGAAAGCGCTGCCGCGACGGGATCCGGCTCCGCATTGGGCGAGTCGAGCATCTCGCGATACCGCGCCTGGCGCAACGTCGCCACGTGATCGATGTTGACTCCGAGTTTAATCATTAGCGGTACTTGAGCGTCAGGCGCGCGCCGAGAATTGTAAAGCAGTCACTTGATCTCCAGGCGCGCGGAGGCGAATCCTGCGGAGTTGCCGGTGGATTCGACGGGAATTTGCATACCTTGCCGGATAACGTACAGGATAGGGGATTGTGGCAGTAAGTTTTCTTCTCGCGCCGGGTGCCGGGGCTCCATGCTCCAGTCCCTGGATGCTTCGGTGGGCACGCTTGCTGGGCACAATCGGCGTGGTGCGGGCCTTCGACTATCCCTATATGGTCGAAGGAAGAAAGGCGACCTGATCCACTGCCGAAGCTGATCGCTGCGCATCGGCGGGCTTTGAAGCAATTGCGCGATTCGTCCGCGAGGTCCGGTAGTGCTGATTGGCAAGAGCATGGGCTCGCGAGTTGGATGTCACGTTGCGCTGGAGGAAGAGGTGCCCGCTCTCGTCTGTTTAGGATATCCGCTTTGCGGCGGTGGAGATCCGAATAAACTCCGCGACGAAGTGCTAAGGGAGATTCGGACACCAATCCTTTTCGTCCAAGGAACGCGCGATCCGCTCTGTCCGCTCCTGCTCCTCGACAAGGTTCGCGCGGGAATGTGCGCGCCGAATGAGGTGCTGGTCGTGAACGGCGGCGACCACTCCCTTCATGTTACCAAGAGCCAACTGAAAGCGAGCAATCAAACCCAGGAGGACGTCGACCAGCATATTCTGGAAAGAATCCGGAGCTTTGTGGCGGGACTTGAATAGCGCTCGGACGGACACTATCCCAATCGCGTGACCGGATGGCTCAAACGACTTTCCTGGATCGATATTGGAATTCTCACCATCGCTGCCGGCTTGCGGATTGTGCTCCTTGACATCAAGCCGGCGCATTTCGACGAGGGGGTTAACGGGTGGTTCGCCGATCAGATGGAGCGGACCGGCTACTTTCGCTACGATCCGACGAACTACCATGGACCTCTGCACTTTTATGTCCTCTTTCTTGTCGCAGACCCTTTTCGGACGAAATCTGTGGGCCTTGCGACTGCCGGCGATCATCGCAAGCCTGCTCGCGGTTTGGGCGGCTCTTCGTTTTCGCGAGCATTTCGGCGCCACGACCGCTCGCATTGCTGCACTGGCGATGGCGGTCTCACCTGCTTACGTATTTTACGGCCGCTATTCGATCCACGAATCCTGGCTGGTTCTCTTTTCGCTAATCTTTTATTCCGGTTTGCTTGGCCTTTGGACAAAGGGCGAGCGTCGGTTCCTCTTCATGCTGCTGGCCGGAGCCACCGGTATGATTTTAACCAAGGAGACGTATGTCGTTCACATTGGCAGCTTCCTGCTTGCTGGGATGGTCCTCAGTCTCGTGCAGAAGGTGTCGCCATCGCAACCGGCCCTGCCGATTTCGCCGCAACACTGGTCTTGGGGCGACCTCGCCAATAGTTCGGCACTCGCTGCACTCACGATAATATTCTTCTACTCGGGCACATTCCTGGATTTCTCTGCTTTGGGCGGCCTCTACGAGACCTTTGCGGCTTGGTTTCACACCGGGGTAGCTGCCGCTGGACACGAAAAGTCGACGCTATCAAATCGGGCCATTTAACTATCTATTGGATCGCGCTGATGGCCCGCTATGAATGGCCCGCCCTGCTTGGTCTCGTCCTTTGCTTTGCTTACATATTTCCCTCGGACGCGCGTCTTAGATACCTTGCGATCTATGGTTGTGGGGTTCTGCTGGCTTACTCTCTGATTCCTTATAAGACCCCGTGGTGCATCATTTCGATTCTCTGGCCGTTCTATTTCCTGTTTGGGGCCTTCGCGCAACGCAGCCACAAAACCCTTCGGCTACGACACTGCCCCCTGCCATGGCCAAGATTCGTGCTGGTGGTGACCCTTGCGGCCAGCACCGTGCTGTCCGGTTCGGCTGAACTTCTATCACTTTGCCGACGAGCGCGAGCCTTATGTCTACGTGCAGACATTTCCAGAAATTCAAACCCTTACAAAGCCACTTCTTGAGATGGCAGGCAAGGATCCGCGCTATTATCATCTTCAAGGACATATCCTCTTGGAGAGCTATTATCCCCTACCCTGGATGCTGGGAGACTTTACCCGAATTGGCTACTACAAGAAGGATGAGCCTCCTGAGCCTCTCGACGCTGACTTTGTGGTGGCCGAGGTAGGTCAAATGGAGAAGATCGAAGCGGGGCTTACCCGCGAGTACTACAAGCGGAGATTTCGTCTGCGGGATTCGCAGGAAGAATGTGTAGTTTACTTCGCCAAAGGGACCTTCGACGATTGGTTCGCAGGCGCTCCTCCGCTCTTTCAGGGTCAGCAATGAAGTTCCTTGCTCCGCGGCGCTGGCCTTTGCGACCATGGTGGTCGTCAGCACGGTTCTGCTTGCCTTCCTCGGCTCCGGGCTGAACACCCATGTCGCCGCCGGCGCACTTATTTGCGCAACCATGGTCGCGCTGGCCGCTTGGGTAACCACCGGTCCGCCTACGCTTCCCAAAGCACGCTTCTGGGATTGGCTAATGTTGATCGTGTTTGCTCTTGTCTCGTTGCGCGCCTTCTTGTGGCTTGTCTATACACGCGGCGATGAGATTTGCGTGCTTTCGCCGAACAATCTGGGAGACCTTTCCCTCCATCTTAATCTAATCCGCTATTTGGCCAGCGGAATCGCCTTTTGGCCCGACAGCTCCATCCTAAGCAATGCCCCGCTGACATATCCGCTTGGCTCAGACCTTTTCAATAGTGTGCTCGAGGTCTTAGGGATTGACACATTCGTTGGCCTTATCTGGACGGGCCTGGCCGGGGCTGCCCTTACTGGATATGCGCTTTGGCTTTGGGGCGGGGCATTCGGACTTGCCGCTTTCTTATTCAACGGTGGGCTTACCGGATTTGCAGTTCTGCGAACCCTCGAGATCGAGGACTTTCAAAGCGAAATGGTCTGGAAAAATCTCTTCCTTTCCATGTTCGTCACGCAGCGCGGCCTGCTTATGGCGCTGCCTTCCGGCTTAATTCTTCTCTACGCATGGCGGGAGCGCTACTTTCGAGGTTCGCAAACACGTTATTCCGGTCTGGTTGCAACTTCTAATCTACGCGAGCCTTCCTCTCTTCAACATTCATGCTTTCTTATTTCTAAGTCTTCTCCTGGCGGCAATATTTGCGGCTCAACTGGCGGCGGCGCGGTCGTGGAATCCATTGGCCGCTGGAGCTCCGCGAGAGCTCCTCGCCTTTGTGGCACTCGCTCTGGTCCCGGCGACTCTCTCTATCCTCCTGGTCACGGGCTTCTTCTCCATGGCTGGCGCGATTCGGTGGGCTCCGGGGTGGGTGGCCGGAGGAAACCTGTGGGGGTGGATCTGGAATTTTGGCCTCGACATTGCCTCTTTCTCTGGTGCTCGCATTTATGCTTTTCCTGAGCAAAGATAACGAAGCGCGCTGCTTTGTTTGGACAGCGGTGTGCATCTTTGCTCTCTGCTGCATCGTTTCATTTGCTCCCTGGGAATGGGACAACATGAAATTGATGCTCTGGAGCTGGCTGGTGATCGCGCCATATCTCTGGACTAAGGTAATTGCCAAAATGAACCTGGCGGCGCGTGTCGCTGTTTGCGTTGTTCTCTTCTTTTCAGGAGCGGTCTCGCTAATCGGCGGTTTGGATGCCCGCCATGGATACGCGCTCGCCCGGCGCTCCGAACTCGACACATGGAAGCACGCACTCGCCGGCATTCCGCCAGAAGTTCGTTTCGCCTGCGTGCCGGACTACAACCACCCTCTGCTCCTGCTGGGCCGCAAGGTCGCCTGTGGCTATGAAGGCCATCTTTGGAGTCACGGATTGAATTACCATCAAAACCTCGATCTTCTTCGAAAAGCACTGATCGGAGGCGCGGCTTGGCAGGAGATTGCTCCTTCGCTCGACGTCCAGTGGCTCGCTTTGCGCAAGGCCGACCTGCCGGAGGTCCAAGCCACCGGGGGATCCGCCGCCGGACGATGCTTTTGGTGCCTTGTATGATTTGGGTCCGATTGTCAGACAAGACCCAGCCACCCCAGGAGCCCGGCAATTGCGACCACAATCAGTGGATTTACCTTGGTGAAGACAAAGATGACCGTGCAGACGGCGGTGAGCAGATAGGCACGCCAGTCCTGATCAGCCGCCTTGCTCATGACATAACCGCTGGCCAGGACCAGTCCGACGGTCAGCGGGGCGAAACCTTTCTCAATGGCGCGACGGACATTGGAGTCCTTGGCACGTTCCCAGAACTGCACGACAAAGAACACGAGCAAACCCGCCGGCGTCATCACCGCCACGGTGGCAAGCAAAGCGCCGACGATTCCGACCAACTCCCCTCCGGCGGACAAACCGGCCTTATAACCGATGAGTGTCACGATGAGGATGCTTGGTCCCGGCGCCGCCTGCGAGATCGCAAAGACATCTGCGAACTGGCTGTCCGTCAGCCAATGGTAGTCGACGACGCTCTTGGTGTGCATCTCCGGCAGAACTGTATTGCCCCCGCCAATCGAGAGCAGCGAGAGAGAGCTAAAAAGCAGCAGGATCCGCAGTAGAGTTTCGAGCGCTCATTGTTTTTCTGACTTCGGCCAACCCCAAACGAGACTAAGGGGCGCCAGCAAGGCCAAGCAGGGAAGCAGGTGCCAGCGGAACAAACCATTCATGGCGAAAATTGCCGCAAAGAGGAGCAAGGGAATCACGCCCCTGAGACATTTTCGGCCGGTCTTGATGGCCATTGCCAACGTGAGGGCAACCGCGGCGGCGGCGGCGCCGCGAAGCACGCTCTGGAGCGCCGGCAGGTGGTGGAACTGAAAATAGGCATAGCCCAGCCCGAGAATAATAAGTACGGGAACGCACGATAATCCGATCACCGCCGCAATCGCACCGAGCACTCCACGGAACTTTGCTCCGACAAAAACCGCCAGGTTCACCTGATTGGCTCCGGGCAGGATGCGGCACATCGTGATGGCGCTAAGGAACTCCTCCTCTGCCATCCAACCTTTCTCGACGACGATGACTTCGCGCGACCAGGCGGAAAGGCCTCCGCCAAAGGAAGCCAAGGCAATATGGTTGAACGTCAGCGCGAGCTCGAGCAAGCTGGGGTTTGCGCGCCGCACCGCCTCACTCATGCCTTAGCTCATGGTCATGCGGAAAGTCGGTTTCCTTGTGCTTCTCGGGATCGAGCGGATCCGGAGCATCGTACCCGTGCGAAAGGTCCCAATCCGCGTCGAAAACTTCCATCAGTCGCTTGACGACTGCTTCCTCTTTGACCGTCGTGCCGAGTTCGCGGCGGAGATCGAAGGCGCTGCGATCGATGTTCATTGAGCCGACGAGAGCATGGGACTCATCCGCAATGAGCAGCTTGGCATGGAGTCGCAGGTTCTTTTGTTTATGGACCTTCACCCCAAAGCGTTTGAGCACCCGCAGCGAGGAAAACGTATCAAGAACATCCCAATCGCTGATTCCATGCTTACCTCCGCAGAGAACACGCACGTGAACGCCCCGATCGGCTGCAGCCAGGAGACGATCGAGGATCACCGCATCGACGAATTTAGGATGCTGAACATCGAGCTTGTGTTTGGCGTCGTCGATAAAGTGCGACATGCGCAACCGAGAATTTGCGTTGCTCCAAAGCAAACCGGTATCAGGATCGGGAAGCCAATCACGATGCTCCCAGTCTGCCTCGAACCCCTCAATGATCTGTGCGACTCGGATCGGATCGCGCGTCACCACGCCGTAGTCGCGCGTTTGAGTAAAATACTTCACACAGAGGTTGAAGGTGGCAATCAGAGCGGTTTTTGCGTCCACCACGATTGACTTCTCATGGGTTACGTAGAATTTGGGGTTGGCCCATTGGACGCTCACGCCATTCTTCTTGAAGTAATCGTAGGTGTCATCATTGGCACGGTCGCCGCCTGAGCGCTTCGGATTTAACATCACGCGAACCTCCACCCCGGCGTTCTTGCGGTCAGTGACCGCTTCGAGCAAAGTCGGTTCAGAAAAAGTGAACTGTTTGATCAGCAGACTCTTTTCCGCAGAACTGATAAGATTGCGCACCGGCTCGACACCATCGTCCGGCTCGACGATCAAATGAGAAATCACAGCAGACATAGCTTGCCTGGCAACTCATACGCCAACGTCGCGAAAAGAAAAGCCTCTGCTCGGGACGGCGGTTTTTCCTTCCTCGGACGGCACCACCGGACTTAGTTCTCTTTCTAATGCAGAAGGAAACGTTCCCGTTGACCGCCTGGGCGTTCTTCGAGCCGAAGTCGAGCCACTGGCTCACGGCCAAGGTTCCGGGCTGCATCCATAATGACCTTCTCAGGCACAAGCGGATACCCGATCCTTTCTGGGGGTCCAACGAAAGGGAGCTCCAGTGGATCGAGGAAGAAGACTGGAGCTATCGATGCCGGTTTGCCGTGAAGGCCGACTTCTGCGATTACGAGCATATTGAACTCGTCGCCGAGGGCCTCGACACCGTCGCCAGCATCCGGCTCAACGGAGAGAACATCGGATGGACGGAGAATATGTTCGTGGCGCACCGTTTCGACGTAAAGCAGGCGCTGCGCCCCGGCCGAAACATTCTCGAGATCCGCTTTGGCAGCCCGATTGCCTACATTCGGGCCCGGCGCAAATCCGGGGAAAAGACCGAATGGAACGATCCGGTCGGGGGTCGATCGTCCATTCGAAAAGAACAATGTTCGTTTGGCTGGGACTGGGGACCCCGCTTCGCGACCTGTGGTATCTACAAGCCGATCCGCTTGGAGGGGTGGACGGGAAACCGCATTCGATTCGGTTCGCATCACCCAGCAGCACGAAGGCAAGGTCGTGCTGGCAAGCATTGACGCCAAGGCTAGCGGGCGACGGCGGCGAGCTACGCGGCGTCATCTCGCGATCTGCCGAGATCGTCGCTGAAATCTCCAATCTCAAATTTGAGATCAAGAATCCTGAATTGTGGTGGCCGAACGGCCAAGGGGCTCATCCCCTTTACGATGTGCGTCTCGAGCTTGTCGATGGCCAGGAAGTCCTCGATCGCTGGAGTGCTCGCATGGGACTTCGAACGATCGTGCTCGATCGCCATCCCGATGAATTCGGCGAGACCTTTCAGTTTGTGGTAAACGGCAGACCGGTATTCGCCAAGGGCGCGAATTGGATTCCCGCGCATAGCTTTGTCAGTAGCGTCACCCGCGCGGACTATGACGATTTGCTGACGAGCGCCGAACAGGCGCACATGAACATGATCCGCGTCTGGGGAGGGGGAATCTATGAAATGGAAGATTTCTATGACCTTTGCGACGAAAAGGGATTGCTCGTCTGGCAGGATTTTATGTTCGCCTGCGCGATCTATCCCGGAGGACCAGAATTTCTCGCGACAGTCAAGGCTGAGGCGGAACATCAGGTGAAGCGACTGGCCAATCGCGCTTGCCTGGCATTGTGGTGCGGAAACAACGAAATCGAGCAGATCGCCAGCGAGATCACGAAGACTGCTCAGCGCAGGAAAGGCCTACGAGGAAATCTTCTACCAAATCCTGCCCGAGGCGGTCGCCCGCTACGACGGGGAAACTCCGTACTGGCCGAGTTCACCGCATAACCCCGAAGGCTATACGAAAGATCCCAACAACGAAAAGTCGGGCGATAGCCACTTTTGGGAGGTCTGGCATGCCAGGCAACCGGTGAAACGCTACGAGAAAACGGCCTTCCGCTTTTGCTCGGAATTCGGCATGCAATCGTTCAGTTCGCCCGAGGTTGCGGCAACGTTTTGTTTGCCGGAGGAATTTGATGCATTTGGGCCGGCGATGGAGAACCATCAAAAGAACCAGTCAGGCAATCTCATCATCAAGGAGTACGTCACGCGCAGATACCGTCTGGCTGGCGACTACGCCTCGATGGCCTACCTTTCGCAAATTAATCAAGCCTACTGCATGAAAGTGGCGGTAGAGCATTTTCGTCGCTCCATGCCGCGCACCATGGGCGCCTTATACTGGCAGCTGAACGATTGCTGGCCGGGATTTTCATGGAGCAGTTTGGAATTTGGCGGCCGCTGGAAAGCGCTCCACTTTGCCGCGCGGCGATTCTTTGCGCCGGTGCTCGTCTCGGCCCACGTTCCCGGAGAAGAGCGGACCGGCATGGGAAATATCTGGAGAATCAACATTCGGGAGATTCATCTTCACACCGTCTGCGACGCGCCGGGGAAGACTACCGGCTTGTTGAGTTGGTCCCTCTTTCACCTCGATGGCCGTCTCCTCGAAGCGGGGGAGAAGAGTGTCTTTCTCGGATACGGGCAGTCGCATCGGCAGAAAACGCTCGACCTCTCACGAAAGCTGAAGACCTATGGCGCGGGCAGTATCGTTCTGCGAATCAAATTGGAAACCGAGCGTGGAGCCGTCTCCGAGGATACGGTCTTTTTCACCGCTCCGCGCTTTATCGACTTCCCGCGCGCTCCCATCTCCACCACCGTTGAACGGACCAGCCAACGAGAATTTCAACTAGGTTTTCAATCGCGCGTCTTTCAACACGCCGTTCAAGTGGATCTTCCTGGCCTCGCGCACAAGCTGGATGACAACTTCTTCGATCTCTATCCGGGAGAAATGCGCAAAGTCCGCTTGCGCACGGAAAAAGCAGCCATTCTTGCCGAGATCAAGCGGACCTTGAAGATGCGCTCACTGGCGGACATCGGCCGGATAGTTCACCGCCCGGCGACGAACTTGTGGCCGATTTTCATCTGAGAAACCTTGAGTGCAGAGCGTCCGATTTGCGAAAGATCTCCCGTGAAAGACTCCTTTCAAGAGGCCCTTGGAGAAACTCTGTCGATTCTCACCCGAATCAAGGATGGTTTCGGACCTTATCCGACCGTTTCGAGCGAGTCCCTCGAAAAACTGAAGACAGCTCCAACTCGTGAGACGCGCACTCCTGAACCAGCAGCCGATGGAGCATCTCGCGATCCGACACACGAGGGCGTATTTGCGGCGTTACGTGAGGCGGCGCTGGTTTGTCGTCAGATGCCCGCATCTGGCAAGAAGTCGCACTCAGGTTGTCTTTGGCGTTGGCAATGCAAAGGCCGAACTCATGTTTGTCGGCGAGGCGCCTGGAGCCGATGAGGATGCTCAAGGCGAGCCATTCGTCGGGCGTGCGGGGCAACTTCTCACCAAGATCATCGAGGCGATGGGCTTTCGGCGCGAGGACGTTTACATTGCCAACGTCCTGAAATGCCGTCCTGACATGCCGCCGGGTATTTCCGGGAATCGGAAGCCGACTCCTGAAGAGATGAAGACCTGCCTGCCTTGGCTCGAAAAGCAAATCGAGCTCATCAAACCGCGCGTGATGGTGGCCTTAGGCGCGACCGCCCTGGAGGGCTTGCTCGGCGCCAAGACAGCGGTGAACAAATTGCGGGGACGCTGGCTGGATTTTCACGGGATCCCGGTCATGCCCACCTATCACCCCGCCTACTTGTTGCGCAACCAATCCGTGGTCGAAAAGCGCAAGGTCTGGGAAGACATGCTGCAAGTGCTGGAGAGGCTCGGGAAGCCAATCAGCGAAAAGCAACGAAGGTTTTTCACGAAGACCGAGTCATGAAGCGATCCAGAATCGTTGTCGGGCCCGGGTATCACGACGATCCGCTCGGGATCTTTGGAACGCACGCGCGATTGAAGCGATCCGGCAGGTTAAGCGTGCATCTTGCCGAACGCATCTGGCGCGAATCCCTGTGGCAATTCAGCAACCATACGATGCGGATGCTCTTTGGGATGAATGCCCGGATTCGCGTGGTCTACTATCATGAGATCCCGAAGAAGGGTGGATTTATTCTCGCCTCCAACCATATTAGTCACTTCGATCCGCCGATTATTACCCCGCTTTTCCCGCGCAGAATCGATTGGATCGGCATGTCCGATCTCTTCCGTGGCCGCATTCTTCGAGGATTCTTTACGGGCTTGAATGTGATCCCCATTGCGCGCAATGAGGCCGATCGCGCCGCCTTGCGTATCGCAGTAAAGCGACTCCGGGAGGGGCGCGTGGTCGGAATTTTTCCCGAGGGAGGAATTCGAGATGGCCCTGGATCGATCATTAACGGCGCAGAAATGAAGCAAGGTGCTCACCCTGCTGAGCACGCTCGCGCGGGCGCCGATTATTCCGTGTGTGATCCTGGGCAGCGACCGCCTCTATAATCTTCGGAACTGGCTTCCGTGGCGTCGCCCCAAGATCTGGATTGGCTGCGGGAATTCCATTCCACCGCCGCAGGAAGCAGGCAACCACATCAAAGGACTTCGCGCGGCAGTTGTTCAGTTCGGAGATTGTAAAACTCAAGGAGCGCCTCTACGAGGACTTCGGGCTGACACCAGCCGACTTGCCACATCCTCCAAAAGTGCGCATGAAAGAACCATAAGATCATTCATTCGCCATTCATTTAATATTCCGCCGAAAGCAGTGTCCGACCGATGAAACAAGCACTGGAGCGGGCTGTTGCTTGTGCGTTGGACGGCGCTCTTGTGTGGCACGATGAACGCTTTGCAATGGCGACACCGGGCAAATATTTGCTCCTTGCAAGAGCTTCAGACTTATTTGTCGACATGCTCGACGCTTTCGCGCGAGGAATTCTATCGTCCGCCGCCGGTCACTGGAAAACGTGAGACCGGGAACTGGATCGAATGGGATGCACCGGTCTTAAGCGGATTCGCGGAGAACGACCGGGCTCGCGTGCGGTTTCACATCGGAAGAGGCGGGCCTTCCGCTCCGACAATTCTCTTGTTGCATGCCCTGATGAGCGCAAGTGACATCGGTTACCTTCGGGTGGCGCGCTGGCTGAACGAACGTGGTTGGAACGCGATTTTCCCGCATCTCCCGTTTCACTATTCTCGAAGACCGCGCGGCTATCTCAATGGCGAACTGGCCATCACGGCAAACCTTGTCCGCAACGGCGAAACCCTCCGACAAGGCGTCACCGAGTTGCGTCAACTCATGGCCCTGCTCCGCGCGCTCGGCTGTACTGAGTTTGGGTTGATTGGCACCAGTTATGGCGGCTGGAATGGGGCGTTGCTCAGCTTCCTCGAGAGCGATTTCCGCTTCGTTGCCTTGATCCAGCCGATCGTCAATGTCGAGCATGCCATCTGGGACAATCCCGGCGCCGTCCTGATGCGGAGACTGCTCAGCTCCCAAGGCATTCTCCCGGCTGAAAGCGTCCGCCATGCACATCTAAGCTCACCTCTGCATGGAGTTCCCCTCTGCGGAGGAGAGCGGGTCATTATCACTGCCGGACTTTACGACAGCATCTCTCCGCGCAGCGAACTTCTCGAGCTACGGGATCGCTGGACCGGCACGAAGCTTCTCGAGGTTAGACAAGGCCACTTCGGCCATCGGGCGCTTCGCGAAACCCTAAAGGAGATCGAGAAATTCTTGTAGCTCCTCGTGGCCCAGCGAAGCTTAGGGCGCGTGGCAGATGATCCCGCCATCTTCTGATAGTCGCCAAGCGCAGGAGCGGTAGTGCTGCCGCACTTAAGCTAGCAGGCACGAAAAATGGCCCCGGTGGTGAAGTCTTCCGGTCCAGGACCCATTATCGTTCTGGCTTTTGTTATAGCGACCGTGTCCTCGGTCGAGGAATCGTCGGCGGTGGGGACACCGCCGCGAGAGCGCTCCTCGTGTCTTAGCTAAGTTTCGAGCGCGCGGCTGATATTCCCGACATCTTGCGATAAGTCGCCAGGGCAAGGAGCGGGAAGTGCTGGCGATACATGTCGTACTTAAGATAGAAGACGCATGGAAAGCCGGTGCCGGTGGTGAAGTCTTCGGTCCACGAGCCGTCATCGTTCTGGCTGCGCAAGAGAAACTCTACGCCGCGAACTATGGAGGGGCGACTTCCATCGCCGCAGGCGCAAAGTCCCATCACTGCCCAGGCAGTCTGGCTGGCAGTACTCGGTCCGCGACCCTTGAGAGCGGGAAAGTTGTACGACTCGCAAGTCTCGCCCCAGCCTCCATCATCGTTCTGACAACTCTCCAGCCAGTCGCGGCCGCGGCGGATCCATTCCTGCTTCATGTTTTCGCCGATGGCGGCGAGCCCCCGCAGGATCTGCCAGGTTCCATAGATGTAATTGACACCCCAGCGTCCATACCAGGAACCATCGGCCTCCTGGGTGCGGCGAATCATCTCAACGGCGCGGCGAACGGGAAGACTTTGTCGATCGAAGCCGCAGGCTCCGAGCAGCTCCAGGACCCGGCCGGTCAGGTCTGAACAAGTCGGATCGAGGATGGCGTTGTGGTCAGCGAAGGGCACATGCTCGAGCCAACGCGCGGTGACATCCTTGTCAAAGGCCGCCCAGCCTCCATCCTCGCATTGGAAGGCCAGTAGCCATTTCAAAGCGCGCTCGTTCTGCGCGCGACGTCGAAGAGAGTCAGTCGGAGTGACATGACGCAGCGCCATGAGCACCATCATGGTGTCATCAGTGTCAGGATAGTACTTGTTTTGGTGCTCGAAGGCCCAGCCACTCGGTTCCACGTCGGGAACGTGCGTCGCCCAATCGCCCTCGAAACGGACCTCCTTCTCTTCCAGATAGGCGGCCGACTTCTGCAGAGCCGCGTGATCTTTGGCGAGACCGGATTCGGCAAGCGCAATCGTGGTAATGGCGGTATCCCAGACGGGCGAGAGACATGGTTGGATACGAAAGTCCTCCGGATCGTCCACGAAGAAATGGGCAAAGTCCTTATCCGCTTTCTTCACCAAAGGGTGCTCGTCGGGGTAGCCGAGAACCCGCAGCGCCATCATCGCGTTCAGCATCGCTGGGAAGATCGCACTGAGTCCCTCGCTTCCCTCACCCATGCGTTCAACCATCCACGCCTCGGCGGCTTTGAGAGCGCGCTGCCGCAACGGATGAATCGGCAGGCGGTCATACAACTTCAGAAATTTGTCGCAACGTAAGAAGAAGTTCCGCCAAGCCCAAAATCGCGGATGTCTCTTGAGTGAGAGATCGGTATTTTCGAGCCCCGCCGGATACAGCTCATGGAGCCGCATGGCCGAAGGAAGCTGCCGCGTCGGTCTGTAATGATTCAGAATCGTGAGCGGGGCAATAATTGTTCGGCTCCACGACGACATTTCATACAGATTGAAGAAGAACCACTTGGGAAAGAGAAAGATCTCCGGCGGAATCGTGGGAAGGTATCGCCACGGAAATTGTCCGAGCAAGGCCAGGTAAAGCTTTCCATAAGTATTGATCTGCGGGATGCCCCCGAGCCGAAGAACATTGGCGCGAGCTTCGCGCATCCACGCGGCGTTAGGAGAGTCTCCCGCTAACTTCAGCGCGAAATATGCTTTGACCGAGGCGTTGATCTCGCTGGGTCCGCCGATGAAAATGTTCCATCCCCCATCGGCGAGCTGCCGTCGGCGGATGTGGGCCGCGCATTTGGCCTGCAGGGCTTCGTCGACCTTTCCGAGCCAATGCATGTAGATGATGTAATCGCAGCAGAGAGTGACATCAGCGATCAGCTCGCCTTCCCAGTGACCATCCGATTGCTGAAGACCGAGGAGGTTCGCTTGCGAGCGGCGAATTCCTTCCTCAAGGGAAATCGGCCGCTCCAGGACGGAGAGCTCCGGAACTTCAAACGGCAGGACCTTGTTGGCAACAGCGCTCTTCATGCGCTATCTCCAAGAAAGTCCGACTCCGAATAGGCGCGGTCGGGCAATCTTGACAACCACGCTGTCATTTAGGCGGCAGCAGGTTGTTGTTTCTTTGGGCGCCCAGTCTTGTGACCGTTCCCGGCGGTCACGCCGTTGAACGGGTTGACGCTAGCGCCTGCGGTCCGCGGGGCCGGTTTGGGTGCGAAATTAAAGGCGACGTTCTGCCAGGTATCGCCTGGTTGAGCACAGCGGCCGAGAGTGGCGCTGGGCTCATAGCCGCAGTGGACCATGCAATTTTCGCAACGCTTGTCGCGCGCGACGCCGTCGACCACCCCGTACTTCTGCCAGTCAGTTTTCTCGAGGAGCTCGCGATAACTCGAATAGTGACCGTCGGTCATCAGGTAGCAAGGCGCTTTCCAGCCCCGGACGTTGCGCGTTGGAATCGCCCATGCCGAGCAGGTCAACTCGCGCTTTCCCGCGAGGAAGTCCAAGTAGATCGGAGTTCCAAAAAAAGTATAGCGGCTACCCCACTCGCGGATGTCCTTGAACTTCTCCTTGGTCATCGCGCGCGTCAGAAAAAAGTTTTCTGGCTGGAGGTTGAGTCGCTTGCGCATGTCCTCCTTGGCCGCGTCGTAATCGTACCCCGGTGAAATGGTATGCCCATCGACTCCGAGCCACGACAGGTAGTCGTACATTTGCTCGAGTTCGCCCATATCGGTCTCTTTGTAGACGGTGGTATTGGTGGCGACTCGGTAGCCGAGGATTTTGGCCATGCGGATGGCGGCGATGCACTCCTTGAAGACTCCCTCTCGCTCGACAATGAGGTCGTGCGTGCGCTCCAGGCCATCGAGATGAACGTTCCAATACATCCACGGTGACGGAGCGATCACTGGAGAGCCCGGCTTGGTTTTCCCCTTACGAATTTCCTCCATTTGCGCGGGCGTGATCAGTTCCTCAGAAAGAAGCACCTCAAGAGTGCTGTTTAGTGCGTTTTCATCGCCGTTCGAGCCATGGCTTCGCACGAGTTTGTCCGCCAGGTACTCCCTCATCTTCTTTCGCATGAACATCCCATTGGTGCAGACGTAAACGATCCTACTTTGATCAAGTAAACCGTTCACGAGCGCCTCGACTTGCGGATAGATGAGCGGCTCGCCACCGCAAATTGACACCATCGGCGCGCCGCACTCCACTGCGGCGCCAAGACAATCCTCAAGACGCATCACGTCCTTGAGCGAAGTGGAGTACTCGCGAATCCGACCACAGCCGGTGCAGGTAAGGTTACAGGTGTGCAGCGGTTCAAGCTGCAAGACGGTCGCGAACTTCTCCACGCCCCGCAGCTTCTTACCGATGATATATTTTGCTATCTTCGCCGTGAGGGGCAGCGGGAACCTCATGGGCCGGGATTAAGAAGCAAGCGATACCCTCTGTCAATGTTTCTGGGAAAGATTGACCGACCGGATCAGGAGAAACGCGGATTCGGCAGCCCGATCTTTTCAAGGAGACGAGCCACGTTTACGTGCGCGCTGACCAAATCCTGAATGCGCGCGATCTTCTCAAGATCGCCAGGAAGCGTTTTCACATTCATCGACAGAATTCGGGTTGCGATAGAGTAGCTATCCAGCGGGGAGCTGACGACCGACAGCGACGACTCGTCGATCTCCTCCATCAGAGCCTGCGAAGGTTGGATGTCATCCGACAAGACAATGCCGCAAAACGGGCGAGAGTGCTCGGTCAAACGCCTCAGCACCGAGCGGACAACATTCTCGCGATCGCCTGGCACGACCAGGAGCGTCTTTTCGCCGACGCGACGGAAAACATTGGCAGAACTCATCGCCCCAATGCGGACGCGAGCGACTCGGGTGCGATCATCCTTGGTTCGATGCAGAAAAGATCCGCTGATGTCTTCACAAATTCGCTCGAGCGTCGATTGCTCGAGCATGTTCTCTCGAGGAATCACCCCCAGCAATTCGAGTCCGAGTCGTTCGAACCCTTTCCGGGCAATCTCAGCGATCGATTCGAGTTTTTCCGGAAGCACCTTATTCATGACAACCCCAATCACCTCAACATTCTCCTTGTCAAAGAGTGCTTTGTTGACTGCCGCCTCATCGATCGGACGCCCAATACCCGCCGGCGTGACCAGGATCACCTTGCTGCGCACGATTCGGGCAACGCGGGCATTCGAAAGGTCGAAGACACTCCCGACTCCCGCATGGCCGGTACCTTCGATAATCGCAAAGTCCTTTTCCCATGTTACCCGATCAAAGGATTGCTGAATACGTTGGACGAGCGAGTCGTTGTTTGCCTGATTGATATAGCGTCGGGTAAATTTTGGCTCGACGGCAATCGGGCTCATGTCCTCGATCGGAACCTGGGTTCCGAAAGTTTGACGGATCAGGACACTGTCCTCGTCGACATTTTTGCCTTCGAACTCGACGAAGCGCTGGCCAACCGGTTTGATGAATCCAATTCGGCCGAACTTCTCCCGAAGCGCAGCGTAGAGACCGAGCGAAGTGGTCGTTTTACCGGTATTTTGCTCGGTGGCCGCGATGAAGATGCGCGGGGTGGTAGTATTCAAAGAAGGAATTGCGGCGGCGAGTTTCGCTAGTGGTCAGCGCCCAGCATCTTAGACCACGTCGGGTTCGACCACTTCGGCTGGATAGAGCTTCCGATACTCAACAGCCTGGAGGCCAACCAAGGCAGCAACTGCTACGATGTCGTCTACCTCTGCACCGCGTGACATATCGGCCGCGGGCCGCGAAAGACCCAGCAGAATCTGCCCGTAGACGCGAGCGCCTCCGATATACTGGACAAGCTTTGCTCCGATATTGCCACTATTGAGGTCGGGAAATATCAGGACGTTTGCTTTTCCTCCGACGGTGCTCGGCCCCATCTTTCGCTGGGCGATCTCGGAAATGAGCGCTGCGTCCGCCTGCATCTCGCCATCAACCGCAATCTCAACGCCCAAACGGTCGGCGAGTTCACGGACGATGGCCACCGCTCGGGCGACCTTCTCAGTCGAGGGCGTCTTTGCGCTGCCCTTCGTGGAAAAGCTCAGCATGGCGATCCGCGGCCGCGTTCCGAAGACCTGTCGCGCCACCAAGCCGGTCTGCACCGCGATAGACGCGAGCTGCTCGACGTTCGGGTCAGGAACTACTCCACAGTCCGCCAAGAAGAGCACTCCGTCATCGCCGAACTTCTTGTCGGGAACTTCCGCGACGAGACAACCCGAAATGAACGGGGAATGCGGCAAGGGTTTGACCAGCTGGATGAGCGGACGCAGGAGCGACCCTGAATAGCTGTTGACGCCTCCGACCAATGCATCCACCTGCCCGAACTGCAGCATCATGGCGGCAAAATAGTTCGGATTCGTCATGAGTGAGCGCGTGTCTCTGGTCCCAGTCTTCTTGTAGCGTTCGATCTTGTCGAAGCGTTCGCAGAATACCGGCAGATCGGAGGATGTTTCCGGATTGACGATCGCCACATGGTCCAGGCTGACCTTTTCCGCGACAGCGACGCGCTCGATGACCTCACGATTTCCGATCAATACCGGAATCCCTACTTTTTTCTCGTAGAACGCGTGGCAGGCACGCACAACCCGCGGATCATCTCCGTCGGGGAAGACAATGCGCTTCGGATGGCGCTTTAGCTTGGCAAAAATCGTATCGATGAAACTCATGGCTGTTGCAACAGGCACCAAGCCTGAAAGAGAATGCTTCCTAAAACAAGATGGAACTGCTTGCCCGTGACCGATGCGTCCGCTTTCCGCGACGCCCGCTGATCATGGGAATCGTCAATATCAACGACGACTCCTTTTGCGGTGACGGGCGAATTGATTCCCAGTGGGCTATCGAGAAGGCACGTGAGCTCGTCACCCAAGGAGCGGACATCGTCGACGTGGGCGGCGAAAGCGCGCGAACCAATCGAGCCGCCATCACCCCGGAAGAGGAATGGCGACGCCTGCTATCCCTTTTTGGAGCGGTTCGAAGAAGTCTGGAGGGACATCCCGCCCAGAGACGCTCAGCAAGTCTTTCCCCCTTTGCTGTCGATCAATACCTGGCGCCCCGAAGTAGCCGCGGTCGCACTCCGATCCAGCGGGCATCTGCTCAACGATCTCAGCGCCCTTCACGACGGGCGCAACGCGCAGATCTGCGCGCAAACCGGCGCTGCGTTGCTGATTATCCATGCCGTGGGATCGCCAAAGATTTCACACACCCACATCTTTTACCAGAACGCAATCGACGAAATGCTTCGATTCTTCCGCGAGAAGATTCACCTTGCCGAACAGGCCGGTGTGCCGCGCGAAGGGATCGTTCTCGACCCAGGAATAGACTTTGCCAAGCAAGTCGAGGATAACCTGCGGATCTTTCGTGAGCTCGACAAGTTCCACGAGTTCGGACGCCCGCTTCTCTTGCCCGTTTCGCGCAAGAGCGTCATCGGAGAGGTTCTTGGGATCGCCGACCCGAACGACCGCGATCCAGCCACCGCGGCCTGCATTGTTGCGGGTATGCTGCGCGGCGCCTACTTGTTTCGCGTTCATAATGTCGAGATGGCATGGCGGGTAGTCGTATCGATCCATCGGCTCGTGGCGGCGTGAAGCAAAGCGGTGGTGGCACTTCGCGTGATCCTCGCGAGCATCTTCCTTTATTCTGGTCTGATTAAAGCATCGAGCAGCGCGCAGTTTGCGATTGCGCTGGCCCCATTCACATTTCTTCCGGAGACGTGGATCCGCCCTCTCTCGATTCTTCTGCCAGTGTGTGAAATCGTTGCGGGCTTGTTGATCCTGGTGTCTCCGACGAAGCATATCGGCGCCGGCGTGATATTCGCGTTGTGCATCCTCTTCGCAACCGTCCTTGGTTGGGCGCTCGCCAATGGGATCATTGTCAGCTGCTCGTGCTTTGGACAGGACGACCAGCCGTCGGCCATGAAGATGGCGCTTGCGCTTGGACGAGACCTGTTCCTCGCCGGAATGGCGCTCGTCATCATTCTCGAGAGAACATCAACCAGGCGCTCAGGCGTTCGGCGCCTTGGCGACTCTCTTCCCCTTCTGAGCACTCCTGGCATCGTCCGAAAAATTCCAGCGAGTGGCTGAGATTTCGAAACCCGTAGTGCTCGGCAACCAATCTTTCCGTGTCGCCTAAGGGGCACGGGATGTCGATGACCACTACCTTGCCACAATTTGTGCAAACAATGTGGTCGTAATGCTTGGCGGGATCATTCAGTTCGTAATAGCTGCAAGCACGCTGAAGATTGACCTTATGGACCAAATGCAAGCGGTCCAAGCAGGGCAATCATGCGAAAGACGGTGGCGTAGTCGGGGCCGCTTCCCTCGGCGGCGGCGAGTTCCTGGATTTCCTGGAGCGACAGCGGTCTTCCGGCCCGGAAGAGCGCCTCGATGATACTGCGGCGTCCGGCGGTAATGCGCAGGCCTTCTCCCCGTAGCCGGTTTAAAATGGCCTCGGCGGAGAACGATTGAACGCTCTGGCTCATGGAAAACCTTTAAAGCAGTGGCGGGCTGAGCTCAAATAGAAGGATTAGAGACGAACGGGGATGCCGCGTTCGGCGAGAAAGTGCTTCGCTTGAGCGATGCTGTATGTGCCGAAATGGAAAATGCTGGCTGCGAGCACGGCATCCGCATGGCCGCGATCCAGCACTTCCGCCAAGTGGTCGAGCTCACCGGCGCCTCCACTCGCGATGACGGGAATGTGCACGGCAGCACTTACGGCTGCCGTAAGTTCAAGATCGTAGCCGCCGCAGGTTCCATCGGCGTCCATGCTCGTGAGGAGAATTTCGCCCGCTCCGCGCTGCGCGACCTCGCGCGCCCAGGCTACCGCATCGAGATCCGTGGGATTTCTGCCGCCGTGGGTGTAAACGCGCCAACTCCCAGGGGCACTGTGCTTGGCATCGATCGCGACAACAACGCATTGGGAGCCGAAGTTCTCCGCGGCATCAGAAATGAGTTGGGGGGTTTGTATGGCAGCCGTGTTCACACTCACTTTATCGGCACCCGCGAGGAGCATTGTGCGAAAATCTTCCACCGTGCGAATCCCGCCTCCGACCGTCAGAGGCATGAAGCACTGCTCTGCAGTGCGCGCGACGACATCCACCATTGTGGCGCGGTCGTCGCTCGAAGCGGTGATGTCAAGAAAGACAAGCTCATCGGCCCCCTGAGCATCATAGAGCTTGGCGCACTCGACCGGGTCGCCCGCGTCACGAAGGTTCAGGAACTTAGTTCCCTTGACGACGCGACCTGCGGTGACGTCCAGACAGGGGATGATGCGCTTGGCCAACATGGTGTCACATGTCGCGCTGCTGCCGCCCTCGCGCCAGACTAAAATGTTGCGTTAGAATCGGACTCTTCTACTTTGCGCAGATTCTTTGCCACCCCGAGCAAGGAGCCGTCCGGTATGAAGCCAGCAAGAGATCGCCGCTATTTCCCGCACCTCCGTTTTTCCATTCTGCTCGTGGCCATAGTCGTTGCGGGTTGCGCATCTCCTTATAAGCAAGGCGCCGGGGAGTTCAGCACGGTCATTGTCGACGCCGGGCACGGCGGCTTTGATCGCGGTGGACGCCCGCTTGCTGGGGCTCCCGAAAAGGTGCTCGCGCTCGACACCGCCAAGAGGCTGGCGAAGGTGCTTCGAAGCAAAGGCTTTCGAGTGATCGAGACGCGGAAACGGGATGCCTTCGTTCCTCTTTCGACGCGAACTACGATTTCCAACAGGACCAGTAACAGCATTTTCGTGAGTATTCACTACAATTGGGGGCGTCGGCGGGGAGCACGCGGCGTGGAGATTTATTACTTCAGCCCACGATCGTGGCGCCTCGCCTCCAACATTCTTCGCCAAGCCATTCGCGCGTATCCAACCGAGAGCCGAGGGGTCAAACGGAATAACTTTCATGTTCTGCGGGAGAACCGTCGTCCTGCTGTTCTTTGCGAGCTGGGGTTTGTTTCAAATCCGCAGGATAATCGCTATCTGCAGAACAGGACATACCGCCAGCGAATCGCAGAACGCGTCGCGGAAGCCATCGTCATTGAACGGCAGAGCGCTCAACGCTAACAAGGTCGCCGCAGCTTTCGCCAAGCTCAATCATCCTCGCCAGATCAGCGGGTAACGGACTGGTCCATTCCAACTTGCGCGCGCCGATGTTGATCCTGAGCCTTGAGGAGTGCAGGGCGTGGCGCGAAAGCCAGATTTCCGACTCCATTTCTTTCGTCCACCCATGCGCGATAAAATCCAGATAGTGGCGGCTTCCCCGGGCATAGATCTTATCGCCCAACAAAGGAAAGCCGACATGGGAGAGGTGCACACGCACCTGGTGAGTGCGACCCGTTTCGGGCCACGCTTTCAGGAGGGAAAAACGCCTGTGACCGGTCAACGCCAGGCGTTCTTCTACGCGGACTCGCGTGATCGCTCGTGCCCCGCGGGGATTGACGACGCGCTCGACCCAAACCTCTGACTCGGCAACCTCTCCAAGCCGCGCGATCGGAGCATCGATGATCATCTCGTTCCACTTGGGCCAGCCAAAAACCAGCGCCAGATACTCCTTTTCAATCCTGCCGTTCTGCATGGCGATGCCCGCAGCACGGGCGGCTTCAGCCGTCTTCGCCACCAGCAGAACTCCGCTGGTCTCACGATCAAGACGATTCACCAGCGAAACTTGTCCGCCGATCGCCAGCTCGTAGCCCAGCAGGGCACAAAGCTCATCCCACAACGTCCGCGGACCACCCGGCTTGGTTGGATGGGTCAATAGACCTGCAGGTTTGTCCACGGCCAAAAAGTCTTCCGTTTCCCCCAGGATCTGGAACTCCACTTGATTCTTTGCCTTCACGCCGCCAGTTTCAAACTATCATGATTCGTCTAAGCAGCGTCACGCGAATCTATTCCAAAGGCGGCATTCGCGCGCTCGATGACGTGAGTTTCGAGATCCCATCGGGCGAGTTTGCCGCGGTGACCGGCCCGAGTGGATGCGGCAAAAGCACGCTGCTGAATCTGCTCGGGGGACTTGATACGCCGGACTCGGGAGAAATCTGGGTCGGGGACATCCCGCTCCATAATGCCAAGGATTCCGAATTGACGCGCTATCGGCGGCACGATCTGGGCATCGTCTTTCAGTTCTTCAACCTTCTTCCCGCGATGACCGTCGCCGAAAACGTGGAACTGCCTCTGCTCCTGCGGGGTGAGCGCCGTAGACGTTTGCGGGTGGCCGCAGCCCTGGAACTGGTCGACCTTGCCGCTCGAAAAAACCATTATCCCCATCAACTGAGCGGCGGTGAGATGCAGCGCGCCGCGATCGCGCGAGCCGTGGCAGGACAACCAAAGGTCCTCCTTGCCGACGAACCGACCGGCAATCTCGATAGCAACAGCGCAGAACGGGTCACCGACACTCTTCTAAAGATTGCTTCACAAAAATTTGCCACGGTTGTTATTGTGACGCATAGCGAAGAGCTGGCACAGCTGGCTGCACTCCACATTTCTATGCTCGATGGAAAAACTACGACGCAAAATTCCGGATGAGGACAAGCTTCTCGCGAAGTTCACCGTTTTTGCCGAACTGAGCGAGGAGGAGCTTCACGGACTGATCGAGCAAAGCGGCACCGAGACTTACGCGGCGGGCGAACGCATTATCAGCGCGGGAGACACGGGCCACTGTATGTATGTGATCCTCAGTGGAAACGTCCGCGTCACGATCAAGCGCGGCAATGGCGAAATCGAACTGGCCAGCCTCACGGGCGGAGACTTCTTCGGCGAAGTAGCCCTCGTCGATGATGGCCCCCGTTCGGCAACTGTGACGGCAACGGAGGACTGCGAACTGCTTTGCATCACTCGAACGACCTTGGGAGTGCTGGCCGGTCTTCACCCGGGAGCCGCCATTCATTTGCTTGCCGCCATCGGGCGCAGCCTGGTTGCCAGGTTGCGCAGCGGCAACAAAAAATACATAGACTTGCTCCTCTCCGGCGGGCCAAGCTGAGGAGCCATTGATTTGCGTTCTTCCCGTCTGCCAGAAGGAACCAGGCGGCCGAAAGGGATCAGCAGCGCGAACGTTCGGATTTTACACTGTGGAAAAACAACGCACTCTTGCCTCTTCTGCCCGTCTCACCGGGATGGCCCTTCATACGGGTGAAAAAGTCACGCTCACGCTCCATCCGGCTCCTGTCGGTCATGGATTCAAGTTCAAACGCTCGGACTTGCCGGACGATCCGATCATCGAGGCGAGAGTCGAAAACGTCAAAACCGTCGAGCGCGCCACCACCATCGTCGAAGGCAATGTGAAGATTCATACCGTCGAGCATGTTCTTTCCGCTCTCGCCGGGATGGGCCTGGACAATGCTCTCGTGGAGATGGATTCCAATGAACCTCCGATTGGCGATGGCAGCGCGGCCCCGTACGTCGGCATGATTAAGCAAGCCGGCATTGTTGAGCAGGGAGCCGCACGTGCCTATCTGGAACCTCGCGAACCCATCATCGTGCAGACCGGCGAATCGATCATCACCATCCTGCCGGACGCAAATTTTCGGATTTCGTGCACCCAAGTCGGTCCGGCTGGGCGCTTCACCCAATACCTGAGCGCCGAGATCACTCCCGAATTCTACGAAAAGGAAATCGCCACGGCACGGACGTTTGTCTTCTACGAGGACGTCAAGCCGCTCATGGACAGAGGTCTGATCAAGGGCGGGAGCATCGAGAATGCCATCGTCGCGCGCGGAGATAGCGTGCTCAGTAAGGAACCTCTTCGCTTTAGTGACGAATTCGTCCGCCACAAGATCCTCGACATTATCGGTGATCTGATTTTAAGCGGTCGCCGTCTTCGCGGGCATGTTGTTGCCATCAAGCCCGGGCATGGACCGAACACCGAGGCGGCCCGCTCGCTCGCCAAGCGTCATTCGGAATACCTGGCGATGGCTCCTCGGCCAGTTCCGGCGGCGGGAGGCGTGCTCGATATCAACGAAATCATGCGCACGCTGCCTCACCGCTATCCATTTCTGATGGTGGATCGAATCATCGAATTCGAGGAGGATGCCAAGGCAATCGGCGTGAAGACGGTGACAATCAATGAACCCTACTTTCAGGGACATTTCCCGAATCATCCGGTGATGCCGGGAGTTCTCCAGGTCGAGGCGATGGCTCAGGTTGCGAGCATTGTCATGATGCACAAGACCGAGAATGCAGGAAAGATCGGCTACTTTATGAGCGCCGATGGGGTCAAATTTAGAAAGCCGGTCTTTCCCGGAGATACTCTCTTCATCCACTGCGAAATGCTCAGTATCAAGAAGCGCCTTGGGAAAGCCGCCTGCAAATGTGTCGTCAACGATGAGGTCGTGTCAGAAGCCGAGTTGCTCTTCGGTCTGGTGGACAAGTGACTTGTCTTAATCTTCCAAAGGCGGCCTTCTCGGGATGATCCATTCCACGGCAATCATCGACAGTCGGGCTGAGATCGCCGCCGATGTTGAAATCGGTCCCTATTGCGTGATAGGCCCGGACGTTGTCATTGGCTCCCAGTCCGTGCTGATGAGCCATGTGACCATGGCGGGGCCTGCAAGGATCGGGCAGAGCAACCGCTTCTATCCGTACTGCTCCATTGGCCAGCGCAGCCAGGACCTGAAGTATGTCGGCGAGCCGACCTTTCTGGAGATCGGCGATGGCAACAGCTTCCGAGAGTTCTCTACGGTGAACCGTGGCACTCTGCCGAATACAAAAACTGTGATCGGCAATCACGGCAACTTTCTCGCCTACTCACATGTAGCCCACGATTGCCTGGTCGGAGACCATGTGATCTTCTCGAATAACGGCACTCTCGCCGGCCACGTCATCGTCGAGGACTATGCGATCATCGGTGGACTCAGCGGGGTCCACCAGTTTTGCAGAATTGGACGACATGCCATCCTGGGCGGCTGCACGAAGATCGTTCAAGACGTTCCGCCATTCATGATTGCCGATGGAAATCCGGCGGAAATCCGGGGCGTCAACCAGGTCGGTCTGGAACGCCGCGGCTTCGACGCGGACGACATTCGCACTTTGCGCGAAGCTTATCGTCTGCTCTGCCGGGCCAATCTCAACGTTAAACAGGCTTGCGAGACCATTCGAGCCGAGCTTCCGCAAAACGCCCATATCGACCACCTTCTCGCCTTTATCGAAGCGAGCAAGCGCGGAATCGTCAGATAGGCGGATGGGGGAAAGCGGAGTAATGCTCTAGAATTTAACGTCTTCCCGCCGCTGACCGGAAGACACCATCTCACCACGGGCGGTCTACCACCACATACCCGCGCGGGTGAGCGCGATAGTAGACATTATCGTATACGTAATAGGTTTGGCCGCGATAGACACGGACGCGATAGTTGGGCGGCAAAGTCGTGATTACCGTCTGTCGAGCCGGAGCGATGTAACGCGTTTCCTGGACAACTGTCCGCTGTGGCGGAGTGCTTACGTAGATGCAGCCTGAAGGGGCAATCGCCAGTCAATGCCAAAACGGCACCGGAAAGTCTTGTTCTCATGGTTCTGTGAGGGTTCTCCCCACATTCTAGTCAGCGCGCCTCTTCGACGCACGTATTTTTCTCAGGCGCGTACGATCTCGAGGCTTTCGCGCTCGCCTAGAAGGGCATCGACACAAGCTCGGCCTATCCGAGCTCAGTAAGTTTCTTACGGCGCGTTTCGTCTGGACCGAATATTCCATTCGAGAAGGGCACCTGCGATGCGGCTCTGCGACGAGACCGCATCGCTAATCCGGTGTTTAGAATTCCTTCGAAGATACCTTAAAAACGGCGCGAGCGTCCGCCGCGATTGCCACCGCCGCCGCTGAAACTCTTGTTGCGCGCACCACCGCCGGCGCCGGCGAAAGCCTCGCGAGGGCGGGCTTCGTTCACCGTAAGGTTGCGTCCGTGCAACGCCTTTCCGTTCAATCGTTGAGTGGCGGTTTGTGCTTCCTCGTCCGTTGACATGGTTACAAACGCAAAGCCGCGAGACTTGCCTGTCATCTTGTCTTGGATAAGGACGGCTTCGCGGACGGTACCTGCTTCCGAGAAGAGGTCCTGAAGGTCGTTTTCTGTGGTGTCGAAAGAAAGATTTCCGACATAAAGTTTAGTTGCCATATAGTGTGTTTATTATTGAGGCGAGTCTCTGCGGCTGTTTCCGATCGTCGGATTTCAAATCGCCACTGAGAGCCTGCGGTTCTCACCGCCACTAACACAACTAGCAATCTACCAATGCCCCAAAAGGGCTCTAACCTGCACAGGAAAGAGAACAGGTTCCTGGAGATGTGCAAGCACAAGTTGTCAATTTCTCGTTCCATCGTCCAATTCAGCCTGCCAGGGATTGTCAATGGGTCCGGCTGTAGTCTGTCCGCCGCGTGTGTCTACAGGAGAATGTCCTCGATCTGCTCCTCCGCAAAACGCGAATGAACTTCCGTCCTGTCGGGGAGCGATGCGCCCGTTCACCGAATGGCCCGAGGAACGGCAACCAGTTGTGCCATTGCCGCTGCGGATGCGGACTCGGCCACTGACCGTTGCGTTTATGCTATCTGTCTCATCGGTTGAAGTCGTCGTGATCGCCCAAACGGCATCGAGCCTATTCGTTAATCGCTTTGCTCGAGCCGGATTCATCAAGCTGCCGCGCCTTCTCAACGAGCGTGAGAAACTCGGCGCGATAAGTTCCGGAATCTTCGCTCAAACTGCGTCGAGCGATTTTCTGAATCTCCTCCCACGAGATATTCTCGCTTTGGGGAGAGCTCCGCAGCTTCATTCCGAATGCCGCCACGGCGGCAGCGAACTGGAAGTCCTGGGACGCCCTTTCGAAGGCGATTTCCGCGCCCGCTCGCACGGGGACTTCAAGCAGGCGACTCGAGTCACCATCGGGTGCCTTGTAGCGCAGTTTGACAGTAAGCAGCTCGTCTGAGATCGCCGCCTGTCGGGCCGTGGCTTGATATTTCAAGGGATCGACGGATGACTGATCCGGTAGCGGCTGTCCGACTGGGACAATCTCATAAAAGGCCGTGACAGAATGCCCCGCGCCGATCTCGCCGGCATCTTTCCTATCGTCGTTGAAGTCCTCTTTAGCCAGCAGTCTATTCTCATAACCGACGAGACGGTAGCCGACGACAAGGGAGGGGTTGAACTCCACCTGAATCTTCACGTCCTTGGCGATGGTAAACAGGGTCGCACCAGCCTGCTCGACGAGGACCTTTCTCCCTTCGCTTAACGAGTCGATATAGGCATAGTGCCCGTTTCCTTTGTCCGCGAGCTTCTCCATGGTGGAGTCCTTCAGGTTGCCGGTCCCAAAGCCCAGCACGGACAAAAATACTCCCGAAGCGCGTTCGGCCTCGATCAAGGAAACCAATTCGCTTTGGCTGGTCACGCCGACGTTGAAATCACCGTCCGTGCACAGGATCACGCGATTGTTGCCAGCCTTTACGAAATTCTCGCGCGCCGTTCGATAGGCGAGTTGAATACCCTCCGCTCCATTCGTCGATCCGCCTGCTTCAAGCTCATCAAGCGCTTTTAAGATTCGCTCGCGCTCTGCGCCCTCAGTCGGTGGCAGCACCAAACCGGAAGATCCCGCATAAACCACGATCGCCACGCGGTCTTTGGCCGCCAAGGTCTCGACAAGCGCTCGCAGGCTGCGCTTCAGGAGAGGAAGCTTGTTCGCGTCCTGCATCGAGCCGGAAACGTCGATAAGAAAGACTAAATTGCTCGCAGGACGCTCCGTTTTAGGAATACCGCGACCCTTCAGCCCGACACGCACCAACTGGTGCATGCCGTTCCACGGGGCATGGCTCACCTCGACATTCACTGAAAATGGATTGCCGGGCTTCGGCTCCGGGTAATCGTAAGGAAAATAGTTGATCAACTCCTCGATCCGCACAGCGCCGGAAGGCGGGAGTTCGTCACTTTGCAGAAAGCGTCGCACGTTGGAATAGCTGGCGGTGTCGACGTCAATCGAGAACGTCGAGAGTGGGTTCTCCTTGGTCGCACGAAAACGGTTCTCCTCGATGGCGTCATAGGCCTCCGTGTTGAATTCCTCCTCTTTCGGACCACGCATCTTCGCCCGACTCTCGCTTCCGGTTCCCTGTCCTAATCCCCAGCCGAGGGCGGACATACCCGCCCGGCTTGGCCGCGGACGCTGCCGGCCGGCCGGACCCACCCGCCCGAAATGTCAGCTTGGGATCAACTTGAGTTGGTTCAGAAGGAACGAGAGCAGGCACCGCCTTTGCCGATGCGACCATTTGGGAAGGCGCGTCGACGCGATCGAGCAAAGCCGGCGTGGCTGAAGGCCGGCTCTTGACGAGAAGGTGCTCCGAGTCAGTATTGGTTTGCGCCAGCGGGCGCTGATAGTTGGCCGCCCACGGAACGACCAGTGCGATCAGGAGACAAGCTGCGATCGCACCGACAGCGCCAAGCATCGCCGCGCGGCGGAAGCGATGCCGCCGCTGTCTGATCGCCTGCACATTCCGAAGGCACTCTGCCTGCAATTTCGCGCGGGTCTGATCGTCGAATCCTTCTTGTCCAGCGGCAACGCACCGAGCTTTTGGCAAAAGATTACCGTCCCTTCCAGTTCGCGCTGGAGCTCATCGGACTGCGCAAGCTCTTTCTCGAACTCCTCACGCGCGCGTCCATGCAATTCGCCGAGCGCGTACTCTGTCACCCGGGGTTCGTCGATTTTCATGAGGTCACTCCTATGTTTTCCCGTCTCCAAAGCCGGCGCAACGTCTGGAGCGCCGTGTGAAGCTGCACGCCGACGCTCGAAACACTCATGCACATCGTTTCGGCAATTTCCTTGTAGGCGAGACCTGCCTCGAACTTTAGGTGAATCAGCTCGCGCTGCTGCTGGGGCAGTTGAGCAATCATCCATTTGAGGCGCTCGGTGTCTTCGGCAACTGCCACTTCGACGGCCGGGTTTGCAGTCTCCGCGGGCAATTCCTCATCGATCGGCTGGGTTGAAAAGCGCACGATCTTTCGAAGGTGATCAAGCGCGCAATTGCGACAAACGAAATACAGCCATGGCGCAAGTCGCGGTTCCAAGGCTTTGATGTCCTGCCTGCTGAGACGGAGAAACGTCTCTTGCACGGCGTCTCGGGCAGACTCCAAATCATTGGTGATCGTTCTCGCGTAGCTGATGAGCGGACGCTCGTAGCGTTCCAGTGCAAGGTCGATGATCTCCTCCGGGGACATGCGTCTACTGAGTCAACGCTGCGGCCCGCGATTTATTAGGAGCTTTTTTTGACGGGGCAGAGAAAAGTCCACCGGCTTCGCTACTTTGCGCGACGTTTAAGCTTTCGCGGATACCAACCGCCAAAAGGTCGTTACTTCCTCAACTCGTAGCGCAAAGCATGCGACTAAGTAGACGGCACCCGCACACGCTACCACCCCAAAAAGCGCCGCAACCTTCCGCCAGAGCTCCGTTGCCTCGAACCAGGAAGCTCCTTGAACGAGCGCAAGCCAGCACACGAAACCGAGAGCAAGCGAGGCCAGGCCGCAGCGGACGAGGGCGCCGAGAAGGCGCCCGGTCTCCAGGCTCTGCTCGCTACGAAGCATGAGAAGATAAAGCGTCAGGAAATTTGCCCCGGCCGAAATCGCTGTGGCGAGAGCGAGTCCCCGGTGTCCCAAACCGAGACGAAAGATGAAGAGATAGTTGAGGCAAAAATTCAAGGCGATGGCTGCAAAACTCACCCACATGGGCGTCCATTTCTTGTCGATGGCGTAAAACGCTGGTGAGAGCACCTTGATGCAGGAATATGCGACGAGACCTAACGAGTAGAACTGCAGGGCAAGTCCCGTTTGCACGGTGTCGGCATGCCTGAACTCTCCCCGTTCGTAGATGATGCCGATGAGAGGCTGCGCGAGAAAGTAGAGGCCGACAGCAGAAGGCAAGGTCAAGAAGATGGCGAGGCGCAGGGCCTTTCCCAGAGTCGGCCCAAACTCGGAGCGATCTGCATGCGCGGCAATTCGCGAGACGACCGGCAGCGTGATGGTCGCCACGGCGACGCCGAAAACTCCGATGGGAAGTTGCATCAGTCGAAATGCAAAATTCAACCACGAGACAGCCTCCTTTCCGAGAAACGACGCGAAGCCGCTGTTTACCACCACGTTGATCTGAACGGCGCTGGCAGCGATCACCGAAGGCACCATCAGGACGAGAATCTTGCGAATGCCCGGATCTCGCCATCGAAAATCAGGACGAAAACTGTAGCCGACCTTGCGCAAGCTCGGAAGTTGGACCGCGAGTTGCAGGAAGCCTCCGACCAGAGTGCCAATGGCAAGGCCGGTGAGGGCCCTCTCGCCGAAACCTGGATCGAAGAGCCACCCGAAGAAAACCCCACCAGCGATCGACCCAATGTTGAAAAAACTGGATGCCATCGCCGGCACGCCAAATACGTTCCTGGCGTTGAGCATGCCCATCACCAGCGCGGCCAGCGAGACCAGCAGAATGAAGGGGTACATGATCTGGGTGAGATACGTCGTCAGCTTGGCATCCTCGGGCGCGAAACCAGGAGCAAGTATGTCGATGAGCTGTTTCGCGAAGAGCACCCCAAGCAAGCTGATCAGGCTCATGAAGATCGTCGCCAGCGTCATCATTTTGGACGCGAGCGCCCAGGCAGACCGCTCCCCCTCCTTCTCGATCTTTTGCGAGAAGACAGTGATGAAGGCCGTCGAAAGCGCGCCTTCCGCAAAAAGGTCGCGAAGCAAATTGGGGGCGCGAAAGGCGATTGTAAAAACGCCCATCAGAGCGGATCCGAATAGACCGGCGAAGAGCATCTCACGGATCAATCCAAGAACACGCGAGCACAATACTGCCACGGCAATCACACCGCTTGCTCGTGTGTTTAGTTTGCGCCCGTCATTCACGGGCCGCAGCCTTGCGTAAACGCTCCATGATCGCAACGCCCAAGCCCGTCTCAGGGACAGGCTCGGCAACAATCAACTCCAGACGCGCTTCGTCCAGGCGCCGCAACGCGCCATACAGGTTCGCCGCAGCTTCCCGAAGATCCTGCCTGGTGCTCAGATGCTCGACGAAACGAAGTCCTTCCCCTGATAACGACCAAAGAAGAAAGCCCGTCCTTCTGGGGAAATCGGCTTTTCTTTCGCCAGGCAGTTCGCGCCAAGTTTTCCCAGCACGACGAGCGGGGTTTGCGGGGCGTAGTGGCTTTGCATCGATCCCGGGGCCACCGTGCCGTCCCGGGGCGGCAAGACAGCACCGAATTCAGACAATCGCTCCTTGGTGACTGGCCCGTGTCTCAAAATTTCCACACCATGCTCGTGAACGCGCACGATGGTGGATTCGATGCCGTGCAGACAGGGGCCTCCGTCGATGATCAGAGGAATTCGATCTCCCAGCTCGGTCAGCACGTGCGACGCATTGGTTGGGCTGATTCGGCCAAAGCGATTCGCGCTTGGAGCGGCGATCGGTTGGCCATAGATCCGTGAAATTTCCGCGAAGACCGGATGTGCACTCATCCGCAGCGCCACAGTCGTCTGGCCGGCCGTCACAAGATCCGGAACCAGATTCTGGCGCGGCAGAACCAGGGTGAGCGGACCCGGCCAAAACTCCTTCGCGAGCCGAATGGCCAATGGATTTGGTCGGCCCAAGCGGTCCAACCATTGGCTATCAGGAAGATGGACGATCAGTGGATCACTTAGCGGCCGCTCCTTTACCTCGAAAATCCGGGCACAAGCCAATGGATCGAGAGCGGCTGCACCAAGTCCATAAACGGTTTCTGTGGGCAGAGCAACGAGCTGTCCGGCGGCAAGAAGCCTGGCGGCTGTCTCAAGTCCCTCGGGAGCAGCGAGAACCCGGGTCTTCAAGCTTCCAATTCGCTGTCGAGCGCGTCCTGAGTCTGTTGGCGACGAAAGGCCTTTAACGCCTCTCCGATGGCCGGATGCGTGTCCGCAAGGAGCGCGGCCGCAAAGAGTGCTGCGTTTTTTGCCCCCGCTACGCCGATTGCGAATGTTGCAACTGGAACTCCAGCAGGCATTTGCACGATGGAAAGCAATGAATCCATTCCGCTGAGTGCGCGACTTTGAATCGGAACTCCGAGGACCGGCACAACGGTGTGCGCCGCGAGCATCCCCGGTAGATGCGCCGCGCCTCCCGCTCCCGCGATAATAGCTTTGAGTCCTCGTTCTGCCGCCTTCTTCGCATAGTCGTTCATCCGGTCAGGTGTGCGGTGCGCCGAGACGACCTTGCACTCATGGGGAACGGCAAGCATGAAGAGCAGTTTGGAGGCTTCTCGCATCGTTTCCCAATCGGACCTGCTTCCCATAACCACGCCAACTAAGGGGGATTGGCCCGAAGTTTGCTCCATTTTGGGTGACGATTGGTATTGCGAAGGGTCGATGTGGCACCTCGAGCTTAACAGCAGATGCCATGGCGCCACTTCGATCGAGTCGCAGAGAATTATCAGAAGTGTATGGCGAGAGGAACAGTAAAGTGGTTTAACGAAAAGAAGGGGTTCGGGTTTATCATCGATCCAGCGGTGAGCGGTGATGTCTTTGTGCATTTTTCAGCGATCGCGACCTCGGGGTTTAAAACGCTCAAGGAGGGTGAGGAGGTCGAATACGAACTGGACGAACATCAAAAGGGTTCACGCGCGAAGAATGTTGTGAGAATTTGACGGGGTGCTTCCCAACCTCGTTCTCATCGGATTCATGGGCTGCGGGAAATCGTCGGTGGGTCGCCGTCTCTCCGGGCTCACTGGTCACCGCTTTGTCGATTTAGATGAACTCATTACGCAATCTGATGGTCGCAGCATCTCTGAGATTTTCTCCCAGCGTGGAGAAAGTTACTTTCGAGACTTGGAACAGCGGGCACTCGAAGATTTGGTAGGAGTCTGCGGCATCGTTCTCTCGACCGGAGGAGGTCTTGTGCTTCGTCCCGCGAACCGCGAAACGCTGAAGAGGATCGGCATTGTCGCTTGGTTGGATGCCGACCCGGAGATCCTCTTTGAACGGGCCATGCGCAGTGGCAGGCGCCCCCTTCTTCAGACCGATGACCCAAAGGGGACCTTCGATGAACTCCTAGGCGTCCGACGCAATCTCTACGAGATGGCCGCGGATTTTCGAGTGGATTCCTCCCGACTTAGTCACGACGAAGCAGCCCAAACTTTGCTCGAAGAAGCTTTGCGGAGATATCGTCGCTTTTGATGGTTGACGCTGCCACCCCGGCAGGACTAACTGGTTGGGCAACAACCCAACCTAATACACGCAATGGCTACAATCGGCATCAATGGCTTCGGACGCATCGGGCGGCTAGTTTTTCGCGCGATCGTTGAGCAAGGTCTCTTGGAAAAAGGGTATAAAGTCGCCGCAGTTAACGACATCGTTCCGGCAGACAACCTCGCATATCTCCTCAAGTACGACTCGACCCAAGGGGCATTCAAAGGCGAAGTGCAAAGTCAAAAGTCATCCGCCAAGGCCGAGGAAGATGACATGCTGGTCGTCAACGGCAACGAGATCAAGTGCCTTGCAGTCAGGGAGGGGCCTACGGCCATGCCTTGGAAAGATCTTGGAGTCGACATTGTTATAGAATCGACCGGACTTTTCACGGAGGCAGCCAAGGCGAAGGGGCATCTCGATGCCGGCGCCAAGAAAGTCCTTATTTCCGCACCTGCCAAGGGCGACGACATAACCGTCGTCATCGGCGTGAATGACGACAAATACGATGCCTCAAAGCATCACATCATTTCGAACGCAAGCTGCACGACCAACTGTCTTGCTCCGGTCGTGCACGTTCTGCTCAAAGAAGGATTTGGCATTGAGGAAGGGTTGATGACCACGATCCACAGCTATACCGCCACTCAAAAAACTGTGGATGGCCCGTCACGCAAGGACTGGAAGGGTGGCCGCAGCGCCGCAATCAACATCATTCCGAGCACGACCGGCGCCGCCAAGGCGGTCGCCCTGGTCTGTCCCGAGGTGAAGGGCAAGCTCACCGGCATGGCGTTTCGGGTGCCGACACCCACGGTTTCGGTGGTCGACCTCACCGTCAAGACGACCAAGGCAACCAGCTACAAAGAGATCTGCGCGACCATGAAGAAAGCAAGCGAGACATACCTCAAAGGCATTCTCGGCTACACCGATGATGAGGTCGTCTCCACCGACTTCATTCACGACACTCGCTCGAGCATCTTCGACTCCGGCAGCGGCATTGAATTGAACAGCAATTTCTTCAAGCTCGTGAGCTGGTACGACAACGAGTGGGGTTATAGCTGTCGCTGCGTGGACTTGCTCCAGAAGCTGCTTTAGAAATTCGCCACGCGAATTTCTTATGAAAAAGTCCATCAACGAAGTCCCGCTGAAAGGGCGTCGCGTCGTCATGAGGGTCGACTTCAACGTCCCTCAGGACAAAGAAACGGGCGAGATCACCAACCCCGCGCGCATCGTTGCCGCGCTGCCGACAATCAAATACATCCTGGAACAGGGCGGTTCGGTCGTCCTGATGAGCCACCTTGGCAGGCCCGATGGAAAACGGGTCGAGAAATTCTCCCTCAAGCCGGTGGCCAAGAAATTGGAGGAGCTCCTCGGCAAGCCGGTAAAGTTCCTGAATGACTGTGTCGGCCCGGAGGTGGAGGCCGCGTGCGCGGCGCTCAAACCAGGAGAAGTCGTCCTGCTCGAAAACCTTCGCTTCCACATCGAAGAGGAAGGCAAAGTGAAGAACAAGGATGGGAGCAAGACGAAGGCTGAACCGGAAAAAGTTGAGGCCTTCCGCGCTTCGCTGACGAAGCTGGGCGACGTCTACGTGAACGACGCCTTTGGCACCGCGCATCGCGCACACTCGTCCGTGGTCGGCGTAGATTTGCCGGAGAAGGTCGCTGGGTTTCTCATGCAGAAGGAACTCGATGCCTTTGGATCGGTTCTCGAGAACCCGAAGCGACCGGTGCTTGCCATCCTCGGCGGAGCCAAGGTGGCCGACAAGATTCCCCTGATTAGAAACCTCCTCGACAAGGCCGACGAGATTATCATCGGAGGTGGAATGACCTTCACATTCAAGAAGGTGCTTGAGGGCATGGAAATCGGTGAGAGTCTCTTCGATCCCGAAGGAGCCAAGATCGTCGGCGAGCTGATGGACAAGGCCAAGGAGAAAGGCGTGAAGATCCACCTGCCAGTCGATTTCGTCTGCGGCGACAAGTTCGACGCGAATGCGCAAACCCGAGCGGTGGAGGACAAGGAAGGCATTCCCAAAGGCTGGATAGGCCTCGATGTCGGCCCCAAGAGCCGAAAGCTCTTCGCGGATGTGATCGCGCGAGCAAAAACGATCATTTGGAATGGACCCCCTGGAGTGTTTGAATTTGATCGCTTCGCCGAAGGCACCAAGGATATGGCGGAAGCCATTGCCGCGGCAACAAGCGCCGGCGCCGTCTCCGTGGTGGGTGGCGGCGATACCGCCACGGCTGCAAAGAAGTTCAAAGTGGTGGACAAGGTCAGCCACGCTTCCACCGGTGGAGGTGCTTCTTTAGAACTGCTCGAAGGCAAGACGCTGCCGGGCGTTGCCAACTTGAACGAGAAATAGTTTTCTTACCGGAAGAGTGGCGAGGTAGCCAACCCGCCTGCTAAACCTATAACCCCCTAATCATTCTCATGCGCAAACAAATCATCGCCGCGAACTGGAAGATGAACATGACGGTCGCAGAGACTCAGAACTTTCATGACGCTTTCCGACGCGAAGTCGAGGAGGTTTCTGCCGTCGAGATTGTCATCGCGCCTCCGTTCACTGCCCTTTCCAAGTTGTCGGAGCTCCTTGGCGGCTCGCAAAAAATCCGCCTCGGAGCGCAGAACTTTTATTTCGAGAAGTCGGGCGCCTACACTGGCGAGATCAGCGCGACGATGCTCCGGGAGCTCTTCGTCAAGTACGTGATCATCGGTCACAGTGAGCGACGTCAAATCTTTGGCGAGACGGACTCGCTCATCAACAAGAAGGTGCTCGCCGCGCATGCCAACGAGTTGAAACCGATCCTCTGCGTGGGCGAAACCCTCGACGAACGCGAAGCCGGCCAAGAAAAGCAGGTGCTGGAGACGCAATTGCGCGGCGGATTGGCCGGTGTGAGCCCGGAGCAACTCAGCGAAACCGTCATCGCCTACGAACCGGTCTGGGCCATCGGAACTGGAAAAACGGCGACCTCCGAACAAGCGCAGGACGCCCACGCGCACGTCCGCTCAGTGCTCGAAGCGCTCTCTGACAAGGCCACGGCTGACAAGGTTCGCATCCAATATGGCGGCAGTGTGAAGCCGGCCAACGCCAAGGAGCTGCTCGGCCAGCCGGATATTGATGGAGCGTTGGTCGGCGGCGCCAGCCTCGAAGTTCGCAGTTTCGCGGAGATCGCCAAAGCCGGCCAGCCAGCATAACCGCAGCGCGCGTTTGCAGCTGTAGCTGTAGCGGCGGTGTCCCCACCGCCGAGCCCACGACGATGCGGAGATCGTCGCTATAACTACATAGCGTTCCCGACGCGACGGATTGCGAGTTCGCGCTGGCCTTGAAGGCCCGCAACGCTTGCCTCAATGCTGCGAGCGTCACGGTCATGCTAGCTGATCGGTCGCGAACCCAGAGGACAAATGAGAAACCACATGGCTGTCCCGAGCGTATCGTCTTCATGAGTTCGTATGGAATTCTCGGCGGTATGTTTTGTGCGTTGGTGCTAGGATGCGCGACTGATCCTTCCCCAACCATGAGCGACACGGCGAAGCAGCGTGCCCGAATGGAACGACAAGAGCAACTAAAACGCGATTCGGAATTTTCGCGCGAACACGGCCGCATTGGCTACGTTGGCAATCAGGCTCCCGCGCTGGAGGGCTCCACGGTTCCTCCTCCTTGAAATGGCTTTGAATGACCGATAGGCGGCAATAAACTGACGGCGGCGGGCAGGCTGCCCGTTTGCTCTGAGAGGAACAACGAAGTTAATGATCATGAGCTTCTCATCCTCTCGAGAAATTCCAGGCGGAATGCCTCGACCGTCTCCCTCAAGCCCTCCTCCAGGCCGCTTACGGGCCGCCACCCAGAGGCACGCAGCCTCTCGGTTGATGCGCAGGAGTGCCGGACATCCCCAGCTCGAGCGGGCAAATGGACGAGTCGCGACTCGGATTGGGTCAACGCCAAGATCCGGTTGGCGATTTCGTTGATGGTTGTTTGCTGACCGTAACCACAGTTATATGCGCCGGTCAGATCGCTGTTCTCGGCGACGAACAGCAGACTCGACACGATGTCATTCACATAGACGAAGTCGCGGGTTTGCTGGCCGTCGCCGAAGATCGTCACCTCTTCTCCGCATATCGCACGCCGAAGGAACGTCGGAAGAGCAGCCGCGTAGGCGCTCGCCGGATCCTGTCCCGGTCCAAAGACGTTGAAGAAACGAAGGGCTGCTGTTTTGAGGCGTCCCTCCCGTCGGAACATTTCACACAAATACTCGCCATCTAGCTTGGTGATCGCGTAAGGACTCTTCGGGTTGGGAGAGGCCGTCTCCGAGGTCGGTACGGGCGGGTCATCTCCGTAGATTGCCGCCGAGCTGGCAAAGACGAGCTTGCGCACTCCGGCCGCAGCGGCAGCTTCGAGGACATTGAAAGTGCCGATCACGTTCGTCTCAATGCAGCCCCGAGGATTATCCATCGACTCCTGCACTCCCACCATGGCGGCGAGGTGAAAGACAACCTCCACTCCGGACAGGGCACTCCGCAGGGCGGCGGTGTCGAGGACGCTGGCTTTTACGAAATCGACATTGCACCTTTCGAGTCTCCGATGATCTCCAGTGCGAAGATTGTCGAGTATCCGCACCGTCGCGCGCTTCTGCAAAGCCACGGCCAGATGGCTGCCGATGAAGCCCGCGCCGCCAGTGATCAAAACTTTCATCGAAGCACCGTCAATGACCGTTTGGCGAAAGCCGGATGCCAGCGCGACGTCTATCTGGCGGAGATCTGAGCCATGAAAGCAAGCGCACGCTATCCTGCATCGAACTGGCTCAGGCGGTGAAACATCTCGTAGCGACCAGCAATTTGATCAGCAGTGAGGGTCTTCAGTCGCTCCAGACTGAACGCCTCCACGCAATAACTTGCCAAGACGCTCCCATGGACCACCGCCCGCCTGAGCGTCGAAAACTGGACTTCCTCTCCATCCCTGGCCAGGTATCCGGCGAGTCCACCGGCAAAAGCATCGCCGGCCCCGGTGGGATCATGGATGTCTTCCAATGGATAAGCGGGACAGCTAAAAAACTGGTTATCTGGACCAAACAACAAGCAGCCATGTTCACCCTTTTTGACGGCAACGTACTCCGGACCCATGTCGCGAAGCTTTCGTGCCGCCTTGATCAGACTGGTTTCGCCCGTCAATTGGCGCGCTTCGCCATCGTTAAGGATGAGCAAGTGAATGCGGCCCAACAATTCGACGAGCCGTTGCCGAGCAATGTTGATCCAAAGATCCATCGTGTCGGCAATAACGAACCGCGGAAGTCGGACCTGGTCGAGCACATGATGCTGCAAATCCGGTGCGATGTTGCCAAGAAGCACGATGGGAGTCTCCTGGTATTTCGCTGGCAGCGTTGGAGTGAAATGTTCGAAGACGTTGAGAGCGACCGATCGCGTTTCGCGAACGTTTAAATCCCACATGTATTCGCCCGACCAGCGAAAGGTCTTGCCCGGAGCGATTTTCAATCCGGCGAGGTCGACATTGCGTCGCTTGAAGAATTCGACGTGTTCGCTGGGAAAGTCCTCTCCGACTATGCCCACCAAGTTCACCGAACTGTAGAAGCTGGCCGCGACGCACCCGTACGAAGCCGAACCTCCCAGCATTTCCCTATGCTCCTCGAGCGGAGTCTTGATATCATCCAAGGCAATCGAGCCAACAACCAACACCGACATGGGCGGGCAGATTGCCGATGTGCTGGCGGTTGCGCGAGCAAAAACTAAGCCGGACCTCGCTTCTTTCCGCGCCAGTCAACCATTGCTGAAAATCCGTCCAGGCATTAGCCAAAGGCAAGCCCGATGATATCAATCACGATCGAAAACTTGGTGAAGAAGTTCGGCGAGCACACCGCGCTCGACGGCATCACTCTCAAGATCGAAGCAGGCGAGGTCTTTTTTTTGCTGGGTCCAAGCGGTTGCGGGAAGACAACGCTGCTCCGCACGGTGGCGGGCTTTTACTCGCCCGATGCCGGACGTATCCTCTTCGACGATGAAGACATTACTGCGCTACCCCCCCATCGCCGCAACACGGCGATGATGTTCCAGAGCTATGCGCTTTGGCCGCATATGACGGTCGCGGGAAATGTTGCCTTCGGCTTGGAAGAGCGCCGGGTGCCGGCACCAGAGAGGGAACGACGCGTGCGAGAGGCTCTTTCCTCGGTGAGAATGGAGGCCTACGCCGATCGGCGCATTGCGCAGCTCTCGGGCGGTCAACAGCAACGTGTCGCTCTGGCGCGCGCTCTCGTCATCCGCCCGCGCGCTCTCCTCCTCGACGAGCCCCTCTCGAACTTGGATGCGAAGTTGCGTCTCGAAATGCGCGCTGAAATTCGGCGCGTCTGCAAAGAGTCGCAGCTGACCGCAATCTACGTGACACACGACCAAAAAGAAGCTCTCTCGATTTCCGATCGGATGGCCATTCTCGAGAGCGGAAAGATCGCGCAGGTCGGTCGCCCGGAGGAAGTCTATCGCCGTCCGAGGTCGCGGGTGATTGCTGATTTCATCGGAGAGACCAACTTCATCGCTGGCACGACCGTTTCGTCCAACGGTGGCACGGCGATTGTAGATACCCCGATTGGACGATTCGAGGGATCCGTTAGCGATCCCGCTTGGAGACCCAGACCGAACGAGCCGGTGATCCTCTCGATTCGGCCGGAAAGCTGGACAATCGAATCCGAGAGTCGCCCAATGAACAGTACACAAGGAGTTATCGGTGAGTCGGTCTACCTCGGCGAAGTCGCTCAGTACCAGTTCCTCGCCGGCCCGATCAAACTGAAGATTTTCGAAATGAATCCCCGACTTTCCAACCGCCCTGGCACAGGCGAAATTTTCGCGAGCGTCTCGCCAGAGGACGTCGTAATTCTCCGGGGTTGATTCGATGCGTATCGCGGCGGTTTTCACGGCCCTGGCGCTGATCATTGCCCTGCCATTTGCGCTCAAGCCAAAAGAGGACCTGCTAGCTGCGGCGGATGATCAGGTCGTTATCGTCACTCCCCATAACGAACAAATTCGCTACGAATTCAGCCGAGCGTTTGGCGAACATTATCGGCAAAAGACCGGACGCACGGTTCGTGTCGACTGGAGAATGCCAGGTGGAACCAGCGAAATCGCACGATTCATCCGGAGCGAATACTATGCGGCTTTTGAGCGCTTCTGGAAATTGTCGGGAAACACGTGGACCGCGGAAGTTGCCGGAACTTTCGACGACTTCCGGGCACAAACTGACGCGCGACGCCAATTCCTTTCCTCCAACGTCGGGATCGGAATTGACATTTTCTTCGGTGGTGGCGCTTTCGATTTTCAACAACAGGCTGACGCCGGTCGGCTGGTTGATTGCGAGGTCATCAAGAACCGTCCAGAATGGTTTAGTGACAGTTCCCTTCCCCACACTGTCTCCGGCGAAATTTTCTACGATGCTGGCGGACGCTGGATCGGAGCCGCTCTTTCTTCCTTTGGGATTTGCTACAACTCGGATTCGTTACGGCGACTTCACGTGAGCGAGATGCCCTCTGCTTGGTCTGATCTGGGCAACCCACGTTTCTTTAAGCAAGTAGCCCTCGCAGACCCCAGCAAAAGCGGATCGGCGGCCAAAGCCTTTGAGATGATTATCCAGCAGCAAATGCAGGAGGCACTCGGGTCGCCGGACCAGCGCCTCGACAAAGAAGCGGCCCTGGAGCTTGGCTGGGCACGCGGCTTGCAAGTGATCCAACGCGCCTCCGCGAATACACGCTATTTCACCGACTCTGCCTCCCAAGTCCCGGTCGACGTCTCGCTAGGAGATGCGGCCATCGGAATGTGCATCGATTTTTATGGACGATTTCAAAGCGAGGCTGTCCGGATCGGCGACCAGTCGTCCCGTCTGCAATATTTCACTCCCAAGGGTGGCTCTTCCGTTGGCGCAGACCCGATCGGGTTATTTCGGGGCGCTCCAAATGCCAGAGCGGCCAAGATGTTCATCGAGTTTGTCGTCTCCCTCGAGGGGCAAAAGCTCTGGGACTTCAAAGTGGGTGTTCCGGGCGGACCGGTCAAATACGCCCTCAGACGCCAACCCGTCCGGAAAGAACTCTATGGTGCAGAGTTTGCCGAATACCGTTCCGATCCCGGAGTCGATCCGTACCGAGAGGCTGAATCGTTCATCTATCATCCCAGCTGGACCGCGCCGCTCTTCAAGACGCTGAGCTTCGTGATTCGAATCATGTGTCTGGATAGCCATGACGAGCAGGCCGCCGCGTGGAAAGCCTTGGTGAACGCAGGTTTTCCGCCGAAGGCCACCGCAGTATTCGGCGATGTAAATACTGTTGGGTACAAGACGGCCATGGAGAAGATCCGTCCCATCCTCAGCGGCGCCAACCGCATCAACGAGGTGCAGCTCGCCCGTGAGCTCGGAAATCATTTTCGCGCGCAGTATCGAGTCGCCGAGCAACTCGCCAAGGCGGGAGAATAAACGAGCTGACCGCCGCATGTCCCGACACTTCTCAATTCTTGTCCTTGTCGTGACTGGATTGTATTTCGCGCTGTTCTTCGCCTGGCCGATCGCCGAAACGCTGCGGGGCGCGTTCATAACGAACGACGGCAGCTTTACCCTCTCCTACCTGTTGGAGGTATTTAGAAATCCTATCTATCTCGAAGGGCTTTCCAACGCCTTCTTGCTGGCCGTTGCGAGCACGGCACTGGCAATTGTTCTGGCCCTCCCGCTAGCTTTTCTTAGCGATCGTTTCGCTTTTCCTGGCAAGGGCATCCTCTCTGGCCTGGTCCTGGTGCCGATGATCTTGCCACCCTTTGTCGGAGCCATCGGCGTTAAGCAAATTCTCGGCCAGGCTGGCGCACTGAACAGTCTATTGCAGGCGATCGGCCTGATGAGCCCGGAACATCCCATCGACTGGCTGGGACAGGGGCGTTTTTGGGGAGTCGTGGTGATGAACGCGCTCCATCTCTACCCGATTCTCTATTTAAACGTGGTGGCCGCATTGGCGAATCTCGATCCGGCAATGGAGGAAGCCGCAGAAAATCTCGGTTGCACAGGCCTGCGCAAGTTCCGGCGGATCACTCTGCCGCTGATAATGCCAGGGCTTTTTGCCGGAGGAACGATCGTCTTTATATGGGCTTTTACAGAATTGGGTGTGCCGCTGATGTTTGAGTACACTCGGGTCACCTCGGTTCAGATTTTTTCCGGGATCAAGGACATTGGGGGTAACCCATTTCCATTTGCCCTCGTCGCTGTGATGCTGGGCGCCTCGGCGATTCTCTACGCTGCGAGCAAGTGGCTTTTCGGACGGGATCCGCACGCGATGATGGCAAAGGCGACTACCCAAGGGGGACCACGTCAAGCGGGCCCGTTTACCACTGTGGTATGCATCGCCTCCTTTGGAGCGATCACCGCGCTGGCGATTTTGCCGCACCTCGGCGTTGTCCTGGTCGCCTTCTCGAGCGATTGGTACGGCACGATCTTGCCCACCGCTTGGACCATTGAGCACTTCAGGGAGGCACTCGGACATGGACTAACCTTGCCTTCGATTCGAAATAGCCTTCAGTACGCCAGCATTGCGACAGTGATTGATCTCATCCTGGGTATCTCGATCGCTTATGTTATCGTCCGCACGAAGCTTCCCGGCCGTGATGTCCTCGACGCTATTGCCATGCTCCCGCTGGCCGTCCCCGGCATTGTCCTCGCGTTCGGCTACTTGGCGATGACGCAGGAAGGAAAACTTCTAAGCGCACTGAACCCTCTCGAGAATCCACTCCCAATCCTGGTGATCGCGTACAGTGTGCGGCGGCTTCCGTATGTGGTCCGTTCGGCGGTAGCGGGCTTTCAGCAGACGAGCGTCACTCTCGAGGAAGCTGCACAAAATTTGGGCTCTCCCCCGCTGAAAACGCTGGCCAAGATCACCATTCCTCTGATCATGGCAAACCTTGTCGCCGGCGCGTTGCTGGCCTTCTCGTTTGCCATGCTCGAAGTCAGCGACTCGCTGATTCTGGCGCAAAAGCAGCAAGACTATCCGATCACGAAGGCGATCTATGAGCTCTATCAATTGCTCGGCGAAGGACGCTTCATCGCCAGCGCGCTCGGTGTTTGGGCAATGTGCTTCCTGGGAACGACCATCATTGGAGCGAGTATTCTCCTGGGCAAGAAGCTTGGGGCTCTCTTTCGAGTCTAGCGAAGTCTAGCCGTGCCCGCTCTCGCTTTCACAATACGCAACGACTTGAACGATCTTCGCGACGTGGCCGTCGCCACCACTGAATTTCTCGAGACCAACGGCGCCTCACCCGATGTTGTTTTTGCGGCCAACCTTGCCATCGAAGAGATGGTCAGCAATACGATCAAATACGGATACCGCGACGGCCTCGAGCATCAAATTGAGATCCAACTCACGCTTGGCGCGAGCGACCTGGAAATCGAAATTTGTGATGACGGAGGTCCCTTCGATCCATTCGCCCACCCAACACCACGCCCTTCGGCCCCCGGTGAACGCGACAAAGCCGGCGGTCTCGGCATTCACTTTGTCCGCAACATTCTCGATGGTTTCATCTACCTGCGCCGCGAAGGGCATAACATCCTCAGGTTGACGAAACGGCTTTGAAGAAGGTTGGACGAGCGCTCGGCCTCTTAAGGTCCGCGAATGTTCGAAAGAAGAATTCTTCGAAGATCAGCGATGGTCTTTGGATGGAGGTGCGCATCATGGCCGGTCGGCACGATAAGTTCGGACTGTGCACCAGCGATGTGGGAGCTCCAATAACCAACGATGCCATCCGTGCTATTGACTCCACCTCCTCTACCGCGATCTCCGATGATCGAATGATATTTTAGCCCAGGAGCGAACGGAGCTCCATCGAGCGCCTTGTAGATCGGAGCAGAAGGCGAGAGCGAGGTGATTCCGGTCACCACTCCCATGGTCGCGAAGTCGCCCTGGAGGATCTCGCCCAAGGCATTGAGCATGCGCGTTTGAAACTGCAAGAAATCTCCCGGCAATCGGACGAGGCGACCACCAATGCCCGCCAACCTCGAGTCTGCAAAACGGGTGCCGCGATGCGGGGTGGCAATGAAGACGGTCCGATCAAGTCCAGGAACTGGCTTCCAGAAGAGAAGGTTCTTGAGTTCGGCACGATCCTCAGAATCCATGGCCGCCTGCTCGAAGGGCACTTTGGCAATCGCATCCCAAAGGCGATTGCCACTGCTCGTTGAGAGGATCTGCGCGATAACACCTCCCATGCTGTAACCAACGAGCACCATGTGACGGGAGGCGATCGACGTTCCGCGCGGATCATATGCTTTGCGAATCGCGGCGATCTCATCGCGTATCGATGCTGCCGACTCCAGAATCGGCATTCCGGTTGGATAGTAAACGTACCAAAACTGGTAATTTCTGCGAATCGATGGATCGCCCAAGAGACCGGTAGCGATGGTTCGCCAGACCAATGGCGAGGAGCTTAGGCCGTGAATCATTACGACCGGGATGCGGTCAGGATCAAAGGGCTCGGTGAGATAGAGCCCGGCGTCTTTTTCGCGCTTTTCTACGTTTATGATGCCGCTGATCCCCATCATCAAATCGTTGATGCCGCGAAACGACAAAGCGAAGGGCGCCGTGAAGTCACCACTCAAGGCGATCTCTTCCACCGGCCATGGCGATCGTGCTTTTGCGGTTTAGATCGATCAGTCGGATGCGAGCTTCTGCTTCTCGGCTCCGAATCAAATTCCGCAACCGCCGCGAAAGGCGCGTAAACGCCCCGCCCTGCCGGTTGATAGAACATCTCCTTCTCGCGCTCGGGCGTTCGCTCGCGCGAACCCACCAGGGCCACGCCGAGGCCACTTGTTCGGACTCGTTTGCCCATTCCTCGGATGCTGACGCGGTCGGCTAAAATGAAGGTATCAAAATAGCCTGCTCGATAAGGCGGACTGGCGACGAACTCCGTCGAGACCTCCATCTCCACCAAGGGGAGTCCAGAAATTATCGCCTCCGCCGCGCGCAAGCTCATTTCCGTGGATCGCCACAAAACGATCGAGTGCCGCATTATAGATGGCAATGGTTCGCCGCGTGGCGGGTGTCTCCAGCCATTGCGAGGGAGGCACGCCGGAGGAGCGCAAACTCCGCCACGACAAGTCCATCGACGCGAGCGAAAATCCTGAAATCTCTTGAGAACCCCTCGCGCGCGCCAGCAGCAACGATTCAGCTGCGAGCGTCAGTCGTTCAGCGTCCGCGCCAGCCCAGCGCACCAGAGCCGGCGCAGATGCTTCCCAACCGCCCGGCTTAGTGGGCGGACATTTTCAGCTCTTTTTCTAGCCGACGCGCTTGGTTCTCCCTCTTGTCGATCGGAAAACTCAGGACGACATCGCGAGTATGAATGCGGGTGACAATTGTGCTGCCGCACCCGAGCAAGCCGGCGACGCATGATGCGGTCGCGATGAGGCGTGCGACTTGAACAACCACACTCGCATGCGGAGATCCAATTCGATTCATGGCTAACAGGCGTGTAGAGCGCAGTCGCAAGGCAGATCTAATCAATAAGGCTCTCCCATTTTACGATAGGCAAGCAAGCCTTTGACGTCGCCAGTGTCCCAGTCCATTCTGCGAGCTGCCTTCGTCAATGAACATTTTTGAGAGCCTAGCCAATGCGATCAACTAACCGGCCAGAGGGGGATGAGTCGAACTCGCGCGCGAAGTAAACCGCCAGAAATTCCAGAATGAACCGACTTTCGATTATCGGACTGATCCTTTTGACGGTGACTGCGCAGTCGCCTGCGCTTGATCCTTCAATCACACAGCTGGCTGTCTCCGTCGCTGCCGACTGGGAAGCGACCTCCGGCAAACTTCAACTGTTCGAGCGAGATGGCGCCAACTGGCGTGCAACTTCTGCGCCTTTTCGAGTCCTCTATGGAAAGAGCGGTTTGGCCTGGGGGCGAGGTGTGCTCGGCGCAAATGAATCCGGTCCGCAGAAAACCGAACGCGACAAGCGCGCACCTGCGGGCGTTTTCAAGATCGGGAAAATTTACACTTACGATCCTGCGCTGCCGGAGGGCGCAACCTATCCATTTCACACAATCACGGAGGCGGATGCATGGATCGATGATCCGACCTTGCCGCACTACAACCAGCACGTGGTGATTGATCCAAAAAATCCGCCGCCTTGGTTTGAGAAGCAGAAAATGCGCTTGAACGATCCGCCGCATCGTTGGCTCATTGAGATTCGCCACAACGCCGACCCACCCGTGCCCGGTGCCGGCAGCGCCATTTTCTTTCACATCCAGCGGGGTCCGAATCGCTCCTCGGCAGGATGCACGGTAATGCCTGAGGGCGCGATTCGGCGCATCATCAGCTGGCTGCGCAAGGATAAAAACCCCTACTATACGCTCCTTCCGCGCGATGAATACCTTCGGCGGTGGAAAGCATGGGGACTCCCATCCCCGCAAGTCGCTGCAGCGCTCCTCGGCCCCTAACACCGGCGGATCTGGCTTTGTTAATTACAGAGGGCACACAGATCACAGCGGAAGGGCATAAAATGCGCTTTGCGTCTTTCGGCTATCGGACGTTGAAGTTCGTTCCGCCACAGTGTCGCGAGACAGCTTTCAGTAGTCTCTTTGTTAGAAAACTCCGTGTCCTCAGTGTCCTCTGTGGTTAGCATTTTTGGCGAACCCATCTCTCCATGAAACTCTCCTACTATGGCCATTCCTGTTTCTCCGTTCAATTCGGAGGCAAGACCCTTCTCTTTGATCCGTTTATTACGCCGAATCCCCTCGCAAAAGCCATCAAGATCGACACGGTCGAAGCCGATTACATCCTGATCTCACACGGTCATTTCGACCACATCAACGATGCTGTCGAGATTGCCAAACGCACTGGAGCCACGGCGATCTCCAATTTCGAGATTGTCGGCTGGCTGAGCAAGCAAGGGCTCGAGAAGACACACGCGCTCAATCATGGCGGCGGCTGGACCTTCGATTTCGGGCGGGTTAAGTTCGTCAATGCTGTCCACTCAAGCCAGCTTCCCGACGGCAGCTATGGGGGCAACCCGGGGGGTTTTGTCGTCCACAACGATCAAGAGGCTTTTTATTATTCAGGCGATACGGCGCTAACGCACGACATGCATTTCATCGCGCAGGAGTTCGACTTACGCTTTGCGGTGCTCTGCGTCGGCGACAATTTTACCATGGGGCCAGGCGATGCCGCCAGGGCCGCCGGAATCGTTAAGTGCAAGCGGGTCATCGGCGTTCACTACGACACATTTCCTCCGATCCAGATCGATCATAGCGAAGCCACTGGAATCTTCGCCCGGGCGGGAGTTAAACTCGAGCTGATGCCTATCGGCGGGTCTCTGGATCTCTGAAGTTTCTTTGCAACCAGCGAAATACGTTGTAGCGTCTGCTAAATGAATCTACCAATCGCCTTTGGTATGCCCGGTTGGCCAGAAACTCTTTTCATTCTCGTGGTGCTCATCTTGCTTTTCGGAGCGAAGAAGCTGCCGGAGCTAGCGCGAGGGATTGGACAGAGTTTGGGAGAGTTCAAGAAGGCCCGTGACGAATTTGAGCGCGAAGTGCGCAAGAGCACGACCGACTTGGAAGTCAAAGAGCCCGCTGAGAAGCAGCCGCATCAGCCTTCCTGAGCCGTTCGCAGGGAATCCTGCCGATGCGCAAAGCCACTTGCTGGCTCCTCAGCCTCCTTCTTTGCGCCTCGCTCTCGGCCGAGGAGATCATTGTCGCCTCCTATAACGTCCAGAATTATTGGCTGATCGATGCCGTCAACGCGGACCGGCTCGTCGACGAACCAGCGAAACCCGAGCAGGCGATTGCGGCGGTCATCAAAGTTCTCAATCGAATAAAGCCCGACATTGTCGGGCTTATCGAAATCGGCGACGAATCGATGCTCGCCGACTTGCAGAAGCGATTGAGAGAGGCCGGTCTGGATTACACCTATCGTGAATGGGTGCAGGGAACTGACGAGGTGCGTCACATTTCCCTGTTGAGCAAGTTTCCGATCGTCGAGCGTAACTCGCGCGAGCAGGTTCACTTGGAGCTTGATGGCCAGGCGTTGCAGATGAATCGAGGTATTCTGGATGTCACCGTGGAAATCAATCCTCACTACCGGCTGCGCCTGGTCGGAGCGCATCTGAAGTCGCGTCGGGAGGTTCCCGAATACGATCAGGCGCGGATGCGCGCCAAGGAAGCGCGGCATTTGCGCGCACATCTTGATCGAATTCTGGAGATCTCGCCCGAGACAAATCTCATGCTTTTCGGCGATCTAAATGACACCAAGAATGAATACCCGATTCGCCAGATCATCGGACTAAAAGGCACGCCCAGTCATATGATGGACCTGTGGCTTCGAGATAGTCGCGATGAACGTTGGACCTACTATTGGAAAGCAGCTGACGAATACTCCCGCATCGATTATCTGTTGGTAAGTCCAGGCTTAGTCCGCGAAGTAGTCACTGAAAAGTGCGGTATCGACGACTCGCCTTTTTGGAACGAAGCGAGTGATCATCGAGCCATCTACGCCGCCATCCTTCCCGCCGATCAGACATGAGGGCAGTTCGCCTTCTCCTTGCTGGCGTTCCTGTTCATCGCCTTGCGCCTGAGCGCCGGCGTGAATGAAGACTGGAACTACATCCTGGCGCTGGATGCGGGACCAAAGAAGAAGCCGACGACGCGCGAGGAAATCGCGCTAGCGGCCCGCAATCATCTCTATACCCAGCGCAAAGCTATCGAGCGATTTCTTCTGAACCATCCGAGCGATGCGCGTGTCTTCGACGCCAAGCTTAGGCTGGCGCGAGTCGTTGCCGCCGAGGGCAAGATGTCAAACGACCAAGCCAAGGTTGACGAGGCGCTGGAGCTTCTGGTTGACCTCGAGAAGTCCGTTGGCGTTCCGCGCGAGAAGCTTGCCGATGCCGGCTTCTCCCGCGCCTCGCTTTTGATGCAAAGTCAACAGGGCAGTCCCGAGCGAACGCGGGAATCGATCGTCCATTCCGCGCAGAATTTTGTTATCAAGTATCCGGGCGACCGCCGCGGTCCACGCCTTCTTGTCGAAGCGGCCACCGTGTGCGACGAGGTGCCGAGCCAGAAGCGAGCGCTCCTGGAGGAAGCGCTACGGCTTACCGATGAAGAGCCGCTCAAACGACGGATCACCGACGATTTGCGGCGGGTTGATCTGCTGGGAAAAGTCCTTGAATTGAAGATGTCCTCGTCGGCTGGCGGCCAGATCGATCTAGCCGCGCTTCGGGGGAACGTCGTTGTGTTGATCTTCTGGTCTAGCGACTCTCCCCACAGCCTGCTTTGGCTGAGAGATTTTCGATCATCTTGGGAGACGCTTTCCAAGGATCGTCTCCGTGTAGTCACAGTAAGCCTTGATCAAAGCCGAGCAGCCTTCAACAACCGCTTTCGAGAACTCCGCGCCGATTGGCCGACGCACTTCGATGGCTTGGGTTGGCGCGGAACCATCCCGCGCTCGCTCGGCATCAACGCGCTGCCGACGGTCTGGATGATCGACAAAAGAGGGATCCTGCGATCTATCAATGCACGCGCCAATTACGAGACGTGGATCCGCCAGCTTCTCCAGGAGAGTTCTCCCTCTTAAACAGAGCAGCGGTCAAACGCGCCGCAACCCGGACCGGCGCACACTTCCTTTACTAAGTTGGGCTTTCATCCTGCGTCCTTTTGCTCTACAACCCGTCAGCTTTCGAAGGAGTCATCATGCCTGATCAAACGAGCGTTAGCAGAATTCAAACTGAGTCTCGCTGGCGAGCTCATCCAGCCCGGCGAGAAGGTCTACGATGAAGCACGAAAAGTCTATAATGGCATGATCGACCGTCGGCCAAGTCTCATCGTGCGCTGTGCCGACGTTGCGGACGTCATCGCGGCGGTCAATTTTGGCCGTGAGCATCGAATGGTCATCGGGGTTCGGGGCGGCGGGCACAGCGCGGGCGGCATGGGGGTCTGTGATGATGGCCTCGTAATTGACCTCTCGCTGATCAATTACACCCGCGTGGATCCCAGCGATCGAACAGTGCGAGTGGGAGGCGGTTGCACGTGGAACGCTGTCGACCACGCGACGCATGCGTTCAGTCTCGCCGTGCCCAGTGGCTTCATATCGACCACCGGCGTGGGTGGATTGACGCTCGGAGGTGGCCTGGGTTACCTCACCCGCAAGCATGGGCTGACCATCGACAACCTGCTCGCCGCTGATCTGGTTCTGGCCGACGGACGGTTCGTTTCCGCGAGTGCCGATGAAAACAGCGATCTCTATTGGGCCATCCGCGGTGGCGGCGGGAACTTTGGCGTGGTCACTTCGTTCCTCTTCCAGGCGCATCCCATCCATACTGTTTACGCCGGACCGATGCTTTGGCCGCTCGAACGCGCAGCGGAAATCATGCGCTGGTATCGCGAATTCATCACCACCGCTTCCGAGCAAATCAACGGGTTCTTCGCCTTTCTGATTGTGCCACCCGGGCCGCCCTTCCCGGAAAACCTCCATCTGAAGAACATGTGTGGAATCGTTTGGTGCTACGCAGGAGCCTTAGACAAGGCGGAGGCAACCTTTAAGCCAATTCGCGACTCTTTGCGTCCGGAACTCGATCTGGTCGGTCCGATGCCGTATCCTGTTCTTCAGACGATGTTCGATGGCCTTTACCCGCCAGGCCTCCAATGGTACTGGAAGGCCGATTTCGTCAATGAGCTTAGCGATGAAGCCATCGCGCTGCATATTGAACATGGTTCAAGGATCCCCACCCTCCTGTCGACGGCACATCTCTATCCGATTAACGGAAAAGCGCATCAGGTCGCCAGCACCGAGACGCCCTGGAGCTATCGGGATGCCGTCTGGGCTGAGGTTATCGTCGGGGTGGATCCGGAACCCGCGAATCGAGAACGCATCACCGCTTGGGCAAAAAACTATTGGGACGCATTGCACCCCTATTCGGCGGGCGGAGCATATCTCAACTTCATCATGGATGAGGGCGAAGATCGCGTGCGGGCAAGCTACCGTGAAAACTACGAACGGCTGGTCTCGATCAAGAACAAATACGATCCCACGAACCTGTTTCGCCTCAATCAGAATATCAAACCCACCGTGTGACCGATCGCCGTGCGAGGAGCATTCCGGCGCCCTAGGGAGAGGCGTGCCAGAAGGTTTCAAACGCTTCTGACCAGTCGCGCGTTTCCACTCGCCCACGAGCAAGCAAGCCCATCCGTTCACGCAATCTTGGGTCTTCGGTGAGGCGCCGGATTGCCTCGGCCAACTCGCCACTGTCGAGGGCCTTGGTGATAAAGCCATCTCTGCCATGCTGGACGAGATCTCTGGGACCGCCCATGTCCGAGACAATCACCGGCAGTCCGCTGGCCTGTGCTTCAAGGACGACGTTCCCGAAAGTATCCGTCGTGCTCGGAAAAACGAAGAAATCGGCCGAAGCAAAGGCGCCCGCCAGCTCCTCACCACGGAGATAGCCAGTAAACAACGCGTCCGGTAGAAGGCGCTTCATCTCCGCCAAATACGGACCATCGCCAACAAAGAGCGGTCGCACTGGCAACTTCCATTCTGCTAGTCGCCGCGTCGAGGCAACCAATGTATCAAGGTTCTTCTCTTTGGAAATACGCCCGACGAACAACATGCCCAATTCATCTTCACGCAACCCCCTGACTTGCCAGAACCGTGCGTCCCGCCTGGCTGGATGGAACATCCGTGTATCAAGACCCCGTGGCAAGAGCTTCAGCTTCTCCGCCGGTATCCCCCGCTCGATCCAGGACCGTCGGTAGTCCTGCGAGTTAACGTAGACGATATCGAGCTGGCTGTAGAACCAGTGCATGTAGTTCCAGGTCAGCGTCTCGAGAAATGAGTCATCGGTCAAAATCCGGACATATTGAGGAAAATCGGTGTGATAAATCCCGACCGCCCGCAGACCCAGTGTCTTGGCTGCGCATAAGGCGCACAAACCAACCGGTCCCGGGGTGCTAATTATCAACTCCGAGTAGTTCTCGCGCGCAAGATGCTCCATGATGAGCAGCAGAGGAGGAAAGCTAAGCCGCTGAAGCTCATACTCGGGCAGCGCAAACTCGCCGACCGGCTGGAAATTCTTTAAGGGAATGTCGCTATCGATTTCACCAGATTGACAAGTGACAACGGTGATATCATGCCCGGCAGCGACACCAGCCGCGGCCATTTTTTGGATAGTCGTGGCGACGCCGTTCACGTCGTCAAGTGTGTCGGTAAACCAAGCCCGCTTCTCATTGCCGAGAAATGCCGGAGCCGTTCCTCCTACGACCCGGGTCATCTCCCTCAGCCACTCACGGCGAGGCTGACGAAAGGCGTGAATATAGGGACTGAGCATTGCGGCAATCAGAACCAGGGGACTTATCACCTGAATGCTTTCGATAAAACGGGCACTCGACAGCTGTGCGATAAATTGAGTGACAAAACGGTAACCGAGCTGCCCGGCGATGAGATTCGCCATAAGGAACGCACGACGCTCCGGCTCAGGCACGCCGGCGGTCTCGCGAGCCAACGCAGCTCTCACTTCGGGCTTCGAGAAATAGGTGGAGAGTTCTTTCCAAAGCGTGGTGTTTCCGGCCATGGCGATCTCAAAGATCTTTCCCGTGGCAATCCCCTGCGCGAGAAAACCCAGCTTTTCCGCCAGGCTGAACTCCGTTGGATTTCGGCCTTCCATGAATCGTGAGAAGGCCTTCTCAATTAGTCCCGCGCCGGCGTCGTTCCCCCGCATCGAGAGCTTCGCCTTGAGATAGTGAAAAGCCGTGCTGTAAGTGCCATGAGCGAGGGCGAGCGGCGTGCCTCCTTCACCCGCCGCCTCACACTGTCCCTCGCGGACCTTTGCCAAGAACTCCCCGGCCGCTTCGGACCATGGCACCTCGGTCCACGCTCGCGCCGGATAGACGCCGCCATGGTCGTCAGAGCCTCCGACGAATATTTTTCTCCATGGCTCATCGTGGGTCGGCTCGATTCCAGTTCGTGCGACAAAGGCTTCGATACTCGACGGGGTCAGCGATCGCAGAGCGTCGCATGCCGCATCGCTCAGACGCGCATGGTATCGTCCATTAACACCCTCGAAGTGACGGAAGATCAGTGCGAGTTTCTGAAAATGGAGCGGCGTCAGCTTCTCGTCAGGGCTGTGGAGAGGGTGAGCGACAGCATGGGCGAGTGATTGCTCGGCCAGGTAGCGTTGAACTTCGAAGACATTGTCTCGACGCATCTGGATTTCTCGGTGCTGCGTTTCGGTAAGCCCCCATACCAGGATGTGCACCTTGCACTCATCGTCGGGAAAATTTGCTGTCACCTCCTCGCCAAAAATCACTCCGGGCAAGTGCGCAATCTCCAAGCAGCCGGCGATGGTGTTGTGATCGGTGATGGTTACGAAGTCCATGCCGATTTCGCGCAAACGACTTGTACAATTGAAGCGGATCCGAATAACTGGCCGGAAATTCAAGGCGGCGAAGCACCCAGTCGGCAGCGCGCGTGCTGTGACGGGAATGAATATGCAAATCGGCTTTAGACTTCGGAGAATTCATTGCTCGGAACGCAAACGCGCGAGCCATTCCTCATAGGTGATCGCTTCGCGAGCGGCAAGCGCGCTGCGCACCAGATGCAGCGCCTGTCTTCGAACCGCGCCGTACTGCCAATCCACCGGATGCAATCCAATGCGCAAAAGTGGCGCACGAAAGAGTTTGCCCGCAAGCAGCCTATTCCAACCAAGGCTCGCGACCCTCCGCCAGGCACTACGCACACTCCAGACGAGGCTGTGGGAAACGGTCTCACGACCAGTCACCAGATCCTTGAAGCTGCGGAGCGTTGTCGTGTACTCAAACCCGACCCTTCTGACTGCGCGCTCGGCCTGTCGACCAAGAAGCCAGGCCGGGGCAATGAAACCTCGCGCGAATAAGCCAAGTTCCGCAAACTCGCGCTTGCCGCGCTCGAGTCGCAGCGTCGCGTCACTCTCGGAAAGGTCGTAGAACTCCCCTTCTCGAGCAGTATAGTGCTCCGTAACCAAGGTGTCCCACCATCCGCCTGCGCTCTGCGGACGGCTGTGAAAGTATCCATGCAGCACAACCTCGTGCATCTGCTCTGATTCTCTTAGCCAATCGCAAAACTCCGGATTCTCTCGAATCGGTGCCTTGCCATGATGATTGGGGATGACCAGGAGAGCGATGTGGTCCACCCCGGCGGCAGCGACGTCGCCTATCATTGCAAATACGAGCTTGCTGGTCAGCGGGCTTACGTCGTGGATCGAGACGACCAGGGCCCGGCGCGGCGTTTGCATTTGCAGAAAGCGTGTGTTAACGGGATTGTATTAGTCAAATGTCTGAAGAAAATCCCAAGACACCTAAAGAAAACCGACCGCCGGGGGGAGGAGATCCCCAGCTCAACTGGCGTGGTCTTGTGCTCTTTGCGGTCGCCCTGGCGTTGATCGGCGGAGCATTTCTTTTCCGCGGAGGCAACTTCACTCAAACTGAAGAGCTTTCCAATAAGCAATTTTTGGAATTGCTCAAGGCCGGGAAAATCGTCTCGACCGAACAGAAACCGGTCGAAATCGTCGTGGAAGAAGGCCGGAATACCCAGGCAATCTCGGGTTTCTACAAACGTAAATCGCTGACCACGAACGAAGAGGTCGAGGTGCCCTTCCGCACTCCCATCTATATGCCTTTTAATGGCACGCAGATGGAGCAAGCGCTCGCCGCCGCCAATATCGTTCCCTCGGTAAAGCCGGAATCTAACGTGCTCGCCTCCGCAATCGTGAGCTTTCTCCCGATCGCACTCTTCCTGGTCATTCTCTATTTCTTCTTCCGGTCACAGATCAAAATGGCCGGTCGAAGTGCGCTGAACTTCGGCAAAAGCAAAGCGCGCATGCTTTCCAAGGAGAAGAATCGCATCACGTTTAAAGATGTCGCCGGAGTCGAAGAAGCCAAGGAAGAGGTTTCTGAGCTCGTCGATTTTCTTAAGGATCCCAAGAAATTCCAGAAGCTGGGCGGCCGCATCCCCAAAGGCGTTCTGATGGTAGGCGCCCCGGGAACTGGCAAGACGTTGATTGCGCGAGCGATAGCGGGTGAGGCCGACGTTCCTTTCTTCTCCATTAGTGGATCGGACTTTGTCGAGATGTTCGTTGGTGTGGGGGCATCCCGCGTCCGCGACATGTTCGAGCAAGGAAAGAAGAATGCACCGTGCCTCATCTTTATTGATGAGATCGACGCTGTCGGGCGGCACCGCGGCCATGGACTCGGAGGAGGCCACGACGAACGAGAGCAAACGCTCAACCAGCTCCTCGTCGAGATGGATGGATTTGATACTCAGGATGGCGTCATCATCATCGCGGCCACGAACCGGCCGGACGTTCTCGATCCGGCCTTGCTGCGCCCCGGGCGGTTTGACCGCCAGGTGACCGTAAGTCTGCCCGACGTCAATGGCCGTGAAGAAATCCTCAAGGTTCACTCGAAGAAGGTGAAACTCTCTGCGAACGTCGATCTCGCCGTGATCGCGCGGGGAACGCCGGGATTTTCAGGCGCGGAGTTGGCTAATGTCATCAATGAAGCCGCGCTGATTGCCGCTCGGCGCGGACTCAAAGCGATCACGCTGGCCGAGCTCGAAGAAGCGCGCGACAAGGTGCGCTGGGGGCGTGAGCGTCGCAGCCTGGCGATGAGTGATAAAGAGAAGATCTCGACGGCCTGGCACGAGGCAGGTCACGCCATCGTGAACGTGCTCCTCGAGCATACCCACCCTCTGCACAAGGTTACTATTATTCCGCGAGCGAACTTTCTCGGTGCGACCATGTATCTGCCCGAGGGTGACAAATATTCGACCCAACGCAAAGAGGCTCTCGACCTGCTCGCAGTAACTGCCGCAGGACGTGTTGCCGAGGAACTCTATAGTCAGGACATTTCCAATGGCGCCGCGGGCGATATCAAGCAAATGACTCGTTTGGCTCGCAAGATGGTTTGCGAATGGGGAATGAGCGATACTCTTGGCATGGTCGAATACGGGGAACACGAGGACTATGTCTTCCTGGGAAGAGACATCACGCGGTCACGCGACTACAGTGAGTCCACTGCTCAGGAGATCGATCGGGAGGTCCGCAGGCTCGTCGATGATGCCTACAACCGAGCCAAAAAGATCATTCTTGAAAATCGCGCCAAGCTTGAGGTGATCGCCAAGGCATTGCTCGAGTTCGAAACGCTCGACGCCGCCCACATCAATGAAATCATCGAAACGGGTCAGCTAAAGAATCCGCCCCGGAAGGAAAAGGCTCCACCGCCCCTTCCGCCGCCCCCCGCAGATGCAGTTCCCGAACCGCCGGAGCCGATCAAGCCGGAACTTCCTCCAGGCGGGCTCCCCGCGCCGGCGCCCGCGTAGTTGCAGCGGCGGTGTCCCCAGCCGCCGTAAAACCTATCGGCGATGAGGACATCGCCGCGACAATACGACGCCTTACTTCGGCGATTGGGCGAGACCTTTTGAAAGCACCTTGAGCGCCCGATTGGGATCTTGGACTCGCAGGATCAAGAGTCCCTTTTTGGCTGTTGGCATCGAGGCGAGATAGGCATATTCGATGTTGATCTTATGCGTCGAGAGAATGCTGGCGATGCGGGAGAGGCTGCCAGGCTTATTGTCGTTCTCGATCATGATCACGTCTGTCTCGACGACCAAGGTTCCGCGCGACTCAAAAATGGCGAGGGCCCTTCGGGTATCACTTACGACCATGCGAACGACCGCGTGATCGACGGTGTCCGAAATGGTCAGTCCGTAAATATTAACACGATCCGCGGCCAGCGCGTCGCAAACTTCCGCGAGCGTTCCGGGCTTGTTGGCCAGAAATACTGCGAGCTGCTCGACGATTCTCACAGACACGGCGGCTAGCGCGAAGCGGTGACGTTCTCGTTGATGACCTGGCCTGCTTCGGCTTTGGTCTTATCGGTTTCGGGCAGCACAGGCTTGGCGGCTGGCACCGTCGGGCTCACTTTCCAGAATTTCTGAGAATAGGTCTGCCAATCGGCGAGAATTTCGCGCGCGATCTGGCTTTCTGTTCTTTCCAAGTGTTTGTAAATCAGTCCCTTTAATTCTGTGATGTCTTCCTCATTTTCGAGACGGGAGGGTGTAATCAGCTGAGGGTTGTAGCGGCTTAAGAACTCTTCTTCGAGATCGAGGACATAGGCGACCCCGCCAGTCATTCCCGCGCCAAAGTTCTTGCCGGTGGCTCCCATGACAACGACGGTGCCGTTCGTCATATATTCGCAGCAATGATCTCCGGCTCCCTCGACCACAGCCGTTCCGCCGGAATTACGCACACAAAAGCGCTCTCCACCTCGCCCGTTGGCGAAGAGCGTCACCACCGGTCGCACCATACATCACGGTGTTGCCAAGGATGATGCATTCATGGGGAGTGTATTTTCGCTCCGGCGTCGCCTTGATCACGATCTCGCCACCGCTCATCCCCTTGCCAACATAGTCGTTGGCTTCCCCGGTGAGAACGAGTCGGACTCCCGGGGCCAAGAAGGTGCCAAAGCTCTGTCCTGCGCTCCCGGTGAACCGGAGCTCGATCGTGCCATCCGGCAGGCCATCTTCGCCATACTGGTAACCGATTTCGCCGGACACTTGAGTGCCAACCGATCGGTTGGTATTAGCGATCTTGTAAGCGAGAGAGATCGGCCTGCCGTCGCTGATGGCATCCTTTGCATCCTGCAAAACAATGTCGTCGAGCGTGCGATCCTCGGGCCCGTCATTGCGAAAGCGCGTGGCGTGCCGGACCATGGTCGAGTCATCTTTGGCCACGTCGACGAGCAATGGCGCCAGATTGAGCGTGTTCGCCTTCGGATGGTCGGGAATTTGTCTCTGCCGCAAACATTCGGTATGACCCACCATTTCATTCACGGTGCGGAATCCAAGCCGCGCCATGATCTCCCTCACCTCGGCGGCGACTGCATTGAAAAAGGTGACCACATTTTCCGGCTTGCCCTTGAATTTTCCGCGCAATTTTTCATCAAGCGTGGCTACCCCCACCGGACAAGTATTAAGGTGGCATTGGCGGACATAAACGCACCCCATCGCGATCAGAGCCGCAGTTCCGAAATTGTATTCCTCTGCTCCGAGGAGCGTTGCGTAAACAATATCCTCACCAGACCGCATGCCCCCGTCGGTGCGCAGCGTGACTCGATTTCTCAAGCCATTGAGAAGGAGCACCTGATGAGTTTCGGCTACGCCCATTTCCCAAGCCCCGCCGGCGTTCTTGATCGAACTCAATGGCGAGGCACCCGTGCCCCCCTCATGTCCGCTGACCAGGATGATGTCCGCATGCGCCTTGGCAACTCCCGCCGCGATCGTCCCAACCCCAGCCTCCGCGACCAGCTTTACACAGACGCGGGCGCGGCGATTAACCTGCTTCAGATCGTAGATTAGCTGCGCAAGATCCTCGATCGAATAGATATCGTGATGCGGCGGCGGAGAGATCAGGGTTACTCCGGCCACCGCATGCCGCAAGCGGGCAATATAGGCGCTGACCTTATGGCCCGGTAATTGACCGCCTTCGCCCGGTTTGGCTCCTTGGGCCATCTTGATCTCAATCTCCTTGGCGCTGGCCAGATAGGCCGCGGTGACACCGAACCGTCCGCTGGCAATTTGCTTGATGGCGCTGTTTGCCCAATCGCCATCTTCGCGGCGCTTGAACCGCACGGGATCTTCACCTCCCTCGCCACTGTTCGATTTGCCACCAATTCGGTTCATCGCGATGGCAAGCGTTTCGTGCGCCTCGGGGCTCAGTGCTCCCAAGGACATCCCGGCGGTTGTGAAGCGGCGGCGGATCTCCTCGATCGGCTCCACTTCGTCGATGGAAACCGGCCCAGATGGCAGGGGAACAAGCTCGAGAAGATTGCGTAGCGAATGCGGACGATTGGCCAAAACGGCCTCGACGTACTTCTTGTAGTCCTCAGCTTTACCCGCCTTGTCCGCCCCCTTGATTCCGACAAAAGTGTGAAAATTCTGAATCACTGGCGGGCTCACCGCATGCAACTCACCGCCACGCCGGAACCGAAAATATCCCGGATCATCGAGCTTGCCTGCCTCAACCGGAACTGCATTCCCAAAGGCCAAGGCATGCCGAGTAAGGCTCTCGCTCGCGATCTCCTCGTAACCCACACCCTCGATTTGCGTGCACGTGCCGGTAAAGCATTCCTCGACCAGCTTCGAAGAGATTCCAATAGCCTCAAAAATTTGCGCGCCACGATAACTGCTCACCAGCGAAATCCCCATCTTGGACATGATCTTGAGGAGACCATTTTCCAGCGCCTTCTTGTAGCTCATCGTGACCTTCCCGAGGTCAGGCTCGACGGCCCCTTTCTCGATGAGCTCGCGAATCGTCTCAAAGGCGAGATAGGGGTTCACGCAGCTTGCACCAAAGCCGATCAGACAAGCCACCTGATGAACGTCGCGGGCCTCGGCCGTCTCGCAAATCATGCTCGCCTTCATGCGCTTTCCCACGCGACGCAAGTGATGGTGCACAGCTCCCATAGCCAGGAGCATCGGAACCGCGATGTTCTCAAAATCGACACCACGGTCCGACAAAATGATCAGGCGAATACCCTCATCGACCGCATTCTCGACCTCCCGGCAAATTCGATGAATCGCATTTTCCAACCCCGCCGTGCCCTCGGAAACCGGCCAGAGGCAGGGAATGGTTCTCGCGGGAAACTCACCGCCGATTGCCGCCAGCTGCTCGACCTCTGCATCCAGCAGTATCGGCGACTCGAGGATGATCTGGCGGCAATGCTCGGGCGTCTCGGAAAGCAGATTGCGTCGCCATCCAAGCACTGTGTGAAGAGACATCACCAGTTTCTCCCGAATCGGATCAATCGGCGGATTGGTTACCTGCGCAAAGAGCTGCTTGAAGTAAGTGTAGAGCAGCCGCGGCCTCAGCGATAGCACGGCTAGTGGCGTATCGTCTCCCATGGAACCTACCGCCTCGGCGCCATCCTTGAACATCGGCTTCAAGACGATATCTAGCTCCTCGCTCGAATACCCAAAGGCGATTTGGCGCTGAGTCAGGGTGAGGATGTCAACTTCGCCGGAATTGGCCGAAATCTCGGGAGTCTGCAAGATGCTTGAAGCGCACAAGATTCTGGCGCAACCACTCTCCATACGGCTTGCGAGAGGCGAGCATCGCCTTGACATCCTTGTCGAAAAGCAACCGTCCACCGGCAGTATCCACGGCAATCATCTCTCCCGGGGCCAGCCGCCCCATCTGGACGAGGTTCCCGAGAGTTATGCCAGAGATGCCAACTTCGGAACCAAGGCAGAGAATGCCGTCATCGCTCAACATGTATCGGGCGGGCCTCAGGCCGTTCCGATCGAGACATGCAGCCACAGTAATCCCGTCGGTAAAGCAAAGTGCCGCAGGACCATCCCAAGGCTCACAAATACAGCGATGATACTCGTAGAAGTCGGCCACGCTCTGCGGGATCTTCTTGTCGGAACGCCAGGCGGGCGGCACGAGCATAGACATGGCGTGCAGCACACCGCGGCCGCTCATGGTGAGAACCTCGAGCACGTTGTCGAGGCTCGCAGAGTCGGATCCGCCCGGCTGAATGATCGGCTTGAGCAGGTTGATGTCATCGCCCCAAAAGTCGGCTCGCAGCTCGGCCTCGCGCGCGGCCGTCCAGTTTCGATTACCGCGAATGGTGTTGATCTCGCCGTTGTGGGCCAGCATGCGAAACGGCTGGGCCAGGGGCCACTTAGGGAAGGTGTTCGTACTGTACCGCTGATGGTAGACGCAGAGCGCCGACTCGTAGTCGGGATTGGAAAGATCGGGATAGAACTTCTCCAGCGATGCGGAAACCAGCAGTCCCTTGTAGACGATCGCGCGATGAGAAAAGGAGGGTATGTAGAAGTTGCTGATCTTGTCAGCCGCGGCGGTGTCCTCGATTTCGTTTCGAGCAAGGAAGAGACGGCGCTCATAATCATCATCCGCCATTCCCCATGGTTTGCCGATGAGAACATGCTCAATGCGCGGCATGGTCACCTGCGCCTTCTCGCCAAGCACCCGAATGTTGATCGGAACCTCACGCCAGCCGAAAAGAAAGAGGCCCCGTTTCTCGAGGACTTCCTGGGTAATCGCCTTGGCGCGCGCCTGGGCATACGCGTTGTCGTGCGGAAGAAACAACACCCCGACACCAAGATCCCCCTCCTTATACAAGGTGTGGCCCAGCCGGGTCACTTCGGGAACAAACAGCTTGTAGGGAATTTGGGTTACCACCCCGGCGCCGTCTCCCGTTTTGGCATCAGCATCCAGGGCCCCTCGATGCATCAAACCGCAAATCGATCGAAGCCCGATACGCAGAATGCGATTGGAGCGCCGTCCGCTTACTTGCGCAATAAAGCCGACACCGCACGAGTCATGCTCATGCTCAGGATTGTATAAGCCTTGTCTGGCAATACCGGAGTCGTTGGGCGGCGATGTTCATATTCTTTCCCAGTTTCAATTCCACTTGCTAGGGAGCAATGCCTTTCATGGAGCAACTTTCATTCCACGCAACGAGTGTGTCATCAACTTTTTCTCTCCCAGAGGGCAAAATCAAGGATGCGTCATCTCCTCGGCGCGCACCCAGCGATCGAAATCTTCCTCACTGAGGTGACCAAGAG
>CAVPOC010000003.1:0-747394 GCA_963706955.1 uncultured Verrucomicrobiae bacterium | reverse complement strand
GAAAGGGAAACATGAATCCGGAAAGCAGCAGTGAAGGCAGGAAGAAGAAAAACGACATTTGCATGGCTTGCAGTTGGTTGCGTGCCAGTGTCGAAATGGTTATGCCGACGGCGAGAGTCGCGGCAATGAAGCTCAGCGCGCACAGATAGAGCAGCGGCAAGCTTCCTACCATCGGCACGCGAAAGAGAATCCGCGCGGCCAGAAGGATGACGGTGACTTGAACGTAGCCAACAAGAATATATGGGACGATTTTGCCCGTCATGACCTCGAGCGGCAACGCAGGGGTGGCGAGCAGGCTTTCCATGGTGCCGCGTTCGTGTTCCCGAGTGACGGCCAGTGCAGTGATCATCACCATGGTCATGGTGAGGACCACGCCCATCAGACCGGGAACGATGTTGTATTGAGTGATCCGGTCGGGATTGTACTCGAGGTGAATTCGCATCTCCACCGGCCCGCCTTTGGCGCCAAGCTTCTGCAGCGGTCCCGCGAGGTCGCGGTCGAAGGCGGTTCGCGAGATTTCGTTCATAACTTGCACCGCCGAGCTGACCGCCGAAGGATCGGTCGCATCGGCCTGCACGAGCATGGCCGGTCGGTCTCCCCGGACGAGCTTGCGAGAAAAGTCTGAAGGCAAGTTGAGGACAAACTGCACCTCTCCGCGCGCCAACAACTCTCGCGCCTCCTCTTCGGTTTCGACGTGATCGACAATCTGGAAATATCCGCTGTTTTCCAGCGCGTGGATAAACCTGCGCGCAAAGGGGCTGTTGTCGGAGGCGAGCACCGCCACAGGCAAATTCTTCGGATCCGAGTTGATGGCAAAACCAAAAAGAATCAGCTGGAGGATCGGAATCCCAAACATCATCGCGAAGGTCAGGCGATCGCGTCGCATCTGGATGAATTCCTTTCGGATGATCGCGACGAAGCGCGCGAAATTAAACGAAAGAGAGATCATAATGCCTCAGGAAGGGACCGAGTCGCTTCGAATGCTTCGCTCATTGGAAATTGTCGCGCGAGGTCTGCATCAGGCCGATAAAGGCATCCTCTAGACCTGGTTCGATCTTCTGCCACGCGTACGGTTCCTTTTGAAATGGGCTGATGGCACGCTGGATCGCGGCGGCCTCGCGTCCGCTCACGTGGAGCTTGCTTCCAAAGGCGGCGACCTGCTCGATGCCCGGAAGCTCTTGAAGTTGCTGTGAAAGTCGGCCGAGGTGAGGGCCTGAAACTTCCCAGGTCGTTAGCTGGGCAGAGGCGAGCACATCCTGGAGCGTCCCCTTGGCGAGCAACTTGCCATACGCGATATAGGCGAGACGATGACAGCGCTCGGCTTCGTCCATGTAATGGGTGGTGACGAGAACGGTGAGGCCTTCGGCCGCGAGGCGATGGATTTCGTCCCAGAAATCACGGCGCGCCTTCGGATCGACGCCCGCTGTCGGTTCGTCGAGAAGAAGGAGTTCCGGCCTGTGAATAAGGCAGGCGGCGAGCGCGAGCCGTTGTTTCCACCCCCCGGAAAGCTGCCCGGCGAGCTGGGTTTCTCGTCCTTCAAGCCCAAGACTCTCCAGCATCTTCTTTACAGCCTCGGCGGCGTTCGGCATTTCGTAGATGTCCGCCACGAAGCGCAAATTTTCGGCCAGCGACAGATCCTCGTAGAGGCTGAACCGTTGGGTCATATAGCCCACCCGGCGTTTGATCGCATCGCTCTCCCGAACAACATCGTAACCGAGGCAGGTGCCGCTCCCTGAATCCGGACGAAGAAGTCCGCAGAGGATGCGCAAGAACGTCGTCTTGCCGCTGCCATTCGGACCCAAAAATCCGTAGATTTCTCCGCGGCGGACCTGCATGGCCAGCCCGTCAACGACGACCCGACCGTCGAAGCTCTTCGTGATCTCCCTGGACGTCGACCGCCAGTTCGCCATCATGGTCTGCTGGTCCCGCTCATTTTGCCTGTTCCGCGAGGTGCGCGGATTCCTCAGCCGCTTTCAATCTGACCTCGATGGGGGCACCCGGGTGGAGCAAGCGCGCATCCTTGGGAGCGAGCGCACCCTCGACGAGGTAGACCAATTTGCCGCGGTTCTCCCGGCTATAGATGATCGGAAGCGTGTATTCCGCCTGCGGAGAGACGAAACTCACTTTGCCGGCGAGGGGCTCTGCCAAACCATCCATCCGAATCTCCAACGGCGTCCCGATTTGCATTTTCCCGAGCTCGCTCTCCGGAACAAAGAAGCGCACTTTCATGTATTCGGGCGGTAGGATCGACAAGACCGGCGTGCCCGCCGGAACCCACTCCCCGGGCCTGAAGTAGGTATCGTAGACCAGCCCGCCCGCGGGAGCCGACTGCTGCTTTTGGGCGAATCTCCAATCCGCCTGTTCGAGGCCGCGCTGCCGCGCCGCCGCCGCGTGCTGCGCAGCCAAGAGGTCCTGCTGCGCGGTGTCGTAGGCCTCTGGAGCGATCACGCGCTTATCCCGTAGACTCTTCGCCCGCGTAAAGTCCATCGTCGCCTTGTCCACACGCGCTCGGCTCTCCCGCAAGGTCTCTTCGGCCTCGGCCCGGGCGGCGCGCTCTTCTTCGCGTTCAAGTTCGAAAAGAAAGGCAGCCCTCTCCACCTGAGCGCCGCGCTGAACCGCCAACTGTTGCAGCTCGCCGGCGATCGGCGACGACACGTAGACCAGCTCGCCCTCGCCATAGCCGGAGAAAAATGCCGGCTCCGCAGAGCTCTGCATCCTCCCGCGATACCAGAATACCGCCCGCTCGCAATCGCCAGCAGCACCGCGATGACTATGATCCGCCGCTTCTTCATTTTCCTGGAAAAGGTCGGCGCGCTCGGCGACCCCGCGGGGTCAAGATCCCATCGAACAATGATCGCCAGGATGTGCTCCAGAGCCTCGCGGGGGCGGAGATGCAGCTCCTCTACCGTCGCCGGGCGGATGATCCCTTGAATCGAAAGCACCATCATCCGGATCAGCAACTCGCGGTTGACGTGACCGGCGCACGTGCCCGGTCCGAATCCCCTCCTCAAACAAACGCCCAAAATAGCGAGGAATCGCCCGCGCTCGAAACTCCTCCACCACCTGAAAACACTCCGGCGCATAACGCCGGATGTCTCCCAAAAATACCGGGCTCACGTCCGCCAGCTTGCTCTGGAGGAACCGAGCGAGGTGCCCCAGCTTTAGCGGGAAGGTTTCTTTCGCGCTCACGATCGCCTCCAAACCCTGTTCCACCTCGCGCGTCCGGCGCGCCAAAACCGCCCTCAGCAAATCCTCCTTGCTCGCAAAATGCGAGTAGAGCGTCTTCTTGCTCATCCCCAGCTCGCGCGCCAAATCGTCCATCAAAACCCGGCTGAACCCCGCAGCAAAAAAAATCCGCTCCGCCGTCGCCACGATTCGATCCCGCAGCCCCCATCGACAAACTCACATTCACTATGGAAACTTATAGCGTTTTTTAAGTTTCCTGGCAAGCGGAATTTTCAGCTGAAAAAACCTGGACGCGGAGCGGCTCGGAGGGGGAGAGCTAAGCGGCTCGGGACCGACGAAGTCGGAAGCTTACCAATCGGCGTTGCTGCCGCGGGTATCGATGTGGGTGAAGCTGCCGTAGCGGCCCACCCCGCCCTGGAACAAGCCGGTCGAGCGCATGGCGCGAGCCATCGCGGCGACCTTTCCCGGGAGGACAATTAAAGACGATGTCCATGGCGTTGTTGCGCACGTGATACGAATTGCTCTTGGCGCCCGGACAGCGCGCATTATAAGCGGGGGTCCGGTAGACGGAGACGATCTCCCCGACCGGCATGTCCAGGCGGTCGGCGAGTTGGTCAACCACCTTGAGGGTCGAGCGAATGTTTCGCCAAAGGAAGCGCGGAGGAAGGGTGTTGTGCACACTTCCGTGAGACTTGGCATGCGGAGCGATCACCTGGCGAATCGACATTTGCTTAAAATTCATCCGCTGGAGAAACTCCGCATAGCTCGGAAGCTGAGAGCCGAGTTGCGGCATCCAGCCAGAAGGAATGTCGAGCTTCGTGAGAAGGCCGCGCGAAGTCGGCTGGTAGCTGGAAAAAAAGTCGACGAAGGCGTGAGAGCTTTCGTTGCTGGTGGCCAGGGCGGCGCCCGGTCAAAGCGAGCAAGCGGAGGACGCCGCGCCGCGTCAGGAGAGAAGGTGTTAGGGTCGGTCTCAGGCGTCATCGCTCCGCGAGGTCTCGCTAACAAAGCACAAGTCAGCCATGTGCCAAGCAGTTTTTGCCGCGCCGGTCAAACATTTTCGGGCTGCGAAATTCGCCCGTATTTCTGATCAATTGATGAAAAAAAGATTTTCCTCGGCCCGCAAGTTCGCTAGCCAAGAGTGGTGGTGAAAGTCAGCAGACGAGTCTCAGCCATCTCTTTGCGAGTCTTGGGACTGTTGTTGGGACTGACTGCATCCGGCTTCGGTCAGGGCGCGGGAAGCGAATATCCGATGCGGCGAGTCGCCGATATGTTCCAACCTCTCTCCAGGCCCGCGGAAATGATTCACGTGACGGCGATCCTGGTGCTCGTCATCAGCCTCGTCATCTTTTTGTTCGTCACAGGAATATTGGTCTATTGCATTGTGAAATTTCGGCGTCCGGAAAACGACGACGGAACGGAACCTCCACAAATTTATGGGAGCACGAACATTGAGCTGGCCTGGACGGTGATTCCCATCCTCATCACTGTGGTGCTCGTGCTGGTGACCAGCCGAACGATTGGCGAGATCCAAGACGCCAAGATGCCCGAAAACGCGGTCAAGGTGCGCGTGGTGGGTCATCAGTGGTGGTGGGAAGTGCACTATCCGGATCTTGGGATCATCACAGCGAATGAGATTCACATTCCGATCAGCGACCGCGATCTCGCCAAGGCGACGCCCACCCATTTCACGCTGCAATCGGCCGATGTCATTCACAGTTTTTGGCTGCCGCAGCTTGGAGGGAAGACCGACGTCATCCCCAACAAGGATAATGAGACGTGGTTCGATCCCTTCGAGACGGGCGTGTATTTTGGGAACTGCGCCGAGTATTGCGGCACACAGCATGCGAATATGCTGTTGCGGGTCATAGTCCACACTAAGGAAGGCTTCGACAAATGGGTGGCCAACCAACAGGCCGCTCCGCCAACTCCTTCCACTCCTGAGGAGATCGAGGGCCACCGCCTCTTCTTTGCCAACTCCTGTGTGAACTGCCACAAAGTGGCCGACAGCGTTGCCGTTGGTGTGTTCGGCCCGGATCTCACCAAGCTAATGACGCGCCAGACGATTGGCGCGGGAGTCGCGCCGCTCAATCACGAGACACCTCTGGTCGTGGGTGCGCGATCCGCAAGTTTTAAAGCCCGGCTGCTTCATGCCGGACATGAAATTGCATGACAAAGAGGTCGACGCCGTAGTCGCCTACTTGGAAACGTTGAAATAGGAACAGGATCGCCATGAACGCAATTCCCCCGTGCGGAAATCGGCCCTCGAGTTAGCGCCGTTTTGCGTTTCTTAGCGATTAGATATTATGGCTAATCCAACGACGACAGTAGAACCGGAAGAGGAGTATATCCCAGCTCCCCCGGAACGTGTGGGAGAGGAGCCGGGTTCGTTGACCGGCATCGTCCAGGAACTCGTCTACACGGTCGACCACAAGAAGCTCGGCTTGATGTATATCGGATCGGGCTTGGTATTCTTTGTCGTCGCGGGCGTCATGGCCACGCTGATGCGGATGCAGCTGTTCTTTCCGAGCAGCAAGTTCTTGGAGGCCGGACGTTTTCAACCGCTTTTTTACGATGCACGGCACGGCGATGATCTTTCTCGTGGCCATGCCGTGGGTGTTTGGGTTTGCCAACTATCTCGTGCCCCTAATGATCGGGACGCGTGACATGGCGTTTCCCAGGCTCAATGCCTTTGGCTTCTGGGTGTTTCTGTTCAGCGGACTTTTTCTTTTCGCCAGCTACCTTACGGCACCCGGTCTTTACAATGCGGGCTCGGCCCCGGCCGTCGGCTGGTTTGCTTACTCTCCGCTGACGGCGAAGGCGTTTTCCAAGGGTCATAGTACCGGACTACTGGACGCTTTCTTTGCTTTTGAATGGCATTGGAAGCATCGCCACTGCGATCAATGTTCTTGTGACGGTCTTTTGCTTGCGATGCAAGGGCATGACTCTTGGCAAGATGCCGCTCTTTGTCTGGATGATGATTGTCACCTCCTTTCTGGTGGTCATCGCGATGCCCCCATTCTCGGCCTGCCAGATCATGCTGATTCTGGATCGGTATCTCGACGCAAAATTCTTCGATACCCAAGCCGGTGGGTCGGCGGTCCTCTGGCAGCACTTTTTCTGGATCTTCGGTCATCCCGAGGTCTACATCCTGGTGCTTCCCGCCTTTGCGATTGCCTCGGAAGTCATTCCTGTCTTCTCGCGGAAACCGATCTTTGGCTATCCGGTCATGGTGGCGGCCACGGTCTCGATCGCCTTCATTAGCCTGGGCGTTTGGGCTCACCACATGTTCACCGTCGGAATGACCTCGGTGGGCAATACTTTCTTTGCCATTTCGACGATGATTATCGCGGTCCCGACCGGCATCAAAATTTTTAATTGGCTGGGAACGATGTATGGGGGAAAAATCCGCCTTGAGACGCCGATGCTCTTTTGCATCGGATTTCTCTTTCAATTTCTCATTGCGGGTCTTACCGGCGTCATGCTTGCGGTCACTCCATTTGACTGGCAACTGAGCGATTCCTATTTCGTCGTGGCACACTTCCACTATGTCATTCTCGGTGGGATCGTCTTTTGTATTTTCGCAGGCTTCTACTATTGGTTTCCGAAAGCCTTCGGCAAAATGCTCAATGAGAAACTGGGCCATTGGCACTTTTGGCTTTTCTTTGCGGGCTTTCACTTGACGTTCGACCCGCAACACTTGGCGGGCATCTTAGGAATGCCGCGACGGATCTTTACCTACGAAGCCGGCCGCGGGTGGGAGTTTTGGAACCAGATGTCAACGGTGGGCGTTTTCATCCAAGGGATTTCCGTCGTCCTCTTTGTCTACAACATGATTCATTCCTATCGTAAGGGCAAAGAGGCCGGCGACGATCCGTGGGATGCGTGGACTTTGGAGTGGGGCACCACTTCGCCGCCTCCTGAATACAACTTCGATAGGATCCCCGAGGTCCGCAGCCGCAGGCCCTTGTGGGATTTGAAACATCCAGAAGACCCCGACTGGAAATTCGAATGAGCGCCGAAAAAGTTACAAGCCTCCACGTCGGCAAGCCGGCCGGTTTTGTCAACGATCCCTCCGATCACCTCGGGCCATGGGTCTTGCCTTCACAGCGAAAGGTCGGCGTCATTTGCCTAATCCTCACCGAGTCCGCGCTCTTTGCCATCTTCGTAGTAGCCTATGTTTATTACATGGGCAAGAGCCTCAACCCCCCCTTCCCGCGTGACGTTATTCCTTTTCCGTCGAAGACGCCTTGGCTCGCGAGCATTGCGCTTTTTGCATCGAGCTTCACGATCGTCTATGCCGAGAAAGATGATGCATAAGCTCGATCGCAAGGGATTCCTTATCTGGTGGGGAATTACCATGGCGCTGGGGGCTTATTTTGTCCTCTACTCTTTCATGGAGTGGCATGAGCTCATCTACCACGAAGGCTTGACGATCAGTGTAAACGTCTTTGGCTCGACCTTCTATTCGCTGGTCGGCCTGCATCTAAGTCACGTTCTGGTTGGTCTGCTTTTGCTCGGCATTATTTTTGTGCTCACGCTCTTTGGAAAGATCCCGGAAGATCATATCGAGCACACCGAAATGATTTCCTGGTACTGGCACTTCGTTGATGGCATCTGGGTTGTCGTGCTGACGTTGGTCTACTTCATAAGCGCTCGATATTGACATGAAGCACGATCACCATTCCCCTAAGGGCAAAGATTATGTCGAGTTGCCGACGCCGACGGCCTGGCCGATTGTCACCGCTTTCGGCTTGACGCTGTTCTTGGCCGCCTTTGTCACCGACGTCAGCTTCGCCATTGCTGGCATTATTGTTGGAATTGCCGGCGGTGTCGGCTGGTGCTTAGATCTTTTCCCTCATCCCAAGCATGAGCCGGTGCCGCTGCGTCCAAAGGAGGAGCATCCGGAGCCAATCCGCACTCATGGTCGGGTGGTTCGAATTCTTGACGTCGGCAAGATGCACCGCGCGCGCATCCCTGTCGAGGTGCATCCCTACACGGCGGGGGCCTTCGGCGGCCTCGTTGGGGCGGTCGTGATGGCAGTGTTAGCCTGCCTGTATGGGATTTTCAAGTACGGAAGCATCTGGTATCCTATTAACCTTCTGGCGGCCGCTGGGGTTCCCGAGCTCGCGGAGGCGAGTTTGGAGGCGCTGCGGCAGTTCAGCTTCACGGGGCTGGTTGTCGGCACTATCGCTCACATTTCGATTTCGATTCTCGTTGGCCTTCTCTATGCGGTGCTCCTGCCGATGTTACCCGCCCGGTTTGAATGGTTGTGGGGCGGTATTGTCACCCCGTTGATTTGGACGGCGCTGATTTTTGCTTCTTTGGACGTGATCAATCCGAAACTGGCCATCGCCATTGATTGGCCGTGGTTTATCTTTTGTCAGGTCGCGTTCGGCGCGGTGTGCGGATTCGTCGTTTTTAAATCCGCCAAGGTGGAGACGCAGCAAAGTTGGTCGGTAGCCGAGAGACTCGGCGTAGAAGCGCAGCACGAGGAGGATCACGTCGTGAGCACGCTGGCAAGCATTTGGCGGCGTGTGAAAGAGCATCCCTGGCGATGCACCTTGGCGATGGCTCTCGCTGCTCTGCTTCCCGCATGTGATTGGATGCCGGGAAAACCTACGCAAGCACAAGCATGGCATTCGCCGCATTCGGTTGCTCGATTTTGAGAAGATCTACGCGGAGAACTGCCGCGGCTGCCATGGCACCAAGGAGCAGCCCTCCGGGGCCATCACCCTGGATAACCCCACCTACATCGCCGTCATTCCGCCGCGACACGCTGCGCTCGATCATTGCGGGCGGCGTTACTGGGACGGCGATGGTGGCCTTCTCGGAGGAACACGGCGGCATGCTGACAGAGAAGCAGATCGATGTTCTCGTGGAGGGGATTGCGGCTTTGGGAGCGAAGAATCCGCCTCCGGGCCCCCTGCCCGCATACAGCGGACCCTTGGGCGACGTGGCCCAAGGCCAGGCCGCATTCGGCACCTTCTGCGCAAGTTGCCACGGCGCCGACGGGACCGGCGGCAAAGCCGGCTCCGTCGTTCACCCGGCATATCTCGGTCTGGTCAGCGATCAATATTTGCGGACGATCGTTATTGCGGGACGCAATGACCTCGGCTGCCCTGATTTTCAGAATCGCGTTCCGGGCAAGCCGATGTCCGAAGAGGAAATTTCCGGCGTCGTGGCCTGGCTGGTCTCCCAGAGAAAGAATGAATTTGGACAGCCTCTCCCCCTGACCCAGAGGTAAAAGGAAAGCACTTCGATGAGCACGCACGAACCCAAGGACACCGCCAAACCCGCTGGTGGAAATGGAAATGGCGATCTCAGTCGCCGCGACTTTCTTTTGAAGCTTGGTCTCGGACTCAACGTTCTGGCCGGCGCCATGATCGCAATTCCATTGGTCGGCTACGTCATGTCGAGCTTCGTCAAGAAGCTTCCCTTGAAGTGGACGGCGCTTGGGACCTCTGGACAAGTTCCCAGAAGCGACGACCACGCTTGCCACCTACGAGAACCCGTACCATCGCGAATGGGATGGGGAAGCCGCGGTAATACCTTGTTGGGTCCGGCGCGTCCATGGCGAAGAGTTTCAGGTCTTTGCCATCAATTGCACTCATCTTGGCTGTCCGGTGCGTTGGTTTGAGGAGTCGAAGCTCTTCATGTGTCCCTGTCATGGAGGCGATATTCTATGAAGACGGCGAGCATGCCGCGGGACCGCCCCCGCGCGGCCTCTACATCTATCAACACAAGGTCGAGAACAACGAACTCTTCATCGCCGCCGGCGTGATGCCGACTTTGGCGACTCCCAACGTATGAGCGCGGAGCCGAAAAAACCGCTGAAGACGAGCGCGTTTGAGGCCGCGCAAGGCCTCTTTCTCTGGCTCGACAAACGGCTCCACCTTTCCAACTTGTGGGAACACACGGCAGGGCACCCGATTCCCGAGAGTGCCGCCAGCTGGTTCTACGTTTTTGGCAGCGCGACCCTGCTTTGTTTCATTCTTCAGATCATCACCGGCAGCCTGCTGGCCTTTGTCTACGTGCCCTCGGCCTCGGAGGCCTACGACAGCCTTCTCTATCTTACCTACGAACAAGACCTCGGATGGTACCTGCGGGCGATGCACTATTGGGGGTCGAACTTCATGGTCGGCGCCATGCTCCTTCACATGACGCAGGTCTATCTCTGGGGCGCCTACAAGTATCCTCGCGAAATCACGTGGATGTCTGGTGTCATCCTCATGATCTGCACGTTAGGTCTGGCCTTCACCGGCCAGGTGCTGCGCTGGGACGAGGATGCTTACTGGGGCCTTGGTATCGGTGCGGCCATTCTTGGGCGTGTCCCGCTCATCGGAGAAGGCTTGGTGAATTTGATGCTGGGGGGTCCGATCATCGCTTCGGAAACGCTCTCCCGCTTCTTTTCGCTGCATGTCTTCATCCTTCCGGGAACTGTCCTGGCGCTGGTGGCTATACACCTCCGGATGGTGCTCACCAAGGGGATCAACGAGTATCCAAAGCCGGGGCACCTCGTCCGTCGCGAAACGTATGACAAGGAATACGAGGCGATAATAAAGAAGGAGGGCATCCCCTTTGCCCCACATGGCATTTGGAAGGACCTCGTGGCCGCGGCCGTCGTGATCGGGGGCATTCTCTTTTGTGCGGCCGTGTGGGGACCCAAGGGGCCCACCGGTCCTCCTTACCCAGCGGATATCGATACTCTGCCGCGTCCCGACGTTTGGTTCATGTGGATCTTTGCGGTGGCGGCGCTCATGCCAGAGTACATGGAGACCTTCGGGTTGCTGGTCGTTCCCCCGATCGCCATCCTTATCCTTTTCGTCCTGCCATTCTTTAACAATACGGGTGAGAAGAGCTGGCGGCGCCGTCCGGTCGCCGTGCTCACCGTCATCCTTGTGTGGGTGGCCATGGGGATATTGACCTATCTTGGCTACGCGTCGCCATGGTCGCCGAAAATGGAGGCATGGAGCAATGCCCCCACCCCAAGAGAGAAAGTGGTCGGCCGGTCGCCTCTTGGAGCTTCAAGGACTCGTGGTCATGCAGAACATGCAGTGCCGCAACTGTCACGCCATCGAAGGGATTGGAGGCGAACGTGGTCCCGATCTCGCCGAAGTGGGAACTCGGATGACGAAGGATCAACTCGTGCGTCAGGTGGTTCAAGGCGGAGGCAATATGCCGGCCTATGGGAAAAATTTGTCGCCGTACGAGGTCGAGGCCGTCGTGAGCTTACATGGTCTCGCTCCGGCCTGCGGGTGAGGCGCCTGCGCGCGACTCGACCTTTCCGGCGGTTCCGCCGAAGCAGGAGGCCGCTGGTGGTCATAAGGGCCACCACGAAGGCTAGGCTTAGGCCTTTTCTGCGATCGATTTCCCTGCAGATCTGCGTTCCTGCGGTAATGTAGGAGTCCGTGAGCGCACAATCCGCCGCCCTTGCCTCCTGGGCATTTCTGCCGGTCCCCGCATTTGGATTGCTGGCAACTGCATTGATCTATTTTCGCGGCTGGAATAAGCTGCGGCGGCAGGTTCCCTCTCGCTATCCGTTGTCCCGACTGGTGTGCTTCCTCGCCGGGCTGGCGGCGATCTATTTGTCGCTCGCGTCTCCCTTGGACGCCTTTGCTTCGTTTCTGCTGACGGCGCATATGGTGCAGCACCTCTTGCTGACGATGGTTGCTCCACCGCTGCTGCTTCTGGGCGCGCCGCAACTTCCTTTGCTCTGCGGGCTTCCTCGCCACCTTGTCAGCCGGGTGTTGGGGCCATTTCTTCTTTGGCCGTTGTTGAGGAGCTTTCTCCACCGACTGATGCATCCGATCGTTTGTTGGGTGCTCTTCGTTCTTAGCAACGTTCTTTGGCACCTCCCAGACTTCTACGAACTCGCCTTGCGTTCGCCTGGCTGGCACAAGTTCGAGCACTTCTGTTTTCTCGCAACAGCTCTCCTCTTTTGGTGGCACGTCGTTCAGCCGTGGCCGAGCCATCCCTACTGGCCGCGCTGGACAATGATCCCTTACCTTCTGCTTGCCGACCTTCAAAATACGGCCTTGGCAGGATTTCTTTCCTTCTATGACAGGATTGCTTACCCGACCTATGCGAACGCGCCACGTTTTGGGATTGCGCCGCTCAGCGATCAGGCGACTGCGGGCGCCATCATGTGGGTTCCCGGATCGATCGCTTTTATCGTGCCGGCGGCACTTATCGCGATGCAGTTTCTGTCTCCAAACCGGCTGGTGCGGCCCTCGCAGACTCGCTTGAAGCCGAAGGCGCCAGTGGCTGCCCTGAAAGTGGAGAAAAGGCGGGCGCCGCTCGATCTCTTGGGCGTGCCGGTTCTCGGCGCAATGATCCGTTCGCGATACTTTCGCCCGACGCTGCAGATCGTTTCGCTGCTTCTGGCGGCCGTCATCATCCTGGACGGACTTCTCGGACCTGAGCTCAGCCCGATGAACTTGGCAGGTGTGCTTCCCTGGACCCATTGGCGCGCCTTCACGGTCGTGGGTTTGCTGGCCGTGGGTAATCTGTTCTGCATGGCATGCCCGTTCACCTTTGTCCGAGATTTGGGCCGCAGAATCCTGCCGGCCCGAGCTCGGTGGCCACGAGGACTGAGCTCAAAGTGGCTGGCCGTCGGGCTCGTGCTCGTTTACCTGTGGGCCTATGAGGCTTTTGACCTCTGGGACAAGCCCGCCGTCACCGCATTGATCATCCTTGGGTATTTTCTGGCGGCCTTGCTTATAGATGGCTTTTTTCGAGGCGCGAGCTTTTGTAAATTTGTCTGCCCGATCGGGCAGTTTCACTTTGTGCAATCGCTCGCGTCACCTTTTGAGGTGAAGGTGCGGCGTCCGGATGTCTGCGCTTCGTGCCGGACGTTCGACTGCATCAAAGGGAACGCGACGCAGCGCGGATGCGAGCTCCAGCTTTTTCAGCCACGAAAATCCGGAAACATGGATTGCACGTTTTGTCTGGATTGCATCAAGGCGTGTCCCCACGAAAATGTCGGTATCGTCGCGGTTCTGCCCGGCCATGACCTGATCGAAGACCGACCACGTTCCTCGATCGGCCGATACGGCACGCGCCTCGACCTCGCGGGACTGGTTCTTGCCCTCACCTTTGGAGCTTTTGCAAATGCGGCCGGAATGGTTGCGCCGGTCCTCGGTGGGATTTCCAAAGCTGCCAGCGCGTTCAATTTTTCCTCAGATCTCGGCATTGTCACCCTGTTGAGCGTTTTCGTTCTGATTATCATCCCGGCCACGATGGCGATGGCAGCAGCCGCTTGGAGCAGCTCGATTGCCGGCACTCTCCTGAAGGAAAATCTATGCCGATTTTCGTTGTCGCTGGTCCCGATCGGATTTGCGATGTGGCTGGCGCATTTTGCTTTTCATTTGTTTACGGCCGCTCTCACGCCGATCCCAGTAATTCACCGACTTGCGCATGACCTTGGCGTGACCAAGTCCGAGCCGGTCTGGTCAGTAAGTTCTCTCGCTTTTTACAGCCTGCCGGGACTCGAGCTATTCTTGCTCGACCTTGGTCTTCTGCTCTCGCTCTACATTGCCTGGCGTATCGCTGGGCAGATGAGCTCAACTCGGCGGCTTTTGACGTTTCTTCCCTGGGGTCTGCTGGCAGTGTTACTCTATGCGGCGGGCGTCTGGATTATTTTCCAACCCATGGAAATGCGCGGAATGATGATGGCATTGAAAACTATGCGCAGGCTTTTCTCCGCGGTCCTGGTCCTGTTCTCCTCATTGGCGGCATGCTGCTACGGCGACGGAGGGGCCATCATCGCGCGGCAGACGATTGACGGCCTTCAGTTGACTGTCTTTGCCTCGCCAGCACCGCTTCGTGCCGGTCCGGTGGATGTCAGCGTCTTGGTGCAGAAAGGCGAGAAGCCGGTTCTTGATGCCGACGTCGATATTTCCTGGCGAGCGAACTCGGATTCTTCAGCCGACTGGCTGCCTCCATGCTGCACGATGGAATCCCGCACTGAAAGAATACCTGCCCTCCGCGGCCATTCGAATAATAGGTTCCTCTACTCGGCCATCGTTCCCATGAAGAGCGCCGGACCGTCAGTCCTTGAGATCAAGGTGCTCGAGGCTGGAAGAGAGGTTCTGCTCTCGTGTGATCTTGACGTTCGACGCCCCTTGCCGCCGCTACTCGCTTTCTGGCCCTGGCTGGCATTTCCTCCGCTTGCCATGGCCGGGTTCGTGCTCCACCAGAGGCTCTCTCGACCCCGTCAACGAAGGCCCATGCAAGGCCCGGAAACTCCTTCATCCGAATAGAAGAGTTCTTCTCGGACCAGCCGGTGTTGCTTCACATCTTTTTGTTGTCGCTCTGGCGCCGCGGCTTTTAAATCTTTGCCAGATGCATCAGGACAAGTCGCTTGCGGTCTCCTACGCAATTTTCATCCTGATTGTCATTGCCGTCGGAGCATTTCATCTGACGACGGTCTTCGTCACGATTCTGTTCGCTTCTCTTGCGCTTCGAGCGCTCTCCTTCGGAAAATACAAGTGGGTATCCATCGGTCTGTTCCTAATATTTCTGTGCGCCTTGTTTTATGGTTTTGCTTTTTTTGTCAGGCATGCCGTCAAGGCACTGCCGGAGATCGCATCGACAACCATTCCGGTGATTGTGCGCTTTGCGACCGAGCGTGGGATCGTCTTGCCCTTCACGGATATGGAAAGTCTTAAATCGCTACTTATTGAAAGCATTCACGAAACCGCCGTCTATCTGGGAGGTTACGCCGGCCTGGCCACGAAGGAGTTCCTGCTCGTCATCGTGGGAGTGGTCGTGGCAGTGAGCATCTTCATCAATCCCACCCTCGATTTCGATCAATCCCCCAGGCCTCTCAATATCTACTCCCTGCATTGCGCGCGGGTGGCAGAGCTCTTCCGATCGTTCTACGAGAACTTTGAAAAAGTGATGAGCGCGCAGGTGATTATCTCGGGCATCAACACCACTCTGACGTCGATGTTTGTCTACGCGACTTCCCTTCCGTATGCCGCCGTTGTTATCGTGCTAACTTTCTTGTGCGGATTGCTGCCGGTGATCGGCAACATCATTAGCAACGCCATAATCGTTGGCATCGCCTTCACGATCTCCCCGCAGTTTGCCGGCTGGGCGCTCCTCTTCCTGATCACGATTCACAAGTTGGAGTACTTCTTGAATAGCAAGATCATTGGTGGTCGGATTAAACATCCGATGTGGCTCACGCTCCTTGCGCTGCTCTTCGGAGAGCGACTCCTGGGAATACCCGGCATCATCCTCGCGCCGGTGGTTCTCAGCTTTATCAAGGTGCAAGCGTCCAAGTTTGAGGTAACAGACTCGCTCGAACCACCCAGACGCGTGCCGGTTCGAGTTGAGCGCTAGAATATTGTAGAGGCGCTTGTGCCAAGCGCCTGTGATTTTCGCTGGGCGTTTGACACAAACGCCCCTACAACGCGCTCATTCGGGCCACTTAATTCCTGGTTTGCCGCAACTTTTTCCGATCAGCGCGCTACAACCGGCAGATCAGTAGCTCTCGCTCGTAGATGAGTTCCTTGGGCAGGTGGTCATGGAGCTTCAGGAAGAGCTCTTCATGGCCGATGACCTCGCTTCGCCATGCCTCGTCATCGACGCGCTGAATCTCCTCAAAATCGTCGCGCGAGAACTTCAGACCTTCCCAATCCATGTCGTCGTAATCTGGCTGCCAGCCGAGCGGTGTTTCCTTGCCCAACGCGCGACCGCGAACGCGATCGACGACCCACTTCAACACCCGCATATTCTCTCCGAATCCCGGCCAGAGAAACTTTCCGTCGGCGTCTTTGCGGAACCAATTGACGAGAAAGACCCGAGGGGTCTCGCTGAGCGACCGCTGCATTTTGATCCAATGGCGGAAGTAGTCGCCCATGTGATAGCCGCAGAAGGGGAGCATGGCCATCGGATCGCGTCGCACTTGTCCCAAGCCGCCGGCCGCCGCCGCGGTCATCTCCGAGCCCATCGTCGCTCCCATGTAAACTCCTCCGCTCCAGTTGAAGGACTGACAAACGAGCGGGAGGGTGCTGGCGCGGCGTCCCCCAAAGATGATCGCTTTGATCGGGACGCCGGCAGGGTCTTCCCAAGCGGGATCGATGGTTGGGCATTGCGCGGCCGGTGCTGTGAAGCGGGCATTCGGATGAGCCGCCTTCGCGCCGGTTTCCTTGGCGATTTTGGGTGTCCACGGCTTGCCCTGCCAATCGGTACACTCCGCGGGAGGCTCGTCAGTCATGCCTTCCCACCAGACGCCGCCCTCTGGAGTGAGACCAACGTTCGTGAAGATGGTGTTTTTCGCGAGAGCAGCCATGGCATTAGGGTTGGTCTTGGCGGAGGTCCCGGGCGCGACACCGAAGAAGCCAGTCTCCGGGTTGATGGCGCGAATGCCACCGTTGGCATCGGGTTTCAGCCACGCGATATCGTCGCCGACAGTCCAGACCTTCCAACCGGCTTTCTGAAAGTGCGGCGGCGGGATGAGCATGGCGAAGTTTGTCTTGCCGCAGGCGCTCGGAAAGGCGGCAGCCACATAGGTCTTTTCGCCCTTTGGATCTTCCACCCCGAGGATGAGCATGTGTTCGGCCATCCACCCCTCATCCCGCGCAATGTTCGAGGCGATTCGCAGCGCGAAGCATTTCTTCCCGAGCAAGGCATTGCCGCCGTAGCCGGATCCGTAGCTCCAGATCTCACGCGTCTCAGGAAAGTGGACAATATATTTCTCGGGATTGCATGGCCAGGGCACATCCTTTTGGCCCGGCTTCAACGGAGCACCGACGGAATGCATGCAAGGCACGACCCGTCTGGAGGTTCTTGTCGATCTCCTGGAAGACCGGCAGACCGATGCGCGCCATGATGCGCATGTTCACCACCGCGTAGGCCGAGTCGGTGAGCTGGACGCCGATTTGGGACATCGGCGAACCAATCGGACCCATGGAAAATGGCAGCACGTACATCGTCCGTCCCCGCATGCAGCCACTGAACAGACCCTTTGAGTTTGCGCCGCATCTCGAAAGGATCCATCCAGTTATTCGTTGGGCCGGCGTTGTCTTTCGAGAGCGAACAAATAAAGGTCCGCTCCTCCACGCGCGCCACATCGCCCGGATCCGATTTCGCATAGAAACAACCCGGCCAAAGCTTTTCATTCAGCCTGGTAAATGTTCCGCCGGCTACCAATTCATTGCACAGCGCTTCGTTCTCGCTCTCGGAACCATCAACCCAATGAATCGCGGCCGGTTTCGTGAGATTGGCCATCTTCTCAACCCACGTGATCAGATTCTTGTTCTTGGCGAGAGGCTTTCGGGATTTCGGCCCGCCGGTGGTCGACGGCTTGGGTTTGCTGATGGCTCGAGAGGCCTTGACTTGGGGAGCTTTGGTAGGAGCGGGCATGGCCTGATTATTGTCATGTTCCCCGCCGGTCCGCAATCGTGGAAGCGCGCGCGTCAAGAGAATCCTTGACATAGATCAAGCTAGCGCGACCAGCGACCCAATTAGCCCTTGGGCCGCACCTGCGTTGAGTTCTCTAAGCTGGTTTAAGCGGCTCGGAAGAAGACGAAGAGCGAGGCTAACATTCGGGCGTCTCCCTGTTTCGATGGGGGGAAATGCGTTCTTGACAGGAAGTGGGTTTGCTCGAAAGAAGCAGATGGAATGAGCACCCTTGAGAAGCACGCATTTCAGGCGGAAATTGCCCAACTCCTTGATATTGTCATCCATTCCCTCTATACGGATAAGGAGATCTTTATCCGCGAGCTGATTTCGAACGCGGCGGACGCCACGGAGAAACTAAGATTTCTGCAAACTTCCGGGGCCGAGATTTTTGAGTCCGATCGTCCACTGACGATCGCCGTTGGCACCGACGACAGCGCTCACACCATCTCGATAGCGGACGCCGGCATTGGGATGACGCGCGAGGAGCTCATCGAGAATCTCGGGACCATCGCCCATTCCGGATCAAAGGCATTCCTTCAACAAATCCGGGAGAACGCCGGCAATCCCAATCTCATCGGCCAGTTCGGCGTCGGATTTTACTCCGCTTTCATGGTCGGCACTAAAGTGACGGTCTACACACGCTCGTCCCAGCCGGAGGAAACAGGTTGGATCTGGAGTTCGGATGGTGTGACCTCCTATGATATCGAGCCGGGTTTGGATTTGCCACGTGGGACGAAGATCGTTATCAATCTGAAAGAGGACGATCGCCAGTTTTCGCGAGCGCATCACGTCGAAGCGATCATCAAGCGCTACTCAAACTTCGTCGCTTTTCCGATCGAGCTGAATGGCAGCGCGGTCAATACGATTCGCGCGATTTGGATGCGGAGCAAGTCCGAGCTGACCGCGACGGACTACGAAGAATTTTACAAGTTCATCGGGCATGATCTTGAGCCGCCGCTCTATCGATTTCACTTCAGTGCAGATGCGCCTCTGGCGATCAACGCGCTGCTCTTCGTGCCGAAGAACAGCATGGAAAAGCTGGGCATGCCTAAGATCGAGTCAGAAGTTCATCTTTACTGTCGAAGAATTCTGATCCAATCAAAATCCAAAGGCTTGCTTCCGGAATGGCTTCGCTTTCTCAAAGGCGTCGTGGACAGTGAAGATCTTCCCCTAAACATCTCGCGCGAGACGATGCAGGATTCGGCACTCTTACAAAAACTCAACCGTGTGCTCACCGGTCGATTCTTAAAGTTCCTCGAGGAGGAAGCTAAGAGCGACGCCGACAAATACATCGGGTTCTTCAAAGAATTCGGGCACTTTCTCAAGGAGGGCGTGGTCAGCGACTTCACGCAGCGTGAGCCGCTCGCGAAGCTTCTTCGCTATGAGACCTCCCAATCGGATTCGCCGGTTGCCATTGCAGATTACGTCGCCCGAATGCCCGAGGACCAGAAGGAGATCTATTACATTTCCGGACCGAATCGAGAAACATGTCTGGCGAGTCCTTATTACGAAGCTCTCAAAGTAAAAAACTACGAAGCTCTTTTCCTCTTCGATCCATGGGACGAGTTTGTCATGGAACATCTACGGGAGTTTGAGGGGAAGAAGCTGGCCCCTGCCGAGAGAGCGGAGATCGCGCTGGAGGCAGGCGAGAAAAAGCTCGACGACACGGCCGCGCGCTTGCTCTGCAACTTTATCAAGGAAACTCTCGGCGAGAAGATCGACGAAGTGCGTGTCTCAAAACGCCTGGTCGACAGTCCGGCTGTGATCGTGGAAAGTGACAAGAGCATGACTTCGAGCATGCGGCGCATCTTGAAGAATCTCAATCGCGGGACGGACGGTCCTTTCAAGCACGACTTGGAGATTAACCCCAATCATCCAATGATGGTTGGCCTCGACGGCTTTCGGAAAACAAATGAGGAACTCTCTAAGCAAGTTGCTGAACAGATCTATGACAACGCGCTGATTGCCGCGGGGCTTCTTGAGGATCCTCAGGCGATGCTCAAGCGCATCAACGCACTTCTTGAGCAAGTCGTCAAAACTTAGGACCGCGGTGACGTCGGCGGCATTTGTCGGAGAACGTCGAGGTACTGTTCGGAAAACGGAACCCAGGTATCGTTTTCATCACGCGGGCTGTTGCGACGGACGATATTCAGCGTTGCCTGAAGTTCTCGCAACGCGCGATCGAACATATGCCGTGCGGGGCCTTCGATCATATTCATCTCTTCACGGAGCGGTCCCGTCCTGATTGGATCCAGCTTGATCAGACTATAGAGTTGCCGTGCCAGGGCGCTGCAGTCGCTTAGCGGACGGTGATGCTTAGGATAATGATTATCCCGAAGATACGCGACGCTCATGAGGACGGCCAGACCACTCTTCGTTTTTCCATAGAAGATCTCATTCGGATAGCGGGCCGGAAGCTCGTTTTTCCATCGCCAAATGGCACTTACTTTCTCACCCCAACCCCGTTCTCCCGGTCTGCGCGATGGCAGGTCGACTGCGTTCCATAAGCACGGCATCGTTCCGTTGGCATCCGAGAAAATTCCGCACATTCCGACTTGCCGAACGAACGCTTTCGCTTGCGCCAAAGTCCTAATGGCGGGTGGCGCCTGCCGATGGCGCTTGGTCATTGAGCGCGCTGGCGATCTTTGAGTGTGAGTTTTTTTCGTCTTCATCGGACTACGTTTTCGGCTGAAACAAATGACTTCCGGTCTCGGCCAACACCACAAAAACGATGCACCACGGAATCACCCCAAGGGCGATCCAGAGAAGGACGCGCGCGGGCCGTTCCCTAAGCATTAGCGCGATCAAGGCGGCGAAATACGGACCGCAGGTCACCGGTGCGATCAGCGCCAAACCAGGCAATCCCCAGCGCATCCAAACGCGCCAGAGGAACTTTTCGGGGTCGGGCCGGGCGGAGATATGGAATTTTTCCGTCAACCATTTACGAGCGGGCGTTCCCACCGCCAGCATGGCCGCAGCAATGGCTGTATAACCTGCCCAGGCGCAAAGGGCGGCCATCCACGGATTCAAATGCATGGCGACGCCGGTAGGAATCGCTGCCAGGAAGTAAGCGATTCCCAAACCGAAAACCGTCAGCATTGCCCAGAAGTTCTCGTTCATGAGATGCCGTCCATTCTCGCAAGTCTGAAACGGCGTGCCGCTTCAATTCAAGATGGTTGTGCTTTGTGAGTCCCCCAACCAGAGATTCTTGGCCCGGAGCAACGCTGGAAATGGCGCCGGTCTCGAATTCAGGAATAAGATTCCGAGATCTCTGGGCGACGGAACGGTTTCCGAAACCCGGGTCGGATTGCATGAAGCGCCCGAGCCGACTGCCGAACTCGAGCACGTTTGTCGCGGTGCACCAACCCCGCTCTTGAGAACCACTTCAGCGGCGTGCCAGCTTCACTTGGTGGCAACCGCTAGCAGCGTTTGAAAGTTAGGAGCCTGCGCTTCCCGGGAGACGACGCTGACCTCGATCTCAGAAAAACCTGCCTTCGCCAGAATTTCCTGCAACTCGACCTCGGAAAAGCCGAGCCAAGCGTGCGCGTACAATTCGCGGGCCTCCTCGTGACTATGACTCGCCAGGTCGAGGACGACGACGCGGCCTCCATCGCGGAGAATGCCGTGGGCGGCCGACACGGCTTTCTGCGGGCTGGAGGCATGATGGAGCGCCTGGCTGAAGAGTGCCAGGTCAACACTCCCGTGCTCGATCGGCGGATCTTCAATGTCACCGAGACGATACTCGAGATTTTTGCAACCATGTTCGCGCGCAAGGTTCGAGCCGAACTCAACCATCTTTTCTGAGTTGTCGATGGCGATTACCTTCTTCGCCCTCCGGGCAAGCAGTTGCGACAAGGTGCCTTCGCCCGCACCCAGATCCGCGATCACCATGGCTGGAAGAAGCCTGAGCAGCGCATGTGCCAACGCCTGCCAGGACCGCCCGGGAATGTAGGTGCGCCCAAACTTGCCCGCTAACTTGTTAAAATATTCGGCGGCTTTGTCTTTGCGTTTGCGCAATGCCAGAGCCATGGCAGCGCTGTCGCTCCCAGCCTCCGGCAATTCGAGTTTGGCGGCTTCAAGAATCGGTCGAAGCGGAGAGACGATCTCCGGACGAACCGCGTAAAAGATGTTCTTCCCAACCCGACGATTTCTTGCGATCGCCTCCCGCTTGAGCAAGGCGAGACTTGCTGAAATCCGTGACTGGCCCATGCCAAGAATTTCCTGCAATTCCGCGACCGTTAGTTCTTCCTCCACAAGCAATAAGAGCAGCCGCAATCGAGTTGGATCAGAGATCGCGCGCAGTGAGTTGACAATCGAGGCCACCAGACGTATTAAAATATGCAAATACTTTAATAAGTAAATGCCTCGACGCTATATTTTCTCTTCAGAATCGGTGGGTGAAGGTCACCCCGACAAGGTCTGTGATACGATTTCGGACGCGATTTTGGACGCCTGCCTGGCGCAGGATAAACTGAGTCGGGTCGCCTGCGAGACTTTCGTGAAGAGCAACATTGTTGTTGTAGGAGGTGAGATCACCACCGAGGCGCGGTTTGACTACAATGCGATTATCCGTCAGGCGATCCGCGAGATCGGCTATGTGCACGATGACGACGTCTTTCACGCTGATCACGTCTTTGTGAGCAACTACATCACGGCGCAGAGTTCAGATATCGCCCAGGGGGTAGATGCCAGAAGAGCGAAGGGAAAAAAGACAGCCGAGCAGGGTGCCGGCGATCAAGGGTTGATGTTTGGATATGCGTGTGATGAGACCCCTGAGCTGATGCCGGCACCGATCATGTTTGCCCATCGGCTTGGCCGAGAACTGACCCGGCTGCGCAAAAGCGGCAAAGTCGGTTGGTTGCGGCCGGATGCCAAAAGCCAAGTCTCGGTGCTCTACGAAAACGGCCACCCGATCGCCATCTCGAATGTCGTCGTCTCCACCCAACACTCGGCGGAGGTCAGCCATTCGGAACTCAGGAAATTCGTGGTGGAGAAGGTGATTAAGAAAGTGCTCCCGAAGTCGCTGCTAAACTCCAAGACCGAGTATTTGGTAAATCCGACCGGACGCTTTGTCATTGGTGGCCCGCAGGGCGATAGTGGCCTGACCGGCCGCAAGATTATCGTCGATACTTACGGCGGGATGGGACGCCATGGCGGCGGAGCCTTTTCGGGCAAGGATCCGTCCAAAGTCGACCGAAGCGCCGCTTACATGGGCCGCTATGTGGCCAAAAATGTGGTCGCCGCAGGCCTGGCGGCGAAGTGCGAAGTGCAGTTCGCCTATGCGATCGGTCATCCCCAGCCCGTGAGCGTCAGTATCAGCACGTTCGGAACAAATCGCGTTCCCGAAGAGCGTATCGAAAACGCAATCCTGCAGACCTTCAGTTTCAAGCCCGCCGAAATCGTCGAGCAGCTAAATCTTTTGCGTCCGATTTACTTAAAGAGCACCAACTATGGTCACTTCGGCAAAGACGATCCCGACTTGACTTGGGAGCGGTCAGACAGAGCCAACGACCTGCGCGACGCGGCGATGTAAAGTTTGTCCACAGATTGGCACAGATTTTCACAGATTAGAATGGAGAATGACCCGCAAACCTATGACATCATCGGCGCAGCGATGGAGGTGCATCGAGAGTTAGGCGATGGTTTTCTGGAGGCGGTGTATCAGGCAGCCTTAGCGATCGAATTTGCGGCGCGCCGAATTCCTTTCCGGGCAGAGGTTGAACTGCCAGTCGAATACAAGGGGATGCGCCTCTCGTGTGGTTATCGGGCTGACTTTGTTTGCTTTGAAAACGTCCTTGTCGAGATCAAGGCGACCACGGCTTTGGTCTCGCCTAACCAAGCTCAGCTCCTAAATCAACTAAAAGCGACCAAGCATCGGCGAGGAATTCTAATTAACTTCGGAGCTGCCAGCCTCGAGTATAAACGTATGGTTTTCGGGACAGAGAACAATCTGTGCGAATCTGTGAAATCTGTGGATCAACTAAGATTATGAGTACTGCAATTCTACCGCCAACAGCCGACTTCAAAGTCCGCGACATTGCTCTCGCGGAGTGGGGGCGCAAGGAAATTTCGATTGCCGAAAAGGAGATGCCAGGGCTGATGGCTATTCGCGAAAAGTATGCCTCGGAGAAGCCGCTGGCGGGGGTGCGGATTACCGGGTCGCTCCACATGACGATCCAGACGGCAGTCCTCATCGAGACGCTCGTGGAACTCGGTGCCACGGTGCGCTGGGCAAGCTGCAACATTTTCTCAACCCAGGATCATGCCGCCGCCGCCATTGCCAAGGAAGGCGTGCCTGTGTTCGCGTGGAAAGGCGAATCTCTCGAGGAGTACTGGGATTGCACATGGCGGGCCGTCCTGAATCCGGAAGGCAAGGGTCCGCAGTTGGTCGTCGATGATGGCGGCGACGTCACCTTGCTTCTCCACAAAGGACATGAACTCGAAGAGGGAGATGATTGGGTCAACAGCCCGAGTGCAAGCCATGAGGAAGAAGTCATCAAGGATCTCTTGAAGAGGATTCATGCGGAGAACCCGTTCGTCTTTCACGAGATCGTCAGGGAGTGGCGCGGCGTCTCCGAGGAGACCACGACAGGCGTTCATCGCCTCTACAAGCTTCAGGAGCTCGGCAAGCTTCTCGTTCCCGCCTTCAACGTTAACGACTCGGTGACCAAATCCAAATTCGATAATCTCTATGGCTGCCGGCATTCACTGGTGGACGGGATCAACAGGGCCATGGATGTGATGATCTCCGGCAAGATCGCGGTCGTCTGCGGTTACGGCGATGTTGGCAAAGGATGCGCTCAGTCGCTCCGAGGGCAAGGGGCCCGCGTGATCATCACAGAGATCGATCCGATCAATGCGCTCCAGGCCTCCATGGAAGGCTACGAAGTCACAACCATCGAGGAGACGCTTGGCCGAGGAGACATCTATGTCACCACGACCGGCAATGTGGACGTAATTACGATCGAACATCTCGTCAAGATGAAGGATCAGGCCGTCGTGTGTAATATTGGCCATTTCGATAACGAAATCCAAGTTGACAACCTCAACGGTTTCCCGGGCGTCCAGCGAACCAATATCAAACCTCAGGTGGATAAGTATACGTTCCCGGATGGCCACGAAATCTTTCTGCTCGCGGAGGGTCGGCTCGTTAACCTCGGCTGTGCCACCGGCCATCCGAGCTTTGTCATGAGCAACAGTTTCTCCAATCAAACGCTTGCCCAGCTCGACCTTTGGAAGAACAGGGATGTCTACAAGCCGGCGGTGTTTGTGCTCCCTAAGAAACTCGATGAGGAAGTGGCCCGCCTCCATCTGGGAAAGGTCGGCGCGAAGCTAACCACCCTCACGCCGAAGCAGGCTGCCTACATTGGCGTCCCCCTGGAAGGTCCGTACAAGCCGGATTACTATCGATATTAGCTTTCAAGGCGAAAGCTTGTAGAGGCCCCGGGTGACCAGGGGCCGGGTGAAGCGACCAGGCTCGCGCAAGCGCTCGGCAACCCCTTTCGAAGCTTGCGCGGAATGAACGTGTCATCACGCCCAAGGCGCCGTATTAGTTTGCTCAATGCTGGAGCGCATTTTTCGTCTTAGGGAAAATGGCAGCACGGCGGGGCGCGAGGTTGTCGCTGGCCTGACAACCTTTGCGGCCATGGCCTACATCCTGGCAGTAAATCCGGCGATTCTCAAGAATGCGGGTATGCCGGAGGCGGCGCTGGTGACTGCCACGGCTCTGAGCGCAGCAGTTGCCACTCTGCTCATGGCCCTCATGACCAATTTTCCGCTCGCGCTCGCGCCGGGAATGGGAATCAACGCCTTCTTTGCCTTTAGCATCTGCATCGGCATGAAGGTCCCCTGGCAAAGCGCGCTTGGTCTCGTCTTCATCAACGGATGCCTGTTCCTGCTTCTCTCGATCACCGGCGTGCGTGAAAAGATCCTCGCGGCAATCCCGTCGCCGATGAAGATCGCCATCTCGGCGGGAATTGGACTTTTCATCGCCTTCATTGGACTCGAGAACGGAGGCCTGATTGTCGCCAACCAGGCGACTCTTGTCAGCATGGGCGATCTGTCCAGGCCAGATGTTGCTCTCTTTGCCGGCGGAATCTTGCTGACGTGCCTGCTGATTGCGCGCGGCGTCCCCGGCGCGATCATCGTCTCGATGGCTATTGTGACGGCCCTCGGTCTCTTCGTCCCGAAGGCGAGCGGCGGGACCGTAACGACACCGCCGTCGGCGTGGCTTTCATTACCCGCCTCGTTGGAACCAACATTCTTTAAGCTGAACTTTGATCTCCTCTTTACCGATCACCTCAAGGCTTTGGCAGTCATCCTCACACTTCTCTTAGTAGATCTATTCGACAATCTTGGCACGCTGATCGGTGTGACCCGCCGCGCCGGCATCATGGATGCGAACGGCAACATTCCGCGCGTCGGCAGAGTTCTGGTCGCGGATTCCGCCGCGGCAATCATCAGCTCGCTCTTGGGGACTTCGACGGTTGTCAGCTACATCGAGAGCGCGGCAGGTATTCAGGCGGGAGGCCGGACGGGGTTGACCGCAATCACCACGGCAGTTTGCTTTGTCCTCGCTCTTTTTCTGACTCCTCTTATCCTCATGGTGCCGGCAGCCGCGGTGGCTCCCGCGCTCGTCGCCGTCGGACTGATCATGTTCCAGGAGGTCGTGCACCTGGATCTAAGCGATTTCCAGTTAGCGGCTCCTTCGATCCTGACAATTCTGATGATGCCGATGAGCTTTAGCATTAGCACCGGCATCGGTCTTGGATTGATAATGCTCTCGGTGTTATCGCTCGGGTCGGGTTCGCTGGGGAAAGCCACCGCTGTAACGCACATTCTCGCCATCATTTTCCTGCTGCACTTCTTCGAGCCCTTGATTCTGCGGTGGATCGGAACGGGCGGTTGAGCCCGGCGGTAGCTCAAACCGTCTTTAGAGCTGAGGCCGGTGGTTCTTGGCGCGAGCGCCAGGCCAACGGGAGCAATAGGACCAAGCCGATCGCCTTGGGCAAGAATCTAGAAGTCCGAGCGGCGGTTGGCGGGCGATCGAGGCGCAACGACTATAGCTCGTCGGCTTTGACTCAGCGCCAGCCAGCTAGTGGGAAGACGGTTTGGCCGGTTCGGAGCCGATCATCAGTTGAATCAGGGCATGCTCGGTCGTCGCCGCGGTGCGTTGCTCGCCGACGATACGCCCTCTCCGAATCACATAGACTCGGTCAGTCGCCTCGAGGATGTCCGGAAGGTTATGGCTGACCAGGAGCACGGAGACGCCATGCTGCTGGAGTTCGTTCATCAGATCGAGGAGCTTTCTGCGTTCAGCCACTCCCAGCGCTGCAGTAGGCTCATCCATAATGATGAGTTTTGCCTTCCAGAGCATCACGCGCATGATCGCGATTGCTTGTCGCTGCCCGCCGGACAGAAAGGCCACCTGCTTGCGCGTCGGGATGGAGGAATTCATCTGGAAGAGCAACTCTGCTGTCTTAGCATTCATCGACTTCTCATCCAAGAATTGCACCAGCCCTCCCAGGTAACGCTGGGTCAACTCTCGGCCGAGGAAAAAGTTGTTGGCGGTCGTTAGATTATTAGCAAGCGAGAGATCTTGGTAGATCGTTTCTATGCCCAATTCCCTGGCGACCGCGGGCGATTCCATGGTCAACTGTTTTCCCTCCCAAAAGATGTCGCCAGCGGTGGGAAGCTGAATACCGGCGATAATCTTGATCAGCGTTGATTTCCCGGCACCGTTATCTCCGACTAAGCCGACGCGCTCTTTCGTGTTGATCTTAAAATTGACGCCCTCGAGGGCGCGTATTCCCAGAAAATGCTTGGAAATGTTTCGGACCTCAAGCAGCGGCTCCATCATGATGTCCTCAAGTAGTTCGCAAACGGCGTGACTGAGTGAGTCGGTGTCGGAATCGGCGATTATTTCGAGACGCGCGCAACCTGCTCCGGAGTGAGATCCTGAACATGGCCAAGGTTATCGGCCAAAGTAAGAATATAGGCAATGGATTCTGCGGCCTGGGTAAGATTGAACGCATCGTACAAATCGATTCCGACGGCAAGCACCCCATGATTGGCCAAGAGAACGACTTTGCTGGCAGCGATATGGGGACCCATCTCCGCGGCGATTTCCTCGGTGCCAGGCGTCCCGTAAGGAACTACAGGGATCTTGCCAAAGAGATTGATCATTTCCGGATAGGCGTTACTTTGAATGGGCTTATTATTAAGAGCATACGACGTTAGATAAGGCGCGTGCGAATGAATGGCCGCGCTGATATCATGGCGCAATCGATAGGCTGCGACATGGAGAAGAAATTCGGAGGAGTATCGGAGCGTCCCTTCAAACTGGCGGCCGGTCTCGTCGATCACGGCGATCATCTCAGGCGTTAGCGATGCTTTACTCTTCCCGGATGGCGTGATCAGAATCCTATCTTCGTGCTTGATCGATAGATTGCCCTCGTAAGTATTAACAAGATTCTTTTGATCCATAATCCTTGCAATCTCGACGATCGTTTGTTTCAGGTCCTCATACATATTCGTGTCCAGTTTCCTTGTAAGAATTGAAGTTTAGATACAGACTTGCCCACTGTTCGTCGCTGCTGCGGTTCGGCAGATAGTCGCGAGTAGGTATTGATCGCCCAACGACTTCGCGGATTTCACTTAGCGATGAGATTTCGGTTGCGGCGCGGAGTTGAACCATGACATTGCCAATGGTAGTGGCCTCCGCGGGGCCGGCCCGCACCGGCAAACCGGTGCAATCGGCGACGACTTCACAGAAGAGATTGTCGTTTGCCCCCCCGCCAATAAGGTGGATTCGCTCCATCTTTATCCTCAGGATCTCGCCGAGCCTTTCGACACACCATCTCACTTGCAGCGCCAGACTCGCATAGATCGAGCGCGTGTAGTCTCCCCTGGTCTGAGGAGGTGTCTGATTCGTTCGAACCGCAAAAGCCTTGATGCTGGCGAGCATACTTTCCGGATTCTGAAAATCGGCAGATTCCGGGTCAAAGATGCCAGGGAGCTTCTTCGTTTTCCGAGCTTGTTGGGAGAGAGAAGAAAATGAGGGGGTGGACTGGCGTTGCCACTGGCGCTGGCATTGCTGGAGGATCCAGAAGCCGGTGTTATTGCGCATTAAAAGATTCTTTCCCTCGGTTCCGGGACAATTCTTGAACCCGTACCTAAAGCAGAGATCACTTATCAGGGGATTGTACGTCTCGGTTCCGACGACAATGGTCGTCCCCGTGCTGACGAAGGTAGAAGTGTGATCCATGTCGACGACGGAGGTCGCGGAGGCCGTATCATGACCGCTAACCGACACGAACTTCAATTGGGAGAAACCGGTTTCGATCTCATAGGCGCGCTGAATCGGGCCGAGCGCAGTGCCAGGAGAGGTGATCGCCGGGAAGAGCTTTTCCGGAATCTCCAGCAGTGCCAGCAGGGTTTTGTTCCATGAATCGCCCGAGGAGCTTAGCAACTGGCTGGTTCCCGCGATGGTCATCTCCGCAGTCACCGAACCGGTAAACAGGTAGTTCAGGAGGTCGGGGATCAGGAGAAGCTTGTCCGCAGTTGTCAGGAGCGGATCGCGGCTGATCACCTGCGAATAGACCTGAGCCAGCGTATAGTGGCGTTTCAGATCGGACGCAGTCATAGCAAAGAGCGCGCGAGCTGGAATCTTCTCGAGCAGCTTTTCTTCGATGTGATCGGTTCTGCTGTCGCGGTAGTGATAAACGTTTCCGAGCAGCCGTCCGCGGCGATCAATCAGACCATAATCAGCTCCCCAGGCGTCAATACCGGCGCTCAGGTAGGTCGCATTCTTGTTCAGACGCGCCAAGGCGTATTTCAACTCCTGAAATATGCTGAGAATATCCCAATGCAGGTTGTCGAGGATCTTTACCGGCCGGTTGAAGAAGCGATGAATCTCCCGAATTACAATCTGCTCGCCGTCAAAGCTGCCCACGGAAACTCTTCCGCTGCCCGCGCCGACATCGAATGCGATAACGTTGGTCGCTTTCAAGTCTCCTTTCGCACTTCCTTTCGGCAGAGGAGCGACGCCCTCAGCCCAGTCATGCTTACTTGATTAGGCCGGCTTCCTTTTCAATATCGATCCACTTTTGGACGTTTTTATTCTCCTTACTGACCAACTCGCCGGGGATCTGTATGTGACGTTGGACCTTTTCTCCATTCAGTAACTTCGCGGCGACCTCCAGTGTCATCTTCGCTTGGTCAACCACCTGCTGGACCACCGTTCCAGTCATCAGGCCCGCTTCGATCGCCTTTAATGCTTCCGGAAGTCCGTCGACTCCGAGGACCATGACCTTGCCGGCCTTGCCCGCCGCTTTGAGAGCTTCAATAGCGCCAAGGGCGGAATCATCATTATGGCAGAGAATTGCGTCAATCTGGGGATAGGCTTGGAGCCAATCCTCTGTGATCGCCATCGCTTTGTCCCGGCGCCAATTGCTGGTGAGATCAGCGATCACTTTGATGTCTGGCCTCGCTTTTAGTCCCTCCATGATCCCTTTCTGTCGCGAGGCGGCGGCAAGATTGCCCGGTTCTCCTTCCAGAATGGCCACCTTGGCACCTTGCGGGAGATGCTTGGCCGCATAATCCCCGATCAATTTGCCTTCGAGAACCGGATCCGACTCCAGAGAGATACTATTCTTATCGTCTATCTTTAGGGAGAGATTGATCACCGGGACTGGTGGCTGCAGAGCGTAAGCCTTGTCGATTGCCGGGATCAATGCCTGCGCATCAAGAGGCTGGACGATAATCAAGTCGACCTTCTGCGAGATGAAGTTCTCCACCAGATTCGTCTGTTTTTCGACGGACATTTCCGAATCCAAGAGCTTAAGATCAAAGTTGGGATAGGATTCTTTGGCGAACTTCTTGACCGTCTGCGCCTGCCAGGAGGTGAACGGATCTTGAAAGGATTTCGCGGCGAAGCCGATGGTGTATGTTTTGCCCTTTTGGTTGGCGGTTTCCTCAGCGATGAGGCAAGACATGGTCAAGGCTAAGATGCAGCCGGTGGCGATTTTTATGTTCATGGGTTGATATTTCGATTTTTTGTTTTGCTACTTACTTTTGGAATCATTCCCTGGTGATGGATCGATTCGCATCATTTCGGGAAGGGAATAGAAATCGTCGTGCGCGGTCGGAATCTTTCATCGCTGGCGCGTTTAATCGGGGTCCTCATTTTTCCGAAGCATACTAGGTCACCAGGCTCCGAGTTCGGACGCCACGAGTCTTAAGATCCAAGACAACAGCGACAACGATGATAAGACCTTTGATGACCTGTTGGTAATAGGAGGGCACGCTTAGGAGATTCAGCACGTTGTTGATAACTCCCACAATCAAGCAGCCCGCCAAGGTGCCTGGAATGGTGCCGACGCCACCCGTGAAACTAGTTCCCCCAATAATCGCGCCGGTGATCGCGTCGAACTCATAGCCGACGCCTGCGGCCGGCTGCCCGGAATTCAGCCGTGCCATCAGGAGAAGACCCCCGATCCCCGAGAAGATCCCACAAAGGACAAAGGCCAGAATCTTAATGCGGCGGATCTTGATGCCCGCCGCGATGGCGGCGTCCTCACTGCCACCAATCGCATATAGATATCGGCCGAACCTGGTTTTGCTAAGAAGGACGCCGGAGAAAACAGCCAGACCCAGCATGACCACGACCGGAATCGGAATTCCCAGCAGATCGCCTTTGCCCAGAAAGTTGATGGCGCCGATGTCGTAGATGGGAAATCCCTTCGTGTAGATGAAGACTAGTCCGCGAGCGATCGTCATCATGGCGAGGGTCATGATAAACGAGGGAACCCGATACCGCGTGACGATGAATCCGCTGGTCAGGCCGGTCGCAGCGCCGATGAGAACGGCGCTGATCACAGCCAAGAGGATGGAGTCGGTGGCGATAAACGTGCCTATGGCCACACATCCAGCGAGCGCGGCGACTGAGCCCGGTGCGAGATCGACCATTCCCGCGATGATCAACATAGTTTCCCCGAACGCGATAATCGTGATCACACTCACCTGCCGAAGTATGTTCGTTAGGTTTTCACTGCTTAGAAAGGTGGGCGTAAAGAGCGCCGAGATTCCGCAAAGGATGACCAGAACAATGATAATTGCGTAGGAACGAGCCATCGTCGAAATCGACGCGCGGTCGAGAAACGTCACTCGCTCACCGTCAAAATCTGAGGCGGTCCTTTGGACTTTCATGCTGTCGGGGGAAGAACTGTCCGGTGATGCAGCCCGGGGCTATTAAGATGAACCCTTAGCCCTTGGCCGATAACTAATGCGCTTCTTGCTGAGTTCTTGTTCGATTCGCTCACTACCGCCACGGAGCTCCCCTTTCTTTCTCAGCGCAATGATCGCCGTGATGACGTCGACCACGGCCAGCTGGGCCACCCGGGACGCCACCGTTTCGCCGGCGCGGGCCTTCCTACTGGCTGCGGAGAGCAGGACGACGTCCGAAAGACGAGCTGCCGATGAACGCGGGACGCTCGTCAGGGTGATGGTCGCGGCTTGACGTTGCCTGGCGGTTTCCAAAGCTTCGATGATGTCGCGGGTCTCTCCGCTGTAGGTTACACAAAAGAGGAGGTCGCTCGGCGAGATATTGGCTGCAATGCTGGCCAGAATGTGCGGATCCGCGCACGCCGACGATGAAATCTGAAGTCTTAGAAAACGTTGGTAGGTGTCTTGCGCCACGGGCGCAGAACTTCCAAAGCCTGTCAGAAAGACGTGACGCGCAGCCAGAATACGGTCGGCCGACGATTCCAGGGCCGCCTTGTCCAATAAAGTCAGAGTTTCCTGAAGGACCTCCAAATTGATCTTGATCACCTCTCGGGCAACATGGAGGCGATCGTCGGAAACATCCGCGTCCGGGGGAACGTCAAAGCCAAGCAACTCGGCGCCGCGAACCAGCCCGCGGTTCTCGAGCAGCGCCGCTCGCAATTCACGATAACCGCGGTAACCGCTCAGCTGACAGACGCGCACGACGGCCGTCTTGTTCGACCGCGTCAGTCTCGCCAACTCGCCAATCGAAAAGGAGGCCACCCGTTGCGGGTTGTCGAGAATATAGCGAGCCACCGCCCGGCAACTCTCCGGCATGTCACTCACCGCCGACATGACCTGCTGGAGTGGATGCAAATCAGTCCTCGGATCCTGGTCGGTTCGGGCCTCGGGTCCGAGACTCTTCATCCCGTCAGCGTATCCGCAACTATGTTCCGATGTCAATCGATTGGCGCAACTAAGTTTCAGGAGCGCGGCGCTGTCCCCTCCAGGGAAGAGATTTTCTTATCGCTAAAAGCCGAGTTGTCGGCAACTTGACTAGCTAGTTGTTGAGGAGGGAGGTCGGCCCGAGAGAGTTCTGGACTTTGACCGGCTCGTTGGGTTCGGGGATGGGTTGGTGTTTGCCGGTGCCGACGAGTCGCTCAAAGAGTGGCGACGCCATCAGTGTGGTGATCACGGCCATGATGACAAGAGTGGCGAAAAGCCCTTCCGAGATGATACCGCGCTGCAGGCCGATATTGATGATGATCAATTCCATCAAGCCGCGGGCGTTCATCAGCGTCCCAATGCCGAGAGCTTCGCGATTCGAGATACCGGTGGCGCGCGCTGCCAGCCAGCAGGCGACTCCCTTGCCGAGCACGGCCGCGAAGAGGACGGCGCCACACATCAGCCAGAGAAAACCGGTGTTGAGCAGACCAATCTTCGTGTTGAGGCCCGAGTAGGTGAAAAATAGTGGCAGGAGGAGCGCGACCGTGACCGGCTGGATGCGTCCGATCAGGTCACGCGTGACCATTCCACGAGGCATGGCCGCGCCCATGACGAACGCACCAAAAACGGCATGGAGTCCGATCAAATCAGTGAACCAAGCTCCGAGTGCCATCAGCGCCAGCCCGAGCACCAGCCCAGCATCCGTAAGCGCACCCTCGTTCACCAGCCATGCCTTGGACCGAGCGAGCATTGGACGCAAAACAAGAAGGACCAAGCTGACGTAAGCGATGCCGCCGCCGATGTTGACGATGGCATGACTCCAATTGCTATCGAAGCTGGCGAGGACGATGGCAAGAAGGCACCATGCCGTCGCGTCATCAATGGCGCCGGCCCCGAGTGCGACGGTGCCCATCGTCGTTCCAGTGAGCTTTTTGAAATGAATGATCCGGGCGAGCATCGGAAAGGCGGTAATGCACATGGAAGCTCCCAGAAAGAGCATTGCTTCAAACAACGACGTTTGTTCCGGAAAGAGCTCGGTGAAGTGGAAAAAGATCCAAGCCAGCCCTGCCCCCAGAATGAATGGCGTAATCATTCCCGCGATCGACACTGCCACCGAACTCTTCAGCTGCCGCTGAACGATGTCCATCCGGAATTCCATTCCGACAATGAACATGTAAAGGGCGAGGCCGAGCTGCGAGGCAGGGAAGAGGTAGCTTTGTGTGTCGCGCGTTTTCTGCGTGGCGTCCCAGGGGAAGAGCCACTGTTGCGCCTCAGGCCAAAGCAGTCCGAATAGGGACGGCCCCAGCATGACTCCGGCGATCATTTCAGCGACGACCTGCGGTTGGCCGCAACGCGCCGCGATCGCTCCCACCAGCCGGCAAAAGACCAGGATGACCGCAAGCTGGAGAAAAAACTGAACGGCGAGATTCAAATTGCTCATTGGTCTGCTGGCTTGCGCGATGAGCGTATTCTTCGGTGCAAATGACAAGTCCAAAACGCGGGGGGAAAATGCTGCGGGAGCGGCCCAGATTGGAAATTCTGAGGACACTTTGGGGAGAAAAGAGGTGTTAAAGGCGACGCGCGCGGCTTCAACCAGACCTGTTCCCTAAAGCGCTCTGCGGTCGCGAAAATTGGCTATAATCTACCTCCGCTCGGACGTGGTGAATCGATGGCTAAAAATGAGCGATACATCCAAAGAAGCGTCCGGCTTCAATCGACGGAAATTCTTGCAGGGAGCGGTATTAAGTGGGGCCGTGGCATTAACCGCCGAATGCCTGTCAGGTCAAGGTCGTCCCGAGAGTTCGCCGTCGGCTACATCGAGTTTGATCCGCCCGGCAGCTCCGGTGCGCCCGAAGATGTGTCCTACATAAAAAGCCGGTTCCAACTCCAGGCGAAATGGGGCTGCGGGATATGCACATTGTCTCGGCAGTGCTCGTCTGGGCGGCGTGCCGGTCAAGATCTGATTCGGAGGTTGCTCGACACGTTGCGCGCGTCGACGGAGATAGTGCAGATTTTATGTTTGGAAAAGGAGACAACGGCAGTCGAGGTGCCTTCGTCCGGGTGCATCCGAGTTCTCGCGGGGCGCCGATTCCGTATCAGAGATGAGTGTCCAGGTGTACGGCTGCAATCATGTTGCGATCGATGTTGGCGATATCGACAAAGCGGTCGCATTTTACGCTGATGTCTTCGGACTGAAGAAGCTGGACGAAGGTGAAGGCGATGCCTTCTTCAAACTGGGCGAACATCAGTTCCTGGCCATGTTCGAAAACAAACGAGCGCGTTCTGGAGAGGGAAGCGGGCATTTTGGGATCATGGTTCGCGATGAGGCGCAACTCGCGGAAGTGCGAGACAAACTCGTAAATAAATACCACCTAAAACTAATTCCTGGTTTTCGGTGTGACTTTCGTGATCCTTGGGGGAATCGTATCCAGGTGGTCGACTTGCACGATGAGTCGCTCGTTTGGCTGCTGCCCTACCGTGAAGTGCAGAAGGCCGGCGTGAAATTCGGCGACCAACGCTGAGCACGGAACGCCCAGGTGTCGGTTTGCAGAACTCCGGAGAGAAGACCATTGTTCCGGAAGGATCAGTGCGCAGCCGCTCGACTCGGTAAAAAGCTATCTTCGTTTTTTTTCCCAGAGAGAGCGCCAACCCAAGGTGCACAAGATGCTTTTGCCAACGCCGGCAACGCCTTTCATTTGATAGGCCAAGTAAATGCGAAGCGCGAAAACCTTAAGGTGGCTTTTCGGAAGATAGTAAAATATGTTCCTCAGGACCGCGGCGAATCCCTGGGTGCGGTAGGCCAAGCGCAAGACATTCCATGAACTCTTGAGGAACTTTGCTTTGGGGCCACCAAACCACAAAACAGGTTGACTGTTCCAGGGGTCGAACGGTGTAAATCTTGAGGAGAGGTCCCAGTGGGGACGGATGAAGATCCGACCGTTCGTATTTAACATACAAGCTGCGAAGCTAAAGGTGCTGTTACTAATGCATACCACTTCGCAACGACTCAGAATGAAGAAGTCGATGTAAAATGCCAGGTCACCCAGACCTTCAGGAAGGTTGAGCTGCAAGTCTCGCCAGGTCATCGGCGAGAAGCTTTGAAATTCTGGAAGGAGCGTATCGAGGTCATCACTGCACACGTAGAGAAGAGGCTGATCTAATTGTTGCCAGACACTCTCGAGCCACTCGCGATACCATTTGGCGGGGAAAACAAGCGCAAATCCCGTTCGTGGCTCGGTGATGAAATCACCTCGCCGAACATGGATTCCAACAATCGTCTTGGCTTTGGAATGGAGGCTCTCGAGGGCCCGGTCCAACGGCGTGCGGAGGTCTGGAACCGGCTCGAACAGAGAGCAAAAGAACTCCCGATGTGGTTTGAGGAGGTACGTGGGCCACTGAAAGAACCCCCAGAGATCTACATTTTGCGGAGCATTCCTCAGGGCTTCGGAACCGATTCGAGAACTCTCCAACTCGGCGAGTCTCTCCAGATAAGGCACGAACTCGGGAATCAGGTCGAAGAGGCTTTCAACAAATTCTCCGCGTTCAATCGCTGGGCGCAAACGGCGCGAGATGGGGGCATCCGCGTGCCCAAAGAGTTTCTGACCGATCCAGGGAGGACATTCCACCGTGGCGCCGCTCTCATTTGCACAAATCCTTAGAAAGGCATACTGAAAAATCTGGTTTCCGAATCGACCCAACTGTCCCAGACTCGACATTGTCAGGACTGGGAGATTGCTCGTTGGGGCGGTTTTCGAGCTGGCTCTGGTCTCGGACGCATCGCGGCGGAACGTCGCGAATACGTTCAGCGGCCTTTCGATTTCGCTCCGAGGCGAATATTTAGACCTTGCCATCCTTGCTTAGGCGAGTGGCAAGAATTCATAATAGAGCGATTCTCGCTTCTCAAGACGCAAAAAGGTCGGCTTGCACCGGACGCTTGGAAGCAAACTCCATAAACCGTGCGGCCAGTTCATCCAACTTGCTCACATAATAGTCGACATTTTCGTCACGGGCTTCGGGATTCCACTCCGAAATCAGTCTTGCATTCTCGTAAGCCGTAACCTTCCTGGTTGCTCCGGTTATATAATAACTGATTTGGTCTCCTGCCTGATAGTTTCGCCCGCTTTTGATGGCGAGTTCGAAGGCGGCCGAGCGATTCCGTGAGGAGGCGGTAATCTTTTTCGTGTAAGAGGCGACCGAATCTTGCAAGGCTTCTGTTTTCGCGAGCGCGGCGATGGGCATTTCGCGTCGGCGGATTCTCAGTGACACCTCTTCGCGCAGGAGCGCGGCCTTCTCCGGTTCGCCGTTGAGTAGCAACCGGAGAAACTCTTCGAGATAATCTCGAAGGTAGCGCTCCATGCCACGTGACTTGAGTGCACCCCCCTTAATGATCAGCGCACCCGACTCGTCGAGGAGGGCATAGTTCTTTGCCTTGTAGCTAAACATTGCCGGATAGCGCTTGTCTAATTCGACTTCAATGCCAGGCGGCAGTTGGGCGGTTAGTCCTCGCCGGAGATCATCGATGACGACTCCATCTGGCGGGCGAAAGTAAATGCCATCGGTGTCGATCTCGATAACTTTCGCGCCGCGCTCATCCAGCCATTTGACCATGCACCTAAGGATTTCGCGCCCCTTGGCGGTTACGTTCTCCGCAGCATCGAAATCCGCAAAGTGGCCCTGAGCAAACCCAAGATATCCATAGATCGAATTGATGAGGATCTTGAATGTTCCCTGAAGGGCGTCCAGCGTGCCCCGCTCGAGCGGATCCGCCGCCGCGCGAAGAGCGTTCTTCGCTTCGACTCGAAACGCGCGAAGATCTCGCAGCATCCCTTCGAGCACACCCAAAGCGTCGTTTTTCGGCAGATAGCCAAAGGCCAGCATCAACGAAGGATAGAGGGAGGTTACATCGCAATGCCAAACCCCTTCGATTACCCCGGTGTGAAAGATGTCGGTGTAGCCACCCTCAAAAGGTCGCACTTCCGGAAAGTCTGGAATCGAATGGCGGCGGCGTAAGTATTCGCGGAGGAACAAGGCATCGATCTTTGTGGCGTTCCCGCGGATGATGACATCCTGATAATTGTAAGGGAAAATTTGCGCTTGAACGAAGTAGCTGCGGCTTAGGATTCCCGCCAGCGAGCGCGCTTCCCGGACATTCTGGAGCGCGTAAGTGCGGAAGGCTTCCGGATCCTCGAGGCTCGCGCGGTGGATCGTTTCGGGGGCGAGAGACACGCGACCTTTCTCGGAAACGCGAAAATGGCGGGCGATATTTTCCAGACTGAAGCTTTCCAGCTCTCGCGAGGAGACGTCGTAAAACTGCGCCAGAAGCCAGGTATCCGCGATATGGCGTCCGCGCACCATGAACTTAGGATACTGGATTAGCTTCTCGGCAATTTGCAGCCGTGACGGTCGTGAGCTAAGTGGGGAGCCGTCGCGTCCCCACGCCAGTCGAACTTTCAATTTCTTCGCGCGCGTGAGGAGAAGCGGCAGGTCACACTTGAAGAGATTGTGGCCTTCAATTACGTCCGGATCTCGCTCCTGGATTATAGCGGTGAGAGTTTCGAGAGCGGTGCGTTCAGATTCCGAAGACTCGCTCTCCACGAGCAGGATTTGCTCCCAGCCGTCGCTATCGCTAAGAATAATGGCGGTGAGCGTATCACGGTCGGCGCCGGAAACTGCTAGTTTGGACGCTGATTTGCAGCCGCCGGAGATCCTCAAAGCGCATACTCTTGAAAAGTGTGCGCCCTGAGAAGGTAAGGTATTGCTGGACGGGATCGTTGAAGGCAAAGAGGGGTGTTCCTTCCTTGGCAAGGCGCGACCGTGCCTCCTGATAACTTCGCCAGTCGGGAAACGTCATCAGCTGATCAAGGGTCAACGCCCCCTCCAACGGGATGCCCGCGGACGACGTCCAAAGAAACGGTGAAAACTCTTCCCGACGAATGGAAGTCGAGCCGTCCGGTTCGCGCACGAAGATGTCGATCTGATTCGGGACGGAGAACTCGACCGCCACGATTCGCTCCATGCCATCGAATCCGAAGAGTTGTTTGTTTTCCGAAAAGATCACCGGGCAAACCTAAGTGCGCTGGCAGAATTTGCCAGCCTCCAGGATTGTTCCTGGAGAAGATCGTTGCGGTTCCCAATCTAGAATACCGCTGACTGTATTTCCTGGGAGTTTTTTGGTAATTCGAACGGCAGCATGGACGTTTCCTTTTCTCTCTGGCATTTGGGGTTGAGCCTTTTGATCGCGACGATCGCCTTCGGGTTCTCGGTCAAGGCGGCGAGCCGCTATTCCCATGTGGGGTTGACTCTTCTGTGCGCAAGTCTCGGCATCGAAACGCTCGCCAGCCTGCTATCGCTCTTCATGATCGTCCTCGATCCTGGAAAGCTCTCCTTTCTTTTCTGGGCCTCCGGCATTCTGCGCTACCTTGGCCTAGGCTTGCTGACGGCCGGCTGGATCTTACTGGCAAGTGCGCGAGGTACGATCGGTGAACGCTCGCGCACAGCGGTGCAGGCGCTCCCCGTGATCTCGGGCGCGAGCTTCGTCAGATGGGCGATCCTCGGGGTTTTCGTGATCGCGGTGCTGGCGGCGGTTTGGGCGCTCCTGATGATCTTCGCCGCCGGGATGAAGACGGTCCCCTCCTTCACGAGCGGAGAAGCGATAACGGCCGCGGTTCCTTCGCTCATTCTCCTTCCTTGTTCAATCCTGCTGGCGATTCTGAGCGTTCGATGGCTGGCAGGAAGGGTATTCGTGGCTCTGGCGATCTTTTCCGCGATCATGAATCTCGCCTGCGTGTTGATCGCCATGATCAGCTATGGATCGCGTTAAGACCATTTGAGACCAATCCGGTAAATGCTTTCGGGCAAGTGATTCGGGCACTTTTTGATTGCGAAATGCAACTAAACCCGTTGGATGGTGGGTGGCATGCGACGCCGCTATAGAGGGGCTGGCCGGCAACGAAGATCGAATTGTCCCATTGCCTGTACGCTTGATCTGGTGGGAGACCGATGGAGCCTGCTCATTGTGCGGGACCTTCTCCTCGGCAAGAGGCGTTTTGACGAGTTCCTGGCCTCGGAGGAGCGCATCGCCACGAACATTTTGTCGTCGCGCCTCAAGGGCCTCGAGGATCTTGGTTTTGTTGTCAGGAAAGGCGACGATCGGGATGGGCGCAGGGTTCAATACTCCTTGACGAGAAGCGGGAAGTTGTTGGGCAAACTGGTGCGAGGAATCGCGGATTGGGGCTCGAACAATTTGCCGCAGACGAGACTCGCGCCGGGCGTCGAGCAGTAAGCGCCATCTAGCGGTCTCGACCGAGAATCGCGGACGAGTAGAAAGTGCTCTAATCGCGGCTTGTCAATGGTTCCCGGAGATTGCTATCCAAGAAGTCGGTCGTTCTGCGAAGGAGTGAGCAGGATCTCGGCTTTCGGACGACTTGGGAGTTAAACATGAGAGAGCAGACTCGCCCAGACGTTGTCCTCGTCGGCGCTGGAATTATGAGCGCCACCTTGGGAATGTTGCTCAAACAGCTGAATCCCAGGGGGACGATTGAAATTCTAGAGAGTCTTGATTTGATAGCCGGCGAGAGTTCGAATGCTTGGAATAATGCGGGCACCGGTCACGCAGCGCTTTGCGAGTTGAACTACACCCCGCAACGTGAAGATGGCTCCGTGGATGTCTCGAAGGCTCTCAGCATCAACGAATCCTTCGAAGTCTCCAAACAATTTTGGTCTTACTTGGTGCAAGCGGGCGTTTTGCAGGCGCCGGAGGCATTCATCCGGGCGGTGCCCCATGTCAGTTTCGTACGCGGCGGAGAAAACGTAGATTTTCTCCGCAAACGTTTTCAGGAGCTGCGCCAACATCATCTCTTCTCCAGGATGGAGTATTCGGAGGACCGTCAGGTGCTCGCAGAATGGATGCCGCTCGTCATGGAGGGGCGTGATCAGGGCGAAGCCGTGGCCGCAACACGCGCCTTGCTCGGGACGGATGTGAACTTTGGTTCGTTGACGCGGTCCATGATCGAGTGGCTCAGTGCTCAGGAGGGCGTAACCGTCCACCTCAACCAGAGAGTCCACGGGTTGCATCGCGGCTCGGATGGACTTTGGCATGTCCATATTCAGAACAAAGCAGATGGCAGCAAGCGGACTGCCAACGCGAGTTTTGTATTCCTTGGCGCCGGCGGTGGGGCGTTACCGCTTTTGCAGAAGTCGGATATCCCAGAAGGAAAGGGTTTTGGTGGTTTTCCGGTGAGCGGTCAATGGCTGCGCTGCGACAAGGCGGCGATCGTGGACCGCCACAACGCGAAAGTTTACGGAAAAGCGGCAGTGGGCTCACCTCCGATGTCGGTTCCTCACCTCGATACACGAGTGATCGACGGCAAGAGATCGCTGCTTTTTGGTCCCTACGCCGGCTTCTCCACCAAGTTCCTCAAACATGGCTCCCTGCTCGACCTCGCGGAATCGGTAAAGCTGGACAATCTCTTGCCGCTGCTGGCAGCAGGGAAGGACAACGTCGATCTGACTCGATACCTGATTGGTCAGGTGCTCCAATCTCCGAAGGATCGTCTCGCCGTTTTAAAAGAGTTCGTTCCCACCGCAAAGAAGCAGGATTGGCGCCTGGAAGTTGCCGGTCAACGCGTTCAGATCATCAAGAAAGACCCTGAGCATGGCGGGGTTCTCCAATTCGGCACTGAAGTGGTGAGCTCGTCGGACGGCTCGATGGCTGCGCTGCTTGGCGCATCGCCGGGAGCATCGACATCTGTCTCGATCATGCTTCAACTGCTCGGGCGCTGTTTTAAGGATCAAATGGCAGCGGCTGATTGGCCGGGAAAAATCAAGCAGATGATTTCATCTTTCGGCGAATCTTTGGCAAAGGATGCCAAACTTGCTGAAGCGGTGGTTTCGCGTTCGAACCAGATTCTCCGCCTCAACGAGCAACAGGTCTGATTGTAACTGCCTCGAGATGCTGCGGCGCTTTCGCCGACGTGTTGTGCAATTGAAGTTTGGCGCCCGATCGAATAATGTGGATACCGGGTTTGGAAAACCCGCAAAAGTGAGACACCGATGCGAAACTGTTAGGATGGTCCTGTGCGCTATTTGCCTGTCTTTCATCGACCTTTGAGCGCCAAACCCCTGCCACCCTCGACAGCGGCTTGCTTGACTGCCTGAGGCGCCAGATCTCCGGACCTGAAAAATATTCCCGGAGCTTCGTATCAATGAAGATGGGTCATTGGGCTTTCACGCTGGTTCTTGTCCTGTTCATGGCGCTTGGTCACACGGCGGCCGGGCTCTCGTTGCGCGAGCAGCTCGCGCTCGCGGAAAAGGACGAGGACACCTATGCGCAAATTGAATTGATCCGGCGCATCCTCGAACAGGAGCCTCGTGACACCGCCCTGCGCGCGCGCTTGGCCGACCTCTGGTTGTCGATCGACGACTTGGAAATGGCCGAGAGCATCGTGCGCGATTGGCAGCAGGCTCCAGCGGCGCTCCGCGCGAAGGTTCTAGCGACGGTTCTTTTCGTTCGCGAGGGCAAGAAGACCGAAGCGGTCGCACTGCTGGAGCGCTATCTCGCTGAGCATCCCGAAGACTTGGGGATGACCCGTCGATTGGCCGGCTATCTCGATAAGATGGGCGAGCCAAAGAAGGCTGTGGATCTACTGAGCAAGGCTCCAGGCGTGGAAACGGATGCCAGTTTGCTGGTCGCGCGCGCCGGGGCACGGCGCCGCTTGCAGGATTTCGCGGGCGCGCTGAGGGATTTCGAAGCCGCGGATCGGACCGACCCGGAGAATGAAAGCGTGGTAAACAATCGGCCATCCTTTGATCGTTTGCGGACGGCCGTCGCCGGGATTCGGGCGGCGAGCAACGTCCTTGCGGAACAGCCAGGGGATTCGGCCGCGCTCATTTCGCGAGCCTACTGGTATCTTTCGACAGACGCCGCGAATGGCGCTGCGTTCAACGACGCCGAGGCTGCGCGGAACGTCGATCCACATTCTGTGGCCGCGCTGATTCTTTTCGCCGAAGCATCGAGTCGCACAGGTCGGCTTTCGGCCAAGGACGCGCGCGAAAAGCTCGAGGTTGACGTATCGAAGCCGATCCCGACCCTGACCGCTCCTGGACGATCTCTGGCGGCTGGACCGGCAAATTTCCAAAGATCCGAAGGATGTCTCCGCCTTGCTCGGGCGGAGCGTCGAGCTCCGCGAGAAAGCGCAGCAGGGGCTGCTCGCCTTGCGCGACGCCCAGTCCGCGCTTTCCCTCGATCCCAGCAGGGCAACTGCGCGCGCGGCAAAGATGTCCGCTCTGGCCAAGCTCGGCAAAATCGAAGAGGCGATTGCCGAGTTGAGGATGGTGGAGTCGGCGAAATCCGCTCCCGAGGTGCTCGCGGACTCTCTAAGCGGCCTGGCAGAGGCGGCCTTGGGTGCTTCGCAGCTGGAGTTGGCGCTCGCGTTCTCCGACAGGGCAATCGCGGCGAAGCCGCAAGCGCGCTTCTATAGGCAAAGGGCTGCCATCCTTCAACGCCTCGAGCGTTACGCCGACTCCCAAGAAGATCTCGCGCGCGCCCAGCAGCTCGAGACGGGAGCTGTCCGATGAGAGGCGTGCTAGTTGCGAGCTTCGCGGTGGTTTGTCCATTACTCGCCCTGGAACCGCCGAGCCAGAGCAGACCGTCGCTCTGGCCTCGTCCCTCGCCCCAGCCTACGATCCGGCAAGACGTCGATCAGCGTCCGTTTACGAATGATCCGAGTGGGGGTGGACTGAGCGTCGATGGAGCGGAGGAGCCGTTGCGTCCGGGCACCCTGCTGACCGTTGCATTCCCTACTGCGATGGTGACACCGGACAGGATTGATGTCGAAGGCTTGGAGTCGCCGATCGAGGTTTCGCCTTCGCTCAACACTATTTTCATTTGGCGCACCCAATCGCAAGGCGAGCTGATGGTGAAAGGGCCATTGATCCCAGGCGAGTCATATCGATTCCGTTTGCGCGAGGGTACCCGCGATCAAAGCGGCAATTCTTTGCAAGTGAGTGCTTGGGGTCTTGAGCTGACCACCCCTCCTTTGCGAGTGGTTGAGGAAGGCTACGGTGAACGCGACAACCTGAACGCGAGTCCACAAGTCCCCCTCGAGTTCAACTATCCCGTGCGGCTTGCCGACGCGGCGAATTGCGTTTGGTTTCAGGATCGGGTCACTCGAGAGAGGTTTCCCGCAGAAATCCTGCTGAATGTTGCCGAGGGCAAGACCGATGACGCTCGAGTCGTCGAGGCGAAGGAAACTGCTAACGAGATAACTGTTTTTCGTGTCCGGCCGCTTCAATCGCTGCCCGTCGGTCGTCGCTACGACCTGGTGGTGGATGGTATTTGCGACGCCTATGCCGGGCGCTCGTTACGGTATCCGCAGGTTTTCCCAATTGGCGCCACCCGCTCTCTGCAGATCGACTATGTGGTCGCGCGCAATTTCCCTCTCGAAACTCCGAGGGTCGAGGTGAAGTTCAGCCAAACTCTGGGCGACATGGAGCTGCCTCAGGATGCTCTGGAAATCTCGCCCGCTGTTAGGTTGGACATTCGAAAGGATGGCTCCTTTCTGGTCGCCGAGGGGGACTTCAAGCCGAACTCGCGTTATTCGGTGACCGTCTCTGATAAGATCCTGGGAACGACCGGATATGGTCTTCTCAAATCGGAGACCTGGGGTGCCAGCTTTCGGCCCAAGGAAAGTGCGATCCTCTTTCCCGCTCAGCAAATCCGGCAACGATCGGTGCTTGGATTGAAGTTCGCCTTCTACCAGGTGAATACCAGCGAGCTCCAGTGGAAGCTGGCGGATGTGCCGTTGGACAAATTGCCGTCAGTTCTCTCGCGAGAACGCGAATTTGAATCGTTATTGGAAGACTCGAAGGGTCGTCGGGTTTGGACGAAGGAGGGAACGTTTCAGCGCCAGACCTCTCAACCATTAATTTCCGAGCTGGGGCTTGCGGTCATTGCCTCTGGAGACGTTCCCGCGGCGGGCGAGGACAAAGAAGTTTTGCGAGAGATTGCCTGGAAGCCTGGGGATTCCACCGTCCTCACGGGTGCGAAGTTGCTGGAGGTGACCGGGCGAGATTTTCAAGGAAAGGTCATCGGTAACCGGGCGGTGATTTACTTCGGCGAGCTCGCCCTCACCCGCAAGCTCACCAAAAGCCATTCCGTCGTCCGCGCCGCGAATTTGAGCGACGCTACCCCCCTGAACAAGTCGTTCATCACCGCGCTCGACAAAGACCTCACCGAGATCGCCCGCTCTCCGACCAATGAAAATGGACTGGCAACCTTCGACATGCTGGTCACTGCCTTGGCGAAATATTTTCTCTGCGAGGGAACCCTTCAACCGATCGCGCTTTCAGATCAATTTTCTGGAGGATCGCTCAGCGCCCGTCCGCCTCCTGCGCTCCGAACATACACGCTGACTGACCGGCCGCTCTATCGTCCCGGCCAATCAATTCAGTTCAAGGGATTCGTCCGTGAAGATCGAGCTGGGACGCTGAAAATTCCGCTCGGCCGCGCAGTCAAATGGACGATCGAGCGTGCCTATGCGGGTGAAGTGCTCGCGAGTGGTGAAGCTCAACTGGATGCTGAAGGCGGGTGGAATGGCACCTGGATGCCGCCCATGGATTCGGCGGTCGGAGAGTTTACCCTCAAGGCAGTGGTTGGTGATCAACCAACCTCGCCAGCCCGTTTTCAGATTCAGGAATTTAGAAACCCGCCCTTCTCGGTGATCTGCGAAAACTTGGCTGCGAAGAACCCGGCCGAGTCGGTCATTGCTGTGCAATCACAATATTTTCACGGGGCTCCGAATGCGGGCAGTCCTGTGAAGTGGACAGCCACATGGATCAGCGATTCGACGGATGGCGAGGACGGTGGCGAGGATGACTGGACGCGCGTCGATTCTTATTCAGAGCATGCGAAACGCCCGGACTTCACGGCAGAAAGTGCGGGCGAAGCGGTTCTGGATGGTTCTGGCAGCGTTGTGCTCCGTTGCGATGCGCCGTTCAAAGATCCGGGTAATCGCGCGCGTTGCCAGGTCAGTTGGAGAGTCGATGTGACCGGCCCTGATGGGCAAACCATCACCGGCGGAACCACACAGAACGTCGCCATGGCTCCGGTGCTGCTTGGGATCAGGAGAGGAGAGAGTCAAGCCGATAAAGTCCAGTTTTTCTGGAACGCGCAGGAAACCTTCGCAACAGCGCCGCAGGCAGTGAACGTCCAACTCTTTCACGTGCAGACCAAGTCGGTCAAAGAGCGGCTGGCGCCAAACGTCTATCGCTATCGCAACTTCGACCAATACGAACTTGTCGAGGAACGTCAGCAGGTGACGGAAGATTCGCTTGAATTTACACCACGCATGCCGGGCCGATATGTCGCGCTCATCTCGCCATTGCCTGGCGCTCCGGGATTTCCGGTCAGTGAGGAAGCTTATCTCGCCGGCGACGAGGCCTCGGAAGTGCCTGTGCAATCCGATACTTCCGCCAGCGTGTTTTCGGTCAAGGCTGGGGCGCGGGAGAACGCCAAGCCGTGGCTGGTGGGCGAAAAGGCAGTGTTGAATGTGCTCGCTCCTAGTGGAGGTGTCGCGTGGGTCAGCGTGGAAACAGACAAGCTACTCGATACCTTCACCGCTCCCCTTAACGGAAACACGAGCCGAATTGAAATACCGATCAGGCCCGAATATGAACCCAACGTTTTCGTGTCGGTCTATTTGCTGCGTCCCGGTGGTTCCGACCAACTCGCCGGCGAGATGTATGGCTATGACCAATTGGCAGTGCAGGCGCCCGACCGCGCGCTCGAGGTCTCTATTCGGACGAGCCGCCCGGAATACGAACCACGCGAGAAAGTTTTGGGCGAAGTCACGGTCAAAGCGGCGGGCCGGCCGGTGGCGGGCGCCGACCTCCTGATCTACGCAGTGGACGATTCAATCCTCACTCTAGGCGGCTGGAATCTCCCGCGGATGCTGGCCGACTTTTTCCCTGCGCGCCACTTCGCGGTCGTGACGTATTCGGCTTTGAAGGCGTATGTGGACAAGATCGTCCCGTCTTGGCTCACCATGAAAGGCTTCGTCGCCGGAGACGCCGGCGCGGAGCAATTTGGCAACGTCGCCTTCACGCGAAAGGAGTTTAAGCCACTCATCCTCTGGCGACCCAGCGTGCGGACGAATGCGAAGGGAGTAGCGAGATTTGAATGCGAAGCTCCGGATAATCTCACACGCTTTCGGGTCGTCGCGATCGGCCAAACCAGGAACAGTCAATTCGGCGCGGGCGATGCGACCTTCGCCGTGAGCAAGAAGCTCCTGATCGAGCCGGCACTTCCACGATTCCTAAGGGAAGGCGATCAGGTCGAACTCAGAGCGGTAGCGCGCCAAAAGGTTTCCGATTCTGAGCAACTGACGGTGCGTTGCACCGTCGGAGGTGATCTGGAGCTCGAGGGGACCGCTCAGGAGGAAGTATCCGCCGCGCGAGACACGCCAGCCATCGTTCGTTTTAAGGCGCGGGCACGTTCTACCGGGTGGGCGAATGTGAAATTCGAAGCGACGTCTGCCGCGAAGCTGATGGATGCCGTTGAAGTCACGCTTCCGGTCGCGGAGCCGGCGATTCTCCAGAAGGAGTCCGTCTCCGGCTTGGTCACGGGATCCGACTTGTCTGCCCACGAAGTCATGCTCCCTGCCTGGCGCCAAGGACGCGGCACCTTCCAGTTGGCGGTCTCGACCACACCCTGGTTAAGCAAGCTGGTCGGGTTGCCTTTTCTGCTCGAATACCCCCATGGCTGCCTCGAACAAAAATCCTCTCGCCTGCTCGCTTATACATCGCTCGGCGGGCTCCTGGAGTACCTTCCCGAAGTGCAGGCGCGACGAGCCTCCTACGAACACGTCATCGGCGAAACGCTGCGCGAGTTTGAGGCAGCTCTCCTCCCGGACGGCCGCCTGCCCTACTGGGCCGGTGGCACCGAGCCCAATGATTTTGTCACCATCCAGACGGCCTGGTGCGTCCGTCAAGCGGAGCAAGCGGGCTTCGCTGTTCCTGAGCGGCTCTCTAGCGAGCTCGCCGGGGCAGTGGAGAAAATGGTCTCGGCCCAAATGGCGCTCTCGCCCACCTTGAGGGCGTTCGCCATATTTGCGCTGTCAGATGCTGAGGAAGAGGCTTCGGCCATCGCCGCTTCCGCCGCGACGGAGCTTTTCCTGCAGCGGGATAAACTGAGTGGCGAAGGGAAGGCGATGCTGGCAATTGCCATGCACCATCTCGGACTCGAGCAGGAGAAGCAGCGGGTGCTCATCAGCGAACTTCCCAGCGACTTCACCACCATTAGCTTCAACCCGGAAACGTTTGCCTCCGCGACGCGCACCGAAGCACTCTGCGGATGGGCGCGACTTCTTGTCGAGCCGGAGAAGAGTGCCGAGGCGATCCGCGATCGCCTCTTCAAGCTGACGGAATCCTCCGCCAGTCTCTCGACCCAGGAAAATCTTTGGCTTCTGGTCACCTTCAACGCCATCATGAGGGCCACTCCGTTAGCGCAGCTTGCAGGTATCGATCCACCGCCCGAAACATTTTCTGCAAACAGAACGGCTGGGAGCTGGAGCAAGCAAGATCTCGCCAGGTTGGCGGACTTCGCGGTCACGGGTCTCCAGCCGGGCGGCAGTTACGTTTTGAAAGCCGAATACCGTCCGCCGGGGAGACAGGTCGCGCCAGTAGCGCGCGGGCTGAGCATCGACCGAGTCACCAAGAACCTGACGAACCCCTCGCGCGACGGCAGCGACCGAGCGCCCTACCAGCTCGGCGATCAGATTCTTATTTCCTATCGAATCTCGTCGGAAAAGCCACAGAGCTACGTCGTCATCGAAGATCCGCTCCCTGCCGGTCTCGAGGTGGTGAATCCCAATCTGGACCTCTTTGGTAAATTTTATGGTCTTCCGGCACAAGCGGAGAGTGAAACCGCAGATCTCTCACACAGCGAGATGCGTGACCAGCAAACGAACCTCTATTTCGACGAACTTCCCGCTGGCACACGCAGCTATAGCGTCCTCGCGCGGGCTACCGCTGGCGGAGCTTTCGTCTGGCCGGCCACCCAGATTTCTCCCATGTACGATAGCCGCTTTTTTGGTCGGTCGGCCTCGAGCGAATGCCACGTCGCTGCGCCATGAGCCGAGATCGAACCCCAGCTTGGCCCTCCACCTCGAGGCGGCTGTCGACGGCGTCTCGGGTGCTCGTCACCATATTGCTGGCGGGCGCTCTCGTCAGTGCAGGCGTCAGCTATTACATCCGCCGCACACCTCTCCCTGACGCGCTTGACAAGCCTGTGCCTGGCACGCCAGTGATCATGGATTTTCGCGGACGCTCACTCGCGGTCCTCGCAACTTCCTTCGCCCGCGAAAGCTACCCCGAACCCTTGCGGGACATGGGAGAGTGGCTTCCGCGCGCTACCGTCGGCCTCGAGGATGGTCGGTTCTGGACCCATCCAGGCGTTGACCTTCCCGCGACAGCCGGGGCGCTTCTCCGCAATATTCAAAGAGGACGTGTCGTTTCAGGCGCCTCCACGATCACCCAACAGCTCATCAAGATGTCCTCAAAAAACCCGGCGAGAACGTTTTCAGCGAAAATTCGCGAAGCGTCTGCTGCACTGCGGCTGGAAAGGGAGTGGGAGAAGTCGAAGATTCTCGAGGCGTATCTGAACCGATTAGATTACGGTAATCAGCGCATCGGCCCGGCAGCCGCAGCAAGGGCTTATTTTGGCAAGCCGGCACGCGAACTCTCTCTTGCGGAAGCTATTTTCCTTGCAGGATTGCCGCAATCTCCTACCCGCCTCAACCCTTGGAAAAATCCCGATGCGGCGCTCGAGCGCTATCGTCGGAATGTCAGGCGTCTTGCGAAGTCAGGCTTGTTGCCGGTGGGTGCAACTGCCGAGTTGCTATTGAGTAATCCTCCGCGGGTTAGCAAGGACGATCCGCCGAATGAGGCACCCCACTTTGTCGATTTGATCAGACAACAAGTCCGTTCGGAGATACACGAATGCGGTGGACGCGGGAATATAGTCAGTTCCCTTGACCTTGACCTGCAGCGACTCGCAGCACGCATTTTGCGCGAACACCTTTCCGCCACCGCAGCGCTGGGAGTCAGTGATGCCGCCCTCGTGGTGATTGAGAATTCCTCGGGGGCGATTCGCGCTCTTGCCTGCGCGGGTGATGCTAGCCGCGCGTTCATCAATTCGGCGATAGAACCTAGGAGCTGCGGCTCGACACTGAAGCCGTTCCTCTATCTTGACCTAATAGACCAACGCAAGCTGACGGCGGCGTCGCTTTTGCCCGACACTCCCGACGCGATCACTGAGGTTTATCGCGACTACGATCCGCAAAACTACTCGAAACGCTACTTTGGCCAGGTGCGCGTGCGTGAGGCGTTGGGAAACTCGCTCAACGTGCCCGCCGTCGTCGCGTTAAGTCGAAATGGGGCGCGTGAAACCTTCGGTTATCTCAAAACTTGGGGGTTTCATTTCCCAGAATCCTTCGACTCCTATGGCGCGGGCTTCATCCTTGGGAACGCGCCTGTGCGCCTTGTGGAGCTCGCAGGCGCTTATGCCGCCTTAGCACGCGGCGGAGAATTCTGGATGCCGAGCCTCACTGCGAAGGGTCTTCGTGAGGTCCGTCGCCTGGCCTCCCCAGCGGCATGCGCGATTGTCGCTGACATCCTTTCTGACAATCGCGCGCGGACGGCGAGTTTTGGGGCTTCATCCCCGTTAAGTCTGCCCAAGCGCACGGCGGTAAAGACCGGGACCAGCTCGGGGTTCCGTGATGGCTGGTGTGTCGGCTTCAATCGGGATCACACCGTGGCCGTTTGGGCAGGCGCGCTGGACGGTCGCCCGATGCCTGAACTTCTCGCCGTTCGCTCCGCGGCGCCCGCTTGGGCAGCGATGATGATGTCGCTTTACGCTGCCGGAGATCGACCCTGGCCGAACCTCGAAGAAAGTGCATCCCTGCGCGCTAGGGAGATCGGCGCGGAGACTGGTCTACTGCCAAGTCCAAACGAGCCGGTAGTTCGTGAGTGGTTCTTGCCGGGGACAGAACCGCTGCTGCAGGGATCTGAAGGGTATGTGGATGGCGCCGTGCGTTTGCCTCCAGAATATCATGCCGGGTGGCCTGGACTTCAGGGCAAGCTTGCGGCTGCCGTTCAGCCGGACACGCTGAAGATTTTGTTTCCCAAAGACGGCGCGACATTCTCCTACAATCCCGCCATGTCGAAGGCGCAGCAGATGCTGCCACTGCAAAGCTCCTGGCCTGGATGCGAATGGTTTCTTAATGGCGAGAAGATCGAGCAGCCCATCATTCGCCTCGAGCGCGGCGCTTGGACAGTGTCCGCGAAGGCGCGCGGTCAGGTCGCGGTGGCCAACTATGTGGTCGAGTAGAAAGGCGGTGTTCCTAAAACCGAGCGGCGACCGCGGCATGGGAATCCTTTGTGAAGGCACTTAGCTAATGACGAGCTCCGTAAGTTATGCCGAAGTCATCTTGGCTGCGCGATCAAGAATATCTCCCGGTTGCGGTTGCGTTCGCCACGCCTTGCAAGATGGTGACTTATGAAAGACCCGGCCGCTCTTCTGAGTGCGTCACTCACGCCCGAGCAGAAGGCGCTCCTGCGTGAGTTGTGCGAGCAACTTATCGATCAGGGTGCGGAACGCGTCACCTTGGAGCCACTCTATCGCGTCTTCTTGCCGCCGCGGCTCAACGATCCGAGATTGGATCTGCATATCGCGCACAGCGTCATTCATCGTTTTCATGATGGAACGCTAAATCGTTAGTGAAACGCCTCGGATTCGTGAATCGTCTCGTCCACGCGATGTTTTATCCTCGCATTGCGTTATCCGCGGTGAGACAATATACGCGACTTCGATTTTGAAAGGATCAGCCGTGCATCCGGCATCTCCGCGAATGCTTCCCAAATGCCTGAGGCCTCTATTGTCGAGGGCCAGCGCCGCGCTGGACAACAGGACAGATCCAGCGCACTCGAAGTTCTTCCGTAGAGGGATGCGGCTCCGGAGCAGCCTGAACGACGAGAGGCACCGGCTTGACAAGCTGGCGTTTCAGAGCCGTTTGTCGATTGGCAAATTGCCGCCCGTGGACGCATGAGCATCACCGTCAAGCGGCTGCCACAGAGGATCGAGCCCGATCCGCGCCGCACCATTGCCCGTTTCTTTAGCGTGGGGGGTGATCCACGCGCAAAATGCATCATCGAACGTGTGATGGGGCTGCCCGAGTCCGAAGCTCTCCAGCTGCTGGAGCGAACAGAGGCGGACTTCGGGAAGAAGCATCGGAATATTCGGACCATCTTTCTGGAACACTATCAGGCTGTCCGTAACCTTTTGCCTGAAGCGAGCGCGGTTAGTGAGGCGCGCCAACTGCTCATTGGCGCTTACTTCACCATGGAGTACTCTGTGGAAGCAGCGGCCCTCTTCAATCCCTCCATGGTTCCGGCACGCAATCAGGAAGGTCTGCCGGAAGGGAGCACGCGCTTTGCCATGAGCCTTCGGGCTACCGGGGAAGGGCACGTTTCATCCATCGTTTTCCTCAGGGGGGTGATCGACAAAGACTGCAACATCTCCATGGACGAGCGAAGCCCCTTTATACGTCCCTTGAAGATGACGATTCAGCCACGCCGTCACGAAGTGTGGCGCCAAAGCTTGATCGCCGCGGGGGCACTCAGTAAGTCCGCCGCGAAAATTCTTTCCGGGCTCGGCGACGGATTCACCGTCGAGGAATTGGCGCAGGCGCTCGAACAGGCCCGGAGTGGTTTTGAAAGTGCAAGCGAATACGAGGAGACCAAAGAAAACCTTCTCGCCGTCGCGCACGGAAACTATGATTTGGAGGTTCCCGCGGATGGCAACTGGTCGGAGGCGGTTATCTTCCCGACGTCGCAAAATGAGTCGCGCGGGATCGAAGATGCCCGCATGGTGCGATTTGTCGATGATGATAATTCCGATCGCTATTATGCCACCTACACGGCTTACAATGGATTCCGCATCTTTCCGCAGCTTTCCGAGCACGATGGAGGTCCCGTCTTAAAAATAAGAACTCTTATGGGAACCGGCGCTCGGAACAAGGGCCTTGCGCTCTTCCCTCGGAAGATCGACGGGAACTATGTCATGCTTTCGCGCCTTGATGGCGAAAACCTTTTCCTGATGAAGTCGAAGGAAATTCGCTTTTGGGAAAGCCCGATCTTGCTGAAGGCGCCAAAATTCTACTGGGAGCTCGTGCAAGTGGGCAACTGCGGCTCGCCAATGGAGACGGAGGAGGGTTGGCTGGTGTTGACTCATGGGGTCGGGGCCATGCGCCAGTATTGCATTGGCGCGGTGTTGCTCGACCTCGAAGACCCCTCAAAGGTGATTGGCCAAACGCGCGAGCCGCTGCTTGTCCCCACGGCGGATGAGAGCTCCGGCTACGTTCCGAATGTCGTCTACTCTTGCGGAGGACTAATCCACAACGACCTGGTGGTGATCCCCTATGCGATGAGCGATCGAGCGACGAGCTTTGCGACGGTCGAATTGCAGCCGCTCCTGAAAGCGATCAAGGAATAAACGAGAAGCTCGGCCACTCGGTTGTAGCGGCGGCGTCCCCGCCGCCGACCGGGCCCCTCGACGGTGAGGACACCGTCGCTACAAGACCGACCTGCAACCGATGCAAGAACAAGCCTGCGCGGCGTCTGCATCGACCCGTTTAGCACCAAAGCGGTGGCTTCATGATGATAGCGGAGTCCTCAAGCGCAGTTCCATCGTGAGGTTCGAGGCTTGGCGGCACCACCTCAAAGAGCGAGAAAACTTGTTTTGGAATGGCCAGCGGTCGTCCCGACTGGCTCTCTACGAATACCCACTTGGTTTCACCGCGAGCGATCACAGCGTGATCGGTCTCGCGCAGAAGGAGGTATTTCCGCAGAGAACTCACCTTGCGAAGATTGGAAACCCAGGTGCAAACCACGAGGCGATCACCCGCAAGTGCCGGCTGCAGATACTCAATATGATGACTTCGGACCACCCACGATGCGCCGACCTTCCTGGTAACATCCGTACAACCGGTGGCATCGGCGTGGGCGACGGCGGCCTCTTGCATCCAGCGCAGATACTCGACGTTATTGGCATGGCCATTCGCGTCGATGGCATCTTGGGAAACAAGGACGCTGTGGCGATACGTCGAAGGAAGATCTCTATTTTTCAAGGAGAGTTGCGATGGCGTCACGGTATGCCGGAAATTCCGGCTGCCAGTCTGTTTTGCGCAGCCTTTCATTGCTCACACGTTTGTTTGTCCAGCCACGCTTTCGCTGCAGGTCGGCAGGTCCGTAAGATGGGAGCGGCCGATGAAAATGATCGGCCAGCCACGAATACACCTGTAGGTGAGTAGCCGGGGTGCTGTCGGTCACATTGTAGATCCCTGGTGTCGCACCATGTTGGACAAGCTGGACGACCGCCCGGGCGGCATCGTCGCGGTGAATCTGATTGATCCAGCGCATGCCATCTCCTTCTAGGACCGCCTCGCCGGCAAGAAACTTGCGCATGAGGACAGAACGACCGGGCCCGTAAAGACCTGATAATCGCGCGACCAATCCTCCCGCATTCAGCGCAATTGCTTCAGCCTCCAACAAAATGCGGCCAGTTTCTCGATTTGGCCGCGTTTCACTGGTTTCATCAACCCATGAGCCATCGATTTGTGCATAAACGGATGTGCTGCCGGTAAAGAGCACTTGCCGTGGCGCGAAGGCTGTGAATGCATTCCTGAGGCCTTCGACATAGACCCGTCGGTACGCCTCGGCTGTCGCTTCGTCCGGTCCGGCACAATGCACCAGTGCATCAACATGGCGCCAAGCAGGCTCAATGATGAAAGGTCCGGCAATGTCTATCGCGCGGACCTCGAATGGCTTTGCAGAGAGAGCTCGAAGTGAGTGGGGACGGGCACAAATCCCGAGCACCTCCCACCCGCCTTTAGAAAACAAAGTGGCTGCGGCTTCACCGAGGAAGCCGCAGCCGACGATAACGACCCTGGGCAAAAGGCTTAGGGCAAGTTGAGACTAAAGCGGATCTTCATCTTCGAGCGCTTGGCATTGTTTTTTGCCTTGCGGCGTGCCTTTTGAGTAGGCGTCTCGAACGCCCGCAGTCTGCGAACCTCATCAAGGATGCCCTCTGCATCGAGCTTCGACTTCAGGCGTTTTAAAGCCCGATCAATCGGCTCTCCTTTGCGAACGATCACTTCCGGCATATCTTCACCTACTTTCCAAAATCCTCCTGCGAAAGACCAAAAACTATAGGAAGCGCGAACGATGGCGTCAAACGATCACTTAATAGATTTGCAAAGATGAGCGCTCGCAGCTAAAAGTCTGCAGCCGATGAACGTTTTTCGCCTTACCGTATATGCGGCAGTGCTCCTGACAGTTTGCCTGCTCCAAACACCGCATCTCGTTGCGGAGTCGGTCCTCTCCGAACTAAGCGCATCCCAGAAGGGCTCAATGAAGGCCGGAGATCAGGTGGTCGTGATCGAGAATGTGGAGGGCAATGCCTGGCCTCGCGTTAAGATTTACAGGTCGATCGAGGCTGAGCCCGAGCAGGTAGCGGCTGTCTTCTTCGATTTCGAAGAAGCTAAGTCCTTCGTTCCCAACGTTTTCAAGTCCGAGATCTCGAATCGTGTTTCCTCCTGCGTCATGGAAGTGGATTACGGCCTCGATGTGCCGATTTTTCCAGATGAATTCTATACGGTCCGCAACAGCCTGCGACTGCTCGATGAAAATTCGTATCGCTTTGACTGGAAGCTTCTTAGAGCGGTGATGACCAAGGACAGCGTGGGTAATTTTCGGGTCGAGCCGTGGGAGGGGAAATCGCTTGTTTGCTACCAGAACATGGTCACGCCAAGCTCAAACATTGCAGTCTTGTTGCGGGCTAGGGCGATCGACCAAATGAAGGAAACAACCAAAGCGTTGGCGGCTCACATTGAGAAGGAGAAAGCCACCAATCCTGCCGGGCTAAAAAGGCAGATCGCCACGCTGCGCGCCGCGCTTAGACAACAACAGCCGTCGCCCCAGTTGACAAAGTTCTGAGCGTATTCGCTGTGCCAGCGGTGGCTTGCTAGTCGAGCACCCAGGGGAGTCCGACGTCCTGGTTTGAAGAGGCACTACAAACCCTGACCGCAGAGTGGCGCAGCCAGCGGGATTTTTCGAGAGGTTGAACGCGGCAGCGTAGGGGCTTTTCTTCAGTTTGCCGTCGTCATGCCGCAGAAAATTCTTCTATCGGATCGAGAGCCGCTAATCTTCAAGGCCGCCAGGTGGTTGATCACCCGGTCGGGGCAGCGGCCGCTCGATCTCAGTCATTGTGCGCTGCTCGTGCCCACTTCCGGTTCCGGGCGGCGTCTTCGGGCGGAACTGGTGCGATTGGCAGCCGAGCGCGGAAAAGGTTTGCTTTCACCAATTGTGGTGACGCCAATGGGGTTGCTCCAGCGCGCCGCCGGTGACAAGATTGCCGGGCGCCTTGATGCACTGTTAGCGTGGACCCAGGTGATCTCCGAAGTCGCCGCCGAAAGCTTTCCCCTGCTCCTCTCGGGTTTTTCCGACCATCGCGCTTTGGCATCCCGAATCGGGCAGTCGTTGCGAGAGCTTTGCGCCCTGTTGGCTGAGGCAGGGCTCACCCCTGTTTCCGCCCACGCCCGATGCGTCTCATCTCCTCAGGAGGATCGATGGAAGGAGCTGAAAGCCCTGTATGAACAATACCTGAATCGCCTGGCCGCTGCCGGATTGGAGGACTCCGACGCTGCACACATCAGGGTGGCGAAAATGGGGATCGTTCCGGAAAACATTGGGCACGTGATTGTCGCAGGAGTGCCAGACCTCAACCCGATAACGGAATCCTATCTGCTCATTCTTGAGTCCGCGGGGGTTGCGGTCACCGTCTTGATCGACGCGCCGGATTGCGAACTGGAAGAGTTCGATGCTTGGGGGAGGCCGGACCCGAAAGCCTGGTCGCAGAGATTCCTTCCGCTGCGTCTCGAAGACTTTGTGGTCGCCGCCGACCCGGTGTCGGAGGCGCAGATTGTTGCCCGTTTGATTGGGTCAGCTGCCGTTGGGGTTTGCGTCGCCGATTCTGAACTCGTTCCTTTTCACCTACGCGCGATGCGCAAGCGGAGTCTGAGACCCTACGATCCCGCAGGCAAATCGTTGGCGCCCTTCGAGTGTGCGACCTTGGCGAGACTTTGGCTGGCCTTCGCTTCGAATGGTCGGGTCAGTGAACTTCGAACTCTCGCGGAGCATCCCGTTTTCCTGCGCCTGCTCTGTCGCGAATCGCATCAGTCTCCCAGCGCCGTCCTTTCAGCTCTCGACGAGTTGCAGACGAAGATTTTGGTCGAGACCTTGGATGACGCGGCCGCGTTTATCAACGAAGGCGGCTCCAGTGCTTCGTCGACGAGGGGCCTGATCGCCGCGGTGGAGAAGCTCAGGCGAACATTCGGCGCGTCCGGATCACTCGCGGGTTTGCCTGAATTTCTTCGAACCGCCTATTCCGGGAGAGAGGTGGCTGCGGGTTCCGCCGAGGGGGAGGCGCTGGCTGCGCTGGCGAGCCTTCTGAATACGGTCCTGGATTCTCCACTCGGCCAGCCAGGTCTTGCCGAGCAGATTTTTTGCGAGGAAATGAAGAATCTGGCCGTGTTCGAGCCGCATGATGAGGGCGACATCGACTTGAATGGATGGCTCGAGGCACAGTGGCTGCCGAATCCTTCCTTGATTATCTCGGGGTGCACTGAAGGCGCGCTGCCCACGCGAATCGCCGGCCATCCATTTGTTCCGGATTCCGTGCGGGGGAACTGGCGTCTCCACAATAACCTCGAGCGATTCGCGCGCGATACATACGTTCTGCACTGTCTTCTCGCGGCGCGTCCGCCGGGCACCGTAAAGTTGACGTTGTGTCGAGTAGGAGCGGACGGAGAGCCTGCCAAACCCTCCCGTTTGCTCTTCCGCTGTTCTGATGCCGAGTTGATTGCCCGCATCCGCAAGGTCTTTGAGCCAATTGCTCCGTTGCACACCTCCAAAGCCCGCGAACGGGCATGGCCTCTGCAAATTCCAGCCCGTCCGCCACCGAGTAGCCTTCGAGTAACAGCGTTCCGCGATTACCTCCAGTGCCCCCTACGGTTTTACCTCAAGCACGTTTTGGGTATGAGAAGGTTCGAGTCACCAAAGGTTGAAATGGATGCCCTCGACTTTGGGAACGTGTTTCACGAGACGCTGGAAGCTTTCGCCCGAGAAGAAGCGATTCGCGACAGTTCAGATTTTCGCGAGATTGAAGACTATGTTCTCACCGAGCTTGATGCCATTTTCTTGAACCGGTTCGGGCGGCGGCTTTCATTGCCGTTGCGCGTTCAACAGGAGGGGTTGCGGGCGCGACTCCGCCAGTTTGCCAGGATTCAGGCTCCAGAGCGCCGCGCCGGCTGGCGCATTCGCCATGGAGAACTGCGATTCGAGGAAGAGAAGACCCTTCACCTCGCGGGCCTGCCGATTGTAGGTGCGCTTGACCGAGTGGATGTTCACGAGGAGACCGGCCAGCGGAGAATTCTCGATTACAAGACCTCCGCCAAACGCAAGTCAGCCAGAAGCATGCACTTCGATGCCACCTCTGGGGCTCGGGAAATGGTTCAGTGGCGTGACTTGCAGCTTCCTTTGTACCGCGCGCTCGCGGAGTTCCTCTGGCCCGGCGAGCCGCTTCCGCCACTCGTCGGATATTTCCTGTTGCCCGAACGGATCGAGGAAAGTGGCATCGACCAGCTCATCCTCGACGAAGCTTTATTCACCTCGGCGAAGGCCCACGCCGAGATGGTGGCCGAGCGGATCAGTCGCGGGATCTTTTGGCCTCCTGGCGAGGTCGAGTTCGATGACTTTGCCAATCTCTTTCTTGGAGAAGATCCAGAGAAAACCATTAGCGAAAAATCCAAAGAATTCCTAAGCGGCAAAGTCTTAATCGACAGACCGCTTGCTTCGTAGCCGGCAGCCCGCGCCGGAAAACCTCTGATCGGCGAGCCGTCGAACACCACGCGCGGGACGCGTATGCTCCCCCAGACCATTCCCTCAAAAGCTCGCCCGGATCCGACTCGCCTCCAGTTACTCAGATAAAAGGAGACCGTTGTTATGCAATCAGTCTAGCCCTCGTTTGGCTTGACCAACTCTAAAGCATGACCATGACGATCGCGCCTGCCAAGAGCAGCGCCCCACCGAGGCGAAGAAATAGGACGCGTCGTGGTAGCGTCGCTTCTCGGCTGCCGAGCCATCGCGCCGTCGCCCATGCGAGGACGACGCTGAGAACACATCGCGAACTGTAGACGATGTTCACCGCGGTGGCGTCGCCGGAGAATCGGATCGCCACCGCCATAACCAGGTTTTGCGCACCGAGAATCAACGCGCCGAACACCAGCGCTTGGCGAGCAATTCGGGGCGAATTGACTAGCTGACGGAAGCCCACGGCCGGCACATAGAGGCAACACGTAAGTATGCCCACAAACGAGAACATCACCGCGACGAAGGTGATCACTCCCATCTCGACAGCCCAGTGCTGGATAAGGGTATCAGTGAGAGCAAAGGCGAGAGCCGCAATCAGCGAATAGAGGGCGGTCTTTGCGGAATGGCGCCTCCAAGCTTCGGTTCGGGGCTGTGCGCCGGTGACCAGGAAAATCCCGCAGGTGCTAATCGCCGCGGCTACCCACCATTTCACGCCGACAGGGTCTCCGAAGAGAAAGCTGGTAATGAAAGCAACGAAGATAACTTTTGCTCCCAGCAGGGGGGTCGCTACGGAGACGTCTCCTTGGCGGAGGGCTGCAAAGGTAAAAAGTTGGCCGGTAAAGAATGCTCCCGCAGCCAGAATCGGCTTGTAGCTATCGGTTAACATCCTGGTGACATCCGCGCCAAACCAGAAGGGCAAAAACAGAATCGACATCGCCATGTTCGCGGCGAAATTGACCTGCCAGACGGTGGCGCCTGCACTCAGAGCACGTTTAGCGGAAAGCGCACCGATCGTGTAAACGACCGCGCATCCGAATACCGCCAGCAGTGGCCAAGAAGTAAACATTACCGATCGCCCGGCGCGGACCGCTTACGGCACCTCGCTGGGATCATCCGCGGTTTGTTCCAGGTTAAGTTCGAGCTTGTAAGCTAAAGAAATAAACAGCGCCTGACATAGGCACATGGTGTTCGTTAAAGAACGAAAACCAAAGGCATCGCCTTCCTTGACGAGAAGGAGCACGCTCGCAAAACGTGCCAGCGGTGACAACTGACTGTCGGTAATCACGAGCGCCCCGGCCTTGTTGTGACTGGCCATGCGCGCGCAATACTGGGTCTCTTTTCCGTATGGAAGGAAACTAATTGCGACCAGTGCATCTCCCTTGCGGATGCTACTGATCTGCTCGCGATACATTCCTCCCAGCCCTGACGCAAGGATTACCTGCTTGCGAGTGTGCTGTAGGGCGTAAGCGAGATAGGAGGCCGGGGCAAACGAACGACGCACCCCGGCGATGTAAATCGTCTTCGCCTTGACGAGCAGCTCCAACGCCTCATCAAAAGCATTGGCCTCAAGCCCGGCGGCCAGCGCCTCCAAGCCCTGCCGACTCCCGTCGATGAACTCGCGGGCGATCTCTGACCCACGCAGCCGCCCCCGATTGCTCTTGATCAGCTTGCGGACCCGCTGCTGATAACTCTGAACCGGCGCCACCTGCTCGGTGTAAGCGCGCCGAAAGATCGCTTGGAGTTCGCTGAAACCTGAATAACCGAAGCGCTTTGCAAAGCGCACCACCGCCGAAGGGTGGACGTTACAGGTTTGGGCAATGTCGCCCACCCGGTCCATCATGACTCTTCCACGATGTTGCTCGATGTAGGTCGCAATTCTTTTCAACTGCCGGGGCAAGGAGTCGTAAGCTGCTGCAATCTTCTCAATAAGTTGATCAACAGTCAGCTGGGCCATTTGCTTTACTAAGAGGCTATGCCACCTGGGGAAAGAAATCCAAGCAAAATAGAAATAAAATTCTAAATATTAAACTTCTTACAATTTTTGTTGCATTCAGCGCGACAGACGGTATTTTGCTGCTCTCACCTTGATGAAGAGTTGCACCTTGGGCCCTCAGAATGGCGATCGCGAATGCGTTTTCACGCATCTAGAGGCTTGCGCACTTTCTTGGACGCGGCGAACATGGGGAGCTTGGAGAAGCCACCTCTTGGTGGAAAGCACGCGTGCCCTGGCGAGCTTTAGAGAGCAGTGCTCCAAACAGTTTCAGCAATGAAGAATTCCACCCCCTTCGCCTCAGGACGCGAGCTTGATGTTATTTGCCTTGGCCGCCTGGCGGTCGATCTCTATGCGCAGCAGATCGGTGCGCGTCTGGAGGACGTGAGCACTTTCTCCAAGTATCTTGGGGGCTCATCCGGGAATATCGCCTGCAACTGTGCCCGGCTCGGCTTGAAGTCTGCCATGCTCACGCGCGTGGGCGACGATCACATGGGACGTTCACTGATCGAGACCCTGGCGCGGGAGGGCTGCGATGTCAGCCATGTGGTCAAGGACGAAAAGCGTCTGACGGCGCTGGTCTTGCTTGGGCTCAAGGACCGGGAGAGCTTCCCTTTGGTTTTCTACCGCGAGAACTGCGCGGACATGGCCCTCGACCCGAGTGACTTTGACGAATCCTTCATCGCGTCGAGCAAAGCGCTCCTGATCACCGGGACGCATTTCTCCACTGCGCAAGTGGACAAGGCAAGTCGGCAGGCGCTGGAGTATGCCCGACGCAATGACGTCCGCACGATTTTGGACATCGATTACCGGCCGGTGCTCTGGGGACTTACCGGCAAGGCTGAGGGGGAGGTGCGCTATGTCTCCAGCGAGGGAGTAACCAAACATTTAAAAGGCATCCTGCCGCTCTTTGATTTGGTGGTTGGGACGGTCGAAGAATTCGAGATAGCGGGCGGGCAACAGGACCTCATTGCGACGCTGCGAGCGGTGCGCCAAGTGACCGAAGCGACTCTGGTCGTCAAGCGCGGGGTCCTCGGTTGCTCGGTCATCGAAGGTGACGTTCCTGCCTCTATCGATGAGGCACCGACTTTTGCCGGCGTTCAGGTGGAAGTGCTCAATGTGCTCGGGGCCGGTGACGCCTTTATATCCGGTTTTCTGAGCGGGTGGCTTCGGAGCAAGGATTACGAAGAATGCGCTGCCCGCGGCAATGGCAGCGGCGCCCTGGTCGTCTCCCGGCATGGTTGTGCTCCGGCGATGCCGACAGCCGTCGAGCTTGACTGCTTTCTCAAGAGGGCCGCCGAGGAGCCCGAGCGGGTGCGCCGGCCGGACCGTGACCCGATGCTGACCCATCTGCATCGTGTATCGGTGCCACGCCCACGCTGGGAGGAGCTTTACATTTTTGCCTTCGATCATCGTAGCCAGCTTGCAGATTTGGCGCGCAAGGCCGGCGTGGAGGAGCAACGAATTCCGAAGCTCAAGGAATTGCTCGTGCAAGCTGTCGCCTCGGTCGAGCAGGAGAGGCCCGAGTATGCGGGCAAGCTTGGCATCCTTGCGGACGAAACCTACGGTCAGGATGCGCTCAATGCAGCCACTGGACGAGGCTGGTGGATCGGGCGCCCCGTGGAGCTCCCGGGCTCCAACCCGCTCAAGTTCGAACATGGTCGCTCCATCGGGACCACCCTAATTTCCTGGCCCCATGAGCATGTCGCCAAGTGCCTCGTTTTTTATCATCCGGATGATCCGGCCGAGCACCGTCTCGAGCAGGAGGCCCAAGTGCAAGCGCTCTTTGAAGCCACGCGAGTGAGCGGGCATGAGTTATTACTGGAGGTGATCCCCCCCAAAGATCGAGTGCAACCTGACACCGTTTACCGCTCGCTTGATCGATTTTACGATCTCGGCATCAAACCGGAATGGTGGAAGCTTGAATCCATGAGCGGTGACCAGTGGCGGTTCATCGACGAGGTGATCACCCAGCGCGATCCGTACTGTCGCGGAGTGCTTCTGCTTGGCTTGAGCGCGCCGGTCGAACGCCTGGCGGAAGGGTTCAGGCAGGCAGCAGGGTCAAAAACTTGCCGCGGCTTTGCCGTCGGACGGACCATCTTTGAGAAACCGAGCTTTGCGTGGCTCGCCGGGGAGATCGACGACAAGACCGTAATCGAGCGTACGCGAGAAACTTTCGAGAGCTTAATCAATCTCTGGCGGAAGGCACGGGAGGAAAGCACCGGGCCAGCCAGGACAACCAGCCCGATTATTGAGGAGTATGCAGTATGAATGAGACGATGACTGTCGCAGAGAACCCGAGTATCGCCAAACGCGGCACGGTGCGCCTGACCACGGCGCAGGCCCTGGTCCGCTATTTGTCCGGCCTGCGCACGCGAGTCGAAGGGCCTGGAGGCGATGAGGTCGTCCCGCTCTTCGGGGGGGTCTTCGCGATTTTTGGACACGGCAATGTGGCTGGGCTTGGAGAGGCACTTTACCAATATCGTGACAAGCTGCCGACCTATCGCGCACACAATGAACAGGCGATGGCGAACGCTGCGATCGCTTACGCGAAAGCGCACTTTCGACGTAGGATGATGGCCTGCTCGACTTCCATCGGACCCGGAGCCACCAATCTTCTCACTTCCGCGGCGCTGGCGCACGTTAATCGGCTCCCGGTTCTATTGCTTCCTGGGGATATCTTTATTTCTAGAGACCCGGATCCGGTCCTTCAGCAGGTAGAATCGTCGGGGGACGGGACGATCTCCGCTAACGATTGTTTCCGACCGGTTTCGCGCTATTTCGATCGGATTGTTCATCCTTCCCAATTGCTCACGGCCCTTCCACGAGCGGTGCTGACGCTTACCGACCCGGCGCTCTGCGGGCCGGTGACCCTCGCGCTGCCACAAGATGTGCAGGCGGACGCCTTCGACTATCCGGCCGAATTTTTCGAGACTCCGGTGGTGGAATTTCGAGCGGTGGCACCCAGCGAAATCGAACTGGCGGCGGCGACGCGCGCGGTCATCGCGGCAAAGCGGCCAGTGATCATTGCTGGCGGCGGGGTTCTCTATGGCGGAGCTTGCGAAGCGCTGCGTGAGTTTTCCGAACGGCACGGCGTGCCGGTCTCGGAGACACAGGCAGGCAAGAGCTCGCTACCGTGGGACCACCCGCTCCAGTTGGGCCCCGTGGGCGTGACCGGATCCACCGCGGCGAATGCTCTCACCAGCGAAGCGGACTTAATCATCGCTGTGGGCACCCGTCTGCAAGACTTCACGACCGGGTCAAACTCATTGTTCCCGAAGGCGAGGCTGGTCTCGCTGAATGTAAATCTCTTTGATGCGAGCAAAGCACGTGGCATTTCCTTGCAAGCGGACGCTCGTTTGGGCTTGGAAGCGCTCAGCAAATCGCTGCCGCGCTGGCAGGCGGAAGCTGAATGGACCGAGCGCGCCAAAAAGGAGGCTGATGCCTGGCGCGCCACCGTGGACAAGATCACCCAGCGCCGCGAACTCGCTGCTGGGGAGCTTCCCTATGATGGGGAGGTCATTGGTGCGGTGCAGCGCTCGAGTCCGCAATCCACTTCCATCGACATCGCGGTTTGCGCTGCGGGGACGCTTCCCGCCGAGCTTCACAAGCTTTGGCGCACCTCGACGCCCGGCGGCTATCATATGGAGTATGGCTATTCCACGATGGGTTACGAGATCGCGGGTGGCTTGGGGGTCAAGATGGCCCGACCGGATCGCGAAGTTATCGTTATGGTGGGCGACGGCAGTTATCTAATGCTGAACAATGAGATCGCGACGTCCGTGATGCTCGACAAGAAGCTGGTCATTGTGCTCCTGGATAATCGCGGTTACGGCTGCATCAATCGCCTTCAGCAACATTGCGGAAGCAAACCTTTCAACAACATGTGGGAGGACTGCCTCCAGTATGGTGACGGGGCGCCGAATATCGATTTCGCCGCGAATGCGGCTTCGTTGGGCGCGCTCTCCGAGAAGGTGGCCAATATCCCCGAGCTCGAGGCCGCTCTCCAGCGGGCGCGAGCCGCCAAGCGCACCTACCTTATCTGTATCGACACCGATGATACGCGGACAACCAAGGAAGGTGGCTGGTGGTGGGAGGTCGCCGTCCCGGAGGAGTCTCCCAGTGAATCCGTGCGGAACGCCCGGGCTGCCTACCTTCGCGGAAAAGAAAATCAGAAACGCTAAGCCACAGCATGAATCTGGTCGTCAAACCTAAGAAAAACTCGCCAGAAATCGTCGCGGTGACGCCGGAGTCCGCGGGCTGGAAATACATTAGCTTTTCTGCTCATCGACTCGCTCCCGGAGAGACGTTGACTTTCTCTGACCCCGCGAACGAGCTTTGTGTCGTTGTCCTTACGGGAATAGTCTCTGCCCAGGCCGAAAACTTTACCTGGAAAGAGATTGGTGGACGCATGAGCGTCTTCGAAGATGCCTCGCCAACCGCGGTCTATCTCCCCCCACGCGCTAAGCTGAGCGTAACTGCGAAGACCGAGGCAGAAATCGCGGTCGCGGGCGGTCCCGCCGAGGGCAAACTGCCAGTGCGTTTGATCGAGCCGGCTGCCATCAAGCGGAGCGTTCGTGGAAAGGGATCAAATACACGTTACGTGTGCGACATTCTTCCCCAGGATGAGCCTGCCGAGTCGGTGCTCGTCGTGGAGGTGCGCACCCCGGGCGGGCATTCCTCGAGCTATCCGCCCCACAAGCACGACATCGACAATGTGCCAGCTGAAAGTCTCCTGGAGGAGACCTATTACCACCGCATCAATCCTCCGCAGGGATTCGTTTTCCAGCGGGTCTATAGCGATTCGCGTGATCTTGACGAGTCGATAGCGGTCGAGGATCGCGACGTCGTGCTCGTCCCCCGTGGTTATCATCCCGTCGTGGTCCCACACGGATACGAATCTTATTATTTTAACGTCATGGCAGGCCCGAAGCGCGTCTGGCATTTTTATAACGACCCCGCCCATGAGTGGATTTTGAAAGCTGCCTGAGACAAGTTCCGAATCAAAACTTAGAGATTATCTGTTATGGCAACGAAAACCTTAGAGAAAAAAGAAACGCCCGCGACCGGTCCGACACCGGGTCGCCTCGAGCACTTCATCAATGGCAAGCACGTGCGTGGGGGCGGGCGAACGAGCGATGTATTCAACCCGGCGACCGGTGAAGTCACCGCCAAGGTGGCCCTGGCCTCGAGCGCTGAAGTGGACGCCGCCGTGGCGGCGGCGCGCGCGGCCTTTCCCGTCTGGTCGCAGCTGTCATCCCTGCGGCGTTCGCGCGTACTGTTTCGATTCAAGGCGTTGATCGAAAAGCACCACGACGAATTTGCGGCGATGATCACCCGTGAACACGGGAAGGTCTTCTCCGACGCCAAGGGCGAAGTTGTCCGCGGCATGGAAGTCGTCGAGTTTGTCTGCGGCATTCCCCACCTCTTAAAGGGCCAATACAGTGAGGAAATTGGCGGCGGTATCGATAATTGGAGCATGCGCCAGCCGCTCGGAGTGGTCGCGGGAATCACGCCGTTCAACTTTCCGGTGATGGTGCCGATGTGGATGTTCCCGGTGGCGCTTGCTTGCGGAAATACCTTCGTCTTGAAGCCCTCGGAACGCGATCCTTCTCCCTCCTTGAGAATGGCGGAACTGCTCAAGGAAGCCGGGGCGCCTGACGGTGTCTTCAATGTCGTGCAGGGGGACAAGGTGGCCGTCGATGCGCTGATCGAACATCCTCAAGTGGAGGCGCTTTCCTTTGTCGGTTCGACGCCGATCGCTGAATACATCTACCGGGAATCGACCAGGCGCGGCAAGCGCGTGCAAGCTCTTGGTGGCGCCAAGAACCACCTGGTGGTCATGCCGGACGCCGATCTCGACCACGCCGCTGATGCGCTCCTCGGCGCGGCCTATGGTTCAGCAGGAGAGCGGTGCATGGCGATCTCCGTCGCGGTCGCCGTCGGCAAAACCGGTGACAAGCTGATCGAGAAGCTCAAACCCCGTGTCGAGGCTTTGAAAATCAATGACGGCATGGATCCTGAGTCCGAGATGGGCCCGGTTGTCACCGCTGTGCACAAGGCGAAGATCGAGAGCTATATCGAAGATGGGGTCAAGTCCGGTGCACAGTTGGTGGTTGATGGTCGGGGCTTCAAGGCGCCGGGACGCGAGAATGGCTTCTTCCTCGCGGGCTCTTTGTTCGACCACGTGAACTCCGACATGAAGATTTATAAGGAGGAGATCTTTGGACCGGTCCTGTGCGTGGTTCGCGTCCCTAATCTTGACAGTGCGATTGAATTGATCAACGCCCACGAGTTTGGAAACGGAGTCTCTTGCTACACACGGAATGGAGGAACTGCCCGCGAGTTTTCGCGGCGTGTTCAGATCGGCATGGTCGGAATCAATGTCCCAATTCCGGTCCCGATGGCGTGGCATTCGTTTGGAGGGTGGAAGCGCTCGCTTTTCGGGAGCCAGCACATCTACGGTGAAGAGGGAATTCGCTTCTACACGCGCTACAAGAGCGTGATGCAGCGCTGGCCGGCCGGCGAACCGGCGAGTATCGAGCTCACTTACACCTCTGGCACCGAAGGCGACACGTCGACAGGCGCACAGTTCGTCATGCCGACGAATTAGACCGCACCGTGGTCGCGGTTGGGGTTTGGCGCGGGTGCAGGGTTGACCGCACGCGTGGAGGCATTTTCCGTGGGTAAGCGGTTTGCAGCGTAGACGCCGCCGCGAATCAAAATACCCAGTGCGGGCGGGCCCCGAGAACCGTGAATCGCGCTTTCAGCGCTGAAGATGGTATTTGCATGTGGTTCCTCGGGCGGTGCCCGAGGCTAATATGAGTCGCGCCCTTGGCGCTGGAAGGCTGCACGACCGGAGGAAGGTTTGCTTCGGCAAGAGTGCATTTTGTCGGTTTTCAGCGCCGCGTGGCCGGAGCGGTTCGTCGATAGGCGTGAGTCTCTCGGTTTAGCGCCAACGGCGCCAGCTTTACGATTGCTCGGCAAGAGCGCTGGCAGACGCCGCCTCCGGGTGGGGAAACTTTGAAACTCGGTGCTTCTGTTGCCTTACTAATAAGATTAACGGGGCCCCTTCACCTTGGAAGACAAGCTTGGTTGCCGGTGCAAGCGGTCCCAATCACATCTAACGGGACCTCAGATTGATCCGAAGATTATATGATACATGTGGCGGGCACACGATCAGTGAAGACGCCCTGGGGTCGAAGGGCGAGTCATCATCACACGGATCCCTTTTGTCCCGATTTCGAAGGCATGCGGCGACTCGTTTCCGGCGCGGACGGTCTAGAGAATTACGCCTTGTCGCACGAGACATCGATCATCGAAGCCGTTCAGATTGGCCTTGTCGCCCTCTTCGTCAACATGAGGCTTCTTGCCGGGGCGCGAGCCTACTCGAACTGCTCACGGTGTCGGCGTTGATCATCCTTACGGCAGGACTTCTGTATTCTTCGATCGGCAGCTTCTCGAGCTCGCTCGGTCGTCGCGGAGCGGTGAACATATTGATGAACGCTTTCGAACACGCCAGAATCGCCGCTCTCGAGTCAGGTCAGACCGTGCACGTGGGTTTCGCGGACAAAGATTTCCCCGCCGAAGAGATGAGATATAAGGCCTTCCTCGTGTTTCGGGACACATCGGATGAGGAACGCGCAGCCGGCGCCAAGGACTATATGGTTCTCAAAAAGTGGACGAAACTGCCGGGTAATGTCGCTTTGAAGAGGGTGGCCGGCAGTGTGGTTCCGGAATCCGGCGGCCAAACGTTCGTCGGCTTGAACGAGGTGCTCTCGGCTGCTCAAAGCGATGAGACCCTTCCCTGCTTGTCGTTCAACAGCTCTGGAGCAGTGAGTGGCGCCACCAATCCGATCGAGTTGTTCCTTTACGAGGGCTATTGGTCCGGAGATCAGGACATTCAGACCCGACCTGGCGGGAAGCTTTTCGAAAAGATAAGCCTTTCGCGCTATAGCGGGCGCGTCCAATTCAATGTTACCACGACGGGTCTTCAATGAGGTCGAGGCTGACTGGCTTTTCGCTGGTGGAGGCCGCGCTCTCATTAGCCATCCTTTCCTTTGCCCTCGTTGCGATTATCGGCCTCTTTCCCGTGGCTCTGCAGACGGCAAGGGAGAGCAGTGCTGAGACGCGCGCGACCTTGATTGCCAGGCGAATTGTTGACGAGATCCAATCGCTTGCGGCCACGAACATCAGTTTGGTCAGAGCGCCCTCGGTGACAAATGTTCACGCGCGGATTTCCGGATTAGATCTTGCGAAGGCATCCAGCAGCGTCCTGCTCTATGACGAGCAGGGAGAAGGAGTAACAAATCAAGTTGCTTCGCAAGACTTCGGGAATGCGATCACTGCGGCGGATGCCTATTTCGTCGCGGAAGTTCGTCTGACCCCTAATTATCCACGGCCTGGAATTTCGCGCGTGCAAGCTACCGTCGAAGCACCGGCGAGCGCACCGTCACCCAGAAGGTCGAGGTTTGTCTTCGTTTCTTTGATGAGCCAGCGCTAGATGAAGCTCTCCGCAACTTCATGCGCCTTGAGGCGCGGCGAATCATCGGGCCAAGGGGGCCGCCTGCGATCCCGTGCTTTCACGCTGATTGAAATGCTCGTGTCGATGATGGTGCTTGCCGTGCTCGGCGTGGTGATGATGTCTCTGGTCGAGGGTGCCGTCGACCTTTGGCGAGATAACGAAGGCCGCACCGACGCCTGTCGCGAGGCGCGCGGCGCGCTGACGGTCATGACCCGCGATCTCCGCAATGCCGTAACGGGAACTAATGTGAACTGCATGAGGTTTAATCTGCAGTCCGGCGCTGCGGGAACTAACTATGGCAGCAATGTCTTTTTCCTTGCTTCTCTCCCGCCGTCGGCACAGGAAGGCGGCTCGAAAAGCGACGTGTGTGAAGTTGGTTTTTTTCTCGCGCTCGACCGAACTCCCGTCAGCACCAATCGCACTCTGAATCTCTACCGATACTTCAGGAGCAGCAATCAGACATTCTCCAATATGATCTCGGGTTCATTGTTCACTAACGTCGCAACCGGCGCCGCGAGCGAGGAATTGCTGGCGCGGAATGTCGTTGGGATGAAGATTACGCCAGTCAACTCCAGCGGCGGAGACTGGATCCCCTTTGTGCCCACGGCTGAGGCGCCGCTTCCCGAAATTATCGAGATTACGCTCATCACGATCGGGCACGATGCCGCCCAAAAGCTGGCAGATCTCGACCGGTGGACAGACACGAATTCCCTTCTCATGAGGAAAGCGGTGCAAAGCTTCACCACGCGAGTCAACGTCGGAACGAGGCGGTGAGGCGAAGAGGAAGCAAGGCCGCCTCGTTGGTCACGACTCTCCTCGGCATCGTGGTCCTCAGCACGCTCGTGGTCGCTTTCATGCAGAGTACCTCGATCGATCGGCTAACGGCAAAGAGCGCGAAAAACGTGCTTCAGGCAGAACTTTCCGCCCGCGCGGGATTGCAGTCGGCGATCAATCAACTCCTGACCGCGGCAGGAACCAACAATGGCTTTGTCACCGGCAGCACCAACTTCTCACCGAGTAACGCGCCGGTCGTCGTAATTGGCCGCACCAACCTTTCAGATCCGCGGCAGATAATGCCATTGGTGTCGATCGCTCCAAACCTTCAGGAGAATTTTCTGCAAAGCGAATGGACCAATTCGCTCCCTATCTTGTTTGCCAATATGATGGGAACAAATAGCACGGACGTCAACGGCCGCTCGGGAATTATTCAGAGCACGAATATTTCCTATCGCGCTCCCTGGGTGGAAATATCCAGTAGCTCCGGCGAGCGGATTGGCCGCTACGCGTTTGTCGTTCTCGATGAAGATGCCAGAGTGAATCCGTTGCTCCATACAGGAATGGGAAGCATGTCGGATCCAATCGCTTGGTATTCGGGTCCAAACGACATCTCTCTCACGAACGCGTCAGCTGCGATTCTAACGCCAGACGAACAGGCGCGCGTGCTCGGCCTAAGCCACCTCATTCTGACTCCTGAATCCTTGGCCCAGGGATTCGCCAGCCGAAGCGATTATGAGCGCGTCAAGCATTTGCTTACGGTGCAAACAAATTCAACTTTTGACATCATTCCCGCAGGTCTGTCTGACGGAGGACGCCCCAAGTACAATATCAACATCCTCGCGACGGATGCGGCCGCGAGCTCGGGCGACCGCGCCGATCGCCTCGCGCAGATCGTCTCCTCGAACCTTCCTTCGTTTTCCTCGCGCGACCCGAGCTTGCGCGGCAACGCGGCTGACGAAATGCGCTACTTGCGCCGTCTTGCGGCCGGAATCGTCGACTATGTCGATTCAGACGCCATTTCGACATTGGTCAACGGAGGCGAACCGGCGGGACGCGATCTTTTTCCGATGATTACCGCCGTCGCCGAAAGATTTCGACTCATGAGTCTTAATACGAACGCATCGACTGCGACCGCCACGATCGAGAGCCAGTGCTTTGCGCAGGTGTGGAATCCATACACTATTCCGATCGTCCTAAACAGTCAGGAGCTTCGATTCGTCGTCCGCAACCGAATGCTAGTTAGCTTTGGCACCGCAATCGTCACACCCTTCGATGACTATGATCAGGCGATCACGGCTAGCCTGATGATCGGACCAAACGAATTTGCCGTCCTGGAGTTTCCCACGGTGAGGCAGACTTGGGCGAGTCTCGGTCCGGTAAATGACGTTCCCCATTGGGATGATGGTCCGAGCGGAAACAGCGACCAAACGACTCATTGTCCATTCGAGTTCTACATGGGCGGCCACCTCGCCGATATGAACCGGCGTGACCCGGTTGGACCCGATGTCGCGATCAGCGGCATGGTTCGATTTGGATTGTCCCTTTCGGACACCAACAACCGCTGGCAATCTTCTTTTATTCCCACTCAAGCTTCGGCGGTCAATTGGCGGTTTGTTGGTGACAGTCGCGCCACTTACCTCTGCAACTATGATTGGCCGACGCTCGGAAACGCAGGCTACGCCACAAGGACCCGCTGGAAGGGACGGCAGGAGAACGTTACGCCGCGTTATCAGGACTTTAGCGCGCATTGGGTTCAACGCGATTTCGTCAGGAACAATCCCTCGGTCGGAACCGCGCCTGCGAGCATCGATCAGACGCCCTCTCAAGTTTCAACCGTCTATGATCCGGTCAACGATGGACCAGCCGCACCCGCGGTCCTTCTCAACCGAGCGATGCAATCGATCGGCGAGCTCGGGCACATTTTTGATCCATCGCAAGCGGCCGATGATCTGAGTGCTCCCAAATCCAGCGAGCTACCCGTGAACGATAAGATCTCTGGTGGCGGGAGAACCCTAAGGATCGGCCAGCCGGAATTTAGGAGCTCTTCCACACACAATTGGGACACTAACGGTCGCCGCGCCATCGAGCTACTGGACCTCTTTACGGTGAATCAAACCAACGCCAACAGTGGCGGATATCCGGCTGCTCTCGGGCGCATAAATCCGAACACCGCCGCTCCCGAGGTGCTTGCGGCGATCTTGTCGGGAATCAAGGTGACTTCAGACGGAGGAATCCCGGAGGCGCTCTTGGCCAATCCGGCTGCGGTCGCGGCAGATCTGGTGAGCCATCGACCTTACGGCAGCCTGTCCGATCTGCACAAGGCGATGCAAAGCTTTGCTGATGGAGAAAGCTATTCGCCGACTTTTCGAGTTTCGGTGGGCGGCGGAACCACAAATCTTGCGGCTGCAGATCGCGTCCGTGAGGAGGCGTTTGGGAAGCTCGTTCAGCATCTGACTGTTCAATCCCGCACTTACCGCATCATCGCAGTGGGCGAATCGTTCGATGCCGGTGGGAAGCCGCGCGGACGAGCCGCCATTGAGGCAATCCTCTTCCTTCAAAATGAAGCCGGCGGAGGTGTCCGGCCCGTGATCACCTTCCAGCGGAGTTTCTAATGCGTTTGATCGCGTCGGGTCTCTTTCTGATTACACTTGGCGAGCTTCCGGCACAGCTTGCCGCACAGGCAGAAGAAGCGCCGGCGATGGCGAGCGTGCAGATCATCAATGCCACAAGTGTACCGGTTCTCTCTCTTAGGATCAATGAGACCTTAGCCTACGACACCTTTTCTCAGGGCCAGAGATCTGGAGATGCTGCGCTTCCGCTGCTCGAGGCGACTTATGAAGCAGAAGATCAGCTATCCGGAACCAAAGCAAAGTCTGAGAGGATTACTTACGCTCCTGGCGCCTACCAGTCGTTGGTTATTGTAGGTGATTTTTCCCGCACATCGCCGCCAGGAGTGCTAAGACAGCCGGGCAGTGGACTTACTGGCGAGGAAGCCGGCTATCCGCCGAACGTGCTCTTCCAAGTCTATCCGCATACATCATCAAAGGCGCCGGTGAGGTTGCGGATTATCAACGGAATGCCAGGCAAACACTTGGCGTTTGTGAATGCAAAGAATGAAGTCGCCATCAAACCGGGCGAGTGCGCTGTGCTGGAGGGTCAACCCGCAAGAGCTCAATACACCGCACTAATAGACGGAGAAAGAATTCCTTTGCTCATGCGCCAGGAAGGTCTGATTCGAAATGCGATCATCGTCTTCTTTTTGAAGGAGGGAGTGCCCACCTTCATGCGGGCGTTCGAGAACAATGCAGAGTCCCAGACTATGCGCGCTGAACTGGAGAAAGCTAGGGAGTGAAGGCTGAACTCGATCCTCAGAGGACGCTAAGCGAACTTAAAGAACTCAGGACGCTTACGTCGGATGAAAATGGAGCCCAGCGGGTCGCCTTTACAGCGACCTGGACCAAAGCGCGAGCTTGGTTTCGAGAGAAGCTCGAAGAACTCCCGGTGGAGATCCATCGAGACCAAGCGGGGAATGTCTGGGCAACGCTGGCGGGAGGATCCGAGCAGGCACTCGTCATTGGTGGCCACATCGATTCGGTCCCGAACGGCGGTTGGCTGGACGGTTCCTTGAATCTGCTGGCAGGGCTGGAAGTTTTGCGCCGGATCAACCGCCACTATGGCGGCCAACCGCCGGTGTCGGTCCGTCTCGTCGACTGGGCTGATGAGGAGGGTGCCCGGTTCGGCATGAGCCTTTTCGGATCTTCAGCTTGCTCAGGTTACGTCGATCTCGAGGAGGCCCGCCGACTGCACGACAAGGACGCAATTGCCTTGATCGATGTCCTCGCCGAGCACGGAATCGATCTTGAACGTTTGAAGGATAGCGGCAAGGAACTGCAAAATGCGGGCGCCTATATCGAGCTGCACATCGAACAGGGACCGGTATTGCTCGATTTGGATTTGCCGCTCGGAGCCGTGCTCGGGACCTTTGGCGTCGAGCGGCACGCGATCACATTTCGGGGTCAGGCCGCGCATTCCGGCAGCACCCCTATGAACAGACGTCGTGACGCCTTTTTGGCGGCCGCGAAGATGAGTCCTGAGATCTACCGGATTGCCAACCATCATGGCGGCGTTTGCACCATCGGGAACTGTGCGACTTTTCCTGGCATCGTCACCAGTGTCGTCGCCGAATGTCGAATCACTCTCGACCAGCGTCACCTCGATCCTGCCGCTCTTGCGAGGATGCTCGAGGAGGCCAGACATTCGAGCGACCGATTCGCTGAGGAGGGAGATGTGTCGGTTTCCTGGGAGCGCCTTATGCGGATTGAACCGATTCCCTTTGACAGCGAACTATTAGCTCTCTGCGATGAGGCGATCCGCGAAACTTGCGGCGCCGTTCACCGCCTTCCGTCGGGTCCCCTGCATGATGCCGCCGAAGTGGCGCGCGCCGGCATCCCCACGGCAATGATGTTTGTGCAAAGCCTCTACGGGATCAGTCACAACAAGATTGAGGACACCAAAGAAGAACACATCGAAGCTGCCGTGATTGCTTTCGACAAGCTGGCGGAGAAAGCGATGCAGCTAATGGTGCGATCGGGTCGGTCCGCCGATGCGGAGAGAAATAGCTGACGGCATGCTAAGTCGCGCGCTGCAACGCTGAAATCGAGGAGTTTGAAGGAGCTTGTGCCAAGCGCCTGACGATTTTGCTGGTCGTTGACACAAGGGTCCGAATGACTCTTCCAGTCGGCTAGATACCAGCTCATCCTGCCGTAAGCTGAGGTGATGCTCGGATACATTAGTTCCGCAAGCTTCGCCGCTCGTCAACCGTGCCAACACGAGCGCAACAAGCCTCAAGCCTTCCAGTGCTTGGCCGTGCCATTTAGGTTGGGATTTCGTGTGCTTACCCCATTGAGAAACAAATCGCAAAAGCTAAGTGAGACGTCGGTGGGGTCCCCGCTTAAGGCATGGCTCGGGAACAGCTCATTCGTAAGGAAGTAACTGCGCAGCATTCCGGTGAAGGCTCGAGCCGCGACGCTGCGATCAACCTTGCGAAATTTGCGTTCTTTGATGCCGCGCGCGATCAATTGTTCGACCAAGGCTACAAACCTGCTGACAAACTGTTCATAGAACGCCTCCGCCAGGACATGGTCTTCCAGCGCGCTATGATAATAGAGACGCAGAAAGACGGGATCGAAGGCTTCCGCGAAACGTTGGGCAACCAGGCGGAACGCGTCCTCAACCGGGATATTCCGGCACTCTGCTGCGTCAATGATGCGAGCGAGCCGCTCATCCTCGAGTTTGTCCCGGAGAATCGCCGTGATCAGATCCTTCTTCGCCGGAAAGTGGCGAAAGATTAACGCCTCATTCAATCGCGCCCGACGCGCGATTGAGGCCGTCGTCGTTCCCTTGAACCCACGGGCCGCAAAAAGCTCCCGGGCTGCCGCCAGGATTCGCTCCCGGCTCGAAATCGATCCTCTCCGATTGGCCGTTGCCATTTCGTCTGCCCGCGTTACTCTGGTAAGTGGTTACTTACATTCTTTAAGCGATGAACGCGTGGGGATCAAGAGTCGTTCTTGCCGCGGCGCTGGCGCTGGCTTTGGGGGGATGCGGTCGACCAGCCGAGCAGGCCTCACCGAAACCGCCCAAGGTGACGGTGACAGAACCCGAGCAGCGAGCCGTCTTGGAGTATGAGGAACTGCCGGGGCGGGTCGCCGCGATCGATCATCTTGTCGTGAAGGCACGGGTGACCGGTTATTTGAACAAGGTGCACTTTCAGGAAGGCGCGGACGTCAAGGAGGGCGATCTGCTTTACACGATCGATCCGCGGGAATATCAGGCGGAGTTTGCTTCAGCGGAGGCTACCCTACAGCAGTCGCAGGCTGAACTCGCTCAGGCACATTCCGACTACCAACGTTCGTCACAATTAAGCACCCAAAAGGTGATCGCGGCCCAGGAAACTGAGAAACAGGGAACCGCGGCACTGGCGGCCGAAGCGGGGACGCGGTCAGCGCAGGCGCGATTGTCGAAAACGAAACTGGATCTGGAATACACCGAGATCCGCGCTCCCATTTCCGGAAAGATCAGCCGCACCAGCGTAACAGAGGGAAACCTCGTCGCCAACGGAGACACCCTGACGACGATTGTCAGTCAAGATCCGGTCTACGTTTATTTCGATGCGCCGGAGCGAGTAGTTCTGCGGTGGGACAAGGCGGTGAGCGAGGAAGCCAGCTCCGGCCTTACCGCGCGCGCGCGGGCATTTGTCGGACTGCTGAACGAGGAGGGTTTTCCACGGGAGGGAACGGTGGATTTCTCGGATAACGAGGTCAACGCCGGAACGGGGACACTGAAGATGCGGGCGGTTGTCCCCAATGATGATCGGCGCTTGCGCATTGGCATGTTTGCGCGCGTGCGCTTGACGCTCGATCAACCGCGTCAAACTCTCCTCGTGCCGGAGCGTGCGGTTGGTGTTGATCAGGGACAGCGATTTACCTATGTGGTCAACGGCGACAATAAAGTCGAATACCGCAAAGTTTCGATCGGACAGATCTACGACGGCAAGCTCGCAGTCCTGGAAGGCTTGCAGGCGGAGGATCGCGTAATTACTGAGGGACTGCAGCTTCTCCGTCCCGGTCAGGTAGTTCAGCCGGAGGTCGCTCCTGGGGAGGCTTCTCTCCCGGTGACCGGCAGTGAGGCACCCGAATCCTCGCCGACAAAATCCTGATGGGCGGGATTCCCAGATTTTTCATCGATCGCCCGATCTTCGCATCGGTCATTGCGATTGTGACGGTGTTCGTCGGCGTCATCGCTTTGTTCAACTTGCCGGTGGCGCAGTATCCAAACATCGTTCCACCCACCGTCACGGTGACGGCGACCTATGCTGGGGCCAACGCCGAAACCGTCGCGAGCACTGTCGCCGCTCCGATCGAACAACAGATCAACGGCGTGGACAACATGCTCTACATTGCGTCCACCTCGACATCGGATGGTCAAATGACCATCACGGTGACCTTCGAGCCAGGGACCGATCCCGACACCGCCCAAGTGCTGGTGCAGAATCGAGTTCAAGCTGCCGAGTCCAAGCTGCCGGAGGTCGTCCGCAGCAACGGCGTGGTCGTTCGGAAGCGCTCGCCAGACTTCACCATGGCCGTGAGCATGGTCTCGCCGGATGGCCGTTATAACGACCTCTACCTTTCGAACTACGCCTTTTTGCAGGTGAGCGATTACTTGGCTCGCATCAAAGGGGTGGGCGACATCCAGTTCTTTGGGGCCCGGGACTACTCGATGCGTATCTGGTTGAATCCTGAAAAGATCGCCGCCTTGGGCATGACAGCTGGGGACATCGTCCGCGCCCTGCGCGAGCAGAATGTCCAGATCGCGGCGGGAAACGTCGGCGGTCAACCGGCTCCCTCTGGGCTTGATTATCAAATGACGGTCACCACGCAGGGGCGGCTGGAGAACGTCGAACAGTTCGAAAACATCGTCGTCAAGACCGGAGAGAATGGCGAGGTGGTGCGCCTGAAGGATGTCGCGCGGGTCGACCTCGGCGCCAAAGATTACACGGTCATCTCCCGTTTGGACGGCAACCCCGCCATCAATATCGGCATTTTTCAGGCACCGGGCTCGAATGCGCTCGAAGTTTCCAAGCGCGTCCGAGCGGAGATGCAGAAGCTCAAGGAGCGGTTCCCGCCGGGTGTCGACTACCGGATTATCTACGACACCACCATGTTCGTGAAAGAGGCCATCCTCTCGGTAATGGAGACGATCATCGAAGCCTTCCTCCTGGTCGTTTTCGTGGTTCTTGTCTTTCTACAAAGCTGGCGCTCGACACTGATTCCGATCATGGCCGTGCCGGTCTCCTTGATCGGAACTTTTGCTGTCATGCTGGCCTTTGGGTTTTCTCTCAACCTGTTGACGCTCCTTGGTCTGGTGCTGGCTATCGGCATCGTGGTGGACGATGCGATTGTGGTCGTCGAGGCGGTTGAGCATCACATGGCCGAGGGCTTGGCGCGACGAGAGGCCACCATCAAGGCAATGAGCGAGGTGGCAGGGCCGATCGTCGCCATCACGGCCGTGCTCTCCTGTGTCTTCATCCCCACGGCGTTCATCCCGGGATTGACAGGTTCTTTTTACCGGCAGTTCGCCTTAACGATCGCCTTCTCGACGATCCTCTCGATGGTGAATTCCCTGACGTTAAGTCCTGCCATGTGCGCCTTGTTTCTGCAGTCGCCCAAGGAGCGAAAGGACCTCCTCGGGCGAGCACTCGACGGCGTGCTGGGCTGGTTCTTCCGACTCTTCAATCGCACCTTCGAGGGATTCAAGGCTATTTACATTCGCATCCTAAGAAAGCTCATTCGGTGGAGCCTTCTCGTTCTCGTGGTCTACGGCGGGCTCTTGGTCTTGACGGGTTACATGTTCCAAAAAGTTCCCACCGGCTTTATCCCCGAGACCGACCAAGGCGTTATGTTTGTCAACGTGGAGCTGCCCGAAGGTGCGTCGCTCGAACGGACCGAGCAGGTGATGAACCAGGTCGAGGATATTCTGAAGTCCACTCCGGGTGTCGCTCACACGATCAATCGGATCGGAAGCTCGATTATCACGCAAGCGACCGCCTCGAATAGCGGAACAGTCATTTGCATCTTTGAGCCCTTTGAGGAACGGAAAAAGGACTCAGCGAAGTCGCTTCGCGGCATCCAGGAGGCGATCCAGCCGAAGTTTGCAGAGATCCGCGAAGCGCGCGTGCTGGCTTTTCCAGCTCCCTCAGTGCGGGGATTGGGTACCACCGGAGGAGTAAAGCTGATGGTCCAGGATCGCGGCGGCGGCACTCCAGACGCGCTGGAAAAGGCATTGCAGGGACCGATCGCGAAGGCGTCTTCCCGCCCAGAGTTGGCCCGCATGTTCACGCTCTTCCGGGCGAGTACTCCGCAGATCTTTGCCGACATCAATCGCATCCAGGCCAAGAGCAAGGGAGTAGACGTGACCGCGATCTCGGAAGCGCTTCAATTCTATCTGGGGTCCATCTACGTGAATGACCTGACCCTATTCGGAAAGCCGTTCCAGGTCACCGCGCAGGCAGATGGCAATTTTCGGGCGCGCCCAGATGATATTCTTCGTTTGCAAACACGCAACGCCGACGGTGAGATGGTGCCCTTAGGCAGCCTCGTTGAGCTCCGTCAAATCAATGCGCCATCGCGCGTCCCGCGTTTTAACCTGTTTCCCGCGGCGGAGCTCAACGGCAATCCCGCGACCGGCTACAGCACGGGGGAAACCATCAAGGCCATGGAACAACTTGCCAGGGATACTTTGCCGCGCAACTACGGGTACGAATGGACGGAGACTGCGCTCCAAGAGCTGAAAGCCGGCAACAGCGCGCTCTATGTTTTTCCTATCTGCGTTCTCTTCGTTTTTCTGGTGCTGGCGGCCTTATATGAGAATTGGAGTCTGCCACTGGCAATTATCTTAATTGTGCCGCTGTGCGTCTTATTCTCCTTGGTCGGCATCTCCATCTCCGGCGGCGACAACAACATTTTTACGCAAATCGGATTTGTCGTTCTGATCGGTCTGGCGAGCAAGAACGCCATCCTTATTGTGGAGTATGCCAAGCTGAGTGAAGAACGTGACGGCAAGACGCCGCTCGAGGCGGCGATCGATGCGAGCCGACTTCGCTTGCGACCAATCCTGATGACCTCCTTCTCTTTCATCCTTGGCGTGGTTCCCCTGGCGCTGGCCAGCGGTGCCGGCTATGAACTGCGACGTGCGCTTGGGACCGCGGTCTTTTCCGGAATGCTCGGCGTGACGCTTTTCGGACTGTTCCTTACGCCCGTGTTTTATGTGGTCATTCGACGGCTCACTACCCCCAAGAAGAAGGCGATGCTTCCCAAGGTCAAGGCGCCGCTAGAACCTGTTACGGCCGCCTAGTTTCGCCGCGAGGAACGTCGCATCGGGAGCGACCCTCATAAATAATAAGGCGCCTGATTATTTGTTGACTTAATAATAAGTCGCATTCAGCTTGGAGGGTGCCCTATTTACTACTGAAGGAGGTTCCGAGGTACGAGTGTCTGCAAGCGGCGACTGCGCGTGTGCCGGGGGCGGATCCCTCGATTTGCCAGCTCTTTTTGAATATCCTGCACACGGGGACGTGGTCTCTCAAGGGGAGGCGACTTTTCTTGCGCGGCATGGTCTTAATCAGGCGCGGTTAATCGTTCTGGTTTTGTTGGACAATTCAGAGAATGGTAGCCTGCGTTCCTCAGAGCTTGCTGAACACGCTAGCGTAAGCCGGGCCACGATCACCGGCTTATTGGATACGCTCGAGAAGGCGGGTTTCGTGGAGCGGACTGATGATGTTCGCGATCGGAGGGCTTCGTGCGTGAAGATCACTTCGAAGGGGCGTGCGCTTCTCCACAAAGTGCAGCCACTTTTGGTCCGCTGGACGGAGGGCATACTTTCGGCGTTGAGCGCCCGGGAGCAGAGCCAGCTGGTGGCGCTATTACGAAAAACTCAAAAGGCTTTCTCCGAGCGGTGCGGCCATTTCAATTCATGAAGAAAGCAGGACTCATCGTAGTGGCGTTTCTCGCGGGTGTTGCCATTGTTTTCGCCCTTGGCGGGATCAAGTTCTTTCAGGTGCGAAAGGCGATCGCGGAATACGCGAATTTCACTCCGCCGCCTGAGTCGGTAACCTCGGTCGTTGCGAAGGAAGAGGAGTGGGTGCCTTCCTTAAGGGCGGTCGGGTCCACCGCGGCGGTCCAAGGCGTGACCGTAAGCACAGACGAGCCGGGAATCGTGCAAAAGATCGCTTTCGAATCTGGACACACGGTGAAGGAAGGTGATCTGTTGGTTCAATTAGAGGTGAGCCAGGAGTTGGCGCAGCTCCGTTCTGCAGAAGCCCAGATGCGGCTCGCCCAGGCGAATCTGGCCCGGCAGGAGAACTTGCTAAAGGGTCGCGTGAGTTCGCAGGCGGATTACGACAGCGTCAAGGCGCAGTTCGATCAAGCGGTCGCACGCGTCGAGGAGGTTAAGGCTCTCATCAACAAGAAAACAATTCGCGCGCCATTCAGCGGAGTGCTGGGCATTCGTGCCGTGAACCTTGGCCAATATCTTCAAAGTGGAGCGCAGGTTGCACCGCTGCAGTCACTTGATCCGATCTATGTTAATTTTTGGCTACCGCAGCAAAATTTTGGGCAGATCGCGGCGGGGCAGTCGGTTCGTGTTCGTGCCGATGGCTTGCCCGACCTTGAATTCGAGGGAAAAATTAATGCTGTGGATGCTGTGATTGACGAGGCAACGCGTAACGTTCGGGTGCAGGCGACCTTGGCGAACCCGAAGGCTTTGTTGCGGCCGGGAATGTTTGTGAATACTGAGGTGCCGCTCTCGGCGACCGCGAATCACGTGGTGCTTCCGGCGACGGCGATCCAGTATGCGCCTTATGGCGACATGGTTTACATCATCGAGGAGATGAAGGGTCCTGACGGCAAACCATACCGCGGGGTGCGTCAGCAAGTCGTAAAGGTCGGCGAAACACGCGGCGATCGTGTCGCCGTACTCTCGGGCGTTAAACCCGGCGAAGAAGTGGTCACTTCGGGAGTGTTTAAGTTGCGCCCCGGGGTTCATGTCCAAGTCAACAACAGCATCCTGCCCGAAAATAGCGAATCTCCGACCCCGGAGGACACCTAAGCGTGTGTGGGAGTTTCCATTGTTGTAAAATGCCAGCGATGAGCGCCGCGCGGCGCCGCCACAGCTGAAGCCGATGAAAATCACCGACCTCTTTATCCGTCGGCCAGTCCTCGCGATGGTCGTAAACCTGCTGATACTGATTGCAGGGCTGGTTTCGATTAACACGCTCAACGTTCGCCAGTATCCGCGCAGCGATATTGCCGTGGTGACGATCGAGACGGCTTACATCGGGGCGAGCGCTGATCTGGTCCGCGGATATATCACCACTCCGCTCGAGCGTGTTATCGCGAGCGCAGATGGCATTGACTACATGGACTCTTCGAGCACGCAGGGCCTCAGCACGATCACCGTGCATCTGCGTTTGAACTTCGATACCAACGCCGCTCTTACGCAGATTCAGGCCAAAGTGGCTCAGGTGCGCAACGATCTTCCCCCGGAGGCGGAGGCGCCGATCATTGAAGTGGAGTCGAAGGATTCCGAATTCGCGGCGATGTACCTGAGCTTCTATTCCCAGGATCTCGATCAGAATCAAATCACTGACTTCCTCACCCGAGTCGTTCAGCCGCGGCTTTCGTCGATTCCTGGAGTCCAGCGTGCCGACATCCTCGGCGGCAGGGTATTTGCCATGCGAATCTGGCTCAAGCCGGACAAGCTGGCTTCTTTGAACCTTACGCCTGCCGAGGTCCAGGCGGCCCTCCAGGCGAATAATTATCTCGCTGCTGTTGGCAAGACGAAGGGATCAATGATCGCGGTTAATTTGGTCGCTAACACCGATCTCAAGACCGCTGAAGAATTTCGTTCCCTGGTAATCCGTCAGGACAAAGGCGCCATTGTTCGCCTCGGCGACATTGCCGATGTGGTTCTCGGCGCCGAATCCTACGACGACGACGTGCGATTCAGTGGTCAGAAGGCGACCTTCATGGGGGTCTGGCCACTGCCGAATGCCAACACTCTGGATGTAGTCAGAAGTGTGCGCGAAGCGATGCCGGAAATTCAAAGCCGGCTGCCCGCGGGCATGCAAGCAAAGATTGCCTACGATGCGACGGTCTACATTGAAAGCGCGATCAAAGATGTCTTAAAGACCCTGAGTGAGACGTTGCTCATCGTCATCATTGTGATCTTTCTCTTCATGGGGTCGCTGCGCACGGTGATCATTCCAGTCGTGGCGATTCCGATTTCGCTGATCGGCGCGGTCTTCTTGATGATGCTGGCGGGCTTTACCATCAATCTTCTCACGCTCTTGGCGATCGTTCTCGCGGTCGGGCTTGTTGTCGATGACGCCATCGTAATGGTCGAGAATGTCGAGCGCCATCTGCAGGAGGGAGAGAACCCGCTGGAAGCTGCCCTCAAGGGAGCCAGGGAATTGGTCGGTCCAATTATTGCCATGACCATCACGCTGGCGGCCGTTTACACCCCGATCGGAATTCAGGGAGGCTTGACGGGGGCGCTCTTTCGCGAGTTCGCCTTCACCCTGGCTGGCGCAGTCATCGTGTCCGGTGTGGTCGCGCTAACCCTTTCCCCGATGATGTCTTCCAAATTGCTGCGTGAGGGAGATGCCGAGAGGGGCTTTGCGGGGTGGATCAACCGGCAGTTCGATCGGCTGAGAAATTTCTACATGCGCGTGCTCGGTGTGACCATCGGGCAGCGCTGGGCAGTGATCGCGTTTTGTGCGGTAATTGGAGTGCTTTGGGCTCCCTTTCTCATGTTTTCGAAAACGGAATTGGCGCCGAATGAGGATCAGGGATTTATCTTTGGAATCGTCAAGGCGCCCGCGAACGCCACCCTTGACCAAGTGACGCTCTTTGCCGATGAGATCAACAAGGCATTCCGCTCGGCGCCTGAGGTGTCGAACACATTCCAGATCAGCAGTCCTACCGGCGGTTTCGGAGGTCTGGTCACGGTGCCCTGGAACGAACGCGAACGCACGACCGAACAAATCGCCGCCGAATTGTTTCCTAAGACCGGCTCCATCGCCGGCTTGCAGGTTATCCCGATCACACCTGCACCTCTTCCTGGTGGTAGCAATTTCCCGATCGAGCTGGTCATCGCCTCTACTGCCGAGCCGCGGGAGCTTCTCGAAGTGGCCAACAAGCTTGTCGCGAAGGCCTTCGAGAGCGGAGTCTTCATGTTTGCGGATACCGACCTAAAGTATGATCAACCTCAAACCGAGGTCGTCTTCGATCGCGACAAGGTCGCAGCGCTTGGACTAAACCTCCAAAAGGTTGGGGCGGACCTTTCCACGATGCTGAGCGGAAATTACGTCAATCGCTTCAGCAACCAGGGCCGCAGTTACAAGGTGATCCCGCAGATCAAACGCACGGATCGACTGACCGTCGATCAGCTCAAAGACATTTATGTGAGTGGTCCGGATGGCCGGATGGTTCAACTTTCCACCTTTGCGACTTTGAAGAACACAACGGAGCCGCGAGAGCTCAAGCGTTTCCAGCAGCTCAACTCCGCCACGATCCAAGGCGCGATCTCGCCGGGTGTCTCGAAGGATCAGGCTCTGAAGGTTCTTGAAGATGAGGCGAGGAAGATCCTGCCTCCAGGAAGTGTCATCGACTACGCCGGAGAATCACGTCAGCTGCGCAAGGAAGGGAACGCGCTGGTCACGACAATGGTCCTCTCCTTTATTTTGATCTTCTTGGTTCTCGCCGCGCAGTTCGAGAGCTTCCGGGACCCGTTTATAATCCTTTTCGGGTCGGTGCCGCTGGCGCTTTCTGGGGCGTTGATGTTCGCCTTCCTGGGATTCACTTCGGTGAACATCTATAGCCAGGTGGGTCTGATCACGCTGGTCGGCCTCGTCTCCAAGAATGGCATTCTTATTGTTGAGTTTGCCAACCACCTGCAGGAGGAGGGGCTCGATAAGGTTCGGGCGGTGATCCAGGCAGCGGCGACTCGGCTGCGTCCAATTCTCATGACCACCGCGGCGACCGTGGCGGGTCATACTCCGCTGATCCTGGCGCACGGTCCTGGCGCAGCGGCCCGCAACAGCATTGGAACCGTGCTGGTGACCGGTATGATTATTGGAACGGCCTTTACGCTCTTCGTCGTTCCCGCCATCTATGTTGTCATTGCGAGAACCCGCAAAAAGACATCCGAGCCAACGGTCTCGCTGCGGGACGAGGAGCCCGCTCTCGCTTCCTAAGCAATTGCTTCGGAGGCGCGGCTTGGCTTCAGGGTCTCAGTTCCTGGCAGTAGTCCACTACGAGTTCGACGCTTAGGTTTGCCTCTCCCGCAGATTTTGGGCAAGCTGTCGGTGTGGGTACGGAAATTGAGCGCAAGTTTCTGGTGGTGGGAAATGACTGGCGCGCTGGCGCGTCCGGGACCAGCTACATTCAGGGGTATCTGTCGCGAGACGTGGCGCGAATCGTTCGTATTCGGCTAGCCGGCTCGGCGGCGTATCTCACGATCAAAGGAATCGTGCAGGGTGCGAGCCGACCGGAGTTTGAATATCCTATTCCTCTCTCGGACGCTCAGCAGCTGATGAACCTTTGCCTTCGGCCATTGGTCGAAAAGACCCGCCACGTCATTAAATTTGCTGGTAAGCGCTGGGAAGTGGACGAATTTCACGGCGACAACCGGGGGCTTATCTTGGCAGAGATCGAACTTTCGCGCGAAGATGAGTCGATCGATATCCCCCCGTGGATTGGTCAAGAAGTCTCCGGCGACCCGCGCTACTTCAATTCCTACTTGAGCGAGCATCCCTATACTCAGTGGCACCCCAAGTAGAATTCATGTTCATCTAAGTTGTTATGCTTGCGTCTGAAAGCTCCGCGAAGACTGGCCAAACGATTGGCGACTATTTGATCTCGCGTTTGCATGCCCTGGGCGTCCGCCACGTCTTTGGAATTCCCGGCGACTATGTTCTCGGTTTCTACGATCAACTTGTCGCCAGCGAGCTCAAGGTGGTGACCACGTGCGACGAGCAGGGCGCCGGGTTCGCCGCGGACGCCTACGCGCGTATTCGGGGTCTCGGTGTGGTTTGCGTGACCTATTGCGTGGGCGGGCTCAAAGTGGCCAATTCTACTGCCGGGGCTTTTGCCGAGAAGTCGCCTGTGGTGGTGATCAGTGGTGCGCCCGGCATGAAGGAACGTGAGAGAAACCCACTCCTTCACCATAAAGTTCGGGAATTCGACACCCAGAGAAAGGTCTTCGAGCAGCTGACGGTAGCCTCGGCCGTGTTGAGCGATCCGCAAACCGCCTTTCAGGAGATAGACCGTGTGCTTCACGCTGTGTTGCGCTTCAAGCGGCCGGTTTACATCGAGTTGCCCCGTGACATGGTGGCGCGTCTTGGCATCAAGCATCATTCTCCCGCTCAACTTCACGAAACCAGCGACCCGGCAGCTCTCGCGGAGGCCATCGGAGAAGCCGTCGCCATGATCAATGCCGCGCGTCAACCGGTGATTCTCGCCGACGTCGAAGTTCACAGGTTTGGATTGCAGGAATTGCTGCTCGAGTTGATCGAGAAGGCGAACATTCCCTTCGCATCAACGATTCTCGGGAAATCGGTGATGAGCGAACAACATCCCCTTTGTCTGGGTGTTTACGAAGGTGCCATGGGCCGGGATGATGTTCGTGTCTATGTCGAGTCCAGTGATTGCGTGATCATGCTTGGAACCTTCATGACCGATATCAATCTCGGCATTTACACTGCGCGGCTTGACCCCGCCCGCTCCATCAGTGCCACCAGCGAAAAACTTTCGATTCGTTATCACTCCTTCGAGGACGTGCGCTTCAAGGACTTTATGCGCGGACTCATCGCCGCCGACCTGCGCCGGCGTGATTGCAACGCCCATCCCCGTCCCGAAGAAGAGCCAGAGTTTCGCGTGGAACCTCGTGCCAAACTGACCGTAAAGCGCCTCTTTCAGCGGCTGGACGCCTTTCTTAGCGATGAAACCATTGTCGTCGTTGACGTGGGGGACGCGCTCTTCGGCGCGGCAGACCTTTTCATCCGGCGGCGCACGGAGTTTCTCGGGCCTGCTTACTACGCATCGATGGGATTTGCCGTGCCCGCGGCCATTGGCGCGCAATTGGCCAACCCATCTCTACGCCCCTTGGTCATTGTTGGTGATGGCGCCTTTCAAATGACCGGCATGGAAATCGCGACAGCCCTTCGACTTAATTTGAATCCAATCATTCTTGTGCTGAACAATGCGGGGTATGGCACTGAGCGGCACATTCACAATGGGCCCTACAACGACATTCTCCCGTGGGAATATTCCAAAATCCCGGAGGTGATCGGCGGCGGGAGTGGTTTTGTCGCCAGGACCGAAGACGAACTCGACAGCGCTCTTCTCGCGGCCAAGGCTGATTCAGCTCACCTCAACATCATCGACGCGCGTCTCGATCCAATGGACCGCTCTCCCGCACTGGAGCGCCTCGCCGAGCGCCTCTCGAAAAAGATCTGACCTTGAGGTCGTGATCTGGTTCGGGTGGGCGCGGTGCTTCCGAAGAGAAATTCCACTAGCTGAGCGGTTCAACGCTGATAGGCTGCGAAATGGCGTCAATGGTGGAGTTGCGCAAGGTCAGTAAGAAGTTCGGCAGCTTTACGGCGCTTGAGGAAGTCAGCTTCGATATCGCGGAAGGCGAGTTCATGACGTTCCTGGGGCCTTCCGGTTGCGGAAAGACAACTTGTTTGCGCTTGATCAGCGGCTTTGAACATCCTTCCACTGGCGAAGTCTTCATCTCCGGCAAGAATGTCACCCACGACCCGCCTTACCGTCGCAGCGTGAATCAGGTCTTTCAAAGCTACGCGCTCTTTCCGCACCTCTCCGTCTACGAAAATATCTCGTTTGGCTTACGAATGAAGAAGCTGGCTGCGTCCGATATCAAGCAGCGTGTTGATCGAGTCGTTGAGATGACGTCGCTGGGGGAATTCGCTAGTCGCAAGCCGGCGCAGCTCTCCGGAGGCCAACGCCAGCGTGTGGCGCTGGCACGTGCCATCGTCTGCGAACCCAAGGTCCTCCTGCTGGACGAGCCGTTGAGCGCGTTGGACGCAAAACTTCGCACCCAAATGCGCTCTGAGCTCAAGCAACTTCAGAAACGCCTCGGTATCACCTTCATCTTCGTCACCCATGATCAAGAGGAGGCTCTCACCATGAGCGATCGCATCGCCGTCATTAGCTCCGGACGGCTCGAACAAATCGGGACCGTCAACGAGATCTATTATCAGCCCGCCACCCGCTTCGTGGCTACATTCATTGGGGAGACCAACATCGTCGAAGCCGAGATCGTCGACAAAGGCGCGGACGTGATCCATTGCCGAATCGCAGGCGGCATGACGCTCGCGGCGAGGGCGGGGACGCCCCTCGCCGGCAGCAGTGTTCTTCTCTCGTTGCGTCCAGAAAAGATTCGACTCTATCGGACTCAGCCGCAGGGGCAGAACGTCTTTTCGGGTCGCATCGTCGTGCAAGTTTTCAAGGGAGCCGTCAACGACTTGACACTCGCCGTGAGTGGTGGTTTGGAGCTTCGCGCGCTGATCGCCAATGATGGCCAGCAGGAGCTGGTCTTTCACGAAGGCGAAGAGGTCTTTTGCCGTATACAACCCGAAGACATCAACATCGTCTCCTCCTGAGCGGGTTGTTGGGTTGCGAGTAAACCTCGCAGTAACGCCTTGGCGCAGCAATTTTTCGACAATCCCTGTCGCGATTCGTTCAAGCGCTGGCACGCCATGAAGCTGCAGCGCGGCTGAGAGAGCTTTCACAACCCTTTGGCACATTACGTGCTTATAGATGGTGCCTCGCGTCGTTTGGGCCGAACAGGGTTTTGTTGTTCCTCTGAGTGCGGTCGAGCGGCTGCGTAACCAAAAACCAAGGAAAGGAACGAATGAAATCAATCACAGGGATCCTTGCTGCCGTGGGAATTGCCGGTCTGCTTTCGAGCCAGCCCGCCTTTGCCGGCGAAGGGAAGAAAACGCTTCAAGAAAATGTTGCCGTGGAGGAGGCCCGCAAGTGGTGGGGGGCCTCTCTGAGTACCGGTTGGGACAGCCTTTACATGTTCCGCGGTGTAAACGTTCTCAGGTTTGACCAAGACGGCAACAAACAGAGATATGGTTCCAGCCTCTACTGGACGCAGGTGAACGTATCGTTCATGCCCACCGAAAATGACACCATTACCCTGGGCAGCTGGATGGCCTTTGGCCTCGGAAACACGAGGTATAAGGAATACAATGCCACGGTTAACTACGTTCACACCTTCGGCGACCTGGCAGTCGGCATGGGGTACACGTTTTACTACTTCCTCAATACGGTCCTTTACCAAAATGAGCTGAACTGGACGGTCGCATACACGTTCAATCTGCCCGCCGGAATTACGCTCGTTCCCTCGGTCGTCTATTATCTTAATCTTGGACCTGACTTCGAGAACTTCGAGCGCGGCACCGGCGCCGTCGAGACTGCTTCCAGCTATCTGATCGCGCGCTTGGACGCCGGCATTCCCATCTACAAGGACATTATCTCGTTGGCTCCTTGGTTTGGATTTGGAACGAGCTTTGATTTCAACGCGAGAACCGCGAACAACGAAAGCGGATTTGAGTTTTTTACCGGCGCCCAGCACATCGAAGTCGGCATCGGGCTTCCCATCAAAATCAACGAGGTGATTACTCTCTACGGGTACGGTGCTTACAGTTATCAGTGGCAGGATCTGATCGGCACCGAGCCGAGCACCTTCTGGGGTGGCGCCAAGGTTACTTTCTCGTTTTAGTCACCGCGACACCAACGCATCGCGGAACGGCTGACCTGGTTCGAGGGCCATTGCCGTAGACGCAGTGTCCCCCGCCGAGGCGCGCTTGGGTGAACCACCGCCGGCAGAGCCCTCGACGACGGGGACATCGCGACTCGACAAGGCCGTGTCCTCGACGTTGGGAGAATGTCGCGATAAGAGTTCTCGAGGAGGCTCCACACATCGGACAAGCCCTCGCGTGCGTGGGATGCAGTCGCTACCGCGGGCTGTTTTTTGTGGCTTTAAAATCACGTGACATCGCAAGGAGTTGCAGGATATTCGGTCCATGGATGTGCTGGAAACACTGAGCGTTGCGCTTGGGCTGGCTACCCTGGCGGGTATCAATCTTTATTTAACCGTCCTCGTGACGGGAATGGCCGTTCACTTTGGATGGGTGGTCTTGCCTTCCAACCTCCAAGATCTTCTCGTCCTTGGCGATCCGTGGGTGATTGCGATTGCGGGGGCACTCTATTGCATGGAATTTTTCGCGGACAAAATCCCGTGGGTCGATTCTGCCAATGATGCGCTCCACACGTTTGTCCGGCCCATAGGCGGCGCATTGCTTGCCGTCCTTGCTCTCGGGCAAGCCGACCCGAGTATTAAAGTGATTGCAGCTCTCCTCGCGGGGGGAGCAGCGCTGACGGCGCACGCCGCGAAGGCGGGCACACGATTGGTGGCGAATTTCTCGCCGGAGCCGATTTCCAATATCGGCTTGAGCCTCGGCGGAGACGCCTTGGTCCTTGGCGGACTCGGTCTTCTCCTTTGGCACCCGATTGTCGCCCTCGTCGTCGCCATCGTGGCGTTAGGGCTGACCTGGACGTTTCTGCCCAGCCTTCTTCGCAGCGTGCGTGCGACTCTCTGGCTGGCCTGGAGGAAGATATTGGCGGTCACGCAGGGTCCGACGGGATTGCCGAACGAATTGCCGGCGGCGTTTCGCGGCGCGTTGCACCGTGAGGGCGCAGCGGTCGAGATGGCCGCGCCTTGCGTCATCGGCGCAGGACCAGCCAAGCCAAAAGGAATTCTCGGATGGGTGGTCCGGCTCAGCGACGGCAGGTTATTTTTCCTGAGCTCTCGGGGCGGCAGTCCGCGCGTCCACGAGGTTCCACTTGCCGGATCCTTGACTGAGCGCGAGTCGCGCTTTCTTTGCGAAAAGGTCTTGGTCTTTCCTTCGAGCGGTAAGCCCTACGAATTCGTCTTTGACGGCGGGCTCGGGTGCGGCCGTAGATCAGATCGTGCGGCCAACGAAAACGCTTGGCAATGAAAAGGGAGCTGCCATGGCGGCGTGACGGCCGCCGATGGTTGATTTCGACAGGCCAGGTTTTCTTCTTCTGATTCCAGCGGCGATTCTCGTCCAATGGTTGGGGACGCGAAATTCGCTGACGCGCTGGCCAAGCCGACAGAAAGCGTGGTGCGGGCTGCTTCGCGCGATCATTTTTTCGCTGGTCGCACTCGCGTTGGCAGGACCGCGATGGTTGACGAAAACAACCGATCCCGCCGTCGTCCTACTTGCGCGACGTTTCTGCCAGCATCGGGCGCGACAGGCAGACGCAGAACGCGGAGACAGCCGCGACGTTCGCCGGGAGCCATCCGGAACGTGTCGCGGAGGTGGCGTTCGCGCGCGAGCCGCAGGTAATCAGAGGATTTGGCGAAAGCAGCGCCCGAGATGCTGCGCCTGAGGACAAAAATGACGAGGAAACCGACCTGTCGGCGGCCCTCGAGTTTGCGGCAACTCTCCTGCCCGCCGACCGCCCGGCCCGTATCGTGCTTTTTAGCGATGGAGTTCCCACCGCTGGCCGAAACCCCGTGGAAACCGCCGCGCAGCTGCATAATGTCGAAATTGATACGGTGCCGGTCCCAGCGGTCGCTGAAAAGGACGCTGCGGTGGTCTCGATCAAACTGCCAAACTCCCTGCGTGAGGGAGAAATTTTCGACCTTTCGGCGCAGGTGTTCTCGACCTCGCCGATGCCCTCGGCGTCAATTCGTGTTTATCAGAACGATCTGCTCGTCAGTGAGGTTCAAAGAGAGCTCTCCAAAGGAGTTTCAGAAATTGTCTTTCCGAACCTGCGAGCTGAGGGACGTATGGCCCTCTATGAGGTGGAAGTGAAAGCGCCTGAGGATTCAGCCTTGGAAAACAACCGAAAGAAGGTGGCCGTTGCGCACTCTGGCCGGCCAAAGGTGCTCATCATCGATAGAAATCCCACCCAAGCAGAATCCCTGGCTCAAGCCATGCGGGCTTCGGACGTTGAAGTCGAGATCCGCCCGCCGGACGGCTTGGCGACAGACCTCGAGGGGTTCGAAGCGTTTGATCTGATCGTTTTCTCCGAAGCTCCGGCCGCCGACTTTTCCGATGAGCAGATGAAAACTTTGGAGAGATGGGTCAAGGATTTTGGCGGTGCATTCATGATGCTCGGTGGCGAGGAGAGTTTTGGCGCCGGCGGCTACTTCCGGACCTCGATATCCACTTTGCTTCCGGTGCGAATCGAGCGCGAAGAGCGGGAAGAAACACCCGTGGTCGCCTTGCTCGTGATTCTTGATCGTTCCGGTTCGATGTCGGCACCCGCGGGTGGGCAGACGAAGATGGCCTTGGCCAATGAAGGGGCGGCATTGGCGCTCGACGTTCTGCAGGCCAAAGATCTCTTCGGACTTTTGGCTGTAGATACGCGTGTCCAGGAGGTGGTCCCGCTTGGTCGAATCAGCGACAAAGTCGGCGCATCAAAGCGAATTGCTGGGATTACCTCGGGCGGCGGAGGCATCTATATCTACACGTCGCTCGCCGAGGCGCTCCCGCGGTTGCGCGAAGCTCAGGCCAAAATCAAGCACGTCATCCTCTTTTCGGATGCGGCCGATGCGGAGGAAAAGTCTTCCGGCGAGCCTGGCACCAATAAGGCAGGAACCGGCAATTCGAGTTTTGACCTGGCAGCGGCGATGCTCGCCAGCCGAATCACCGTGTCCGTGGTCGCGCTCGGCACTGAGCAGGACAAGGATACCGCCTTTCTCCGCCAGTTAGCCGCCCAGGGTGGCGGGCGGTTCTACTTGACCGCAGATGCGGCGACCCTTCCACGCTTGTTTGCCATCGAAACGATGCGAGCCGCGGAGTCGAGTCTTCGAGAAGACGCTTTTCTCGCGCAACCGGCTGGCTCTAGCGAAGCGCTCAAGGGCATCAATTGGCAGGAAGCGCCGCTTCTACTCGGGTTCAACACCTCAGAGTTGAAACCGGGTGCGGAGCTCTTGCTGTCGACAGAAAGAGGGGATCCTCTGCTGGCTCATTGGCGCTACGGGCTCGGCCGAGTCGCCGCGTTTACCAGCGATGCAAAGTCGCGCTGGGCATCCGAGTGGCTGAGCTGGTCTGGCTATGGCAAACTGTGGGGCCAGCTTGTCCGCATGCTGGTCCGTCCGGCAGACCGGAGCGACCTGATGGTCGAGCTTCGTGAGGAAGGCGGCGACATCGTCGTTGACTCGGAAGCGGTCACGGCGGAAGGGATGTTTCGCAATGGTCTTGAAGTCAACGTCTCCTTGGCGGCCCAGGCTGCCCAGCCCGTCTCGGTGAAAAGCGAGCAAATAGCACCTGGCCTTTATCGGGCCAGACTCAAGAAACCTGAGACTGGAAGCGCCATCATCGCGGTGAGCGACGGAGCCGGACGCCCGGTCTCCAAAGCCTGGACACGCGATTATCCCGCGGAGTTTCAGATCATGCAGGATGGAGCTCCGCTTCTCCGAGAGCTTTCAGCCCTTACTGGTGGACGATTTGAAGTCCAGCCCGAGGAGATGCTTCGGCCTGCGCTTCACCCGGCCCTGACGCGAAGAGAACTCGCACCATGGCTTCTTGCCATCGCGCTGCTTCTATTGCCGGTGGACATCTGGTTGAGACGCAGAGAATGGTCCGGGGTTCGCGAAAATTCCTTGCCGCCATTTTCGCGGGCCAATTAGCCTTACCCGATGAAGATACTAGTCACCGGTGGCGCTGGATTCATCGGCTCTCATGTTGTCCGAAGTCTGCTGCAAACCGGCTCTGACGGTCGCGATTCTCGACGACTTCAATGACTTCTACGACCCGCAAATCAAACGTGCGAATGTCAAGGAATTCAACGGAGAAGCGGAGGTTATCGAGGCTGACATTCGTGATGCCTCCGCCATGAAAGAGGTCGTGGGGCGCGGCGGCTACGACTCGATCATCCACATCGCCGCGCGCGCCGGCGTGCGTCCGTCAGTGCAAAACCCTTCCGCCTACATTGAAACCAACGTAGTTGGCACCTACAACCTTCTCGAGGCCGCACGCCTTGCGCGGGTCGGCCAGTTTCTGCTTGCCTCCAGTTCCTCGGTCTATGGCATGGCGCGAAAGGTGCCTTTTTCGGAAGATCTGGCGCTTCCTCAGACATTGAGTCCGTATGCCGCCACCAAGCTTGCCGCCGAGCACCTCTGCGGAAGCTACTCCCATCTCTACGACCTGCCGGTCGTGGTAATGAGGTTTTTCACGGTGTATGGACCTGCCCAGCGCCCAGATCTTGCGATCTACAAATTCACCGATTGTATTTACCATGGCAGGCCCATTCAGCAGTATGGGGACGGGACGACGCGTCGCGACTACACCTACGTGGATGACATTGTTCAAGGCGTGCTTGGAGCCCTCAAATATCGCAGGACGCCCTTCGAGATCTTCAACCTCGGTGAGAATCAAACCACCACGCTCACGGACCTCATCGGTTCCATCGAGAACGCTCTCGGCAAAAGGGCCATCATCGAACATCTACCGGAGCAGCAGGGCGACATGCCGCTTACGTGTGCGGACATTGACAAAGCGCGCACCCTGCTTGGTTATCACCCGCGCGTAAAAATATCTGAAGGCATCCCAAAATTTGTTGACTGGTATCTCAAGCAGCAGAAGCGATGACTGTTGCCGACCTGCTACGCGAATTGATTCGCATCCCGAGCGTCAATCCCGATGGCGATCCGGGGCTAAAACACACTGGCGAAAAAGAGTGCGCGAAGTTCGTTGCCGATTTCCTGCGTTCGTGTGGCGCGGAAGCATGGCTCGAAGACGTTCTGCCCGACAGGCCTAACGTTCTGGGGCGCTTTCCTTCGGCCGGTAAAGCGAAGCCACGGCTCCTGTTCGCACCACATACTGACACGGTGAGTGTTGCTGGCATGAGTATCGACCCGTTTTCCGGTGAGCTGCATGATGGCAAGATCTGGGGCCGTGGAGCCTCCGACACCAAAGGGCCGATGGCCGCGATGCTCTTTGCCTTGCTCGAGAGCAAGGATCTCTTGCCCCACCTGTCTCACGAGATCTGGTTTGCGGGATTCATGGGGGAGGAGGCCGGCCAGCAAGGCGCCAGAACTCTCTCCGGTAAAGAAAAATTTGATTTTGCCATTGTTGGTGAACCCACGCGCTTGCAGACGGTCAATACGCACAAAGGATCAGTCTGGCTAACTCTTCGCGCACGCGGACGCGCTGCTCACGGCTCTACGCCGCAGATCGGTGAAAATGCCATTGAAAAGATCTTAGAGGTTATCGGCATGCTTCGTGATGAACTCTCGAGCGCGCTTTGGTGCTTCCTCGGACGAGACGCTCGGGCCGCTGACTTTCAATCTCGGGACGATTCAAGGCGGAAGTAGGATCAACATTGTGCCTGACCTCTGCGAGGCGAAAATCGATATCAGGACTAATCCCGGTCAGGATCTTGCGCCGTTGCTTGATTCCTTGGCGGAACAATTCGCCGGAGTTGAGTTCGAGCCGCGGATTTTGGAGCCGCTCCAGACCAACTCCGCCCACCGGCTTATCCGCTTGCTGGAAGCATGCGGTGCGCCGTGCGTCGGCGCGCCTTGGTTCTGCGATGCAGCCTTCCTTGCCGCCGCCGGGACGCCGGCGGTGGCGCTCGGACCCGGTTCGATGGAGCAGGCGCATACGGCTGACGAGTGGATTTCCCTGGCCGATCTGCAAGCCGGGGTGAAATTTTTCAAGACGCTCTTGAGAAAATTGGCCAACTCCTGAGTCCGGGCGTTCTTTGCCGGACGCGAAACTCTGCCGGAGACTGCCTTTTCGTGCGATTCCGTTTGAGTTGCGACGGGCAGCGCGTTCATGCTGAATACTCGCCCGTTTTTCATGATGTCAGAGCAAACCGCCATCTCTCCAAAGCGCCACGAGGACTTTCCCGAATGGTATCAACAAATCATTCGGGCCGCCGATCTCGCCGAGAATTCCGAAGTGCGAGGTTGCATGGTCATCAAGCCGTGGGGGTATGCGCTCTGGGAGCGAATGCAAGCCGTCCTCGACCGGATGTTCAAGGCAACCGGTCACCGCAACGCCTATTTCCCACTTTTCATCCCGTTGAGCTACCTGGAGAAGGAGGCTGCGCACGTCGAAGGCTTCGCCAAGGAGTGCGCTGTCGTCACCCATCATCGCCTGGAGAGTAAGGAGGGCAAACTGGTTCCCATCTGGCGAACTCGGCGAGCCACTCGTCGTTCGGCCGACATCAGAGACGATCATCGGCGCAGCCTACGCGCGCTGGATCAAGTCTTGGCGCGACCTGCCCGTGCTTCTGAATCAATGGGCAAATGTTGTTCGCTGGGAGTTGCGGCCCCGTTTGTTCCTTCGGACGGCTGAGTTCCTCTGGCAAGAGGGTCACACCGCGCATGAGACTGAATCCGAGGCGCTCGCGGAAACGGTGAAAATGCTCGGCGTCTATGAGACTTTCGCGCGGGACTATCTGGCGATTCCGATAATCGCCGGTGAGAAGACGGAAAGTGAGCGCTTTCCCGGGGCGGTGCGCACGCTTTGTATCGAGGCGATGGTCCAGGATCGAAAAGCGATCCAGACGGGCACGTCGCATTTCCTGGGACAGAACTTTTCGAAGGCATCCGGGATCCAGTTTCAATCGCGCGAGGGCGAGCTCGAATATGCGTGGACGACCAGCTGGGGGGTGAGCACGCGAATGATCGGCACTCTCATCATGGCGCATGGGGACGACGATGGTCTGATGCTGCCGCCGCGCATCTCGCCGGCACATGCGGTGATCATCGCAATAATCCCGAAAGCGGAAACCCGCGCCGCCGTGATCGAAGCGGTCGAAAGAATTGCGGCCGCTCTGCGCGAACTTCGCTACGGAGAAGACAAAGTGATCGTCGAGGTCGATATTCGTGATCTCGGCGGCGGTGTGAAAAACTGGGAGTGGATCAAAAAGGGAGTTCCAGTGCGAATTGAAATCGGTCCGCGGGATCTCGCCAACCAGACCGCAGCCGTTTCGCGCCGAGACAGATCGCACCGGCACAAAGCCCACGTCTCGATCGCGGAGCTCATTGAGCAATTTCCCGGAATGCTCGAGGAGATTCAGCAAGGCATGCTGGATCGGGCGACGACCTTTCGCGACAGCCATACGAAGGTGATTGAGAGCAAGGAAGAATTCTATGCGTTTTTCACTCCGCGAGACGCCAACAAGCCCGAAATTCACGGCGGGTTTGCACTTGCCTATTGGAACGGCAGTGCTCAGCTTGAGGCTCAGATCAAAGATGAGTTAAAGGTGACGATCCGCTGTATTCCCTTCGAGAACAAACCGGTGGCCGGCCGCTGCATCTTCACGGGTGAACCCAGCGCACAGCGCGCGGTCTGGGCGAAGTCTTACTAGCAAACCTTCCAACCCCCGACCCATGTCCTTTATTCTCGTTATCAATTGCGGAAGCTCATCGCTCAAATTTTCGATCATCGATCCGGAGAATGGAACGCCGCAGATTCAAGGTCTCGCCGAGCGCTTGAGTACCCCGCAGGCCACTCTCAAGTCGAAGTTCCTCGCGGGGGTCAACTATGAAGTCGAGCTGCCCAATGCCAAGCACATCGATGTTCTGGACGAGATCCTCCGCGAGATGGGAGACATCAAAATCGTCGGAGTCGGTCACCGGGTTGTTCATGGCGGAGAGGCATTTAAAGAGAGTGTCAAAATCGACCCGAATGTGGTCCGGGGAATTGATGAATGCATTGAACTGGCTCCGCTGCACAATCCGGCCAATTTAACGGGAATCCGTGCTGCCATGCAGCGCTTCCCGGATGTCCCGCACGTGGCGGTTTTCGATACCGCTTTTCATCAAACGATGCCCCCCCGGGCATACCTTTACGCCATTCCGTACCGCTTCTATGAGGGCCTCAGGGTGAGACGCTACGGATTCCATGGCACAAGTCATGGATTTGTGGCGGGCCAGGCCGCGAAAGTTCTTGGGAAGCCGCTCGAGGAGCTCGACTTGATTACCGCACATCTTGGCAACGGCTGCAGCGCCTGCGCGATCAAGGAAGGCCACAGTGTTGACACGACCATGGGCTTGACACCTCTGGAGGGACTCGTGATGGGAACTCGAAGCGGAGACGTGGATCCGAATCTTCATGACTACCTGTCCCGACGCATCGACTACGACTTGGCGGGGATAACGAACATTCTGAATCGTGAAAGCGGCCTGCTCGGCATTTCCGGTTTGAGCAACGACATGCGCACCCTTGTGCAGGCGATCAATGACGGCAATACCCGGGCGGACCTTGCCGTCGACGTATTCTGCTATCGGTTGGCTAAAGCCATTCTGGGCCTGAGCGCCAGCCTCGACCGCATTGATGCCCTGATCTTCACGGGTGGCATTGGCGAAAACTCTGCTCCGGTTCGGACAAGAACGGTCGAAAATCTTCGTGTTCTCGGAGCTAAGATTGACTCGGAGCTCAACGAGCAGAACGGCGCGTCCGCTGCCGGAAGGATCACCACCGAAGACTCCGGACTGCTCGCGCTCGTGGTCGCCACCAACGAAGAACTCGTCATCGCGCGCGAGACGTCACGGTTTCTTTAATTCAACCCCAAGTTCCAAATGCCTCACACGCTTTACCTCGCTCCCTGCGGAGCCAAAGTCGGGCTTACCTCCGTCGCTCTCGGGCTTGTGCGTGCGCTCGACAACCGCGGCGTGCGCGTCGCCTTCTGCAAACCTATCGGGCAACCGGCCGCCCATACCACAGGACCCGAGCGTTCCACACATTTTGTCCGCGCTACGACGAGCTTGCGGCCCCCGCTTCCCATTTCCTTGGACGAAGCCGAACGGCTGATTTCCTCTGATCGGACCGACGAGTTGATGGAGCGCGTGATGCGCGATTTTCACGAATCGTCCGCAAACGCTGACGTCGTCGTGGTTGAAGGTCTGGCCCATTCTTCTGATATGCCGATTGGAGCCGCGCTCAACGTGCAGCTCGTCAGAACTCTGAGTGCCCAGGTCATCCTGGCCGGATCGCTCGCCGGATTATCCATCGAGGAGTTCGACGAACGTTTGGAAGTCGCTGCCACTCAGTACGGAGGGCTGAATTCCGGCACGATCATCGGCTGCATCATCAATCATGTGCCCGACCCGCAAAAGCTGCCGCTGAATGCCCTTCGAGACTCGCTCGCGGCGAAAAGCCGGCTGCTGGAGCGCGGCAGCTTCCACCTGATCGGAGCCATCCCGCCAAATCCGGACCTCACGGCCTGTCGCGCGATCGATATCGCCCGCCACCTTGGCGGTGAGGTGTTGCACGAGGGCGAAATTCAGAGCCGTCGGGTAAAGAAAATTTCGGTGCTGGCACGCACCGTTCCCAATATGCTCCATACCTTTCAGGCGGGGACGATCTTGGTGACGCCAGTTGATCGCAGCGACGTAATCATGGCCGTGGCCTTGGCCGCCTTGAAGACTCCCATTGCCGGGCTGGTGCTCACGGGAGGGTTTGACCTGGATCAGCGCGTCTGGAACCTGAGTGCACCCGGGTTGGAAACTGGCCTGCCCGTGATCCGAGTCGAATCGAACAGCTGGGAGACGGCCACCCGCCTCCATCAGATGGACCCTGAGGTCCCGGAAGACGATATCGAACGCGTTCAACTGGGGATGGATCACGTCGCCCTTTACATTGATGCCGACTGGATCGCTTCGCGCGCCGCCATTCCCGTCGAAACCCGTATGTCGCCGGCGGCATTTTGCTATCGAGTCACCGAGCGTGCTCGAGCGGCGGAGAAACGAATCGTCCTTCCCGAGGGCGATGAGCCGCGGACAATTCGCGCGGCGGCGCTCTGCGCGCAGCGAAATATCGCCCGCTGTGTCCTGCTCGGAAATCCCGAGGAAATCCAACGGGTCGCTGCGGGCCTGGAGGTCGAACTGCCAAAGAACCTCGAAATCCTCGACCCTTCGCTGCTCCGGGCGAACTGTGTCGGTCCGCTGGTGGAGATGCGCAAGCACAAGGGACTCACCCCGGACGACGCAGCCGAACTGCTCAAGGACAATGTCTGGCTCGGCACTGTCATGCTGGCGCAAGCCGAGGTGGATGGTTTGGTCTCCGGCGCAGTGCACTCGACTGCCAATACGATTCGTCCAGCTCTGCAGATCATCAAGACAAAGCCAGGTGCGAAGGTCGTCTCCTCGATCTTTTTCATGTGCCTTCCCGACCAGGTCCTGGTGTATGGCGATTGCGCGGTGAATCCCGATCCCAACGCCGAAACGCTCGCCGATATTGCCATTCAAAGCGCTGACTCCGCGGAGCGGTTTGGGATTCCTGCACGCGTGGCGATGATTAGCTATTCAACCGGCGAGTCGGGCTCAGGCGCTGACGTCGACAAGGTGCGCGAAGCGACCCGCATTGCCAAAACCAAGCGGCCCGATTTGTTGCTTGATGGACCCCTCCAGTATGATGCCGCATCGATGGCGGATGTTGCCGCCACCAAAGCGCCCGATAGTCCGGTCGCTGGCCGTGCCACCGTCTTCATTTTTCCCGATCTGAACACGGGAAATACCACCTACAAAGCTGTCCAGCGCAGCGCCAATGTGATCAGCATCGGTCCGATGCTCCAGGGGCTCCGACGCCCGGTCAACGATCTCTCCCGCGGCGCGCTGGTCGAGGACATCGTTTACACGATCGCCATTACCGCCATCCAAGCCGGACAGGATTAATTAGGCGAACTGGACGAGTTGTATGGCGGTTTGGCACAAACGCCTCCGCAAATCTTTTCCGAATTCATTGTAGCGGAGAGATTATTGCTCAACCAAATGCTAATAGCGCGGTGTGCGCACCATTCTTTTTGTAGCGACGATGTCCCCATCGTCGAAGGGCTTCCCCCGGCGGTGGGGACACCGCCGCTACAGCGCGGCAGTCCAGACGATCGCAATTGATCGTCGCCAATTAGCGAATCTAATAGCGGGGCGCGCGGACTGTTCCCGCTTCGAGTTCATTGCGGCGATGTTGGATCATTTGGTTAGCGATTTCGTGGACCATTTCCTCGATGAGCAAGCGCAGGTGACTCCCACGACGAAAATCTGAAGGGGCAATGTTTCGGACCCTGTCCGCGCGCGTGCAGAGCTGGTAGCATTTTTTGAAACTCAAGCGCGAGGGATCTTCCGGATTGTAGACAGCGATCGCCTGGCCTCCGTTGCGGCGCATCACGGTGAAGCACGGCACGTCTGTGGGACCGTCACCGACGTAAATCATGTTGGGGAACGGGATCGGGCGGAGTTCTGGCGGCATGTGGTCGTTTACATCCTGGCTCATGTCGAGCATGCCCTTGTTGATCCGAAACAAGAACTGTGTCTTTTGGGTGTGACTGATGACACGGCGCGGGAAAGTGATTCTTCCTTGTGAGTCCTCCGCAAACTCGCAGCCAAAGATCGCTCGGACGTAGGGAGCGAGCTCGCAGCCGTCGAGGATCGCCTTCAGTCCCGAGGAGACGATGTAATGTTCGACGGTAATGCCGTGAGTCGTATGTTCCGGGGAAAGCAGGTCGTGCTTGAACTCTTCGAACATCTCAGGCAATCCCTTGTAAAATGTGAGGCGGCTTCCCAGGCTGCGAAGTTCAGCCGTGGTCGGACGATCCATCTCGAGAGAGTCGAGCAACACCTTCATGTAGGCCAACTCGTTGTCGTAGCCGTCGTCTTTCACCAATTCGGCGCATCGCCTCCAGAACTTCTCCGGGTTGATCCCGAAGACCGGAAAGATTGCCTCTTCCTGCATGTAAGCAGGCGAGAGCGTCTGATCGTAATCGTAAATGATCGCGATGGTGTTTTGGGGCACCGACATATGCTTCCGCTAGCAGAAGCCCGAGGTCTTCGCCACACCGGAGTCTTCTCTTTGCAGAAAGCGGGCTTTCTACCGTATCAAAAATCGACGAGTTGTGAGGGCGCTTCCACATGTTTCTGAATGTCTGAGAAACGCTCTAACTCTGCGTCGGCAAGGGCGGTATCGCGACTACGACGTTTTCTTCCATTCCTTTCGATCGTCCTCACCATAGGTCAACGTTTGCTTGGACGAGCCGACGACAGTAAAGATAGTTGGACGCAGATTCATTGTGGAGAGACGACCATGAGTGAAAGGAATGAAATTCCGTCCGACGACGAGCTGGTGTTCATTGTGCAGCTTCATCTCAAGCCAGAGCGTGTCGAAGACTGGGAGAGAGCAGTCATCGAGCTGATCGATCGTATGTCGCAGGAGGACGCTTTCGTGACCTGTCTACTGGATCAAAGCACAGGAGATCCAAGTATGTTCACCCTGTACGAGAGATGGCGAGAGCCGTCGCTGGAAGCGTTTGTCAGAAATCAGATGAAAGATTATCGGAAACGTTATGAGGAGATGCTTCCTGATCTGCTTCAAGCTCCCAGGAAAGCGATGACTTTGCGCCCGGTCCAAGCGTGGCATCGATAGAAGTTCTCACGGGATGCTTGCACAGGTCTTCCGGAACTTCACATCGAGAGGAGTTTTGACGGGAATGTCCCGGAGGGAGTATGTGGGGAAGACTATGGATCAAGCAACATTTCCACCCGGTTTTGGAGACATGCTCAACTTCCCGTTGGTTAGAGCCCTACTGGGCCGGCGGTCACGGCGCTTTTTTATGGGCGCAGAGATCCCAGATGGCGTGCTGGCCTACAAATCCCGCCATGATCCTGTTCCTCTTTCGGAGCTCGAAAAGCTGCTCGTCATTTTGGCATGCGGCGGGAATACGGGTTGGCATCACATGATTTTTCGTGCCGAGCTCTACGCGCCACATCTCTCCAACTACGCCGGTGCGGCCTCTGGACGATCATTTCCTTCCGCAGCGGGCTTTCATACCAGCAAAACATTCTTCACCGACGACGAGGGCGTCTACGTCTTGGATAATCGCGACGCGCCGGCCAGTGCAGAGAGGCAAGACGACGGCTCGCTCGACCTTGAGGCCGTGTTGGCAGATGTTCGCAAGCGTATTCGCAAGATAAGGGACGGCCGCCTAGGGCTTCCGCAGAAGCCTCCTTTCATGGAGCCGCACAATACCTGGGTAGCCAACGGTCCCGGAACACTCCTGGTCATCCCTGTCGCCGATCTCGCGCAGCATGTGCTCCTTGCCCTTTGCTACTTCCTGCAGAATGGGTCTGTTGTGCGCGACGACATCAACGGAAGAGCCATCCCCGGCATCGAGAAATTCAAGCACATCGTCAATGTCGAGAACACTTGGCCGCTGACTTTTGTCGAACAATGGTCCCTTACCGAAGTGACCGCCGAGCTGGCGACGAGCTGCTACGCGGGCGCGCTTCTTCTTCAAGCGATGGGACTTGGCGGATGGATGTTCAACGGGATCGATCCGTTTAGTGTTCTCGGCGCCAGTGGAACGCCGGAGGTTCCCGGAATGGGTTTCCGTTTCGACACAGATGCTCGATGGCCCTACCCGAATCCGACCGGGCTCGAGGATGTCATGGAGGCCTATTGCCCGCCCCATTTCGCAGATATGCGGGCGGCCGTTGATACGCTTTGCGAACGCAAGTTCGGCCGGGGCGGCCCATTCCATGCGGAGACTCCTGGACCCTGGAAGGACTCGCCGACTGTGCGCTCGGCGGCCGAGGTGCATAGCGAGGATTTTCGTGCGTGTGTGGCATTGCAGGCGCAGTACATCTTTGACACCTTCGGCAAGTTTCCCGGAACGGTGCCAAGCCTGATCGCGACTATCTACCTCCAGGCTCATCACCTCGATTTGGAGTTTTATGACCGATTTTTCAAGCAGGGCGCCTATCTTTCAACGCACGCCGATCATTGGCAGCGCTGGCACCCCGATAGCCTCTGAACAATTTATGTTTAAAGTTTTAAGTTTAAGGCAAACGCAACTCATCCGCAGGGTACTCCCTCTTAAAACTTAAGACTTAAAACTTAACACTTCTGAACGCAGTAGCGGTTTGGCCACAAGAATGCACGATGTCCTTCGCGACTGCTCTACCCCTGAGTAGGCAGTGGCGGCGGCGTGAGCGCCTTCTTTCCCATCTTTCGGAAGTATCCTCCACCGCCGAATTGGTGCCAAGCCCAGCGGAGCCATCGAATGAGCGATGCTGCCAACCAGAGAGCCCAGGCGAGCATGAGAATCCGATACCACCAGATGGAAACTGCAAAACATCCAGGCGTGGGCAGCTCCGCCTCGGATCGCGCTTGATACCAGCGAAGCAGCGTCCGGTGGGAGCCATTGCCCAAGATAAACATTTCCGGACTGCCCAGGAGACCCGCTGCCACCACGGCCACAAAGATGACGAGAGTCACCGCCGTCAAAGCGATTAACAAGAGTTGAAGCAAATTGAAGCCCCATGCGGGAAGGGACGAGGAATGAAGGCCGCCCTCGCCAGGCGAGGAAAAACAACCATCCGACTACGGCCAGGGCGGCCGGCAATGGAACCTGGGTGAGTCCGATGGCGAGAAGCATCCATTCGAAGGATCGCAGCGGAGAGGTCGAAATTCGACCCAGCACCCATGCTGCGATCAATGCGCAAGCCAGGATGCTCCAGAATCTCACAGCGGGACCGCGGAGAGGACCGTGCGCCCAGAGGATCCACCGGTCGTCGGGGATGCGCATTGAGGTCTCGATATTCGCACTCGGAACAGGGAGTCGAACCTGCTCGGCAGTCGGAAAAAGCCCGAGCGTGCGGTCGATTTTCCATCCCACCGATACCGGCTGCTCGCCCGGTTGAAGAGGCACAATGAGTTTTGTCCCGTCCTTGCGGACGGGGATCGTTCTTCCGCTCTGCGTAAGGGAAGTGATTTCGGCCTCGGCAGGCAAATCTACCAGGAAGTCTTCGCCGAGGCTGCTTCTGATCGAGAGGTCCAGCCTCGAAACGCGCTGCCGTTTACCGAGCGCGATCTCATGCTGGACGCTGTTGATAGTTACGGTCGGTCCTGGAATGGCCTCTGGCCGGCTTATCGACAGCTGAGCGGCTTCTCCAGGCCAAGGGTACCAGATTGGGACGAGCTCCGGATTACTCGGATCGAAAGTCGGTGCGAGACCAGAAATGTCGATGTTCCAGACGGGCGAGGCGACCAGACGCCATTGTTCGACCCAGGTGGCGTCGGTCTTCGCAGTTAGGCTGATCTGATCCGTCATCCCCAGTTCGCTTTCCCAGACGAACTCTGAATCGTTCGCCCCCAAGCGCACTTCGATCATGTTGTCTTTTACGTTCGTGTTGGCCGAAAGGACCTTCTCGCCTGGCAGCAGAGGAACGCGAAGGGCAATGGCTGTGCCAGGCGGTGAGAGTCGCCTTGCTGTCGAGCGCACTTGCCACGCGAGGCCAAGCTGCAGGTTTCGTTCGATGGCGGCAACCGTGTGAAATTCCTGTCGATCGTACCTTGCTTCTCCGGTGGTGGACCTGCTCTTTCGAACAAAGAAAATTTGTTCCTCCGGGACGCCGTCCGGCCCGACTCCGCTGACGTTCCAGTCCGGCGCATCGATGGTGATCTGGCGAGGCTTCAGCGTAAATGTCAGCTGCCATTCCTCGGCATCCGCCAGGACTCCCTCGATGTGCACTTTGTGGACACCCTGAGGGACGACGACCCAGAGGTAGTTGTCGTCACGGCGGACGGGTGCCTGCGGTTCTTCCTCCACGAGCACCGAGGTCGGAGTCCACCCAGGGAAATGCCCGGGCAGGGGAACTGCCGTGCGAATGGCGGCATGGACCTCGGCATCGATGATCATGCGACGATCGTCCAACTTGACGGCAATAGAGGGAATGTCAGCCGCATGGGGGTAAGCGTCGGAACGCTCGAGCAGGCGCTTACGCAGCGTATTTATCATCTCTTGATCGGGCAGCTGTGCCTGTCCGGGAAGTGCCGAACCAGTAAGGACGAGGGCGAAAATCCCTGCCCGGGCCGCCTGTCCGAAGATCAAGGGCCGCGCTCGACGAGCATTCAGAAGAATATAGGCCAGCGCGAGCAAAAGCATTACACGCAGCACAGTCAACGTGCGCTCGACGAGAAGCGAAATGAGGATTGGACGAACCTTCTGCGAGGCCAGCACCGGTCCATTCCATCCAAAGGTCGCCACCCGCCACGTCCAGTTGGGGACACCGGGCCCCGTCTGGATGCGGGCGTTCGGCTCATACACGAGATTGCTGTCTAGCTTTGGCGGGGCGACCCGGCGGGGCGCAGCCGCTTTCGCGCGGGCTTCGTCGGCGGCCTCGGACGGCGGGGCGGCCTGCACGTCGACTGCTTCAAATCGCTGGGAGGACAGTGGCTGGACCGCGTCAACAAACTCAAGTTGAGGGTACAATGCCTGCTGCACTTGTCTGGCCACGAACGGAACCAGCAAGAAAACCAGCGCCGCGATCGCGATCCATTTCCAGACGTTGACGAGACGGCGTCCCCAGCCAGCTGGGACCACGCGAAGCAAGGCTAGAGGCATCAGCAGGACCAGCCAAACGTAGCGCGGCGCTCCAGGTTCCTGGTAAGAGAGACCGAACGCGAGCAAAGCGAGGATAGCGGTTCGCAGACCCCAAAGGCGAAAGACAGCCAGGGAAAAAACCAGAAGAAGAAAAAGGTCGAGCAGGCTCCAGGCAGTCAGCCAATCTCCACGGACCCAATCTGCCCCGAACAGCGCAAGAAGACGCCACCCAGGAGGAATATTAAGGGTAACGTTCAACGCATCGGTGTCTGCCTGCCAGCCTGATGCGGGAAGTTCACTCGTGTGTTCGATGCGTCCGGTGGCCTCAAGGTTGAGATTGCGCGAGCGAATTTCGACGCCTGCAGCTCCGCTTTTGGCATTGCGCGTGATCAGCAGGCCCTGGCCATCCGAGAGGACCGATCCGAGATCCTGCCCCGGAGCTGTATCCAGGCGCCAGATCTGCTGCATCTGACCCGCTATGTTATCGCGGAAAGTGATTCCGCGTCCGTTTTCATCCAGCCACAGCGAACGGCTGATCCTTAAGCCTTCCGGCTTCTGAGTGCCCATTCCGCGCATCCGCTCTTCGATGCGCAGCGGCGACGAAGTTAGCCAACGGTAAACGGGCAGGTCCCGCCATCGCTCGGGAAAAGTCGTTTGTGAGACGTCGACGGGGGAGCGCTCCGAGAATCTCAACCATGCGCAACTCCGGGTTAGCGCGAAAGCCGATCAATTCTTCCGCCACCGCTGGTCTGGCATCTGGCGCATAGCGGATTTCCTTGGCATTATCGAGACGGAATGCGTCCAGATGCACGATCCACTTGCCGGGACGCACTTGGGCTTTCATTTGGCCGGCATCATCCACTGCCACGGGAATCGGACTATCGACCGCCGCAAGCTTCCAGCCTTCCGGCAGAATTGAACCGATCTGTTCTTCTCGATTTTTTCCCGAAACGCTCAGCTCGATCTCGCTCCGAAGCCAAAGCGGAATGCCATCTTCGAGGACGGCATAGACTTTGATGCCGAGAAAATCTGCCTCGGCCTGCTCGGCGGCACCGTCTCGTCTTAGCCAGAGGTTGCCCTCTGCGTCCCACGCGGGCGATTCGACGACGGCGCCCTGAAGCGTCAGCACGAGCATGCCAATTTCCTTTGGAATCGCCAGTTTGGCCGGAACTTCGCTCCAGCGATAGTTGCCTTCGAGTCGAAATACCCCTGCCGGCAACTTCACTGAAGGTCGTTCATCGTGCTCGACGATCGGCTGCACGACCCCGTTCGCCTTCACCTCGTATGGCCAGGCCGTTCCATCCCCCGGCAGCGGCACCCATGACTCGCTAAAGACGGTGACCTCAAGCTCGAAGCGGCCGACCGTGGGCTCGATCTCCAGCGTCAAACGCGAGGGCCAAAAACAAAGCGGCTTGTCGGGATCTCGATAGGGCGTGGGACAGACGCGATCCGCATCATCCCAGGTCGCCCACTGCTCCCAGCCTCGCAGCGGGCCGGGAATTTCTTTGGAGGGAGAAGTTGTCTCGGCACGGATGCACAAAGGAAGGATTGCCATGGCCAGCAATATTGCCAGGAGGCGGAAGCGCGACGGCCTGCTCATAGGAAAGGCCGCTGATTGAACAGATCATTCCGCTGTCGCGCCAGAGGAATTGTTCAACCCAATTGATCAGCGGGCACTATACATCCCACGGATGTGGCGTTTATTAAGTCATGGAGCGGTCGGCTTCTGACCTTACGCGGCGTCGTTTCCTGCAGGCGGCGGCGGTGACAGCGAGTTATTTTACCGTGCCAGGCCTCTTTGCTGAAGAGCTGATGCGCAGGACGCCCGAGATGACCGTTGGGCCACTCTATCCCGACAAGCTCCCGCGCGACACTGATAACGATCTTATCATTGTCAACGACTCGATCACCCCAGCGGTTGGGCAGATCACCCATTTGAGCGGACGGATTCTCGATAGCAGAGGCGAGCCGGTCCGTGATGCGCTCATTGAGATTTGGCAAGTCGATAGCACGGCTACCTATTTGAAAGAACGGAGTCATCGTCCGGCCGGGAGCTTCGATCCCAACTTCCAAGGGTTTGGCCGCTTTCTGACCGGATCAACCGGCGAGTATTATTTTCGCACCATCAAACCTGTCCCGTATCCGAGTCGTCATGCGCCACATATTCACTTCATGGTGAAAGTGAAGGGTCGGCCTGCCTGGAGTACGCAGCTCTACATTCAAGGCCATCCGGGCAACTTGCGTGATGGTCTTTATCGCTCGATCGGCGATGCAGATGCTCAAGCTGCAGTGACGGTGGCATTTTGCGCCGGTTGCAGGATCGCGGATCGGAGAGCTCGTCGCCAAATTTGATATTGTGCCAGGCTTCACGCCGGCAGGTTGAGCGCACGACTTCGCCACCGAGCAACGCTTTGCCCCGCGGCGAACCTCTGCCACGGTGGTCCATGACTGCGCTGTAGCGACGATGTCTCATCGTCGTGGGGGCTCTTCGCCGGCGGCGGGGAGGCGCCTGGGCGGCCCGCTACAACAACCAATCGCGCCTTCAGCGCGGTTCCTTCTCGCGCAAATTGCTGCTCGCGTTTGCCGGCGGGAACAGGCATCTACACCGGCTACGATCGTGCGGAGAGTATGCCTAAGGTCCAAGCAAACGGAATCGAGTTGTTCTATGAAGAGAGCGGAGCCGGTGAGCCATTGCTGCTCATCGCGGGCTTTGCTTGCGACCACACGAACTGGCGCAAGCTTGTCCCATTGCTCGCCTCGAACTATCGCCTGATTACCTTTGACAATCGAGGCGTGGGACAATCTACCTCCCCGGCGACTGCGTATACCATTCGGTCGAATGGCGGAAGACACGATCGGACTCCTAGATGCGATTGGACTAGATTCTGTCCACATTGCGGGTCATTCGATGGGCGGGCAAATTGCGCTCGAGTTGGCGCTTGCTTGCCCCGACGCGAGTCAAGTCTTTGATCCTCCTCTCCTCTTGCGCAAAGATGGATGAGCGTGGAAGGACGGTGATCGAGCTATGGGGCGATTTTCCTAAGCTTCTGGATCCGGCGACGGCAATTCGATTGAGTTTGCCCTGGATCTACACGGCGCGCTTCTACGCAACGCCTGGAGCGATCGATGAGGTCATCAAGGAAATCTTAGCGAATCCATTTCCGCCGAGTGCTTCGGGAATTTATCAGCAAAGTCGTGCCATCACGAATTATGATGCATCCGCGCGCCTGCGTGAGATCAATTGTCCAACGCTCGTGGTTGTCGGAGATGAAGACATCTTGGGCGGCCTCCCATTGTCGGCGGACTTGGCGCACCACATTCCAGGGGCGCAGCTCGTCGTCCTCAAGCAAGCCGCCCACGGTTTGCTGACCGAGTGCGCGGAGGCCACGTGCTGCCTCGATAATGGACTTTCTGTCAGATCTTGGAAAACGGTCTTTTCGTCGCGGTAGACCAAAGGATTTGGGGCCATCGGGTTAACCCCGTCGGAAAAAGCGAAGACCCATTTTGGTAACGCCAAGTAAATCCGGTCGTGAACAGCGCGTTGACACACAACTGCCTAAGGCTCCACCAATGAGCCAGAGAAGCCGGTGAGCAATTTGGTGCATTCAACTGCGAATTTCTCATTCGGCTTGCGGCCCTCAGCATCAGCAGACAGGTCCGGCCTCAAACGATTCAGGAATGACATTTCGAGCCCGCGACCGTGTTTGGCCTCGATAACGCCACGGGGCTCCAGCTCAAACAGCGTCTTGACGTGCCCGGCAACAGTTTCCGAGACATTGATCCGGCCGGGCGCGCCGCTCGCTTCCATCAAGGCCGCCGTGTTCACGGCGTCGCCCCAAATGTCGAATGTGAACTTTCGCCGGCCGACGACTCCCGATATGACCGGTCCCGTATGGATGCCGATGCGCAGCTCCAGTGCCGGTAATCGCATCCTCTCGCGCAGTATCTTCATTTGAGCGACGGTGGCCTGCATCGCTAACGCCGCCAAACAAGCATCGAAAGGATGCCGACGGCTCGATGTCGGCACGCCCGCGGTGGCCATGTACGCGTCGCCAATCGTCTTGAGCCGCTCCAGTCCATGGTGGGTAACGATCTCATCGAAGGTGGTGAAATACTGGTCGAGAAGCCCAATGAGCGCGTTGGGCTCGGTGCGTTCAGCCAATAGGGTAAAGGCCTTGAAGTCGGCGAACAGTATCGTTGCCGAAGGCACATACTTCGGCTGCACCTTGCCACTCTTCTTGAGCTCCTCGGCGATTGCGGCGGGCAGGATATTGAGGAGCAGTTCCTCGGTTCGTGCCTTTTCCATGGCGATATCCGCCCGTGCGTCAACCAATTCTTTGATGGCTTGGTCGAGCTCGATCAGTCGCCGGCGCAGCTCCAGTTGGGTCATAACCTGATGCGATAAGCGCCGCAGCGATTCGGTTTGTTGAAAGGTAAGCTGCCGGGGTTTGAAATCCATTACGCACAATGTCCCAAGCGCATAACCTTCGACGGTGATGAGTGGCATGCCACAATAGAACCTGAAAAATGGTTCGCTCGTGACAACCGGGATTTCACGGAAGCGCGCGTCCTGCCGCAAATCCGATGACACGACCATCTCGCTGCCACAGACTGTCGTCGCACAGAAGGCGACCTCGCGCGCGCACTGGTTGAAATCCGGCGGCAGACCGTACTTGGCCTTGAGCCAGAGCCGATCATCGTCCATAAAGCTGATATAGGCGATTGGACACTGGCAAGCTTCCGCCGCCAGTTCCCCGATTTCATCATAGGCAATTTCGGGAGCGGTATCGAGGACATTGAGTGCTCGAACGGTGGCAAGCCGCTCTGGTTCGTTAGCCGGTACTGGATGACCTCATTCTGAAGCCTTCATATGCCCTTCTCGCAAAGGTTCGAATCTCGCGCAGCGGTAAAAGTCGTATACGTCCAATCCGTCCTTTTCAACTTTGAGCCTTCGTGGGGGCATACCTCAATCAGGCTACGCCTCGCAGCATGAAACTTGGCGGAACCTACCTTCATTCGCTCGTTACGAATTCTCGATCTGCGGCGTGCTTGAACATCTTTGAAATACGACGCGCCTGCAAAGCAAATTACACGCTAGTGGGAAATCGCTGATCTCCTTTGAACTGGTCGAGGACTCGCCGGGAGACGTTTGGCGGTCATTCAGCTTTGCAAACACTGTTAACAAGTCGGTTTCCGTCGAGCGCTGCGATCTCTTTGCGCATTCGATCTTGCTGCCCACGCTCTACAAGAGAACCAGTCTTTGTCGTTGAATAGGTATTCGCGACTCATCCGGATATTTTCATTGTTTGCTCCTCTTGGCGTCCTGCGCAAAGATGGAGGAGCGCGGGAGGACGGTGATCGAGTTGTGGGGCAATCTTCCCAAGCTCGTGGATCCGGCGACAGACATTCGATTGAGTTTGCCGTGGATCTACACGACGCGATCTTACGCAACGTCTGGAGCGATTGATGAGGTCATCCAGGAAATCTTAGCGAATCCGTTTCCGCCGAGTGCTTCGGGAATTTATCAACAAAGTCGCGCGATCACGAATTATGATGCATCCGCTCGCCTGCGTGAGATCAATTGTCCAACGCTCGTGGTTGTCGGAGATGAGGACATCTTGGGCGGCCTCTCATTGTCGGCGGACTTGGCGCACCACATTCCAGGGGCGCAGCTCGTCGTCCTAAGCAAGCCGCCCACGGTTTGCTGACCGAGTCGCCAGAAGTGACTGCCGCTTCGATGAAGAGACTTTTTATCAGATCTCGTAAACGGCAGAACTCACTAGGCGCACCTCACAGGGCGGCCGGCATTTCAGGCATTTTCGCCTGCGAGGTGGCGGTTCATCTCCCGGCGCTTACCGGCGAGGGCGGCAATCGTGGGCGCGAATTGCTGGATAGCGCGCCAAAAATTCGCGGAAGTCACGCCGGCTGAGCGTGGCAAACTTGCTATAGTCCAGGGCGGTGACATCCGCGGCGCGTGGCAAGCCGCTGATGAGGGCCATTTCTCCGAAGAAATCGCCGGGTCCCAATTTGATTCGTCGATTTCCGACGGCGACCTCAACCTGGCCGTCGACAATGAAGTAGACAGCATCGGCTTTTTCGCCGGTCCGAATTATTCGCTCACCCGGCTGGGCGGTGCGCGGCTCGAAGTGAAGCAAAAGGACCTCGCGCTGCTCCGGGGTAAGGCCTTCGAAGAGGGGAAAGCGGTCGACCAGCTCTTCAGGCGTGAAGGTTTTGTGGGCGGCGGCTCTTTCTTCAGCTTGCCGCCGTGCGGAGTCGAGATCTTCTTGAGCGTCGCGAAGCGGGAACCGCGTGCCTCTTCGAATTGTCTCCTCAGCTGGGGGTTGGAGTGCACGCGTCGAATCACGCGGTCAACGGCCGTGAAAACCATTGGATTGAGCGTGATGGAGAAGAGCGCACCAGCCAGAACGAGGTTGAGGCCCTCTTTTTCCATCAGACCGTAGGTGATGCCGAGCCCGGCGAGAATGAAGGAGAATTCGCCGATCTGAGCCAGCGAGGCGGAGACGGTGAGCGCGGTGCTCAAGGGATAGCCCAACGCCAGCACGATCGCCAAGGCGACGAGCGACTTGCCAATTACAATCAGCAGTAGAACGGCAGCAACCATCAGCGGTTCGCGGACGATGATCAAGGGATCGAAGAGCATCCCTACCGAGACGAAGAACAAGACCGCAAATGCGTCCTGCAATGGCAGCGAGTTTGCCGCCGCTTTGTGGCTCAAATCCGACTCGTGCAAGACCATGCCCGCGAAAAAAGCCCCAAGGGCAAAGGAGACGCCGAAGAGCTCCGCGGCGCCAAAGGCAACTCCCAGAGCGACCGCAAGAACGCACAGAGTGAAAAGCTCGCGCGATCCAGTGCGCGCCACTTGCTTTAACATCCAAGGAAGCACGCGCGGACCGATCAGCAGGAGAATCGCCAGGAAGGCCGCAACCTTGAGAAAAGTGATGCCCAGAATGGCTGCAAGTCCGTGCCTGGGTGCGGCGTGAGCTGCATCAGCCGCGCGTCCGCCGAAGGCTTCCGCGAAGGCGGGCAGGAGCACCAAGGTGAGCACCATCGCCAGGTCTTCGACGATCAGCCAGCCAATGGCAATGCGACCGTTGGGGGTCTCGATAGCGTTGCGCTCCTCCAGCGCCCGGAGCAGGACCACGGTGCTCGCGACCGAAAGAGATAACCCGAGGACCAAACCCGCTCCAAAGCTCCAGCCCCAGAGTGTTGTCATGCCCACGCCGATAGCCGTGGCGATAATGATCTGGCCGATCGCACCCGGAATCGCAATCCGGCGCACCGCCATCAGGTCGGCTGTGGAAAAATGAAGGCCAACGCCGAACATGAGCAGAATCACGCCGATCTCTGCGAGCTGTCCGGCGATCTCGCGATCGGCCACGAATCCCGGAGTCGATGGGCCGATGCACACTCCCGCGATGAGATAGCCGACCAACGGAGGCAGACCTAAACGAATTGCTATGAAGCCGAACGCAAATGCCAGTGCGAAACCGATCGCGATCGTCGCGATTAGTTCGACTTCGTGTGGCATGAATTCTCCTGCATCTTTCGACGCTCAACGAATTTGATGAGCCGGCGAATCTCTGTCAAGGAATGCTCGGCCATTAAGGTGGCATGGCTTCCAAACTGTCCACGCGAGAACTCCAGGTTGGTCCTTGCGAAGCACTCAGGAAGACGTCTCGGGAAGTCGAGACGATCGACGTCGCCGAGCTCAATAAATTGATTTCCCTCTCATCGGAGGGTTGTCTAGTTTCACCGAGTCTCCGAAAAACGAATTCGATTGTCCGATGCGGATATTTGCCTGCAAAGAACACCTGACCGGCGAGCGCCGTGCTCCAGTTACTCCCACGAGCGTCGCTAAGCTCATCAGGTTGGGCGCAAAGGTAGAAGTCGAAGAAGGCATTGGCGCATCGAGCTTTTTCCGCGATGCCGACTACGAGACGGCCGGAGCCGAAATTGGACGCGACCGCGAGCGATCTCTGCGCGAAGCCGACCTGGTCTTGCGCGTGCGTAAACCGACGATCGAAGAGGCCGGACTTCTCAAGCCGGGGTGCATTCAGATCAGCTTTCTCGATCCTTTTAATGAACGGCAACTTGTCGAACGACTCGCCGCAGCGCGGGTCAGCGCAATCAGCATGGAAATGCTGCCCCGCATCACGGTAGCCCAGAAAATGGATGCACTGAGCTCCCAGGCAAACCTCTCCGGCTACGTTGCGGTCATCCTGGCAGCACGCTATTGCGCGCGAATTTTTCCGATGATGATAACGCCCGCAGGCACCCTCAAGCCGCTGCGAGTATTCGTCATCGGCGTAGGCGTGGCAGGTCTGCAGGCCATCGCAACCGCGCGACGACTCGGCGCCACGGTTGAAGCTTTCGACACCCGTCCCGCGGTCGAGGAACAGGTAAAATCTCTCGGAGCCCGCTTTGTCAAGGTGGACCTTGGTGAGGTCGCCCAGACTGCGGACGGTTACGCCAAGCCGCTCACCCCGGAGCAAATCCAGAAGCAACGCGAATTGCTGGCCGAGCGTGTTGCGTCGGCGGACGTCGTGATTACAGCGGCGCAGGTATTCGGTCGGAAAGCACCCGTGATTGTTACCTCAGCGATGGTTGGGCAGATGAGCGCCGGCAGCGTGATCGTCGATACCGCCGTCGAGTCCGGCGGTAATGTCGAAGGGGTGAAGCCCGATGAGGTTTCGGATGTCGGAGGCGTCAACGTCGTCGCCCTGACAAATCTTGCCCAGTCGCGCAGCGACGAACGCCAGCGAAATGCTCGCGAACAATTTCGCCGCTCTGATTGAACATTGCTGGGATAAGCAAAGCCAAACCTTTGCGCTCGATCTTTCCCAAGAGATTTTGCGCCGCGCGGTGGTCACGCACGCCGGGGAAATCTGCAATGAAACAATCCGCGGCGCCTACGGGCTGCCTTCGCTACAGGAACTCGCTGCTACACGATGAACTCTCAAGCCTACATTGCCACCGTCTATCTTTTCATGTTGGCAGCCTTTTTAGGTTACCAAGTAATTTCCCGCGTTCCTTCGCTCCTGCACACGCCACTGATGTCAGCGACGAACGCGATCTCAGGTATTTCGCTGGTCGGTTCGCTGGTGGCGGCGGGGGCACAGCATAGCACGCTCAGCACTACGTTGGGCTTTATTGCCGTGACTTGTGCGACGACCAATGTCGTCGGCGGCTTCATTATTACCGACCGCATGCTCAGGATGTTCAAGAAGAAGCGCACAACGGCGCCGGAAGAAGAGAAGTCTTAACGTATGCGCTACTATCTTATCGAGGCGAGCTACTTCCTGGCCTCGATCCTCTTCATTCTCGGTCTGCGCGGGCTTAGTCATCCGGAGACGGCGCGACGTGGGATGCATCTCGCCGAATTCGGGATGCTCATGGCGATCATCGGGACGTTGATGCATCAGGAGATCGTCAGCTACGAATGGATTATCGCCGGTCTGCTCCTTGGATCCGCCATCGGCACCGGAATCGGTCTGTGGGTGCCGATGACGGCGATGCCGCAGCGAACCGCCTTTTCGCACGCTTTCGGCGCCTTGGCCGCCGCGCTCGTCGGCATTTCGGAGTATTCGTTGCACGGTGCCAGTCTGAGCAAATTTACCATGGGAGCTTTGGGTTTTGACGTGCTGCTGGGATCATTAACGACGACCGGCAGCTTGGTCGCATTTGCCAAACTGCAGGGAATGCTGCCAGGCCGGCCAATGACCTACAAGGGACAGAACGTCTTCAATCTTTCGCTCCTGGGAGTGATCCTCTTGGCCTTTGTCATCCTGATTTTTCATCCCGGCGCGGCGCCGCTCTTCTATTTGATGGCGGTCCTCTCGCTGATCTTTGGAGTCTTGCTGGTGCTTCCAATTGGCTCCGCGGATATGCCGGTAGTTATCGCGTTGCTCAATGCCTATGCCGGCCTGGCTTCTGCGGCGATTGGCTTTGCCATTTCCAACAATGTCCTGATCATCGCGGGCACGCTTGGATGGGGGATCGGGACTTATTCTCTCGATCGTCATGTGCAGGGCGATGAACCGCTCGATCACCGCGGTCCTCTTCGGCGCCTTTGGCAAAGTGTCCGAGGCCACGACGAGTGCTCACCGAGGGGACGATGCGAGTGGCTAATCTCGAGGACCTTGCGCCGCAGTTGAAGTATGCGCGCCAGGTCGTCTTCGTGCCCGGCTATGGGATGGCCACCGCTCAGGCGCAACATGCCGTCAGAGAGCTTTCCACCGCCTTGGAAGATGCGGGCGTGACGGTGAAATTTGCCATTCATCCGGTGGCCGGACGAATGCCTGGCCACATGAACGTTCTTCTCGCCGAAGCGAATATCCCCTATTCGCAACTCTACGAGCTCGAGCAGATCAATCCAGATTTCGCGGCGACGGATGTCGCCGTGGTCGTCGGCGCCAACGACGTCGTCAACCCGGACGCCCGGGATAATTCCTCGAGTCCGATTGCCGGCATGCCGATCCTCGAAGTTGATCGCGCGAAAGACAGTCGTCGTCCTCAAACGTGGTAGCGGCAAAGGCTTTTCGGGTCTGGAAAATCCACTCTTTACTAAGCCAAATTGTGCGATGCTTTACGGTGACGCCAAAGAGTCGCTGACGCAACTGGCCCAAGCCGTGCTGAAGGCATAGGCAAGCTTTGCACTCCGCGCCGAACGGCAAAGCTCGCAAAGAGCTGTCGCCCAGTCCGAAACGCCCATGAAAGCACCGACACCGAAAGAAATCGTCAACGAATGGTTTGAGCGAGTCTGGAAGGCCCGTGACAAGAGTGCCATTGACGCGCTGATGGCAGATGATGCGGTCGCGCATTTTGCCGGGGGCGCGCAGGTTTGCGGGATAGCGCAGTTCTCCCAGCCTCCGTAACATGTTCTTTGGTGCCTTTCCTGATCTCTCAGTTCGTATTCTCAGATCGGTCGGCGATGACACGCGGGCATGCCTGCACTGGGAGGTTGTCGGCACGTATCAAGGCGACTTCTTCGGAATTACTGCGACAAATAGAAAGAGTTACCTTCAGTGGCATGAGCTTCGTCACCGTCCGCGATGGCAAAATCACCGAGGGGTGGGACTGTTGGGACTATGGAGCTCTGACCGCCACGCTTTCTTCTCCGAGCGTTTAAAAGATTAGTTTGTCTCAACCGGGCATTGAAATTCGCCATGAGGCACCGGAACCAACTGGATTATGAACCGAAAGACAGCATCTACAGATTACCCCATTCACGAGCTTCTGGCCGCACGCTGGAGTCCTTATGCCTTCGAGGATCGGAGCGTCGCGATTGCCGATATTCGTTCGTTGTTTGAAGCCGCGCGCTGGGCGCCCTCTTCCTACAACGAACAGCCTTGGAGTTATCATCGTCGCGCGGAGAGAAGAACCCGAGGAGTTCAATAAGCTCTTGTCGTGCCTGGTTGAGGCCAACCAGGAATGGGCCAAAGCCGCACCTGTGCTCGTCTTGTGCGTGGTCACGCTGAGATTTACGCGCAACAACAAGGAAAATCGAGCTGCCGTTCACGATCTTGGCCTTGCGGCGGAAAACCTGGTCCTCGAAGCGACCTCGAGAGGTCTCTCCGTTCATCAGATGATCGGCATTGAACCGGATAAGGCCCGCGAGATCTACAGCATCCCCGAGCAGTCCGAAGCATGGACAGCGATGGCCATCGGCTATCGAGGCGACCCTGCCAAGTTGTCCGAAGAGCTCAAGGAACGCGACTTAACGCCCAGGAAGCGAAAGCGGCTCGCTGAGTTCGTCTTTGCCGCACGCTGGGGAGAAGCCTCGCCGCTCGTGCGGTGAGCGAGGTAGCTAATATTTAACAGATTTACGTTATGTGGGAAACTTTCCGTTGGCTTAATGAGCCCGTTGGGTGGGACGTTCGCGGAGATGAACTGTCGGTAGAAGTATCGCCCAATACCGACTTCTGGCGAAAGACGCACTACGGCTTCACCCATGATTCTGGTCACTTCTTCTTCCAATCGGTTCCAGGCGATTTTTCCGTCCAGGTTCGCCTTCGTGGCGAGTATGCATCGCTCTACGACCAAGGCGGTTTAATGTTACGAACGTCCGAAGAATATTGGACCAAGTGCGGCATTGAGTACGTCGAGGGCGTTCAGCAGGCCAGTGTCGTGGTGACAAATGAATACTCCGACTGGTCGGTGACCTCGCTGGCGATGAATCCTAAGGATGTGTGGTTCCGAATCAAGAAGCAGGGATCGAGTTTCGAGGTCTTTTATTCGCTCGACGCCGACAATTTCTCCATGCTGAGGACGGCTTATCTTCGCGGCTCGGGAGACCTCCAGGTAGGAGTGATGTGCGCGGCACCACAAGGACCGGGCTTTCGCATCTTCTTCTCGGATTTCTCGATCGCGGCCGTTGTGAAATATCACCTGAAGATCGGGAGCGAACCCGGCTGACAACTAGGCAGCTCCGAGTAGGCGTCATGAGCATTCAAAACCTCGATCGACTTGCGGACCTCATCCTGAGCGAGCGGGAAATATTGCTTGCGTGGTGGAGGGAGCAGGTCCGCCAGCTCCCGTCAGCAAAGCACCTCGATGTTCCGACGCTGAACGATCATGTTCCCGCCCTGCTCGATGAACTGGCGGCGGCGCTCCGAAACGTCGCCGACCAAACAATTGCCGAGGCTCTCGTCGAAGGAAGTCCGCCCCTCCACGGGCTCGAACGTTACGAGCATGGCTTTGACATTGTCGAGGTGGTTTCCGAATACAATATTCTCCGCGGTTGCATCCACGACTTGGCGGATAACAACGGACTTAGTCTGTCTGGTAAGGCATTTCACATCTTAAATCGCGTGTTGGATGAGGCGATCGGGCTCGCCATCCAGACCTTTGCCACGCAACAGGCGCTCGAGGTGCAGAGGCGCCGTGACGAATATTTGGCTTTTGTAACGCACGACCTGCGCACGCCATTGAACGCTATTGCGCTGGCGACCAGTATTCTTGAACTCGAAACGGCAACTAGCCGAACGGGCGCGAACGCGGAACGTATCTTGAGCATGCTGCGCCGCAACGTGCGCCACTTGGAGTCGCTCATTGAAAAGGTCCTCAAAGAGAGCGCGCATGTGCAAACCGAAATGGGCATGCAGTTGGAGCGCCGGACTGTTTGATCTCTGGCCGCTCGTCGAGTCGGTCATTCAGGATATAAGACCTGTCGCCGACACCGCCGGAACGAAGGTATTCAACAGAATTTCGCACGATTTGCTAATTTATGCGGACGCGAGCTTGCTCAGGCGTATTTTTCAAAATTTGCTTGCGAATGCCATCACCTATACGCCCCGCGGCGAGGTGGTCATCGAGGCGCGCGAAGTTGATCCGGCTGGCTCCATCGAATGCCTGGTGAGTGATGATGGATCCGGCATTCCAAAAGACCGCCTCGACAATATCTTTAAGAAACTCGAAACCGATCCTCAGAAACAAGGGGGAACAGGGCTCGGACTAGCCATCGTGAAAAGCTTCGTTGAGGCGCAGGGTGGAACGGTGAGCGTAGAAACGATGGAAGGGGTCGGCACGACGTTTCGGTTCACTCTCCCTGGGACCGGGATCCGGCAGGAGGAGCTCGGCCCGGATTTTTAAGCAAACCGATAGGAGTCATGTCACGGATCAATTATTACCAGTTGGCGCCGGAGGGGGTCAGCAAGCTTGCCGCCGTTACCCACTACCTCGAATCAAGCTCTCTTGAGCCGCTTCTTCGCGCTCTCGTCGAGATTCGAGTCTCCCAGATCAATGGCTGCGTCTATTGCGTTGACCTCCATACAAAGCAGGCCAGGCGGCTAGGTGAGACACAACAACGACTCGACGTGCTGCCGGTGTGGCATGAAGCGCCTTATTTCGATGAGCGCGAACGTGCGGCCTTGGCGTGGGCGGAGGCCCTCACCCACGTCTCCGATACGCATGCTCCAGATGCCGACTACGATCGTCTCTGCGAGTATTTTTCCGAGAAGGAGATCGTGGATCTAAGCATTGCGATCGCTGTGGTGAATGCCTGGAACAGGATCTCGATTGGCTTTAGAAAGGTGCCCGATTAGGATGGAGTCGAGCGACCATTCCCGATCGTTGCTTATGGAGCGGTCCCTTGAGAGACAGGCACTGCCCGGCGAGATCGACAAACTGGCGCGACCTCGCCTCGCCTCGGGAGCCACCCTGCTCTAGCAGCGCAGTGATGTTCCCACTCGGTAGAGGTGTGCTCGCTTGCGCAATGAACACTGCCTCAACGTGAAATTCCCGCGTTGTGCCCTTATCGGAGCGGCTGCGTTGGTTTTTTTGGTCGACCGTCTTTTTCCAGGTCTCGCGATCGCTCAGAGCGAGGCTCCGATCGCGCTCGTTCCGGAGAACTTCTCCTGGCGGAGCCTGCCTGACAATCCGGCACTAGAGTCGGCCTGGGTCCTTGGTGATGGCACGGAATCTGGCCCCTACATTTTGAGGGTCAAATTAGCCGCTGGCGGAAGGATACCTCCGCATACCCACCCGGACGAACGAAACAGCACGGTGCTTCAAGGCGTGCTCTATATCGGCTTCGGAAGGACTTTCGACGAATCGAAGGTAGTCGCGATCCCTACAGGCGCAGTTTGCGTGATCCCCGCTTATCTGCCGCACTATGTCTGGGCCAGGGACGGCGAAGTCATCTATCAGGAAGCAGGCGTGGGCATCACCCGAACCATATTCATCGATCAAGCAGCCAGCCCTCGCCAAAACTAGTTAGATCATCACGGGGATCGCTAGGAGAAATTGGGGAAAATACCGGTGGAGGCGCCCCGACAACCCCTCTATTCCGCCTAGGTATTTGTCTTATTACCGCAGCTGACGCAGGCGACTATTTCTTCTTGGCCGCGCCGTAGAGATAGTCTTCTTCTTTGCCCGTTTCAAAATACTCTTCGAGCTCCTTGGCGAGTCCAGCATCGAGCTTCTTCAATGAGGCAAGATCTGCTTGGGCGTCGGCCTTTCTGCCCATCTGAGTGTAGAGGACTCCACGATACATGTATGCTTCCGCCAACTTCGGCTTCAGCTCGATCGCCTTGTTATAATATGCGAGCGATTGCTTGTAGTTGCCGCTGCCTTGCTTTCGCAGGGTGAAGGCAAGATTGTTGTATGCCTCGGCGAAGTTTGGATCCAGCTTCACCGCCTGTTCGAACTTCTTTTCGGCCTGCGCGAAGCGCTTGGCCTGCATCAGCGCAACTCCCTCGTTGTAGACGGAGACCGCGGAGCTTTCCTGCTTCGCCGCCGGCTTTTCTTTAGTCGTCGGCTTCTCTTTTGCGCTCGGCTTCTCCTTTGCGGCGCGGTTTCTCCTTTGGAGCGGGTGTCTCTTCTACCGTTGGCTCGTCGATTGGTGCACTGCCCGCCCCGAGCGCTGGCAGAGCAGCAATGGCGCTGATTAGGCAAATGACTGGAAAATGTCTTGTCATGGCTCTTGCCAACCGGCTTGCATTCTTCAATGCGTTCCTTCCCGGTTTACCTGCTTCCAAAAGCTACCAACGCTCGGGAGCGTGTCAAGTTGGCCGTCGTTCGCCGCAATCGAGCTTGGAAACGGCAAGCAAATTGAAAATCTGCGTCTGAGACAGCGGCCACGCTGGTGCACGCGAAATTTCCATGAATCGTCCGTTTGAATTTGCCGCTCGAATAAAGAGCGTCCGGCACGCTCTCCACGGGATCGCGTACGTTCTTCGTTCGCAACACAACGCGTGGATACACGCGGTGGTGACAATATTGGTCGCGGCCGCAGGGTTCTTCTTTCAGCTCAGCGCGGCGGAATGGTGCTGTATTGTGATTGCGGCGAGTTCGGTGTGGACAGCGGAAGCGCTCAATACTGCCTTGGAGCTGCTCGCGGACGCTGCCATAGAGGATTTACATCCCCTGGTTGGACACGCCAAGGATGTTGCCGCTGGGGCCGTCTTGGTGACGGCAATCGGGGCGGGGATCGTCGGAGTCATCATTTTCTGGCCTTACATTCATCGCCTCGTTTTCGCGGTCGAGACGACGGCGCGTTAAGGATTGCCGATGCCCTGGGTCCAGTCATTCGCACAAATTATGTTTTCGCATGGCCAAGTTTGGCTAGCTTACTCGGGGCGGGTGCGAGGCGGACTTGGCACAAACAGAGACCGCTGCGGTTCGTTCCCGTCAAAACAGGAGTAATCAGATGCCCATCTACATGGACCGCCACTACATGGAAGGTGTCACGCGCCATGTTCTTGCGACTGCGCATTCCAAGGACCTGCAAACACAAGGGAAATACGGCGTTCGTTTCATCACTTACTGGTTCGATGAAGTGCGCTCGACGGCGTTTTGTCTAGTCGAAGCCCCCAACAAAGAAGCCATTCAGCGGGCGCACGATGAGGCTCATGGCGACGTTCCCAGTGAAATCATCGAAGTGGATCCAGCCGTCGTCGAGGCGTTCCTGGGAAGGGTTACTGACCCTCCACCCACGAAGAGCGGCGAAACCGCTCTGCTGGATGCAGGTGCGCGCGCCATCATGTTCACCGATCTTCAGGACTCGACGGCAATGACCATGCGATTGGGCGATGCCAAGGCCTTGCATTTGCTACACGTTCACAACGCTCTGACACGCAAAGCTCTGCGTGAGCATGCCGGACGAGAGGTCAAGCACCTCGGGGATGGAATCATGGCCTCTTTCCCGTCGATCGACCAGGCTCTGGAATGCTCCATAGCCATCCAACGAGCATTTGCTGGCTTCAATGTTCAGAATGCCACGACGCCATTGCACTTGCGCATCGGTCTGAGCGTGGGGGAACCTGTCGAGGAGGACAACGATCTGTTTGGAGCGACAGTGCAACTTGCGTCCCGGCTCTGCTCGCATGCAGATCCCGACCAAATCTTGGCAACTGAAGACATGATTGAGCACTCCGCGAGGGAAAAATCTCAATTCTTGAGCAGGGGAAGCATTACGCCCAAAGGTTTTCACTACGCCATAAAGGTCTATGAAGTGCATTGGACTGTTCAATGAGCTCCGCCAGCGCTTCGGAAAGCTCGAGAGAGTTTTCGGGATTCGTTCACGAGAAACCGGCCCTTCGTTGATGTAGCGCCGAGTGCGGCGCGACCACTCTCCGCACTTGCGCTCCGGCGACTTTTTCGGAAACTGTTTTGAGAATTGCTCCAAGTGCGGAGCAAATCAGACCGTTCAGATTCCATGAAAATCGAACACGTCGCGATCTACGCAAAGAACCTTGAAGCTCTCAGGGATTTTTACGTGAAGTACTTTCAGGCGATCTCCAACGAGATGTATGAAAATCCCAAAAAGGGATTTCGTTCATATTTTCTCTCGTTCTCGGCGGGAGCGAGACTGGAGCTCATGCAGAAGGAGTCGATCCCCGAATCCCAGAATGATCCGATCGCACAAGCGACCGGCCTTACGCATTTGGCATTCTCGCTCGGCTCTCGCGGTGGTGTAGATCGCCTGGCCGAGCGGCTCCGGCGCGATGGATTTCACATCGTCGATGGGCCGCGACAGACGGGTGATGGCTACTACGAATGCGCCTTTCTCGATCCGGAGGGAAACAGGATCGAAATTACCGAGTGACGGTATTCCGCGACAAAGCGCCGAAACGCTGCCAGTGCACCTTGTGAGTCCCTCAGCTTCTGATTTCGCGATCAAGGCACTCTTGAGAGCAATGCCGTTTTGTCTGCCACTGGCAGTTAGATGGGCATCACAGCAAGAGCAGAAAATTCTTCGCGCCGGGGTAGCCCTTGATGAGTCCCAGGTAACCGATGCCCGCCTGATGGGTGTAGCCCGTCCTGAAAAAGTTCGCTTACTCAAGGTCGATCAGGTTCCGCTCCCTGCGAATCGTTTGCTCCGCTGGGCTGCCAAACGAACAAAGCTGATCTCGTCGGACACAGCCGGGATGGCTTTGCGCTACGGAATTTTTATTCGATCGGATTGTTGGCAGATGCGCCGCCTCATCGCGCATGAATGCGTTCACACCGCACAGTACGAACGACTGGGAGGCATTGAAGAATTCTTAAGCCTCTATCTTCGCGAATGCCTGGAGGTCGGTTATCCGTCCGGCCTGCTCGAGCAGGAAGCGTTTCTCAAGTCCCAGCAAATCGGCCGATAGGAAGTGGGAAAGCAGAAGGCCTGCAACGGACGGCTTGGGCTTCCTGTTACTTGGTGGCTTCCGCGAGCGCCGAAGGGAGAGTCGCAAATTGATACGCGTAGCCCGCGTCAGGCGCGACGCGTGGGATCACGCGGGTGCTGCCAAGCATTGAATCGGCAAGCTCACCGAAAGCGAGCCGAAGCGCAAATGCTGGTGCTGGAAGGATTGCCGGCCGCGTGACGCATCGTGCCAGCTCCCTCGTGAAGTCCGTGTTGCGGAAGGGTTCAGGCATGACTGCATTGACAGGTCCCTGCAGACGTTCGTTTTCGAGGGCCCAGACGATCATTCCGGCAACATCTTCGACGTGGACGCCGCTCATCCATTGTCGCCCGCTGCCCAGTTTTCCGCCCAGCCCGAGCTGGAAGAGTGGCTGAAGCAGCTTGAGCGCACCGCCCTTGCCAAGCACGAAACCGATCCGAACAAACACGACGCGTACGCCGTAGGATGTGGCGCGTGCCGCTTCAGCCTCCCACTCGCGGCATACGTCAGCGAGAAATCCCTTCCCAGACGCTGAAAATTCGTCGACCTCCTTCTCGCCGGTATCACCATAAAAGCCGATCGCAGAAGCATTGACCAACACACCAGGTGGCCGGGGCGCTTTGGCGATAGCCTCCACGAGGCGCCGTGTTCCCAGGACGCGGCTTTCGTGAATACGTCGCTTCTTTTCCTTCGTCCAAAGACCGAGAATCGGCTCGCCCGCCAGGTTAACGATCGCATCGAGACCGCTGATGTCCGGGACGGAAGTGAGTTCAAAACGGCGCGCACCGGAGCCTGGATTCCGAGAAAATCCGACCACCTCAATTCCTCTGACGCCACATCGCGCCGCGACTCGCGAGCCAATGAACCCGCTCACTCCAGTAATGCCCACCTTCATACAGTAATTACGATCCGAATCTCCGCTGCAGCCAACCGTAGGGAAAGCGATCGCCCGGACAATCAGTCGGCCTTGGGTTGATCTTCTTGTGCGGGGCGACCAGCGCCTTCCTGCCTTTAATCTTTCCGACACGATCGCGCAAATAGCTTATAAGTTCATCGAGCGCGCCAAGCTGGGCCTTGGTGGGCTGGTCACGATTAAGGTCGCCGACCAGACAGATTCCGATGGCGATGTTGTTGAGGTAATCACTGGCCACGTGTCCGCCGTTGAGCTGTTTCGTCCAGCGCGGACCGACTTCAACCTCGCCGTTGCCAGAGGACCTGCCATTGCCGATGACAAAATGGTAGGCAAGTCCGTTCTGCATCTTGCGCACACGGCGGTGATAGGTATTGAAGATACGAGCGTTTCCTTGCCTGGTTCCGCTGTTGTGAATGATGATGTACTTCCACCGACCTTTCTTGACTCTCGCCCGTCGATCGCTCTGCGCACTCCAGGCGTTAAGTATCGCCATCGCTTGAACCAACCGCCCTCGTCGCGGAGCCGGCTCGAGTCCCTGGTCCTCTTCCAGTCCTGACTTCTCAATGAGAATCGGCGCTTCCAGGCGCTCGCCAAGAGGTGTTTTTCCTCTCGGGATTTGAGGCGGCGTGGGAGCGGGGGTTTCCGGCGATTCCAGCGGAATCACGTCAGGTGTGGGCGACTCCAGAGGAGAGACCGCGGGCTTCGGCTGCGGTCTTTCTCGCGGCTCTGCCGTTACTCTCGGCGTTGGGCGTGGTATCTCTTTGGGTTCCGGCGCGGGTTTTGGTGTGACTCGCGGGGTGGCGGCTGGCGTGACGCGCGGGGTGGCGGTCGGTATGACTCGAGGGGTGGAGGTTGGTGTTGCGCGGGAGCGGGCGTGGGTGTTGGCGCGGCTTTGGGTTTGGGTCGCGGAGTGACGGTCGGTTTTGGGACGGGTTGGATGTCTTCGCGCGCTTTGAGAAAGAGTTTCTTCTTTTGTTCGTCGGACAATTGGCCACGGAGCGATGGCGGTTGTGCGGAGACCGCGGCCAAGAGGATTAGTCCAAGAACAAGCCTTCTCCGCATTTCCCCGCGCACGCTAACAGATGGCCTGCCTTGTTCAAGTCGCTGGGGCAATTGAAGTCCAGCCGCGACCGTGTAAAGTGGCTCGTGAAAAGGCTGGTCGCGCTGCTGCTCTTTGCGTTTTCAAATCTCTCTGCGCAACAGGAGGAGATTCAATCGGAGGCCGTGCGCGCATTTCGGAGGGCGATTACGCAACGGCGAAGTCGCTTTTCGAATCCCTCCTGGCGGTGGATCCGAGAACTCTGCGGCGCGAAATTACCTTCGCGCCATCGCAGTTCGAGAGGGGAGCGGACCAAATCTCCAAGCTGTTCTCAGGAAGATCAACATTCCGACCATCGATTTTCGGGATGTGAGCGTCCGTGAGGCGGTTGCCTTCGTCGGGCAAAAGGTCCACGAACTTAGCGGAGGCGAGCGATCGCTAAATGTGGTTTGGATAGTGCCCCCGGAGGCGATCGCAGACAAACGAGTCACTTTGAGCCTGCAGAACGTTCCCGCCGCGGAAGTGTTGAGATATATCGGTGACGCTTCCGATTTGAAGTTCAGTTACGACGCCTACGCCGTAAAGATCCGGCCTTCTTCTCCGGAAAACCTCGAGTCACAGGTGCGCGACTAAACCGCGTTCAATACAATACCCGCATCAGAGTTAATCCGTCCGGCGGAGCCACGTGGTTCGATTTCGGGACGCCGGTTTTTAGAGCGCGACTGAAGACTCTCCAGGGTATCGCGGCTTTGTGCCACGCGAACGATGGCGGCCGTGAGCATCCGCACCATCTTGTAAAGAAATCCATCTCCCTGGAAGCTCAGTGTCAGCAGTTCGCCGCGATGCGCCAGACACACCTTTTGAATTGTCCGTATGGTGTCGCCCGAAGGCTTGCCGCGCTGCGCAGAAAAAGCGCGGAAGTCGTGCTGACCGACCAGGTGCGCTAAGGCCTGCCGCAGAACGTCGAGTCTGGAGGGCTTGTGGCACGTGCCAGACGCGACCGAATTCTTGTGGTGGGAGAATGGGCCCATGGCGGATGAGATATCGGTAGACTTTTGCTTTCGCTGAGAAGCGTGCATGGAAGCTGGAAGCAGCACGAGATGACTTCATCACGCGAATGGTCGGCGGCAAGTTCGCGTTTAGCGCGCGCTGCCATTGAGCGGGGCTCATTGTCGCGAAAACGTCGGCATGCGCGCACTGGCCGAGCGCGTGAACGCCGGCGTCGGTGCGGCCCGCGCCATGCACGGCGATGTGTCTTCCCGCGATCTTCTGCGAATGTTTTTTCCAGGATGTCCTGAATGGTGTTTGCTGACCTTTGACTTTGCCAGCCCGAGTATGCTCTACCGTCATAGGCGATGATGAGCCGCAGCCTCATGGCTGCGAATCGATCCAACTTTGCAGTAAAATCTGCGCGGCCGCCTGGTCGATTACCGCTCGCTGCTTCTTGGCCTTTCGTCCGGCTTCGCGGAGCGCCCGTGCGGCTGCGACAGTCGTCAATCGCTCGTCCCACGGGATGACTTCGCAGGGAACGCATGCTCGAAGGCGTTCGATCAACTCGCGTGCTTTCAGCGCCGCCGGACCAAACGAGCCGTCCATATTTCGTGGCATGCCCGACGATAATTGCCTCGACGCCCTTTTCACGAGCCAGCTCCGCGATGCGCTCGCAGGGATCGCGCCGCGACACATCGATGGTCTCGAGAGGGTGCGCGAGCAGCCCGAGATCGTCGCTGAGTGCCACTCCCACCCGAGCCTCGCCGAGATCGATGCCAAGAACACGTCGACTTGCCATTTCCAGTTGAAAATCCCACACCACAAACCTACGTTGCGCAACAACATGTCTTCGATTTCCTACGGCAAATTTGGCGACAGTCTCCCTGTGACGAGCATGATTGCGCTCTCGCAAGCCGCGGTCGGTTTCGGCGTAGGGTTGCTGATTGCTGGGAAGCTGGATCAAACAGTTCGTCAGCGGACAGCCATTGCCTTTATCGGCGCGGGCGCCGCCACAATCCTTCCATTGGTGGCAGGAGCCATCGCCGACTTCAATAACCGCCCCGATTCATCGAGACGGATTCGCCGACAGCTGGCCAGTATTCGTGAGGGCACCGGGCTCTCCAACGGCGACGGCGCCTACTAGATCCGGAATTTAGTGCGACTTCTTTGAGGGCCCCTCGCAGGCGTCACGTTTACTGTGGAGCACCGATTGATTGATGAGGCGGCGCCCACTTGCGCTGGGTTGCTGCTCGCTTCCGCTTCCGAGCGGCGGCGCGAGCTCTTGCGGCGAGCTGGCGTAGAGTTCCAGACCGAGATCGCGCAGGTTCAGGAGTTGACCGGCGCGGGCATGCCTGCGCGGAAGCTTTGCTTGTTGAATGCTCAATTAAAGGCGACTGAAGTGGCCGCGAGATTTCCCGATCGCATCGTCCTCGGCGCCGACACCATTGTTTCCTTCGACGGAAGGATATTTGGAAAGCCACGCGATGCCGCTGAGGCGCGAGCAATGCTCGAAGAGCTCTGCGGGCGCATTCACGAAGTGTTGACCGGAGTTTGCTTGGTGCACCGGAGCCAAGGAAAGCTTTGCCGATTCACCGATTCAACGCGAGTGAAGTTTCGAGCTCGACGAGAGGTTGACCTCGACGATTATTTGCGAAGCATTTACCCCCTTGACAAGGCAGGTGCCTACGCCGCGCAGGAGGACCACGGACGCCTGATCGAGTGCGTTGAAGGCTCGATGAGCAACGTGATCGGCCTGCCGGTCGAGCGGGTCGTCATGGCTTTGCGGGAACGTTTCGCGTACTAACCCCTGTAGACTAGAGCGCTCTCGATTACCTTAAGCGCCTCCGCGCCTTGAGTGCCAGCCGGCGGTCAGCCCTCACCTTTTGCTGGACGACTTGACGGGAGATTTTGGGGAGCATACGCGTCCCCGCAGCGTCCCCGCGTGCGCTCCCCAGAACTAATCACACGCCCGTGATTACTTAACACGCCTCGCTACCTCGACGGCTCTTCGCGCTCAAACGCCCGATCTTCGAAGCGGGTAATGCTTTTGAGGAATGTTAGAGGCACGGCCCCGACCGGGCCGTTGCGCTGTTTGGCAATGACAAGTTCGGCCTTGCCCTCAAGCTCCTTTCTCTCCTCTTCGTCATCGAGGTAGTATTCCTCGCGCCAGAGAAGTCCGACGAGATCGGCATCCTGCTCGATCGAACCGGACTCCCGCAAGTCGCTCAAGCGCGGTTTGCCCTTGCTGTCGCCGGTGCGCGCCTCCGGGTTGCGATTAAGCTGAGCTAGCACCACAATCGGAATGCTTAGTTCCTTGGCGAGCGCCTTGATCCCTGCGGAGATCTCCGCAACTTCGACCTGACGGTTATCCAATCCCCTCCGGCTGGGCGAGCGAAGAAGTTGAAGATAGTCGATCACGATCAAACTGACGTCGTGCCGATCCTTAAGTCGCCTGGCGCGCGCGCGGAGTTCGAGAATGCTTAGTCCCGGGGTATCATCGATAAACATCTTGGATTCGGAAAGCCTAGTGGTGGCTTGAATAAGATTGGTCATGTCGTGCTTTCCGATAAATCCATCCCGGATTTTCTTTAGGTCGACGCGGGCGTATGAACAGAGCAGCCGCTGCATGAGTTGCTGGGTGCTCATCTCCAAGCTGAAGACGGCGACCGGTTTCCCTGCATCGATGGCAACGTGTTCGGCAATATTCATGGCGAGGGCCGTCTTGCCCATCGACGGTCGGGCCGCGACGACGATCATCTCGCCGCCATGCATGCCATTGGTCATGGTGTCGATGCCTCTGAAGCCGGTCGGCAGCCCGGTGAGCGCGCCACGATTTTGGAAGAGCTTTTCGATACTATCCAAAGCCGCCATGGCGAGCTCCTTCATCTCCGGGATCTTCGCGCGAAAGCGATCATCTCCGATAGCCAGGATCCTTTGTTCGACCTCATCGAGAAGGATCTGAACGTCCCCCTGTTCCTCGTAGGCGCGAGCGCCGTATTCGGTGCACGCCACGATGATCTCCCGCAAGAGGTACTTCTCGCGAAGGATCTCGAGATAATAACCGGCGTTGCTGGCGGTCGGAACAAATGTGAACAAGTCGGTGACCGCCGCGGCCCCGCCAACTTCTGGCAAGAGGTGCCGGTCCTCGAGGAATTGCGTCAGCGAGATCTGGTCAATCGGCTTGTTCGCCTCACGCATGTCGACCAAGACGCTGAAGATCCTCGCGTGGGCGGGATGTTGAAAATACTTTTCGCCGACCTGCTGCTGAATACACTCGTCGAGCACGCGCCCGGGCGCCAGCAGCACCGAGCCAAGAAGGCCCTTTTCCGCATCAATGCTTTGCGGGAGGGACCTGTGAATATCAGGTAAATAACTCCCAACCTTTTGGGAGTAAGAACGCAACCTTTCGCGGCCTTTACCGGGACCAAACCCGGAGTTTGCGGGATTCTCGGCAGAGGCGGCCGGAGAATCGGTGGCCATTGCTAAGAGGAGTTCTTGGGGGCGCTTCTTCTGCGGTTGGATTTCTTGGTCGATTCCGGCTCTGCCTCAGCCGGAGCGCGCTTCGGAGTCGAGATCCTGACCCGAAGCTTGGCGGTGACATCGGGGTGGAGTCGCACCTCCATTTCATGATCGCCACTCTCCTTGAATGCCTTGTCGAGCGCCACCGCATGCTTGGGCAACTCGACGTTGGCAAGTTCCGCCGCCAGGCGGTCATGAATATCCTTGGCTGTCACCGAGCCAAAGGCTTTCCCTGTCTCGCCGGTCTCAAGAGAAAAATCAAGGACTAGCTTGCTGATCTTGCTGGCGAGTTGCTCCGCGGCGGTTAATTCCCGTGCCTCGCGCTCGGAACGCTTTGCCTTCAGATGATTGATCTTGCGAAGCGAACTCGGAGTGACCTCCAGGGCCTTGCCGTTCGGGATGAGAAAATTGCGCGCGAATCCGCGACGAACCCTGACCAAATCCGCCTCTGCGCCCAGATTAGGGATGTTTTCCGTGAGAATAACTTCTGCGTATGCCATAGCTCCCTAACCAAAGAGGGAAAAAAATCTTAGTTCTTGGGCGCACACTGTCAAATTGAAATCAAGGAAAATCATAGAGGGCATGAACGAGCGCGACCGCTCGAGATTTCGGGAGGACGCCAGATTCCATCTGGTTCATGACATAGGCAAAGCCAAGGTGGTTCTCCGGATCAGCAAAAGCCAGGCTTCCGCCGGCTCCGGGATGGCCGAAGGCCGAAATTGTCGGACCGAAAGTATAGCGCTTCTTTTTCCCGGAGGCATCGAGTGGGTCGAGCATAAAGCCTCCTGAGAAGGCGGTTTCGGTCTGAAGGGTCTTGTCGACTCCTTGCGCCAAACGAGTGGTCATCCACCGAATCGCCGTGGCCGAAAAGTACTGTCGTCCATCCCATTTTCCTTCGAGGGAGAGCATGGCATAGAACTTAGCGAGGGAATCGGCGCTGCCGATTGCGCCCAACGCGGGGAGGCTGGTCGCGCGCAATGCTGGAGAATTCATCGCCGAGGGCGAGACTGCGCCTGCCGGGGTCGAGAATGCCTCGCGGGTGAGCGAGCCCGGCGTGGCCATGGCTTGGGAAAACTGATCTTCAAGGTCGCCGCAGCCTGCACGCGCGGCAATCATTTGCGCAGCCCGGTGGTGAAGCGTCTCGGGAAGACCAATCCAGAGGTCGAGCTCCAATGGCTCGCCAAACTGCTTTCGCCAATACTCACCCAGCGAGGTTCCGGTGAGTCTGCGAACGGATTCGTCGGCGATATAACCGTAGATCCGCGGGGAATAGCCATGTTCGTCGCGCTCATTCCAGAGGGGTGCCTGCAATTCGACGGCACGGACCACGGCATCATGATCACGAAGTCCGACCGTCTTGTCGGTGAGCGCTGAAAGGCCCGCCCGATGGGAAACCACCTCTCCAATAGTAAGGCGCTCCTTACCCGCTTGGCCAAATTCCGGCCAGAATTCTGCCACGCGTGCCGACAAATCAAGCCCCGCACCTTCCAGCGCATGCAGGAGGCACGCACTCGCCAGACCTTTGGTGGCAGACCAGACGAGAACCATGGTATCGGCGGTCCATGGCAATTCGCGTTCGCCATCCCTCCAGCCATGGTAAAAGCAGAACGCTTGGGAGCCATTCTGCCAAACAGCCACGGAAGCACCCACTTCGACGCCGCGCACGAAGTTGCTTTGAAAGATCTCTTGAACGCGAGCAGCTGCGGAGGCGTCGGCGATCATTTCCCCAAGAGTCCGTGAATTGCTTTCAAATCGGGATCCAGACTGGCGATTTCTCGAAACTTCTTATCCATTCGGAAGCTTGTTTCAAGGTGTTGGGTCGCTTCTTTCAAGTTGCCGAGCACGGCATCATAGCAGCCGAGATTGTAGTAATAGGTCGGTTCGCTCAGCAGGGAGGAAGGGCCTGTGAGCAGGAGATCCTTTGCCTCGTTGGTTCGCCCCATTTCATGCAGGCAGAATGCCCCATGAATATAGCCGGTCGTGTCTTCTGGACTGAGTGCGCGCAGGCGCGCACAGACTGACAACGCCTCCCCCCATCGCTTGGCATGCATGACGATAAAGAGGCGCATCTGTAACGTTTCCTGGCGAAGCTGGTCCCTTGGCCCAAGCGCGTCGAGTTCCGCCAAGGCCTGGTCGGGCATCTCCAGTTCGAAGTAGCCCTGCGCGGAAAGCAGAGAACGTTCCAAAGACATGTTCTGCCTGATAAGAGCAAATCCGCGTCGTTGCAACATGGATTACAAAGCGCGCCGCTTCGGAGGCGACGGCGCGTCTGCATGCCACGCGATCTCGAATCGCCAGCAGCGCGGTCCCTGCGATCCAGTAGAAGTCGGTTACCTTAGGCCTTGTGTCTTGCGACCGAAGGAAACTTTCGGTTCGCTTAGGCGATAGTGACCTCTTTGCAGAGGTAAACGTCTTGGATTGTGTTGAGAGGAGCTTGATCCCGTCCTCCATCGGGCGCTGGAACGCCTTACGGCCTGAAATCAGGCCCATTCCGCCCGCTCGCTTGTTGACGACCGCCGTGAACGCAGCGTCCGCAAAATCATGCGCGCCGCTCGCTCCGCCCGAATTGATCAAGCCCGCACGACCGAGGTAACAATTCGCCACCTGGTAACGGCACAAGTCGATGGGGTGTTCGCTGGTCAGCTCGGTGTAGATACGCTCGTCGAGCTTGCCGTAACTCGAGCCTCCGGTGTTCAGGGCCTTATAACCGCCGTTGTTCTCCGGGAGTTTTTGCTTAATGATGTCGGCTTGGATCGTGCAGCCGAGGTGGTTCGCCTGACCGGTTAGGTCGGCGGAAAGATGATAATCCTTGTCCTTCTTAAAGGCATTGTTACGCAGGTAACACCAGAGCACCGTAGCCATCCCGAACTCGTGCGCCAGCGCAAAGGCTTCCGAGATTTCGATGATTTCCCGCGAGGCATCCTCTGAGCCAAAATAAATAGTCGCTCCGACGGCAGCGGCCCCCATATTGTAAGCGTCTTTGACCGTCCCGAAAAGAATCTCCTTATGCTGGTTCGGATAGGTAAGCAGTTCGTTGTGGTTGATCTTGACCAGGAAGGGGATCTTGTGGGCGTACTTGCGTGAGACCGCTGCCAGGACGCCGAAGGTTGATGCGACAGCGTTGCAGCCGCCTTCGGTGGCAAGCTTAACAATGTTCTCGGGATCGAAGTAGTGCGGGTTCTTCGCGAAACTCGCGCCCGCAGAATGCTCAATGCCCTGGTCGACCGGGAGAATTGACAGGAAACCGGTGCCTGCCAGGCGCCCGGAGTTGTAGAACCAATTCAGATGATTGAGGACGCGTTGGTTGCGATTGCTGGGCGCGAAAATCCGATCCACCCAATCCGCACCAGGCAGATGCAGAAGCTTGGTCGGAATGGTTTGGCTGGTGTGCCGAAGGAGGTACTCGGCCCTATCGCCGAGCAGAGATACAATGTTGTCGATCATGGGAGAGGCAGATGCAGCTTTCCCGTTTAGGTAAGCGAAGAACGGTTGTCGAGACCGCGAATTCGAGCAAAGAAAACCGGCCGACGGCCAATCTGAGCCGCGCTGTCTTAGGTGCGGACCTAGCGAGCTAGGCGTTCCGATTTGTGCAGTTCAGGTCTTCGAATGAACCGATCAGGCGCTTCGTAAAAGCGGCCTCGCCTGCGCCCAACCAAATGCGCGGGTCGTAATATTTCTTGTTGGGCGAATCAGGACCTTCGGGATTTCCGATTTGCCCCTGCAAGTAGTCACGATTTTTGGCCTCATACGCCCGGATGCCATCCCAGAATGCCCATTGGAGGTCTGTGTCCAGGTTCATCTTGACCGCACCGTAGCCGATAGCTTCACGAATTTCTTCCCGCGATGAACCAGAGCCACCGTGAAAGACGAAGTTTACCGGCTTCGGTCCCGTTCCGAGCTTTTTCTGAATGTATTCTTGCGAGTCCTTCAAGATGGTGGGCTTAAGTCGAACATTGCCTGGCTTATAAACTCCATGAACATTCCCAAAGGCTGCCGCCACGGTAAAATTGGGACTGATTGGAGATAGCTCCGAATAGGCTTTGGCGACCTCCTCGGGCTGTGTGTAGAGGCGCGATTCGTCGACGCCCGTATTGTCCACGCCATCCTCTTCGCCGCCAGTAACTCCGAGCTCGATTTCGAGAGTGATTCCCATCTTCGCCATGCGGGCGAGATATTTTTTGCAGGTCTCGATGTTTTCGTCGAGCGGCTCTTCCGAGAGGTCGAGCATGTGCGAGCTGTAAAGCGGCTTACCGGTCTTGGCGAACTGCTCCTCGCTGGCGGCAAGCAGACCGTCGATCCAAGGCAGCAGTTTCTTGGCGCAATGATCCGTGTTCATAACGACAGGGACGCCGTAAGCCTTGGCAGCTTGATCGACATACTGCGCCCCCGCAACACCTCCCATGATCGGCCCAAGTTGCTTGTCCTTGCTAACGCCCTTGCCAATGAAAAATTGTGCTCCTCCGTTTGAGAACTGGACCATCGTCGGAGAGTTTACCTCTCGGGCTGCGGCCAGGGTCGCATTGACCGTGCTGGTGCTGATGCAATTGACCGCCGGAAGCGCAAATTCGTTGGCCTTGGCATAGTCAAGAAGTTCTTTCACCTCATCGCCGAAGAGAACTCCGGCCCGAAATCGTTTGTTGTCACCCATGGTAAGGAATTTTTTTGGTTGTATTCTCCGGCTAATAGCTCGGCATTGTGGAGGGGTCTTGTGCAGCTTTTACCACACCGCGGGACAGTGTTCCAACACTAAACACATTTGGATCGTACCGGGACGCTACAGCGCGAGCCAGATTTCAAGGTACTTAATTTGCCACCAACGTAGGAAATGAGACCTTTTCTGCGTAAAAATGGTTGACAGTGCCGAAAAAACGAGATGACATTCGTTAACCCCCATATCGCTATGAAAAAGAGTTCTCGTGCATTTACTCTGATCGAACTCCTCGTAGTTATCTCGATCATTGGAATTCTGGCCGCTCTGGCTTTGCCCGCCCTTTTTGGTGCCTTGGTGAAGGGCCAGATGACGCAAACGTTGAGCAACATGAGGCAACTGCATCTCGCCACTCAGACGATGGCTTTGGATGGTCTGACGACCGGGGATGCCACCCTGAGCTGGCCCGCGGATGCGGCGACTCCCGGCTGGTCGGCTTGGGCAACAAATCTTGTTCCTAACTATCTGGGTACAAACGATTTCTCTAAATTGCTCAGTGCGGCTGGTCTTTTGCGGCCGAGTTCCACCCCCATCACCGCGAACACTCCCAGCGCGGTGATTGTCTACCAGGTCGGCGAAAACAGTAGCGGTGACACGGTATTTCTTTCTTCGGCAAACTGGACAAACAACTCACCTTTGAGTGCTGCTGGGAAGCCTTACGGAGACAAAGGGTTCATCGTCTTCCGAAAGGCAGGAGACGGTGCCATCTTGCTTCCCAAGCAATTCAACAATACGAACGTCATCGGCACGGTGACGAATGCGGTCCCATAAGCCGATTCTTTTCCATAAAGATGAAGCTCGCTATCCCGGAGTTTCCTCTTTTCGGAACAAGCTCGATGGTCTGATATTAGGTGATTGGTTGGCCGACGGCAAATCACAGACGCTGGCATTCGCTTCGCGTCAACGATAACTCTCGGTATAGTGTCACTTTGGGGTTTGCTCTGTCGGCATGATTAGGGATAAGTTAAAAGGTTCACCTTTTGACTATGAAATCTAGAAAGCTCTCTTCCCGCTCGGCGAAATCTTCTGGTCCTGACCGGGGCGACGTAATGAACGGTGCGGAGATCTTGGTAAGTTGCCTCGAGCGGGAGGGCGTGCGCATTGTTTTCGCCTATCCGGGTGGCGCGTCGATGCCGATTCACCAGGCGTTGACCAAGTCGAAGAAGATTCGAGTGGTGTTGCCTCGTCATGAGCAGGGTGGTGCGTTTGCTGCAGAGGGCTATGCGCGGGCGACCGGACACGCAGGTGTCTGCATGGCGACGTCGGGACCGGGTGCGACGAATCTCGTCACCGGCATTGCCGATGCCTTCATGGACTCCGTTCCGATGGTGGCAATCACCGGGCAAGTCAATCAAAGCATGATCGGGCGGGGAGCTTTTCAGGAGACCGATGTGTTCGGCATGACGCTGCCCATGGTTAAGCACAGCTATCTTGTCTGGGACATCAACGACATTCCGCGTATTGTCAAAGAGGCCTTTTTCATTGCGCAGACCGGACGCCCTGGTCCGGTGTTGATCGATATTCCCAAGAACATTCAAGTGGCGCGCACTCAGCCGATTTATCCACGTTCGGTAAAGCTGCGGGGCTACAATCCGGTTCGCAAGGCTGATGACGTCGCGATCCACGAGCTAATCGGCCTGATCGAACACGCCAAGAAGCCGCTCATTTATTGTGGCGGCGGCGTCATTACCGGTAACGCCTCCAAGGAATTGGCAGAGTTTGCGGAGAGGGCTCAAATTCCCGTGACGACGACACTAATGGGTATTGGAGGTTTTCCCGAGAACCATCCTCTTTCGCTCAAGTGGCTTGGCATGCATGGGACGGTCTATGCCAACAATGCCGCCAACGAAGCTGACCTTCTCCTGGCGATCGGCGTTCGCTTCGATGATCGGGTCACCGGAAAGGTCGAAAAATTCTGCGAGCATGGCACGATCGTGCATATCGATATCGACAACTCCGAGCTCAACAAGAATAAGCTCGTGAAGCTTCCAATCCTCAGCGATCTCAAGTATGCGCTCGATCGCGCGAATCGGATCTTGGAAAAGATGGGACATCGGCGCCTCTCCCACGGATACACGCGCTTTCCGCAGTGGTACCAGCAGATCGATCGCTGGAAGGCGGAGCATCCGCTTCGCTTTAAAGACACCGACGATGCGATTCAGCCGCAGTATGTCGTCAAATGCCTCTATGAGTTGACGAAAGGAGAGGCGATCATCACCACGGGAGTCGGCCAGCATCAAATGTGGGCCGGCCAGTATTACAATTTCCATTCGCCGCGCACCTTCATCACTTCGGCGGGCCTTGGCGCGATGGGCTTCGGATATCCCGCAGCCATGGGCGCCAAGATAGCGCACCCGGAAAAAGAGGTGGTTGACATCGATGGCGATGGCTCGTTCCTGATGAATATTCAGGAGTTGGCAACTGCGCACATCGAAGGCATCGCGGTCAAAGTGATTATTCTGAACAATCAGCATCTCGGCATGGTCGTTCAGTGGGAGGATCGCTTTCACGGCGGAAATCGCGGGCATACTTTTCTTGGCGATCCGAAAGACCTCAAGCGCATCTATCCCGATTATGTAGATATGTGCAAGGGGTTCGGTGTTCCCTGCGAGCGAGTCCAACACAAAAAAGATGTCGAGGGAGCAATCAAGCGAATGCTCGATTCCAAGGAGACTTACGTTCTCGACATCATGACGCCTTATACCGAGCACGTCTTGCCGATGATTCCCTCTGGGATGACTTACAAGGACATTATTACCGAGTAATTTCGGCCTTCGACCGTGAGTCACCGGCGAACTCACCGCGGCGCTTATAGAAGTCGTAGCGTGCAATGATCGTAGCGATGTAGCTCTTGGTCATGGGGAAATCCATTGCTGCCTGAAGGTCGCCCGCTCCGGCGGTCTCTCCCATTCCAGAATCTTGGACCCAGCGCCGAACGCGAGAGCGACCGGCGTTGTACTCCGCCAGAGCGAACGGCAGAGGATTATCCTTCGAAGACCAGTGATTGAGCGCTCGATTCAAATACCACGTGCCCGCTTCGATATTCACCTTCGGGTCGAACAGATCGGAAGAGACAAAGGTCTGAATTTTTTCGGCACGTGCCCAATCAATGGCCGCGCTGTCGGTTATTTGCATAAGGCCGCGTTCTCCTTGAGCTCCAACCTTGCCCGGTTGGAACTGGCTTTCGCGCCAGATAATGGCCTTAATAAGCTCTGGCGCGACTCCGTAGCGGGTAGCGGCTTGTCGGATCAGGTCGTCGTATTTCCGGTAGCGCGCGGCGAAAATCGTCTCTCTAAGCAGATAGTTGGGATCCTCGGAGGTGAGGATATAAATGCCAGCGGACGCGGTGAGGACTGCCAGCACCACCAGCGACGCCAGGACAAACTTCTTCATCGACGAAAGCTTATCGTAACATGTGTTGCTGGAGCGCTTCTACCGCATTTTCGGCCGAAGCATGCTGAGAATAGCGCGCTTTCCTCGGTCAACTGGTTGTCAGGAGCGTGGAGACCTCATCTTTAGAGACTATGCCACGCTACGCCAGAGTGCATCTTGATCGCGCCGGGGATCGCGCCCTCGATTACCTAATTCCTGATTCTTTGGCAGAGTTGATCGCCGCGGGCTCTCGCGTCCGGGTGCCGTTGCGCACCCGCCTGGTGCTGGGCACGGTGGTGGATATTCTGGAGACAACCGACGTGAACTCGCCTCGCGAGATTCACGAGATCATCGGAAACGCTCCGATGATTCGGCCCAAATTGATCGAGATTGCGCGCTGGATTTCCGAGTATTACTGCTGCCCATTGCAAACGGCGATGGGTTGTGTCTTGCCACAGGTGGTGCGGCAGGCATCCGTTTCGCCGCGCCGGCTTAACTTTGCTCGATTGTTGCGCCGGCCGACGGTTGCGGAACTGGACGCACTGGCAACCAAGGCGCCGCGCCAGGCTGATGCGCTCAGGGCTCTTCAGGATCTCGACACGCCACGGCGGATTGGCGAATTGGCCGAAGAGGCCGGTGTGTCCGAAGCGGTGTTTCGGAGCCTAGAGCGCAAAGGCTGGCTGACCATTGAAACAGCAGAGGTCGGGCGCGACCCATTTGCCCACGAAACCTTTTTGCCAACCACCGAGCTCGTGCTGAATGCGGAACAACGCCACGCGGTCGACTCGATCAAGGAAGCCATTCAAACTCCGGCGCAGCCTCTGTTGCTTTTCGGGGTAACTGGCAGTGGGAAGACGGAAATATATTTGCAAGCGATTCGGCATATTATTGACCTTGGGCGCACCGCTCTTGTCCTCGTTCCGGAGATTTCCCTTACGCCACAAACCGTCGAGAGATTCAAGGCGCGCTTTGCGGATGCGCAGCGGGAAGTGGCCGTGCTTCACAGCCATCTCTCGGGAGGCGAACGTTTTGATGAGTGGCGGAAGATTCATTCTGGCGGTGCACGTATTGTCATTGGGGCGAGAAGCGCCGTCTTTGCGCCGCTCGAAAACCTTGGAATAATCATCGTCGATGAAGAGCATGAGGGCACCTACAAGCAGGAAGAGGCGCCGCGGTATCACGCTCGTGATGTCGCCGTTTTGCGGGCGAAGCAGGAGGGCTGCGCGGTGGTTCTCGGCAGCGCAACTCCTTCCATGGAAAGTTGGCACAATTGCGCCACGGGAAAGTACCGACTGCTCAGACTCTCGCAGCGCGTCGATGACCGCAGAATGCCCGTGATTCGCGTGCTCGATATGCGCAGGGCGCCGCGTCCAGGCGGGGCCGAAGCCATCTTTGCGCCGGCACTTTTGCAAGCGGTCGAGCAGCGCCTTGCGAATGGTGAGCAGACCATCCTCTTCCTGAATCGCCGGGGCTTTTCCACGATCATGGTGTGCCAGGCCTGCGGCCACGTCTGCCAATGCCCGAACTGCAGTGTGGCGCTCACCTACCACCGGGACGCGGCTCAACTCGCCTGCCATATCTGCGGGCATCGAGAGCGCGCCCCCAAGGTATGTCCGACCTGCAAAGACCCCGGCATTCGTCATTCGGGCGTGGGAACGCAAAAAGTCGAAGACATAGTCAAGCGCATCTTTCCAAAGGCGCGGGTTGCTCGGATGGACGCCGATGCAATGACTCGAAAGAACACCCTACAGCAAACCCTTCAGGCTTTCAAAGAAGGCGCGATCGACATTCTTGTTGGCACTCAGATGATCGCCAAAGGCCTTCATTTTCCCAGCGTGACGCTGGTCGGAATTATTAACGCAGATCTAAGCTTGCATCTCCCCGACTTTCGGGCGGGAGAACGCACCTTTCAGCTCCTGACTCAGGTCGCAGGTCGGGCGGGACGAGGGGACGTCGAAGGCGAGGTGCTCGTGCAAACATTTACGCCGTTCAGCCCATCCATTCAGTTTGCGCGCCACCACGACTTTGATGGGTTTGCGGAACAGGAGCTCGAATTTCGCGAGCGCTTTGATTTCCCGCCATTTACTCGCATGGTCTTGATAACGATTCGGGGTCAAGTGCGTGAGCGAGCGGAGTTCACCGGGCAAACCCTTGTTCGTAAGCTTAAAGAAAAGATAACAAAAAGCTCCTCCCTTGGGGACTGCGTTCCTGCCCCGCTCGAAAAAGCGCGCGGCTATCACCGTTTCCAAATTGCTCTGCGCGGTCCATCGGCGCGCGGCTTGTCGAGCGCAATTCAACAAACCCTTGCAGTTCTTCCTTTGCCCGAAGATGTTCTCGTCGCCGTGGATGTCGATCCGGTGAATCTTTTGTAGGCATCGTCGGCATCTCCAGCAATCGCACGAATGCACCTGCCTCCGATTCCACGCTTTTTCGTTCGCTGGACGATTCGGTTATTTTTGCTCCTCCTCTTTGTCTGCATACCCGCAGCGATCGTCTATCTCCGGGAGGTAGGAATTCGCGATGAATGGAAGGAGCGCGTGGCCGCGGCTCTCAGCGGCGAGGGATTTCAGACCCAGATCGGCAAGCTGACAGTCGATCCCTTCAAAGGTCTCGTCGCCGAAAATATCGTCGTTAAGGAAACTTCCGGAGAGCAAAGAGATTTCGCGCGCCTTGAGCACTTGGTCGTCTCCTTGAACCTCGCCGACCTGCTCGCCGGACGTGTCACGATTGATCACCTTCAGCTCGACGAAACCGACGTCTCGATCCCTCTCGGTAGACAACCCGACAGCGCGCGGCTCGAAGTGGACGGCGTTTCGGCACAATTGTCTCTGGGCGGCGATCAGCTGCGCATCGGGTCGCTCGAGGGACGCGTCCAGGGTATACGTGTGGTCATCAGTGGGCTGCTGCGCAACCCCCGAGCCTTCCATTTCGATCATAAGGACACCCAAGACCCATCCGACCAGCGAAACAAGCTGGTTAGCCAAATCGTAAGTCGACTCTCGAGTCTGAAATATCCGGGGCATCCGCCGGAGCTTTCCCTGAAGATCAACGGCGATCTGGCTGACCTCTCCACACTGCAAATTTCGCCGATTCTGCTCAGATCCGGCCCGATCATCGCCCCCAATTGGCGCGCTGAAGGTCTCGATATCGAAGGCAACTACACCAACCGAATCCTCAGCATCAAACGCTTCCGACTGCGCGGCCGGGAGGGCGCTTTAAACTTGACCGCGCAATGGCAGAATAGCGTTCTCGACTTCCAGGCATCCAGCACGCTCACGCTCGAGCCTTTTGCGCGACTTATTCCGGAAGACTCGCCGCTTGAGGATTTCAAATTTGCATCCCGCCCGCAGCTCGAGGCCTCCGGGCAGGTCATTCATTCCTCTTCTCCCCTTCAATATAACGTTACCGGATCAGCGCAGATCGGTAAGTTTGCCTTTCGCGGAATCGACATCGATGCATTTTCCACGGACTTCGCCGCAACCAATGGCAAGATCTTCTTGAGAGACACCAAGCTCCGTGCCGCCGGGGGAGAAATTGGTGCCAGCCTGCTTTTTGCACCGGATGACTTCCGTGCGCGCGTGAGCAGTACAATCGCCCCCACGGCCTTCGCTTCCCTGCTCGGCAAAAAAGAGAGGGAAGTGATCAAGCTGCTTAACTTCCGCGATGCTCCTTATATGCAGCTGGAGGTGCGCGGTCCGAAGCTGGATTTCGGTGCCATTACCGGCACTGGATTTCTTCGGCTAGGGCGAACTTCGATGCGCGGCTCCAGCCCTCGATTGGGGTCAGTCGCAGATCGAAATTGCCGACAGCGCGATTACTTATAAAGACTTCTCACTCGGGCGTGGCAAGGCAATTGGGAAAGGAACTTTCGTTTACGACTTCGGCGGGAAGCAGGTCATTTTACGGGATATCGAATCCACGATGCCTCCCGTCGACGTAATGATGTGGATTGATCCCAAAATTGCCGAGACCATCAAACCCTACCGCTTTCGACAGCCGCCGAGGGTCGAGGCGGAAGGCGTGGTCGACCTTAAGAATTCCGCCGCAAAAGAATGACTTGCACTTGGCGATTCAGTCGGAGAGCGGCCTTGACTACGATCTGCTCGAGCGAACCCTCAAGTTCGGCCGGACGTTGGCCAATGTGGACATCATCGGCACCAAAGTGATCGCGGACATCAAGAGCGCCGAGTTGATGGAAGGCAATGTCGGTGTCAATGCCGTCGTCTCGTTCGATCCCGCCGATCCGACCTTCGGCGCAAAGATCGACATCCGACGTGTCAATTTCGAGCAGTTGACGAAGCTCTACTTTAATTACGAGGACTCGCGGGGAGTGGCCAGCGGCAACTTCAAATTCAACGCGCGGATGGGTCAGGAACAACAAATGCGGGGTGACGGAAGCTTTCGGGTGGAAGAAGGTCGCGTCTTCGCCATCCCGATTCTCGGGCCGCTCTCGGAAATCATCAACAAGATCATACCCGGCGCAGGCTTTCAAGCCGCCCGCCTAGCCACTGCCGACTTCACGGTCGGAGATGAAAAAATCAACACGAAAAACCTGAAAATCGAAGGTGCCGGCTTCAGCCTGTTTGGAAGCGGAGATATCTACTTTGTCGCCGACAAGATAAGCATGTCGGTCCGCCTGAATGCTCGCGGGCTTCCCGGATTGGTTCTCTTTCCTGTGAGCAAGCTCTTCGAGTATGTCGCCACCGGCTCGGCATCAAAACCGGAATGGCGGCCAAAGATTATTCCTAGGTTCGGCGGCGGGTAGCTGGGTGCAGAAGCAGTGATCGCCGACGATGAAAGCGAAAATTTGTAGAGGCGGTTGTGCCAACCGCCTGTGAATTTGGCTGGGCGTTTTGCGCAAGCGCCCCTACAACGCGTTCAGCGCGGACACTCGACGAGAGACCTTCAGCGGCTCTCGACCCGCTACTTCATGAGCAACGCCGCGCGGGCGCGCTTGATTTCGCGTGTAATCTTGCGGTGCAGGCGGGCTGACATGCCGGTGACCCGGCGAGGGACAATCTTGCCGCTTTCAGTGACGAAGCGTTTGAGAAGCTCGGGATTCTTGTAGTCGATTGCCTCTTCAGCGATATCCGTTCGACGCCGAGGCATCGATCGATTGGCGCGTCGGAAAGCGGAGCGGCGTTTGGCTGTTTTTGGCTGCATGGCGACCTACTTGATCTCCCGGTGCAAAGTGTGCCGCCGCAGGAACGGATTGTATTTTTTCTTCTCCAGACGATTCGGCGTGCGCGGGCTCTTCTTGTTGCGCGTGGTCATATAGCGAGAGGGCGGCTTACCCTCGGCCTTGGCCTCGGTGCATTCAAGGGTGACGATTTCCTGTGGCATGAGTTATTCCTTGGTGTCCGAGCCGCTTTCCTCGTCCTCCTCGGTCCCCTCCTCTTCCGAAAGTCCAAAGAGGGATATCACCGGCTGTCGCACGCGCTGAAAGCGGTTGCGCTTTTCGAGTTCGGCCTGGCACTCGACGGTATACCGGGTGAAGGGGAGCGCCTCGAGACGCGCGTGCGGAATCACTTTCCCGGACATCTCGCAGATGCCGTAGGTGCCAATTTCAATGCGCTTGAGCGCCTCGTCGATTTCATAGAGCGAGTCCTGCTCTTGTGAGAGGAGGCTGAGCGCGAAATCCCTGTCGTAGGCGTCGCTGCCGGCGTCGGCCTGATGCATACCGAAGGCACTCGCTTCGCTACCTTCAGCTCGGGAACGCAGGCTGTCTTTGGCCACCCCATTCATCGAATCAAGAAGGGTGTCTTTCAGCGCGAGAAGCTTTTCCCTTTGCTTTTGCTCGAAGGGCGAGAGCGCCCCCGTGCGTTTATGGATGATTGGAGCTCCACTGTGCGCCTTCACCGGAGGTTTCTCGGCGGCGACGGGCTTTCTTTCGTCCGGGTGAGCCTGCTTTTTCGCGTCGGAGTTCTTTTTCGTCACAGTCGTTACCTTTGCCGCCTTCGGACCAGCCTTTGCCTTCTTGGCCATGTTGCCGAACACCTTCGCCTTGGGGGATTTTCGCGTATTGTTCGCCATTCTTTGGTTGAAAAAGGGCGAATATGTAGCCTTATCCCTTGCTTAGTGCAAGGGGATTCTTGATCCGAGAGTTCTTTCCTGCTTCACCCGATCATGTTCTCGGGCATTTGAGCGAGGCTTCAGTCGCCCTGGTCGCTATCGGCATCGAGCTCTTACTTGCCCACGAAGATCGCTGTCGTCCGATCCGCGATAGAGATTGGCTTCTTAGCGATGACCGGGAGTTCCTCGCCTGGCTCGACAATGTCGGCAGGGGCAGGAAGCGACGTATCCGCAACCCGATGCCATGTCAGTCCCTTGGGCAAGACCGGTAGAGTAAAGTCGAGGGGTTCGAAGTACATGTTAAATGCGCAGTAGATAAAGTGCGCTGGCCCCCCGACGGCGGCCCCGTGGCGCCCGCAAAGCATGAACGCGATCGATCTGCTCGGGAGACTCCAGTCTGGCTTCCAAGGCTGCACGCCATGCCATGAAATATCCGGATAACCGCTCCCAACCCTGTCTCTTCCCGTCAAGAACTCAGGCTGGCGAAGTGCGGCATTGGCTTTGCGAAAGGCGATCATTCCCTTCACGAATCGCAAGAGGTCGCCGTAACGACTGGAGAGCGACCAATCGAACCAGTTCCAGTCCTCATCCTGACAATAGGCATTATTATTGCCGCGCTGACTACGGCCACATTCATCTCCCATGTAAATCATCGGGACGCCCTGACTTACAAAAAGCAATGCGACGGCGTTCTTCTGCTGCCGCATCCGCAGCGCGTTGATTGCCGGATCGTCTGTTTCGCCCTCCACGCCGGAGTTCCAGCTGTAGTTGTCGTTGGCGCCGTCCTTGTTGTTCTCGCCGTTGTCGAGATTCTGCTTTTCATTGTAGGAGACGAGATCACGGAGAGTGAATCCGTCGTGGCAGGTCACGAAGTTTACCGAAGCGGCCGGTTTGCGTCCGGCGGCCAGGTAGAGGTCTGGAGAGCCCATGATGCGTTGGACCATCTCGCCGACCACGCCGACGTCTCCCTTGAGGAAGCGCCGAGCCGCGTCGCGGAATTTTCCATTCCATTCCAGCCAACGGCCATAGGAGGGGAAGTTTCCGACTTGGTAGAGCCCGCCTGCGTCCCAGGCCTCGGCGATCAGGTCACAATGCGCGAGCACGGGATCATAGGCGAGAGATTCAAGCAGCGGCGGGTTGGCCAGAGGAGCGCCGTGGGAATCGCGGCCGAGCACCGAAGCCAGGTCGAAGCGAAAGCCATCGATATGAAATTCCGCAGCCCAATAACGCAGGCAGGAGAGCACGAACCCGCGAACGACAGGGTGGTTGCAGTTCACCGTGTTTCCGCACCCCGTGTAGTTGAGGTACTGTCCCCGACTGTCGAGCATGTAATAGGTCTTGTTGTCGATGCCCCGGAAGGAAATCGTCGGCCCGTCGGCACCTCCTTCTGCGGTATGGTTAAAGACTACATCGAGCATGATCTCGATTCCGGCTTCGTGCAGCGCTTTGATGAGCTGCTTTAATTCGGACACTTGTGTCCCGTGTTTGCCAGTCGCTGCGAAACCGGCTTTGGGCGCGAAAAACCCCAAGGTGCTATAGCCCCAATAGTTGCAGAGTTGTTCGCCGGTGAGCGGGTTTGTCCGATGATTTTCCAACTCATCGAACTCGAAGATGGGCATGAGTTCGACGCAGTTGATGCCAAGATCTTTGAGGTAGCCGATCTTCTCGCGCAGAGCCTCGAATGTTCCCGGATGTTTGACTCCGGAACTCTCGTGCGCCGTAAAGCCACGCAAGTGCAGCTCATAGATGACCATCTCGCTCTCTGGGCGCTTGAGGGGACGCGTGTGCCCCCAGTCGAAGAGTTGAAACGGGATCCGGCCTCGAAACGGAAAGATGTCGGTGTCGTTGGATGTCTGCTTCCAAACATTTCGTCCACTGATCTCCATCGCATCCGGGTCGAGGAGGATTTTCTCTTTGTCGAAGTGATGCCCCTGTCGCGGGTCGTGAGGCCCGTCGAGACGATAGCCATATTCAATCTGCTCGTAGTTCAGGTCGAAGACGGTCATCGCCCACAGATTTCCCAGTCGGTATTCTGGAGGAAACGGAATCTCCGCAAACGGGAGGGAAGCTCCTTTTTCAAAAAGCACGAGCGTGCACGAGGTCGCGTTAGCAGAGAAAATCGAGAAGTTTACTCCGCCGGGCACATGGCTAGCACCGAATGGCAAAGGATGCCCGTAACGGAGGCGGAACTCCCCGTGCGTGTGAGTATGATCGAGCGGTTGAGGCATAATTGGGCGCCTAGCTAGAGCAAGAACTGTGCGCAGACCGTGGCGGTTGAGGTGGAAACTCGATGAGCTCGCGCACAGTCGCAGCCACTCGAGCAGGTTGGATTCCTGCATGCCACTTAAACTTCGTTTTTCCCTCCGGCGGTTGGGGCAATAGCCAGCGCTGCCGGGTGCTCCGTTGCCACGGTGCGAACATGCCCTGGTGCAGCCCTGAGAAGAGAATGACGCAGAGTCTGTCCAGTCCGGCGGCGAAATGAGCCGCTGCCGTGTCTACCGTCATCACCATTTCCGCCGCCGCGATGAGATTCAGCAATTCGACCAGGTCTTCCGGGAGGTGAACTTTGGCATTCTCGACACCGGCGCGGCGAAGCAGGCTCCCAAGCTCGTCTAGCGCGCCGCGCTGATCATTGGAGCCCACCAGGAGAAGGTTTTTCCCAGCGAGTTCAGGCCTGAGCTCGACAAAAACGTCCCTCCAGAGTGGCAAAGGATATACCTTGGAGGCTTCCGTGATCGGAGCGCAAATCCAAACGCCACCTGGGGTTGACTCTGTCGTCGAGCAGAGACGCGGGATCACCTCCTCCGGTGCCACCGCACGCTCCAGGATCTCCGCAACGACGCGGCGATGCGCCTCGATTTCCAGGGGAAGATTCCGAGCTTCTTCGGGATAGGGCATTAAGTGCGGATGGAAGAGCCTTCTCACTGCAGTGTCGACGTAGAGGCGGACCTTTTTCCGTCCCGATCGCAGGAGAATGTTTTCGCATCCGAAAAAACGCTTCGTCTTCGCCGAGTAAAACAAGAACGTCTCCAGGTAGTTCCTCATGCTTCGAAAGCAGACCGCAGCATCAACGCGTGTCATCCTTAGTTTGAACCAGAGCGGCAGGCAATAGAACAGATTGCGAGCGAACAGATTGATCCTTTTTCGCTCCGCCGCGGTCGGTAGCTCGACAACCCTCGCCTTCGGAAATTGCGTTTTCGCCAGGGGCACAAGCACCGATCGAACACAGATCAGAAGATTTTCCTCACCCAGCTCCGAGGCCAGCAGTCGCAAAGCGCCGGTCACGAGAATGAAATCTCCAATCCCATCCGGCTTGAGAATAAAGAGGCGCACAAGTGGTGCCGGCAATTTGCCGGAAGCGCTCCCATCGCAAAAGCGATTTTCTTTCTCGCTCCTAATCGCGGGCAGGTTGAGGGTCTTGAAATCCCTCAGAACTAGGCTATTCGAGAAAGCTGAAGTTATGTCCGGGTGCTACGCCGTTTTCCATAAGCAACTCGGCGATCTTGTGTTGTTACAACCTGCTCTGGCTAAGCTGTGTCAGCACCATGGTGCTCCGGTGGAGTGCATGACACGGACGGGGCACGGACCTCTGTTGCAGTTGATGCCGGGAGTTCGTTTTCGTCGCGGAGTTCCTTTGGCATATCGCCGGCACCTCTATTGCTTCGATCCGCTCAATAAATCGGCCCTGAGATCGATGCTCGCGCCCTCGAGCATAAAGAAGTGCGTGCTGCCCGAGGAGCGGGAGATGAGATGGTTTCATCGGCCTCTCTTTCGCGAACTAATCGTCCCTGAACTGGGAGATCGCTATGTGGCGGAATACTTTTGGGAATGCACGCCGGTGCCTGCCTCGGAGCCGTTTCGCCCTCCTCGACTTGACCGGCCGCCCGACGATTGGAGGCCCGATGGGTTCGATGAGAAGGCCTTTATTCTTGTAAATCCCACTTCCGGGTGGCGCCAGAAGAGCTGGCTGCCCGAGTGCTGGGCGCGGATGTTGGCAATCTTGCGCAACGACACCGACCTCGAATTCGTCATGACCAGTGCCTCGGTGGACTGGCAGGTCGAACACTGCCGCGAGATTGAGAAAAAGTCTGGTTCTCTCGTGCGGAGCCTCGCCAGCAGCACAACGTTGAAGAATTTTCTCTGGCTGTGCTCGCGTGCCCAAGCGGTGCTCACTGTCGATGGTGCCGCCTCGCACCTTGCGCGCGCTTTTGGTGTGAACAGCATCACCCTGTTCGGGCCGACGAATGCTCGGAACTGGCACTATGCAGGGGATGGCAGCATCGCCGTCCAGGCGCCTCCCTCGAAGGATCATGTCCGCCGCTTGCGAAATCTTGCGCCCGAGGATGTCCTCCAGGTGGCGCGACGGATGCTCACCTCCCCCACTCGTGGTCGGTATGAGTTATAGATTTTTCACTTGCCTCGGCGGCTTGCCTACCTTCTATTTGCCCTCCCGCATTAGGTTGGGGGACCGGAGAAGCACCTTAGCGTGCTTTTTTTGTCCTCCGAGCGTGCCGGGGTTTGGAAAAGAGAGATAGCAAACATGCCTACAATCAACCAACTGGTTCGCGCCGGGCGTCGAAAGGTGACCGTCAAGTCGAAGTCACCGGCACTTGTGAAGTGCCCACAACGCCGCGGTGTCTGCGTGCAGGTGATGACGCGCACGCCAAAGAAGCCGAATTCCGCGTTGCGCAAAGTCGCCAAGGTGCGCCTGACCAACGGCCAGGAGGTGATTGCCTACATTCCCGGAGAAGGGCACAACCTTCAGGAGCACTCGATCGTTCTTGTCCGCGGCGGTCGCGTCAAAGACCTGCCCGGTGTGCGCTACCATATCGTTCGGGGCACCCTTGACAGTCTCGGAGTCGATGGACGCCGGCGGGGTCGCTCCAAGTATGGCGCAAAACGTCCCAAGGCCGGGCAGGAAGAATCCAAGGGCGCTAAGAAGAAATAGAAGAACAGGTCCACGATGTCTCGACGACGCAGAGTAATTCATAAAGAGGTAAGAAAAGACGCTCGCTACGCGAGCCCGGTAGTTGCTCGCCTGATCAGCACCGTGATGCGTCGGGGCAAGAAGAGCATTGCCGAGCAGATCGTCTATACTGCGATTGATAAGTCTCGCGAGGGCACCGACACGGTCGATCCGCTGGAAACGTTGAATAAGGCGATCGAGAACGTCAAACCGCGTCTCGAAGTAAAATCTCGGCGCGTCGGTGGAGCCACCTATCAGGTGCCCATGGAAGTTCCCTCAGATCGGCAAGTCGCGCTGGCGATGCGCTGGATTGTCAATTTCGCCAAGGGTCGCAAGGGTGTTCCGATGGAGAAAGCCCTCGCTTATGAGCTTAGAGACGCTGCTTCTGGGCAGGGCAGCGCGATCAAGAAGCGCGACGACATGCACAAGATGGCCCAAGCTAACCGAGCCTTCGCGCACTTCCGCTGGTAAGAATCGGCCCGGTGTGGCCAACTGTAGCGATCATGGCCCCCTGGTCGAGGGCTCGCGCATTCTATAGCGACCGTGTCCTCACGGTCGGGGGCTTTTCGGCGGCGGGGACGCCGCCGCTACAATTCTTCGAGCCTTACCAGTATTTTCTGATCGCCTCGACCAGTCCGGGAATGTCGTGGCGTTTGGCTTCGACATTCACCTGCAGGCCATGGCCGCGCATCGTTTTTGAGGTGATTGGTCCGATGCTGGCCGTTTTCGTCTTCTCGGGAAGCGGTAAGTTGAGCGCTAGAAAGTTCTCGACCGTGGACGAACTGGTGAACGTGATCATATCAACTTCTTCTTCGCGGAAGCGGCGAATTCCTCCTGAGATATCATTGGTCTCGGGCACGGTGCGGTAGGCAACCGCCTCGTCAACGATGGCGCCGAGGCGGACGAGCTCGACCGCGAGAGCTTCGCGAGCGCCCTCGGCGCGAGCGAGAAGGATTTTCAAATTTTCCAGGCTCGTCTCCTTCTGGAGTGCCTGAATGATTTCTTCGGCGACGTATTTTTCGGGCTGGACGTCAACTTGCAGATGGTAGCTTCTCACTCGCTCGGCCGTAGCGGGGCCGATTGCAGCGATGCGGGCGGCCCCCAGATCGCGGGCATCACGGTAGATTTCGAAAAAGGCGGTAAAAAACGCGTCGGCGCCATTTGGGCTCGTAAAAACAATCCAATCGTAGACGTGAGAGTCGGCGACGAGTTCGTAGAATTCCTTTTTGTCGAGAGGGGGTTCGATGCGGATGGTCGGCATCTCGAACGCGTCGGCCCCCAGTGCGCGCAAACGTTCGACGAATTCACCCGCTTGCTGGCGTGTTCGCGTGACGGCGATTCTCTTCCCGAAGAGGGGGAGCTTTTCAAACCAGTTTAGCTTTTTGCGAAGCGTCACCACGTCCCCAAAGACCACAACTGCCGGTGGCTTGAGGCCGGCCTCGCGGACAAGTCCGGGGATCGTTTCAAGCGTGCCCGCGAGAGTCTGCTGTGCGCCGGTGGTGGCCCAGCGAACGAGGGCGACGGGAGTCTGGCCAGGCATGCCTGCGGCCAGAAGTTCACTGGCGATTGCGTCAATCCGATCCACGCCCATCAACATGACCTTTGTTCCTGGAGCGCGGGCGATCGCCTCGTAATCCAGGGCGGAGTTGGGTTTGCCTGGTTCTTCGTGTCCAGTGAAGATTGTCAATGTGGCGTTATGTGCGCGATGAGTGACCGGAATGCCCGCGTAGGCCGGACCGGCGATCGCGGAGGTTACGCCTGGAACGACCTCGAAGAGGCATCCGGCATCGGCCAAGGCTTCTGCCTCCTCTCCGCCTCGTCCGAAGAGAAAAGGATCCCCACCCTTCAAGCGGACAACAACCTTGCCAGCGCGCGCCTTCTCGACGAGCAAAGCGTTGATTTCTTCCTGAGACAGGGTATGCGCTCCGGCCTTCTTTCCGACATAGATTTTCTCCGCGGACTCCGGTGCCCATTTCAGCAGGAGCGGATTGCACAGGTAATCGTAGACGACCACTTCGGCACGCTCGAGGCAGGCACGACCTTTGATGGTGAAGAGTCCAGGGTCGCCCGGCCCCGCCCCGACGAGATAGCAAATACCAGCTTTCATGAAGGTGGAAAGGTGCGCAGAATCAATCTTCCATCCTCGATGATCGCCCAAGCCGCAATGGCGACGTGACACCCGCCGCCTTGCGCGCGCAGGAAATCGCGTTCCGCCGTGACACACACCGCCGTCGCTTCATGATGAATGGAACGGAGAAGCTCGATTGAGGCCAGATCCGATTTGCGACATTCGACAGCGATCGCCCCCTGACCGGGAGCTGGCAAGATTCTCTCGACGACGGCCACGTGAAGACCTGCCGGAATGACTTCGCGCCCGAGCCGGTCGAGTCCGGCCTTGGCGAGCAGAATGCCATCGAGCGACGGATCCGCGGCTAGCTTGCGAAGACGCGTCGGGACATTCCCCCGCATTTCGACGATACGCAGATCCTCGCGCAGTAGGAGGATTTGCACTTTCCGGCGGGGACTGGAAGTCGCGACGCATGCTTCGATCGGCAGTCCCGCCAGCCCTCCGGATTGTTTTGAAACGAGAACGTCCGACGGATCGCCGCGCTTGAGGATGGCTCCAAAGACGAGGCCATCCGGTCGATCGGTCGGCAGGTCCTTTAAGCTGTGGACGGCGGCATGAATGGTGCCGGCGAGCAGCGCTTCTTCGAGTTCCTTGGTGAAAAGGCCCTGCTCCAGGGAATCCTGAGAGGCTCAGATCGAGACGTTTGTCTCCAGTGGTCTTGATAATTTTTCTCTCGATACTCAGCCGCGGATGAGCCGCGTGCGAGCTTTTCGACAACGATCTGAGTTTGTGCGAGCGCCAGGTCGCTGCCACGCGTGCCAAGGACGATATGTTTTTCGGACTTCAAGAAATATCGAACGCCAGGGCTAGGAGTTGGCCGCGATGTCCTCCTCAGCAGGCATGGAAACACTACTGAGCCGCGTCGGATTCTCTAGGCACGAAGTTCATGGTGGTGACGCAGCCAGGAGACAAACGCACTCACGTGGTGGGCAATCATCTGTTCGCAGCGCAGGATCTCGCTGCGCCGCACCTCCAACGACTGGCGAACTATCCCTTCGAGCGAATCGATGTCATAGAGGAAGACGCCATCGAGCTCGTTGATCGATGGATCGGCATCGCGAGGAACAGCCAGGTCAATCACAAACAACGGCCTGCCCGCGCGCGCTCGAACCATTGGCGCGAGCTTCTCACGGGTGAGCACGACATGGGGCGCCGCCGTCGAGCAAATCAAGATGTCCACATCAGCAAATGCATTCTGCCAATGGTCGAAGTGGATCGCCAAACCGCCGATTTCCTCGGCCAGCTTGGCTGCGCGATCGAAGGTTCGATTTGAGACGATAATGGTTTTGACACCGCGCGAGACGAGGCTTCGCGCCGTGCGCTCACTGGTCTCTCCAGCGCCCAGAATCATCACGCGCCTTCCCGTAAGATCGCCAAAAATCTTCCCTGCCAACTCGACTGCGACTGCGCCGACCGACGTTGCTCCCCGGGTGATCTGCGTTTCAGTGCGAACATGCTTGGCCACGCGAAAAGCGTGCTGGAAAAGCTTGTTGAGGTGGCGGGTAGTGGCGCCAAGCTCGGCCGCGGTGGAATACGCCTTCTTTACCTGGCCAAGAATCTCCGTCTCGCCCAAGACCATCGAGTCCAGCCCGCTCGCCACCCGAAACAGATGGCGGGCACTGCGTGGTGTGTCGTGGCAGTAAAGGGGCGCATCCACCCCGGTGCGGTCGCGAAGCAGTGTTTGCAGCGCGCCAAACGCCCGAACTGGACAGACGCTGGCGGCATAGAATTCGACGCGATTGCAGGTCGAAAGAATGACGGCCCCGGCCAAGCCATCAATCCGGCGCACATCATGCAGCGCTTCCTCGATCCCGTGCGCGCCCACCGCGAACTTCTCCCGAATCTCGACCGGCGCACTTTGATGGTTAAGACCCGCGCAGAGGATGTTCATGGCCTTGAGGAGAGGTATTGAATTCCCGGAAGGGTGATGAGAGCAACCGCAAACACCAGTATTGATAACTCCGCCAGCCGCCGGGGAGCAAGGGAATGTATTCTGTTCATCAAGACCATTGCTCCGTAGGCAACCCAAATTGCGACTGAAGTCCAAAACTTTATGGTGTTTACCGGCATCTGGCTGATGAAACCCGCCGCAAAACTGATGGTTAGGAGGATCAGACCAAAGCCCATCAGGCGGCCAATCGCCGCGGCAAGATCGTTAATCGGCGGGAGGTTGTAGAGCAATGATGAGGCTTTCTGCGACTTCAACTGCCGCTCCTGCAATAGATACATGATGCCAGCCACACTGGAGAGCCCGAATGCGCCATAAGCGATGATCGAAAGCGCCGCATGTGTCTCGACCCATGGATTGATCCCGGGTCGCCTGACAATCTCCCGACTTATCGGCGCAATCAGCGCCACCACCATCAGGAGGAGCGCTATCGGCGCGCTAAATGCACCCAGCAGCGAGAGCCTATAAGCCGGTCCAACAATGAGATACGTAAGCACCAGCGACCAGCTCTGGAAAATCAAGACATCAAAAAGGCTGTTGAGAGGGCATGAGCCCTCCGCCTTACCGCGGAGATACAAAAACGCCGTTTGGAAGATAAAGCCCAGCAAGATGGCCACGAAGTTGATGCTCCCGGGCATAAACTTCCCTGTCCGTAGGGCATAGAGCGTGTAACCAAAGCTCGAGAGAAAGCAAATCGCTGCCGCAATAAGAAGTAAGAGATGCATATCAGCCCAACCGATCAGATTCGACCCCTCCCTCCCGCTTCAAGCCCGGATTCGAGCGGCTTTCTCAGGCTTGCCAGTGTAACTGACCGAAATCTGGACTCCTGTCAGCATTGTTCAGTGTTCATACGAGAGACAGCGAGGATAGACCGACCCTGGCACGGTCGCAAGGCGCCACTCCTTCAGGCGCGCCCGGCTCTCAAGCTCAAGCGCGGCACCAATAATCTTTACAAGGCACTCTGGCATGCCATGAAACAGCACCGTGCGAACCAGACTAGCGGCCTGAGCCGAAACGCCCTGACGGCTTCTCAACCTCCATTCCGCCAAAGTCAATCGCACTCCTTGTCGGTGCAAATCCAGAACAACCCGCCATCAGCAAAGTCTCCCTTCCCAGGTCGGACGGCTAGAATCTGCAAGCTGGGGCTGTTTCTGTGCTGGTGCTGTATCGCTTGCCTTTCCCGAGCCGAGACGCCTCAGGATTTGAATGTGACGTCACAGGAGACCTCTCCGTCGCCGACCCCACTCGAGCACAATCTCGTGAACGTCGCAACGATCTATCCCCCACTTCTTCAGGAGATCCGTTATGCAACTGCGTGCAATTTCACCGGCCAAGTTCTCTATCCCTTTCCAGCGGCCTTTGTGCATCGGGACGTTGCCGCAGCCTTGCAAAGAGTTCAGCAAGACTTACGGAAGGAAGGTCTCTGCTTAAAAATCTTCGACGGTTATCGTCCAGGTTCCATTCAGTTCAAGATGTGGGAGCTCGTTCGCGATGAGCGTTACGTTTCCGATCCCACCGATAGCAAAGGCAAGCATACTCGAGGCACAGCCGTCGATGTCACCCTCGTCGATCGTATGGGAAATGAACTTGCGATGCCCACCCCTTACGATGACTTCTCCGACAAGGCGCATCGCTTCTCAGCCAAATGGACCAAAGAGGAGCGGACCAATAGCCTCAAATTGGAGGCGGCCATGAAGAAGCATGGCTTCATTCCGTTCGTCTTTGAGTGGTGGCATTACGATTATGTGGGGTGGGAGAATTATCCTCCACTCGATGTCAGCTTCGAAAATTTGATGCGAGGCGCCAAAAGCGCGGCCCGCCCCCGCTGAGCGGGCTTGGCGGTCGCTGGATCGAGCCGCGACAGTTGCAAATTCGCCAAATTCACGAACGAATCGGTTTGAGCGAATCGCGACAATTCTAAGCTGAATGGCCAGTTCCGTCTGTCCGATGGGACGCACGTCACGAGGGTAAGTGCCGCTGGGCTCAATCGCGGCGTAGATCATGCAGCCGCATGGACGCGTAGCCTCCACAAGTTTTTCCAATGTGTTTGAAATCGCCTGCGGTTTCCGGACGGAGGGCAGCTATCTTGCAATCCTTCGGCAGATCGTTAGAGTTGGCAATTCAGCCGATGGCGGTTTTTTGAGATATGAGCAAAAGCATTTTGGATCCGGTGCGACTCGAAGACATCGAGTTTAGCAATGATGAAATTGCCCGTTATTCGAGGCACCTCATCATGCCGGAGGTAACCCTTGAGGGGCAGAAGAAGCTCAAAGCTGCCAAAGTGCTTTGCATCGGAACGGGGGGCTTGGGTTCTCCGATCGCGCTATACCTGGCTGCCGCCGGTGTGGGCACCCTCGGCCTGATTGACTTTGATATCGTCGATTACTCGAATCTCCAGCGCCAAGTGCTCCACGGCACCAAGGATGTCGGGCGCAAGAAGCTCAACAGCGCCCGAGATCGGATTAAAGACGTCAATCCCAACGTGCATGTTGTGCTGCACGACGCGATGTTCCGTAGCGACAACGCTACCGACATTGTCGCGGACTACGACATCGTCATCGATGGGACGGACAATTTTCCGACGCGGTATCTCTCCAACGATGTCTGTGTCTTTCTGAACAAGCCAAATATTTACGGCTCGATCTTTCGATTTGAGGGTCAGTGCACCGTCTTCGCACCGAGCCTTGACGGCCCCTGCTATCGTTGCCTCTACCCCGAGCCGCCGCCGCCGGGCATGGTTCCCAGCTGTGCAGAGGGAGGCGTCCTCGGCGTTTTGCCCGGAGTGATCGGAGTCATGCAAGCCATCGAGGCGGTGAAGCTGATTGTTGGTATTGGCGAGCCGCTGCTGGGTCGGCTTATTCACTTCGATGCCCTAAAGATGAAATTCCGCGAGTTCAAGGTGCGACGCGATCCCTCCTGCCCCATCTGCGGCGAGCATCCCTCGATCACCGAATTGATCGATTATGAACAATTCTGCGGGATTCCCCAGGCGCAGGCGGCCGAGGACGCCGAGCCACCCGTGCCCGAGATGTCGGTCGAGGAACTCAAGGCGAAGAAAGAGCGCGGCGAGAAGTTTGTCCTCCTCGACGTTCGCGAACCCTATGAATATGACATCGCCAGAATTCCGGGTTCGCGACTGATTCCGCTCGGTGAGTTGCCCTCGCGCATGAGCGAGCTGGATACCGCCGACGAAATTGTCATCCACTGCAAGTCTGGTGTCCGGAGCGCCAAGGCGCTGCGTCAGCTACAGAAGGCCGGATTTGCCAAACTCTTCAACGTCGAAGGGGGAATCAGCGCCTGGGCAGACCGTGTTGATTCGAACGTGCCGAAATACTGAGTCCCCGACGCGCGCAGAGTGGATGAGGAACTGCTTAAGATTCTTTGCTGTCCTCTCACGCGCCAGTCGCTTCACCTTGCAGATGGGGATGCCCTGAGCGTAGCGAGTGCGAAAATTGCCAGGCCCCTCCGCGAAGGCCTCATTCGTGAAGATGGCAGGATGGTTTATCCGATTAGCAACGGCATTCCGCTATTGACTCCGGAGGAGGGTATCCCGCTTTGATGGACGGCGGCCTCCTTTGTCGACAAGATCGAGCCCGCTGCCTATGACTGAGATCGAAACCCTTCGCCACTCCAGTGCGCATGTTTTGGCGACAGCGATTCTGCGGATCTGGCCGGAGGCCCAGTTTGCCGCGGGGCCGCCGGTCGAGAACGGCTTCTATTACGACGTCGACTTGCCACATCGGATCACCCCGGAGGATTTCGCGCGCATCGAGGAGGAGATGCGGAAGGAAATAAAGGCTAACCACCACTTCGAGCGCATCGAGGTCTCCCGAGAGGAAGCCCTCCAGCTCGCGGGAAAAGGCGCGCTCGCCGCCCTCTCCGAAAGAAACAAACCCTCCCTCTTCAAGCTCGATATCGTTGAAAACATTCCCGACGGGGAGGTCATTACCCTCTATCGTAACGGTGACTTTACCGATCTCTGTGCCGGTCCGCATGTTTCGCATACCGGGAGAATTGGCGCGTTCAAGCTTACCCATGTGGCAAGCGCATATTACAAGGGGGATGAGCGCAATCCTCAGCTCCAGCGCGTCTATGGAACGGCTTTCAAAAACAAGACCGAGATGGACGCCTACTTCGCGATGCTCGAGGAGGCGAAAAAGCGCGACCATCGCAAGCTCGGACGTGAGATGGAGCTTTTTTGCTTCGACGACGACGTCGGTCCCGGCTTGCCCCTCTGGCTTCCGAAAGGCGCAGTCCTCATCGAGGAATTGGAAAAGCTGGCCAAGGAAACGGAGTTCGCCGCGGGTTACCAACGCGTCCGCACGCCGCATATCGCCCGCGAAAGCATGTATGTCTGCAGCGGGCACCTTCCCTATTACGCGGATTCGATGTTTCCTCCGATGGAACTCGTCGAAGAAGAAGCGCGGGAACGAAAGCGCAAGCTTAGTTTAGAGTTGGAAATCGCCAAGGAAGAGAGGCGCAACTTTGAGCTGGGCGGCGCATCCTCGTCCGACCCAGGGCTCCTTAGCGAGGCTCGCAAACGCACCGAGAGGCTCGAGCAGGAGATCGAAGGCCTGGGCACCCGCTATTACCTTAAGGCGATGAATTGCCCGCATCATCACAAGCTTTTTGCGGCGGTCCCGCGCAGTTATCGCGATCTGCCGCTGCGCTTGGCCGAGTACGGCACCTGCTACCGCTACGAACAGAGCGGTGAGCTCTTTGGTTTGATGCGGGTGCGTTCAATGCAAATGAATGACGCCCACATCTATTGCACTGAGGATCAGTTCGAGGCCGAGTTTAATGCCGTCAATCAGATGTATCTCAGGTATTTCGAGATTTTCGGTATCGAGAAATATCTCATGCGCTTCTCGACGCACGATCCCACCAAGCTCGGCCAGAAATTTGTTGGTGAGCCGGAGCTCTGGGTCAAGACGGAGGAAATGGTCCGTAACGTTCTCAATCGCTCCGGAATCAACTATATTGAGGTGGCGAACGAAGCCGCGTTCTACGGACCAAAGATCGACGTGCAGGTGTGGAGCGCGATCGGGCGTGAATTCACCATTGCCACCAACCAGGTAGATTTTGCCGTGCCGAGGAGATTCGGCTTGGTCTATAAGGATCGCGATAATCTGGAGAAGACTCCGCTCTGCATCCACCGCGCGCCGCTCGGAACCCACGAGCGATTCATCGGGTTTCTCATCGAGCACTATGCCGGTAATTTCCCGCTCTGGCTCGCTCCCGAGCAAGTTCGCATCCTCACGATCGGAATCGAGGAACCGCTCCTCGATTTCGCCAGGAGCATCCACGCCGAACTCCGCACCCGGGAGGTTCGCGCCGAGCTTGATCTCTCAACAGACAAGATTAATGGAAAGATTCAGCGCGCCGAGCAGCGAAAGGTCCATACCATGCTCGTGATCGGCAAGCGTGACCTGGAATCGAACGCTGTCAGCGTTCGTGTGCATGGAAAGGGAAACCTCGGCGCAAAGCCCTCGCGGCGAGGTCGTCGCCGACATTTTAGCGGCGATTAGGGAACGGCGAGGGTAAAAACCAGCCGGAGCTTCTTTTCTAAGCATCGTGCTACAAGTGTGCGAGGGCCGTAGCTGATCTCGCCCTGTAGCGTCCCCCACGGTCGAAGACCCATTTTCGGCGGTGGGGGACACCGCAAGCAGCCGTGCCGACATCTCGGGTGCATCCTCGATGCGCATTCGATTCGATCCATTGGAATGAACCCTAAGGAAGCTTTCTCGCTGTTAAAGACGACGTTGTTCGAGTGGCTTGATGATCAAGCTCCCATGTTGGGGGCTGCCCTTGCGTATTACACCGTTTTTTCCCTCGCGCCCCTACTGATCATAACTATTGCCATCGCCGGCTTGGTTTTCGGCGCAGAAGCCGCTCAGGGTCAAATCTTCGATCAATTGCGAGGATTACTTGGGGACGCCAGCGGCAGGGCCATGGAAGAAATTGTGCAGAGTGCGAGCGCAGAGCCAAAGACAGGCGTGGTTGCAACCGTGATCGGCATCGTTACGCTTCTCTTCGGCGCCTCGGGCGTCTTTGGCCAGCTCCAGGCATCCTTGAATATCATTTGGGGCGTGCAGCCCAAGCCAGGTCGCGGAGTTCTTGGTATCATTCGTGATCGCATCCTTTCCTTCGGATTTATTTTGGTCGTCGGATTTCTGCTCCTGGTTTCTCTTTTGCTTACGGCGGTGATTGCCTTTGTGGGAAAACAATTCGAAGCGATGATTCCTGGTACGGAGGCCCTCATCCAGCTGCTCAACGCGATCTTGTCGCTGGCGGTGATCACGCTCCTCTTTGCGATGATGTTCAAGATCCTGCCTGACGCTAATATTGCCTGGCGCGATGTCTTGATCGGTGCGTTTATCACAGCCCTCCTCTTTACCATTGGGAAATTTGCCCTCGGTTTTTATCTTGGACGGAGCGGAGTTGCCTCCTCCTATGGCGCGGCGGGTTCGCTCATTGTCTTGCTCATATGGGTCTACTACTCCTCTCAGATCGTCTTTTTTGGGGCGGAGTTTGCGCAGGTGTATGCGAATCGATTTGGATCGCACGTGACCCCCTCGAGTAACGCCATCGCTGTGTCCAAGAGTTGATGGTTGTGAGATGAGAGATTTTGAATTTGGCGTCGAAGGCGCGATCCCATCGGTATTGGCTAACAGCCGAATAGCGCCTTCACCGCTCTCTGGTGTGTGCGCACCGCTTTGAGGGGGGCCGCTTCGTTGCGGACAGGGGGAGCGACCGCCGCGGGACAAATCAGTGTAAATCTGTGAAATCTGTGGATACTTCTCCCGCCATGGAACTCGATCTTGAAGGCGAGCACGCCGCTCGCTCCTATGCCGTTTTGGTTTCGCTGGTTGTTCCCCGACCGATTGCCTGGGTCACCACGATAAACTCCGAAGGCGCGATCAATGCCGCCCCGTTCAGCTTCTTTAACGTGCTCGGGTCGAAGCCTCCGATCGTCGGTATTTGCCCCGGGGATCGCGAAGGCGGTGTGCCCAAGGATACGGCTCGAAACATTCGCCTCACGCATGAGTTCGTCGTCAATCTTGTTGATGAAGCGCTCGCGGAGTCGATGAATCGCACAGCCGCTTCCGCTCCCTATGGCACCAGTGAACTCGAGATGGCGGGGCTGACCCCGTGCCCCTCCTCCGTCGTGCGTCCGCCACGCATCGCAGAATCGCCCGCCAGTTTGGAATGCCAGGAATGGGGGACTCTGCAGATTGGAGAGAATCGCCTGATTATCGGTTTGGTGAAGCGGATCCAGGTCCAAGATGCCTTGATCGATCCGAAAACGTTGCGGATCCGCAGCGAGCTTTTTCAGGCGATCGGACGCATGAGCGCGCCGCATTGGTATTGTCGCACGCGTGACCGCTTTGAGATGCTGCGACCAGATTGATGCCGGGGACCACGCGTCGCTCTGAGCCGCTGGACAATTCTGAAAGAAACTTTGTCGGGGCGCTTGACACAAACGCCCCTACAACTCGCCTCTTTCGACGAGATGATTTCTCGTATGATAGCTTGCTTGCGCGCATGAAAACGGCCTTGGTGACTGGCGCTAACAAAGGAATGGGTACGAAGTGGTCCGACAGCTCGGCAGCATCGGATTTCACGTTTTCCTGGGTGCGCGTAATGCCGAGAGCGGACAAAATGCCACGCAAGCGCTGCGGACAAGCGGCGCAATGGCAACATTCATTCTGCTTGACGTTTGCGACCCGGAAAGCGTTCGCAACGCTGTTCATCTTGTTTCTGCAGCTGCAAACCATCTTGACGTCCTCATCAACAACGCGGGTGTCATCCTCGAAGGAGACAACTCGATTACTCAGCTCGATCCGGAAACCGTTAACAAGACCTTCCAAACCAACACGCTTGGGCCGCTGCTTGTGACGCAGGCATTCTTGCCATTGCTTGCCAAAAGCAAATCACCGCGTGTCATTAATGTTTCCAGCGGTGGAGGGCAGCTTGCCGACGGCATGGACACTTGGGCGCCAGCCTATTGCCTCTCCAAGACTGCGCTCAACGCGGTGACCTGTCTCTTTGCGGCCGCCCTGCCCAACTTCTCCATAAACTCGGTGTGTCCTGGCTGGGTGCGCACCGATATGGGAGGGGCGAATGCCACTCGTTCGGTTGAAGAGGGAGCCGACACTATCGTCTGGCTGGCGACGGAGGCACCGACGAACCTAACGGCAAAATTCCTGCGGGACAGGAAGGTGATCGCGTGGTGATGGGATCGCTTCCGAAGAAGATCTTTGCTTGCGGTGACCGGACGTCGCACAGAAAGTGCGCGGATGCCTCACCTCTTGCAGATCAACTACAAGTTTTCGGTCACTCGCGCGGAATTTGAGAGTGGATTCGACGCCGTCGCTTCCCAAATCGCTCAGGTGCCTGGACTCCGCTGGAAAATTTGGCTTTTGAATGAGGCGGAATCTCGCGGTGGGGGCATCTACCTGTTCGACGATGAAGAGTCGGCCCGGGCATACCTCGAGGGTCCCATCGTGGCCGCGATGAAATCTTTGCCGGTGTTGTCCGAACTCAGTGTCCACTCGTTTTCCGTGCTGGAGGAACCCACGGCGGTGACTCGAGGACCAATCGAGGATACTCTGGCACGCCGGTAGGCAATTTGGCTCGGCGGGCGAACCGCCCTACGCCGACAGACGTTCGCGTCCATGAGGACGCGTCAAATCAAGCTCTGGTCCCACGGGAACTATTTGGGTCGGATTAATGTCATCGTGGGTGATGTAGTAATGCTGTTTGATGTGCTCGAGGTTTACGGTCTCGGCGATTCCAGGCTGCTGATACAGATCCCGCAAGTAGCCGTCCAAGTTGGCATAGTCCACGATTCGGCGGATATTGCATTTGAAGTGCCCGTGATAGACGGCGTCGAAGCGCACGAGAGTGCAAAACAACCGCCAGTCGGTTTCGACGATACGACCGCCAAAAAGGTATCTTTGCGTTGCCAGGCGTTTTTCTAGTTCTTCCAGAGCGTAGAAGAGTGCACGACAATTCTTCTCGTAAGCCCGTTGTGTGCTTGCGAAGCCCGCTCTGTAGACTCGGTTGTTTACATAATCGTAAACAAAGGCGGAGAGCTTTGCCTGGTCGGCTTCCAAGTCTTTGGGGAAGAGATCGACGGAGCGATTGCCGAGCTCGCGGAATGCGTCGTTAAACATTCGGCAGATGTCATCCTCTGAGTTGTTGACAATTCGGCGGGCTTCCTTGTCCCACAAGACCGGCACGGTCACGCGACCGTCGAAGTTCGGATCGGTCGCCACATACGCTTCGCTCAGGAAGTCGAAGCCGTTAATTGGATCGCGGCTGTAGCCGGGTCCGTCATGAAACGCCCAGCCGCGCTCGTCGCGCACCGGATCGACCACGGTCATGCCAACGACGTCTTGCAGCCCCATCAACATGCGCACAATGAACGTGCGGCTCGCCCATGGACAAGCGAGGGAAATATACAGATGATAGCGACCCGCCACCGCCGGGTACGGCGTCGAGCCATCGATCGAAACGAAATCGCGAAAGGCATCCTCCTGGCGCTCGAATTCCCCTGCCTCCGACTGCTCCCCTGGAAATTGTGCTTTAACTGGCATAGGAGAACCTAGGCAAAGCGGGGAGAAAAGAAACCCTGAGGCACTGAGAAATGTTGAGCCCCTTTCTTGCGCCTCTCAAGCGCTACATTCCGGGTCCGCGACAAAAAGAAAAGACCCGCGGACGCCATGAATACGTCGCGGGTCTAGAAATGCGTCCGTTTGAACGCTCCTATCGCGCCAACGGTGCGGTCTCACGTCAGCCGGAGTGCCCCGGTATCGTGCAAAGAAGCTTCCCCCGCGGCGGGGACGCCGCCACGCGCTTCGACATTTGGCGGCTTCTTTCTGAGCATTGGCTCACCCAGCCCAGGATCGTCCGCCAGTTTGCTCGGGTCGCTCTGGTAGTCGAATCAGGGACTTTCGTAGAGGGTTCCGTCGTAAACAGGCATCCGAAAAATGCCTTTTGCCCGAATCACCTTGCAGAATCGGGCCAGCCGCGGCCGACCGCTCTAGAAATAACCATGAGAACCCTCATGTCACATATCGAGGTTTTTCGAAGCTTCCAAGGGAATGAATTCACAATCCCGGTGGAGGTCTGGGATACACCCGAAGGGGTTTGCGCGCGGTCAATCGCCAACGTGTTCTATCGCGATGGGTCGCGTGTCATCTTGTTGCTCGCTGCCCACGAAGACCCCCAGCTCGACGAACAGGAGATCGGATTAGCTGAGGATAGCTTGTGGGTGGTTAAGCACTTTGACCCGCATGTTCCCTGACAGAACCTCGTCCCACCTTCCGTTCGCTTACCTCGATGCGACCGTCGGGTGCTCTCAGGACGCGAATCCAAGACATGAAGCGTCGTAAGGTGACTCCGGTCGGAAAACGTTCGGGCACGCCTTCGATTCCTTCCGAGCAGCCCGCAAAATTAAAGGATTTCGTCGAAGACCCTTTGCCAGAGAAGCGCAATACGAAAGCGGAACAAAAAGCAGCTTTCAGCCAACCGGAAGATCCCGATCCTCGAGTGAAGGCGAGCGAAGCGGATCAGGGGCGCACCCGCTGAACTTCATCGATCCTCCGGCCGGCAGTTCGTTTCACCATTCCTTCCTTCGTCGCCCAATGTAATCCTGCAGTTGCTCATACGACCAGCTCCACGGATTGCCCTTGGGCATTTCGACCTGCTCCTACGCGCCAGTCCACCAAGATGTTCATATAGTCTTGAACGACTTGCGAGATTTCCGGGGTGCTCGCCTTTGCTGCCCCATCGTTTTGACAGTTTCTGCAATCCATCCTGCAGCATGAGACGCACCTATCCGGAAGCCTCTATCTGCGGCATCCATAGGCGTGAAGGCAAAGAATTTAGATCAGCTCGTCCACGCAGGTCCATTGAGGCCACGCCTCCGCGACGGAGAGCCTTACGTATTTTGCGCCTTGTTTACTTTGTCGGCGGCGAGGAATCGTTCGATGAGCCCATCTCCGATTTCCTGCTTCAAAGCCGGAGATTCTTTCGTGAGTTTCAGAACAGACAGCTTATCGGAATCCGGAATTTCTGGGGAAGCGGGCCATGCGGAGCGTTCCGCCAATTCGACAATAACCGAGTTCGCATGAAGGAAGGCCGTGAAGTTGTTCCTGAAGTATTCGTCGCAGAGAAATGCCTGGGACGCTTCGGCGAATTGGATGCGTTTTTCACCGTTCATATTTTCAAGACCTGCGACCTATTGCCAACGGCCCGGCACCCATACCCATCCCCCGGGACGACGCTGCCATTCGCCTTGAACGTAGACCGCCGTTGTTCTCGGACGAGCGACCCAGCTCCCAGGCACCCAGACGTAGTCTGCTCCGGTCCATCGCCAATACCCTCGTGTCCAGACATATTCTGATCCGGGGGCAGCAGGTTGCTGTTCCACCTGAACCCCGGGTGGGTTTCGCGACACGATCACCTCCCGGCCGACTACTCGATCTCCCTGGGTGCGAACGATCTCCTGCCGGGTTTCGGTCGTGGTTGTCGTCACAATCGGCTCAGTTTCACACGCGGCCAAGAGAAGCGGTCCCACTGCAATGAGACACAATTTTCGTTTCATGATAATCTCTCCTTTTGCATTATTCGTTTTTGGGACCGGGAATTAGCGCATCCGACTAGCAAATCTCCTCCTCAGCCGTGCGCGGGCCGGTCCAAGGCGTCGTTCCATTGTTCGGAAAACGAGGTCAGTGATGCGCCTTCACGAGATCTCTGCGGGGCCTCCAGAGTCGGATTTCGAAGCGGTCCGATGCCTTGTGGTGGTGTCGTTTTGCCATATGGTTATGAACGTGATCGGGTTTTGCTTGGGCTTTTCACCGTTTTGCTCTCCGCGCCGGCTTGTTGGGGCCTGGCCTTGCTGCAAACCTCCGCCGCGAGTTTCGCGCGCGGAAAAGACGTCGCCAAAAGTTCTGCAAGCTTTGCTCGGAGCCTTCGCGCTCCTGCTCGTCGCAACTTCGGCCGCGGGCACTGAGCTACGGATTGCCAATGGTTTGATCGAGATCGAGTTCGTAAGATCCGCTTCGGCCGCGTGGGAGAGCGTGGCTCGGCAATGGGTTGAGCGCTCGGCGCGTGCTGTCTCGGACTACTATGGGAGATTTCCGGTTCCCCGATTGAGGCTCCGGATTGCCTCCAGCGTAGGCAAGCAAGCAAGGGATGGCACGGCCTACGGTTGGCGCGGTCCGCTCATCACCATCGCACTGGGACGCGATGCGACCACAGCTAGTCTCGCAGATGATTGGCTGCTGACGCATGAGATGGTCCACCTGGCATTTCCTTCGCTGCCCGAGCGCCACCACTGGCTCGAGGAGGGACTGGCCACCTATGTCGAATCTATTGCTCAAGCCCGCGCAGGTCTGTTAACACCAGAGCGCGTTTGGTTCGACTTCGTCGTTGGCCTCCCCCAAGGTCAGCCGCAATCCGGTGACCGGGGACTCGATGGCACTCCGACTTGGGGGCGAACCTATTGGGGTGGCGCCCTTTTTTATCTTCGTGCCGACCTGCTTATCCGCCAGCGAACCGGCAACCGCTATGGACTTGAGCATTCGTTGCGCGCAATCCTTGCCGCCGGCGGTTCGATCGATCGTGATTGGAGTGTCGAGCGAGTTCTCGACGTGGCAGATCAGGCGGTGGGCGTGCCCGTTCTGCGGGAACTTTATGAAGAAATGGCCTCCCAGCCTGTCACGGTCGAGCTCGAAACACTTTGGCAACAATTGGGCATTCGACGGCAGGGAAACACAGTCACTTTCGATGACCGGGCGCCCCTCGCAAGCATCCGAAACGCCATCACGCCACGTGCAAGGTAGGAAGGTACTTTGTAGCTACCGCGACACGCTGGACTGCGCTTACCCCGCGCGACAGCGCGGATCGTTTTCGGTGTGAATGTTGTGGCGGCGATGCCCGGCCGGGAACCTTCGACGATGGGGACAGCGTCCCTGTAAAACGCGCGCGCAACGAGGCGCAGGCCAATTTTTAAGGCCGCTAGCGTTTTGATCCGCGAAAGAGATTGCCATGAGCATCAGCCAAATCCTCTCAGCGGGAGGTCGAAGCTTTACCCGTCGGGCATGCTTACCATACCTCTCCCGACGCGCGCCTAGAGGAAGAAACCCTCTGGAGGTGAAATCCAGCATTCAGCCGCGGCCGAGGTTCAGGCTGGCACTTTTCCTCGGCCTGGTCGCGGCAGTCACGTTGCCTCTGCGCGCCCAGAAGTCTTCGCTCGAGGAAGTCGCGACCTTTCCGAAGCAGCAGGTAACCGGCGTCACCGTTTCGCCGCAGGGCCGCGTATTCGTGAACTTCCCATTCTGGTCTGATGATCACACGGTGTCGGTGGCTGAGATCATTGACGGCAAGCCGAAGGCTTTTCCGGATGAGGCTTGGGACGCCAAAAGCGGTTCGCCCCAAGGTCGCTGGATTTGCGTTCAGAGCGTGGTTGTTGATGACCAAGGGGCGCTCTGGATTCTGGATCCCGCATCACCGAAAGCCGAAGGCGTGGTCAAAGGTGGACCAAAGCTCGTCAAGGTCGATCTTTCAACGAACAAGGTCGTGCAGACAATTCCGTTCGACGAGACGATCGCGCCGACACGTTCTTATCTGAACGATGTGCGCGTGGACACAAAGACCGGACATGCTTTTATTACCGACAGCGGTGCTGGAGCAATCGTGGTCGTCGATCTGAAAACCGGCCAAGCGCGCCGCCTCCTGGCTAATCATCCTTCCACCAAAGTCGAACTGGGCGCGGAGATCGTTGTCGACGGCATGAAAATTATCGATCCGAAGACCGGTAAAGCACCGGATGTTCACGCGGATGGTATCGCCTTTGACAAGGAAGGAGGCTGGCTCTACTACCATCCACTGACAGGCGTCACGCTCTATCGCATCAAAACCGAGCATCTCCTCGATGAGACGCTTTCCGACGCTCAGCTCGGAGCAAAAGTTGAAAAAATTACGACTACTCCAAAGCCGGATGGCATGCTTGAGGCGCCCAATGGGTCGGTCTATCTCACCGCATTCGAAAAGAACGCGATCGTGCGTTTCGACCCGGACACGCAAAAGTTTACCACGATCATTGAAGATGACTTGCTGCAGTGGCCCGACACTCTGGCGTGGGGACCGGATGGCAAACTCTACGTCACCACCTCGCAAATCCATCGCATGCCTAAATACCACGGTGGGCAAAGCAAACAGAAAGGTCCGTTTGCCGTTTACCGACTTGAGGTTCCGTCATCTTAGCGAGGGCTTCGATTCGAGTGGCTGCACCTAGGTCTATTCCGACGGGAGAGTTCTGAGCAGCGTTAGAACGCATCGCGGGCTGCAAGGCAGTCTTGACAACGTTCGAGTTTCCCTGGGTTTCGTGTAATCTGCTGGTGGATTATCCACGTATGGCCCCCGGGAGAATCGACTCAAGAATCTTCGATGATGACCTCGATCACCAGGAGTGACACCACCTTGTGGCTCTTCCTCGCAGTTCTGCTTCTGGCGGCTTCCTCGGGCGGCGGTCGCGCGTCTGGCGTCGAAGACCGTAGTGTCGCGACAGTGTATGTAACCAATTGGACGTCGAACTCGATTTCTCGCTTCCAGCTCACTGCTGGCGGGGCTTTGGAGCTGCGGGAGGTTGTTCCCGGGCCGGCGGGATCGGCGAATGCGTTAGGCGCAGTATTGTCTCGTGACAAGCGATCGCTCTATGTCGCGCAGTGGGGATCCGGGTCGCTTTCCCACTTCCAAGTCAAGCGCAATGGTGGTCTGGTGGCAGTGGGCAGTATTTCCGCAGCGCCGCCCACCCCAACCGACAGTGCTCAAGTGGTTATCTCACCTGATGGCCGGCGTGCCTTCATGACGAACTTTAATGGTGGCGCGGCGGGCACTCTCTCGATTTATGACTTGTCCAGAACGCCACGTCAATCGGGACGATCCCCACCGGCGGCGAGGGAGCGGCAGGTGCCGCGATCAGTGTCGATGGAAGAACGCTCTACGTCGCGCACATGATGAGTGGAGATGTCACTGCGTTTCGCATAAGACCGGACGGGAGCTTGATCCGGCTTGGATCTTGGGCCGCCGGTCGGGGTACGTTCGTCGTCGCTGTGTCGCCAGATCGCCGGCGATTGTGGGCGGCGAACGCGATCTCGAACGATATTGCCGGGTTCAGAATCTTGGCCAGGCGGTCGACTTTCGCCCGACGGACCGCCCACTCCGGCCAACGGCGACGGCCCGAGGGGAATCGTAGTCGCACCTGACGGGCGAGCTCTATATCTCGCACTCTACGCCGATGGCGCTGGGCCAGGAGCAGTGGCCGCGTTCCGGGTGGGTCCGTCGGGCACGCTTCAAACGCTCGGACAACCAGTGCCCACCGCCGGCAATGGTGCCGAAGCCATCGGGATCACTCGCGACGGGCGCCGACTTCTGGTGGCGAACTTTAATAAAGGTGAGCCGGAAGGAAGCGTGACCACGTTCGCTGTCGAGCGGACGGGCGAACTGAGCCTCCGGCAAGGTCCCTTCAAGACGGGTGGCGCCGAGCCAGATTTTGGTGGTCTGATCATTGTTCCGTAGCGATGAGATCTCCAGCAGCGTTGGCTAGCTTGGACATGCTCACACCGCGAAAAGCCGCTCCCCTTTAGAAACAACCGCACGGCTTGCCGAGTTCGAATCACCATAAGCACGGAATATGTCGGACGACTTGCGCGGTGCGAGGGACCATGTCCGCTCATGTCATATTGATCCATGAAAACGTTTTCTGTATTTACTCTGCTAATGCTCTGCTTCTTCGAGAGCGTTAACGCCGATCCGAAGATCGCCGCAGTCCAACAGGCGCTAAAATCGCACGTGCTTTACCTCGGAGAAGTTACTGGTGAAATTGACAACGCAACCGCGGCCGCGATCACGCGTTTTCAGGCCCGTCGCGGGCTTGAAGTCACGGGCGAGCTCAATGAGGAAACGCTGCAAGCGTTGGGGCTTGACAGTGCGCCGCCGGCTCCGGCCACGACGAGCGAATCGTCCGCAACGCGTCCCGAACCATGGCGAGAGCTACGACAGCAGGATAAAGAGTTCCTAAAGGAGTTGAATTCTGCCGCCAACCCAGCCATACCCAGCCAACCCAGCCAACCCAGCGCAACCCAGCCAACCCAGCCCGACGGACAAGCCCTGCAGGCAGACTTATTGGAGCAGATCCGTGACTTTATTGCCGGTTTTGTCGTCGTGGGGATCGACGAGAACGTCGAAGCGGAGCTTCAATTTTATGCACCAAAGGCGAATTACTATGACAGCGGTGTGGTCACGAGGGACTTCATCGGAAGGGACATTCGCCGCTACAATCAGAAATGGCCCACACGGCGATATTGGCTGGTTGGTGACATTCGAGTTCTCAACGATCCCCAAGCAGATCCGCTCGAGGTGCAATATCGAATCAAATACGCCGTCAAGAACCAGGAACAAGAAAGGACGGGCACGGCAGTCAAAACCGTGAAGCTGCAGAAAACCTCAAGTGGCTTCGAAATTACGTCGGTGCGCGAGCGAACGCTCAACTAGGGCATCTTGTCGCGGCGGTATCCCCGCCAGGGCGCGCCTAGGTGGGCCCACCGCCGTGAGTGGAAATAAAGCATTTGCCGCGCCGGCCTCGCCGCCTTCAGCAATCTTGAAATCCCCGGATGAACGATCAAGAGTCAGCTCCATGCGAATGAACATAAATGGAGTCGCGAATCTCCCGGAGCATCAGCTTGCCATGACGTTGTTGATGACGCCAGACATGGCTAACTTCACAGGCAATGTGCATGGCGGCGCGATCCTCAAGCTGTTGGATCAAGTGGCCTATGCTTGTGCCAGCCGCTATGCGGGGCGGTATGTGGTTACCTTGTCAGTCGACCAAGTCACCTTCCGGGAGCCGATCCATGTCGGCGAGCTGGTTACCTTCCTCGCTTCCGTCAACTACACCGGCAACTCTTCGCTAGAGATCGGCATCAAGGTGATCGCGGAAAACATTCGCACCCATGTCGCCCGCCACGCGAACAGATGCTATTTCACCATGGTGGCAATGGACGAGGCGGGCAAACCAACGGCGGTGCCGCCCTTCAAGCCTTCCACACCGAACGAGCGCCGCCGCTTCGAGGAGGCAAAGTTGCGCAAAGCGCTGCGGCGCGAGCTCGCCGCCAGACATCGCGCGATGAAACACCCGCGTGTCGAAGCTATTCCCCAGGTCGATGGTTTTTAAGAGGCTTGAGAGGACATCGAGTTAAACCCCTCCTCGGCTCCCTATTCGAGGAAGTAAGCATCCGGTCTGTCAACCACCCCGGATCGTTGCATCGTTTCCCTCAAATCTGAGCTGGCGGCGAAGTCTCTAGCCTTTTGCACGTCCTCTGCCTCGAATAAAAGAACCACCTCGTTTGGATCGTCGATATTGCGGAGGAGATGCACTTCCTTCAGGCCGGCTTTTTGCCGAGCCGGCAAATGGCTGTCATAAACAGGTTTCCACTTCGAGAAATCAGCGACTTTGTGGCGAACAACGAGGTATGGCATATGTGGTATCTAGGTGGATTGGGGATAAATTCTGGGGCGAGCTTCGATCTCAGCCGAAACCCTTCCTTTCTGCAAGACGCTATCGAGCGGAATAAGAAGACGTTTCTTTGAGCGCCTTAGGCGCCCCCCATTGTAGGTATGCGCGCCGCGAGACATTTTCCCCGAAATCAAGCGTGAAGTTCTCCAGGCATTTGGGCGGCGCGGCTTTCGTTCGCGACATGGAACTACGATTTGTTTAAGCTCCGCCATGGCAAAAAACTTAGGTCTGGTTATCTATGAAAATGTTCAGCCGATGGACGTCATCGGCCCCTGGGAAGTGCTCGCCATATGGAAGAAAGTGCTTGATGCCCCGATCGACATGTATCTTGTCTCTGAAAAGGGAGGCCTAGTGAAATGTGATGATGATATCATCCTTAGCGCCCACTGCACTTTCGACGATTGCCCGGATCTCGACTACCTTATTGTGCCGGGAGGCCGGGGACGCCGCGAGCAGGTCGATAACAAACGTCTCATTGCCTTCATCAAGGCAAAGGCCGCGACAGCCGACAAGATCATCTCTGTCTGCACCGGAATGTTTCTTTTGCACAAGGCAGGCTTACTAAGGAATAAACCTGTCACAACTTATTGGCGCGCTCTCGCAGAACTAAGAGCAGCTTAAGGATGTCGATGTTCAGGAAGAGAGAGTCGTAAAAAGCGGCAATGTTTGGACGAGCGGGGGGGTCTCCAGCGGAATCGATCTGGCTTTTGAACTGATTGCCGAAATCGCCGGCAAGGACGAGGCCGGAAGGGTCCAGCTCCTCTTCGAGTATTTTCCAAAGCGGACGATCTATTGCGATCTGGACACCTGCGAAATCCCTGCCGCCATATTACGACACCGAAATGCCAGTCCCGGAAATATATTGCCGATCTTATTAGGGAGGAAACCCGAAGAACAGTTGAAAGCTAATACTTTGATTCGGCTGCATGCGCTGTCAGTTGGGACGGAACTAAGCATTGCAGCCTCGGAGAACCCATGTTGTAGCGGCGGTGTCGCCACCCGCCGAAGCCTGCGACGATGAGGACATCGCCGCTACATAACCACCTCGCCCGGTGGCGACACGACTCCGGCCGGAAATCTCCTTTTCACGTTTGCGCGAGGCGTTCGCAGACTGGCAATGCAGAAGAGAACTGTGCTACCTGTTTGCTTGTGGATGCCATCACCGTGGAGTGCTTCTGTTCCGACCGATGACTGCGGCGGCCCTCAGTCGCAAGGTCCTGCAGTTCGACGGGGGCTTTCTGCTGCTCGCCGGTGGAGCGGCCATGATCATGGAAACGGTTGGCCATTTTCTTGGCTTTGGTCCGTTGGCGCAAACGAAGGGTTCCCCGTACACGATCGGTGGCTTCGAGGCGCACGGACTCGCCATCATATTCGCCATTCTGTTGATTCGCGCTGCCAGTCTGCCGGACCGTTCCCTGTGGCATCGCGTTGGGCTTGTCGTTCACTTGTTGCTCGGATGTTCCAACCTGCTCTATTGGTCATCTTTCGTTCAACTAAACGTGATCCCCATGGGCGTGATCACGACAGTCCTGCATATCGTGTTTGTCAGCGCTCATTGGATCTGCCTGCGGCGCGGCCAATAAAATGGTTGAGTGTTGAGAGCTGAGGCAGGGATTGTTCCATTGGCAACCTCCGCTCCGTTTCAGTATCGTCGGCTTCAACGACTTCTATCGGTATTCATCTGTGAAATCTGCGAAATCGGTGGATTGTCCAGCTAATCCGATTCTTTGATACTTCATAAAGGTTTTCGCCCCACCACCGTATACGCTGTCAATGCCGCGACAAAACATCCTGATCGCGCTCTGGCGCGAAGTTCAGCCAACCAGGTAGACGCTTCCAGTTCGGAGATTTGTCCTGCTGCAATCGCCCGCTCAGCCGTTTGCGTTAGGTTGTAAACCTTGTCGGCCATATCGAAATCCGATATTAGCGACACACTTGGGTAGATTTTGATGTCGTCGACACCTGCTTCGCGGAAGTATCTGCCCAGCTCTCGACCGATCCAGCTATTAGCAAAGGAATCGCACCAGGCATTCTCTAGCAATCGAGTGACCCGTTTGTCCTGTGACGTTATCGAAAATGTCCCCCAGTCGTTGTCATACGCCAGGAGAATACCTTGAGGTTTAAGGACGCGCACGAGTTCGGATATTGCCACTTGTGGCTGCGGGATATGCTGTAAAGCCCGATCTATTCTGCAGCGAGTGAAAGTCTGGTCAATGAACGGCAGTTTCCGTAAGTCGCCAACATGAAATTCAACCGGCAATGCCGCGCTGCGCTCGTCGGATTTAGCTTTGCTCACAAATTTGGCGCTTGAATCCACTCCAACCACAAGCCCGTCTGGGATTATCAATTCGGCCATCCTGAACACGTCGTCACCGAGGCCGCAACCGGCGTCCAAAACGCATTGACGTGGGCCGAGCTCGAGCAACTCGTATGATTTCTGTTTGTATTCCTTGAAGTAAGGAAGAGAATCGAGAAGAGACAAGCAGCCCGAATAGCAGTCGCTCTCGGCTGCGCTGTCTACGTCAGCAAAGCCTGTGGCAAGATATTCGACACTCATTTCGGGATGGACAGATCCGAGGCGATCCAAAGCGGCAATAACTATACAGTTTGCTAACTGAAGCAAAATCAACAAGGCGAGGAACTCGTCGAAAAGTCGAGGAATTATGACGACGATTGTTGGAATATTTGATGACGCTTGGAATGTCGAAAAGGCTATTGAGCAATTAGCTGCCGCCGGATTCGAGGACACCGTTCTTGATGAGGCGATCGTAGCAGAACAGCCCGGGAGTGCCGGTGCTATCCCGTTCCGAGCGCCGGGCTCCGCTCCGGAGAGGGCCTTGGGGGAGAACGCACCGAATTTGATATCGAAGCCGGATCGTCGCACCATTGTCGAGGCGTTCAAGGCCCAGTTGGGGCGCTATAACTTGTCTCACGATGTGATCGGTGGATATGCCACGGCGTTTATTCACGACGGAAAGTTTGTCTTCGTGAAGACCGAGCCTGAGCGTGCCGAGCAGGCTATTCAGATCCTGCGAAATTGCAACTCGACCCGAGTGACTCGTCACGACTAGGCCGCATTTTATCCACAGATTTCACTGATTTACACAGAATAAGAAGGGAAGCACGCAAGGCAAGTTCGTGGTTGAGCTCATAGCTGAGAAGAGGTTGCCTTAGGCGCTAGGGACCGAGCGACCCAGTGTAAGCAGCGCACGCCGACGAGTTCTCTCAGATATGAATCTGTGTAATCTGCGAAATCTGTGGATGAAGTGGATAGCGCCTCAGTCCACCCAATGGAGCACGTTGCGCATGATGCTCCAGCGCGGTTGTTGATCGACTCGCGGCTTTCCCTCGAGCCAGTACTCTTTCATCCGCTGCTCGAAGCCGTTTGCCCTCTGCAAGTCCAGCCACTGATTGATAAAATTCGCAAATTCGTCCGAGTTTGGTGGCATTAGGTAGGCGATCAAAAGCGGCGCGCCAAAATCGGTCGGGCGGACCGCAGAGAAGCCTGGATTCGCCGCCGCCCACGCTCTGGCCTGTTCGAAAGTCCAGAGCGCCGCATCAATGCTGTTGTCGCGAAGCAATACGTCATAGTCGGGGACGACCACCACTTCAGCTTGAGGAAACAGCGTCCGGACCATCGGTTCCAGGATGTCGCTTTTAAAGATCGCGATTTTCAGGCCTTTCTCTCGTTTGATACTTGGACCATTCAGGAACCTGGGAGCTTTGTTGGAGCGAACGATCAGCGCCAACTGGCTTTGCAGATAGGGCTTGGAGACCGTGAGCGCCTGCAGCCGCTCGTCGGTGACGTAGACTCCCCCGAGGGCGAGGTCGTAGCGTCCTGCTTTGAGATCGTCGCTTAGGGTCGCCCAATCGGTGATTGGAATCAGTTCCAAGTTGACGCCGAGGTCGCGTGCCAAGGCATACGCAAAGGCGATGTCATAGCCGACTAGCTCGCTTGTTGCATTGAAGTAGCTGAACGGTATGACGTGCGGGCCAAAGCCGACTCGGAGCCGGCCCGTTTGGCGAATGCGGTCCAGCGTCGGCGGGCCAACAGGTTCGACGACTGGCAATGCTTCGCGATGCAAAGCCACCTCGGTCGCCCCAACGAGATTTTCTTCCAGGGTAAAGTGCAAATAGGGATTCTGTTGCTTTTCAGCCAGAACGGTGTGGACGGCCCGGCTAGCCAGCGTAAGTCCGCCGAGCAGCAGAATGCTGATGATTACGGATACCGCCAGCTTGCGCGGCTGTATCTTCGTAACGCCGTAGTAGGAGAGCGGCACCAAAATGGTAATGAAGGCGAGACCCATCGTCGACACCAGAACCTGTGGGTAACGTGTCAAGGTCATCATCTCAACGTAGAGGAGCTGGGCATCTGCGGGTAGACGGAGCCAATTGGCAAAGAACTCAACCGCATCCACGGTCGAGACCGGCGTCCCCACCGTTGACAAGACCGTGAGCAGCGGCAGAGCCATCCATGCCGCGCCTTGCAAGGCCGCGTGGAAATAGAACGCGGCGAAAACAATGAAGAGGAATACAAACAGATTTCCCAGCTGAGCGAGCGGATAGCTGACCCCCATGGTGGTCGAGATGATCTCACCACGATCCGCGTCTTTAACCTGGCAACGGGCCGCCAGACGTTCAGTCATCTGAACGATGTATGGCACGGAGGTGACCGGCAATGAGGTGACGACGGCGATGACAATGGCGCTGTTCAGCTCCTTGAGCAGTTCGCGATGACCGATGGGAACCAGGGCAGCAATCAGCGATGGGATCACCCAAAACGCGAGGATCAAAGCACCGCCAATAAAGAGGATAACGTAGAGGAAAAGGTTTCCGACAACTTCCAGTCGGATCGTCCCCGCGAGGTCCGCGAACAGAGCGAAAACACCAACCGGGGCCATGCGCACCACCCATTTCCAAATCGTGACCGAGGCCTGTTTAACGACTTCCAGTCCGCTCAGAACGCCTTGCTTGTTCTCAATCCGTTGGATCGCGATACCGTAAAAAACGCAGAATACCACAATCGCTGGCACGTAGTTCCGGCTGAGGTCGACAAACGGATTTGCCGGAATCAACAGCGAGACTAGTTGCGAAGCGCCTTGGCCTCGATCCGCGGTGACGACGATGGGTGGACGGGCCTCAGGAATTGCTTGAGCCAGCAGCCACAAAGCGGCCAATGTGCCGCCCCACGCGAGGAGGAACGCCGGCCAGCCGGCTCGCAACAACCTGAGCGCTGTGGCGGAGCGCAAGCTACCAAGCCCATGCAGTAACGAACTGACGATGAATGGGAACACCACCATCTCCAGGAGCGATACATACACCCCACCGATCGGCTCCAGCACGGCCGCATATTCTCCGAAGAATAAGCCGCAGAGGGCACCGACGGCCGCTCCGACGAGTACCCAGGCCGAGAGGTTCAAGTCGGCGCTCCCGACGTGTCTGCTCCTGAAGGCGTGCGATCCCCCGTTTCAGTAAGCGCGTTGATTCGATCCCGTGTTAGTGCCACAAGCTGCGATCCGTGAGCGATACTGAATTGCCCAACGGGGGACGGCAAGCGATAGAAACGGGTTCATGGTTGATAGCTGATGGCTGATGCCAGGCACGCGCGGAAATTTCGTCCACTGATTTCGCCGATTTTCACAGATCGAAAAAGCAGCGACAAATGGCTCTTGCGGAGGCCGATGTTCACGCAATAATACTCGGTTGCGATAGCGACGGGGTCTTAGCTCAGTTGGTAGAGCGCCTCAATGGCATTGAGGAGGTCAGGGGTTCGAATCCCCTAGGCTCCACCAATTTTTGGTGGAGTTTCGGGTCTCCACCAAACTTTGGGGACGGGGTAGGTTTGGTTGGTTTTTTATCCGCATTGAGCGATAACGCGAAGGCGGTAGTTGGAGAAGTTTTTAAAGCCGTAAGCACGGCGTTGGATGAGTTTCATTTTGCGATGGAAGCCTTCGGTAATGGCATTGTTTTTGGTAAAGCGCCACATGGCCGCCAAAGGTTCTCTCCAACGCGATAAGGTCTCAGCCAAAGTCAACATCGAGGAGAAGCAACTGGCTTTGAGCTCATCGATAAAGTCGAGCAGTTTCTTAGCCAGAGGACGAGCAAGCCCGCTTGGTTTGATGCTTAATATTGAGGAGAGCGCGGAGCCGATGCATGGCGTCATAGAGGGGTTGGAGAGCAGGGTATTTGGCAAAGAGGCCTTGAGGCGCAGGCAGTCAGTAGCCGCGAGGTTGTCCTCTCGTTTTCGCAAGGCCCCCAGAGAGCCGCGGTGGTTCCTGATTGAAGGGGCAATCTGGCGGGCTAACTCCAGGAAGTGCTGGGTGACGAGGCGGATGACATGAAAGCGATCGGCAACGATCTTGGCTCTGGGAAAGTAAGAACCAATCAGGCTGCGATAAGGACTTGAGAGATCGATGCAAACTACCCGCACCTTCTCTCTGCCTTGGAGAGCAGCCAGAAAGGAGCGCAGAGCTCTTGGACTGCGCCCCGCCACGATATCAAAGACACGGTGGTTCTTCAGGTCGCAGAAGGTGGTGGCAAAGCGCTGCCTTTTGTGAAGGGTGTGCTCGTCGATGCCGAGAACCTGAGGGCATTGAAGGCTTAAACGTTCTCTGGCCTTCCGCGAGGTAAATTCCGCATAGATGCGCTCCACGGTGGCGCTGCCCAACTTCATGAGACGCGCCAGAGCCGAGGCACAAATGCCTTCGTGATGCTGGCTGTAGACCTTCTGTCGCCACGGCTCGGTGCTGCGCTTCCAGGGCCGTAAACCGGGCGTCTCAGGCAGGAAGCTGCGACCGCAGGCCCGGCACTCGAAGCGCCGAGTCTCGATATGAAGAAGGCTCGGCAGCCCAAAGGAGTTCAGATGCCGAGCGCGCCGTCGATATCTCCCCTTAGCGACGATGCGAGGGCTCGCACAGCACCGACAGCAATCGGGTTCCCTTTCCAGTTCCAAATGCACAAACACTTGTTGGTTGCTTTCACTCCGCAAGACGCGGTAGCCTCTTAATCCGATATCACACACAGGGGGCATGGTGGTCTTCTATTGACCCCATGTCCCCACTTTTTGATGGAGAGCCAAGATTCGAACCTCGGTTCGACTACCTTGCGCGATAGCGCATCTTTGGGCGAAGCCAATTTCGTAGAGCCCGACGCAGTCAGGATAATCCCCTAGGCTCCACCAATTTTTGGTGGAGTTTCGCGAAGCGAAAGATTCGAACCTTGGTTCGACTACCCGCGCGAGCGCATGCCGATGTGATAGCCTCCCAGACCGATGGCGGATATCCGCTCGCCGGTGCACCCAAGCTGCGATAGGGCATCCCGCCGTTGCTTGTCCCAGCAGAGGCCAGCGATCCAGCGCCGACCACAACAGTCGTCGCTGCAGCCAGTTTCACGAATTCGCGTCGGGTTAAGTGCGAGTCGTCCCGCTGCTGTCGAAGTTGTCACGAAGCTTGGATGGGTGCGAGCCGCGTAGGGGGTTAGGGCGTCCGGTCAACGTTCTCCGCCGTGATCGCCGAAAACCTGGTCAACTTGGGAGGGGTTTAGACTGGCCGGTCGATCTGGTTTGCCGATTTCCCGCTCGGCGCGCAACCAATGATCACCCGCCCGACCCTCAGGACGGCCTTCTTCTTCGTAAAAACGATATGCAAGGGCCGCAATCTCGGCTTCTTGATCGACATAAGACCGTTCTGCCGAGCTTGACGAATCTTCCTCAGTCATAAGCGCCTTGGTGGCTCAACCTACAGCCATCAACGGTGCCGGACAAGGGACTTCCTGATCGTGCGTGCCCTTACCGGCGCTTAGCTGCTCAGTCCGGCGCCTTGGCCGCTCTCCCCGCCTGCGACCAAGGGAAAGGATGTCAACTCACGTTGAACCCAAGTCTCCCTTGCGCAGTTCAAGCAAGCTTTTTGGCGATTTCGTCAAAGCTGCTCGGCTCGAAGACGACTTGTGATCCTGTGTAGCGAACGACATCGCCATGGAATTCCTCGCCTTCGATGACTAGACTGGCGTCTCCGACGCTGGGGGAGACATTCGGATTCGTCACCTCGCCGATGATGAACGAGCCGCCTTCGTTCGAGGTGACGAGATTATTGAGGTCGATTCTACGTAGATCCTGAATCAGGCAACCGGTTTTCATGCTATTTAGAATTCGCAGTTCGGAGCGCCAGCGGGTCTCCTGAGGGTGAACTTTTCTACATGAATCCGCTCGCGGAAAAAGCCGTCACGACGACGAAGTGCGGGCTCAGGCGATTTTGCTCAGCCCGATCGCCAGCAACGCGGCCGCCAAGAGAGAGGCGGCGGTGCGCACGTGGTTCCACGTTGTCCAGCCGCTGACGTAATTCGCCCAGCGGGCGGTTCGGTCGGGCGCGGTTGGCGGGAGTGCCGCCAGAGCCTCGTTCATTGGCACATTGAAGAGCATCGTAACGGCGAAACAACCTGCCAAATAGATCACTCCACCCAGCACCAGGAAGATGGCGAACGGCTCGCTCCACTGGACGATTGCGGCGATTACAGTGGCAACACAGAAACCGGCGGTGCCCAGAAAGGCGACGAGGAACCAGGAGTTGATTGCGAAAACATTGATCGATTGCATGGCGGCGATGCCGTCCTCAGGCGGAAGTCGCGCCAGCGCCTTCATGACAAAGGTGGAGAAAGCGAAAAACACGCCCGCGATTGTGCCGCAGCCAAGCGCGGTCAAGAGTGTCAAGGCATAGTTCAGGCCGCTCGTCGAGATCATGGTCTCTCTGCCACCATCGCACAAAGCTGAGTGTCTTTCAGGCCTGGGGTGTTGCTTCGAAAAATTGAACCGTTACGCGGCTTGTGGCGGCATCGACTCCATGTGGAAGACTTCCCACATGTGGCCATCTGGATCCTGAAATCCATGGGCGTACATGAAGCCATAATCCTTCGGGTCGCTATAGGTGCTGCCTCCGGCGGCAACCGCCTTGCGAACGAATTCGTCCACGGCCGCCCGGCCTTCGCATGACAGCGCCACGAGGACTTCGGTGCATTTGGTGGCATCACAAACTTCTTTGGGGGTGAATTCCTTGAACTTCGCATTGGTGAGCAGCATGACATAGATGTCTCCGCTCACGACCATGCAAGCAGCCGTCTCGTCAGTGAATTGTGGATTGGAAGAAAAACCGAGGCTCTGAAAGAAGGCGATGGACTTCGCGAGGTCCTTGACGGGCAGATTGACGAAGATTTGCGTGGGCATTTTCTTTGTGTGTTGTGGTCTGTATTTTTAGCGGTTGTTTGATTTCAAGAAACGGAGACCATCTCGGCGGAGTCCTTGGAACGGCCGAGCCGAAGATTGTAGCAATCGTTTTGAGGACTCACGCCACGTCTCCTGTTGGGATATAAAGGTAAGACGAACCGACGCAGACTTTTTGGACAGCGAACCATCGCTTGCAAAAAAGCATCACGCAATTGTCGCGATCGTCTCCCCGCCAGGGCGCGCCTGGGTGGGCCCGCGGTCGAGGGTGGCTCTTCTGGAGCGGACCGCATAGGCGCCTCCCCATCGCCGGGACGATTTTCGACAGTGGGGCGACCGCTGCTACATCGATAAGGCAAGCGCTTTCTAAGTCGTCTAATGCGCTCTTGGCTGATTGGCCGGCTTGCGCAAATGAGCTTCCTCAGCGGAACGCCGGATGTTTTCCTCAGCGAGAAATTTGCGGTCTTCGATCTGCCAGTGCTCTGTGATCGCGGACTGTCGGGTGGGCTCTCCTGGCTGCTCACGAGCAAGAAGTGTCTCTGCCAAGTCCCGATCGCGTGTCGTGTCTCGGGCGTCGATCTCAAACCGCATACCCTCGGCTTCTACCAAGAAGCCCTCCGGGCGCGTTTCGATGACCTTGAGCTCCATGCCCGCTTTGAGACCGTAGAGGCTTTCCTCGGTTGCGACCGCCACGCGACGCGCCAGATAGAGCGATCCGGTCGACGGTGCCGGCGCGGGATTCTCGCGTTCGTCGGACGAGACCTTCGGTTCGTTGCAACCCCCGAGAACAACGCAACCCAGCCAGAAGAGAATACGCGCTTTCATATGACCCTGCGGATTCTTCAAATTCAATTTAGCGAGCTCCACGGCGGAGGCAAATGTCCGAGCCAACCACTCGGGTCAGCTCGCAGCAAATTGGGATCGCAGTCGCGCTTGGTTCGTTTCGGCGTTATAGAGGCGGTTGTTTCAACCGCCCGACCACAGGCCCTTGACACAAGGGCCTCTACAAGCGTCAGCCGGGGACGCTCAGCTTTCGCGCCCCCGCAGGTCCTCTAATCTCTGGCAGCTTCCGCGATCGGCGCCGAAAGCGATTCATCTTTCGTCTCGCGTGCCAAGGCGAGCCCGATCAGCGAAAGGATCGTCGATCCCGAAAGATAGTAACCGACCGCCTGCAGCCCGTAAGTGGTGGCGAGCCACGTCGCGGCGTAAGGGGTGAGCGACGCGCCAAAGATGCCCGCCAGGTTGAACGTCAGCGAACTGCCTGTGTAACGGACGGCCGTGGGGAAGAGCTCGGAGAGCACTGTTCCCAGCGGTCCGTAGACCAATCCCATTAACGACATTCCAACTACAACCGCCGCAATCGTTCCGATCAACCCAGCGTTTAACATCGGCGCCATGAACAGACCGAAGACAAAAATCGCTGCATTGACCATCATCAGCATCTTCCTGCGACCGTGTTCAGCCAGCTTCGCCGACCATGGAATCGTCAGCGCGAAGAAGAGGATGCCGAAGAGTTGGATAAGGAGGAACTCCTCGCGTGTATAACCGAGTTTCCTGGTGCCCCAAGACAGCGCAAAAACTGTCACCAGATAAAAGAGAACAAACGCCGTCAGCGATATGAGGGTGCCAAGAACGAGGGTTCCTGGATAGTCGCGAAAGACCGTCACCATCGGGACCTTTACCCGTTCTTCGCGAACGATGGCTTCCCGGAAGACTGGCGTTTCGCTGATTTTGAGACGGACATAGAGCCCAATCACGACGAGGACCGCGCTGGCGAGAAAAGGAATTCGCCATCCAAACGCGAAGAACTGCTCGTCGGAAAGCCATTCGGAGAGCAGCACGAAAACGCCGCCTGAAAACAGAAAACCCAAGGGCGCACCGAGCTGCGGGAACATGCCGTACCAGGCGCGCTTTCCGGGCGGTGCGTTCTCGGTGGCTAAGAGCACCGCGCCACCCCATTCCCCGCCGAGGCCAAGACCCTGACCGAGCCGACAAAGCGCCAGGAGCACTGGAGCGGCCAACCCGACGGCATGATAGGTCGGTAACAATCCGATGAGAACGGTGGAAATCCCCATAGTCAGCAGCGATGCGACCAGGGTCGTTTTGCGCCCCACCCGATCTCCAAAATGGCCGAAAAGCGCTGAGCCGATCGGTCGCGCGAAAAAGGCGAGCCCGAAAGTCGCCAGCGAAGATAACATGGCCGTCGTCGGATCCGAGCCAGGGAAAAAGAGGCTTGGGAAGACCAGCACCGCTGCGGTGGCATAGATGTAAAAGTCGAAAAACTCGATGGCCGTCCCGATCAAGCTGGCAAACAGCACCTGTTGAGGAGTATTGACCGCCTTCTTTCCACTCTCCGCCTTGCGCATCGCTGCGTCGTGCATTGGGGGCTTCATTTGCAGATCACCCACCGAGACTACAAGATTGAGATTCCATGTATGGACGAATAAAGTATGGAAAGAGAATCCAGAAGGAAGAAGTGAAAAGACGATTGCTAAGTCGTCCTCGTCCTCCCTTTATAATCATTCCCATCTTTGTTTCCTTTTAGGCAATGAGCATTGCGGGTATTGCAGCTGTTTTCTTGGTCCTGATCAGTGTCGCCTATTTTTCTTATGGTCGGTGGATCTCAAAGGTTCTGGCGCTCGACGACACGAGGATCACTCCCGCGCACAAGGTCAATGACGACGAAGACTTCGTCCCCACGAAAACGTTTTACCTTTTTGGCCAGCATTTTTCGGCGATAGCCGCGGCGGGTCCGATCGCGGGACCGATCGCGGCATGTCTGGCATTCGGCTGGCTCCCTTGCCTGCTGTGGATTGCACTTGGGGTCGTTTTGATCGGGGCTGTCCACGATTTCATGAGTCTGGCCGCGAGCGTGCGGCACGGTGCCTGTTCCATCGCCGAGGTGGCTAAGGAGCGGATCAGCTCGCCTGCCGGCCGGGCGATGATGGCCTTCATTTGGATCGCCTTGATCTACGTGATCGTCGCCTTCGCGGACATCACCGCGAGCAGCTTTGTCGCAGTGACCGATGAGCTCAAAGGAGCCAAAATTAATTTCAATCCCGGCGGGGCCGTGGCCGCCGCAAGTATTTTCTACCTCCTTCTCGCAGTCGTCATGGGGGTAACGAAAAAATTGTTCGATCCGCCTTTGTGGCTGCTGACGTTAATATTTGTTCCTGCGACTTTTGGGGTCGTTTGGATGGGGACATGGTTTTCCACTTTGTTCTCATTCGACGCGAAGACTTGGGCGCTCCTGATCTGCGGCTATTGTTTCCTGGCTTCGATCTGTCCGGTCTGGCTTCTCTTGCAGCCGCGTGGCTATCTTGGTGGATTTGTCCTTTATTCTGCGCTGGCGATTGGGTTGATCGGTGTTTTCTTTGGCGGCTATACGATTCAACAGCCTGCCTTCAAAGGCTGGGAAGTTGGCGGTCTCACGGGGTCGCTCTTCCCGTTCCTTTTCGTAACGATCGCGTGCGGGGCATGCTCAGGTTTTCACGGTCTGGTGTGTTCCGGCACCACCTGCAAACAGATCGATAAGGAATCCGACATGCATAGTATCGGTTACGGGGCCATGCTCGCCGAGGGCCTGGTTGCCGTGCTCGCGCTTTCGGCCGTCATGATCATGTCAGCCGATCAGGTGCGCGGACTCAAGCCCGGGACCATCTATGGCAACGGCCTTGGCGAATTTCTTACCTTAATCATAGGTAAGGAGCATTTGCCGTTTGCGATCACCTTTGGTGCCATGGCTTTTTCGACATTCGTCTTCGATACCATCGACGTCGCCACCAGGCTGGGCCGTTATTTGATTCAAGAACTCACTGGAATGAAGACGCTGCCTGGGGCCGCCATCGCTACCCTGCTCACGGTCGGGGCGCCGGCATTGATTCTCTCGATGGCGGGAGAAGGTTCTTGGATCAAGTTCTGGACCCTTTTCGGCGCCTCGAACCAGCTCCTGGCCGCGCTGACGCTCCTCTCGGTTACAATGTGGCTCAGGCAAAGTGGCAAGCCGATAGCCTTCACATTGGTGCCGTTAATCTTTGTTCTGATCATAACGCTGTGGGCTCTGATCAAGATTAGCTATGCCAGCTATCAACAGGCGGCTGGCTTTGACGCGTCCCTGCTCAACAGCGTCTTCTCAGCGATCCTAATCGTTCTGGCTTTGTTTGTCGCTGGTCAGTTTCTGATCAATATTAAAGCGAAGAAAGCCGGCATGCGGGAAGCCGCGACTTTCTAAACCATCAACCAACCGCCCCCCTGTGCTCAGGTTACGAGGACGACTTTGCCGATATTCTTGCGCTCTTCGATATACGTGTGAGCGTCCCCGGCCTGAGCCAGCGGGAAGACCTTGTCGACATGAGGGCGAACCCAGCCATCGGCAACCCCCTGCAGCACGATCTGCATCCAACCGGCGATCATCTCTCTCTCATGCCAAAGATGTCCGATGTTCACGCCAAAGACAGATTTGTTGCCATTGACGAGCGGAATTGGATGAAAAAGCGGCATTCCCAGCGCCACAGGCAGCATGCGGAGAGGCCCGAATAACTTTGAGGTGGTCGCCGCGGAGATTCCGAACATTCCGAGCCGTCCAGTCGAGCGCAGTGCTTTGAAGCTCTTCCGCCAATGGGCGCCGCCAATGGGATCGATGACGAGCTCGACGCCCTTGCCATTGGTCAGCCGAGCGAGCTCAAGTGTCCAGTCGCGCGTACGGTAGTCGATTGCTTCATGCAGACCGCGTTGTTTGAGGAAGGGATGTTTGCTGCTACTCGCGGTGCCGAAGATCGTGGCACCGATATGGCGGGCGATGTCGATGGCGGCTAGTCCGACGCCACCGCCGGCGTTGTGAATCAGGACCGTTTCGTTTGCCTTCAACGAACCCATGACCACGAGCAACTGCCATGCGGTCAGGTAGTTTACAGGAACTGCCGCGGCGCGCTCGAGCGAGAGCGAGCCCGGCTTCTCGAAGACCTGCGCCATCGGCACAATGACGACGTCCGAATAGCCTCCGAAGCGTGTCAAGGCAACAGCGTCCTTGCCAACCCAGGAGGCGTCTACTCCCGAGCCCGTGGCGTCGATTACGCCGCAAGCTTCATAGCCGACGACGCAGGGGACCTTGGGCGCATCCTGATACAGACCCTGGCGCGCGAGGATGTCGGCGAAGTTAATGCCAATGGCTTGGACACGAATTCGCACCTCGCCTGGACCTGGTGTCGGGTCCGGCGCCTCGCGCACGTGTAACTTGTCTGGTCCACCGTGGCCGGTGATGAAAACTTGTCTCATGTTTTGCCTATCGAGGAGGCTTCTCTGAAGCGTTTCTAAATCTTCGCTTGCCCGCCTCCTGCATAATTTCCATGGGTTGTCCCTAGCCTTCTGGCTCTGCGCGGGCGAAACTTAAAGTAGAAAAAAATTTGGCCCGCCTGTCCAAAATCCAACGATTGGTTCGTTAAACATCGGAAAGGCCGTTGGCCGATTTACACACAGAAAAAAGAAACATGAAATCAGAACTTGCAGAAGAAGCCGCCTCGACATCGACGAGTCGCGCGAATAAACCACTTCCCGAGGGCATGCATTCCATCACGCCGCACATCGTGTGTGCAGGCGCCGCGGATGCGATCGAATTCTACAAAAGGGCCTTCAACGCCGTCGAAATTAGCCGTTTGGCTGGTGAGGGTGGAAAGCTCATGCACGGTGAGATCCGAATTGGCGACTCGGTAGTGATGCTTGTTGATGAATCTCCCGAATGGGGGATGGTGGGTCCGAAATCGTTGAAGGGTTCGCCGGTGACAATCCACCTCTATGTCGACGATGTTGATACCGTGGTTGAGCAAGCGGTTCAGGCCGGAGCGAAGGTTACAGTGCCGGTTGAAGACATGTTCTGGGGTGACCGCTACGGCAAGCTGGAGGATCCGTTCGGTCATCAATGGTCAGTAGCGACGCACCTTCGTGAAGTACCTCCAGAGGAGTTAAAGCAAGCGATGGCCCGAATGTGCGGCTAAAAGTCGCGCCGCGGACTCAGTTATTAGAAAGCTTCCGCCGCGGCGCCGGTTGCCGCTGCCACTGCGCCGCGGAGGGCAGCTGCGAGATATGTAGCGACGGTGTCCCCACCGTCGAGGGCCTGCCACCAGTCGCCGATGGGGACATCGGCGCTACAGTAAAGCAAGCGGTGCCGAGGTGTGCGGCTGGACGTCGCACCGAAAAGGCGGGCTTGCGGGATCTAGCGGATTCGCGGCGGCGCTGAGTGAATTAACGCGTCGTGGCCAAGCTGCGGGATTTGGTAGCGACGGTGTCCTCAGCGTCGAGGGCCTGCCGCCAGTCGCGGATGGGGACATCGGCGCTACAGTAAAGCAAGCGGTGCCGAGCTGTGCGGCTGGACGTCGCACCGAAAAGGCGGGCTTTGCGGGATCCAGCGGATTCGCGGCGGCGCTGAGTGAATTAACGCGTCGTGGCAAGCTGCGGGATTTGGTAGCGACGGTGTCCTCACCGTCGGGGGACCTGCCGCCAGACGCCGATGGGGACATCGGCGCTACAGTAAAGCAAGCGGTGCCGAGCTGTGCGGCTGGACGTCGCACCGGAAAGGCGGGCTTTGCGGGATCCAGCGGATTCGCGGCGGCGCTGAGTGAATTAACGCGTCGTGGCAAGCGCGGGATTTGGTAGCGACGGTGTCCTCACCGTCGGGGGACCTGCCGCCAGACGCCGATGGGGACATCGGCGCTACAATCTTAAGGAGGGCGGCGATGCCAGTCGCCTCGTCGAATCTCGCGCCCGCAAACAGCCCCAAGGCTACCTTGCCGCCGAGCTGGGTAGCTCGCGCGAAAGAATACTTTTTGTCCGCGGTTAGGAAGGTGTATGCTCCGAATGCCGGCGATCTGGCTTTTCTGTCGCTAGGCATTTCGGGTATCTGCAATGTGGATCGTCGATCTTGCTCTGAGAAGGCCGCTGACCTTCATCGTTCTCGCGATCTTCATTTTAATTACAGGTGTTCTTTGCATCGTAAGGACTCCCAAGGACATCTTCCCGAACATCGACATCCCGGTGGTGTCGATTATTTTCAATTATGCGGGAATGTCGCCCGACCAGGTCGAGGCGCACATCACTTCTCCGTATGAGCGTGTCCTGACGACGACGGTTGATGATATCCAGCACATCGAGTCGCAATCGCTCTACGGAATCGTCGTCATTAAGGTTTTCCTCCAACCGACGGCGAGCCTTCCCAAAGCCGTCGCGCAAATCACGGCGATATCGCAGACCATCCTCAGGCAGTTGCCCAACGGAACCACCCCGCCGTTGGTAATAAGCTACACGGCGTCGAACGTCCCGGTTGTTCGCGTAGGGTTGGGAGGGAAGAGTTTGTCTGAGCAAAACCTGAACGATCTGGCGCTGAACGTCGTGCGCATCCAGTTGATTACGATTCCAGGCGCTGCGGTTCCCTATCCGTACGGCGGCAAGATGCGTTACGTTTCGGTGGACCTCAATTATCAAGCGCTGCAAGCGCAGGGGTTGGTTCCGGCCGACGTGATCAACGCGATCAGCGCGCAAAATCTGATCTTGCCATCGGGGACGGTCAAGATCGGCCGCTACGAGTATCAAGTGGGCCTGAATGCCAGTCCGCCGGAACTCTCTCAACTTAATTCGCTTCCCATTAAGACGCTGTCGAATGGCACTACACTATATGTCCGGGATGTGGCCAACGTCCGCAGCGGAAATATCCCGCAAACAAATATCGTCCGCTTCAACGGCTCGCGCGGGACAATGCTCGATGTGCAAAAGACCGGCACGGCATCCACCCTGGACATTGTGCAGGGTGTGAAAGATCGTCTGCCTCTCCTGAAGCAAATCTTGCCGGAGGGAGCAGACATTTCTCTGCTGGCAGACCAATCGATATTTGTCACCGGGGCGATTTCCGGTGTTGTTCGCGAAGGCATTATTGCCGCGTGTCTCACCGCGGTGATGATTTTGCTCTTTTTGGGAGATTGGAAGAGCACCCTAATCATCGCGATTTCCATTCCGCTCTCGATCCTCGCTTCGCTTTCGATGTTAAGCGCAATCGGGCAGACGATTAACATCATGACTCTTGGCGGCCTCGCCCTCGCCGTTGGCATTCTCGTCGATGACGCAACCGTGACCATCGAGAATATTGATCGGCACCTTGCGGAGGGAAAATCGGTCATCGATAGCATCCGCGACGGTGCGGCCCAGATCGCCGTCCCGGCTTTTGTCTCGACCCTTTGCATCTGCATCGTGTTTGTCCCGATTTTCTTTTTGTCCGGTGTCGCGAAATACCTGTTCGTCCCGTTGGCACAGGCAGTCATCTTTGCCATGTTGGCTTCTTATGTTCTTTCGCGAACGCTCGTGCCGACCCTGGCCATGTACTGGATGAAAGGACACTCTGAAACGCCGGGACGCGGACGCCCTCAGTTCTTTCTTCTCGCGGGGGCCGCGGCCATTCAACGCGGCTTCGAGCGCCGCTTCGAACGTTTCCGCGAAAGTTATCGCGACTTGTTAAGTATCTTTCTAAGCAACAGCAGAAAGGTGGTTCTTCTGGTCATTGGATTCGTGCTCGCCTCCGGCTTTCTCTTTCCCTTTCTCGGCGAAGATTTCTTTCCTTCGGTGGACGCCGGCCGTTTTGACATGCACGTCCGGATGAAGTCTGGCACGCGTATCGAGGAAACTGCCCGGACCGTGGACGAGATCGAACAGATGATTCGCAAGATCATCCCGGCCGCTCAATTAGGCGAAATCATCGATAATCTCGGCCTTCCTTACAGCGGCATAAACACCTCCTACAATAACACAGGCACGGTCAGCCCGGCCGATGGCGACATCCTGGTGTCGCTGCAGGAGGGACACGACCCGACAAACGATTTCGTGCGGAAGATCCGACTCGAGATGCGCAGGCAGTTTCCGGACGTGACCGTCTGGTTTCCGCCGGCGGATATTGTGGCTCAAATCCTCAATTTTGGACTCCCCGCGCCAATTGACGTCCAGATCGTCGGATCCGATCGCGACGAGATCTTTCGCTTTGCCGGTAAGTTGTTGAGCGCACTACGAAAGATTCCCGGGCTGGTTGACCTGAGAATCCAGGAACCGAACGACGCTCCGCGACTCGACATCACCGTCGACCGGACGAAGGCTTCGATACTGGGACTGACGGAACAGAACGTCGCTAATAGCATCTTAGGAGCGCTCTCCGGTTCTCAGCAAGTGAGCCCGAATTTCTGGGTCGATCCCCAAAACGGCATCAGCTATCAGCTTAATGCGATGGTGCCTCAGTATGATATCAGCTCGCCTGGCGCACTCATGAATCTGCCGGTCCTTGGAAGCACAACGGGCCAGAATCAAATTCTCGCCAATGTGGCAGCCATTTCGCGAAGCCAGACGTCGCCGGTGATGGATCGCTTCAACATTCGCCCAGTCATTAATATTTTTGGTGGCGTGGATGGCCGCGACCTTGGCGCGGTCTCGCGTGACGTGCAGCGGACGATAGATGATTTTAAGAAGGAGGTGCCTCGCGGGAGCGTTGTTACCCTTCGCGGACAAGTCGCCACGATGAAAGACTCGTTTTTCGGCCTCTATGTGGGACTAGTCTTCGCGATGGTCCTTGTCTACCTTTTGATGGTGGTGAACTTCCAATCCTGGAGTGAACCCTTAATCATTATTACAGCACTGCCGGTCGCTCTGGCGGGCATCATCTGGATGCTTTTCATGACCGAGACCACTTTAAGTGTGCCGGCGCTAATGGGGGCAATCATGTGCATGGGTGTGGCGACGGCGAACAGCGTTCTCGTCATTACGTTCGCAAATCAGCGGTTCGAAGAAACGCAAGACTCGTATTTGGCGGGGCTCGAGGCCGGATACACTCGCATCCGCCCTGTGCTGATGACCGCTGGCGCAATGATCATCGGAATGTTCCCAATGGCTTTGGGGCTGGGAGAAGGCGGAGAGCAAAATGCGCCGCTTGGCCGCGCGGTAATCGGTGGGCTGATCTTCGCGACGGGCGCGACTCTCTTCCTAGTTCCAACCGTGTTCAAACTCGTCCGAGGACGCATGCCTGCCAGGCTGAAAATCCCGGAGGTCGCTAGACCCTGAGCGCGTGAATCAGGATTCGGCTTCCACGCCACCCAACACTGGGCATCCTCCGCGCGCCGAGCTCGACAAGGAGTCAGATGTGCGAGCCGCCCGGCCAACGCCCAGGCGCCTAAAGTTCTGGCTGTTGCTAATGGCCGCCGGTTTTTTGGTGGCCGCGGTGATTGGCTTCACCTCGCGGCACTTTCAATTCAAGGAACTTCAAGAGACGACCGGCATGCTGGATCAGCATTTCGTCGAGATCGTCCGGCCCGAGAAAGTACCTAGCACGGTGAGATTGAATCTTCCCGGCGAGACGGAAGCCTATACCCAGGCTCCGATTCATGCGCAGGTGAATGGATATCTGAAGAAATGGTACAGCGATATCGGTGCGAAGGTGAAAATGGGCGACATTCTCGCCGAGATTGAGACGCCGGCGCTGGATCAGCAACTCGCCCAAGCCAGGGCAAATCTCCAGCAGTCGCAAGCTGCGCTTTGGGTTTCGCAAACAACCTACAGTCGACAGGCTGACCTGCTCAGCAAGAAAGTCATTTCTCAACAAGATTTCGATAACCAATCTGGCGACCTCCAAGCCAAACAGGCCACAGTCATCGCCGAGCAGGCCAACCTGGGGCAGCTGGAGGCGATGGAAGCTTTCAAGGTGCTTCGAGCGCCTTTTGATGGAACTGTGACCGCCCGCAACACCGACATCGGAGCTCTCATCAATGCGGGTTCGGGCAGCCCCTTGTTTATCATTTCGCAGGTATCTCCTCTTCGCGTCTACGTCAACGTGCCCGAAAGCCTGGCCGCCTCTGTCAAAGCGGGCACCAAGGCGAACTTGACCTTCTCCAGCTTTCCTAGCGCCGACTTTCCGGCGGAGATCGTCGCGACTGCGGGGGCTATCGACCCAACGACGCGCACACTGCTGACGCAGCTGGCGGTTCCCAATACAGACGGCAAGCTTTTTCCGGGCGCTTACACGAACGTGCATTTTCAGTTGGAAAGTGACTCCCAATCGCTGTTGGTCCCCGAAAATGTGCTGCTCTTCCGTGAGGAAGGCCCTGCCGTCGGGGTTGTCGGCCCTGAGGGCAAGGTCTCCATACGCGAGATCAAGATCAATCGGGATCTCGGCAACACGTTACAGGTCCAAGGGCTTTCCGAAAGCGATCAGCTGATTGTTAATCCGTCGGACAGTCTGGCTGACAACGACCTAGTCAAGATCAAACCGGCCAGCAATTCCCATCCGGGCGTTGAGAAGAAATGACTTCCGCGAAAAGAGAAGGAAGAACGGTGTTGACCATGTCCAAGGTCAACCTGGTTGTCGGATCTGTCGCGTTCGGATGGTTGACTTGCCATTCCCGAAGCAACTTGAGCACGTGAGTCTCATCGAGCCGGTTGTTCTTGGCGTCGTTCAGGGGGCGACTGAGTTTCTCCCCATTTCCTCGAGCGCGCATCTTCGAATTGCCGGCGAATTTCTTCCTTCAGCGACGGATCCTGGGTCCGCCTTTACGGCAATTACCCAGATCGGCACCGAGGCGGCGGTGCTGGTCTATTTTCGTCGGGACATTGCGCGCATCGCCAGTGCGTGGATCCGGAGTCTTCCCGGCGAGGTTCCGCGAAATGACTCCGATGCACGCATGGGCTGGCAAATCATCATCGGAACGGTTCCAATCGGATTGGCAGGCTATTTGGCGCAGGACCAGATTCGCTCCGCTTTTCGTTCGCTTAAGCTGACCGCCGTCGTTCTAATTGTTTTCGGCGTAGCGCTCGGCGTGGCCGATCGGATTGGCACCGGCACGCGAGAACTCCATGACTTTGGGTTGGGCGATGGCCTCCTCTGCGGAGTCGCTCAGGCGCTAGCTTTGATTCCGGGCGTGTCACGCTCGGGCGCCACGACGACGATGGGTCTCGCACTTGGGTTTTCGAGACCTGCGGCGGCCGAATACGCTTTTCTGCTGGCCGTGCCAGCCGTCTTCGCCAGCGGATTGTATGAGCTGAGAGATAGTCTCCGCAAACCCGGCCCTTACAGCCTCAAGAAGATCGCTCTGGCGACCTGCGTCTCCTTCGCTGTCGGCCTCGCAACCATCTCCCTGCTCATGAGGTTCATCTCCAAACGCAGCTTTTTGCCATTTTCTCTCTACCGTACCTTGCTCGGTGCCACGCTCCTCGCTCTGCTGTCCAAAGGTGTTCTTCGACCGCACTAAAGGTCGCAAAACTTCATATCACGCCTGAGCTGTGGCAACGCTGTAGTGGCGGTGTCCCCACCGTCGGCAAACCCCTCGACCGTGAGGACACGGTCGCTACAAAAAGAGAGCTCTCGACGTTGAGAAGACCGCCGCGACAACGCTCGGCGGTGAGGACATGACCGCTACAAGAGCGACGACTTTCTCCAGCTTCCGTTCGCACGATATCTCTGAAGCCCTGTAAAGAGCCGTAATGCTACGTCGTGTCCTGAATACAGCGGTCTCGTTCGTCTTAGTAATGAAACCGGTGACTATCGACTAAGGGAAAACCATGAATGCATCCGAAACGAATTTGGAATCACTCAACGCCACTCTCCATCCGCGCTTCGAAAGTCTCGGCCCATTGCTGATCGCAGGGTTGCAAGCGCACTACACTTTCGAAACGTTGGACGATATCCCGAAGCAATGGGAGCGTTTCGTCCCGCAGATCGAAAGCGTGAAAGGCCGCGTGGGTGAAGCCGACTACGGTCTCTGCATTGACATGTCTGCGGAGAGCGAAGGTTTTGACTACGTAACGGGTATTCAAGTCGCCGATCTCGCCAACTTACCAGCAGAATGGGTCGGCGTGCGAATTCCTGCGCAGACCTACGCCATCTTTTCTCACCCGGGCCATGTATCAACCATCCGAGATACTGCTCGTGCCATTGGCGAGGAATGGCTGCCCAAATCTGGACGCGAACCTGCGCCGACCTCTCGTGGAGAGCCCAATTTGCTTGAGCGGTATGGCAGCCAGTTCGATCCAAACACCGGCACTGGCGATATCGAGTTGTGGCTTCCGATCAAGGCGTGAGCCCATGCCGACTACACAGCGCGATCCCGAACCAGCGACACCCTCATGAGAAAGACGTATACTGGGCATTGTCATTGTGGCGCCGTTCGTTTCGAAGCAGATCTCGACCTGAGTGCCGGCACCTTCAAATGCAATTGCCCGATGTGTACGATGACGCGACTCTGGGGAGCGATCGTTCAAGCGAATTCTTTTCGCCTATCTGCAGGTGAAGCAGAGCTCGTGGATTACCAGCCCGACAACATTCACCATGTGTTCTGCAAGAACTGTGGTGTCCGTTCCTTCGGGTGGGGAGAAAATCCAGACCTCGGCGGTAAGTTCTATGCAGTTCGGGTCAACTGCCTGGATGGCGTGGACGTTGATGAGCTCGTCGATGTGCCGATAACTTACTTCGACGGCGCAAATGACAACTACGATTCGCCGCCCGCCGAGATCCGGCATCTCTAGAACAGGTAGCTGATGTAGCGGCGATGTCCCCATCGCCGGGGTTGTCATTCGAGCCGCATCACTTCGAGAACGCCCTCTCCCGGGGGCCGGTTCAATCGCCGCCGGTGGGGACACCGGCGCTACAACTCAACGCTTGGCGCTTTTCCCACTTGCGAGAAATGCTAAGCTGCTCGGAAATGAGCTTGAGTGGAACCCAAGAGGACCCGGTTAAAACCTCTGCCGGCGTTGAGGGTGTCATTCGGTCGCCGTTGGTAGCAGAATGCATGAGTCCTAGCAGGCAAGACCTCTTGCTATCTCGCTTGAACGACATCGGCGCTTCGCTTGCGCTTTCCAACAAGGCGGTTGCCTTGATCGGACTAGGCTCTGTCGGCATCGAAGTCGATCGGCTCGACAAATTTTCCGATCTGGATTTTTTCGCGATCGTTGAATCAGGTTATAAGGCGGAATTCATCGAACACCTCGACTGGCTTGGCTCGATTTGTCCGATCGCGTATTCCTTCCGGAACACGCCGGACGGTCACAAGCTGCTATTTCGGGATGGCGTCTTCTGTGAGTTCGCTGTCTTTGAAGAACGTGAATTGCCACAGATTCCGTTTGCCCCGGGGCGAATTATTTGGAGGAAGCAAGGTGTTCCCGACACGCTCGCGCTCCCGCAACGAGTCCACAGCGTTCCAGAGAATCCGTCTTTGGAATGGTCGTTAGGCGAAGCACTGACGAATCTTTACGTCGGGGCAAGCCGCTTTCATCGTGGCGAAAAGCTGTCTGCGATGCGCCTGATTCAGGGTTATGCGGTTGATCGGGTGATCGAGCTGGCGGAAAGAATCAACACATCAGCCTCATCAGCGGGAGATATGTTTGCGCCTGAGCGGCGTTACGAACAGAGGCAACCAGCAATCGCGCAAGAACTGCCGGCGTTCATGCAAGGCTACGACCGAAGCATCGAGTCGGCTCAGGCGATCCTGCTGTTTCTCGAGCGGCACTTTCCGGTGAATGAACCCTTCAAGCAGGCGCTGATGGAGCTCTTTCAACATCGCCCTTAGCTCGCCGCCTCGCCGCCAGAAGGAGCTATCGACGAAACCCATCGAAATTTCTTCGCAGATTCCTGCTTTTGCGATGAGATTTCCGGAAACATGCTGAACCGGGTTGCCTTGATCACGGGCGTGGGTCCTGGATTGGGAGCCGCTCTGGCACGACGTTTCGCACGGGAGGGCTTTCAAGTTGGGCTTCTCGCGCGAAGCCCAGACTTTATTCACCCGCTGGCCGAGGAAATTTCCGCATCGGGGCCGCGGGCGATCAGTGTCGTGGCGGATGTTAGTCGCCCGGTGGAAGCACGTGCTGCAGTGCAGCGTGTCCGCGAAAACCTGGGGTCGATCGGCGTGCTCATCCATAATCCCAGCAGCGCTCTTGGTCAGGGGCTCTTGGCGACAACTCCGGAGCAGTTTGAGCAATGTTGGCGCGTGGCGGCGCTGGGCGGTTTCGTCTGCGCGCAGGAGACCGCCTCCGACATGTTGCAGGCCGGTGATGGGGTCATGCTCTTCACGGGTGCGACATCGAGCGTGCGCGGCGGCGGTTGGCTGGCCTTCAGCAGTGCGAAATTCGCGGTCCGGGGACTAGTGCAATCCCTCGCACGCGAGTTGTGGTCGCAGGGCGTGCACGTTGCGCATGTCGTTATCGATGGACTGATCGGCACGCCGCAGGACCAGGAGAAAGCGCGGGCCGACGAGCCACTTCTCGCTCCCGATCGCATCGCAGATGCTTACTGGCATCTGGCCCTGCAGGATCGCTCGGCTTGGTCACTCGAGCTTGACGTGCGGCCTTACACCGAGCAGTTCTACGTTTGAGCCGGCTTTGTTGAGCACTTGCCTTGCACTGAAAAGTCGCTCAAGTACTGGAATGGGTCGGGGAATCAAACGACGCGACTTCATGCGCCTGAGTGCCGGCACATGGCTGAGTCTTGGTTTGTGGCCCGGCCGACTGAGGGCGGGCGACTTGAAGAGTGCTGGAACGTTTACCTTTCTGGCGGTGAACGACCTGCACTTCGCGGAGGAAAAAGAATGCGGTCCTTGGTTCGAGAAGGCCGTTCTCGCAATGAAGCAGAGCGCTCCGAACGCCGAATTCTGCTTGCTGTGCGGAGACCTCGCCGACAAGGGTGAGTCTGGCCAGCATGACGGGGTGCGCACCGCCTTCGCCGGGCTTGGTCTTCCCCTGCATGCGACCATCGGCAATCATGATTATCTGACGCACTCCGACCGCCGCTCGTATGAGGAAGTGTTCAAAAACCAAATCAACTACATTGTCGAACACCGCGGTTGGCAGTTGGTCGGCATCGATACGACCGCCGGGGATGCCTGGCGGGATACCAAGGTCTCGTCGGAAACCTTTGCCTGGCTGCGGGAGAATCTGTCGCGACTTGACGCGGGCAAGCCGACAATCATTTTCACCCATTTTCCACTGGGAGCTGATGTCCCGATGCGGCCTCTCAACGCTGACGACGTCTTGACGCCCTTTCTTGAATTTAACCTCTGCGCGGCGATTTGCGGACATTTTCATGGCTATACCGAGCGATGGCGGGGAAGCACTTCGTTAACAACTGGCCGATGCTGCGCGCGAGTGCGTAACAATCATGACGGCACGAAGGAGAAGGGCTGGCTTGTGTGCCACGCGATGGCGTCCGGAGAAGTGCAGCGCGAGTTCGTCGAATTCAAGTTCCCGAGCTAGCCGGACTTTCTATGTGTCCTCTTTGGCTGTCTCATGCAGCGCTCCTCCGAGCAGCCGGTTCCATAGCTTCGCTCGCCGCATCCACCGAGCGGCATTCGGACCTGAATACACACCTCGGGCCGCCGCGGTGAAAATCCCGGCTTCCTGGCAATCTTAATGCACACGTGAGCTCGAAGAAACCAGAGACGATCGTCCGCATATCTTTTCTGCCGGATGCCCGGCTGGTCGAGGCGTCGTCCGGACAGACGGTTCTTCAAGCGGCATTGAGTGCCGGGATCAAGTTTACACATGCCTGTGGCAGCAATGCACGATGTTCCACCTGCCGAACGGCGGTGCTCGAAGGGCTGGAAAATTGCAGCCCGCGAACGCAAGCGGAAGAGGAAATTGCCACCCATCTTCAATTCAAACCGATGATTCGACTGGCCTGCCAGACGCGCGTGACCGGTTCCGTGACCGTCCGCAGACTTGTGCTGGACGACGAGGACGAAGAACTCGCGGTCAAGAGCATGGGTGACCAGTTCGTCGAGGCCGCCGGCGAGGAAAAACACGTGGCCATCCTGTTTATCGACATCCGTGGATTCACCGCTTTTGCCGAGAGGTTGCTCCCCTACGATGTCATTCATGCGCTCAACCGCTATTATCACCGGATGGGCCAGATCGTTCATCGACACGGCGGCGTGATCGACAACTACATGGGCGATGGAATTCTTTCGGTATTCGGAATCGAGGGATCTGACCGGATGGTGTCCCGCGCTCTTCAGACCGGTCTTGATATGCTGGAGGCCGTCGAATCCATGAAGCCCTACTTCGAAGCGATTCACGGAAGAAGTTTCGACATCGGAATCGGATTGCATTACGGCGCCGTTGTCGTTGGTACCATCGGCTGGGGAAATTATAAGCGTCGAACCATTGTTGGGGACGCCGTGAACTTCGCTAGCCGAGTTGAATCCGCTAACAAGAACGCCGGAACCAACTTCTTGATCTCGGAAGACGCTTACGAGCAGGTCGGCCACGAAGTCGAAGTTAACCAATGTCCGCCCTGGGAAGTCCGCGGCAAAACCGGTATATTTCAGCTCTACGAGGTGGTCGGAACAAAAGCGCCCTAGCATCCAGCTTCCCGGCGAGAAGCAGAAGATTATTTGCGGCAGCTTGTCGCAGATCGTGTAGTATTTGAGATAACTAGACGGCGTTTGTGTTCCGCAATTGTTCACCCGCCTATTCGATTGAAGGGCCAACGGCGTTCGGCATGCTCCGGGAAGTCTTCGGCAGCGGACGACTCGGGTGGGGATTGCCTGCTTTTTAAGTTAGGTGGTGAAATAGTGAGGTTGGCGAGCTCTTCGAAGCCAAACGCGCCGAGCAGTCATAGATCACGCGGTTGACACTCATGAGCGAAAGTAAAACAGATCTCGCAGCGCGTTCTCCTGCGCAGATCTACGACGAGTTTTTCGTCCCGGCTCTCTTCCAACCCTGGGCCGGTATAGTCATTGATGCTGCCAGCGTCGCGCCAGATCAATGTGTTCTTGATGTGGCTTGTGGCACTGGCGTGCTGGCCTGCGCGGCTGCCGACCGGGTCGGGGCCGGTGGGGCTGTGATCGGTCTCGATCCGAATGAAGAGATGCTCACTGTGGCGCGCGACAAGGCTGCCGCGATTGAATGGCGCGCCGGTCGAGCCGAGGCAATTCCCTTTCCTGATGAAAGTTTCGACGCCGTGGTCAGCCAGTTTGGGATGATGTTTTTCGAAAATCCGAGCGGCGCGCTGCGAGAGATGATGCGGGTAACACGGCCCGGTGGACACGTCGCCGTCGCGGTATGCGACGCCCTTGAACATTCACCCGGCTATGCGGCCTTCGAGAAGTTATTGAGACGACTGTTCGGGATGCGCGTGGCCGATGCGTTCTGTGCGCCTTTTCTGCTCGGTGATGCTGAAAAACTGCTCTCAGTGTGCGCGGGAGCAGGAATATTCGACGCCAAAGTAACCCGACACGATGGGGTCGTTCACTTCGCGTCGATTCAATCACTCGTCTCCACCGAGAGGGCGTGTGTCTGGACGCTGGGGGGCTTGCTCGATGATGGCCAATTCGAAACCCTGACCGCGGAATCGGAGCGGGAGCTGCAACCGTTCGTGGGAAATGATGGCACCCTCACGTTTTTGATGCCGGCGCTTATTATCACCGCCGCCAAAGCGTGTGCGGAACTCGAGGAGAATTAGGTTGCTCCCTCGCGTGTCGCCTCATTCTCGATCAGTCACTGTAGCGACCGTGTCCTCACGGTCGGCCTCGGCGCTGAGGACACCGCCGCTACAGCTAAATCGCTAGGTGATCGGAAGTTAGCTGAGGTTGACTTTTTGAGAGGCTAATATTTAGCTACAGACTAATGCAGAGTGCCCGCCTCCAATGTGTCAAGGTAATCGCACTTCCGGTTGTTGATCCTGAGCGCGCCGCGAAGTTCTACGAGACTGTCCTGGGATTGAAACCTGCCTCTGAGGGCGGCAAGCAGGTTGGGTATTATCTTGGGGATATTACTCTCATGCTCAAGTCGAATTGGTATGCCTGTCCCACCCAGAATCCTAATCCGCGAATAACTATTGAGACGGACGACGCGGTACAAATGGAACGCCAGTTGCGCGAGAGTGGCGTTATCATTTCGGACCCGATCGAGGCCTACGACGAGTTCTACGTGGGAAGTTTTCTCGATAGCGAAGGGAACAAGCTTTGGTATTGCGCGCCGGTGAAGAGCGGAGCAGAGGCAGCAAACAAAGCAGCGTCGTAGGAGATCGTTACGAAGTGCCATTCTCTGGGTCGGACACTTGCAAGGGCCAGCGGTGCCCGCAATCGTTTCCGAAACGGGATTGCATGAAGGCGCGAGTTTGCGCGTCTAATGGCTGCCCGGGTGACCTGATCGTTTCCTGAACCATGGCCGGAAGGTTTGAGGGGTGCGCGTTATACTTCTGGCTTCCGATCGGGGTCGCGTGGGATTGCAAGCGCATCTCAACAACTCGCTCGTGACGCCATTTCCAGCTGTGCGCTGCATCGCCAAAATCGCGTCCGGTGGTCCATAGCCGCCCTAGGAGACTGTTGAAAAACTCACGCATGTCACGTTGCTGCCAATTTTCGGAAGATCGCAAGGAGCCAAGCGCAGGCTTGATGGGGTTGCGGGGACCCCATCTCCCCGCAAGCCGCAGTGCTACGGACAAGCTTGGCGACACCGCGAGGGCCAAAAATTAGCGCAACCCTGGTGGGAAGAAAGGGTCCCACCCCTTTCTGGGCGCGAACTCTTTGGGGCACCTTGGAAGGGTGAGGGGCCCCCTTCCCCTCACGGGCGTCACTCCTCAGTTACAGCCCCTTGAGGGGATGCTCCTTCGTCGCTTCACCGATATCTACCCCAAAGAGCTCGCGCGTGACATGCGTGAGTTCTTCAACAGTCTCCTAGGCGACGCTTCGCAGGAGAATGTATAATAACGCCACTAACGTTATTTTTCGTTGAGTGGGCTGTCCTCTTCATGAATCCGCGTTTCCGTGATCGTCCGGGAAATTTTGTTTAAGAGTCCTTTAATCTGGTGCGGCAAAGAAAAAGACCGCGGTCAGGACGGCATTGGCCACGAGCATCGCGATGATCGACACGACCACTGAGCTGGTCGTTGATTGACCGACTCCCTCGGCTCCGCCGGTAACTTCGAGGCCGGCCTGGCAAGCAATCGTAGCAATCAACCAGGCAAAAACGAAGCTCTTGATGATGCCGGCATAGAGGTCAATTGGATGCGCACTTCCCACCAACCGAAGAATGAAAGCGTTCGTATTCATATCCAAGGCAAAGTGACAAATGCTCCAGCCGCCGACGAAACCTATGTAGTTGCCGAAGATTGTCAGCACCGGTAGCATCACCAGCATCGCCAGAAATCGAGGGACGACCAGAAATCGGATTGGGTTGATCGCCATTACTTGGAGGGCCTCGATTTCCTCGGAAACCTTCATGGTTCCGAGTTCAGCAGTGATGGCGGACCCGCTGCGGCCGATCACCACCACCCCGACGAGGAGCGGGCCGAGCTCCCGCAGCAAGGTGAGTGAAACCAGGTCGGGCACGTAGGAGCTGGCGCCGAACTTCGCGAGTTGATAGGCGCCTTGCATAGCCAGCGTCAGACCGATGCTGAAGGCCGTCAGTGACGCCATGGGCAGAGCCTGCACCCCAATGCGAACCATCTGCTGGAAAACCTGGGAAAACTTGAAACGCGGTTTGCCCAGGACTGGCGCAAGAAAAATCCAATAAAGAATTTGCGCGTTCAGCGCGAAATAATTTCGCAGCCCGCTCACGGCGGCCTATTTGGAAGCGAGCGCGGCCACAGCTGTATCGGCCGAATCGGCGATCGTAAAGAGCTCGTTGAGGCGGACGAGGTCAAAAATCGTCCGCACCTTTTGCTTCATTCCGAAAAGAGCGATCTTGCCGTCGTAGGCGGCAGCATCGCGGAGGTATTCGATGAAGGTGGCCAGACCCGAGGAGTCGATGTACTCTACGGCGCTGAAATCTACCAGCAACACCGGGGTCTTTTCGCTCACGCAGCTCTGCAATTCAGAGCGAAGCTCGGGAGAAGCATGCAGATCTACCTCCCCCGACACCTTGAGGGTAGTGACGTCGTTTTCACTGGACTTTTCAATCTGCATGGAAGCGAAATAGCTGCGCTCGCGGCTTGTGGAAAGCCCTTTCGAGGGGCTCATCTTGTGCCAATGGCTGAAGTCGCTTAAGTAAATGCTATGGAGGCTGGCGAGACAAGACCTTGGGAAGTAATCCGGCAGGACTTTCCGACCCTGACTCAGCAGATCCATGGGCATCCCTTGATTTACTTCGACAATGCGGCGACCTCCCAAAAGCCGAAGGTCGTCATCAACACGTTGTCACGCTTCTATGAGCACGATAACAGCAATGTTCATCGAGGATTGCATGAACTGAGCAATCGGGCGACAGCCGCCTTCGAAGGGGCGCGCCAACGGCTGGCCAGCTACCTCGGAGCGCCACCGGAGACGATCATCTTTACCCGAGGGACCACCGAAAGCATCAATCTGGTGGCTCGCGCCTGGGGTGATGCCAACATTGGCCAGGGCGATGTTATCCTCCTCACCGAGATGGAACACCATAGCAACCTCGTGCCATGGCAGCTTCTCGCGCGTCGCCAGGGAGCGATCCTGCGCTTCGTCCCAATCACCCCCGAGGGTCAACTTGATCTCGAAAAGCTCGACACCCTGCTAGAAGGGCCGGTGAAAATTTTCGCCTTCGCCCACATCTCAAACACTCTCGGGACGATTAATCCCATCGCAGACCTTTGTTCTCGGGCCAGGACTATAGGAGCGGTCTCGCTCGTCGACGCCGCGCAAAGCGCGGGACACAAACCGCTGGACGTGCGCGAGATCGGCTGTGATTTCTTGGCACTTTCAGGCCACAAAATGTGCGGCCCAACGGGCGCAGGAGTTCTTTATGGGCGCAAGGAGCTTCTCGAATCGATGGAACCTTTCCACGGTGGCGGCGAAATGATCTCCAGTGTCGCGTTGACGCAAAGCGAATTCAAACCTCCGCCCCATCGCTTCGAAGCAGGCACGCCCGCCATCGCTCAGGCAATCGGTCTCGGCTGCGCCGCGGGCTATCTGGATCAGGTCGGGCGTCAGCGGATCTTCGAGCACGACCAAGAGCTTGCCTTGCACGCTTGTAGGCTGATCGAGGAGATTCCGGGCGCGAGGATTTTCGGGCCGCGCGATACGCGTGCCGGAGTGGTGAGCTTTGTGCTCGGCTCCGTTCATGCGCACGATGTCGTCAGCATGGCAGATCAATATGGTCTTGCCTTACGAGGCGGTCATCACTGCACTCAGCCGCTTCTGCGGAAGCTGGGCGTGCCCGCGACAGCGCGGGCAAGCTTCTACTTTTACAATACTCCGGAGGAGGTCATCCGCATGGCGGAAATTCTCCGAAAGATCCATGCGTTCTTCGCGTGAATATCGAAGAGCTTTATCAGGAAATAATCCTGGATCACAGCAAGCGGCCTCGTAATTTTGGCGCGCTCCCCGACGCGACGGTGTCGGTGAGGGGAGATAATCCATCGTGCGGAGACGAGGTCGAGCTATCGGCCAAACTTACGCCGGAGGCGATCGAGGCGCTCAAGTTCACCGGTCATGGCTGCGCCATTTGCATGGCCTCAGCCTCATTGATGACGATCAAAATGCGCGGCAAGTCTCGTCTCGAAGGCCAAGCTACCATCCAAGCCTTCCGGCAAATGCTGACGGCGCCCGATCCGGGGGACCCACCCGCCGACTTCGGCGATCTACTCGTCTTTAGCGCAGTGCGGCGGTTTCCTCAACGGGTCAAGTGTGCCATGCTCGCCTGGAGGGCTCTCGAGCAGGCCCTTTCCTCCTCACCAGCTCGCGACGTGACCACTGAGGATACCGACGCGCTCTGATCCCGCGTCAGAAGAGACATGCCCCAAGAGCACAGATCAGGGACGTTTCGATGGTTCGGGCGCAGCGTCCCCGCGCGTCCCCGCGCTGCCATTTTCCGGCGTCCTGCCGGAAAACCCCTGTTCGGCGAGCACAGTGAGCCGCGTTGCGGCAACGTGCCGCTCACGCGGACGCCGAACATCACTCGCGAGACGCCGCGGGACGCGTATGCTCCCCGGAGTGTGCGGCGAGTCGTCAATTGGTGAGATATCGCGTGCCGTCGACGGTCACCCCGAGGCCGCTTTATTCTCGAGCGCCGATTGTAGCGGCCGTATCCCCACGGCTGGGGGGACGTCCCGGCGCTGCGGACAGCGCCGCTACAGTTTTTTCGCTTCGCTCAAGGCAGCTTGGGCGGCGGCAAGACGGGCGATCGGCACCCGGAACGGCGAACAACTCACGTAATCGAGACCGATTGCGTGGCAAAATTTCACGCTGTTCGGTTCGCCGCCGTGTTCCCCGCAAATGCCCAGCTTGATGTCTTTCCGAGTCTTCCTGGCTCGGTCGCGTGCCATTTTCATGAGCTCGCCAACACCCTCCTGATCAATCGAGGCGAAGGGATTCGTGGTCACGATCTCATGCTCGAGATAGGTGGGCAGAAAGCTGCCCGAATCATCCCGGCTCATGCCGAGGGTCGTTTGGGTGAGGTCATTGGTCCCGAAGCTGAAGAACTCTGCGTCTTCGGCGATCTTTTCGGCGGCCAGGGCTGCGCGGGGCACTTCGATCATCGTGCCGACCAGATATCTAAGCTTTAGCCTTTTTCTGTTTAGCGACCTCCTTGGCCACGCGGTGGACGATTTCGATCTGGAGCTTCAATTCCTTCGGGAATCCCACCAGCGGCACCATCACTTCCGGACGCACCTTGATGCCTTCAGATTGAACCTGGGCGGCCGCCTCGAAGATGGCGCGGGCCTGCATCTCGGAAATCTCCGGATAGACGATGCCCAACCGGCAGCCGCGATGGCCGAGCATCGGATTGAACTCGTGGAGTTCGTGCACGCGCTTGGAGATTTCGTCCTGAGAAATCCCCAGCTTGCCCGCCAGCGCGTTCTGCTGAGCGTGATCATGGGGGAGGAATTCGTGCAGCGGAGGATCTAGCAGGCGAATAGTTGCCGGAAGGCCATCGAGCGCGCGAAAGATCCCGATGAAATCATCGCGCTGATAGGGGAGCAGTTTCGCGAGCGCCCTCTTCCGGTCTTCGGTCTCTCTGGCGAGAATCATCTCGCGCATGGCGTCGATCCGATCTCCTTCAAAGAACATATGCTCGGTGCGGCAGAGTCCGATTCCTTCGGCTCCGAAGCCGATAGCATTCTCGACCTGCTCCGGCGTATCCGCATTCGTTCGGATGTCGAGCGTCCTGGATTTGTCAGCCCAGCTCATCAGGGCCGCGTAATCTGCATAGCGCTTGCTTTTCTCCGGCTGAAGGGTCTTGCTGACCAGGACCTGGACGATCTCGGAGGGGGCGGTGGTTACTTCTCCGGCGAAGACCGTTCCCGCCGTGCCATCGATAGAAATGAAGTCACCCTCCTTGAGGACGTGGCCGTTAGCCGTGACGGTCTTGCTCGAATAGTCGATCCGCAAATCGCTCGCCCCGCACACGCAAACTTTTCCCATCTGGCGGGCAACCAGGGCGGCATGTGAAGACACGCCACCGCGCGCCGTCAGAATACCTTCGGCAGCGATCATCCCGCGAAGATCTTCGGGAGAGGTTTCTATGCGCACAAGAAGGACGCGCTCGCCACGATGGGCGCGCAACACCGCTTCCTCCGCCCGAAGCACTAACCTGCCACTGGCGGCGCCGGGTCCCGCCGGCAACCCACTGGCAATCAGCGTCGCTTTTTTCACGCTCTCCTTGTCGAAGATGGGTGCGAGCACGTGGCTGAGAGAGTCCGCCGGGATTCGAAGGATGGCCTCCTCCTTGCTGATCAGCTTTTCCTTGACCATGTCCACGGCGATCTTGATCGCGGCCAGGCCGGTGCGCTTGCCGTTGCGGGTTTGCAGAATATACAACTGATTGTCCTCGATGGTGAATTCGAGATCCTGCATGTCACGGAAGTGCTTCTCGAGGAGATCACGCACTTTTAGCAGCTGCTGGTAAGATTCCGGCATCTCCTTGCTGAGCTGCAAAACGGGGTTCGGCGTCCGCACTCCCGCGACGACGTCCTCCCCTTGCGCGTTGATGAGGTACTCGCCATAGAAGACCTTTTCGCCGGTCGCTGGGTCGCGGGTAAATGCAACTCCGGTGGCGCTGGTTTCGCCCATGTTGCCGAAGACCATGGTTTGCACGTTGACCGCGGTGCCCCACTCGTGCGGGATTCCATACTTCCTGCGGTAAACGATTGCGCGGTCGTTATTCCAGGAGCCAAAAACCGCGCCGATCGCGCCCCACAACTGAGCCTTGGGATCCTGCGGAAAGTCTTTGCCGGTACGCTCGCGAATGAGCGCCTTGAAACGAGATACAAGTTCCTTCAGGTCGTCGGTGCTTAGCTGGGTATCCGGGAAGTGGTGGTTGCCATAGCGTTCGTCCTTAAGGCGTTCGATGGCGCTTTCAAACGGCTCATGGTCTTCCTCTGGCCGCCGCTGGACTCCCATGACAACGTCTCCATACATCTGGAGAAATCGCCGATAACTATCCCACGCAAATTTCGGGTTACTCGTCTTGGCCGCAACGATGTCAACGGTGGCATCATTCATCCCGAGGTTAAGGATCGTGTCCATCATCCCTGGCATGGAATCGCGGGCCCCCGACCGAACTGAAATTAACAGCGGGCTTTCCACACCGCCCAAATCCTTACCCAACGACTTTTCAATCTTCGCGAGCGCTTCATCGACCTGCTTGGCGAGTTGCGGAGGATACGAACGCTTATGTTCATAGTAGTAGGTGCAGACCTCCGTCGTGATGGTAAACCCGGGCGGGACCGGCAGACCGATGCGTGTCATCTCGGCCAGCCCGGAGCCTTTACCACCCAGGAGCGCGCGCATCGCGCCAGTGCCGTCGGCTCGTCCGTGGCCGAAGTAATAAACATATTTTCCCCTTGGAAGAGAGGCTTTCGAAGACTTGGATTTTTTGGGCATAGCAGGAAAAAAAGCGACGCGGCACCCCTGCCATCTTTGCAGAGGCGCCGAAAGCGTCAGCGTAAAGCGGAACGATTCTCCGCGAAAAAGTTCTCTAAGACGACATCAGGGGCGGGCACCGACGGCAAGCACTTCATTCAAGAGGCGTTCGAATTCCTCGAGCCCCGTGCTGGGAATGATCACCGTGTTGCGGCGGCCGTGTGCTTCCTCGGTAATCCGGAGAAAGCGACCACGGTCGTTCTCGCGAAACTCGATGAAGAAGTGCTTGCGCTCGACCTGAACCTCGCGCGACTCAAGTATGGTATCCATCAATATACACAGTTGGGAACATTATGATTGAAAATCATCTGAGGGCGGGTAACAACTTAATTTTTTAGGCTTTCAGCGAAATTCTCAGGGCGTTCACACCGGCCGAAAGTCCACCTGCTGCTTGAAATGGTCCACTCTGGCGACTTGAACGCGGATTTCGTCGCCAACCTTAAATACGCGGCGGGAGCGGCGACCCACCAGACGCGAATGGGCAGCATCGAGGAGAAAAAAATCGCCATCCAGCGCGGAGACATGCACGAGCCCGTTCATGAGAAAGTCAGGCAACTCGATGAGCAGCCCATAGTTGCGCACTTCTAGAATGCGCGCCGGAAAGATGTCGCCGCCGTCACGTGACGAAAGGTGGTTTTGAAAAAACTCGAGCTTTTTGAGCTTGACCGAGTCCTTCTCGGCGTCCGCGGCGACCCGTTCCGTCGTCGAGATGTGGTCGGCGACCGAAGCAAGGCCCGCGGAATCGGCCCCGCGCTTGGTGAGTCCAAGCAAATAGGCCAAGGCGCGGTGGACGACGAGATCCGAGTAGCGCCGGATCGGGCTGGTGAAATGCGTGTAATCGCTTTTGTGCAGACCGTAATGCCCGAGCGGTTCGGGAGCATAGCGGGCGCGCTTGAGACTTTTTAGCAACCCCAGCTTGATCGCATATTCCTGAGGTTTGCCGCGGACAGAGGCGAGCAGTCTTTGCAGCTCGGGCCGATGAGAAAGGTCGCCGCAGGGGACGCCCAAGGCGAGCGCCGTCTCTCGAAACTCGAGCATTCGATCCAGATCAGGCTTTTCGTGGACGCGGTAAATCGAGGGCTGGCGCCGCCGCATCAGCTCGCGTGCGACGAGCTCGTTCGCCAGGAGCATCAATTCTTCGACAAGTTGGTGGGAGATGTCGTTTTCAATCTTTTCGAGACGCAAAGGTTTCCCTTGGGCATCGAGCCAGACCTTTACCTCCGGAAAATCCAGATCGAGCGAACCGGCCGCAAACCTCTTTGCGCGCAGTTCGGATGCCAGCTGCCAGGCGAGGTGAAGCTTTCGACCGACCTCATCGACCGGAGGACGCTCGAGCCGGGCAAGCGCTTCCTTATACGTCAGCCGTGCGACGCTCCGGATGAGCGTTTTCGCGAAACGCACCGAATGGACTTTCCCCTTTCGATTGACGGCAGCGAAGACAGAGAAAGTCAGGTGATCTTCGTTCGGGCGGAGGCTGCAGAGTGCGTTGCTGAGCGCCTCCGGCAGCATTGGAATTACCCGGTCGGCGAGGTAGACGCTGTTTCCGCGGGAGACGGCCTCACGGTCGAGCTTACTCTTGGGCGCGACGTAGTGGGAGACGTCGGCAATGTGAATGCCGACGCTCCAGCCTTCCGGAGTTGCCTCCACCTCGATGGCATCATCGAAGTCGCGGGCGTCATCGGGATCAATCGTGAGGATGAAGCGGTCGCGCAGGTCCACCCGGCGTGCGACCTCGTCGGGATCGATTTGACTGGGAAGACTCTCCGCTTCGCGGATGACCTCCTGTGGAAATTCCGACGGCAGGCGGTACTTGCGGATAATCGAGAGCATGTCCACTCCAGGACTACCTGCGGGTCCAAGGACCTCGACGAGATGGCCCTCGGGATTGACGTGCCGCGACGGCCAGGCATCCAGCTTGGCAACGACCTTATCGCCGACGCCGGCAGAGAGAGGAGGAGCGGGTGCAGGAACATAGAGGTTGTGGACGAAGCGCGGATCGTCAGCGACGACAAAGTAAAAATTGCGAGAGCGTTGCAGCGTGCCGACGATGGTCTCGTTCACCCGTTCCAGGATTCGGATGACCCGTCCCTCGCGGCGCGGCGTCTTGGCCGGGCGTCCTAGTTTCCATTCGCTCTCAGGCAGTCTCTCAGTGATCAAGCGGGCGACCACCCGGTCGCCATGCATCGCGGTGAACGAATTCTCTGGGCTGATGAAAAGATCCGGTTGGCCGGACTTCTCCCCAAGCACGTGTGCGGATCCGCTGGCATGAAACTGAATCGGCCCGGTCAGCAGGTCGGCATCTTTTGGAATTACGTAGCGATCTTTTCGTATTCGGGCAACTTCGCCGTCCACCTCCATGTCTCGGAGTAGTTCGCGGAGCCTTCCCCGTTGCTGTGCCGGTAGGCCGAGAGACTTGGAAATCTCCACTTTGTTCAGCGCCCGCTCTGTCAATAGCCCAAGAATCCGCACTCGGAGGTCTTCTTTAGTGCGCTCGCCGGAGGGTTTTTTTTCGCGAGTCACGTCTGTTTTTCGCGTAGATGAGGACTCCTCTGCAAGAAAATGCTTGCTCCGGTAGGTATCCAGTTCCACCCTGCGAGCGTCGCGATGCGTGCTCTGAAATCTCCCCCAGGTTTCACCATCATTGAGTTGCTTGTGGTGGTGGCGATTATTGGAGTTCTCATGAGCTTGCTTTTTCCGGCGGTGCAAGGGGCGCTCGATTCGGCGAAGAAAGCGCAAGCTAAGAACGACGCAATGCAGATCGCCACGGCCATCGTCGCTTATGACACCGAATACGGCCGCCTGCCAAATTCGAATTCGACGCCGCAGACTGTGAATAGCAATATTCTTGGTGCCTTGACAGGAACCGACACCAACTTGAATCCGCGCAAAATCATTTTCCTTGAAGTCTTGAACTATAAGAAAGGCAAAGGCGGCATTCTAAATGATGTTTTCGTTGATCCCTGGGCGAACTCTTACTACGTTGCGCTCGACGGCGACTACGACAATCGGGTTGGCGTATCCACAAACGGGACGACTTCTTCAAATGCCACGATCATGAAGAAAGTAGGTGTTTGGAACACGAATGCAATTAGTCGCCAGCAAGTCCGCTCCTGGGACTAAATTTGATGCGGGTGTAGTTCAATGGTAGAACGCCAGCTTCCCAAGCTGGACACGAGGGTTCGATTCCCTTCACCCGCTTTCGCTTCGCCTAAAGGCGCAGCTTCAGCGGGCAGGCCCGCTTTCGGACTGTGAAGGAGGGTAGCCATCACGACGGGCGGGGCGAAAGCGGCCCGCCAGAGCCTTGGCGAAGGAGGGCTTTTAACTATGTTTACGTGCTGCGTTCAATCAAAGAGCCGAAGCGGATCTATATTGGGAGCACGAGCGATTTGCGTGAGCAGCTGAGAGAGCACAACTGGGGGATGTCGCCGCACACCGCCGGGTATCGTCCCTGGGCGCTGGCCTGGTATGCGGGCTTCTGTAGCGAGGAAGGATCGCGCGCGTTCGAGCACTATCTCAAGAGCGGATCGGGTCGAGCATTTCTCCACAAAAGGTTGCTCGACGAGTGTAACGCCTGAAGGCGCAGCTTCAGCGGGCAGCCTGCTTTCGGACTGTGAAGGAGGGGCGCGACGGGCGAAGCGAAAGCGGCGGAAGCGGATCTATATTGGAAGCTGGGCGATTTGCAGCGATTTGCGTGTGCGGTTAAGAGAGCACAACTGGGGGATGCGACCCTCATTGATTGTGAGGCGAGGACGCCTCGCTGGGCGCGTAGGACGCGTATGCTCCCCACTTTCTGATCTGTGTGAATCGGTGAAATCCGTGGATAGGACCTGGCCTCGTCTGCGGGAGCCACAATCCCGTGCCTCACTGCCGGGGCGGTCCTCAATTTTCGCAGATTTACACAGGCCATATGCGATGGAACTCGTTGAGGTCCGCCGACGCTGGCCGGGAGCGTGACTCACGGCTAAAGGGCGCGATACATCGCTCAAGCCTATCGAGGTAGTGGCGATTGCTATGTATTCAGCATCCTTCGCAGGCTATTACGCCGATTATTGTGGGAGCAGGTCTCGATGATTCTCCTCAAATCGCTGCTTCTTTAATTCCGAGGCGAGAATGTCTCGCCGGAACGCGAGACGCGTGTGTTTCCCCATTCTGCATCTGTGTGAATCGGTGAAATCTGTGGATAAGATTCTGAATCCTAGCATCTCTCGACTCTCACTTTTATTGAGCCTGACGCAGGTCAGGATAATTCGTTTCCCAACGAGCAACTCTTAACCATTAGCCATTTTGCCTATGTGTTTCACAGACCTTTGGCAGAGCTGCTGCGCTCACAATTGCCCGAGGAAGGTCTGCCTAATTCTCCTCACACTGCCGCTTTTCTGATTGCGTGGCGAGGACACCTTGCCGGACACGCGAGACGCGGGTCTTCCCCATTTCTGAATCGTGGAATCTGTGGATAAGTCTTCGGACTCGTCCGCGGGAGCACGATCTCGAGTCCTCTAAATCTTATCGATACGCCAAAGCGAAGATGCCGATCGAGTATCGGCTCTTATGAGTATCGCTCTTATTAATCGTATGCTCGATGCTAGCACTTTACTTCGCTCTGATAGGTCGGTCCGGTGGCGACACGACGGCGCGCTGAACGTCGTCCGGACTAACGAAACGAAAGGTCACCGCCGCAACCGCTCCGCCGGCGAGCTCGCCGATCAGATGAATCCAGATATTTCCGACGGCATTTAGTCCCATCGCAGTGATGCCGACTGCGACGGCCGGGTTGAACGCACCTCCCGAATAGCCTCCAAGGGAGAACGCGGAAGCCAGGACGGTAAAACCGATGGCTAACCCATAGAACGAATTGTTGGAGTTGGCCGTTGCGGTGGCAGCGTTCAGGACGACAAAGGCAAGCGCAAACGTGCCAAGAAATTCCGCCAGCAGTGGAATGAGTGCACCTCTTTCAAAAGCCATCGCGCTTATCTGCGGATCTCCTTTCATAAACAAAACGAGAAAGGCCGCCACCAATCCGGCCGCGACTTGAGCGATCACATAGCCAGGCACATCGCTCGTCGGACATTTACCGCGCATCCACACCGCGAGAGTGACCGCGGGGTTGTAATGGCCGCCAGAGATATGTCCTCCGGCAAAAATCATTACCATAAGGATCGATCCGATCGCAATTGGGGCGAGTGGTCCCGCGCCGGGCTCGATAACCGTGTTACCAACTGTAAAGACGAGAAAGAAAGTCCCGATGAATTCAACCAAGTATTTCCTCATACAGCTGGCATATAAGGACCAATCGCCATCGAGCCAACGCTAAAATGCGCTTATTCGCGCGAAGTTTCGTATAGTCGGGAAAAGCATTCTTTCTCCTGCTGATAGGCTTTGTGAACCTATGTCGAGTCGATGAGCGCAGCCGAGGCTTCTGGCCGCCTTTCCGAGCACCAACGTTACACACCGGTGAAACCAATCTTCCTTGCGAGGTCTATCTAAAAATGCAAGATGCCATGCCTATGCATGACCCCAAACCTATGTATAACAGGCGCTTCGCACTTAGGAGGGCGTTTCGCGAGAATCAGCGCAGCAAGCATCGGCACCGAACGGCAGTCGCGGCGATTTGATTGATGGCCGCGTATCGGAGTGGACTGCACCCGCCCAGTTCGAAGCGATCCGCCAAGCTACACCGCTCGCGATACCGGTTGCCACTCACAAGATCCAATGGTTGCCTCATTTTGCCGTCGATCACATTTCGATTTGCGCAAAGAAAGACTTCGCGTTAGCATCCCTTCGTGTCTGAAAATTGGGCGATCCCCCCGCCGCGCTCAGGTCTGTTCGATCTGGAATGACTTGGCGACACTAGTCGTCCGCTCAGTGGCCAAACTCGAACAAACTCTGTTCCCCTCTTCACTATCGGCGCTTGGATGCAGCCGCACTTCTTGACACATTTAGTACCCCCCATGAAAACAAACATCGAAAAAAAAGGTCCTGGCTTAGTCCAGGAACCACCCCTTCACGCGGGAAGCGAAATCCGAATTTCCGCGTTTACATATCAAAATAGTGACCACGCTGGCACGACTGAAGTTCTTTGCAAATCTAGGTTAAAAAATCTGGTGGCTTCGGGTGTTCTCTTGGCGACCATGTCGTTCGCCGGTCTTACCTTTGCTGGCATCGAAGAAGCAAAGAAATGGGTCGATAGTGAATTCCAACCTTCGACGCTCTCCAAAGAGGAGCAGATAAAAGAGATGGAGTGGTTCATCAAGGCGGCCGCGCCGTTCAAGGGAATGGAAATCAATGTGCTCTCGGAAACCGTTCCGACACATACCTATGAATCTGAAGTTTTAACCAAAGCGTTCGAGCAGATCACCGGCATCAAGGTGAACCATCAGCTCCTTGGCGAGGGCGAAGTGGTCCAGGCGGTTCAGACGCAGATGCAGACCAACCGCAACCTTTATGATGCCTATATTAACGATTCCGATCTCATTGGAACGCATTCACGTCTGCAAAGCGCCGTCAACCTGACAGATTGGATGGGTGGCGAGGGCAAGGACGTGACCCTGCCGACCCTGGACGTCGACGATTTTATCGGCAAGTCGTTTACAACCGGACCCGACGGCAAATTGTGGCAGCTGCCCGACCAGCAATTTGCCAATCTGTATTGGTTCCGAAAAGACTGGTTCGACCGGCAGGACATCAAGGACAAGTTCAAGGCTAAATACGGCTATGAGCTCGGCGTTCCAGTGAACTGGTCGGCCTATGAAGACATCGCGGATTTCTTCACGAATGATGTGAAAGAGATCGACGGCGTCCGCATCTACGGCCATATGGACTACGGCAAGCGCGCTCCTGACCTCGGCTGGCGCATGACGGATGCCTGGCTTTCCATGGCCGGCTCCACGTCGAAAGGTCTGCCCAATGGCCGGCCGATCGACGAGTGGGGCATCCGCATGGAAAAGGGCTCATGCAATCCCGCTGGAGCGTCGGTGTCGCGCGGGGGCGGAACCAACTCTCCGGCCTCGATCTACGCGATTGCGAAATGGGACGAGTGGCTGCGCAAATATGCACCACCCGGTGCCGCCGACCTGGACTTCTATCAATCGCTTCCGGCACTCAACCAGGGCAACGTTGCTCAACAGATCTTCTGGTACACCGCCTTCACTGCCGACATGGTCAAGCCGAAGAGCGAGGGCAACAATACGGTGGATGACAAGGGCGTGCCCCTGTGGCGGATGGCCCCTTCTCCACATGGACCTTATTGGGAAGAGGGGATGAAACTCGGCTATCAGGACTGCGGTTCATGGACGATGTTCAAGTCTACCCCGATCGACCGCCGCAAGGCAGCCTGGCTCTATGCGCAGTTTACGGTATCCAAAACCGTGTCGTTGAAGAAGAGCCACGTCGGGCTGACGATCATCCGCAATTCGGACATCAATGACAAATCGTTCACCGAGCGCGCGCCGAAGCTCGGCGGGCTTGTCGAGTTCTATCGTTCGCCAGACCGCGTGCTCTGGACACCGACTGGCATCAACGTTCCCGACTATCCAAAGCTGGCGCAACTCTGGTGGCAGCAGATTGGCGACGTAAATTCAGGCGTCTTCACGCCGGAACAAGCGATGAACCGGCTGGCTGCCGAAATGGATCAGATCATGGCGCGCATGCAGGCGGCGGACGAACAGGCCAAGACCTACGGCGGCTGCGGACCACGCCTGAACCCAGAGAAAGATCCGAAAGAATGGCTGGGTAAGCCGGATGGCCCAGCGGCGAAGCTCGCCAACGAGAAGCCACCGGGCGAAACAATTGCCTATGACGAGCTGATCAAGCGCTGGACTACGGCAAAGTAGCTTCCTTCTCCGACTCCGGGCGCGCGCCACTGGCGCGACCCGGAGTCAGCGGCTAAAGTGGCCCCAGCAAAGCATCGTTGAGGACTGCCAGGCGACATGCCGCTTGAATTGAAAAATGTCACGAAGCGTGTAGGCGCCGAAGTCCACATTCACGAAACTAACCTGGTCATCGAGGAAGGCACTTTCAACATCCTTCTCGGAAGCACACTCGCCGGCAAGACGACCCTGATGCGCCTGATGGCCGGCATCCAAGCTCCGACATCAGGATCGATTCTCAACGATGGCAAAGATGTGACGGGCGTTCCCGTGCAAAAGCGGAACGTCTCGATGGTCTATCAGCAATTCATCAACTATTCGAATTTCACTGTCTACGAGAACATCGCCTCGCCTCTGCGCGTCGCTGGCTTGGAAAAGACCGAGATCGACAAACGCGTGCGCAGTGCGGCGGATTTGCTCAGGCTTACACCGATGCTTGAGCGCAAACCGATGGAGCTCTCCGGCGGTCAGCAGCAGAGAACAGCCATCGCGCGAGCAATCGTGAAGGATTCGGATCTGATTCTTCTCGACGAACCTCTCGCCAATCTTGATTACAAGCTGCGCGAGGAAATGCGCGATGAGCTGCCGAAGCTGTTCCTCGGCCGAAAGCGGATGGTCGTCTATGCCACGACGGAACCGATGGAGGCGCTGCTCTTCGGAGGCAACACAGCAACCCTCCACGAAGGAAGGGTGACGCAGTTTGGGCCCACCTCGCGGATTTACCGCCGGCCATCCGACCTAACCAGTGCCAGGGTCTTTTCCGACCCACCCCTCAATACAGCGCCAGTGGAGAAGCGGGAAAATTCGATTATCCTGACCGAGACGGTCAAATGGCCGGTCGGTGAAAAGGGGCAGAATCTGCCGGACGGGTTCTATACGATCGGAATTAGACCGCACCATATTACGCCTGCGCCGCAAAAGAAAAGCTCTTCGGTCATGACTGGTCGCGTGCTCGTTACAGAGCTGTCTGGCTCCGAAAGCGTCATCCACTTTGACATGAATGGGCAAACGTGGGTTTCGCAATCGCATGGAATCCATCCCTTCGACGTGGGCTCGGTCGCCACGCTGCACGTCGATGTTGATCGGGCCTTCTTCTTCGACCAGAGCGGCAAATTCGTCGGCGGAGGAGAGTGATGGCCAAGATTTCGATCAGGGATCTCCGCCACAGCTATGTCGCGAAACCGACGCGCGAGGACGACTGGGCACTCAAAAGGATCTCACTGGAATGCCGAGACGGGGGTGCCTATGCGCTTCTTGGACCCTCGGGCTGCGGAAAGACGACACTGCTCAGCCTGATCTCGGGCCTGCTGCGACCGACCGAAGGGCGTATTTTCTTCGACGAGCGCGACGTCACGGAAGCGACTCCCGAAAAGCGCAACATCGCGCAGGTTTTTCAGTTCCCAGTGATCTACGACACGATGAGCATTCACGACAATCTAGCTTTTCCCCTGCGCAACCGGCGAATTGAGAAGCCGGAAGTAGAAAGGCGGGTCGGAGAAATTGCCAAATTGCTCGAACTCGATAAGGTTCTCGATCGGCGCGCTGCGGGCTTAACGGCTGATGGAAAGCAAAAGATTTCGCTTGGCCGAGGACTGGTGCGAACGGACGTAAACGTCATTATGTTCGATGAGCCGCTGACGGTTATCGATCCACATCTAAAGTGGCAGCTTCGCTCGAAGCTGAAGGAACTTCATCATAGAACACGCCGAACCATGATCTATGTCACGCACGACCAGACGGAAGCGCTGACCTTTGCGGAACAAGTGGTTGTCATGAAAGATGGCCTGATCGTGCAGATCGGCACGCCAGTAGAATTGTTCGAGCACCCGCGCCATACGTTCGTCGGGCATTTCATCGGTTCGCCGGGCATGAATGTCCTTCCCTGCGAGATAAAGTCGGGCCAGGCATTCATTGGTGAGCACGCCGTCAAAACAGTGGAGGCCAAGACGAAGCGGGGAAAAACATCTGGAGCTTGGTGTCAGGCCCGAATTCGTAAGCTTTACCGCCACGGGCCTTCCAGTCGATGTGATCAAGGTTTCGGATGCTGGACGTTTTCGCATCGTCGAGACGAAGCATGCGCGTCATTCAATCAAGCTGCTGGTTCCGGAAGGTACGGAGATCCCTGCTTCCGCGGCACATGTCCATTTCGATCCAGCCCACACACAAGTCTATGAAGAGGGGTGGATGATCGCCTAAGAACGGAGTGAACAAGACCCTCAATCATAAAGCCTGGGTATTCGTGCTGCCGGTCGTGGTATTGGTGGCCTTCAACGCCATCATTCCACTGATGACGGTCGTCAATTTTTCAGTTCAGGAAAGTTTCGGCGACAATGTGTTCTTTTGGGCGGGCATGCGGTGGTTCGAACAGGTGCTGCATTCCGACCGCTTCCACGCTGCCCTGCTCAGGCAGCTCTTGTTCACCGGAATAGTCCTGGCGATCCAGATTCCCCTGGGACTCGCCATCGCGCTGGCAATGCCGCGGCGGGGGCCGTGGGTATCGGTCTGCCTCGTTTTCATGGCGCTGCCGTTGCTTATCCCGTGGAACGTGGTTGGCGCCATGTGGAACATCTTCGCCCTCCCAGACATCGGCTTTCTCGGCAAGCTGATTAATTCGCTCGGCTTCCATTACAACTACACACGACAGCCACTCGGCGCCTGGTTCACTGTCGTGCTCATGGATGTGTGGCACTGGACGTCGCTGGTCACCCTCCTCTGCTATGCAGGTTTGGTCGCTATTCCGGACGCTTATTACCAGGCTGCAAAGATCGATGGTGCGGGCCGGTGGGCGGTCTTTCGTCATATCCAGCTGCCCAAGCTCAAGCACGTGCTGACGATTGCAGTTCTTCTACGCTTCATGGATTCGTTCATGATCTATACTGAAGTCGTCGTCCTGACCGGCGGAGGGCCGGGGAATGCAACAACATTCCTGTCGATCGATCTCGTGAAGATGGCGCTCGGGCAGTTTGATCTCGGCCCCGCAGCCGCGATGTCGCTGATCTATTTTCTGGTTATAATGTTCTTCAGCTGGCTCTTCTACACGCTCATGATGCGAAAGGAGGAGAGATAAATGCGGCTACGCTACTTAGTGCCGTTGGTCTACATCCTGTTCCTTATGCTGCCGATCTATTGGCTCTTGAACATGTCGTTCAAGACGACCAACGAGATTCTCGGGCAGTTTACCTTGTGGCCGCGGAACTTCACCTTCGACAATTACGCCAAAATTTTCACCGACCCGACATGGTATTGGGGTTACATCAATTCGCTTATTTATGTGCTGATCAATACGGCGCTTTCGGTTTCGGTTGCACTGCCGGCCGCCTATGCATTTTCACGCTACCGTTTCCTCGGCGACAAGCATCTGTTCTTCTGGCTTTTGTCCAACCGAATGGCCCCGCCCGCGGTTTTCGCGCTGCCATTCCTTCAGCTCTATTCCGCCGTAGGGTTGTTCGACACGCACATCGCTGTCGCGCTCGCCCATACGTTGTTCAACATTCCCTTAGCGGTCTGGATTCTGGAGGGCTTCATGTCGGGGGTGCCGAAGGAACTGGATGAAACCGCCTATGTCGACGGTTACTCCTTCTGGCGATTTTTCGTGAAAATCTTCATTCCGACAATCGCTGCCGGAATCGGTGTCGCCTGTTTTTTCTGTTTCATGTTCTCCTGGGTAGAACTGCTTCTCGCCAAGACGTTGACCTCGGTGGAGGCCAAGCCGATCGCGGCAACAATGACGCGAACGGCGAGCACGTCGGGCTACGAGCTCGGGCTGCTTGCTGCTGCCGGTGTCCTGACCATCGTGCCGGGAGCGTTCGTCATCTATTTCGTGCGCAACTACATTGCGAAAGGATTCGCGCTCGGGCGCGTCTAGAGAGGAGGACACGTGGACGGCACAACTGGTCTCTCATGGATGGCATGGACGTGGCCAACGGCGGCGTTCTTTGTTTTCATATCGCTGGCCCTGGTCGCCATGTCGATATGGGAATGGTATTCGCCAGGCGGGAATCCACGGCACGGTGTTCTGGGCTTGGATACGACGCGTGGCGACCGGCTCTTCATTTCGCTGCTCGGTAGCGCTTTCATACTGCTGGCTTGGCTCGGAATTATTGGCACTCCCCTGTGGGGAGGACTTGTCCTCGCGCTCGTTTTCGCTCTGGCCGTCTTCCGCTGGGTTTGACCAAAACGCGATCCGGGTATCGAACCGCTGAAGGGGTCCACAGATTTCGCAGATTTGCACGGACTTGATATTCGATCAAATTCGTTGAATCTCGAGCTGCTGAACGTGGGTTTTCGGTAGCGGTAGGGCCTAATGCAGTCAGGGATGATCCGGCCTTCAACTATCGACGCGCAACCATTAGCACCGCGCGCTGACATGGGCCCTTCAGGTCGATCCGCTTTTACTAAAAGCCCCAAGCGACGGTGGGGACACCGCCGCTACAGCAAGGCATTAGTTTGACGAAAAGGCGACTTGGGTGCAGTTCTCGAACGCTGCTCTCAAACCGAGCCCTTACGATGCACATCACATAGTCCCTGCGATTGCTTTCGGTCATGCTGCAAAGTTGGCGCTACCATAATGGAAAAGCGCCACCGCGAGTCGCGGCAGCGCCAGGTGTCTAAGTTCGACGATCGAGCACAGGCGCACTCGGAAGTCGCGGTTATGCTCGCATGGAATTGAAGGCCTTTTTCTAGTGTGAATGCCCCTCAAATATCCTGCGAGTCCCAGCTACGAGTGTCGTCGAAGCCTCCAACCATGAAAGTAATAAACAGAGGTCGCCAACGCCTCTTCTGTAGGAGACTAACTTGAACTTCGGCGATGAGAACATCGCCGCCACAATTGTCGTCGGGCGATCCTGATGTAAGAGCCTTGTCTGCAAGCTGGGGCTTGCTCCAAGAACTCTCAACGTTCAACTCTTACTGACACTCGCCCCAATCCGAGGAGGACAAGTTGGATGATTCGGCCCTGATCGACTGTCTCAAAGAGCTCCTCTTGCTCTTCTTGGCTAAGAAGCGGATTGATTCCAGCCATTCCTTTTTGACGGAGGAAAGAAATGATTTCCGAATAGTCCATCCACTCCACCCCGCGCTGGTTGTAAAGTGCTTTCATCTCGGCTGAAAATGGTGCGCGTTTTTGGTAGTCCCACGATGCTTCGAGTCGATCCTTGCCTCTGATCAAATCAATGGTCATTCGGGCGACGCCGCCAAACGCTCCGATGAGGAAAACTGGCTGCTCCCTCAGCACCGAAAGGAAGATTTCTTCGAGCACTCCGGGTATGCGGCTCGCACACCACTGCTGCTCTTTGCGAGTGCCATCCTCGGAAACCTTCGTGGTAGGACCATATGTCCCGCCGAGGACGATCCGCGCGACGATGCCGCTGCGAGGGCGGTCAGATTGGAATGCGCGCATCTCGGTCATCCCGCGCGCCCAGGCAAAGCGGTGTTCGGGAGACTCGTCGAAAGGAAAGTAGGTGGGCTCGCTGACGAAGTCTGGATGCAAGGTTTCATCGAGATCGGAGGGGCGCGGCAGGTGAACTGTTTTAGAAACCTGGTTGAGCTTAGCCAAGTCTTCCACGCGAAGGCGTGGCAGCGGCCATCCACGGTGGTTAACGATCCGTTCGAACGGCCGAACATCCTCGAGCCCGTTATGGGTGCGAACCAATTCGAAGAGTTTTTGGGTGTAACTTTCCGCGCCCAAGTTTCCGCCGTAGGCAAGGGTCGCCCCTTTGATGAGCAGATAGCGCGAGAGATCGAGCATGCACCCTTCGATGTGGAGAGCATCGAAACCATAACGGGCGATGTCCGTGCTTTCGGACATTGAAAGTGCGATCGGCTGGCCTTTGAGGGACTGCTCGGCAGCGAGGCGTTGAAAGGGGGTGACCACAGGTATTTTCGCTTTCGCCAATCGTCTCGCTTCGCCTACGCCCACCGGTGGGTCGGGATAAAGCACGGTGACCTTCGGATCGAGTCCCACCACAGTTGCCAATTCAGGGGGTCGTGTGAAGATGTTGTCGTCCGGCTGCTTGCATTGCGCGAGCAGAGAAGTCGCATGCAAGTGGCGCAATGTTTCCTTGAGCAGCAAATCAATTCCCTTTTGGGGATCTCCAGCCCAGCGAAGGCGCGGGACGTTGCCCAGATACGGAAAGCTGCGAACTTCGTGGCTGGAAAGGGCGTCGATCACCACCACCGGGCGCTGATACTCCTTGGCGAGGAGAATTTCTTCGCGACACCATTCGCGCGTTGCGTAGGTATCCGTTAGAACGGCAAGTAACGAAGTCCGCCTGACTCCACCTTCGATGGCGTCGGCAAATTTCGAGCCCGCTGCGATATCCCCCGAATCGACCCACGCTTCGATGGGCTGATCCTGCTGCAAAGCTTCAATGAGGCGCGCAGTTACTTTCGGCTCCTTTTCGATGTCGGCTTTCGCGTGACTGACAAAGACCGTAATCGGTGCTTCAAACTGGCTTTCTGCAACCGGCTCCAAGTTGGCCAAATAACGGCAAAGCTCGACAACAATCCGTCGGACGACGAAGGCGCGACGAGCGTCGCCGGCGGGTTGCAGAAAGGCTTTGGCAAAGGCAAGTCCCTGCAGTCGCGGATCAAGCGGCCACGCGGATTCGGAAAGCTGGATGGGGACAAAACGCGCGCCGGGAGGTTGCGCGTTCATCCATGTCTCTGCCACGAACCCGCACCATGCGTCGTCGATGCTCAAGCGATCATCCGCCAGCACGACGAGGAAATTGCGTTCCGCAAAGTCAAGTCGAAGACCGGTCGGTGGGCCACTATCCTCTCCGTGCGGACAAAAAACGGTCGGCACTCGGAGACCCGGCATAATCAGATCACCGTTAAGTTGGCGATGCACTTGAGAGGCGAGTTCCCGGGAAGAAGCCGAGCCGGGATGAAACAGCAGGTGCACAAGGAGCGGTTGCCTTTTCATCTGTAAGTTGGACGGTTTCGCGCTCATTCCTGCGAAGGCGATCTCAGACGCTGCACTCTGCGGCTAAAGCTATTGAGAGAGAATGACAGCAGTGTAGGACCGAGGCCAATGTTGCCGGAAAGGCATCTGCAGAGCGCTTCCGTCTGCCGTCGTGTCGTAGCTGTGGAAATTTCCGAAGTCTGGGCTGTAGCCATTCCAGTCGCTGTTGAAGCGAACCCACCACTGTCCGGCGCGAGGAAACCCGACGCGGTATTCTGGGTAGGCCCGGTTCCAGCCGGGCATCCCGAAATCATGTTTCCAAGCGAAGGAGGTGTTATCTACAATGCAGTTCCCGGTTGAACTCGTAACGTCACGAGCGCGCGGATCCATGCGCCAGAGACCGTTGACGAGCACCTTGCATTTCTGCCCCATCGTGATTCCGTTGATGTCGGCGGACCAGTAGCCGTTACCTTCGGAGGCAAGGGCGATTCCAGGCGGCGTCCAGGTTCCAATTCCGATAATTTCGACCCTATTCGCGAAGGGAACCCAGAAGCGGAAGCTGACTCCGCCATCGTAAGCGTTCGCGCCGAGTCCGGGACGGTGTGATGGGGCGGGCATGGGATCAGTGTGACTTAGGTGTTCAGGTCGTATTTGGCGGGCATGGAAACATTTCTCATTTTGGACGTCCTATTGGTTCCAGAAATCGGGCCCAGAGCTGTTTGTATTGGGATGGAAGAGGTTCGTCCGGATACTTTGCCGCAAAGTGTTCTAATGTAGGCACGTCTGGGAAGAGGTCGGCATCCTCGTCGGAGCTTTCGCCATGTCCAGTCACCGCTTCGGCGAGATCGGGCAACCAACGGAGGACTTTATCTGGATCGTCAAGGTTCTCATCTTTCCAATCGATCGCTTGAACAGGCTCAACGGACCACAATCGGACCGCGTTGAATGAGCCCCACACCCCGGACCAGGTAAGCAGGCGTTCGCCGTCGGTCTCAAACGATCCGAATCCGATAGGTCCTTTTAGCTTAATTGGCTCTCCAATGCGCTGGTCGAGGTCCGCCACGGAGTAGGCATGGATACGACCTCCGGCAATGAGCGCAATCCGCCTGTCCCTGTTCGAGCGTCGGTGAAGACATGGCCATTCGCGTTATTCGGTCATCAGTCCCCGTGCGGACGGCTCGTGATATCCTGCCGGTCTCTAAGTTAACAATCTCGGCCGACGAGTCCGCCGCAAAGGTGAGCTCGTTCAGACCGGGACCGAACAAGATTTGGTTGACCTTTGCAGACAGCGGCTTTGCTAAGCGTATTGTCCTTTGGGCAAGAAACTCACCCGTGTAGGCGTCGAACATTGCAATTTCGCTCGAATGATCAGCAACGACGGCGGCTATCAATTTTCCATCAGGACTGAAAGCCGTGGCCTGGATGGAGACCGGAGGGAAGTCTTTGCGTCTGAGCTGACAATCGTAGTTCTGCCCTTCAAGTCGATATAAGATGCACCTGGGGCTATCCCATCGACTGAGTATAAATCCTTGCCCATCTGGCGACCACGTCACTCGAAAGGATGACCAGTTGGGGACATTGCTCACGGCCACCCGAACGTAGTTTGTCTGAGACCATTTCCATACTGCCAGTATGGGGCCTTTGTCTTGCTCGTTAGAAGCGGCGTGGACAATCGCAACACGTGTTCCGTCATTCGAAAACGCTGCGGCTTGCAGGGCAACGGTGGGCGCGCTTCCAACGGTTTCGGAGCTGCTTGGGCTATCCGAGGACGGTGGCTTGGTGTTGTTTGCCGTGGATACGCGAACCAACTTTCCGGGACGAGGATCTGGCGTCACCCTATCGTTCGACGATGCACCTTTAGCCTCTACAACTAGCGAAGGCATCAGAGCTTGTATTTGCTCGAAGGCGGCTTGGTTCCCCTTTTGAGCCAGCAAGTAGCCGTTGCGGCTTACAGCATAAATCCTCCTGTTCGGCCCAATGCTGGCACAAAGCAGCGACGTCTCGGCCGGGGCCATAATACTTGGGGTGAGCGGACGAAGCCAAGAATCTTGCGCCAACGACCTGCATATGAAGCGAGCGGTCTCGACGGACCTTGGATCGGCTCGCAAGGCGTTTATAAAATGACGCATCGCATCCACTTTCCCGGTCGCACTATTTCGGAGTTTGATGTCGGCTTCTGCGAGTTGCTTGTCGCGCAGCTGATCCCACGGTTTTCGCAATTCGCTTATCTTTTGCGCATGTGCTCTAGACGCCGCGGCCGAAGAAATCGCGATCACTGTAACGGTGACTAAGGTTAACGTGATAAGCATTAGACTTCCCCAAGCAACACGTCGCGCCATGGTAACATCGGCATTGCTTTGGGATATGAATTCTTCGATGTCTTCCCATGTTCCGTTGCCCTCGAGATATCGTTGAGCCCAAGGCTCCGAAGGTTGGGTGGATTTTCGCCACTCTTCCACCCGAGACAGAGCAATCATGTCGAGAAGGTCGCCACGCCCCTGCGCATGGAGTTCGCAGTCTTGCCGTAAGTGAAGAAGCTCGGTGGCGGCGTCCCTTTCCTCCGACAGCCAACCGCGCGGAACCCTCTGGTGGTCGGGAGTTCGTTGGTGGCCAGTCTGGATGAGAAGCCACTTCTTGATGGAGTCCCAGAGTCTGTTGAGCTGCGACTTCCCACCATTTCCTTCGAGCGCTGGGGGAGATTCGAGGGAACCCTCGCTTGAGTTGAGCATGCTCCATTGGCGAAGGAGAGCCTCATGGCTGACATCGAGCCGGGTGCTCGCGCTGAACTCTTCACCGGGGGGTCGTGTAATGATGAAATTGCGGTGGTCTCTCTGGAATGCTTCCACGACGCTCTTGACCTCCTCAAGAGAAGCTTGGGCAACCTCCATCACTTCACCGACTGTCGGTCGACGGCGGGTGATCTTTCCCTCCTGGGAGACATCACACAGCAGAAGGAAGAGTCGGCGAGCGATAGCGGCGTTGCGTCCGCCGGTGTCATCAGTGGTGAGCTCAGCGAAGGCAGCCTCCGCATGTTGAGAGAGTGCCTTATCGATGCGACCGATCGAGTCATAGTCGTTTTCGGTCAGGTTAATTGCTTGAACGTTCGCCTCAGTGGGACGTCGGACGGCGCTTGTCCAAGTGCGCATGAGAGCATGCTGCATGAGGGGCAACTGATCGATGCGGGTGCCCGATTCGTTAACAATAATGGAGACCAAACCATCCTCGAAGCTAAAAGGACTGTAGTCGGCTGCCTCTATCTCGCTAGCAAGCGAGGGACGAATGATGGCCTTCCTCTTCTGCTCGGGATCGAGGATAGGAACGAGGAACTGACTCTCGCTCACTTTTTTTGAAAGTGCAGGGAAGATCTCGCAATTGCCGATGAAATCCGACCGCATCGTTAGGACCACCCAGATGCGCTGTGCCAGACTAGCAGGCAATTTTGAGGAGATCGGCTGGATTGGCTCCTTGCACGAGTCGAGCAGACAGGTGACGAAGCGTTCAGCTTCCTCTTGAGCACTCGGGTCGCTCGCGCCGGCTTCCCTGAATCCAAACAACTCCTCGAACTGGTCGACAACGATGAGGATATGCGTGGTAGTGGGCAGGTCGAAGTCCTCCAGAACCGGAATAATCCCACGATCACTGGTGCGCAGCCTGGCGCGCATTAGATCCACAGTTATGGACGCCTGCTCCGTATCAGGGGCACCCTTTATTTGCCAGCTTGCCGCGACCAATCGCCGGGCTAACGAACCGCAGGGATCATCTCCGGGACGGCAGAGCAGAGTAAGCCACTCTTCTGCTCGCCTCATCACTTTATGATCCTCCAGGAGAGGGAGGAGTCCGGCTTTGACAACGGAGGACTTTCCCGAACCGCTCGAGCCGACGACGGCGACGAACCGGTTGGTCTCCAGTTTATAAAGCAGTTCGTTGGACAAAGATTCCCGTCCAAAGAAGATCGGCCAGTCCTCCTTTTCGAATGGCCGAATGCCCACGTAAGGGGCTTTTACCTTTTTCACCTTCGGGCGACTGGTTCCAGCGATGTCTTGCGGCTCTGACTGGAGTACTGCTGGACCGCAGTGACAAACCCGTTGAAGGACGCATCGTCCCAGGAGGAGATGATCTCCATATTGGGGAGAGAGACATTGATGGCCTCGGCCTTATTGTCCGGCGGAGGATCGCTCAGGAAGACAGCTATCGGAGGCCAGCAGCCTCGCCTAATGCCATATTCCATCCATAATTCCCTCCAATTCTTAAGCACCTGCTCAACGCGCTGAGTGTAAATTTCGTTCCCGAAAACAGCCACAAAACCGTGCTCCTTGTCGAAGCATTGGCTTAGATCGGGGACATCCTGGACGGGCAGATAGGAATAGAGAGATTCCTGTCGCAGTCTCTCACAGAGCTTTCTTCCCAGGGAAGTGCGCTCGTGTGAGGAGACACTCAAGGTAATTGCACTACAATTCGCACCGGCAGAGGGTTTGTGCTTACTTCGCTCCGCCTCTGCCAAAAAGTTGTCCAACCATCGGCCGATTTCCTCTTTAATGGCTGGCATCGAGCGGGCAGCGACGTCGTATTCCTGAAGCCACTTCTTGTGCTCGGGATTGGAGGTGATCACCGCCAAGCTAAAGTCATCACTGCGATACCGGAAGAAAGGCCGGCCGGATTTTCCGGCCTTTTCAGACGGAACCATGCCGGAATCGAGAGCTGCTTGAAACTGGACCCGGTCGAACTCGCCCGGTTTCCAGGGGAATCGACTAAGCAGCTGAATAAAAGCCGTCGCATCCTTGCAGGCCGCCTGAGTGGCGGTTGCGCACTTTTGGGGGTCGGCGTCACACTCATTGCGCTCGGGCAGCACTTGCCAGCCCTTGCCGGTGAGGAAGTTGGCGAGTTCTGTCCGCCGTTCCTCAATCTCGCCGGGCACCGCGGCAACGACGATCGAGCCGTGCGACTTAGTGATTAGCTGGGCCAGCGAGACACGAGACCCTCTCAGTTCCCTGATCCGGCTCGCAATATCCGTCGCGAGGACGGAGATTCTCTCCATAAACTTTGGGGATATCTTCCCTTCGGCTCCAAGGCGCATGCTCCTGCCGGTAGCCGAGTTCTTATCATAGAAGGGGAAGTCGAGCGCCCCCGCAAAGCCATGCTCCTGCCACGTGGTTCTCATGTCCTCTTCGAGGAGGATGGCGTAAATGCGCCCCTCCCGGACTGCGTCCGGCCCGAGCTTTTCCAAGAAGAGTTCGCGCTCGATCGTGCACCAGGAGTCCTCATGGAAATAGCCCGGGGAGATGAGGGCTACGAGGAGCAATGTGTCATTCAGCGCCTGTGCGATCTCATTGGTTAGATGATCTGCGGTGCGCAGGGTTTGGGCGTCGAAGAACCATTGGGCGTCATTCGTGCGGCCCAACTGTAGGTCTACCGCTTGCTGGAGGGCTACTTTAAAGGCCAGCACCCATTCCGTCTGGCCGGCATATGGTTCGGCCAGAGCCGTATTGTCTACGCGAGCGTAGCTCAGGAAGATATCATACTTTGGCATAGGACCTCATCAGAGAACAAAGGCATTTGCAGTGCCGAGTTTCGCGATTTGATTGCCCGAGTGCGGTGCCACCCATCAAGCGAGCGAGCCTTAATTTGCAACCAATTCTAGGTAAGTGAGATGTGGTTTTCTCGTTCGTTACGGCAAGATTAACGAAACTATCTAGCCGAACTGGACGAGTTGTAGGGGCGGACGCAGATGAAAATTTGAGAGGACAAAAATCCCATCGAGATGACGGAAAGAGAGGCGATTAAGTCGGTTCTAGCGTGCAGCCGGGGGTGCGGAATCATCGCGATCGCTCTGACAGGATTTTCGCTCGGCACGTCTAAATCAAAAATCGACATGTGCTGCGCGAGGGGCCATTCTTCTGGGCAGTTCAAGGTGCATGATTCTTCTGCGCTACAAGACCAGCTACTGGATTCCGCCCATAGCAGAGATCACGTTGCGCACTGAGCGCAATGACTGGAAAGATTTGCCCGGCCGCTACGAAAGGGACGGCTGGACGTTCGAGCTGCCGGCGGAGACTTTTGTCGGCACGTGGGAGGCGAAACTGGTGCTCAATGGCGCGATTTGGATGAACGATCCAAACCTCACTTTGACGGTCGGGGAAGGCGAAACGCATGACATTTTGTCCGATGCGGTCGTCTTCGATGAGCGGCGTGGACCGGTGCGCGAATATGGACAGCTGCAGAGGCGCTATTTCGAGCCCGCAGTCGCCCCAACCGATCAGCCCTACGATGTGATCATAGTTGGTTCAGGAATTGGCGGCGGGATTCTGGCGGACGAGGTCTCCGATCTTGGCTTTCGAGTATTGGTGTTGGAAGCGGGCGGTTTGCTCTTCCCTACGCACGTGGCAAATCTCCCCCGGCGTCATCGACTTGATCGCAACCAGGTGATCAAGCATATCTGGGAGCTTTGGGGCGACTTTCAGTCCAAGCAATACGAGAAATTAGCTAATAACGACTACGACGGCGCCTACGGTTTCAATTTGGGCGGACGCTCGCTCTTTTGGGGCGCCTTCATCCCGAGAATGACTTCGTGGGAATTGGATTTCTGGGGCCAGGATGTGAAGTGGGCACTCGAGGACGTCTATTACCAGCGAGCGGAGGATGTCTTGGGGCGTTCGACACAGCCTCGGACCTTGTATGTGCGCAGCATCCTCAAGTTTTTGCGCACTACTCTGCCAGAGTTGAATCATATGGATGCGCCGGTATCCGCGCGGCAAAATCCCGTTGATTCCAATACGGTGGCCTCGGGAGTCTTTTCCACCGCCGATTTACTTATGGAATCCAGCCTCACCGGAGGGCGCGACGGACGCTTGCAGGTAAATTTAAATTACATGGTGGAAGGCGTCTCGGAGACCGCCAGCGGCGTGGCCGTCCAGGCGCGGGATTTGAAAACCGATGAAGTGCGCACGTATCGGGCGAAATTTGCAGTCCTCGCCGCGGGCACGCTGGAAAGCGCCCGCCTGGCGCTACGCAGCGGATTGCAGCCCAATGCTCTGATCGGCAAGGGCCTTACCGATCACCCGGTGCATTTCTCGCACTTCAAGATTCCGCGACAGTCTGAGTTTTTCGATCCCTTCACGAGCGCAAAAACGCTTTCGCAACCTCGCGAACGGGAAGGCCAGCTGCGCCCACCTTACAATATTTTGCTAGAGATCAATGCGGATCTAAACCAGGGACGCTATCTGGATGACAACATCCTGGACGACCTTATCCAGAGCCGCGGAGAGTGGGTCTTAGGCGAAATTGTGTTCCTGCTCAACGCCGAGCTTCAGGAGGGTAACTTTCTGCAGATCGCCACGGACGATCAGCATGCGCAAGTCTCCGCGCGACGCGTGCCCGTGACTGAGCAACAGGAAAACGAGCTAGAGGCGCTGGTGAACAAGTTGGTGGTAGATGGTCTCGGCGGTGAAATCATCAAACAGGGCTTCGGTAGCGTCGGCGGTGTCGCGCACGAGGTCGGCACGTTGCGCATGGAACGGACCAAGGGAAAGCATGTGGACAAGCACGGAATCCAAGAGGGCGTGGTGAATGAAAACCTCCGTTTCTTGGGGCATCAGGGTATTTATGCCTGCGATCTTTCGGTGTTTCCAACTTCTCCCGCGGCGAATCCTACCCTTACTCTTGCCGCATTAGCGATCCGGTTGGCAGATCACCTGCGCGCAAAACTGACCACTTAGCTAAACTCAGCCTGCGAGATCTTTCTGGGTATCGATGTCCTATCGTCGGTGGGTTTTTAGAGCGGCAATACCACGCCCGGCAGGCGCTACGCGCCAGCTTTGCGGGGGTCCTCATCGCCGAAGGCCGTGTAGCGGCCCAATTCCGAAGGTCAGAGGCCTCCGGCACTGCGCCCTCCTGGGCGCGCCCTGGGCGGGGCACCGCCGCTAGAGAGAGGCTTTGAGATGAAGCAGAAGTTGAACGCGCCCGGGCCAAGTGCACTGACGCAGACAGCAGGCCTACCTTTTAGCCATCCATAGGTCTCCGCGACAAATGCTGTTGCCCATCCGAACCGTGCGTGGCAAACTCTATTCTTCGAGTCGTGTAGTGCCACCATAGTTTCCAGGTTTACTAGACTTCGCTCCATCCAATACTCTCCTGCAGTCGGCAGAAAAGATCAAATTATAGGTATGTTGCGGCCGTTTCCCACGGGGTCGCTTTTTCGACGTTCGGGACACCGCCGCTGCTTTTGGGTGGAGAGCGGGCGGTGGTATGAACTGCGGCCTGACGAGGAAGCCGCCGCTCTATGTCAGGCTGCCGGATGGCACGACTTAGAGAACGCAGGAAATCAGCGGAAACCCCGACTGAAGCCTACCAGCTAAGAGTGTTTACGTTTGGTAGGACCTTTGCGGCTGATCCAGACTCGTTGACAGCGATACGCGACCTTCGATACAGCCGGATAGATAACCAAAAAAAAGCGGGACTGCTGTGTCATGATGGTAGAGGTCATGATAGTGGCTCAGCAGCCCGCCATGGCGTATGACAAAGTCTCGCTTAGCACAGCCGGTAAATAGGGGGAAATCGGGGTCCGCCCTGAATTCTCTATACGCGTCTGCAAGACCCAGGCTTGGCTTAGCTAAACGCACCGCCTTCCTGGGCCTCATTCCTCGTCGATCTTCCCGCCGATGCCCATGGGCGACGGATTGTGCGCTACCGTAGGCCCGATTATTCTACCAGGTTTGCTTGCAAACGCAGCTCCCCCTCATGGAAGCAGCTCCACTGTGAATAGCAAATCCTCTTCGAAAGCGTTCTATTGCGCGTCGTTAAGCCCACAACGGAGAATTCCGCAGTAAACGACAGGAGCGGACTGCCTTGTCCGCGTTGAAATAATGGGACTTGGCAGCCCGCCCAGCGTAGGCCCAGGGCGAGCTGGACTACCTACTTGTTCGTCGTAGAGACTATCCCTTTACTGGAGCCGTTGAGTTCTGCATATCGGGCGTATTCCTGAATTCGCCGTAGGGCACCGCGTCTTTGCGGTGCAAATTTTCGTGTCCGCGGCGATGGCAGCTTGACTGGAAGTCACCGGAACGCGCGTGGATACCGGAGAAGGCGTTCCTAGCCTTTCGTGTCGGGTGGGTACTCGGGTGGCGAATACACGTTGAAAGTTACCGCCGGCCGATCGCTTCTGTTGGTAAATTTGGGTGCATTCTGCTGCTTGCTCGCCGGTGGATTGTCCCGGCCCGAGTTTCATTACAGCAACTTGACTGCGTCTAGTAGTTTTCAGGACTTCGAACCACTTGGTTTTCCGAAATACGTTTGAGCGGCTCAACGGACTTTCCTCTCCGATGGGTTCGGACAGGTGCATTAAATTGACGGCCTTATGTCGCTGGATTTTTCGCCCTCTTTCAGCTCGATGCGGTACGCGCGAAAAACCGCCGTCCCGACATTCTCCGCCGAGTGCAAGCCTTGAGGAGGCATCCACAGCGGCGGAGGTTGAAAATTGTCCTTGCCAACTTCAATCGTTTTTCCGGTGACGATCTGTCCGTCCTGCAAGGTTCCCGAAGTGATGCGGAGGGGCGCGCCCGTGATTATGGTCATCACACTAAAAAGCGGATGCTCGTGGAACGGTTCCTTCTCGCCCGGATTTATAGTGACTTCGAGAACCCTGACCTTTTCATTTTCGAAGACGACGCGGTGATTGTCAGGCGCCGCCGCGACCGCGTCGTAGGAGGAAGATCTAGTAGAACTTTCGTCTGCGCGCAGCGAAGGACGACCCAGAAGAAGAACAAGGCAAAGCCCTGCCGCAAGCCGTGTAATCGGTCTGGTCTTCATGAACCGGCTTTTTTACCGGCCGACAACGCTCTTGTCGAGGGGGCACTGCAAGCGCGTCTCCGTGCTTGCAGTCGGAGCGGAACGCAAATTCTCCATCTGGCAGGCCCATTATCAATAGTGTCGCTGGTCTTGGAGAACCGAAGCGCTCATCTACGGTGGGCAACACTACCCGTCTACTGCACCTGAGTGCTCGCCACGGAGGGCCAACCTTGGTGGAGCCACATGTCAGGGTTAATCAGATTGTTCTCTCGGGGGTTGCACGTATGTTGCTGCACAGCATCTTACTTTTTTCGCTGCAACGAAAACCGAACCTAGACAACCGGCCGAACGTCGAAGGAGCAAAGTGATGATTGTCGATGATCATCCCCTGTTCCGCCTCGGGTTGGCCGATCTTATCAACGCTGAACAAGATCTGGCTAGTTGCTGCGAAGCGTCTTCATCGCCGGGTGCTCTTCGGATGATGCGGATGTGCCCGCCTGATGCAGCCATTGTCGATATCTCCCTGCCTGGAATTAACGGAATCGAGTTGATCAAGATCGTAAAGGCGGAACTACCCAAGTTGCCCATTTTGGTGCTCTCGATGTATGACGAAGAGCACTACGCGTTGCGGGCGCTTCGCGCAGGTGCCTTGGGATATCTTACCAAGTACCAGGCTCTCGACGACGTTCTTGAAGCTTTGCGTAAAGTATTGCAGGGAGGGATCTATGTCAGCCCACGGTTTCGTGAACAGCTGCTCCGTCAGTCAATTCTGTCTAAGAACGAACGGAGTAATTCATTGGAAAGCCGACTCTCACCGAGAGAATTGGAAGTGCTCGAGTTGTTCGGACGAGGATTGGGAATGAGAGAAATCGCATCGGAACTGGAGATCAGCCCGAAAACCATCGAGACCCATCGCAGACATATCGGACGGAAGTTCGGCTTTAAGAGTTCCGCAGAGATGAGGCATTTTGCTCTCAATTGGGTCGACTTGAACGGAAGAGAGCCACCCTGATTGGTCATAACTCTTTGTCGCTTGCTCGCTCCTAGGCTACGAACGACACCATGCTGCGCTGGAGTCTACACGGTTAGGAAGCCGCATCGCCTGGACGGAAGATATCAGCTTTTCGCTTGGGAGCGCCGGCTTGGGCGAAGTAGCGAAGCACGCGAAGGCTTGGCAGGAAGAAATAAGCCCCGCCTCGGAGGGTGACGAATTGTTCAAGTCCGCTAACGCGCTGTCGCACGCCATCACCTTTTGGAATGTTGAAATCAGTGGTGAGCGGACAGCCCCAAATGGCTTCACGATTTCCCAGGAGAGGGTCGCTTTCGCCGCTCATGGCGGCAAATTTGGTGTTTGCTATCCAGGCGTTCTGCAAGAATTCGAACTGGCGAAGGATGTTCGCGTTCAGGCAAATGAAGTGCAATCCCCGGCTGGGTTCGTTCGGCGGCGCGGGTCCGAGGGCGTCCTCGGGAGAGAGACCGGGTCCATATTCGCGACCGCGCCGCAGGATGCGATGGTAGCGAACAGAAGAGATCAGATCGTCACGGAAACCTTTGGGACCAAATCCGAGCATCGTCACAACTTTCGAGAGGAGGGTGGCAGGACGCCCCGGATAATCGGTATTGCGTGGATTGGCGCGCCGCACATGCGCACCAAATGGGCAAGATACACCTTCAGGATCGCTCTCAAAGGTGAATCGATTCTGCCGGACCTCATCAGCATCCGGTCCGATGCCAGAGATCGGCTCCTGTTGAATCGGCACTAGCGGATCGCCGGTTCGCGTGCGACCCACCATCGCGGTGGCAAGCCGTTCCATGAATGCGAGATCGCCGTGCGCGTGCTTGTTGAGGAACTGCCAGAAGCGCCGAACGTCCTGCTGCAAGTCGCGCATGACGAGATATGTCCCGTTGCGTCCAATATCTTTCTTCTCAGGCGCGTCTTCTGCGTCGAGCAGCTCCGCGGTGGCCGCATCGGAATCGACCAGAGGGCGATCGGTGTATTTGCCGTATTCGTTTCGATATCCCAGCAGAAACTCGCCCAAAGCGACTACGTTTCCATAGTCGATTTGCCCTTCCAGCATATTGCGTTGCTGCTCCCAATCGACCTTCGGCTGGCTGACACCATCGACGAATCCAAATGGCTCGATGCCATCGAGGTCAGCGCTGTAAAGCCAGCTCACCTCAAAGGCATCGTTCCAGAGCGCTCCGGTGCTACTTTCCTTGAAGGCAGCGAGGCGCTCTGGTGGCGCAAAGAACATTACGAGGAGATGGGGCACCTTGGCGCCGGAGCCCCAGGCCCAATTCGATGGAGAGTTGGCCTCCAAGTCGCCTAGCCTCCGCGAGCGGCTCTCCTGCGTCATTCCGGAGACAAACTCGTGGGAAAAGGCTCCGATGACCGCGTCGGGCACGTGCAAGGCGCTGAGTCCTTCGACGGTAAAGGCAACTTGCAGGGCGGTCGCTGGTGGCGGATTTCTTTCAATCGCGGTGGAGACGGGTGCGGAGAGCAGCCAGGAACGCGCCGCTTCCAAATTTTTGATTCGCGCCAGCGCGTAGGAAGCTCCCTTCAGCCGCCCATAGCCGAATCGGACAATCCCTTGCACGTCGTCAAAATCCACTGCACTCTTCATAAAAGTCCCACCCACGCGCGAGCCTCCGCATCGTTGAGTCTCGAGGATTCCAGACCCCTTCGGAGTCGAGTGTTTCTTTCCAGATCGGCGGCAGTTAATCCCGGATAGGCCTTGTACCAAACTTGCGTGGGCAAGGTGTGGCGGCGCAGGAATTCTTTGTATTTCAGTTCGTCGGCACATCCATCGAAGATGAGCCAATTGGTCCGCGGATAGCCGATCCCGTTGCTGAAGACTACATTCAATCCAAACCCTGATTTGTTGATAAAGTCGTCCATGTAGCTTTCGAAGCTTCCATCGTAATCACTGAAAAAGACCATTCGCTTCTTGTCATCGAGGAAGACCCAGCGGGCAAAGTGAATGGTGCGTATCCGTGCCAATCGCCCACGATTGAAGATGTGACGGGCGGCGTAGTCGACTGTCCGGAGCACAGCGGTCGCCGTCCAAAGTCGCACCGTCCCTGGTTTTAGGCTTCCCATGGCGGTAAATTGATTAGTGACGTCGTGATCTTCCAAGCGCGCCAGCACATCGGCGTATTCCTGGTCAATCCGGAAGCAGAGCTCCGGATCGGTTTTCTCCATCCGTCGAAGGCGAACAGCGAAGATCAGTCCAACCGGGATGAGGACTGGCAGTAAGAGGAGTGCCAGCAAGGGGAGTCCAGCCTTGTGCAGCAAATTGCGGAGGCGCCAGCCGAGAGGCGTGGGAGCCTCCGCGGAGAGCTCGAGGCGACCGGCGGCTCTTTCACCGGCGACAAAGCTCTGCACGGCGGTGTGGATCTCCTGTGCTTGCAGACTCGCGAAGGAACGCGCATTGCTCTGCAGAAAACGGTCGATGCTCTCATGCAAAGTGGCTTCCTCGCGGACGCGAGTGACGGTGCGCCCGACCCAATTTGTATACCCGGCGACGGAAGAGCGGCTGTGCCTTTTCATCCATTCGACCAGGCGAGTTTCCGACGTGAAGTCGTCGCAGCACGAAAAGAGTGCGCGCAATCCATTTGGAGCGCGTCGAGCCAATTCCTCATAGAACGCATCCCGTTCCCCGTCGATGTTGCCGAGAAAAGCGAGGTAGAGCGGATAGTCGCGCCGTGGCAGGCCATACACTTTTATGTCGTCCAGAGAATTATCTTTCAGAATGAGCAAGCGTGCGACATGGATCATGCTGAATTCGGCAAAAGCGATCAGCGCATTGTTCGGGTTCACGCGTCCGGGAGCATCATTCATGGAGTCGAGCAGCTCTCGAAGCTCTGCCTCACGCTCTGGCGTGATCGCGGCCAAAACCAGGAAGCTTGACTGCGGGGTCATGAATTCTACTCGAAAACCTCCTCGCCCGTGGGTTCGTAGTGGGAAACAGCGTTCATCCTTTGGCGGAGGCGCGATAGTTCCGAATACATGCGGTGGCGCGCTCGGCTTTGGTTCCCCAACGGGCGATGTTCCGGAAGACAATGCCAAGGATTGTAGGAGAGGCGTTTAGCGAATTCCATTTGCGACGGAGAGTCAAACTTCTGCCTCGGCAGGCGTAAAGTAGCTGCGGAAACACGCGGAGAAAGCCTTTCTGGCCAGAGCACAGCATTGTTCTCGATCGGCATGAGATGCGGATCGGTTTGCAGCTGCAAACGCACATCGAGTTCGACATCGCCTTTGGCCAGCGAAGCAATCATTGCCTCGCGCAAATAGTCGTCCGGAGGTCGAAAAGGGAGCCGCGGAATGCGAGTCTTTTGGCGTGATTTCGGCCAAATTGAATATTGCATCGCCTGCCCTTCGCCGAGCAAATAGGGCACGCAGCTGAAGTAGGGAGCTTCCAAAGGACTGCTCTGCGTCTTGATCCACAAGGACTGCATGATCAGGTCCAGCACGTGGGGCCGGCGAAAGTTAAGAAAGTAGAAGATTTGTGCGTTCTTTACGCTCTCAATTTGCAACTGGGCATTAGCTTTGGTGTCCGGGGTCACGAAAGTTGGTGTGGAAACGCCGAACATATCCTGGGTAAACTTTTCATCGTCCATTAGCTTCGGCCCGGGCACTCCCATGAGTTTGATGCTGATGCTCATGAAACCAACATCTTCGATATCTGGAGTGATGTAGGGTCCTGGACCGGAGAAGCGCACCCAGGCGCGATAAGTTTTCGGCTCAGCGTAAATGCCGTGCCGCAGCGCTGGCGGAAGGTCTTGGTGAACGATAAATTCACCCCGCACGATTCCATGTGTCTTGGTATTGCCACCTCGCTCGAACGCTCCCGATTTCCACAGCAGATGCATCTGCTTGGTGAAGCTTGAAACGATCGAGTCGAGGTATTCCTCTTCGCCAGGCATTGTCTTTTCCTCGGCGATCTTCAGGCCGTCGTTTGGCCGCTTACGGTTAATAAGTGCCGTCGTCATCTCGGCAATCGGATCGCGTAAGAGAGCGTCGAAAGCGGGACGGATAAACGGATCGAAGCGGCGCTCGAGCTGCAGCATCCGCGTAAAAAAGTCGCTCAAGCGATTCAAAAACGCGGAGCCTGTGTTTGCTCGGGGCGCTGAGCGACTCGGATTTGAACTCAAGGTGGAAAAATCAACTCGGATCTGGCGGAGCGCTTCTGGCTAAGTGCGTGAAGTAGGGAATTCCAACGCAAAGCCGATGGTGCGTTTCTTGCCCCAGTAGACAATTCCCAGGTAGAAACCGGGCTGAATCTCCCGAATCTCGTCCCGGATTTTTTTCGCGATCAAAGAGGTCTTCGAGTAATCGAGGACGACGCACTCCTTGCCATCGAACCAGCTCTTGTCCTTGTAAACATTTGCTTCGATCGCCTGGTGGCCGAGTGGAAGGATCTTGTTCTTGAGAACGCCGCGATCCGAGTTCTTGGCATCTCTCTCGAAGACTTTGCCTTTCCAAATTTTGATTCGGATGAGGTCGGCGATAATGTTGGTGACCGCCGTGCCCGGAAGGACGAGCGCAGTTCCCTTCGCTTCACCATTTGGAATCGGGCCGGCTGGCTTTTGACGGAAAAGGTCATCGAGTTCCTGCTGCGACAGTTTCTTGAGTTCGGCGATAGTCATTGCTGTGCCTGTGTGTGGAGATTTGCCAAATTGATTGCGATACCTGCGGGTCGGCTTTACATGGTTTTTAGAAACTCGATCAGCGCGAGCTTGTCCTCGTCAGGCAGGGTGTCTCCAAAATAGTGGCCCTTGTCTTCGATAAAGTCGGGGCATTTGTTGGCGGCGAGAAGCTCGGGAACAAGCTTCACGAGCTCGGCGGTTGAGGCTTCCGGTGAGAGATTCAGTGCATGGATTTTTGCCAACGCCTTGCTGATCTTGATTTTGAGCACAACGAGTTGCTTGAAGTCCGGCTCAAGATTCGCCAGCAGATTGATGGGAGTGCCTTTCGGAATTGGCCCAATGCGAATCCACCCATCAGCGTCCGCTAAGGGACGGAGCGCCAGTGGCACAAATTCCTTGCGGAGGCTGAGCGCACACTCGTTTTGCGTGCGCCAGATCGAGTCTTTGCCGAGTCGCCTTTCGGGCCAAAGGAGCTTTTCGACTGCATCGTTGAATGCCTTTATGCGCCCTGCGACTGAGGGATCGCCGGTGAACTCTCCAAGAGCGTTGTTGTTGAAGAACGGCGCCGAAGTCCAGATACTGACCAGCGAGGGCACGCGATAGTAACCGGGACCACCGCCCTTGGGTTTGAATTTGATGCGGTTGTTCTCGTCAAAAGGATTGTACCATTCCTGCTCCTCGACTTTGGCGAGATCCTTGTAGGTTTTCGAGGAGAAGTTGTCCCAAACATGGCCGGCCTGGGCATTCGTTCCAAACGCGCGCGCCGAATTGGTTTCGATTTTGGAAATCGGATACCGGCGATCTGTGGAAAGGAAATTGTCCTCGAGAAAATCGGGTTTGACGACTTCGGCCCGGAACCATGCCCTACCTTCTCCTGAGTGCGGATCAACGTTGGCCGGCGGTTGCTTGCTCGAATGGCAGCTAGCGCAGTTTTCGGCAAAGACGATCTTGCCGCGAGTCATCGCCGTTTCGTCACTTGCAATTAGCTCGTTGCCGCCTGGCGCGTCTTTGAGATGAAACGGGTGCAGCCTGCGAAAGAAGGCGGCGATATCGCCTAGGCGCTCCTCGGTCGCGCGCCAGAAAACAGAATTCTTCTGAGCGGTTGCGACGTCAAACGGACTCTGCGGCGTGAGACCGATCAGGCGATTGTGAAGCGTCAGCCAATACTCGGAGAACATCCCGATATTTATGTATACCCGGATGGTGGCACCCGGCACGCCGACAGAATCCGCTCCGTCCTTCAAGATGTGTGGAACCGGCATGGTGGCCTTCTCTCCCGGTAAGGCGAGCGTGCCTCCGGCCATTTGCTCGTTCACAGCAATTCTTTCGCGTTCAGCAAGGAGAAAGATGGCGTTGATCGTATTCGGATTGTTGATGTGATCGGTGGCAATCCGTGAGGTATCCGATGTCCCGCGCGGTTGCGCCTCAATCATTTCGTAGAAGAGGCCCCCCTTGGCGACGTTGGAGGCGAAGACTCGGCCTTCGCTTATGTACTGGTTGCCAATGGCTGAGGCGAGGTTCTCCCATTTCGGATTTTCGGGATCCTCCGGCGGATTGATCGGGTTGGGGGCAATATGGCACGAACCGCACGACACCCCGACGCGATACGGTCGGACGAGCTTGTTATCGTTATAGTACTTCGGGTCGTTCATAAAGCGCTCGCCATCCCATTTCTTGCGAGCGGCTCTGTCGAAATCCGGATTCGGGAACAACCTGAAACCGAGAACGCCGGTCGGCTTTCCATAGACTTTTTCGTCGATGCCCGCTGGTTCGGGTTCGGTCGGTTCGTCTAGCCAAAGGCCATATTCGTCAGGCTTCGTCGCAGCCCGAAAGCCGGGTTGATTGACCAGCCCGAGCGTCTTGAAACGCTCTCCGCGTGGATACTTGCGATTGTCGAGCGCCTTAAGTAGATCCATAAGTCCGTAGCTATTACGAGCTACGCTGTCCCAAAAATGCTGATTGCCCGCGGCCCACAGGTTCCAGGTATTCCGCCCGCGAATTTCCTCTTCGGTCAATTCCCCAATAATCGCCCCTTGATCCATTGGCTTAAAGACGTCCTCGGTGATCTTTGGGAAGTCGGCGGGCGTCTTTCCCTCAGCCTTTGCTTCATCGACCGGCGCGCTCCAGGAACTCGTCGCCACAGCTAAGGCAGCCGTCAGTCCGCACGATTGCGCGAGAAGAACTCGAAAATGCTTCATGTCCAGTCGGTTGGTTGAACGACACACGACACGTAGGCCCGACTTGAGATTATGTTTAGCAATCCGCTCAGGCTAATACAAGCTTTTTCGAACGGCGCTAAATCCCTGACGCGATGAAGAAATATTCGCACGCTAAGCATGGCGGGCGCTCGTAAGTGTCCAAGAGCATAGACGCTGCGTATGCGATCATCTGCGGTAACTTATAAGCAGTCGCGCACCAGACGACTAAAGAGTGACGACTGAGACTCACGAAGAGTCGAGGTGGGAGTATGCAGTGACAAGTGGCTCGGTGTCGCAGCGCCCCTACACCTCAAACTTATAGGACTGCCATTTGAAGACCCTTTTTTGTAGCGGCGGTGTCCCCACCGCCGGAAAGGCCCTCGACCGTGGGGACATGGTCGCTACAAGAAAGGCCCTTAACGGTGAAGTCACCATCCCGCACCGGAGAGGTCGTGCAAACGCTGGCACGAGGTGATATTCTCAGGAGAGCAGCTGGAGGAAGCAGGAAAGCATGAGCAATAAACCGGAGCGGCGCCGAGCCGCGTCGATTTTGGATCGAACTGGCTACGAGCTGGAGGTGGAGGACCGCTTCGATGTATCGGTGCTAAACGAGCAGCTATGGATTCCATACTACCTGCCACAGTGGAGCTCTCGTGCAGCTTCGGCCGCCCGCTATGCTCTTGGCGAGGGGACGCTCCGCTTGTTCATCGAGGCTGACCAGGAGCCGTGGCCTGTGGAGGACACCGGTTATCTGCGCGTCTCGTCGCTGCAGACCGGACTATTCGCGGGACCGGTTGGTAGCACAACGGGACAACATCATTTTCGCAAAGGGCTTGTTGTCCGCGAAGCCCAAGAGAATCGCGCTCTCTATACTCCCAGGTATGGCCTTTTTGAACTGCAGGCCCGCGCCCTTGATGATCCTGCGAACATGGTAGCTCTTTGGATGATCGGCTACGAGGATGAGCCGACCCACTCGGCGGAAATTTGTATCTGCGAGATATTCGGACGCGACGTCGGCCCGCGTCAGTGCCGTGTCGGAATGGGTCTTCATCCTTTCGGGGATCCGAAGATCCGAGACGAGTTCTCAGCGGAGGTGGTCGAGATCGACGCCCGGCAATCGCACACCTACGCGGCCGAATGGAGGCCGGAGCTTGTTGCTTTCTATGTTGACGATCAGCTGATTAAGGTCGTCCGCCAATCTCCTTCCTATCCAATGCAGTTCATGTTGGACATCTTCGAGTTTGCCGATGGTCCAGACTTGCCCTCGCCTCTGGAGAAATATCCCAAGACCTTTGTTGTTGAAAGCTTTCGAGGATATCGTCCGACCAGCGGCCCTGGCTCGCGCCCACCCGCCTTCTTCTGAGGGAACGATCGATTGAAGGCTCCGATCTACCTGGTCGGAGCACACCCGTCCCGGGGGTGTCGCCCGGGGTCTCGCCGGGCACGAGCGTAGGTTCAATCAGTGCGAACGCAGGCAAGCTCTAATGCCCATGGACACAGCGGCGATATCACCTTTCCATCTCTAGAGGTTTGTCCGGCGTGGAAGCCGGACAAGTACACCCGGGACGGGTATGCTCCCCGAGACCGATCGGGACCTAAGGTGTGCTCAGCAACAACGTGCCCTCCAGTCGGCCTCCAAGAATCTCTTATACTGCGGTAGAGGGCGGCTGAATCAGGACGGCGACAGATCGAGGCGCGAGTTGATAGGTCGCTTCGTGGATTGCGGTTTCCTCTCCGTCATCGGCAACATCGTCAGGAGAAGGCAACGATGTATCGATCGCGCGAAACCAGCACTCTCCGCGTTGCGGCTGTGGCAGTTCGAAGCGGAGAGCTTCAGTATAAGCGCTGATTATCACGTGGATGTCCGCGTCGACTGCGAAGCCGGACAAGGTGAACGCGAAAGAGTGTGATTGATGGCCCCAGTCGGGGTTCTCGAGTTGGACGCCGTGCCAGGCGATTTCGGGACAGCCGTGGCGATCTTTCTCCCCCCAGTAGTATTGTCTTCGTCTTAGAGCGGGATGCCTCAAGCGAAACTTGATCATTAGCTTGAAAAAGCGAAACAACTCCCGGTGCTTTTCCAGTAGCGTCCAATCTAGCCAACTCGTCTCGTTATCCTGGCAATAGGCGTTGTTGTTTCCTCGTTGCGTGCGGCGAAACTCATCGCCTGCCAGCAGCATCGGTGTTCCCTGCGAAAGCAGCAGGATGGCAGCAAAATTCTTGATCTGACGCAACCTGAGGGAATCGATCTGTTGGTCCTGCGTGGGACCCTCTACTCCATAGTTTGAGCTAAGATTGTCATTCGATCCATCCCGGTCACCTTCGCCGTTCGCAAGGTTGTGCTTCCGGTTGTAAGAAACGAGGTCGTTGAGGGTGAAGCCGTCATGGCAGGTCACGAAGTTGATGCTCTGATAAGGCGCACGGGCGAGATGCTGGTAGAGGTCGGCACTTCCGGCCACTCGCGAGGCGACTGTCCCGGCGAGTCCTTCGTCGCCTCGGATGAATCTTCGGACGTCGTCGCGATAGCGCCCGTTCCATTCGGCCCATCGTTCGCCCGGGAAGCCTCCGACTTGATACAGCCCGGCCGCGTCCCAGGCTTCGGCAAAGATTTTGGCGTTGTGAAGAACGGGATCGGATTCGATTTCCCAAAGGAGCGGAGGATTTTGCATCGGGCGGCCTAGTTCGTCGCGGGAGAGAATGGAGGCAAGATCGAAACGAAAACCGTCCACGTGCATCACGCCGACCCAGTAGCGCAGGCACTCGAGGATCATCCGGCGCACCGCGGGATGATTGCAGTTCACCGTGTTGCCGGTCCCCGTGTAGTTTAGGTAGCGTGAGCGGTCGTCTGGATCGAGCATGTAATAGACCGAGTTGTCTATTCCCCTCATGCAAATGGTCGGACCGGTTTCGTCACTTTCGCTGGTATGGTTGAAAACCACATCGAGAATGATCTCGATGTTCGCCTTGTGAAGCGCCTTCACGAGGTCCCGAAAACCTGTCAGGTATTCCATCTTCTCCCAATCGGCCGTGTAATAGCCGCGATGTGGAGCGAAAAAGCAGATCGAGTTGTAGCCCCAGTAGTTGGTAAGCCGTTCGCCCGTTTCGGGGTGAGTGGCGGCACTTTCTGTCGAGTCAAACTGGTGAACGGGCATGAGTTCAACGCAATTAACCCCAAGCTCCTGTAGGTAGGGAATCTTCTCGATCAAACCACTGAAGGTCCCGGGGTGGGCGACTCCGGAAGAAGGATGTTGCGTAAAGCCGCGGACGTGCAGTTCATAAATCACGCAATCGGAAAGGTGAAGGTCGGGTCCTTCCACGCCCTCCCAGTCGTAAATGTCTGCGTCCACCACGAGGCTTTTCATGACGCTCTGACAATTGTCTGAACCATCGCAGGCGAGATCGCGGCGCCAGTTCCGCCCATAGACCACGCCGCGTGAATAGGGATCGAGCAAGACCTTATTCTGGTTGTAACGAAAGCCCTGGCTAAGATCGTAAGGTCCACCCAGTCGATACGCGTAGAGCTGCCCTGGACTGACTCCCTCGACAAAGACATGCCAATAATGAAACGTTTTATTCAGAACCGGATGCAAGTTGACCACCTGCTGCGGGACGGAATCAGAATAACTCTCGAATAAGAGCAACTGCACCGACGTAGCATGTTGCGCGAACAGCGAAAAATTTACACCGCCCTTCGAGGGAATAGCGCCGAGCGGATAGGGCTCGCCGAGGGTAGTCTTGCACGGAGGCGTTTGCATCGCTGGATTCGGGGGCCGTCGCCGGCCAGTCTACCTTTTGGGGCGAAACCCACAAGCCGGATGAGCCTGCTTTGGGTCAGGCGTGTTCCGAGCCGCGGTAGCAACGCCGTCCTGCGGTCCCACGCTTCTGTTGTAGCGACCGTGTCCCCACGGTCGAGGGTCTTTCCGGCGGCGGGGACGCCGCCGCTACAGAAAATACATCGCCCGCTATTCGGTTTCCCACTCCCCGAAAATTGCTCAGGAATTTTTTGGCTCTTTTCTCTGCCTCGAAAGAGGCTGCGCGCCGCTGGTGCGAAAGCGGGCACGATACTCTGCCGGGGTCGTTTGGAGATGGCGCTGAAACGACCGGCTCATAACATCCGCGCTGTTGAAGCCACAGACAGACGCGATTTCTTCTAATCCGCGGTTAGTACCTTTCGAGCTTTCGCCGCACGGCTTCCAGGCGGATCTCCTCGACATAGAGGGCGGGCGGTTTTCCGATTTCCCTGGTAAAGACCCGCTGGAAGTTGCGCTCGCTCATGGCGACCCGAGCAGCCAAGGCCGGTGTTGAAAGATCCCTCTGCAGGTTTTCGACGATCCAAACCTGCAGGTCACGAAGAGGCCGGTTGTCGGTGCGTTGTTCGCGAAGCGACACACTAAATTGCGCTTGATTTCCGGGCCGGCAGAGAAAAACCACCAACATGCGCGCAACTTCAAGGGCGACTTTTTGTCCATGGTCCTCCTCGACCAGGGCGAGGCTAAGATCGATGCCCGAAGTCACCCCCGCCGAGCTGTAGATGTTGCCGTCGCGTATCCAGATCGGGTCGCCGTCGATCGAGACATTTGGGAAGCGAGAGGAGAATTCGTTAACGAACGCCCAGTGAGTCGCCGCTCGTTTACCATCAAGAAGACCAGCTTGAGCCAAGATATAGGCGCCAGTACAGATCGATCCCACCCGACGGCATTTGCGAGCCCGTGATCGAAACCACCGCAGGACCGCCGGCGAAAGCTGGACCTTCTCCGGTTGCACGCCGGGGACTAGCAAGGTGTCGATTTCGCCCTCCAGCGTGGAGTAATGACGTGCGCCGGTAAACTGCAGCCCGCACATACCTTGAATCGTCTTCTGGGTGCTGGAGGTGACCAGTTCCAGATGATAGTGGCGGTCGGATGGTAAAAACGTGTTGGCCGTCGCGAATACATCGACAATTCCGACGAGGTCGAGCTCGCGAACCGGAGGAATTACCAGGAGGACAACACGCAGCGGACGAAGGTTCATGCAAGCCGATCTTCAGCGAGGCGCCGCAGGAAGCACGCTGGCCTCTCAATTTCAAGGCACGCAGACCAAGCTATCTAATGGCTCGTCTAAAGACAAGGAAGCACTGGCCTGAAGGGGTCGAGAGATTGGCTTAACTCGCCGTCACTTCCGAGGCCATCTGCTTTTCGCATTCGCGGAGTCTTTTTTGCAGCAACTGCTGTTCGGACGCGATCCCGGTTTGCTTGAGAGCCCTGCGGAAATACGCCGCTGCAGCCTCAGGATGATGCAGTTGCGCTTCGAATTCCCCAAGGACAGCGTAAAGCAAATAGTAGGACTGAAGCTCTCTACGATCGCGAAGGGATTTAATGGCCGACATGCCCGCGGCTGGACCGTGGACGTGCGCTACTGCGACGGCCCGGTTCAGGGCGACGATCGGTGAGGCATCGAGCTCTACAAGGCGATCGTAGAGGGAGAGAATTTGGCGCCAGTTCGTCGACTTGGCGTCTGGTGCGGCGCAGTGGCACGCGGCAATGCCTGCCTGGAGATGATATACGCTGAGTTCGGTGCCAGCTGCAGACTGAGCAAGATGAAACATCCCCTTGGCGATCATGCTCTTGTCCCATCGTGAGCGATTCTGTTCTTTGAGGCGAAGGATATGGCCCTCCGAATCGGTGCGTGCCGACAGGCGCGCAGCATTAAGATACATTAGAGCAAGCAGCGCGTGCGTTGGTGGTCGATTGCCGGCGCTATGCCTGGCGACCAAGTCGGTTAGGCGGATCGCTTCGTGACACAGTTCTTCTCGGATCAATCGATCTCCGCCCGAAGCTTTGTAGCCTTCATTAAACAGCAAGTAGAGTGTCTGGAGGACTCCGTTGAGGCGCGCGGTTAGCTCTGGTCCGGCAGGAATTTCGAAGGGGATCCGCGCGGAACGAATACGTTGTTTTGCGCGTGTCAATCGTTTGGCGATGGCCGCTTCGCTGGTCAGGAACGCGTTGGCAATTTCGGCGACGTTGAATCCGCAGAGCGTTCTCAATGCGAGTGCCACTTGAGCCTCCTGTGGAATCTCAGGATGGCAACAGACGAAGATCATCCGCAATCGGTCATCCTCGATCTCATCTTGCGCCACCGGGGGGTCGCCGAAGGAGCGCTCGAAGAATCCGGCGATCTCTTCTTGTTTGTTCCGGAAGCGGACCTCTCGCCGTGCTTGATCCAGGGCGAGGTTTCGCGCGACGCGCATGATCCAGGCGGAGGGATTTTCCGGAATGCCGTAGTAAGGCCAGGTTTGCAGGGCTCTCGCCAGCGCCTCCTGGACAACATCTTCGGCGAGCGCAAGTCGCTCAATGCCGAAGATCCTCGTCAATGTCGCGACGATTTTACCCCATTCCCGCCGGAAGAGATCTTCGACGACCTCGGGCATATCGGACGCTTGAGGGTTAAGGGTCTCGCTGGGATCAGGCGTTCGCATACGTTCCCTCGTTTTGGCGCACAAGTTCAGAGGCGGCGCACTCCTGGGCTACCGGACGGATCTCGACGACCGCGCCATGCTCGAGCCCTGGGCATTGCCTGGCAATCTCGATCGCCTCGGCAAGGTTGTCCACACAGATCAAGAAGTATCCTCCGATCGCCTCCTTCGATTCGGTGAATGGACCGTCGGTCACAAATCGTCCGCCGGCACCGGAGATGATCTTTCCTTCGTTCATAAGCGGCAGCCCGCCCTTCATCTTGCCCTGAGTTTGCAGCGCGTTGTACCATGCTCTCCATCGAGACATCACTTTCTGAATCTCGGCCGGAGAAAGCCCCTTGTGCCATTGGGTTCCGCGAAACAACAACAGGTATTCGGATGGCGTCGGCATAAAATTTCCTGAGAGGATCTAAACCTACAACGAAAGAGGGAAAGCTCCCAGGACACTGATCCGGTTCTTTTCGGAAGGGGGAACGATTTCAGATGGCCCGTCAAGCCCATGAGATGGTCGGCGTCGTTTGACAACGCTCCTTTCAGGGGAAAGTATCCCAGCGGTGTGAGCATCGTGAACCCAAAAGTCCGCCGCCGCACGCCGATGCGTCCTCGGTGCCGGGGAGGGTGCAGAGCGGTTCACGCGTTAACGCTGCTGGCAGCCTTCAGCTTGGTCTCTTGTGCGCCACAGCAAGCGCCGGTGGTTCGTCGGTTGGGTCCGGCGCTCTGTAAGGAAGGCCCGCCCTGCTGGAGAACGTCGGACGGCCGGCAGTTGATGTATCGCACATGGGGACCGTCGGATGGATCAGCGCGGGCTATCATCGTAGGAGTTCCCGGTTGGAATGGAACCGCCGGTGACATGGAGCCTCTCGGAAGATATCTCGCACCGCGCGGAATCTCTTCGTATTCAACCGGTGTCCGCGGACAGCACGGTGACTTGTCCGCGGCGCGACAACGCACGAAGGGACACATTGATGATGGCCGGTTGTGGGAACGAGACTTCTCCGAATTTGTTCGATGGGTCCAGCGGCGTCATCCAGGGATCCCGCTGTTTCTTTACGGTCAGAGCATGGGATCGCTCGTTGCCATGCTCGTGCTTCGAGAATCGAATCGCTCTGGCCAGATCCGTCCTGCCGGGATCATCTTGCATTCTCCGGCTGTGGCTATGATTTATGCCTCGCCGATCGTGCGCCTCGGCGTCGGGCAACTGCGCAGTTTCAAGCCGCGAGGACTGCTCTTCAGAGTTGGTTTGATTTCTGGAGAAAAGCCGGCCCTGACCAACGATCCAAAATTTGATCGCTATTGGGGGCTCTCGCGGGATCGAGTTCGACCCGGATTTTCGTGGGCATTTTTCGATGAAACTCTCAAGCTGGGGGCCCGGGCACGCATCGCGGCGACTTCGATGGAAGTGCCAGTGATCGTGTTGACGGGCGACAAAGATCCCATCGGCACGGCCGGTGTTGGCCAGGGCGCCTTTGCTCGCTTTATGCGCTCCATTCCTGCCCCGGAGAAGGAGCGACAGCGTTTCGCTGACGGCTACCACGATCTGATCCATGACAGCAACCGGGCCGACGCAGTTCAGCGGGTTGGCGATTGGCTCGATCGTCAGCTTGGTTCGTCCGAGGGCGTCCCTCGCCAGGGATAGTGGCTCGCGTCCCGTGGAGAGCCGCAATCTATAAAGGCGCCGGCTCCACTCACGTTGAGCTGAGTGAGCGAGAGGCCGGTGGATGCCGCGATCCTGGATCTATGGTAAAAAGCTCCTGCGCTCGCGAGAGACCCCGCAAGGCATAGCGGCCGACCGAGACCAAATCCCTGCGCTCGGGCTCTGGTGTCGCGGCGGCGAATTCCGCCGAGACGAGTATCAGTCGATCGACCGAGCGGCACATCGACGCGATCCGGCTGACTTCATTCACTGCGGGACCAACGACGGTAAAGTCAAGCCGTTCGTCGCTCCCGATGTTGCCGAAGAAAACCTCACCGATGTGCAACGCCAGATACACCGTCGTAACTGGATGTGCTTTTTCGGCGCGGCTTGCGTTGAGAGTCTCAACTCGCGTTCTGAGATCGGCTTCCGCCCGCAGGGCGCGCCGACAGGCATCAGCGGGATCATCCATGTTGAAGACCGCGAGCACGCCGTCTCCAATGAGCTTGAGCACATCGCCACCTGCTTCATGAATCGTCGAAATTACCGCCTCGGCGTAGTCGTTAAGGAGAGGAATGATTGCGTCCGGAGAGGTTGTATCCGCTATCGTGGTATAGCCGCGCAGATCCGAGAACCAGAGCACGGTATTGATCTGTTCGGCCACTCCACGCGAGATCCGACCGCTAAGGACCCGTTGTCCGGCAGCGCGGCCGAGATACACCTCCACGAGTGTGTCAGCGATCCGGGCCAACGAGGCACATTTGATGCCGAGGGCCAAAGTCGGAACGAGTCGTCGCAAAGCCGCCAGATCCGCATCGGAAAACCCGTGAGGGTTACGTGTCGTCCAGTACGAGAAAACACAATCCATTTCCCCGATGACGCTATCCTTGGCGAACCGGTGGACGAAGGCTATGTAATCGGTCTCGCCCTCAGCCTTTAATTCTTCGATGGATGCGAAATCCGTCCGATCACCTGCTCCGGTACTCCCTGCTCGCCGTCCCAACAGCATTTCTCCGGTCTCGAAATCCGTCGGATCACCTCCAAGACGCCGGCGCAATTCGTCTGCTCCGGTCGTCAGCAGGTGAAAAAAGACAGTTTTCTCCCAATTGGCAGCCGCTTCCCCTTCCGAAGTGCTGCCATACTCCATCAAGGGACTCTCCTCGGCACCATCGCTGCGCCAGGGAAATGCACGGCCCTCATAGACAGGATGCAGTGTATCGATTACCGCAGTGGCGGTTGATAGATCCAAGCCGGCGGACCGGCAGTGGTCACAGAAGTTGCGCAGGAGATCAACCTCGGACGAGCCGGCCAGCCCACATTTCACGAGCCAGTCTTGGAGCCGATCGATTTCTGCGCTCTTCATTAATCGAAGTGTACAGCATCCTTCTCCTGCAACCACCGTCGGATTAGGGAAAAAATTTCTGTGGAAGATACCGCTTTCGCGCAATGTTCAGTTTGAAAGCAAGAACCGGAGTTTTTCGCGCGCCGAAGCGGTTATCGTGCTTCCATGAAAATATCATCCATGAGTGTCACTCGATCTTTGCCATCCACGAGCGCTAACGACGACGCAAGGTGGCGCGCGGTTCTGCGGAGAGATCGCCGGGCCGATGGCAAATTTTTCTTCGGTGTGGCCACCACCGGCGTGTACTGCCGCGCCTCCTGCTCCGCCCGCCGGCCACACCGCAAGCACGTGACATTCTTCGGAACGGCTACGGACGCTGAGAAAGCTGGATTTCGAGCATGCCGGCGATGCCATCCGAATGGACCGAGCCTGACTGAGCGACAAGCGGCCCTGGTCGCTGCGGCGTGCCGTAGAATTGAGACCGCTGAAGAGGTGCCCGACCTCGACACGTTGGCGAAGAGCGCGGGCCTGAGCCGCTTCCATTTTCACCGACTTTTCAAGACCGCCACCGGGATGACCCCGAAGGCCTATGCGATGGCTCATCGCTCAGAACGCATGCGTGCCGAGCTCGGAAGGCGCAAGACAGTTACCGAGGCGATCTATGAGGCGGGATTTAATTCAAACGGCCGATTTTACGCGAACTCCTCGGGAATACTTGGCATGAAACCAAAAGATTATCAAAACGGAGGCAGAGGAGCGGCGATTCGCTTCGCCGTCGGGAAATGTTCGCTTGGGTCGATCCTGGTGGCCGCCTCGGAGAAGGGCGTTTGCGCGATCTTCTTGGGCGACGATCCAGCCGCGCTGACGAAGGATCTCGCGAAGCGATTTCCAAAGGCCCAACTGATCGCCGGCGATCAAGATTTCGAAGATCTCGTTGCCAAGGTGATCCGCTTCGTCGAGGCTCCGCGGACCGGTTTGGATCTGCCGCTCGACCTGCGCGGAACCGTTTTTCAGCGCCGAGTCTGGAAGGCTCTTCGAGAGATTCCCGATCGGCACGATCTCCAGTTATTCGGAGATCGCCAAGCGCATCGGCGCACCAAGGCAGTTCGCGCCGTCGCGCGGGCCATTGCTTCCAATCGGCTGGCCGTTGTCATTCCATGCCATCGTGTCTTATGCCGGGACGGGAGCATTTCCGGCTATCGCTGGGGCGTCGAACGCAAGCTTTCCCTGCTAAAGAACGAACAGATCGCGCCGGAAGCTTGAACCGGAGTATCCTTTGTCCAAGGGCGAAGGGATCGCTAAATTAGCGATCTCTTCGCCAATGGTTCTTGCCACGCCAATCGTTCTTCCCTCGCCGATGGTCGGGAATCTCGGTAAATCGTAATCGTTTTGGTCGTGGTGTCGCCGGTGGCGCCGACCGCCTTAATGGTGAAGCGATTGCTTCCGAAGCGAAGGTCTTCCTGGCTGCTCCAATCGGTGGTGCCCGTCGCGAGTTGATAGCTCTCGCGCGGACCCCGGACAAGAATCTGATCGATGCCGCCGCCCCCGGAAGCCGTTCCACGGATCACCACGGTTTCCTCTTTCGTGATAATTGACTTCCGCGTCGGCCATTCGATGTCGATGACTGGCCGCTCCCGATTCGGCGCGCCGAACACCGGATGGCCGTAGAGTGGCGCTGGCTAGGTGCGTCGTCGAAGTATAGAAGGCTCGTATCCCGGCGTAGGCGTCAAAGAGCGTTCGGTTGATGTTGGGCTGGTTATTTCCGTATTGTGATTGATCAACCGCGCTTGTGATCCCGATACCAGGCTTCATCCGCATAGCCGCCGGCGAATGCCCCGCCCTTAAAGCCTTGATCGGGACCACCGAGGTGGTTACTGGGTCACCAGCCTTCCAGTATTCGTCAGACCAATCGAAGATGAAGCCACCCACGCAGACCTGGTTTGTTCCCGCGCCGATGTTGGCCGCTGATCGTCTGCCACTGGGTCGTTAGGAACTGCGAGGTGGTTGTCGCGGCAAAATATGGCTGGCCTGGCCCATCTGGTTTTGAGGGACGTCGTCGAGATTGATAGGGGGTCCACCACTACCATCGTTACCGTAAACGCCCGGTGCCTGGCGCGTTGAGTGTGGTGTTCCCCACTCACCCAGGATGAGGGGTTTCGTCTTATTGAGACTAGTCATGAGCTGCTGGTATTGCACAAACACCGAGTTGCCGGCTCCGCCGAAGAGCGGTCCACGATAAACATTGATTCCCCAAGCATCCAGATTGGTCGAGCTGATCGGAGTTTTCGCCCAGCTGAATGGCCGGCCATGTCTGGCCGGGTGTGTAGTCGTCGTTGGTGGCGGTCATCAAGAAAGGGTGTGACGCCTTGCTCTTGACCGGCCGCCTTGGCGGCGTTGAGGAGGGCGCCGAAGTTGACCCAAAATTGAGCATTGGATGTCACGTCGCCGCCAAAGATTTCGTTGCCAACGCAATAGCCGAGGATCGCCGGATGGGTGACGGTGCTCCCAACGAGGTTCTGATAGTCGGTGATATACTGCTGGTAAGCAGCCCCGCCAGCCGCGATGACATCCCCCTGAACATAGGAGAACATCACGACGTAAATCGGACTGGTGCCATTGTTGTAACAGGCATCCAGGAACTGCCTTCCAATTGCCCGCAGAACCGGGCTGCGCCGGCGTTGAGCGCCGGATTGCCGGCGTAAAGTTTGATCGCATTGACGCCAGCGGCGCGCATGCTTTGAATGTCGGGAGTCCAGACGTTGCTGTATTCCGGAACGAAATAATCTCCGTAAGGAGGGTTGCCGGGGACTGCGCCGATGGGCACAGGGCGAGTAATTAATGCCCTTGATGACCATGCGACTGCCGTTTACAAAAAGATCAAAGCCATTAGTGGTCACTGTAGCCGCACGGGATGAACTAAGGGCAAGGGCTGCCAGCAAGATCCCCAAGGCGGCAGCCATCCGTATGACTCTTCCCGGAGAAATCAGCTTATTGGAATGGGACAGGTTGTTGGACAGAAGATTAGTTTTCACAATACGCGGGTTCGAGCGGGAGCTAGCAGAAGCTTGCATACTAAACAATAGATTTTCTCCAACATTAGGATAGTGATCGTCGAAAAGGAGCAGCAAACCGACGGCGGCGTCGGCTTTCATTGGCCCCTTTTGGAAACCCTCTGTGCAAAGCTTAAGCTGCTCGTCGATTTAGCGGCGGTGTCCCCACCGCCGAAGCACGTGCTCCGACGCTGGGACAGTGCCGCAACAGCAGCGCAACGCGCGAGCAGGCCCGAGGAGTGCATCTCAAGACGCGGCGCGGATAGCCTAAGCGTATTCATCCGCACGGCCAGAATTCCAAACTAGTTTCAACTCGGTGGCAGCGGCTCGAAAATTAGCACCTGATATGGCGCGAGAGCCATCGACTCATGGTCCAGCCCCAGGGAATATTCTTGCTGGCTCCAATGATCATAGAGTCGCTGGGAAATAGGACCATGTTCCTTAAGGGCAAACCATGTCAGCGACTGGTGTCGATCGGTGAAGTTAAAGAGACAATAGACGCGCCGATCCTCTAGAGTTCGCAGATAGCCGGCGACATGAATGTTGTGTGGAGTGAGCCAGGTGAGGTTTTTCGCGTCGGCAACCATCGGAAGTTTGTTGCGAATGGCAATCACCCGCTGGGTGGCCCCATAGACGCGCGCCTCGACACTCCCTTCCGTGTCGATTCGTTTGTTCTGGTCCCAGTCAATGACTGGCCGATGCATCCAACGGTTATCGTAGCTCTTTCCGGGATCATCGAGGTAGGAGTAATCATTTGTGCGCCCTACTTCGTCGCCATAGAAAATCATGGGCACTCCGCCGATCAGGAAACTGTGCGCCTGCATCATCACGATTCTGGCAATCGCCAAATCGACCGCCGCGAGATCGTCGCTAAGGAGCGCCTTTTCTAGACCGCACAACGATGCCAGCGATCCGCTAATCCGGGCGTCGTTCGTCTTGGGATTCACGGAAAAGAGCGCTCCCGTTGCAAAGGATCCTGGATACTGCCCCGAATAGTAATCTTGCAAAAATTTCCGATGCTGAAACGGGTCGAAGCCCGCGTGCTGGATCATGTAGTCTTCGTAGGCGAGGCCGATGTCATCATGGCAGCGGGTGTAGCTGATCCAAGTTGTGCCATAAGGCTTCTGCAAGATCTCATGCTGTGCGGCCAGCATGACTCGGGTATCACCAGTGGCGAGCGCGTCCCATTGCAGTGCCATATGGGTGGCGTTGTATGCCAGGTCGCACTCCCGCGCCGTAAACAGTCCGGTGCCGAAATATTTCATGATCTCTCTCGGCGCGACGATCGCCTCGCCTAAGATCGCCATACCTGGCATGGCGACCTGAACGCATTGTTTGATGAGCCGAAGGAGCGTATGTGCTTGCGGAAGGTTTTGACAGGTGGTGCCCTCTTGTTTCCAGATGAACGCCGGGGCGTCGATTCTCAGAATGTCGACCCCGATGTTGCCGTAGAAAAAGATAGTTTCGAGCATCTCCAGGAAAACGGCAGGATTTCGATAATTGAGGTCCCACTGGTAACTGTGAAAGACCGTCATCACCCACTTGTTGATCTCCTGGCAATAGGTGAAATTCCCCGGCGAAGATTCCGGGAAAACCTCTGGCATGCTGCGCTCGAACCGCTCGGGCACGCTTCGATCGGGAAACATATAGTAGTAGTCCTGGAAGCTTTGGATACCCTGCTTGGCCTTGCGCGCCCATTCGTGGTGATGCGAGGTGTGGTTTAACACAATATCAAGCATGAGGACCATTTTCCGGTCGGCCATTTGCCGTCTTAGTGCCTTGAGGTCTTCGAGCGTGCCAAAACGCGCATCCACGCTAAGATAGTCTGAAACGGCATATCCACCGTCGCTCTCACCGAGAGGGCTCTCAAAGATCGGCATGAGGTGAAGCAGATTGACCCCGAGTCGGTGCAGGTAGTCGAGTTTGTCTTGGGCGTCGCTTAGGCCACCGGCGAAGCGATCGACGTAGAGGCTCATACCGGTGATGCTGTTGCTGAGGAACCAATGCCCCTGGTCCAACTTCTCTTCGTCCGTATCTTTCATCGACTCCGGCCGATTGATAAAGGCCCTCGTGATGATAGTGAGCAACCGGGCGAAGCTCTCACTGGCTTTCGGATGAGACCCGTAGATCTCATCATAGAGAGCCTTTATGGCGGTCACCATTCGCGATGAAGCGGGTGTGAAAGAGGATGCCGGCATCGTTATTCGGAAAATCCTTCTCCTGACGGCACTGGTTAATTTGCTGGTGCAGCTGATGCTGGTACATGGCGGGAGGATCGAAGAGAATCGCTTTTGAGCTATCGGTGGCGAGTTTCCATTACCGGCACTCGCGGAGGAAGAGGTTCGCGCCGATAGTGCTGGCGCTACCGCCGGAAGTCAAGCGATGCAGATTTGTCCGCGCGCGTGCGCTTCGCCGAAAAGCGGTGCGCTAAAAAGCGAACCTTCGGGGAGCACACCCGTCCCCGGTATGGTGCTCGGCGTCTCGCCGAGCACCACGCGTCGGTTGAATCTCCCGGCCAAGCTGTGATCATCACTGACAGGACGGTCGCGAATGTCACTACTCTCGGCGTGTGGAGGTGTCCGGCGTGGACGCCGAACAATCACATCCGAGGACGGGTATGCTCCCCGATCCTAATGGCGATAGCTCCCTGATCGTTTGCACCACCATCGGCCGCACCAGCGATCCCGCAGAAAAACGCTTTTCTTGCCAGGCGGGAAACCTTCCAATCATCGGCCATGTCACAATTGGTCACCACCCTCTCGGGCAAAGCCGTCTTTCCATGAAAAAGCTGCTGGCCTTAAACCGTGGTGAGATCGCCATTCGAATTCTTCGGGCGGCCTCGGAACTTGGCTTGCGCACCGTAGCCGTCTATTCGCAGGAGGATCGATTAAGTCTCCATCGATTCAAGGCGGACGAAGCCTACCTAATAGGCAAAGGAAAAGGGCCTGTTCAAGCGTATCTGGACGTTTCCGGCATCGTCGCGATGGCGCACGAAAAGGGTGTTGACGCGATCCATCCGGGGTACGGCTTTCTCGCCGAAAATCCAGACCTGCCAAACGCGTGCAGAGAGGCGGGAATTACCTTCGTCGGTCCGTCGGCCGATCTTCTAGGATTGCTCGGCGATAAGACGGCCGCGCGGCGCCTTGCCCAGAAGGCAGGCGTGCCGGTGATTCCGGGAACCGAAGAACCGGTGACCGACACCAACGTGGCCCGGCAAGTAGCCGGCGAGATTGGATTCCCGTTGATTGTTAAGGCGGCATTCGGCGGAGGGGGGCGTGGGATGCGGATCGTTGCCACCGAAAGCGAGTTTGAGGCGAAGATCGCCGAAGCTCGGCAAGAGGCGGCGGCGGCGTTTGGCAATGATGCCGTTTTCCTCGAGCGCTTTATCCGCAGGGCCAAGCACATCGAAGTTCAAATCCTTGGAGATCATCACGGGAACATCCTCCATCTCTATGAACGCGACTGCTCGGTCCAGCGCCGCCATCAAAAGGTCGTCGAAGTGGCGCCGGCTGTTGCGCTCGACGGGCGGATTCGCGAGGAAGTCTGCGCTGCGGCGGTGCGAATCGCCCGCGAGGCGAAATACTTCAATGCCGGCACCGTCGAGTTTCTCGTGGATGTTGAAAGTGGCGATTGGTGCTTCATCGAGGTAAATCCTCGCGTTCAGGTGGAGCATACCGTCACAGAAGTTGTCACCGGTATTGACATCGTCCGCTCGCAGATTCTGGTGGCTCAAGGGCAGGCGTTGCATGGCGAAGTGATGCGTCTTCCGGAGCAGAGCGAGATTCCGCGGTACGGCTTCGCTCTCCAATGTCGCGTGACCACAGAAGACCCCGCGAACAACTTCGTCCCGGACTATGGGAAGATTCATACCTATCGCTCGCCCGCCGGATTCGGGATAAGACTCGACGGCGCCTCGGCCTACGGAGGAGCGACGATCGCCCCTTATTACGATTCCTTGCTCGTCAAGGTGACCGCTTGGGGAGTGAATTTCAAAGAAGCGTGCCAAAGGATGGATCGGGCCTTGCGCGAGTTCCGCATCCGCGGAGTCAGGACGAACATCCCGTTTCTGGAGAACGTCGTAAACAATGCGATCTTTCAAGAAGGAGGCGCCACCACAGGCTTTCTCGATGATAATCCCGATCTCTTTCGATTCGTTCCGCAAAAGGATCGGGCGACGAAACTCCTCAGCTTTATCGGCGAGACGATCGTCAATGGGAATAAGGAGGTCGCGGGGAAATCTAAGCCGGCCCACATGCGGTCAGTCGTTGTCCCCGAGCACGAGGCGTCATCTTCGCCTCGTAGCGGGACGCGTCAGCTTCTTGAAAAGTTGGGAGCTGAAGGGTTTGCCAGGTGGACGCGAGAGCAATCGCAACTCCTGCTGACCGACACGACCTTCCGCGATGCGCATCAGTCGCTCTTCGCAACACGCATGCGCAGCCACGACATGTTGGCGATTGCGAGATTCGTTTCCGAGCGATTGCATAACTTTTACAGCCTGGAGATGTGGGGCGGCGCGACCTTCGACGTGGCACTGCGCTTCTTGCATGAGGATCCGTGGGAGAGACTGCAGCGCCTACGCCAGGCGATTCCAAATATTTGTTTTCAGATGCTGTTGCGGGCATCCAATGCTGTCGGCTATACCGCCTATCCGGATAATGTCGTCGAAGAGTTTATCTCCGAGTCCGCCGCGCAGGGGATCGATATCTTTCGTATTTTCGATTCTTTAAACTGGCTGCCAAACATGAAGGTGCCCATGGAGGCAGCCGTGAAGAGCGGGAAAGTCTGCGAAGCAGCAATCTGCTACACGGGAAATCTTCTCGACCCGAAGCGCGACAAGTATCCGCTAAGCTATTATATAAGGAAGGCCAAGGAACTCGAGCGCATGGGGGCGCACGTTCTCGCGATCAAAGACATGGCGGGGGTCTGTCGGCCCTACGCCGCGGAAAGGCTGGTTAAAGTCCTGCGAGAGGAGATCGCTCTGCCTATTCACTTCCACACCCACGACACCAGCGGTATCAATGCGGCCACACTTCTGAAGGCAAGCGAAGCAGGAGTCGATGTCGTCGATGCCGCCGTGGCCTCAATGAGTGGCACGACCAGTCAGCCCAATCTCAATTCGATGGTCGCCGCCTTGGAGAACACCGACCGCAGTCCGGGAGTCGATCTCGAGGCTCTCAATGAATGCGCCGACTATTGGGAAGTTGTGCGCCACTATTATCTCCCCTTTGACAGCAGTCCAAAGTCCGGCACCGCGGAAGTGTATCTGCACGAAATGCCGGGCGGCCAATATACAAACCTCAAAGAACAAGCGGAGTCGATGGGACTGGGGCATAAATGGCCGGAGATTGCCCGGACCTACGCCGAGGTGAATATGGCCTTTGGCGACATCGTGAAGGTTACCCCTTCCAGCAAAGTCGTGGGCGATATGGCTCTCTTTCTGGTGAGTCACGGCACGACCATCCGACAACTCGAACGGCTCGGCGCCAACCATACCCTCACCCTGCCAAATTCGGTCGTGGAAATGGTCTCCGGTGCTCTCGGCGAACCCGACGGTGGATGGCCGCAAAAGATGCTCGAGGTGGTGCTGCGCGGCCAGCGCCCGAAACCCGGACGACCCGGAGAATATCTGGCGCCGGTGGATCTTGAGGAGACCAGCGCGTCGCTTCGCGAGAAGATCGGTCACGACGTAAATCGGACCGACTTACTGAGCTACCTGATGTATCCGCAGGTATTTCTCAGCTTTGATCAAAAGCGGCAGCTCTACGGCGATGTGAGCGTCTTGCCCACACCTCAGTTTTACTATGGCATGGAGCCCGGCGAAGAGATCCTCGTCGAGCTCGAGCCGGGTAAAACCCTCATCATTAAATTCCTCACCGTGGGAGAGCCCCACCCCGAGGGAAAGCGAACAGTTTTCTTCGAGCTGAACGGTCAGCCGCGGGAAGTTACTATTCAGGATGAGTCGCTGAAGGCACAGACTGTCGAACGCGCCAAGGCGGATCCGGCCAACCCCGGTCACGTGGGCGCGCCGATTCCGGGAGCCGTGACGAGCATCATGGTTGAGACGGGTGACAGTGTCTCCAAAGGAGATCGGTTGCTTGTTATCGAAGCGATGAAAATGCAGACCACCGTTTACGCGCCGATCGCCGGCAAGCTCGTCGAGAGGCTGGTTCAAGTTGGCGAAACTGTGGATACAAAGGATCTGCTCGTGGTGATCGAAACAACCACGTGACCAAGAGCGGCGAGCGTGGCAATGGCCGGCCGCGTCTGTGGTCAAGGCAGGCGTGCTCACCGAGACTTGCCCGCGAACTCTCGTGTGCGCTGGCAACGGTAGCGCTCGCAGGAACCGTCGCTCTCCTCCTGCGGCGGTGGCACGTTCGCAAGGCGCCATTGGCGCTGGCAAAGGCTGCGCACCTTGAGTGGCTTGCCCATCCTGAGAATCCTCGTTTCTTTCGGGAAAGCTACCGGTCGGTGGCACGACTCGTTGAATGGTTTGACGCTCTGCCCGTAGACCGGAGGACCGACCTTTGCCGCGAAGTCGGACTGACGATCGAAAGCGATCAATTTGATGAGAGCGGTCTCTACAGATTCAGCATTGCACACCATGTGCCTGCTTTTCGATTGATGCGTTCTCACAGGCGGCCCGGGGTTGGTGTCCCGGTGGTTGCCTGGCGGCCCAATGATAACTCCGAGAAGTGGGACATGCTGAGGCCCCCAGAAGGAATTTTCGTGCCGGCGACTGCTCTTCTTGAGCGGCGCTCGGGCGATCACTGGACGCTGCGCTTCCTCTCGCCCTATACCAGAGAAAGCGTGTCAGTGGGGGCGCGTTCCCATCCGTTGGCGGCAAACTTCACTGCGCCCAGTGCGAAACTCGCCCGAACTGCCGAAGCGTTTCGTCGAACTGGATTTCGCGGAATGTTGAATCCCTCGGCGATTGCGCGACGTGAGAAGCTCTACCTGATCCAGCGCTACGATCCGAACCGCATCCCTTTGCTCATGGTGCATGGCCTGCAATCTACGCCGGTTTCTTTTGTCAATCTCGTCAACGACCTCTTCGCCGATCGGGAGATTTATGCCCGATACCAAATTTGGCATTACCACTATCGGACTGGCACTCCGGTGCTCTACAATGCTGCAGTCTTTCGCCGGATTCTCGGCCAAACCCTTAGCATGCTTGATCCATCCGGCAGAGACTTTGCTACCAACCATCTTGTGGTGCTTGGCCATAGTATGGGTGGGATCCTTGCTCACACGTTGATCTGTGACTCCGAATACAAACTTTGGGATAGCGTCATCACAGTGCGGCCAGAGGTATTTGCTTGCGATGCGAATACCAGCAGCGTTCTCAATGCCATCTATCTGTTCGAACGCGAACGGCGCGTCCGCCGCGCAATCTTGATTTCTGTTCCTCATCGCGGCAGTTCGGTGGCCGACAACTGGATTGGGAATCTCGGCCAAAGCCTTTATCGTGCCGATCGCGAAGTGCAGGAGGCTTTTCGTTCGCTGCTCGCAAACCACCTCGATCAGATTAATCCTTTTCTCGTAAGGTTGATCAAGGAAGGAAAGCTTAGCTCAATTCGCACGCTCTCCGCCAACAGTCCGGCGCTGATGGCCCTGGCGGCGATTCCACCGGCACTTCCCTTTCATAGCATCATTGGTCAGAAAATCCCCGGACCAGTGCATACAGGAACCGACGGCGTGGTGGCCTATGCGAGCAGCCACCTCGAGGGCGCTGAATCGGAAACGATCATCCCTTTTGGGCATGAAACTTTCCTCCACCCGGACGCGGCCACCGAGATCAAGCGGATCCTTCATGCGCACCTCAAGACCTTGTAAGGAAAACCCACGAATGGACGTCTGGGTATTCTGGGAAGCATACGCGCGCGCTGCCGAGCAGGTCCACGCGCTTCAGCTTGCGCTGGCGCTCAAGGCACTAGTTACCGATACGCCGTAGCGTAACCACTGCCTGGTCGGCGGGATCGAAGGGGACCGATGAAGAATAGAAACCGCTAAGCGTTTCGCCCCTCATTGTCAAAACAGCGGTGTAGTAAACGTAGCCGCCGGAACTCAAGGCCAGGAATAGTCGTGGACCACGAACAACTCCTCGCGCGGAATAATTTCCCATGGCGCCGTTCACCTGCGACCCACTTTGCTCAAAGCGGACGTCTCCCCACCCGGATTCCTCTGCCTCCCACGCTCCCGTAACGTTCAGACCACTTGAGCCGATGTTCGCTTGCAGCCATTGATCGGCTGCGAGGTTGTTGCGGGCGTACTTTTCCTTCAGATTGCATCCCGCTAATACGGCGCCGATCAATACCAGTGAGAGGATCCCAACTAGCTTCATGCGCGAAATTTTCTCCCGGAAATAGGCCGCTTGTCACCTCCGTTGAGTGACGACCTTCCGATTTTGCGCAAGAATGTTGGCGCTTTGCGCCGGGACCCAAAGAGGCTAATTCTTAGTTTATGTGTCCGCTGGCAAGGTGCGTCTTGATTCTGACTGCGGCAGCAGCTCTCGGCGCGAATGCTTCAGGACAGACAGCTGCTTCCAAAACAGGAGCGGCCCTACGAGTCGAGCCGGGATTGGAGACTGCCGTTGATTGGAAGTGGCGTGTCGTCCCGTCGGATCCGAAGAATTGGGGACTTGAACTGCCCGATTTAACGCATTTGGCGCAGGCCACACCGACGCCGGCAGCCACGCCGACTGAAGGTCAATTTGCGCTTTATGAGGTGCAGCGTGGCGACGCACTCTTCCTCATCGGGAAGAGGTTTGGAGTGACCGTGGATCAGATCAAGCAGGCCAACGGGTTAAGGAGCAATCTGATTCGCGCAGGCGAAACCTTGAAAATTCCTCCCCCGGCGCCTCGTGCGCAGCCGTCACCTGCCACAGCTGAGATCTCGGCGCCGAAGGGCAAAGCCACCAAGCCGGCGCGTCAGGAGACCGAAGTGGAATTGAATCATGTCCGGCTTCAGATTCTCCTTGATCGCGAGCAGTTTTCGTCTGGTCCAATCACCGGTAAACCGACCGCGACATTCGGCAAAGTTAAATTCCTTTATCAGAGCAATCATGCTGACGCTAAGGATGATGCCGCCTTAGCGGAGAAGGCACAGGCGGCCATTAGCGAGGTCTTTGTCCCCTACGAACTTAAACGAGAGGACTTCCGATTCATCTCGCCGCCACGAGCGGAGACGGCCGTTTCCGGGCGAGCATCACGGTCCAGAGGCAGCGCCGGCGAGCGGCCGGGCTTCCGGCTCTCCGGTCGTGGGCAAATCTTCCCCCGCCTATGAGCGGCTTATTGCGAGTCCGATGCTGGCGTATCGCAGTCCGTGGGAATTCGTCGCGGAGCGGTTTCATTGCAGCGAGGCGTATCTGCGAGCACTTAACAGCGGTCTGCCAGCTGTTCCAGGGATCGGCGCCCAGTTTCGAGTTCCTAACGTAGTTCCGTTTGAAATCGAGAAAGCATTGGAGGAGCCGCTGCAGCCGCAAGCCGATCCAGAGAATCCCATCACCGCTGCCATTGAAGGGCTCTCGCAGCTGAATATCTACCGTAAGGGCACGCTTGTAGCGGTCTTTCCCTTGTCGATAGCGCGTCCTGGTTTGCGTGGGCGGGGCACCTGGACGATTCGCAGCGCGATTCCGCGTCCGCGCCTGGCAACCCGTCAGGAGGCATGGAGGGAAGTCTCCAAGAAACCTGGTCCCCTTTTTGGAAGCTCGACGCCGACGCCAACGCCGACACCAACCAAGCCGAAGCTTGCGTCGGAGCAGTTTCTCGCCGCAGGTCCGAGAAACCCAATCGGTATCATCTGGATCGACCTCGCAAAATCCGACAGTCCCGACCCGCTCCCCTACGGTCTGCACGGCACAAGCATTCCCGAGCAAATGAACACACTGGAGAGCATCGGCGGTTTGCGCTTGACCAATTGGGATATCGCTCGGGCAGTCCGGCTACTGCCTTCAAATACGCCGCTCGAATGGAGACAGTAGCTGGCGCAGAGGCAGCTCGCAGTTTTCAATTGCTCAGGAACACGCGGCCACATCGCGCTTGTCCAAGGTAAAACAGAGGAGCTCAATCTCGGACGACAATAGTCTGGGGAGCATACGCGTCCTCGCGTGTGGTGTTCGGCGTCTCGCCGAACAGGGCTTCCGGCGAAACGCCGGAAATGGCACGCGGTGACGCGGTGACGCGTGCGCTCCCCGAAAACATGTCGAGGACGACAGTCTCTAAGGAGAATACCGTTCGGCGGGGAAGCTCGCGTAGCCCGCACTGAAACAAGACCGTTGCTCCAGTCCAGTTCGTGGGTGATGATCTTGCACTTAGAGCTTACACATCATCTCACAAAATTGTTTCTACTCGCCGGTGCCTTACTGGCGAACCAGACTCTTCTTCATATGGCAAATTACGACTTGATTGTTATTGGAGCCGGTCCGGCCGGCTACGAAGGCGCCATCCGCGCGGCACAGCTTGGCAAGAAGGTTGCCTGCGTGGACCGGGAACGCTACGGCGGCACCTGCAACAACTGGGGTTGCATTCCGACAAAGGCACTCCTGAAAAACGCAGAGCTTTATCATGACATGAAAGACCGCGCGGCGGAATTCGGCTTCGCGTTCAATGGACTGAATTTTGACTGGAGCAAGATCGTCAAGCGTTCTCGAGACATCAGCTTAAAGGGGTCTGCAGGCGTTGACTTCCTTTTCAAGAAGAACAAGATCGATCCGCTGCGCGGTGAGGCGTCTCTAGACAAGCCTGGAGAAGTGAAGGTGCACGCAGCTGATGGAAAAGAGGAAACACACTCCGCGAAGAACATTCTGATTACCACCGGGTGTGTCTCGCGACCCTTGCCAGGGCTGACATTTGACGGCAAGAGAGTTATTGGCTCAAAGGAAGCCGTCGCTCTCGAACAACTTCCCAAATCCATCATCATTATCGGCGCCGGAGCCATCGGCATAGAGTTCGCCTACATCTTCAACGCCTTCGGCACAAAAGTGACCGTTGTCGAAATGCTGCCGAACATCCTCCCAATCGAGGACACCGAGGTATCACAAGCGCTCGAAAAGTCCCTTTCAAAGCAGGGCATCCAACTGCTCACCAGTCATAAGACAACCAAAACGGAGGCGAACGACCAGGGCGTCAAGATCACCGTTGCCGACTCCAAAGGCTCCGAAAAAACTCTCGATGCAGAGATCGCGTTGGTGGCCATCGGAGTTGCTCCTGTCTTGCCCGCAGGATCGCTCAAGATCGGCCTGGATGAGAAGGGATTCATCAAGGTCAACGAACGCTATGAGACCACAGTTCCCGGCGTTTACGCGGCGGGGGACATCATCGGCCCGCCGTGGCTTGCGCACGTAGCCAGTTTCGAGGCCATCCAAACTGTCGAGGGACTTTTTGTTCCCGGCCACCAGCCGAAGAAAGTGACAGTTTTTCCGGGTTGCACCTATTGTCACCCACAAGTCGCCAGCGTGGGGCTTACTGAACGGGCTGCGAAGGAGAAAGGCCTGAAGTTCAAGGTTGGCAAGATGCCGTTCATCGCCAGCGGCAAGGCTCGGGCCATTGGTGAAAGCGAAGGCTTCGTTAAGGTGATTGTCGGCGAACCGCACGGCGAAATCCTCGGAGCGCACATCATTGGACCCGACGCGACAGAAATGATCGCTGAACTCGGTCTCGCCATTGCCTCGGAGCTGACTTACGACGAAATCTCCGCGACCATTCACGCGCATCCCACCCTCAGCGAAGCGGTCTTCGAAGCTGTCCACGCCGCCCATGGCACCGCGATCAATCTTTGACGAGATGACCTTCACTAGCGCGGCGGATGAGGGCGACTACGTTGAATGGCTACCAAACTACTTTCGGTTTTCGGACAACCGGACGCAACCTCCAGCCTTGGAGGATGAAACTCCGCCGTTGATCGAAGCGAAGGCCCGGTTGTCGCTCGAGAAAGAATGAAGAAGCCGGTAATTCTGACAGTTGACGACGACGTAGATGTTCTCCGCGCCGTTGAGCGGGATTTGCGTCGGCAATACGGGGAAAGATTTCGGGTGATGCGAGCGGACTCGGGTCCGACGGCCCTCGAGCTCGTGAAACAGCTCAAGCTGCGCAATGAAGCGCTGGCGCTCTTTCTGGTCGATCAGCGAATGCCACGGATGTCGGGCGTCGAGTTTCTGGCAGAGGCACTGAAAGACTTTCCCAGCGTGAAGCGTGCCTTGCTCACCGCCTACGCCGACACGGACGCGGCCATCAACGCCATCAACTCAGTTCAAATCGACTACTATCTGATGAAGCCGTGGGACCCGCCTGAAGAGCGGCTCTACCCGGTCCTCGACGACCTGCTTGCAGATTGGCTGGCGACGTTTCATCCTCCCTTTGAGGGCGTCCGCGTGGTTGGGCTGAAGTGGTCGCCCCAGGCACATGCGGTCAAGGATTTCCTCGCCAGAAATCAGATCCCCTTCCAATGGCTGGACGTCGAAATTGACCCTGAAGCTCGCAAGCTCGATGAGCAAGCGGGAGATGGGAAGAACCTTCCGCTCGTCCTCTTCCCGGACGGTTCACGGGTGAGAGAGCCGACGGCGGAATTGGTGGCGAAGAAGGTCGGTCTTAAGACACGCGCGCTCATGCCATCGTACGACCTCGGAATCGTCGGCGCGGGGCCGGCGGGGCTGGCAGCGGCAGTTTACGGAGCTTCGGAAGGACTCACCACGGTGATGATCGAGCGGGAAGCGCCGGGAGGGCAGGCTGGATCGAGTTCGCGCATTGAGAACTATCTCGGATTCCCCTCCGGGCTGAGTGGTGGCGATCTTGCGCGTCGTGCGGTCGCGCAGGCCCGACGATTCGGCGCCGAAATTCTAACCCCGCAACACGCAACCAAAATTCGCCTGAATGGTCCTTATCGGGTGATCACGCTAAGCGATGGCAGTGAAATCAGTTGCCAGGCGCTCCTGATCGCGACTGGCGTTTCCTATCGACGCCTCGAGATCCCTGGAGTCGACAAGTTGACTGGTGCCGGCGTCTATTATGGTGCAGCCGCCACGGAAGCGATCTCGTGCACCAACGAGGATGCTTACATCGTTGGCGCCGGCAATTCTGCGGGACAGGCGGCGATGTATCTCTCGCGATTTGCCAAACGCGTTACCATGATCGTCCGCGGTGAGTCGCTCGCCAAGACGATGTCGCAGTACCTGATCGATCAGATCGCAAGAACTCCGAACATAGCGGTGCAGTCTCGCTCGCGCGTCGTCGAAGCAAAAGGAAACGGCAGACTCGACGAGATCACGATCGCCAATGACGAAACTGGCGACGTGAAGGGGGTTCCGGCGATTGCGCTGTTCATCTTCATTGGCGCCATGCCTCATACCAGTGCGATCGCGGATTTGATCGAGTGCGACCAGTATGGCTTCATCCTATCCGGTCCTGACCTGACCATCCATGGACGACGCCCGCGGAACTGGACTCTCCAGCGAGATCCGTTCCTGCTCGAGACGAACGTTCCCGGAATCTTTGTCGCCGGCGACGTGCGCCACGGCTCGATCAAACGGGTGGCCTCCGCCGTCGGCGAAGGATCGATCGCCATCGAACTGATCCATCAATACTTGAACCGATTTTGAGCGCGACCACACCCGCTACCGATTCTGATCTGTTGCTCGATCAGCTCCGCAGCATTCCCCTCTTTTCCGATCTTCAGGACGCGGATCGAGCCTGCATTGGGCGTGCCGAAGAACGGAGGCTGGTAGCCGGCGAAATCTTGATCGAGGAAGGCGCGCCTGCGACGCGCTTTTTCGTTCTCTTGGAAGGCGAGGTCAGCGTCTCGAAAATGTACGGCGACCAACGCGTTGTTGTCGCCCGCTATCGCCCGGGCGCATTTTTCGGGGAAGTGCCCCTATTGCTCGATGTCCCCTACATCCTGACTGCGCGCGCCGAAGTGGACTCAAGGCTCATCGTTTTTCCCGCGGAGGGCTTTTGGGGCTTGCTGCGGTTGTGCCCCTCGATTGCCGGCGAAATTTTTCGAGCGATGGCAGTGCGGCTGCGGAACCTGGAGGGATCTAACCGTCAACAGGAAAAACTCGCTTCCCTTGGACGCATGTCCGCAGGTTTGGCACATGAACTAAACAATCCGGCCGCCGCCGCGCAGCGCGTTGCTGTTTATCTGGGAGAGCTCATCCAGACGATTCAAGCCGTCGCTCATGAGCTTCATCAAACACTCGAGGGAGATCATTGGGACCGCTTGATCAAGCTCGCCGATGATGCTTTGAAGAGCCCTGCGGCCACCGGCTCCAATCACTCGATCGAGCAGAGCGACTCCGAGGATGTGCTCGGCGCCTGGCTGAAGGAAAATGGCGTCCCCAACGCCTGGAAGATCGCGCCGATCCTCGTCGGCGCCGGAGTGGAATCTGGCAAGCTCGCTTCGCTGCGCGTCGAGCTTCCGCCGGGCGCTTTCGGCAACGCCATCCGATGGATAGCACTGCGGTTGACGATCCGGTCCCTGCTCGATGACGCGGAGCAATCTACCGGACGAATCGCGAGCTTGGTCGATGCGGTGCGCTCCAGCGCCCGCCAGGAACGCGCCGAAACGGCCGATATCGACGTTCCTGAGCAAATCAGGAGCGCTCTCTCATTGCTCGAGTCGAAGCTGAAAAATATTCATGTCACCCAGCACTTTTCGACCGAGGGCTGGAAGGTGCGCGGTTACCCGAGCGAGTTGGCGCAAGTCTGGGTCAACCTTCTCGACAATGCGATCGATGCGATCGGCAGCAGCGGTGAGATCTCCATCCGCTCGCACCGTGAAGACAACCAAACCGTTGTCGAGATAGTCGACAACGGACCAGGCGTCGCGCCGAAAAATATCTCGCGGATTTTCGAGCCATTTTTCACGACCAAGGGTGTTGGCTCGGGGAAGGGTCTCGGCCTGACAATCAGCCAGGGAATTGTTGGAGACCGCCACGGCGGGGAAATCGAGGTCGAGTCCAAGCCGGGGGAGACACGCTTCATCGTGCGATTGCCGGTCCATCGGATTGAGCGAAACGATGCCCCTGAGGCGCTCGCGGCCAATCGCGTTGTTATGGCAGAGCTTGCCGAACGCTTTGAAGAGATCGGTCCGGCCGCTTCTTCACCAGCGGTGCCTGTTGCAGACGGCGCCTTCGCCACCGTCTTCGACATCCCCCTCTTTGCGACGCTGGGCAGCGTAGAACGTGCCTGCTTTTCGACGGGACAAGAGATGCGATTCAAGACCGGTGACACCGTCATTAGCGAAGGCGACGCCTCGCACTATTTTCATGTCATGCTTGAAGGCGAGCTGCGGGTGACGAAGTTTTTCGACAATCAGGAGATTTTTCTTGGGGTGTTGGAACCGGGTGAGTTCTTCGGCGAGATCCAAATCCTGCTCGACATCTCACACGTTGTGCGCATTCGAGCGATCAGCGACGGGCGCATTTTCAGCCTTCCGCGGGCGGGATTTTGGGATTTGCTTCGCACAGCGCCGCAGGTCGCACGGGAGATCATGCGAACTCTGGCCACGCGTTTACGCAATATGGAGGGGTATACACAGGAGCGGGAAAAACTTGCGCAACTCGGCGCGATGGCCGCAGGCCTTGCCCACGAGCTGAATAATCCGGCCACCGCCGCGCACAACGCCGCGCGCAACCTCCGCGAGAATGTGGAACAGGTCCAGGACTTTGCCTGTGAGCTCGATCAGACGCTCAGCGCGGAGCAGTGGCTGCAGTTGGTTGCCGCGGCCCAGGACGCCGTGCACTGCAACGAGACTCAGCCAAAATTGAATCCTCTTGAACAGAGCGACCGGGAAGAGGCCGTCGAAAACTGGCTCAACGCTCAAAATGTCGAGGACGCCTGGGAGCTGGCTCCGGTGCTTGTAAACGCTCGCATTGGTGAAGATGAGCTCCAGACGCTGAAACGAACAGTGCCGCCGCAGGACCTCATGAATGCCCTCCGCTGGCTGACGGCGAACATCACTACGCGCGACTTGCTCAAGTCCATCACGCATTCGACCGAGCGCATCTCAGAGCTGGTTGACGCCGTAAAGTCTTATTCGTTCATGGATCAGGCTCCCTGGCAGGAGATCGATGTCCATGAGGGAATCGAAAACACGTTGATCATCCTGGGTCACAAACTGAAAAACGCCACCGTCACGCGCGATTTTGACCGCACGCTTCCGCAAATCTGCGCCTATGGCGGCGAGCTCAATCAGGTGTGGACCAACCTCATCGACAATGCCATCTATGCCGTGAACGGAACCGGGCAAATCGATATTCGGACCAGGCGTGACGGTCCGTTCTTCTTGGTCGAGATCTCGGACAACGGCAGCGGAATCCCCGCAGAAGCCCAGCCACATATCTTCTCCGTCCCATTTTTTACCACGAAGGGTCGCTCGGGAACCGGCCTCGGACTAGTCATCAGCCACAGAATCGTTGTCGAACGCCACGGAGGAAAAATCGAGTTCAGCACCGGGCCGAACGGAACCCGCTTCAGCGTCAGGCTTCCCTTCGAATCGGCCAAACACTAGCTGCTGTAGCGGCGGCGTCCCCGCCGCCGACCTTAGGTAAGCGCGTCCTCACTAGGGCGCGTCTTCGCCGGTGTGCACTTGGGTTGGAGACGCTCGACGATGAGGACATCGCCGCGACAAGAAACGCGCCCGGCGATGGGCGACGTCGTAGGTACAGGATGAGTTGCAATTTGAATTTGACTATTCAGTCAAATTCATGCAAGTTTTGGCATGCCGAGAACAAGTACGGCCAAGGAGCGTCTCACCAACATCGCCTTGGGGATGATTTGGGGTCACAGTTATGGAGCGACTTCCGTTGATGCGATTTGCGACAAAGCCAAGGTCAAGAAGGGGAGCTTCTACTACTTTTTCAAGTCGAAGTGTGATCTGGCCGTGGCTGCACTTGATGCTGACTGGAAGGAGCAGCGGGCACAACTTGATACCATCTTCTCGCCGACGGTGCCGCCCCTGGAGAGACTGAAGCGCTACTTCGAGTTCAGTTTCGAATACCTCCAACAGGTCAAGGAGGAATGCGGCGCCGTGCTCGGCTGTCCTCTCAATGCGCTCGGCAGCGAAGTGTGTACGCAGGAGACCGCTCTTCGCGAAAAGGTTCAGGAGATCCTCGAGCGAAAGCTAACCTATTTCGAGTCCGCCATCCGCGACGCCCACGCCGAAGGCCTCATTGTGGCCCCCGACCCCAAGGCCAAGGCCAAGACACTTTTCATGTTCATCCAGGGCGGCCTCACCCAGGCTCGCATCCATAACAATCTCGAACTACTCCGGGATGTCTATCCCTGCGCTCTGGACCTCCTCGGAGCCAAGGTCGAAGTCAACAAATGATAATTTCTTTCAAGATATAGACGACTGGTCAAATATAAAGTAAAGCAATGAATGGAATTCTGACGACAAACTGTCGGGCTGTGCCGGACGCTCTTGATGTCTATTGCGGTCGACTGGAGGTGGCGTTGCGCGAGCTGAAGTTGCGGCTACAGGCGCAGTATGAGCGCCGTTTTCCTGGCGAGACGGCGAGGATTCGCGAAGCGATCAACCAGGCCGAAATCGTGGCATGGCACACCGACTTTCCGCATTTGTTTCTTCCGGATTTGGCGGAGGAAGCGATTGCGCGTCGCTCATTTTCCTCAAAATCGGGAGATACAGATGAATCCAGTGGTTTCGCACATATGGCCTCAGGCATGCGGTGAGCGAGCTATCGAACCAGGGGCGAAATACTGCGATGGCAAGCAGTGTTTCGTTTCCGTGTCGTGGCTCGCGCAGCAGGTCTTTTATTTGCCTTGTTCAGCGGCGGGTGGTGACGGTGGCATACGCGCCGCGCGTCGGCGTTAGGAACCGCTCGACAAGGTGTTCTTGTAGCGGCGATGTCTCATCGCCGGGGAGGCCTTCGGCGATGGGGACATCGCCGCTACAGCAAGCAGTGTTGTCGTGGCCGGGCTGATCTTGCCCGCGTTCGCAACGGAGAGTTGTGGTAGTTTTCTCTCGCCGCTGTGAAAACCATCCTGGGCACGATCTTTCGAACGCTTCTCTGCCTTAGTTTCGGCGTGATGATTGCAATCGGGGCGCTGATGGCTTCCGGACTGGTGCCAGCGATTCGGGGCGGTCAAGCATCGGAAATGATCGCCTGGGAGACCTTCGTTCATCCAAGGCAAGAGAGTGTGCTTGGCAAGGTGTTCTTCAGCCTTTCGGCGGTTAATCTGGTGCTCATCTGGGGATGGCTGATCCATTGTGCCGCGAGGCTCGATTTCCTGCGGCTTTTTGCAGGCGCCTTCGCTGGAGCTGCGATCGTAGCGGCGCTCTTATTTCTCACCCCTTCCTATTGCGCCCGAGTACCGGATGCCGAGACCAGTAAGGTCACAGACCACATGATCAAGACGCAACCGTAGAGTCGTGACTTGGATCGAAGGCTCTATGAATCCTTCAAGGGGGAGGCAACGAACTGCGAGGTGCGACCGGGCTCCAAGTGCGCTGATGGAGACGAAAAATTCGATCAGGCTGTCGTCAGTCGGGATATGCGCGCAATGGCGGGAGGATGCGAGTCGTAAAATGCCGAGTGCAACGGGTCGGGGGTCAAGGTTGAGGCATTGTCCTTGTAGAGCTTTACGAGAGCACTCTTGAGGTCCATCGCGTTGGCGTGCGCGGAGGAATATGCGTCGGCTTCGAACTCGTGCTGCCGCGAAAAGCGACTCGAAAGTGGCTGAAGGAAGAAAAAGAAGATGGGCACCGCCATCATGAACAGGATCAATCCTGCTGCAGAACTTGGTGTGGAAACTCCAAGTCCTTCGTAGAACCAGCGTTGGTCGATCAATTGGCCGAATCCCCAGAGGAGCCCAAAAGAAGCCGCGAATAACAAGAGTGCGTGCTTCCAAATGTGCAGCAGCTTGTGGTGACCGAGCTCGTGTGCAAGCACAGCTTCAACCTCCGGAGAGGTGAGCCGGGCGAGCAGCGTATCGAAGAAGACGATGCGCTTGGCAGGGCCGAAGCCGGTAAAGTAAGCGTTCCCGTGGCTTGAGCGCTTGGAACCGTCCATGACGTAGAGACCGCGTGATCGGAAGCCACAGCGTTGCAGCAGACCTTTAACTCGTTCAGCGAGTTCCGGATCCCCAAGCGGCGTAAACTTGTTGAAAAGCGGTGCGATGACCGTTGGAAAGAGGAACAGTACCAAAAGATTGAATCCAATCCACACCGCCCAGACATACAACCACCAGAATTCACCCATTGCGTCCGTGAGCCACAGGACGATAAACAAGAGGGGGATTCCAAAGAGGGCGGCTAGCGCGGCTTGCTTGAGGAGGTCAGCCACAAACAGTCGCGGGGTCACCCGATTGAATCCGAAGCGGGACTCGAGGAGGAAAGTGCGATAGATTGACACAGGAAGGTCCACCAGAGCGGACACGATCGCAACGCTGGCGCAGAGGGCAACGCCATGGGCAAGGCTCCAATGCCCAAAGACAGGCTCCCAGGCTTTGTCCAACCAGTTTATCAGGCCTCCAAGCGTGAACACGAGCAGCGTCAGCGCGCCGAGCAAGATCTCCGCGATCTCCAACTGCGCCTTGGCCATCGAGTAATCGGCTGCTTTTTGGTGCGAAGGCAACGGGACTGCGCCAGCGAATTTGCTAGGCACGGCGTCCCGGTGCTTGCGAACGTGGGCGATCTGCCGTCGCGCCAACCACAGCTGCGTGGTCGTGACCGCGAGGAGCATTCCGAGAAATACCCAGGTCCATAGGTTTGTCACAGCAGCAAATAGAGCATGGCTGCGGGACGGGACAACCGATGGATGGGCGCCGCCTCAGGAGCGCGGGAGACCGCAATCATTTTCCGCAGCTTCATTCGATTCACTTGAGCAGCTGGGAAAAGACTCGCAGAGTATGCGACAATGCTATTTAAGAATGGCACCGTGACGAAGCTTCGGCTCCGTGTGCCCCTTTTCGTTCCCCCAAAGCAATGTAAACTGGAGAGGTTGACCGATGGCTTACTTGGAATTGACGCAGATCGAGAAATACTACGATTCCTTTCATGCTCTGAAGAATATCGATCTTCAGGTTGACAAGGAGGAGTTCGTGGTCTTTGTGGGGCCTTCAGGATGCGGCAAGAGCACCTTGCTTCGCTCGATCTGCGGTTTGGAGACGGTCAGCAGCGGCAAGATCATGCTTGATGGGCAGGACATCACCTATGTTCATCCCTCCAAGCGGAATTTGGCCATGGTATTCCAGAACTATGCATTGTTTCCGCACCTCAGCGTCTTCAACAACATCGCATTTGGCTTGCAGCTGCATGGCGTTTCGAAGCAGGAGATTCGCCAGAGAGTCGAGCGCGCCGCCGCGCTCCTGCATTTGGAGGGGTTACTGGATCGAAAGCCGAAGCAACTCTCGGGCGGCCAGCGCCAGCGCGTGGCCATCGGACGTTGCATTGTCAAGGCCCCCAAGTTGTTTCTCTTCGACGAACCGCTCTCAAATCTCGATGCCAAGCTTCGCGTGCGCATGCGCGTCGAGTTACTCAACCTCCACTACGAAACACGCAATACGGTCGTCTATGTCACCCACGATCAAGTAGAGGCCATGACCATGGCCGACAAAATCGTCGTCCTGCAGGACGGACGAGTAGAGCAGTTCGGCAGTCCCCTGATGCTCTACGAGCATCCCGATAACAAATTTGTCGCGGGATTTATCGGATCGCCGCAGATGAACTTTCTTCCGGCCAAGGCCGGCGCAGACGATGCGAACGGTGTTGCATGCGCAGTTGATGGGGTCGGGACCTTGACGATTCCGCTGCGTGTGGAGGCTTGGAAACCGGGCGAGGCAGTCACCGTCGGCATTCGACCCGAACACATCGAGCTGGAGGAGACCGGAGCTTCGACGCCGGTCAAAGGCGTGGTCAACATTGTCGAGAATCTTGGCGGCGAGACCTATCTGCACGTCGAAATCGCCCCCGGATCTCCCTTGATCATGGTGAAGCTGCATGGTTCATACAGCCCGAAGCGCGGAGAGAACATTATCCTTTATCTTCCGGCGAACCGAATCCACGTTTTCGGCGCGGATGACCGCGCGCTGCGGGCGGCGTAGATTCAGGTTGGCGCTGCCGCAAGCGCGCCGGTGAATAACTTGGAAGATTTGTTGAGGGCCTGTCTTCAGGCGGTTGACACAACCACTTCTACACGAGGAGCCTTAGCGGCGGCGTCCCCGCCGACCCCTGCTGGGGACACGGCCGCTAGAGCATGCTCTACTTGATGGCGCCGGCGGTGAGTCCGCGAACGAGTTGTCGCGAGACGATCATGCTGAAGACGATGACAGGGAGAGCCACGACGGTTCCGGTCGCCATGATTTGTCCCCAGGGGAGTTCATACCCGCTCATGAAACTCGTCGCGACCACCGGAGCGGTCTTCGCGTCGCTTCGCGTCAGGATGAGTGCATAGAGGAGCTCGTTCCAAGAGAAGATGAAGCTGAAGATTGCGGAAACGGCGATGGCGGGCATCGCGAGAGGTAGTCCGACTCTCCAGAATATGGCGAAGGAGTTGTAACCTTCCAGCGTCGCGGCCTCGTCCAGTTCTTTCGGAATATTGCGAAACTGATCGGCGCAAATCCAAACGACGATGGGCACATTGAAGGTCAAATAGATCAGAATGAGCGCCCAAGGCGTATCCAGCAGTTTGAGATTGCGAGCGATAAGAAAGAACGGCAGCGCGACGACGATCGGACTGAGCATCCGGTTGGAGATAAACCAAAACCAGATGTCGCGCTTTCCCTTGAAGTCGAACCGTGCGATCGCGTAAGCAGCCGGGGTCCCGAGCACGAGCGAGAGAACTACCGTGACCAAAGCAACGAAGAGAGAGTTCTTCAGGCTCTTGAGAATGTCGAACTTGCCAAAGGCATCGACATAGTTTTGCAAAGTCGGCTCGAAGAAGAATTGGGGTGTGGAGGAGAGAATGTCTGGCGGCGACTTGAGGGAAGCAGCCACCATCCAATAGAAGGGAAATACGCAGACGATCAGCACGATCAGGAGGCCAACAAAGTGCAGGAGGTTCTCCAACTTGAAGGGCGGACGCGAATCGCGTGATTTCATTAGGCCTCAGATTTCCTTGTAGACGTATTTGACGTAAAGACGCGAAAGAATCGTCGCCAGGACCAGCAGGACAATCGCCTGCGCGGAGGCCATCCCTTGGTCAAAGACCCGGAACCCGATGCGTTGGACGTAAACGCTAACCAGTTCCGTCGCCGAACCGGGACCACCACGCGTCATCGTGTAGACGACATCGAAAAGCTTGAGAATATCTGCTGTTCTCAGGATCAGGATGATCGTGATTCCCGGCAACATGTAGGGAAGCTGCACTCTCCAAAGGATCTGCCACCATTTTTCTGTCTCGAGACGGGCGGCCTCTTCGATTTCGAGCGGGACCATCGTCAGGCTCGAGAACAGGATGAGCGCGCAAAAGGGAGTCCATTGCCAATTCTCCATGATCGAGATAGAGACAAAGGCGAGGGTGGGATCGGCGAGCCAGTCCGCCTTCTCGCCAAAGATCATGCTCCAAAAATAATTGAGGACGCCAAAATCGCGATTGAACATCAGGCGTCCCATCAGTCCAACCACGGCAAAGGTGGTCGCCAGTGGGATGACGAGGGCGACGCGGTTGATCTTCTTGAGGAACTCGTTGCCGGGTTTGTGCAGCAGCAAGGCGATCGCCATTCCCAGACATAACTGAATCGGCAAGTTGATCACCAGGAAGAGCAAAGTCCGCAGGAGCGCTTCGCGAAAGGATTGGTCGGTCAGGAGTGCCAGGTAGTTTCCAAACCAGATAAACGGGGCGTTAAAAAGCGGCCAAATTCCCAGGATGCTCCCCTGGGACTTGACCTTCGGAAGGATGAACTCATGGAGCGAGTTCCAGGCGGCAAAGAGCAGTGGAATGATGCCGACCAGGAAAAGGACGATGACCGCGGGAGCTAGGAAATACCAGGCGCCAGAGGAATAGGTCTTCTTTTCTTTTCCTGCTCTCATCGTGCCATGTCACTCCAGGTTCGTATGGCGATTCCTGGCAGCCCGAACGACCTTCCGGTTCGCCGGAGTAGTTCTAAGACGATGATCTCAAAAAGCACCAGCATCGCAAGCTCATAGAGACTGCCCATGAGCCACAGCTGCTTTCGTGCTTGGTCGTCGGCCATAAGGCGCAAGCTGCCAAGAGTCGATGCCGTCGGTCTCGCGGCGCGGCCGCCCGTCATCTAGGACAGGACAACCTCGACCCGGAGCGGACGAGAGGCGCTTGCGCGCCTCATTGTGCTAGTTTTTTCTTCCCGTCGTAGTAGCCGGCTTTCTTCAGCACGCCTTCGACCAACGTGCCGATCTTTTCGGATCCCTCCTTCACCGTTGTCTGGCCGCTCATCATTTTGGTGCCCCACTCCGCAACGATGTCCGAGAGCTGGGGCCATTCGGCAAAGCGCGGGCGAAATTCGGGCACACCCTGCTGCCAGGACTCGACCATCGGCGGAATGAACGGGAATTTCTTTACGAGCGCTTCGTCCTTGTAGGTGGACTGACGCCCGCTAACTCCGCCCTTTTCGACATACTCTTTGGCTTTGGCCTTAGAGGTAACCCATTGGATGAAGAGCCAGGCTGCGCCTTGTTTCTTTTCATCGACCTGGCTGGTGACAGCAAGTGAGAAGCCGCCGAGAGCAGGCTTGCGACCGGCCGGCCCTTTTGGCTCAGGAGCGATGCCGAGCGAGTCTTTGACCTTTGAGGTCGGCTCGGTGAGCGTTTTGTAGAAAGCGGACCATTCGCAAATCATGGCCACCTGGCCTTGAGCAAGCGCGTTAACCGTCTCGCTGTGGTCGAAATCAACAATGCCCGGCGGCATGTACTTCATCAACTTTTCCCGGAACTGCAGCCCGGTCTGGGAGCTCACATCGAGCAGGTTGGACTTGAATTTAGGATCAAGCAGCGAACCGCCCCACGGCCAGAGAAACCGCATAAAGCTGTCGCATGACTGCGTTTCGCCTCGCCGCGATTGCAAGGCGAATGCGTATTGGCCATCCTTGGTCAGCTTGGGAGCATAGTCGTTAATGAGCTCGTCCCAGGTTTCCGGCGGCTTATCGAAGCCCGCCGCCTTCAGCATATCCTTGTTGTAATAAAGCAAGCCGGAGTAATTGTCGAAAGGCAGCCCGTAGAGCACGCCGTTCCACGATCCAAAGGCAGTTAGGAGAAGCGGGAAGAAGTCCTCCAAATCGAGATCAGGATCGATCAGGTTGGGAAACTTCTTCTTGATCTCGTCCACGGGAACGATCCAGCCCGATTCGGCGAACTCGCCCATCCAGACGAGGTCCACCAGAGCGATGGCCAGATCGCCTTGGGCAGAGAAGTCGAGCACTTGTTTTTCTCGACTGTTTTCGTAGGGAATAAGCTCGTAGGAAACTTTGATGCCGGTAAGTTTTTCGAATTCGGGGAGCATCTCGATGGCCGCTCGGTAGCCGGGTCGATCGAGGAAGGTGACTTTGATTTCTGTTCCTTTAAAATCCTTCGCAGCCTCTTCGAGAGACCAGGCCTGCGCGATGCTCAAGCCCAGCCAGGAAAAGGCCACCGTGAGACACGATGTCCAAAGAAGTTTTTTCATGATTTTTGGGGGGTGATGTTTTGGGGTCGAGTCTCTCTACTGTCGGATTCCCCGGTTGTAAAGTGCATTTGAGGATTCCGATAAACGCACCGCCACCGCCTGCGCCTTGAGACATAGCTCTGCGGCCTTGAACGTGTGCTCCTGCGTCATTGCGGTCTCGGTTCGATGGAGACAATCAAGGATGAGTCGACCGAAAAATGGATAGCCGACTTTTCCGGCGCATGAGATGTGATGCTCTCCAGTTTCATCGACCAGGTAGAGTTGATCGCCCTGAGGATTTTCGGCGGAGATCTCGATGTATTTGCGGAGCTCGATGGTTCCCTTTGAACCGAATATGAAGGTGCGACCATCTCCCCAGCTCCGGAGTCCATCCGGGGTTGACCAATCGACGCGATAGTAGCCGGAAGCGCTGTTGTCCGCTGTCAGCGAGGCCTCTCCAAAGTCCTCTAATTCGGGATATTGCGGATTGCTGAAATTGGCGACGGCGCTGAAATTCACCTCGGCGTCGCCAGCCCCCGTGTAGAACAGGAACTGCTCGGATTGGTGGCTGCCGATATCGCACAAAATCCCTCCATAGCTTTCTCTTTGAAAAAACCACGCCGGGCGCGTGGCCGCATTCAAGCGATGCGGACCAAATCCGATCGTCTGGAAAACACGACCGATCGCGCCCTGTTCGACCAGCTGCCCCGCAAGGACGGCGCATTCCACATGCAATCGTTCGCTGTAGTAGACCATGTACTTTCGGCGCGTGCGTTCGACAACCTGTCTGGCCTCCTCCAGTTGGTCGAACGTCGTGAAGGGGGTCTTGTCGGTGAAGTAGTCCTTTCCCGCGGCCATGACGTGGCATCCGAGTGGGCCTCGTTCGCTTGGCACCGCCGCCGCCGTGACGAGCTTGATCGAGGCGTCCTCGAGAATTTGGTCTAAGTCTGCGGCCGCCTTTGCTTGCGGGTATCGTTCGCAGAACTCTTTGACTCGTGAGGGGTTGGGATCATACACCCACCTCAACGTTCCGCCCGCTTCAACAAGGCCATTGCACTGCCCGTAAATATGCCCATGGTCGAGGTGCGCTGCGGCAAACGGAAAATCGCCCGGCTCGCACACGGGGGAAGGTTTGCCTTCCGGAGCGTAGTTCATTCCATCAAGGTGAAGCATGAGGCGGTGGCGGGTGGCGCGCCGGACGGGCGCTAGCGTCCAAATGACTTGCTGAAATCGGCAAGACTAGCATCAGAACCGTGACCGTCTATCTGGCGGAAAGAAGAGTTCTTGATCTTGTCCGATAACCACCACTCGAAGGCCCTTGCATCGAGCGGCAGCGAAACGGTCGTGTCGGTCGCGGATGAGAAGAGTATGGCGTTGGCCAACTCCACCGAATGGATACCTTCTTGGGCCGGAGCGATGAGGGGTTTGCCAAAGAGAATTGCATCGACAAAATTCTGTAGCACTTCGTGGTGCTGCCCTCCATGTCCGGCGATAGGAACTTCTACATCGCTGGTTTTCGGTTTGGCAAAGCCGTCCGGAGATTCCTTGCTAAATTTCGACATCGGCACCTCGTTGCGCGTCCAGTGGAAACGATCATTCTGAATGATCACTCGTCCCTCCTCGGCGGCTATTTCGAGCCGGTCGGTCCCCGGTGCTTCTCCGGTTGAAGTGATCAAGACTCCTGTAGTGCCATTTTCGTATTCGAAATAGGCGGTAACGTCGTCCTCGACCTCGATGTCATGGTAGCGGCCAAATTGACAAAATGCGCGGACCTTGCTTGGCATGCCGAAAAGCCATTGCCAAATGTCAAGCTGGTGCGGGCTTTGATTGAGCAAGACCCCACCACCCTCTCCGGCCCAGGTCGCCCTCCAGCCGCTGGATGCATAGTAGACGGCGGTGCGGAACCAATGGGTGACGATCCAATTGATCCGGCGGATCGTGCCGAGTTCGTCAGCGCGAATCATCTCCTGCAACTTCAGATAGTATGGATCGGTGCGCTGATTGAACATCGCCGCGAACACTTGTTTCTTCCCGCGGTGCGCGGCAAGGAGGCGTTCGCAGTCGGCTTTGTGCACAGAGAGAGGTTTCTCGATAAGCACATGAAGTCCCGAATTGAGGGCCTCAATTCCAATCGTCGTGTGGGAATAATGTGGTGTGGCGATCAGAACGGCATCGGCTTCGCCTGAAGCAATCAACTCCGAACTCGACACAAATCCTCGGGCCGGTAAGTGCTTGATCAGTTGGCGTTCGTCCCGATCGCAGACCGCCGTGAGGCGGCAGTGGGCGATCTTGCCAGCAGCAATTGCGTTTGCGTGGAACTGCCCCATATTCCCGAGTCCGATGATGCCCAACCGAAGATCTTGCATGGAGCGCCCTTGAATGCGGACTACGTAGATTATCCCGCATGGGGTGTCAATCGGAGCTGCTCGGTAACGCAATTACAGTGAGAAAGTCTCTTAGACTGCCTGGGTCCGAGGTGCCGAGGGCGCAGGGGGTTTCTCGGGACCGTGTCCCGAACGCCCCGGCAGGCAATGCCGTCCCTACATCCACGAACCGCTGAGCCTCGATCTGTTTAGATGCTTAATTTGACGAACTCTCCGGGGCCATCGTAACGTTGCCCCTACGCCAGTGGAAAAAGAGACTCAGCTCAGAGGTCAAGATCGGGACGAGGGCCAACCACTTTTGCCGAGTTATCGAGCTGCGGTCGCGGACGAATTGGACAACGTTATCGGTCCCGACGCGGACGATTTTCCACTAGATGAAAAGTTGTTCCACCAGATCTTGAGTGAACTGCCAGTGCCATGCTTTGCGCTGAATGAGGATGGCTACCTTCTCTTTTACAACGAAGAAGCCGCCCGGCTCTGGGGTCGTCGCCCTGAGCTTGGAAAGGAACAATGGACCGGCGCCTTCCGCTTGCTCACGCCGGAAGGAAAGGAGCTTCCGCCGTCGCTCTCCGCGGTGGCAAATGCGCTGCGTGAGCGCCGTTCGCTTGAAGGTGTCGAATCGACGATCGAGCGCCCTGATGGCAGGCGGCGCCTTGTCGCCGAGCACGCAGATCCGCTGTTCGACGCGATCGGCAATTGTCTCGGCGTGGTGAATGTTCAGCTCGACGTCACGGAGCAGCGTGAGATGCAGGGGGCGGCCCAGCGACGTGAGGCACTCTTTCGCGACGCGGCCGATCACGCTCCCGCTATGATGTGGGTCGCGGACGCCGAGGGCAACTGCACCTTTCTCAGTCAGACATGGTACGAATTTACCGGCCAAACTGAGCAAGAGGGATGGATGAGCGCCATCCATCCCGAGGACCGTGAGGCTGGCCTTGTTCCTTCGGCCGCGGCGAGGGCCCGCCGCGAACCATATCGCCTGGAGTATCGGCTCCTGCACACCAGTGGCGAGTACCGCCGGGTGCTTTCGATCGCGACTCCGCACTTTGACTCAAAGGGAGAGTTCCTTGGCTATATTGGCTCGGTCCTTGATATCACCGCGCAAAAGCAGGCCGACGAGTCAGCGCAAAGTGCCGCCCAACGGCTTCAGCTTGCCACAGAGGCGACCGCCATCGGCACGTGGGACTATTTTCCAGCTACTGGCGATCTCATCTGGGATGCTCGATGCAAAGAACTCTTCGGGCTTCCATCGGAGTTTCCCGTAAACTACGAGGTTTTCCTCGCCAGACTTCACCCGGATGATCGCGAGCAGACCAATGAAGCGGTCCAGCGCGCGCTCGACCCCCAGGGCGACGGCGCCATGGATGTCGAGTATCGCACCATCGGACTGGTTGATGGGCACCAACGCTGGATCCGTGCCAATGGGCGGGCGTTTTTCGAGGGCCAGTTCCCCAAGCGCTTTGTCGGGACGGTCCAGGATATTACTGACCGCAGAAAGGCGGAGGAGGCGGTTCAACGTCTGGCCGCGATTGTCGAATCTTCTGAGGATGCCATCATCAGCAAGGATCTGAACGGCACGATCATGAGCTGGAATCAAGGCGCCGAGCGGATCTTTGGCTACCGGACAGACGAAGCGGTCGGGAAGCCGATCATGATGCTCATTCCCTCCGATCGACAGGATGAAGAACGCGAGATCCTCCAGCGAATTCGCCAGGGCGAAAAGGTTGACCACTATGAGACCGTTCGCCAGTGTAAGAACGGATCGCAGATCGATGTCTCCCTGACGATCTCTCCTTTGAAAGATAAGGAAGGAATAATTATTGGCGCTTCGAAAATCGCCCGAAATATCACCGAGCGGAAGAAGACGGAACGAGAACTGGAGCATGCGAAGGAGGTCGCCGAGGCAGCCAGCCGGGCGAAGGACACCTTTCTGGCAGTGCTAAGTCACGAACTGCGCACGCCTTTGACTCCCGTTCTCATGACCGCAGCGGTTCGCGAGCGCGATCCGGACTTAACACAGGTTATTCAAGGCGAAATGGCCATGATCCGGCGAAACGTGGAATTGGAAACAAAGTTGATCGACGATTTGCTCGATCTGAGCCGCATTACCAGCGGCAAGTTGACCCTGCAGATGGAAATAGTCGACCTGAACACTTCTGTTAATCAGGTGTGCGATATCTGCCGCTCGCAAATTCAGGAAAAAGGGATCGAGCTCTCCTTCGATCTCGATACCACGATTGGATCAGTGAACGCCGACACCTCACGGCTCCAGCAGGTTCTTTGGAATGTCTTGAAGAATGCCGCCAAATTCACTCCGGAAGGCGGCACGATTCATGTTTGCACGAGACGGGAAGACGGGCGCGTGCAGGTGCAGATCCGGGATTCAGGCATCGGGATCGACCCCGAGGTCTTGCCGAAGATTTTTGACGCTTTTGAACAGGGCGACGTCGGGGTGACCAGGAAGTTTGGCGGCCTCGGCTTGGGACTCGCGATTTCCAAGGCACTCATGGAACTGCACGGCGGTTCGATTCGGGTGGAAAGCCTTGGGGTTGGTGAAGGTTGCACCGTGACGATCGAATTGCCGGCCGCCTCACCACAAGCCAACGATTTGGTGGTGGATCGGACTAATCGGCGACCCCCCGAGCAGCTCTTGCGCCTGCTCATCGTGGAAGATCATGCCGACACAGCCTTGTTGCTGAAGCGTCTTCTCGAGGGCTCTGGATTTGCCGTGGAAACTGCCGGCACTGTGGCCGAGGCGCTCGAAGCTGCCGACAACGCGCATTTTGACGTTCTGGTGAGCGATCTCGGTCTCCCCGACGGCACCGGTTGTGAGCTCATGCGGCAGATACGCCAGCGGCATCCGCTCAAGGGCATCGCCATGAGTGGATATGGAATGGAGGAGGATATTCGGAGGAGCCGGGAAGCGGGATTCAGCAAGCACCTTGTCAAGCCGGTTGACATTTCCTCTCTCGAGCAGGCCATTCTCAATCTCGTCTCGCAAATTCCATGACTGCGCGGGTCGGGGAGTTGAATACAAATCGTTTGGGTCTGCGCTCGGGCACGCTTCTCGTGCGAAGCGACGACTGATCTTTTTTTCAGTGGTGAGGTGCGGTCTTCTCGTTTTCGCGGTCTCAATCGCTTGCGCAATGGCGGACGAAGACATTCCCCAGCGCTTCGGAATCCGACTCGAGCAGGTCCGCTATCCGTTTCCGGTGAATTCCCTGCGCCTGGAATCGCAACGCGAATCTTTGGAGATGGCCTACATGGACATTGCTCCTGAGGCACCGAATGGTCGTAGCGTTGTCCTCCTGCATGGCAAGAACTTCAACGGGTATTATTGGGAGTCGACTGCCAAATCGCTTCTGACGGCAGGGTATCGAGTGGTCATTCCTGACCAGATTGGCTTTGGAAAATCCTCCAAGCCTCGACGCTACCAGTTCAGTTTCCAGCAGTTGGCGCTCAATACACGGGCGTTGCTCGATCATCTCGGTATTCGGACGGCGAGTATTGTTGGCCACTCCATGGGTGGCATGCTGGCCGTGCGCTTCGCCCTCATGTTTCCCGAGCGCGTCGAGAAGCTCGCGCTCATCGACCCAATCGGACTCGAGGATTGGAAAGAGGTCGTCCCCTACAGGTCAATCGACGAATGGTATGCCGGTGAGCTCAAGGTAACCGCAGATCAGCAAAAGCAGTACCAAATCGAGAGCTACTATCATGGTGATTGGAAACCGGAATACGAACGCTGGGTGCGTTTGGCGACAGGCTGGTTGACTAATCCCGACTATCCGGCCGTCGCGTGGAATTCCGCCCTCACCTACGACATGATTTTTACGCAGCCGGTCTGTTACGAATTCCCCAATCTGGTGATGCCGACGCTACTTCTCGTGGGATCTTTAGATCGCACCGCCATCGGCAAGCAATGGGTCTCTCCAGAAATTCGCGAGACCTTGGGAAACTATCCGGAGCTCGCGAAAAAGGCGGCCGCTCAAATCCCCGAATGCCGGCTGGAAATCCTCGAGAACATAGGCCATGTGCCTCAAATCGAGGCGCCCGACGTTCTCTTTCCGATCCTCCTTGGATTCCTGGAGGATTCTTCGAGAGAGCCTTAGCGCCGTTCTGCGGCGGAACGAAACCTATAGCCGTAGCCGCGAATTTATCGTGGCGGGCTTCAAAGTGCCCTGAGAAACTTACTTAGAAAGGCGTAACGAGTTTGCGGTTTAATCTCGCGCCAACCGCGCCACCTCAATAGCAGCGGTGGGCCAACAGCGAGCTGTGCGGCGCTCGATGTTTCCGGGGAGCATACGCGTCCTCGCGTGTCGTTTTCGGCGTCCGCTGAGCGGCACGTTGCCGCAACGCGGCTCACTGTGCTCGCCGAACCGGGCTTTCCGGCGGGACGCTCCGGCAGCTAGCCGGACGGGGCCGCGTGCGCTCCCCAGCATCTTTAGCGCTGCTCATCGGGCGACGTTATTAGCTAATACGCCTTAGTCGTCCCCGCGTTCGACAGCGACCAGGCAGACGTCGTCATCAAAATCGGGTCGCGAGGCGAAGGCAAGCGCTTCCTTGAGAACAGCTTCAAAGAGCTCATTGGCCGGTAGTCTGGAGTTGCGAGCGAAGGCGGAGAGCAAAGCCTCTCGGCCGAACTCCCGTCCCTCAGGAGAGAAGACTTCAAAAATTCCATCGGTGTAGATGACGATGCAATCGCCCTGCTCGAACTGTGCCCGTGAAGTGGGAAACGAGGCCGAATCGAAGATCCCGAGTGCAGGTCCGTTCTGGTTGCGCGTCGTGCTCAGAGCCTCGGCAGTTCCAGCTTTCCGGCAGATCCGGCACGGACCCGGATGGCCGGCATTGGCATAGGAAACTTCTTTATTAGCGGTGTCCGCGATGAGGTAGAAGGCGGTGGCAACAAACGGCTCTTCGACTCGCTCGAGGACCGCGCGTAAGCGCAGATTGAGCGCCTCAAGAAATCGTCCCGCCTGATGCATCATCGGCCGAAGTTCCTCGAGCAGCGCCCGGATTATCGCCGTGATCAATGCCGCGCGCAATCCGTGCCCCATGACATCGCAGACCAAAATCCCGGCCCTGGTCTTTGACAGCGGAAAAATGTCAAAGAAATCGCCCCCGACCGCGGCTGCGGGAAGATAACAATGGGCGAACGAGAGCGCGTTCTGACCGGAAACGCCGAAACCTGGAAAAGTCGGATAGTCTCGCGGGAGAAGGGCCTCCTGGATTTCGCGAGCCAGCTGAAGATCAGCCTGAAGAACGGCGTTCTTCTTTTCCAATTCTTCGGTGGTAGCCTTAAGTCGATTGCGTTCCTCCGCCAGTGCATCCTGCATCTCCTTCATGGCGGTGAAATCCTTGTTGATTCCAACAATGCCGATGACATTGCCGCGCGAGTCGAGAAGCGGCATCTTCGTGGTGTAATCCCAGGTGACCCTTCCATCAGGGTGAACGAGCCGCTCGACCTTTCCGACCATGGGTTGCCCCGTTTCCATGATCCTCTTCTCATCTTCGGCTGCTTCTTTGGCCGTGTCCTCCGACCAGAAATCAAAGTCGCTTTTGCCAATTATTTTCTTCGGATCCGCGACGTCGAGATAGTCGGCGACGGCCCTGCTGGCACGCAGAAAGCGGCCTTGCCGGTCCTTGAAGTAGACTTGGTCAGGGATCTTCTCGAGCAGGAAATCAAAAAATTCTTCCGGATGCGCGGGAGGCTCGCGATTAGAGGATGGCTCGGCGGACATATGTTCCCATGAGTCTAGCTGGTGCTCGCCAAATTGCGCCCGCAAATTTGCCGGCGAACCGCCGGCTTGCGGCCGGCGGAGAGGCATAGGAATTTGTTCGAATTCATGGGACAAAAGCGTCCTACTTGCGTGCAATGCGCGAGGGCAATAGCAAGCCGGCACTTGGGCAGGGATCGATGGCCGGCGCTCGATTTTTTTCAGCTCCGTTGGTGAGGTCGTCGAGTGGTTCGCCTTGTTGCGCTTAACCAAACAATCCTGCAGGCGCGTCTCCACCTGCGACGAAAGAAGCTTGTAGTTGCGAGCGCGAGGCTCGTTCCGGGGAGCGGAAGGCTCACTCGGTCGGGTAGATGACCACCTGCCTTGCGCCTGAATTCCTCGCCACATACCAGGGAACGCCCGTTTGCGGGTCGGCGTGAAATTCTCCCAGGAGAACTACCAACGTGCCTTGGTGCTTTCGGAGCCACGACAGAATTGTTTCCGCCATGGTCTTATCCCACGCGCGCTGCGCCTCGTAGGACTGACGAACCGATCCGGAGCCCGGATGACCGGCCATCGCTGCCTGGAATTTCTTGAACCCGCCCGGTGGCTCGGGAAAGGCTGGAACCAATGCCGCTTCGGTCGCAGTGAGCTTTTGATTTCTGGCGATTTTTCGTGTCACAGATCGCGGCGCATTCAGACCAAGGACCGCCACGCCGTTTTTTCGCGACCATGCGAGAATGCGCTTGTAAGCGGGGGATGTTTTTCCCCAGCCGCTTTCAAAGCCGGTCGTGCGGGCGAACATTCCCCAACTGATCTTCTTCTCCAAGTAGTGATCCAACGCGCGCTGTTGGGTGACATCGATCATTTCCATTCCGACAGCCAGCGATCTTCCGCGTTGGTGGACGGAGCGAATGATTCTCTCCTGGCGTTTGTGATGCGATGGCTCGTTGTGCCTTTCGGCGACGTAGATGACGCGAGCCCGCAGGGAACTGGATCCTGCGACGAATCGCGACTTTCGATCGAAGGGCACCGGATCGTCCACCGCGCAGCCAACGAGGATTAGCACCGCGAAAGCGGGCCAGACCCGAGAAAGCTTTTGGAATCCCTGTGTCCCCAAACGAGCAGGCGGCCCACTCGCGTCATGCATAGTAAGGACGCAGAGCCGGCGATAGGGTGCCGACGCGGAGTGTCCGCTCAACCTGAGGGGATGGATCAGCTGCCTCCGCTTCCAGTGAAATCAATTGACCAGCCTTGAGAGCCGCGACGGGAACTCCGTCTCGCAAAAGAATGCGGTGTGCGGTGATGGCCGCGATGCGGGGTCCCGGTGAGAGAATGCCGATAAGGTTCAATGGATCCGCGGCGCTAATGGTGATCAATTCGGAGGGCGATTGCTCTCCTTCGCGCGGGCGAGCCCTGCGAATCGAGCGGAGCAGTCCGACGGCTTCGGGCAGCGCGAATTGTTCCCCGCTGACGCCGCTTACGAAATAACCTCCACGAATTTCGCCACGGGCCTCAAGTTTCCGATAGATGCGCAAGAGCTCGAACCAGGGCACTCGTAGCGACTCTCTTTCAAGCATTCGCCGAAACATGACGCCGTAGCGCCGCAGGAGCGTCCAGGCGTAGATCTCAAGTGATTCCTCGCGTGGAGGAACATTTCCGATCAGACTTCGCACGGCGGACCAGCGTCCGGCGAACTCAATGCTCGTGACCGCTCGGTGATGCTTGCGCGGACGCGCCTGGGAGAATGGCTGCCGCTTTTCGTCAGGCACTAGTAAGGCGCGCAAACCTTCAAAACTGTCCGAGGTGACCCAGCCATTGGCAACAAGTTCCGCGATCGCATTTTCAACTCTCGAAGGCAACAAACCGGCCCTCTGGGCAATCTCGCCAAAGAAGAGAGCCCCGGCGCTCTCGAGGACGTCGAGGACATCCGCCGCATCGTGTGAAAAGTCGGGCCGCTGCCATGTTGCAGAAAGCGAGAGCCAGTGCGGCAGGTTCTCGCGTGTGTAAATCGAGATCGGGCTCGAGCGCACCGGTGTCGCCAGGCTGCCGTTCGCAGCCTGTGGCGATGTCAGCCGGCACCAACCGATTCGACCAGTGAAGCAGAGTTGGTCAAGCCAGGCAGGCGTGTAGTTGTTTACCCGCGACGCGAGAATTTCCGGCTCCCAGGCGGCTGCAGGCATTTCATATCCATCCAGCAGCTCGAGCACAGCCTTGACTCCCTCCGGACCTTCGACGCGATGGCTGCGGTTGGCTCGTTGCCACGCCAGCAGAAACCGTTGAAAGTCGGCCAGCGAGACCGCTTCGATCTCCGCGCGCAACCGGTGAATGGTGAGGCGATGGATTCGGGCGAGCAGGCGGCGATCGCACCATTCCGTCTCGATGGCATCAGGATTGAACTTGCCCCTGAGAACGAAACCTTCCGCCTCGAGCGCGACTAAGGCGGGATCGATCGCGGACGGTGTCAATTCCAAGATCTGCGCGAGCGCAACGGCTGTGACTGGCCCGCAGACTTCCAACCGTCCGCGGACGAGTTCTCGGACTGCATCTTCGCATTTCCACGGTTCGCGACGGTCGTTGAGGGCGGCCGCCGGCGGAGGCGGCACGCGCTCGCCATGAATCGCGCGAAGCATGGCAAGCCCCTCTGCAGCGGCCCAGAAACGGCTTGGGACGGGGGCCACACGCCTTTCCATCTCGAGGAGATCGAGCCACTCTGTGGATCCACCGGTAGTTTTTCGGATTTCGCTCTCTGTCATTACCCCGATTAACAACAACGCCTCGTGGAGTTCGTCAGCATTCGTGGCAAGCGGCCATGCTTCCGCGCACACCTTTTCAATCGCTGAGGCGTCAAGCAGTCCGAGTCCCGGAGCTGATGTGTCCGCCGCTCGCCTCAGATAGACGGCTTGTGTGCGACGCTCTTCCAGCGGCGCATTGTCGAGGAAGGCATAGGGTTTGGCGTTTAGAATTTCGTGTGCCAGTGGGGAGGGTTCCGGCAGGTCGCGAGAGATCAGCTCGATTTCGCCGCGTTCGACGCGTGTCAACAATGCCGCCAGTCCGTCAAAGTCCATCGCCTCAGTGAGACAATCATCGATGGTCTGTTGCACGAGAGGATGCTCGGGCACCACGCGGTCGCCGGCGATGTTTTCCAAGCAGGCCAACTGGTCCGGGAAGACGGCTGCGAGCAGGTTCTCAGACTCCATTCGTTGCAATGGTGCCGGGGTCTTGCGCCCGCCGCGCTGCCGCGGCAGAGCGAGGGCACGGGTGGCGTTCCACCGCCATCGGATCGGGAACATCGGAGCGTCCAAAAGAGCCTGGACGAGAATTTCGCGAACGGAGTTCGTGTGGAGATAATGAAACACATCCTCAAGCGGAAAGGAATGCTGGGTTCCCAGTGAGAGCACGATGGCGTCGTCAGTGGCCGCCGCTTGCAATTCGAAATTGAAGGAACGGCAAAAACGCTTCCGCAGCGCTAACCCCCAGGCGCGATTTATCCGCACGCCAAATGGCGAATGCACGACCAATTGCATGCCCCCCGACTCGTCAAAGAAACGCTCTAGCACCAGCCGCTGCTGGGATGGGATCGTGCCAAGTGCTCGATGGATTGCCGCAAAATAGTCGGCCAACTGCTGTGCGCCGGCAGCGGGCAGCCCGAGGTCCGCCTTGAACAACTCGACGAGAGCGGTTTCAGGAGCGTCCCCGTTTTTCTCCAGCGTTTCCCGAATCTTTTCATCGACCTCGAACCGCAATCGCGAGACAGCTTCCGACAATTCATCGGTGCGTCCGGGCGCTTCACCGATCCAAAAGGGCATTCCCGGCGGCTGGCCGTGGGCGTCCTCAACGCGCACCATGCCCGAGTCCACCTTCAGGATTCGCCACGAAGCGTTGCCGAGCTGAAAGATATCGCCCGCCATGCTCTCGACCGCGAAATCTTCGTTGACCGTGCCAATGAACGTCTGGGTGGGCTCCAGGACGACGCGGTAATCGGCATTATCCGCGATAGCGCCTCCCGAGGTCAGCGCCGTTATGCGCGCTCCGCGTCGCGCGCGAATGCGTTGATTGATGACATCACGGTGAATCAACGCGCCGCGCCTGCCGCGCTTGGTGCTGAAGCCCTCGCCGAGCATGCGCACGACGTCATCGAATTCCTTTCGCGTAAGTTTGCGATAAGGATAAGGCGACTTCATCAGCTCGAAGAGCGCATCTTCTTTCCAGTCTTCGGAGGCCGCGCAGGCGACAATTTGCTGGGCCAGGACATCGAGCGGCTTTTCTGGCATTTGCAGTGCGTCGAGCTCGCCGTTGCGCACGCTGCGCAAGATCGCCGTGACCTCGACCAGTTCATCGCGGCTGAGAGGAAAAATCCGCCCTTTGGGCAGACCGCTTCGCCGATGTTCCGCGCGTCCGACTCGTTGCAGAAAAGTGGCGATCGAGTGGGTTGGACCGATTTGGCAAACCAGGTCGACCGACCCGATGTCGATCCCGAGCTCGAGCGAGGCAGTGGCGACCAAGGCCTTGAGCTCGCCGCGCTTCAGGCGGTTCTCAGCATCGAGGCGAAGTTTGGCAGAGAGGCTCCCATGGTGTGACGTGACGTGCTCGGCGCCGAGCCGGGCTCCCAAGTTATGCGCCACGCGCTCGGCGAGGCGGCGCGTATTCGCAAAGACAAGCGTCGTCCGGTGTGCTGCGATCAAGTCGGCAAGTCGTCCATAAACTTCTTCCCAGACCTCGTTGGACATGACGGCCTCCAGCGGCGAACCCGGCAATTCGATTGCCAGATCCATTTGGCGCCGATAGTCGCAGTTGACGATCGTACATTGCGTGTGCTCGGACCCTCCGGTTAGAAATTGTGCCACCTCCTCGATCGGCTTCTGGGTTGCCGACAAGCCAATGCGCTGCATCGGTCGTTTTGTCAGCGCGGCAAGTCTCTCAATGCTCAGCGCCAGATGCGACCCGCGGCGGTTGTTCACCACGGCATGAATTTCGTCGACGATGACCGTTCGAACGGTCGCGAGAAGCTTCCGTCCCGACTCCGATGTCAACAGCAGGTAGAGCGACTCCGGGGTGGTCACGAGGATGTGCGGTGGCTTGCGGACGATCGATTGACGCTTCGCAGCCGGCGTGTCTCCGGTCCGAACTTCCGCGCGGATGTCTACCTCACGACCCGCCTTGCGCAACGACTCGCGGATGGCAGCCAGAGGCTCTTCGAGGTTTTTGTGGATATCGTTGCTCAGCGCCTTGAGCGGAGAGACGTAAAGCACGCGCGTTTCATCCGGAAGCGTTCCGGTGAGCCCCTCGCGAAAGAGTTGATCGAGAGAAGCGAGAAATGCAGCCAGCGTTTTCCCTGAGCCTGTCGGTGCCGAGATAAGAACGTGCGCGCCGGACTGGATCGCTGGCCAACCACGCTGCTGCGGCTCGCTCGGCGATCCGAACTGCTGCTCGAACCACTTCGCAATCGCCGGATGAAACTGAAATTCCTCCATGAGATTTAGCACAAAATCTAGCGCGCATTTCCCATCCCGCCAGAGCGGCGTGCGGCCCGGCGGGCCAGTTTATGGTTGAGAGGTTCGCCGCGCCCGGCGCACCGCTCGCACACACGTCCCCGCCGACGCATCGCTAATGCGAGAGGTCCACAGATTAACACAGATTTTCAGAGATTAACTCACCAAGAGGTCCCAAAAAGTGATCATATTCACCTAGGAGACTGTTGAAGAACTCACGCCTGTCTCGCGCCCTCCGGGTTGCGCTAATTTTCGGCCCTCGCGGTGTCGCCAAGCTTGTCCGTAGCACTGCGGCTTGCGGGGAGATGGGGACCCCGCAACCCCATCAAGCCTGCGCTTGGCTCCTTGCGATCTTCCGAAAATTGGCAGCAACGTGGCATACGTGAGTTTTTCAACAGTCTCCTAGGGGGCGTTTGCCGCCTGGCGCGAAGCTCGAAGACTTCTCGCTACGGATAGCGCTTTGCGAAGGGTGGTCGAAGGCGGGTGGTCGAAGGCGAAATGAGCACGCGCACTTGGGTCGCCACGCTTCGGAGGACACAACTACTTGTATAGCTTATTGAGCCAGAGAGAGGATCTTATCTCGCCTGAGGAACACCCGTCGAGCCGCCGACGGCATCCATCAACAAGCGAGCGGGCGCCAGCAGTTGCGGAGAGTATTCTAAGGAGCTGATCTTGTCTGCACTACCTGTAAAGCACCCCAAACTCCCTGGTTTGCCCTTTACGTTGTGCGCAGTCTGATCTATAGGGACTAACTATGAACCCCCCCCTTATGAAGTATCCCCTCGTTCGCTGGTTTCTCTTAACCCTCTGCCTTCTTGCCGCATTCGGTCTGAGCGAAAATGCCCAAGCTGCGGACAAGAAGCTAAAACTGGCCTTTGTCACCAATAATGCCTCAGACTTTTGGACTATCGCCCGGGCGGGAACCAAAAAAGCTTCCGAGGAACTGAAGAATGTGACAGTGGAATTTAAAATTCCTGAGGACGGCACGGCTGCTACCCAAACGCGCATTCTCGATGACCTCCTCTCGGCGGGCATTGACGGGATCGCCATCAGCCCCGTCGACCCGAAGAATCAGACAATCAAGCTCAACGAAGTGGCTAAGCAGGCTCTGCTCTTTACCCATGACAGCGACGCGCCGGAGAGCAATCGGGTTTGCTATGTGGGAACCGACAATGTCGCGGCAGGGCGGCAGGCGGGCGAATTGATCAAACAAGCGCTGCCCGATGGCGGTAAAATCATGATCTTCGTCGGCACTCTCGATGCCCAGAATGCCCGCGAAAGGCTCAGCGGTATCAAGGAAGTGCTCAAGGGCTCCAAAGTCGAGATCATTGACACTCGCACCGATGACACAGATCGCGTGCGTGCCAAGGCCAACGTGCTCGACACACTGGTGAAATACCCCGACATCTCCGCTCTGGTCGGATTGTGGAGCTACAATGGTCCGGCAATCCTCAACGCGACGAAAGACTCCAACAAAATAGGGAAAGTCAAAATCATCACTTTTGACGAGGAAGAAGAGACCTTGGCCGGAGTTAAGGATGGGTCGATCGTCGCCACCGTGGTCCAGCAGCCGTATGAGTTCGGCTATCAGGCTATCAAGCTGATGAACAAGTACCTGAATGGAGATAAATCGGTGGTTCCGGCGAACAATCTAGTCATTGTTCCGACGCTCGCGATTACCAAAGACAAAGTGGATGAGTTCGCCGCAAATCTGAAGAAGCTGCGCGGTAAATAAGTAGCGGATCCCTCCATCAGCGGCCTCCGAGTCTGTCAGAGTGAGCCCTTATGCTGAGCGCTGGCAACACAGCCCCGCTGCTCGAACTTAAGGGGATCACCAAGCGTTTTCCCGGCGTTCTCGCGTTAAGCGACGTAAGTTTCTCGGTCGGCCAAGCCGAGGTGGTGGCCTTGATCGGCGAGAACGGCGCCGGCAAGTCTACGTTGATGAAGACCCTCGGCGGCGTCCACCAGCCGGACGAGGGGGAGATCTTCTTTGACGGAAAAAAGGTCTCTATTGCCAGCGTAGCGGACGCCATCGCCCTGGGCATCGGCTTTGTCCACCAGGAACTTAACGTTCTGGACAACCTCGATGTGGCCGCCAACATCTTCATGGGCCGCGAACCGCTGGTAGGCGGACCTTTGCGGTTGGTCAATCAGCGCAAGATGTGGGCGGACAGCGAAGCGTACCTCAAGCGCCTTGGCCTGCTCATCTCGCCGAAAAAGCTGTTGAGTGAACTCTCGATCGCTCAGCAGCAAATGGTCGAGATCGCCAAGGCTCTCTCGCAGAACGCGCGTGTGATCATTATGGACGAGCCGACCAGCTCGCTGACCATGGCGGAAACCGATCGGCTTCTGGCGACTATCAGAGAGCTCCGCGCGTCAGGGGTAAGCGTGATCTATATCTCGCATCGGCTCGGCGAGGTCGAGCAGATCGCCGACCGCGCCGTGGTCCTGCGGGACGGGCGCAACGCCGGCGAACTCGCGCATGGCCAGATCCGACACGAAAACATGGTCGCGCTAATGGTCGGGAGAAAGCTGGAAGACCACTTTGTCAAGGGAAGGGGTGTGCAGGAAGCGGGCTTTTTTCAGGTCGAAGGGCTGCGCACCTCTTATCGGCCCCATCATCGCGTCAGCTTCGAAGTTGCCAAAGGCGAGATTCTGGGGTTTGCCGGGTTGGTAGGCGCAGGCCGCTCGGAGATGGCCCAGGCTATTTTTGGCGTCGAACCACCGTTAGAAGGCACCGTCCGGCTGGGGCGCCGAGAGGTCAAAATCCGCAATGCGCGGGAGGCGATTAATGCGGGCATTTATCTGGTGCCTGAAGACCGGCGCCACACAGGACTGATCACCGGCATGACAGTTCGGGAAAATATCACCTTGCCAGGCTTGAAGCGCTACTCGCGCGGAATGCTGATCAGCTCCGCACGCGAGGAAGAGGTCTCCAAACGGGAAGTCGCGGCCTTGCGCGTCAAAACGCCGTCAATCGAGACCCGGGCGATGAACCTGAGCGGCGGTAATCAACAAAAGGTGGTTTTGGGCAAATGGCTCTCGCTGGAGCCGAAGGTGATCATTTTTGACGAACCTACCCGCGGCATCGACGTCGGAGCCAAGGCAGAGATTTATCGACTCATGCGCGCACTGGCCGATCGGGGAGTGATCGTCATCATGATCAGCAGTGACATGGAAGAAGTGCTCGGGGTGAGCGATCGCATTGCCGTCATGCACGAGGGCGATATCACCGGCTTTCTCGTGCGCGAACGGTTTTCCGAGAAGGCAATCATGAGCCTCGCGACCGGCCGCAAAGACCCTTAAGTGCTTAGCGTTTTGCAACCCTTTTCGTGACCCATCCTATATGAAGAAGGAACTCGGCATCACCGTTCTCCTCGTTGTCCTTTGCATAATCGTAGCGGTGTTGAACCCACGCTTTTTAGGCGCCTCGAACCTCACCAATATGGCGCGGCTGATCGGCATGTACGGCATCTTCAGTATCGGCGTGGGCCTGGTGATCATCACCGCCGGCATCGATCTGTCGTTGGGATCGGTGTTTGCATTGCAGGGCGTGATCTTGGCCATCATGTTGCGCGAATGGAACTTGGCGTGGCCGCTGGCGGTCTTACTGGTCGTCGTCGGCGTCATGCTGCTGGGAGCCACTCACGGCTGGTTTATCGGGTATGTCCGGATGCAGCCTTTCATCGTGACCCTCTGTGGCCTGCTCTTTTATCGCGGCCTGGCACGTTTTATCGCTAATGATGAGACCAAAGGGTTCGGCAGCTCCGGCTTTGAGGTGCTGCGCAATCTGGCGACCGGCAGTATTGGGCCGGTGCCGATGCCCTTCGTGCTGCTGATCATCGTGGGGATCATCACTTATGTCCTTCTTCATCATTCGGTGTTTGGCCGCTACCTCTATGCGGTCGGGCGAAATGAGGACGCCGCCCGTTACTCCGGAATCAACAGCCGCCTGATCATCATGAGCGCCTATATCGTCGAGATGCTGCTGGTCGCTATTGCTGGTATTCTCATCGCTTTCTACACCAACTCGATCTCGCCCGCAAACCACGGCGCCACCTACGAACTTTACGCTATCGCTGCGGCGGTGCTCGGGGGCTGCAGTCTGCGGGGAGGCGAAGGTTCAATCCTCGGAATAATCATCGGCACAGCCCTGCTGCAGGTGTTGCAGAACCTGGTCAACCTGCTCGGTATTCCAAGTTCATTGAACTTTGCGGTCATGGGCGCGGTGATTTTCCTTGGCGTGCTGGTCGACTCGATCTCCGGTAAGCGCCGCCAAAAGCAGCAAATGCTCGCCCGCGCGCCAGCGCCGACCACGCCCACCCCAGCGGCAAAATGAGCGCTGCCATGGCGGCTCCGCGTCGTCACGCTTAACCTCGGCGGATCAATAGGTCCTTGGGAGACGGGGGGACGAGTCTACCGGGGAAGCTCGTCGGCTTCGCTGCCAAGCGCTGCCAGGTGCATTATCTTTTCCTCGCTGGCTTCGGCTCGGGTCAATTCCCCCGCAATCTGTCCATGGCGCATAACGATGATCCGATCTGCGAGAGCCAGCACTTCGGGCAAGTCGCTTGAAATCATTAGAATTGGCACTCCGGCATGAGCAAGTTCATCGAAGAGAGCGTAGATTTCCGCCTTTGTGCCCACATCAACTCCGCGGGTGGGTTCATCGACAATGAGACATTTCGGTTGCGCCGCGAGCCATTTGGCAATCATGACCTTTTGCTGGTTGCCGCCGCTCAAAAGACCAACCCTCTGCTCTTGACTGGGCGTTCGGATGTTCAGCCGCTTCACAAAACGCTGGATGAGATTGCGCTCCGCTTTCTGATCGATAAACTGCGCCCGTGCCAGCCTTGGGAGCACAGCCATGGAAACATTCGTGCCCACGCTGGCCCCGAGCACCAGACCGGTGGACTTTCGATCCTCCGGTGCGAGAGCGATCCCGGCTCGCATCGCATCCTGAGCGCGCTTGATCTGGATCCGCTTATTCTGAACGAGAACCTCTCCAGAGTCCGGCGGGGGGCAGCCAAACACTCCAAGGGCCACTTCGCTTCGTCCGGCCCCGACCAAGCCGGCCATCGCGACGATTTCTCCCTTGTGAATTTTGAAACTCACATCGCTGTACTGATGACGCTTGGTCAAACCGCGGACCTCAAACATTACTTCATCACTAGGTGTGACTTCCTTACGATGAAATGCGAGCAACTCTCGGCCGACCATCAAGCTGACAACCTCAGATTCTCGCGTCGAACTCATGGAGAGAGTCTTCACGTGTTTGCCGTCGCGCAATACGGTCAACGCGTCGCAATTCGCGAAGACCTCCGGAAACCGATGCGAGATGTAAAGCATGGTGACTCCGTGAGCCTTCAGATCGTGGATCACCCGAAAGAGAATCTCCGCGTCGGCTTCGGAAAGACTTGACGTTGGTTCGTCGAAGATGAGCAGGCGCGGCTCTCGAACCAAACTTTTGCAAATCTCAACAAGCTGTTGTTGTCCGACCGTCAAACGACCAACGATCGTGTCCGGGTTGAAATGAATCCCTAAGCGGTCAAGAATCTGCGTTGTCTTGGCCCGTTGCGTCTTGCGGTCGACGAAGGCGCCGCCGACCCTTGGTTCCGAGCCTAAGAACACATTTTCCGCCACCGACAGGTTCGGAGAAAGGTTCAGTTCCTGGTAGACGATGGCGATGCCCACGGCCTGTGCATCGGCAGGGCTCGAGAAGTGGACTTCGCGCCCATCGAATTCGATCGTGCCGGCACTCGGGCGCTGGGCGCCCGCGATGATCTGCATGAAGGTACTCTTGCCGGCGCCATTTTCCCCCATGATGGCGTGAATCGTGCCCCGCTCTACTTCGAAACTGACATCCTGGAGCGCGCGGACGCCCGGATAGGTCTTGCTGATTCCTTTAATTTTCAGGATCGCAGCCATCGATCATTCAGGCGCGCGCTTGGCCCCGCGGCGTTCCGCTATTTGATAAATTGATCGACGTTGCTTGAATCAACGACATCGACCCCCGTGTTAATATTTTCGACCTTCTTGCCCTCACTGAGCTCATTAAGCACCTCCATGCTCTTTGCACCCATGGCGTAGGGCCGCTGCCCGATCAGGGCGCTGCAGTAACCATTCTTAAGGAGTTTGAGCTCTTCAGGCAAAGTGTCGAAGCTGACCACGACAAACTTATTTGTCTTGATGTCGGCAGCCCGTTTTCCAATCGCTTTCATATAGGCTTCCGGCGCTCCAAACAAAGGCCATCCTCCCGAGAGGAAAATTCCATCCAGATCCGGATAGCGCGTCAGGATATCTTGAATGATCTGAACTCCCCGGGCGGCGTCGTCGTCGCACGGAAACGGAGAACCGGAAACCTCGGTGTAATCGCCTCCGGTGACGACTTCCTTGAACCCTTTAATCCGGTCGTTGAGGTTTTGCGCCGCCAGTCCACCGGTTATCACGGCATACTTCCCCTTTGCCAAACGTTGCTTGAAGGCCTTGCCTGCTTCCTTTCCAGCCTCGTAGTTGTCGGTGCCGACGTAGCACATGCGCTCAGACTTTGGTGAATCGGAATCAAACGTGATCACCGGAATCCCCTTCTTGCGGGCATCGGCAATGACGCCAACTACCGAGTCGGCGTTCATCGGAGCGATGGCCAAGCCGTTGACTCCACGGGCGACCACGTCTCTAAGGATTTGCACTTGCTCAGCCTCATCAGGAGTGTTCGGGCCGGTGTAGACGAGCTTCACGCCGAGCTTCTCGGCCTCTTCCTTGCATCCCTTCTCTACGTCAGCATAGAAGGGAACACTAATTGATTTAGGAACCAAGGCGAAGGTCTTGGGCTTATCGGCAGCGTAGCCTGAGGTAAGCAAAGCGGCCAAACTGGTCAGCGCTAATAAATATGTTTTTGGTTTCATGGGGTGGTTGGTATTATGCTTGTTGTTATTCGAAACGAAATCGGAGCCGGCCTAGTCCTTTGTGCTCGCCTGGCGAAAGCGGTCAATCGAAACGGCAAGAATGATGATCGCTCCGACAAACACCCCCTGCCAGTAGGGATCAATTCCAAAGAGGAGGAGTCCATTCCGTAAGATCTCGAGCATGACAGTTCCGATAATCACTCCGAAAACGGTTCCTTCACCGCCGGCAAGGTTGACTCCTCCGATGACCGTTGCGGCGATCACGCTCAGCTCCTGACCGGTGGCCAAGCTGGCCGTGACGCTGGACAGGTAACTGGCTTGGACGATTCCAGCCAATCCCGCTAAGAGCGAGGAGATAACGTAAACGGTAATCTTCAATCGGCTCACGTTTAAGCCGGTCAACCGGGCGGCTTTTTCGTTGCCCCCGACCGCATAAACACGACGCCCCCAGACCGTCCGAGACAGAACAATCCACACAATTGCCGCGACAACGACGAAGATGATCACGGGATTGGGCACTCCGAGGACTGATCCCCCGCCGATCCAGAGAAAGGCATCCTGCTGCGGTCCGAAACTTGAAATCGGCCTCCCGCGTGTGATGACCAGCGCGAGGCTGCGCGCGATGGCCAGCGAAGCGAGTGTCGGCACGAACGGCGACATATTCAACCGGGTGATGCACAGCCCGTTGAAAAGACCCACCGCCGCAGCTCCCAAAAGCGCCACCGCAAGTGCTGCGACCATCGGCCAACCGCTCGACATCAATGAGGCCGCCAAAACAGCGGTCATCGCCCAGACCGAGCCAACCGAGAGGTCGATGCCTCCGGTCAAGATGACTAAAGTCATCCCCATGGCCACGATCCCCACAAAGGAAAAGTTCCGAGTCACGTTAATCAGGTTTTCGATCTGACGAAACTGCGGAATGAATGCCGCAATGATCACAATCATGATGATCAACGCGGCAAGAGTTCCAAACTCCCTGACCGCTAGCAACCGGGCGAGCAAAGAATGATGCGTCTTCGGCGCGTCTTCGGCAACGGTCTGGTTCATTTTAGGAGTGCGACTTCAAGATGGGCCAGCGCATCATGGTTCGGCTCGAGCATCGTCGGGGTCTTCTGTGGAGATGGGCGGTGCTAATACACGCCCGTTGCGGCCCCTGATAGTGAAAGCGCGGTGCGGTGTCAAGGAGCCTCTCCGAGGTCTCTCAGCGTTGAGAAAGATGAGTCGGAGGCTCGCTCCGACAAGCGGTCCGCCGGGTTACAGGTCCTGCGTGCGCGGCAGCATGACGAGGTCGCGGATCGTGACATTTCGAGGTCGTGTCAACATGAAAACGATGACCTCGGCGACGTCTTCAGAGCGAAGGCCCTCGCCGGCATTCGCGCGACGTTCGGCTTCCGCCGGATCGGCGATCCCCCAAAGTTCATTGAGCACGATTCCCGGAGCCACGGCCCCAACCCGGACGCCGCTCTGCAGAAGTTGGCGGCGGAGTCCGTGGACGAAAGCTTGCACGGCGTGTTTAGAGGCACTGTAAACGGGTTCCCAATGAATGGCTTGGTGCCCGGAAATAGAACTGGTCACCACGACGTCTCCCGATCCGCTTTCGATCAAATGTGGCAGGGCGGCATGCACCAGTCGAAATAGGCCTGAAACATTCGTTTGCATTAATCGATCCCAGGCATCGGGATCGCCGGCAATAACGTCACCGGCGACGTAAATCCCAGCGTTGGCGATGAGGATATCCAAGCGTCCAAAGTGCTCGACCGCACGTTGCACCAGTGGGGCCATGTCTTTGGGATTCGTCATGTCCGCCTGGACAACCAACGATTCACCCGGGAGTTCCTTCGCCAACTTCTCCAGTTTCTCGGCCGATCGCGCGGTGACGACTTGCTTAACGCCTTGGTTTGCCAGAGCGAAGGCGGTGGCGCGGCCGATGCCGGAACTCGCGCCAGTGACAATTGACACTTTCCCATTTAGGCTCATTGGAGGGACGAAATAGCGGTTCTCGGCTTTTCGCGGCAGCGCGAAAACGTCTTGGTAATCTTGAGGGTTCGGCACGATAGTCACACGATCGAGCATTCATCGTCAACTGCGTAACCTAACCCCTAGGGGAGGTGACCCGCGCCAGTGATTGGCGCAAACGATGTGAGGCTTAGAAGCGCCGGGTTGCCGGGGAATCGGAAGGCAGATCCACGACCGGCTCCGGAACAATGGCTGTTGGCGTGGGAATCCATTCCTTATCGCGATGGGGGACCGTGCTATCCGGGCGCACCCAAGGTGGATAACGCTGCTTGTCGAAGGGCATTTCCAGGAGCTTGGGATAAGTCACTTCGCTAGGGTCAGGATAAGCGGCCAAACCGAGGGTAAGATGGTTCTGCGGAACGCCGAGCCGCAGGGTCCCATGCAGGCGGTCCCAAAGTGTCAGCCCGCTCGACCAATTCGAGTTCAATTCCTCGGGAACAAGGCTGTGATGGATCCCGTGCACCCGCGGGGTCACGATGATTTTGCACAGCCATCGCTCCAACGCGAATGGCAGCTCCACATTTGAATGGTGGAAGATCACCTCCGAGATCAGCCAGGTATTCCAAATCGAGAACGTGAGCGGCGAAACGCCGATAGTCAATATCTGAAAGGTTTGCAGTCCCGTGGATATGGCCATTTCCCCGAAGTGGAACCGGATTGCCGTAGAGGCATCCATATCGAGGTCCACATGATGCACCTGATGGAACCTCCATAAGAACGGGATTTTGTGGAATGCGACGTGCCAGAGGTAAAGTGAGTAATCAAGCAGGATCAGAGCAAGTGGCACCTCGAGCCAGCACGGCAGGCGCAACCATTTGACCAATCCGCAATTTCTGCGGTGCACCCATTTGGCTAACGGGGTCGTGACCGGCGCGCTGGTAAGAATCACCGCCACGGCGCTGGTGCCTGCGACGGCCATGTTGCGAATGTTACGCCGTAGCTTCGGCTCGCTTGTCTTCTTTCGTAAGGGCCGCCGCCATTCCAAGAGGACTAGTCCCGTGAAGATGCCGCTGACGACAATAGCGCTGAGCCAGCCAGGCACCTTTTGTAGCATGGGCCGTGTTTGATCGAGATTCATCGATTAGCTAATGTAGTCTAAAGATGGTGCTTGAAACACGAACATGGGTCCACAGATGAACTCAGTTTGGCACGGATGAATCTATGCATCGGTGAAAGTCTGCGCAATCTGTGGATCTAAGACGATTCCCTGACCGCTCGCAAGGCACTCCCATGTCCTATTGTAGGATCTAAGTCGAAACGCCCTGACCAGAAACCGACCAAGATGAATCAGCGAACACCAAGTTACTTCAACGGCGTGCGGCACCGTTTTGTTGATTTGGACGGGATGCGCGTCTTTGTCCGCGAGGCGGGCGAATCCACTGCGCCGGCGGTTTTCTTGCCCCATGGGTATCCTTGTTCGTCCTACGAGTTCCGGAACTTCATGCCGATGCTTGCCCACCGCTGGCGTCTTATCGCGCCGGACTTTCCGGGATGCGGCTACAGTGACACGCCGAAGAACTTTTCCTACGATTTCGACGGCTACGCCGACTTTCTCGATCGGTTGACAATCCGGCTAAATGTTGAGCGGTTCGCGCTCTATCTCCACGACTTTGGCTCGCAGATCGGCTTACGACTTGCGATCAAGCGGCCGGAGCGCATTGCGGCGTTGATCATCCAAAATGGCGACATTTACGAAGACGAACTGGGCCCAAAGTACGCTCCGCTCCAAGCGTACTTTCGTAACCCGACCCGAGCAGCCAAGGACAAGTTGGCTGAGGCAGTCAGCGAGAACGGCTTCATGGATGAGTTCCTTAACGACGTCGGATCCGAGCTCGCCGAACGCATTCCACCCGACCTCTGGAAGCTCCATTGGTCGCTCATGACGCCGGAGCGCCGCCAGATCGCCGTCGATGTAATAGCGCGTCTCAAGGAGAATCTGACCTGGTTCCCACGATACCAGGGTTACCTACGCGATCATCGCCCACCCACGCTGATTGTTTGGGGACCGCAGGACGGCTATATGCCGGAGAGCGCCGCCCGTGCGTATCTGCGCGACCTGCCAGACGCGGAACTCCATCTTCTCGGCGGCGGCCATTGGTTGCTGGAAACACACCTCGCTGAGGTGGTCGCTTACGTGCGCGATTTTCTTGGCCGAGTGCACGCGGAGTAAAAGCCCGGCTCCTAGGGCAGTGAACCGATCTCGACAGTAGGGAAAATTATATAGCCGATAGACGAGTTGGAGGGGGCGCATGTCAAGCGCCCACGAGCACCTCAAAGTTCGCGAGTTCGTTTCCCGAAAGAAATAATAGCGAAAAGGCGATCTTAAGAATGCTGAAGCCTTCGACCTTGCCTAATGCGATGCCAGGTGACCGTCAAGGTAGGGAATGGTGAGCGGTCCTTGCGGCATGACCGCGAGGCGACTGCCGGGATCGAGGCGATCGGCGATGGCTTGTGAGATGTCCGGGCATGGAGTGAGGTGAACGGCACGGAGCACATCGTCAGGCAGACGGGAATGGACGAGAACTTCGGCACGGCTCTGGACGAGAGCCTGAATCTGGGCTTGCCATTGCTCGGGACGACGAAAGCCAGGTGTGACAAGTTTCAGGAGAATATCGGAAGGGGAGGAGGACTCGCGCAGGAGGAGATCGAAGGGACTGCCATCGGGCACGCCATCGCCACATTCGCAGACGAGGATAATCGTGCCTCTCTCTTTGACGATGCGGGCGGCGGCACTCATGCCTTTCACGCCCTGGTAGAGGTTGCGATCGAGTGGATGGCCGCTATTTGTCGTGACAACCACGTCGAACGGCTCCGGGGTCGGCGTCATCGCCTTGGCCTTAACGTCGCGGCAGCCTTGCTGATGCGCCTCGCGCAGATCACCTGCGTAAACGCCGGTGATCCGGCGATCATGAGTGAGGGAGACGTTTATGAGAAAGGATGGCCCAATTGAGAGCGCCACTCGGAGAAGTTCCTCCCACAACGGGTTGCCGTCGGTAATGCCAAAGCTCGCCTGGGGATGACCGATGTTGCGGACGTTGTGGCTCGCCTGAATGGTCTTCAGTCCCGCGCATCCTGGAATTATGCCCTTCGGTCCTCCGCTAAAACCGGCGAAGAAGTGAGGCTCGATGAAGCCCGTGACAATGCGGAGATCGGCCTCTACGACGCGACGATGGACAGTCGCGGGGGTGCCGTCGTTCATCTCCCCGACGACTACGAGTTCGCCGTCGTTCTCGCAATCGTGGTTGATGACTTCGTAGTTGGCGACGACCTCTCGGGTGAGCATCTCCTCGAGCTCAGCGCGAGTGTTTGGGCGATGCGTGCCGAGCTGGTTGATGAGGACAATCTGGTCACGGGGGTGATCACCAAGCGCTTCGAGAAGCCAGGGGATGATGCGTTCATTCGGAGTGGCACGGGTATTATCCGTGAAAGAGATCATCACGCGATCGCTAGGCCGGAGATATTTACGCAAGGGTAAGCTCGCGATCGGGCACTCAAGTGATTGAAGAAAGGCAGCTTTCTCGTTGGCGAGGGGACGGCCTTCTCGCGGTTCAATGACAGTGGTGTGGTGGTCGGGGCACTCGATCTCGTGGAAGCCTCGGCCGAAGGCAAGTGGAATGCGCATGGCTTGAGGTCAGTTTCGGGGGATTAGTTCGCCAATGCAAAAGCCTTTTGGCAACACCGTCTCGAGTTCTGCACACGCCATTAAGGCGAAAGAGCAGGCATAACTGTCCCAGCGTGAGTGGCTGCGGGCGGACCGCTTCCTCCGTTGCAGAACTTTCCGGCGCTTTTGGAGCGCGCAAGGACTAATGTGGCCGCCGAACGGGAGCTCTCGCGCGACCCCGAAGCGGTCGCGAGCAAGCTGGTCAAGGGCTCCCCCACTATTGCGCGCAGCGTCAGCTCGCCGCCCCGGCATCGACATATGTTTCCCAATTGCTTCTCGTCCGCGTGAAGGAGGTAGCGTTATATGGCTAGTCCCTTGTCTGCGCGATCAATAAGCATTCCTATTCATCGTTTGAGAAACACCGGTCGGGAAGTGCAGAAGGTAATCAAACGAGAGCTGCGGGTGGCCTTCTCGAAGCAGGCCCAATCGCCTCTCTTCCGCGTGATCAAGTGGGTCGTGTTCGTGGCAAGCACAGTCTTGGTGTTCCGAACTAGATTTTTTCGGTATTGGATAGTCGGCCTGCCTCTTCTCAGCATTACGATCCATTTCGTCTATCGCTGGAAGACTCATGGCTGGACTCGGCCTTGGGGAGGCTGGAGCGACCTTGAGGCCGGCCACTAGCCGTGTGGGCAGGACGATAGCAAAACCGCCGTCGTCATGAGCGTTTGGCCACGTGCCGCTACTGGACCACCCTCGACGATGGGGACATCGTCGCTACAACACTGACGTAGCGGTCTGGAAGTGTGGCATGGTCACGACAAAGCGACGCGGCACTTGAGGGAGGTTATCAAGACCTCTAGAATTTCGAAAGTAGCCTGCAGCCCGCAAACTAAGCATTCATGTGCCCAAGAGCGCCCAGATACCGATTCCGATAGCCAGAAGGGCAACAATCGCCATCAAGACGAGCATGATCAGGACTCGGCCGTGCATCAGATGGTGGTACCACTTGGTCTCGCTGTCCCTCAGTTGATACCACGGCTTTTTGTCATCATTCATAAGGTGATAGTCATTACGAGTTGTTACGCTATCTAGGGAACCGTCCCCGATACCGGGAAGTTGGTCTTATTGCCCAATATTTCACAGGCATTTCTTGTCTCCGCTTTTTATTAGTTATCGTCTTCAATAGATGAAATGGTCTGACCAGCCGACGAAACTAGGGTCGGGAGAGACGTCTACCGCGCGCGTAGACATCGATGCTTCTCTTGTGCGCACATTGGTCGCGAGCCAATTTCCCCAGTGGGGGTATCTGCCTATCAAACCGGTTGCCTTGAGCGGATGGGACAACAAGACCTTTCATCTCGGCGAGGGCATGACCGTCCGTTTACCCAGCGCCGCCCGTTATTCGGCACAAGTAGAGAAGGAACAAAGGTGGTTGCCCAGGCTCGCTCCGCTTTTGCCTCTGCCCATCCCTGTTCCGCTCGCCATGGGAGTTCCCGCCCACGGCTATCCATGGCATTGGTCAGTCTATCGGTGGCTCGAAGGTCAGGACGCGACCATCGAACACATCGCCGACATGCGCCAATTTGCGATCACGCTCGCAGAGTTCCTTCTCGCTCTGCAACGGATGGATCCGGCAGGTGGACCTGCGCCTGGATCGCATAACTTCTATCGGGGTGGGTCGGTGGAGATCTATGACGAGCAGACGCGTCAAGCAATCAGAGACCTGGCGGGGACGATCGATCGAGACACCGTGACTTCAGTGTGGGATGAAGCCTTGGGGGCCAGATGGCGCGGCCGACCCGTCTGGCTGCATGGCGATGTTAGTGCAGGAAATTTGCTGGTCACGAGAGGCCGATTGAGTGCTGTCATCGATTTCGGGTCTTCGGGGGTGGGCGATCCTGCCTGTGACGTAACGATCGCGTGGACGCTCTTCTCGGGGGAAAGCCGCGAAGGCTTTCGGGCCGCGCTCTCGCTCGATAAAGCTACTTGGTCGCGAGGTCGTGGCTGGGCATTGTGGAAAGCCTTGATTACGCTTGCCGGACAGAGACGCAGCAGTTCCTTGGAAGCGGCGAAGGCCCGATATGTGCTTGACGAGGTGGTTGCGGAACATCAGCAGGCGAAGTCGCCCTAGCTCAAAGTTCTTGATCAGACAATGACCATAGCGCCGCTTGACCGGCTAACCGACAAGCAGTAGGAGGAAAAGTGATTTCCCCTCAAATGAAAAACAACGCCAACTTGGTTCGCGAGTTCATCGATGATGTGCTCAATCGCGGCAATGTCGAATCCACCGGAAAGTATTTTCACGAAGACGTCCTCGAGCAGGCTCCATTTCCCGGACAAGGCCCGGGACTCAGTGGTGTGAAAGATCTCCTGCGCGGCTTTCTCGTGGCATTTCCGGACATGCATTGGTCGGTCGAAGAGCAGATCGAGGAAGGTGACAAGGTCGTCAGCCGATTTGTTTGGAGCGGCACCCATCGAGGGGAATTCTTGGGCGTTGCCGCAACCGGACGCTCGGTATCCGTCTGGGGGATTGCAATCGACCGCTTCGTTGATGGCAAGATCAAGGATACGAGGATCATTATGGACGCCCTCGGTTTAATGGCGCAGATGGGAGTCTTACCGTCGCCGAAGCAAGTTGAAACTTGAGGGTTGAACGCACTCGCTCGACTTCCGATGTTGGAGATGGTTGCTTCTTGGGGCTAGCCATGCGAGACGATCCGGCAAACCCTTACGGCGAGAAAAGCTCATGGCAGGACTGGGAGATCGAACACCTGGTGGATAAGCTTTGTCGCGACTTCCCGGGAAAGCCCCGCGCCGCCATTGAGAGGGCGGTCAATTCCTGTAAGGAAACGATGCAGGCCTCCGCAGGACGAGAAAGGCTTATCGATTGCGCGAGAAGAACGCTGTCGCAGTGAGCCGCGGGCGTCGAATCCGAAGAGATTGGCGCGCGAAGTCAGAAAATTTGTGACTGAGAACAAGAGGACTGTAGATCGGTATCTGGAGGGATTTCGCAGGTCCGATCATGCCATGGTGCTCTCGTGTCTCACCGACGATGTGGAATGGGTCATTCCGGGAATGTTCCATATCCGGGGGAAGGAGTCCTTCGACAAAGAGATCGAGAACGAGGCATTTACCGGAAGTCCGACGATCGTTGTGACGCGTCTCACCGAAGAGAACAATGTCGTGGTCGCGGAAGGAACCGTGCGCGCTCACCGCAAAGAGGGCGGAGTTTTGCATGCGGTTTTTTGCGATGCGTTCGAGATGGCAGGCGCCCAAATCAAGAAACTCACTTCCTACCTAATGGAGGTTAAGGAAGAATCGGAACCAAACAGTGCGCGGAGCTGATGGCATGTCACGCAAATTCGCATACACGCCTGGTCCGTCGATTACCGGACGATCGCCCAAGGCGACGTTGTCGGGATCGAGAGAGTCCGGCGAGGACGCCGGACACCACATCTGGGACGGGTATGCTCCCCAAAGCGACGCGTCATGAAAAAAGTGGGCATTCTTCTGGGAGTCGTCGGGCTGCTCTTGCTCGTCGGGGTCACCTGGCGTTTGGCATCGCGTCGTCGTTCGCTACCGTGTCCGGTCTGGTTGCGCTGGTTCGTCGAGCTCGACAATCCGTTTACGCGCACGAATCGCGCTGCGACCATCATTGAGCATCTGGAGCTTGAAGATGACATGGCGGTGCTGGACGTCGGCTGTGGTCCCGGCAGAGTTGCCGTTCCTTTGGCAGAGCGGGTTCCCAAAGGCGAGGTCGTCGCCGTCGATATCCAAGATGGAATGCTGAGGCGAGCCAAAGAAAAGGCCCAAAATGCTCATCTTCCGAACATCCGTTTTGTTCAAGCAGGCGCGGGTGAGGGAAAACTGGAGCGCAATCACTTTGATCGGGCTCTCTTGGTGGCAGTGCTCGGCGAAATTCCGAATCAACAGGCAGCGCTGCATGAAATTTTTGATGCCCTGAAACCGGGGGGCATACTTTCGGTGACCGAACTCATCTTTGATCCGCATTTTCAAAGTCGTCGTAAAGTGACGCAACTGGCGGAGGCCGCTGGATTTCGAGAGCACAAGTTCTTTGGAACTCGCCTTGCCTTCACCCTAAATCTCCAGAAGCTTGCGGCGGGCTGAAGCGTGTTACGACTGAAGCGCTCTGGGAGCATGCGCGTCTCGCTGCGTCTCGCGTGTGGTGCCGGCGTCTCGTCGAGGATGCTGTTGTCCGGCGAGATGATGCCTGAATATTGTGTCTGATTGGTGGTAGGGCTTTTTTCTCCGAAGAGTTGTCGCAACCGGTCCCTATGGTTGAGGGGCTTCCCAAGCGGTGGGGACACCGACGTTACAAAAACCGCGAGGGCAAGACCGATGTCCCTCTCGCTTCCGATACAGAGGCTTCGGGAAGGTCACAGTTGTCTTCTCGGCTCCTTTCAGCAACTCTGCCACCGCATACAAACGAAAAGGGCGCTCACTTTGACCCTCGCGTGAAAGCAATTCTGCTCGACCTGGATGGCACGATCGGTAATACGCTGCCGCTCTGCATCACGGCATTCCGTGAGTCGATCGAGCCATTGGTGGGGCGGACGGTCACGGACGACGAAATTGTTGCGACCTTCGGTCCCTCTGAGGAAGGGACGATTGCTGTGCTCCTGCCTGAGCAACGCGCAGAAGGATTGGACAGATATCTGCGGCGATATGAAGAGCTGCACTGCCGCTGGCCAAGTCCTTTCGAGGGCATTCCGGAGATTCTTTCCTATCTGAAGACGAAGCGAATTTTCGTCGGCCTAATCACAGGAAAGGGGAGACGAAGTACCGAGCTCACGCTGAAACATTATGGACTGGAAGACTATTTCGATGTCATCAAGACGGGAGCCTCCTCGGGGCCGGTAAAGGACCGGAGGATCGAAGAGGTAATCGAGGAGTTCTCGCTGGCCCGCGAAGAAATATTGTACGTGGGGGATGCTCCCAGTGACGTGAAGGCGTGTCGGGACTGCAACATCAAGATCGCCGCGGCAGCGTGGGCCCCGACCGCCAACGCTGCCGAACTCGAGCAGATGCGGCCTGATTTCCTGTTCTCCTCAGTCTCGGCGTTTTCCGCCTTCCTCCGCAAGAGCTTGGAGTGAGCCAGTCAGGCAGAGCTTAAATCGACGGGTTCCCCAGCGAGATCCACAGCTGTAGAGGCGGCGTCCCCACCGCCGGAGTGCCCCTCGACGATGGGGACATCGTCGCTACAACGGCGCGGCGAAATATCACTTCAGCGGGAATTTTCGAAAATGAAGCCATTCTGCCGGCGGATCATTCGATAGTTTGCACCTGGGGGAGGCGTCTGCTCGGCAGATGTCTCGCCTACGGTGGCGGGACCAGCGGGACCAGCGGGAGCGGCGAGGCCCGGCGGCGCCAGGGGCGGCGCAGCGAAGGCTGGTGGCGGAATCGGACCGGCGAGACTCGGCGGTTCGCCGGCCGGAAGAGCGGCGGTCTGCGCTGTTATCGGGGGAGCCTGCAACGGCACCGCGGGGGCGACAGGCACTGCTCTTGGGGGAGCGTCGGCGCTCGACGCATAGCTTGCCGGTGCAGGATTGCTGCCGGAGCTGGTAGTCGGAAAGCTGGCCAGAAGTCCGGTGTGATCGCCGCAATGCTTTCGAGGGATCATATTTTGGGGAAGTTGGGCCTGGTAACTTGTTCTGGCAAATTTGCACTCAGGAGCGGCCAGGGCGCCTGACGTGCGGCAGAGCTCGACACTCTGAAGGTTGCCGGGAACAACGAAGTTTTGGGCGATATATTTCCATGCCGAGGCGTTTTGAATGAAGTCCACCCAGATGGGGAGAGCGAGCTTACTTCCGTAGCCGCGATCGGCGATCCTCTCGGGTCTGTCCATGCCCACCCAGGCTCCACAGGTCAAGCGTGTGGTATAGCCGATAAACCAGGCATCCTTGTAATCGTCAGTGGTGCCGGTTTTGCCGGCGGCGGGAACGGTGAGGCCGAGTGACATCGCAGCGGTCGCGGTGCCTTTTCGGATGACGTCTCGGAGCAGCTCATTCATGACGTAGTCCACGTCGGGATTGATGCAGCGAAGTTCTGCCCGGGTCGCCTTGTAGATGGTTTTACCGTAGCGATCTTGGATCGACTCGATGATGTATGGTTGTCGCCGGACGCCGTTGTTGGGAAACATCGTATACGCGGCGGTGATGTCCTTGAGCGTTGTTTCGAAAGCTCCGAGATATATGGCGGGAACATCGGGAACATTCTCAAGGCCGGCCTTGAGCGCGAGCGCCCGCACCTCCGCTCTGGTGGCGAATTCGCCGACACGGACCGTCATGGTATTGCGTGATCGAATGAGGCCGAGCGCCGCCGGCTGCAAGCCTTCGTTCTCGCCGTCCGAATTTCGCGGCGACCATGATGTGACCAGGCCTGCGATGTCTCCCTCGCGAATTGGCGAATCATCAACCAGCATTCCAGGGGTCATTCCCTTGCTGAATGCGGCCGCATAGACGAATGGCTTGAAGGTCGACCCGACCTGACGCTTGGCGAGCAAAGCACGATTGTAGGGGCTTTCCTTAAAGTTCCGTCCGCCGACGATGGCCCGGATCCCGCCGGCTTCATTGTCGATGGCGACCAGGGCACCTTGGACGTAGGGAGACTCGGTCGGTTTTTCCGCATCGGACTGCGGGCCGGTGTCAGCCAGCGGGACACGCTTCGGATGTATCCAACCTTTCGACGACTCCAGTTCGGCCAGTTTGGATTCCACGGCCTCCTCGGCAATCATCTGGAGCCTGGGGTCGATCGTTGTGTAAATCTTCAGCCCTCCTCGGTCGATGATGTCCTTGGGAAGAAGGATAGCGAGGTCGCGCATGACGGCATCCATCGCGTAATTTTCCTGGGTGCTGGGAAGGAGCGTCTTGGTAAGAGGTATCGGCTCGGCTCGCGCCGCTTTGGCCTCTTCGGGAGTAACCATTTTGAGCTCTTCCATCCTGCCGAGAACCTGATCCCGCTCGGCCAGGGCTGTGCGGCTGTCGCCCAATGGCGTGAGACGGTTCGGGCTCCTGATCAGCCCGGCAAGGATGGCGGCCTCGGAGAGCGTGAGCTCGTTCGCCGACTTGCCAAAGCAGGCGCGCGAGGCCGTTTCCACCCCATACAGTCCGAGGCCGTAGTAGATCCTGTTCGCGTAGGCCTCCAGGATCTTGTCCTTGCTCAAACTTTTTTCGATTCGGAGGGCGAGCAAGGCTTCGACAAACTTCTTCCGCCAGCGATCCTCGCCGAGATCGAACGTGTTTCGGGCCAGTTGTTGTGTAATCGTGCTGGCTCCTTCCTTCACGTTGCGCGCATTCACGTTGCGCATCGCTGCGCGCGCGATACCGGTGAGGTCTACACCGCGATGTTTGTAGAATCGCGCGTCTTCCCGTGCCATCAGTGCATTGATGAAATTTGGAGAGATCTGCGAGAGCGGCACAACGTAGCGCACCTGACCTTCAAGCTTGCTGTAGCGTAGGCCCGCGTAATCGAACACTTCAGATATCGCGGGAATATTGTCCAACTCTGCCAGATCGAAGCTGTCTGCCACCCGTTGGTATTCCCGGTATTTCGGATAGACGAACAGAAATGCCGCGACCGCCAGCGTGGCGCCGACGAGTGCAAGGAAGGCGATGACAAGCTTCAGGATTCGCGCCATGTCTCTTGTGTCATTTTAGTCGTTTTCCGACCGTTAACGAGTCAAATTCACCTTCATCTTCTCGCCCAGCTTCCCTTCGCTGATCGTCTAACAATTTCGAGGCTGACCCATCCGACGCGCGGGCGTTTAGCGAAGGACGGGTATGAACGAACTGCAGATCAAAGGTAACTGGAACGTCATCAAGGGAAAACTCAAGCAAGCCTATGGCGAACTTACCGACGACGATCTTGCCTACAGCGAAGGCAACGAAGACCAATTGGTCGGGCGCCTTCAGCAAAAGCTCGGCAAGACGAAAGAAGAGATCCAGCGCGCCATTCAGGACGCGAGTATGTAGCTGGCATCGGCTCAGAGCCGCGGGAGCGACGAGTCTGTTGTCGAGCGGCCGTTCGAATCCAACGGCCGCTCGCCTGCTGCGGAAAGAGAAATGGCACCCCTCACGATTGCGCGCACCTTCCCTTTCAGATAATCCCACTTGTCATCGCCTTCCTGATTTGTAGCCTTGCCCGGTTCAGATCATGACGTTGGCAAATCTCTTATCGGCCGAACAGATCGTGCCGGACATGAAGACGACGGCTCGATGGGAGGCTATTGGAGAATTGGTGGATGTGCTCGTGAATGCCGGCAAGGTGCGCGAAGATGAACGCGAACTCGTTCTGGACTCGATCAAGCAGCGTGAGCAAACCATGAGCACCGGCATCGGGTTCGGAATCGCCATCCCGCACGCCTCCTCCGACAAGGTCGAAGATGTCGTAGCCGCCTTCGGTCGCTCCACCAAGGGAATTGAATTTGATTCTCTCGACGGACAGCCAGTCTTCTTTGTAGTGCTCTTTGTCGTTCCCAAGGATCAATTCCAGACTCATCTGCGGACGCTTGCGGCCATCGCCAAATTTCTCAATGACAAGTCTGTCCGTGATGAACTGAGTAAGGCGCAAGATGCTGCGCAAATTCTCCGTGTTTTCGAGAGCCGTTCGCCACGCAGCTGATGGCGACACCGCGCGAGATCCTGACACAACGGCTGAAATTGGCGCTGGAAAAGAGCTTTCCAGACACCGCGCCCGAGGTCGTGCCCGCTTCCGACCCGCGCTTCGGCGATTACCAGACCAATGTGGCGATGACGCTCGCCCGGAAGAACCGGGTTTCCCCGCGGGAAATTGCACGGCAAATCGTCACTGCTCTGGACCTCCGCGATATTTCTGAGGCGCCCGAAATCGAGGGTGCCGGTTTCATCAATTTTCGGCTGACGGCTGGTTTTCTGGCGAGAGGGATCGTCGCTGTCGCGCGCGATCCGAAACTCGGAGTCGACACGGTGCAGCCGGTCGGAACAATTGTCATCGATTTCAGTTCCCCGAACGTGGCGAAGCCGATGCACGTCGGACACATTCGAAGCACAATTCTCGGGGATTGTTTGGCTCGCGTCGCCCGCTTTGTGGGGCACCCCGTCGTTACCGACAATCATCTGGGTGACTGGGGGACCCAGTTCGGGAGGGTTATTTATGGATGGAAGCATTTGCTCGATGAGGCGGCTCTCGCAGCAAATGCGATCACCGAGTTGGTCCGACTTTATCGCGAAGTAACTCTTTTGGAGGAAGCGGACGAGTCCGTGCGAAGGGCGGTGCGCGATGAACTCGTCAAGCTGCAGGCAGGCGACCAAGAAAACAGAGCGATATGGCGTCGAACGGTCGAGCTATCCTGGCGCGAATTCCAAAAGCTCTACGATCTGCTGGGAATTCGCTTTGACGAACGACTTGGGGAAAGCTTTTACAACGATGCGCTGGCTCCATTGTGTGACAGGCTCGCCGCGATTGGTGTGGCTGAAATAAGTGAAAGCGCGCTGTGCATATTCTTTCGAGAAATCCCGGCCTTGGCGGACAAGCCGCTGATCGTTCGGAAAAGTGATGGAGGATTTCTCTATGCGACCACGGATCTCGCCACGATGGAATACCGCGTCGGCCGCTGGAATCCCGCGGCGATCTGGTACGTGGTCGGCGCTCCGCAGTCGCTCCATTTTCAGCAGATCTTCGCTGCCGGCCGGAAGATGGGCGTGACTGCGGATCTGGAGCATATCGCCTTCGGGAGCATCCTGGGCGAGGACCGCAAAATTATGCGGACCCGTTCGGGCGAGACGGTTGGGCTGGCAGAGCTCTTGGGCGAGGCGATCGAGCGTGCCGGTGCGATCGTCGCGGAAAAGCGACCCGAGCTCAGTGCGCGCGAGGCTGAGGAGATCGCGCGGACGATCGGTCTTGGGGCGGTGAAGTATGCCGAACTCTCTCAGCACCGGATGACCGATTACGTTTTCTCCTGGAGCAAGATGCTTTCCTTTCAGGGCAATACCGCTCCATATCTTCAAAATGCCTATGTGCGCATCCGTTCGATTTTCCGGAAGTTGGAAGGCGAATTCGCGGTGCCAGAGGAATTGATGCTTGCGGCGCCTGAAGAACGTGCGCTCGCAATCCAGCTCCTTCAGTTTGGCGAGGTGGTCCCACTCGTTCTCGACGATTTTCGCCCCAACCTTCTTGCCAATTACCTCTACGATTTGGCCATCGTTTTTCACGCGTTCTACGAAGCGTGTCCGGTATTAAAGGCCGAAACGGCCGACAGCCGCGCCACACGACTCGTCATGTGCGATGTCACTGCTCGCGTTCTGCAAGCAGGTTTGAATCTTCTCGGAATCGAGGCGCCCGAAAGAATGTAGGCCTTCCCGGCGCGAGTCCTAGCGATCAAAAATCTCTCGCCACCTCTTCAGCTTTAATGTACCGGGGCATCAGGCCATGGCTGAATTCAAACCGGAAGATCTCGCCATCAAAGCTCTCGGCGAACGCACGATCATTTCGCCTCTCGATCAACAGTTTCAGGAGACTGGCAGGACCCACGCGTTTTATGGCGACGACTCGCGAGTCCTCCTCGATCACAATCTCGCGCACATCCAGGGCACGTTCGAACGCGGCGAGGAGCCTCTTTGTTTCGAGGCGGCCGGGCCGCGGAGGAAAATCTTCTTCAAACCGGAGGACACTACTTGCGCGATCGTGACCTGTGGTGGCCTGTGTCCGGGCCTCAACGATGTGATTCGTTCGATTGTGATGCAGGCCTACTATCGCTACAAGGTTCCGCGCACGCTCGGCATTGCCTACGGCTTTGAAGGCCTAATCCCGGATTATGGACATCGGCTGATTAATCTGACGCCCTCCTATGTCACCAACATCCACCGGTTTGGGGGAACAGCGCTCGGCACTTCGCGCGGGCCTCAGGAGACCAGGCGGATGGTGGATCAGCTCATCGAGTTGAAGGTGAATATTCTTTTCGTTGTCGGCGGCGATGGCACGCAGCGCGGCGGTAAAGACATCGGGGAAGAAGCTTTGCGGCGCGGCTATAGACTGGCGGTGGTGGGCGTTCCCAAGACGATCGACAACGATATGGCCTATATGGACAAGAGTTTTGGATACGAAACCGCCTGCGCTGCGGCCGTCGATGCAATTGCCGCGGCGCATACGGAAGCGCGCAGTGCCCGCAATGGCATCGGGCTCGTCAAGCTGATGGGCCGTCACTCCGGTTTTATTGCCTGCTCAGCCGCCATCTCCAGCGGCGATGCCAATTGCGTGCTTATTCCCGAAGTGCCCTTCGCGCTCGAGGGTGATCACGGCCTGTTGGAACAACTCCGACAACGAGTCATGCAGCGCGGGCACTCCGTCGTCATCGTTGCCGAGGGCGCCGGCCAGAATCTCGTTGAAGCATCCGGAGCCGACGCGTCCGGGAACAAGCGCCTTGGAGACATCGGCGTTTTTCTCAAAAAGAGAATCGAAGAGTATTTTCAGCAGTGCAAGACGGAGCTCACGCTGAAGTATATCGACCCAAGCTACATGATTCGCAGTGTCGCCGCTTCGCCGCAGGATCGCACCTATTGCATGCGCCTCGGTCAAGCCGCTGTCCACGCCGGCATGGCCGGCAAGACAGCTCTGGTCGTGGCTCGCTGGCACAATAGCTACGTTCATCTTCCGGTCGGTGTAGCCACTTCTGCCCGCCGAACCGTTGATCCCGGCGGCGATCTCTGGCTTTCGCTCCTCGAGTCTACCGGCCAGCCGGCGCGCTACTACTGAAGTTCGAGGCTCGGCGCTACGAACGTCTGAGGAATTACAAAACCGAACTTCGCGTTGTAGGGGCGCTTGTGTCAAGCGCCCAGCGAAAATCCACAGGCGCTTGGCACAAGCGCCTCCACAATTTCTTTCGAATTCATCACCCGAAAATCGAACAGGGCTCGCTTATTCGACCTCCGCGGTGACCTTACCTTTAACATCCGTCAACGTGACGGTGTCTGCGTTGGTCAGATTGACGTCGTCCAATGTGATTGAAAGTCCTTGATCGTCGACCAGGTTGAGATCCCAGGTTGCCGACTTGGCGTCGCGCGGGAAGCGAACTTCAATGTGGCCGCCGGTTGCAAGCACCTTGCCATTCCGGAGGATGTTGGCATCCCAATCTTTGTTATCGGAGGCGGTGATATAGACACCTTCAAAGCTCCGCGCCGTCTTATTGATCAGCGTGAAGTTGAGATCAGACGCCACGGCGCCGGTGACACTCAGCAGAATGAAGAGAACGAAAGGGCGTTTCATGAGCTTAAACTAACTTTTCTTTTTCTTCTTCTTGTGAGAGGTCGTGTTCTTATAAACGGTGTTCCCGTATTCGTCCTTCACCCTGGTGGTCTTGAACACCCGGTTGCCTTTCGTCTTTTTGCTGGTGGATTCGTAATACCGCGGCTGTCGATAAAATTTAGGTTGATTGTAATAGGGATCGAAGTCCATCGGGTAGGGCCGATCGCCGACATACATCACCGGATCAGGTGCGAGAAATTCATCCAGTTCACAGCCGGTGACAAGAAACGCTCCGGTGACAATCAGGAAGAGAAGGCGGAAGGTCACCAGAACGGTTTAACAGATGCTTTTCTATGGTCAACGGCAAACGGTTCAATTTTGAATGACTGCTCGCGAGAAGCTGCCTCAAGATCGCTCGTGTGCCCGCCGGCTTGATCTGTTTCAGAAAAGGTCTGTCGTGGGGCTTAGCTTCGCCAGGACGAGGAAGTCTCCCAAGAGTCGCCGCGTGAAAGCGGAAGCGCAGACGCGGTTTGTATTAGCAAACCTCTCCGCGTCTGGGCATCGCATCCTGAGCGCCGGCGCGGGTGATGGCGATGCCGGCGGCGCGGATGGCGCGAGTGATAGCGTCAGGCATGCTGAGGTCTTCGGCGATACCGGTAGCCAGCCAGCCGGTAAAGCAATCGCCCGCGCCGACGGTATCGACCGGCTTAACTTTGGCGACAGAAAACTGACTCACACCTGATGCGTTCACGAGCAGGGCGCCCTTGGCTCCGAGGGTGACAACGGCGTTACGACAACCGGCTTGAATCAATTTTTGGCCAGCGCGTTCGGGGTCGTGCTCGCCGGTGAGAATGGCGGCCTCATGCTCGTTAGGGGTGATCGTATGCACGAGTCGCAGAAGCGATTTGGGTAGAGCGCGGGCCGGGGCCGGATTGAGGACGAGCGGTTTGCGGGCTTCATATGCAAGCTTAGCGGCTGTCCTTACCGCGCTCATCGGGATCTCGAGCTGGGTGACGACGGCGTTGCACTTCACGAACTCCGAAGCGACCGCTTGGACGCTCGCTTCGGAGAGCAGATCGTTGGCGGAATGGGCGACGGCGATCACATTCTCGCGAGATTCGCCTCCAATGAGGATCAGCGCAATGCCACTAGGAACGCCCTTGTGAATTCTGAAGTGCCGGATGTCGATCTTTTCACGACGAAGTCCCTCTGCAGCCAAAGCCCCAAAATCGTCATCTCCGCGCGCCCCGACAAAGATGACGTTCGCGCCGGCGCGTGCAGCCGCCACCGCCTGGTTGGCCCCTTTTCCGCCGGCGGTACGGTGGAAGTCTCCGCCGAGGAGTGTTTCTCCGGGTTCGGGGAGCCGATCGCAGACGACAACAAGGTCAGTATTCGAGCTTCCGAAGAGGAGGATTCGGGGGGATTTCGCGGGGGGCATCAGCGTTCGGCTCTACGGCTTTTTCGCGGAATCGAGCGCGGAGCGGACGTCCTGGTCGATCTGCTGGAAGAGCGCTGCGTCGCTTCGCAAGACCTCCTTGGCAGCGTCGCGACCTTGCGCCAGCTGGGTCCCCTTGTAGCTGAGCCATGAGCCTCGCTTTTCGAGCACGCCTTTTTCGAGCGCGAGATCGAGCAGCGAGCCGGTACTGGAAATTCCCTCATTGTACATGATGTCGAATTCCGCCTCAGTGAAGGGTGGGGCGACCTTGTTCTTGACGATTTTGATCCTGGTGCGGTTGCCGGTGACGGTTCCATCGCTATTCTTGATCGCTCCAATTCGGCGGATATCGACGCGAACGCTCGCGTAAAATTTCAGGGCCTTGCCACCCGGCGTAGTCTCCGGATTGCCGAACATCACGCCAATCTTCTCGCGGATCTGATTGGTGAAAATGCAGACGGTCCGCGCCCTCGAGATGAACGAAGTGAGTTTTCGGAGCGCATTGCTCATCAGCCGGGCCTGCGCCCCGACGACAGCGTCGCCGATTTCGCCCTCCAGTTCTGACTTCGTGACCAACGCCGCCACCGAGTCGATCACGATGACGTCGAGAGCATTGGAGCGCACGAGCGTCTCGCAGATACGAAGCGCTTCTTCGCCCGAGCTCGGCTGAGAAACCAGTAAATCGTCGAGGTTGACGCTCAGTTTTCGGGCATAGCCGGGATCAAGCGCATGCTCGACGTCGATAAAGCCGGCCAACCCGCCGTTCTTCTGTGCCTGGGCTATCGCGGTCAGCGTGAGGGTCGTTTTGCCTGAGCTTTCCGGTCCGAAAATCTCGACAACGCGGCCACGCGGAAAACCGCCGACGCCAAGGGCGCGGTCGATCTGAATGTTTCCGGTGGGGATAACGTCAACGGCCGAGACCGTCGCATCGCCGAGTCGGCGAATTGCTTCGCTGCCATAGTCCTTTTCGATTTGCTGGATGGCGAGGTCGAGGTTCTTTGCCCGCATGGCGGCGGCCTTTTCATCAACGGTGGAAGAAGGATCTTCAGTCTTCGGCATATTCTTGAGGAATTAAGCGGGATTGGGAGGAATGACAAGAGCGGCACCAAGACAAACGCCCGCCGAGAGGGCGGGCGTTGCACCTTTGCGATTTGAAGGAGGCTTCAACTCCGCTAGCGCGAATACAATTCGACGACGAGCTGTTCGTTGACGATCGGGTTGATGTCCGCTCTGGTTGGGAGACGCGTGACGGTTCCACTGAGGCCGTCTTTGTCCGCAATCAACCATTCCGGCGTCGAGATAGCTGAAGTTTGATCGACCGCCTTGGCCGCCAGCCGCCGCGAGCGATCCGTCGATCTTACCGCGACTTTGTCGCCAGCCTTAACGTTCATCGACGAGATGTTGGTCTTCCTGCCGTTGACGGTGACGTGGCCATGCGAAACCATTTGTCGCGCGGCGCGCAGGGTTTTCGCCAAGCCGAGCTTCTGGACGACGTTGTCCAAGCGCGTCTCGAGTAGTTGAAGCAGGATCTCACCGGTTACCCCACGCTTGCGCAAGGCCAATTGAAAATAGCGGCGGAACTGCCGCTCGAGCACACCGTATTGGTAGCGCAGCTTCTGCTTTTCGGCGAGCGCCAGGGCGTAATCCGAAAGCTTGCGCCGGGATCCCTTCGGCCCATGCTGGCCAGGTGGATAGTTCTTGTTCTCAAACGCTTTGGGCGAGCCGTGAACGAGCACGCCGTAACGGCGGCTTACTTTGGTCTTGGGTCCGGTATAACGAGCCATGGGAAAGGAGAGTTTTAAGTCTTAGGTTTTAAGTTTTAAGTTCCCTATCTCGGTTTGCAGGTTCGACAGATTCCGGGGGTGCTGCGTTTGCTTAGAACTTAAAACTTTAAACATAAAACTTGTCTTAGACTCTTCGCTGTTTGGGAGGGCGACAGCCATTATGGGGGACCGGCGTGACGTCCCGTATGACGGTGATCTCGAGGCCGACCGCCTGCATTGCGCGCACGGCTGACTCGCGGCCAGCGCCGGGGCCCTTCACGCGGACCTCGACTTCCCTGAGGCCGTGACTCATGGCCTGTCTGCAGGCATCTTGCGCGACCATCTGGGCGGCGTAAGCGGTGCTCTTTCGCGAGCCCTTGAAGCCGCACTTGCCAGCGCTGGACCATCCGATGACGGCGCCTTTTTGGTCGGTGATGCTGACGATAGTGTTGTTGAAGCTGGCCTGCACGTGAGCGATGCCGTGGGTGACGTTCTTACTGCCCTTCGCCTTGACCACCTTCAACGGTTCGATCGTCTCATCAAGTGAAAGGGCGACGGGCGCTGGAGCCGCGTCCTTCTTTTCGTCCTTCTTGGCAGGCTTGCGAGAAGCGGTCGCCGGTTTGGCTTCCTTGGGAGCTTCGGTGCTGGCGGCTGGCGTGCCGGCAGGGGCTGCAGCGGACGGGCCGGGAGGGGCTGCGACGGGCGCTGCGCTCTCGGGATCTTTCTTCTTTGCTACCGGCGGTTTTGATTTTTTTTCACCGCCGGAGCGGCCGGCGCCGCCTTGAGGAGCTGCGGGATTATTGGGAGTTTCGTCAGCCATAATTCTTAAACTTTGCCGGCCTTGGCGTCGGGGTTACGTTGCACGCCGACCGTCTTGCGCGGACCTTTGCGAGTCCGGGCATTGGTGGAAGTGCGCTGGCCGCGGACTGGCAATCCGCGCCGGTGGCGGATTCCGCGATAGCAGTTGATGGCTTGGAGGCGCTTGAGATTGCTTTGCACTTCCCGGCGAAGGTCACCTTCGATAGCGATCTTGAGCGAATTGATCGCGTGGATGATCGCATTCAACTGCTCGGGCGATAGTTCTTTCGCCCGGATGTTCGGGTCGATGTTGGCAACTTCCAAAATGCGTTTGGTATTGCTGGGACCGATACCGTAGATGTAGGAGAGCGAAGCTTCGATTCGCTTGTCGCCGGGAATCTCTACTCCAAGAAGGCGTGGCATGATGTTTTCGAGGTGAGGTTTAGGGTAATCGCCATGGCGGTCAGCCTTGTTTTTGTTTGTGTCGCGGGTTGGTGCAGATGACGCGCACCACGTTCTTGCGCCGCACGATCTTGCAGTTTTCGCAGAGGCGCTTTACGGAAGCTCGGACTTTCATTTGACGGTTTCGGGTTTGGGCGTGTCAGACTTGTGGCGGAAGGTAATTCGGCCTTTGGTGAGATCGTAGGGGGACATTTCCACCATGACCTTGTCGCCGGGCAGAATGCGGATGAAGTGCAGCCGCATTTTTCCGGAAATGTGCGCCAGAATGCGATGCCCGTTTCCCAGTTCCACCCGGAACATGGTATTTGGCAGCAGTTCAACGACTTTCCCCTCTACTTCAATAGCGTCTTTCTTGGCCATGTCAATATTTCGGGGCCCCCGTCAGTAACGAGCACGGTATGTTCAAAGTGAGCTGAGGGCAGTCCGTCGGCGGTGACCACTGTCCACTTATCGTCGAGCACGCGGATCTTCGCTTTTCCCAGGTTTATCATCGGCTCGATAGCAAGTGTCATCCCCGCTCGGAGGATTGGGCCGGTGCCGCGTTTGCCGAAGTTTGGGATCTGGGGTTCCTCGTGAAGATGCCGACCTACTCCGTGACCGACGAACTCGCGGACGACCGAATAACCGTGACGAGTCGCCTGCTCTTCAACAAATGCGCTAATATCGCCAAGGCGGGTCCCGGATTGGACGCGCTGGACGGCACCATCGAGGATTTGCTCGGTTATGGTGAGGAGCCGTTCGGTCTCGGGGTCGATGATTCCCACCGGGACGCTCATCGCCGTGTCGCCGATCCAGCCATCGCGGACAATTCCGACATCCATCTTCACCACGTCGCCGTAGCTGATCTTGCGTGGTCCCCCGATTCCATGAACGACCTCTTCATTGATGGAGATGCAAATGTGGCCCGGGAATTTCTTGTAACCGAGGAAAGCGCTTTGCACACCGACTTCTTGCATGAAACCGGCGGCGGCTCGGTCGATTTCGCCGGTGGTAATGCCCGGTGCGGCCAGATCGGCGAGACGATTGAGAATTTCCGCGGCGATCTCCCCTGCGCGCCGCATTTTGTCAATTTCGGCCCCGCGTTTTATCGGAATCATACGAGCACCTCCTGGTGGAAATCGAAATAGAGCCGAGTGAAAATGGCATCGCGCCCATCGGTTGCATCCACTTCCTTGAGCAAGCCTTTCGTCCGATAGTGGTGGGCTACCGGCAAGGTATGCTCTCGAAACTGCGCGAGCCGGCGATCGAGAGCATCGTCGGTATCATCGTCGCGCCGTGCCAGTTCGCCTCCGCATCGTGGACACGGCGTATCGACGGTGACGTCATGAAAGCTTTCGTTGAAGACCGATCCGCATTGCGAGCACGTCAGGCGACTGGTCATCCGCTCGCGAACCATCTCGTCCGACAGCTTGAGAAAATAGACTACCTCGAGCGGTAAACTTCGCTGCTCAAGTCCATCGTCGAAGGCTTTCGCTTGGCCGAGCGTTCGGGGAAAGCCGTCAAGGATGAACCGCCGGCGATTATCGAGCCATTTCCAGACGACGCGCAGGGCCAGCTCGTCAGGGAAAAGCTTTCCCTGGATGATCCAGCGTTCCGCTTCGGCGCCAAGCTCGCTTCCGCGCGCCTTTTCTTCGCGCAGGATTGCCCCGGTCGAGGCCGCTGGAATCCCGAATGTTGCCGAGAGGAGGGCAGCTTGCGTGCCTTTTCCAGAGGCGGGAGGACCCAGGAGAACTATCCGGTTCTTCATGTCCTACTGCCGCGTGGCAAAGAAGATGGTCACGCCGGCGATCACCAGAATACCAAGACTGGCGTAGATGAAGACCAGTGAGCTGTCATCGAGGACCTGCCCGGAGCTCAGGCGTGGACGCTGCTCGCGCGCCCCGCGAATCTTTCCTTTGCGAAGAAAGCCGTCGTAGTGCCGCTGCAGCAGGTGAGTCTCGACCTGGCGCATGGTGTCGAGCACCACGCCCACGATGATCAGCACGCCCGTGCCCCCGAAAAACTGCGCCGTCATGTAGGGAACCTTCAACGCCTGCGCCAGAAGCTGAGGCAGCACCGCTATAATCGTCAGGAAGATCGCTCCGGCGAAAGTCAGGCGCGACATGGTGTAATCAAGGAAGTCAGCGGTAGGTTTGCCCGGGCGCACCCCGGGAATGAACCCCCCGTATTTCTTGAGATCGTCGGCGATCTGAACGGGCTGAAATTGGGTGGCGACCCAGAAATAGCTAAAGAAGAAAATCATCACCCCGTAGAGCACGTAATGCAGCCAACCGACGGCGAGCAGGTTGGCAATCTCCTGCGCGGTCCGGTTTTGAGGGAAAGCCATGTTGATGATCGTGGACGGAAAGAGCAGAATCGCTTGAGCAAAGATGATGGGCATCACGCCCGCATAGTTGATCTTGAGCGGCATGTATTGCGTCTGGCCGCCGTAAACCTTCCGCCCAACGACGCGCTTGGCGTATTGGATGCTGATCTTGCGCTGCGCCTGGGTTACGGCGATAACTGCGGCAATAACCAGGACGAGAAAAAGACACAACAGGACCAGGACGATCGGGCTAACATTCGCCTGGGCACCGGGAGCCGTGGGCACGAACGTGCGCCACGCTTGAATCAACCCGGCAGGCAGTTGGGCCAGGATGCCCACGGTGATGATCAGCGAGACGCCGTTGCCAATGCCACGTTCGGTGATCTGGTCTCCCAACCACATGAGGAACATCGTCCCCGCCGTCATGGTAATGACAGTCATCAGCTGGAACGCCCAGCCTGGCTCAGGAACCAGGTCCATTCCAAGGCGGTTGATCGTATCCATAATCCCCGGCAAGAATGGATTCGCCTGCGGGTTCTCGAAAGATTTGGCGAGCAGGAAGCCTTGAAAGATGCAGAGCGCGATCGTGGCGTAGCGGGTGTACTGCATGATTTTTCGCCGACCGCCATCCTCACGGGCCAATTTCCCGAGCTGGGGAATCACTGCGGTGAGCAGCTGCATCATGATCGAAGCGCTGATGTAGGGCATGATCCCGAGCGAGAAAATCGCACAATGGGCCAGAGCTCCACCGCTGAAGAGATTGAAGAGCGAGGCGACACCGCCGGCAGACTGAGCATCTGCGACATTGCGAAACCATTCACGCAGGATGTCCGCATTCACTCCAGGCGTAGTGATTGCGGAGCCTGCTCGAACAATCACGATCATCGCCAGCGTGAAGAGCACCCGTTGGCGCAATTCAGGGATTTTGAAGATGTTCGTGAATGCAGAGATCATCGCCGGTAAGCCGAACTGCTCGATGGTCGGGAACCTCTAGGTCTCGGCCCGGGAATTTCGGCTTGTCATTACGATGGATCCGCCGGCCTGCTCGATCTTCTTTCTGGCGGACGCGCTGATGCCATCCACCTCCAAGTGGAACTTCTTGCTGATTGCTCCGCGGCCAAGAATCTTAACGCCGCTGAGCGAGCCGCGCACAAGTCCGGCGCCACGAAGCAGTTTTTCGTTGATGGCAGCGCCATCGTCGAACCGCTTTTCCAAATCATCCAGGTTGACGATTCCGTAAACAGTCTTGAACGCCGCGTTGTTAAAGCCGCGTTTGGGCAGGCGCCGATGCAGGGGCATCTGACCACCCTCGAATCCCGGCCGGATCGACCCGCCGGAGCGCGCTTTCTGGCCTTTGTGTCCCTTGCCGGAGGTTTTCCCGTGCCCCGAACTCTCGCCGCTGCCGAGGCGCTTGCGTCGATGTTTTGCGCCGGCATTCGGTTTTAGATCGTGCAGTCTCATGGAGTTTGCGTTGCGACCGGGAGGGCGGATCTCGCGGTGATGGGCTTGCCGCGAATTTTGAAAATTTCGTCCTTCGGACGCAAAGTGGTCAGAGCGTGGAGGGTCGCTTTCACGACATTGGCTGGATTGCTCGACCCGAGTGACTTTGCGAGCACGTCGCGGATCCCGGCCGCCTCGATCACCGCGCGGACACCGCCACCTGCGATGACGCCAGTTCCCGGCGAAGCTGGCTTAAGAAGAACACGACCTCCACCGAATTCACCGAGGACCTGGTGCGGTATGGTATTTTCGTGAATGGCGACATTGACCATTCGCTTTTTCGCCGATTCGGTGGCCTTGCGGATCGCCTCGCTGACTTCGTTGGCCTTGCCAAAGCCGATGCCAACGCGGCCATTGTGATTGCCCGAGACAATCAGAGCGCTGAAACTGAACCGACGTCCGCCCTTCACGACTTTGGCGCAGCGGTTGATGAAGACCACCTTCTCGGTCGTTTCCTTGGGTTCGCCTTTGTCAAAGCCGTCCGGACCTGACCTGTGCTGAGATTTACGATGAGTGGGCATAGATAATTTTAGAATTCCAAGCCGCCTTCGCGGGCCGCATCCGCAAGGGCCTTGACTTTGCCGTGGTACTTGTAACCTCCGCGGTCGAAAATGACTTGCTTAACCTTGCTGGATACCCCGCGCTCGGCGATCAGTTTGCCCACCTTCGCGGCCGTGGGCACGTCTGAGCGCCCCTTCTTGGCCGCGCGAAGTGCAGGCTCGGTCGTATGGACCGAGGCGAGCGTCTGGCCCCCCGTGTCGTCGATGACTTGCGCCGTAATGTGGCGTTGGGAGAAATGGACGGCGAGACGCGGCCGCTCGGGTGTGCCTGCGACTTTCTTACGAAGACGCTTGTGACGGACTCGACGTTTGCTGGTGGATGCGGACATGGCTTACTGGACGGTTTTGCCCTCTTTGCGGCGAACCTGTTCTCCGACGTAGCGGACGCCCTTCCCCTTGTAAGGCTCCGGTGGATAAAAGGAGCGAATATCCGCGGCGGTTTGGCCGACGAGGTGCTTATCAGCCCCTTCGATGGTGATCTTGGTGCTGTCGGCGACCGTGATCTTCACCTCGGCGGGGATTTGGAAAAGGATCGGGTGCGATTTGCCGAGACTGAGGTTGAGCTTCTGGCCTTGCACCGTTGCCTTAAAGCCGACGCCCTGGATCTCGAGCTCCTTCTTAAAGCCGACAGTGACTCCGGTGACCATATTGGCAATCAGCGCGCGGGAGAGTCCATGCAGTGCTTTGCCTTGCCTGCTCTCATCACTGCGCGCGACGCTCACCGTGCTCCCTTCGACGCGAGCACTGACAGTTTTTGGCAGATTCCAAGACAGCTTGCCTTTCGGGCCCTCCACGCTGACGGCGCCTTCCGAGCCAACGTTGACCGTCACTTTGGGAGGCACTTCAATGGGTTTTCTTCCGATTCGAGACATGGCTTTACCAGATATAGGCGAGCAATTCCCCGCCAACGTTTTGCCTCCGGGCTTCTTGACCGGTGAGCACTCCTTGGGAGGTGGAGAGCACCGCTATGCCCATCCCGCCGAGCACTCGGGGAACTTCATCGGCTTTTACGTAGCGGCGCAAGCCAGGTTTACTAACCCGTTTGAGACCGGCGATGGCCGAGGTCTTATTGACAAACTTGTTCCTGATCTTGAGATTGGGACGCACTTTGTGGGTCGTCTCAAGTTCGAAGCCCGCAATGTAGCCCTCCTTTTCCAAAATGCGGGCGATTTCGCTTTTCAGTTTGGAATAGGGTACCACGAATTCGGTCTTGTGAGCGCGGGCTGCATTGCGCAGCCGTGTGAGCATATCTGCAATTGGATCGGTCATTTACTAAATGGGCAGTAGTTAGGCAACCGCTCCGGCGGCTTCCTCTGGCTGCTCCTCTGTTTTGCGCACCGGCTTCTTCGCCTTGTCGGCGAAGGGCATGCCAAGCTCAGTCAGGAGCGATTTGGCCTCTTCGTCGTTGCGCGCGGTCGTGACGATGGTGATGTCAAAACCGATGTTACGTTTGATTTGGTCGAGCTCTATCTCAGGAAAAATGGATTGATCGGAGACACCGAGGGTATAATTGCCATTGCCGTCAAACGATTTCGTCGAAACGCCGCGAAAGTCACGGATGCGCGGAAGCGACATCTTGATCAACCGCTCGAGGAACTCGTACATGATCCGTCCGCGAAGGGTCACTTTGGCGCCGATGGCCTGGCCTTTTCGAAGTTTGAAGTTGGCGATGCTTTTCTTGGAGAGCGTCGCAATAGGCCGCTGGCCGGTGATCAGGCCAATTTCCGACTTGGCGATGTCGAGGGCCTCTTTGCTGTCGGCGCCGGCGCCCACCGAACAGTTCACGACCACCTTGGCGACCTTGGGAATCTCGTGCACGTTCTTGTAGCCGTGCTTCTCCCGCAGGGTAGGAATGACGCGCTCCTTGTATTCTGCAAGAAGCTCCGGATCTGGTTGCGTTGGCATAGTGCTCGATGGTTGTCTGTAAGAAAGGCCTAGGCGGCTTTCTTCTTCCGCTTCTCTTTCTCCGGGCTCGCGCGCTCGACAATTTTCACGTTGGAAATGTGGATCGGGCCTTCCCGCTGGATGATTGCGCCGTTCGGGTTGTCCTGCGTCTTGCGTTGGTGTTTCTTGATAAGGCGAACTCCCTCGATGATGACCTGCGCCTTGTCGGGGAGCACCTTGAGGATCTTGCCCGAGGATCCACGGTGGTTCCCGGAAATCACCTGAACGGTATCCCCGCGTTTAACGTGGAATTTTGGGCTGCTCATAGGACTTCCGGCGCGAGGGAGATGATCTTCATGAAGTTCTTCTCGCGCAGTTCGCGGGCGACTGGACCAAAGATACGCGTTCCGCGCGGATTGAGGTCCTTGTCGATAATCACGATCGCGTTGTTGTCGAAACGAAGGTAGGAGCCGTCCTGACGCTTGATCGGATGTTTCGTTCGGACTACGACTGCACGGACGACCTCGCCCTTCTTGACGGTGCCTCCTGAGGAAGCCTCCTTGACGTTGGCCGTAATGACATCACCGACGTGGGCCTTCATCGAGGCTTTGCCAATGACGCCAATCATCGTGGCCATGCGAGCGCCGGTGTTGTCCGCGACATCGAGACGGGATCGGATCTGGATCATAGGAATCGGAGGTAAAGGTTCGAATCGGTGATTGCTCGGACTAATGTTTGAGGACTTCGACGAGCCTCCAGCGTTTCAGGCGGGAGAGCGGTCGAGTTTCCATAAAGGAAACACGATCCCCAACTTTGGCCGCATTCTTCTCGTCGTGAACGTAGAACTTCTTTACGTGCTTGACGATCTTCCCGAATTTCTGGTGCGGCACACGGGTGACCGTCCGAACCACGATCGTCTTGTTCATTGAGTCTGAGACGACTTGGCCCACCCGGGTTTTGCGCAGGTTGCGTCGCGTCTCGTTCACCGCTGTCGGCTGGTCGGGAGCTTTGGTTTCTTGCTGCGAGGGCGATTCTGAAGCTGTTTCGTTCATGATCTCTTCTGGGCCGGGGAAGGTGTCGGAGATGTCCCGCTTTCTAGAGCCTTCCGCTTTTCTGTGAGGACGGTATCAAGGCGGGCCGCGTCCCGACGGAGGGAACGCAGCATATGAGGCTTTTCCAGTTGGCCCGCCTGCTGTTGGATCCGCAGGTTGAAAATTTCCTGCCGGGTCTCGCGCTTGCGCGTCTCGAGTTCCTTGATGGTGAGTTCCTTAACTTCGGCGATCTTCATGACCAATTACTTTGCGGCACGGTGGCGCGAGAGGAAGCGTGTGCGGACGGGGAGCTTGTTAGCGGCCAGGCGCAGCGATTCCCGGGCAATGCTTTCTGAAACGCCGTCCAGCTCGAAGAGGACGTTGCCCGGGCGGACGACCGCGACCCAATGCTCTGGATTACCCTTGCCTTTTCCCATGCGGGTTTCGGGGGGGCGCGCCGTCACGGACTTATCAGGGAAGATGCGGATCCAGAGCTTGCCCTTGCGCTTCATGTGTCTGGTCATGGCTACGCGGGCAGCCTCAATTTGAACGTTGGTGATCCAGGCGCGGTCCAGAGTTTGGAGTCCGAACTCGCCAAAATCGATGGTCAAGGTGCGTGAAGCATTTCCGGCGCGACTTCCACGCTGGCTCTTGCGATACTTTACGCGTTTGGGCATCAGTGGCATGGCTGGCTCCTCTCAGGTCAGACGGTAGGGGTTTCGGGCTTCGGAGCGCGCTGGCGTTCCTTGGAAAACTGTTGCTGCTTCTGATCCTCGCTTTCGGGCGTGGTCGGTTTTTTGCAGATCCAACACTTTACGCCAATCTTCCCCGCGACCGTTGAAGCTTCGGTAAATCCGTAGTCGATTGGTTGGCGCATGGTGTGGAGAGGGATTTTGCCCTCGCGATACCATTCGGTGCGGGCAATCTCCGCGCCGCCAAGCCGGCCGGAGCAGCGAATCTTGATTCCAAGAGCTCCTTGCTCCATGGCCAATTGCACAGCGCGTTTCATCGCGCGGCGAAAGGAAATACGGCGCTCGAGCTGTGAGGCGACGTTTTCTGCCACCAGTTGAGCTTCAATATCAGGCACCTTGATCTCGATAATGTCGATCTTCACCTGCTTGCCGCCGGCGAGGCGCGAGATTTCCTCCGTCATTTTCTCGATCTCGGAACCCTTGCGTCCAATGACGACCCCCGGGCGTGCCGTGTGGATGGTCACGCGCAGACTGTTCCAAGCGCGCTCGATGACAATGCGTGCTACGGCCGCCTGCCTCAATTTCTTGTGCAGGAACCCGCGGATCTTGCCATCAGCAAGCAAGTAGTCGGCAAAGTCTTTGCGCGATGCATACCACCTCGAGGACCAGTCGCGGCTGATCGGAAGCCGGAAGCCGATTGGGTTGACTTTCTGTCCCATGATTTACTCCTTGGATTCTGGCGCAGCCTCGGGCTGCGCGGCTTGCGCCTCTTTCGTTTCTTTCCTTCTCGATTTCCCTTTTGCCGGCTTGGTCGAGGAAGATTTTTTCGACTTCTTGCGGTCGCGCTGTTCGCGCCGCTTTATTTCAATTTCGTCGGTAAGGATGATCCTGATATGGCTGGTGCGCTTGCGAATGGGACCCGCACTGCCGCGGGCCTTGGGTTGAAAGCGCTTGGCGGTCGGACCTTCGCCCACAACCGCTTCTTGGATGACCAGGTTCTCGAGGTTGAGATTGTTGTTGTTTTCGGCATTGGCCACGGCGCTGGCCAGCGTCTTCCGGACCAGACTAGCCGCTTTCTTGGGGACAAAGCGCAGCAAGTTGAGAGCATCCGAGGCGGGAAGACCTTGGATCTCGCGCGTGACCTCACGCGCTTTGAACGCGGAGATCCGCGCAAAACGGTATGTCGATCGAACCTGCATTGTTGGTGATATGTTAATTTTCGTTTGGGTCAGTGCTGGGCATCCACTTTAAGACGGTCACCGGTTTTCACCGGCTCTTTTTCCGACTCGAGACTCTGAATTACCGCTCCGCAGATGGTCTTGCGCACGTCCACCACGCGCACTTCGCCGATGCGTTTGTCCTCCCGCCAAATCTGGAAGGGCATCCCGACACGCACGCCTTGTTTTTCGCCAATGTTTGCCACCACGAGGGCGAGATCGTCCTTCACGTCAACGACCATTCCATCGTTGAGAGTGGCTTCTACTGGACCGCGGGTTTGCGCAGCGTGTGGAGTGCCAAGGATCTCGCTTGTCTTGCGAAGCTCGGTTTCCACTGCGAGCCGCGCTTGCGGATCGATTTCTTCGGTGCTCTTGAGCACGACCTGGATGGCTTCGGTAAGACGAACCAGCTGATTGACGCTGGCCTCGTGCTGTTTTTTCAACAGGCGGAGGTCGCGCACCGCCGCGAGCAACTTCTGTTCGAGCTTGCCTCGATCGTTTTCCGTGTCCGGAATTCCGAGCGCTTCAATCTTGAGGGTGAGGTCGGTCGCTTGCCGCTTGAAGGTTTCCGCTTCGCTATTGGAAATGGCGAGGCTTTCGGTAAGCGACCGTATGGCCGAGCGAAGCAGGAGGATTTGTTCCTGCAGCGCCTCGACGGTTTCTTCCTTTTCGCCTTCAGGATCGGGCACGGTGATCGTGGCCCCCTGCGCGAGAAGGATTCGGTTTTCAGAGTCTGTCAAAGATCGATTGCCCTGTGCTTCCAGTCTGGCGACGGGGAGCAGAGCGAGAAGCGCCGCCGCTATCGCAGCGTGCCCCATATTCTATTTGGTCACTTTTGCGGTGTGAGAACCGTGCTTTTTAAAGATTCGGGTTGGAGAAAACTCACCAAGCTTATGGCCGACCATGTTTTCAGTGACGAAGACCGGGATGAAGGTCTTGCCATTGTGCACATTGAAGGTGTGGCCCACAAAGTCCGGCGTTACCGTGCTTCGGCGCGACCAGGTCTTGATCGGCTTTTTCGCGCCGGATTCGTTCATCCGGTCGATTTTGTCGAGGAGTTTCCACTCAACGAACGGTCCCTTTTTTAAAGAACGTGCCATAGAGCTTAATTCTGAACCTTGCCTTTGCGTCGCTGGATGATGAAACGATCGGAGGGTTTGTGTTTGCGTCGAGTCTTATATCCTTTGGCCAGTTGTCCCCACGGACTCATCGGGTGATGACGCCCGCCTCCACCTTTACTCTTCCCCTGTCCACCGCCCATGGGATGGTCGATTGGATTCATGACCATGCCCCGGACGTGGGGGCGTCGCCCCAGCCAGCGAGTTCGGCCGGCCTTTCCACTGGAGACATTCATATGGTCGGTATTACCGACCTGACCTATGGTGGCGTAGCACTCCTCGTTGATTCTGCGGATTTCGCCGGAGGCGAGTTTGATCAGGGCATATCCGCCTTCGCGGTTGGCGAGAGTCGCTTGGGAACCTGCGCTGCGGACCATTTGGGCGCCGCGACCCGGGATGATCTCAATGTTGTGAATGGCGGTGCCGAGAGGGATGGCTTTTAGCGGGAGGGCATTGCCGATGGACGGGTCGGCGGTTTCTCCCGCATTCACCTTGGCGCCGACCGCCAGCCCGACCGGAGCAAGGATGTAGGCTTTTTCGCCATCGGAATATTGCAGGAGGGCGATGCGAGCGGAGCGATTCGGATCGTATTCGATCGCGAGGACTTCTGCGACGACCCCTTGCTTCTTTCGCTTGAAGTCGACTAACCGATACTTTCTCTTATGTCCGCCGCCACGATGGCGCATGGTCATACGGCCAGCGTTGTTGCGACCACCAGTTCGCTTCCGAACGGCGGTCAGAGACTTCTCAGGCTTGTCCTTAGTGATCTCGGAGAAGGCTGGAAGCGACTTGAACCGATTGGAGGGAGTTAGCGGTCTAAAGTTTTTAAGTGCCATAGTGCTTAAACGAGCTCGATCTTCTCGCCTTCCTTCAGCGTCACCACCGCCTTCTTCCAATTTGCCCGCCGCCCGAAGCTAGCGGTTCGCTCGCGCTTTTTCTTGCCGGCGAAGTTGGCGGTATTGACATGGACTACCGTTTTCTTGAAGAGCTCCTCGACAGCGCGCTTGATCTCGATCTTGTTGGCCTTCGGGCTGACGCGAAAGACGTATTGGTTGTTTTTCTCGGAGAGCAGAGTCGCCTTCTCGGTGAGAATCACGGTTTGAATCTGATCGAACGATGCTTTCATCAGGCGAGTCTTTCGGAGAGCGTGGCGAGCGCGTCTCTGGTAACGATGACCTTGTCGAAGGCCAGGAGTTGCTCGGTGTTGACCTCGGCGGCGCGTGTCAGGAGTGTATCCCGCACATTGCGCGCGGCCAGACAGGTCTTCTCGTCAAAGCCATTCCCGACAATCAACATCTTCCGTACATTTCCGGCTGTGTCCGCAACCAGAGTGAGGAACTGCTTGGTCTTGGCTTCATTAACTTTGAAATCCTCGACGAGGAGGACGTCGCCGGCCAGGACGCGCTCACTGAGGGCTTTTCGGAACGCCAGCGTCTTGACCTTTTTCGGCACTTTCTTGGAGTAGTCGCGCGGATGCGGTCCGAAGGCGACGCCGCCTCCAACCCAAACCGGTGACGATTTGTAGCCGGCGCGCGCGCGGCCGGTGCCCTTCTGGCGCCAGGGTTTGGCGCCGCTCAAGCGGACATCCGCCTTGGTCTTCGTGCTGGCGGTGCCGCGACGGCGATTTGCGCGCAAGGCCACAACAACATCATGCACGGCCTGACGGCCTTTCTCTGGCTCGGTGATCAGTTCGATATTTGCCTTCCGAGCCTCTTCCGCGGTGAAAATGGTTGCGCTCATCGCTAGTCCTTTTCAGCGGTCAATGGTTTCTTCTTGGCGGGGCGCACGATCACATTCGATCCCTTGGCGCCGGGAACCGCGCCGCTAACAAGGATGACCCCATCTTCTTGGCGCACTTGAACAACGCGCAAATTCTGAACAGTCACCCGTTCGTCGCCGAGATGACCGGGCATTCCCATGTTTTTCCAGACGCGGCCGGGCGTGGAGCGGTTGCCGATGGCGCCGTTGCGACGATGCATCATCGAGCCATGGCTGGCGGGTTGGCCTTCAAAATTGTGCTTCTTGACGACTCCTTGGAAGCCTTTGCCCTTGGATTGTCCGATGACGTCCACAAACTGCCCTACCTCGAATACGGTCAGGGGGAGGTCGCCGGCGTGGTCAGGGACCGCCTCCTCGTTCGCAAGACGAAACTCGCGAACGAATTTCTTGGGCGGGCACGATAATTTGGCAAAATGACCGGCCTGCGCTTTGCTGACGCGCTGCCGCTTTTGATCGCCAAAGCCGACTTGCACCGCGTGATAACCATCTTTCTCCATGGTCTTCACTTGGAGGACACGGTTTCCATCCGCCTCGATGACCGTCGCCGTCATCACGCGCCCCTTCTCGTCATAGACGCGGGTCATTCCCAGTTTCTTGCCTAAAAGTCCTATGCTCATGGCTAGATCTTGATGGTGATGTCGACTCCGGCGGGCAGATTGAGCTTGCGAAGTTCATCAACGGTTTTGGCGGTTGGCTCCACGATATCCAGCAGTCGCTTGTGCGTGCGGATCTCAAATTGATCCATCGCCTTCTTGTCGACGTGCGGGGAGCGATTAACGGTAAACTTCTCGATGCGGGTCGGCAGCGGAATCGGCCCGGTTACCTTCGAGCCGGTGCGCTTGGCCGTCTCGACGATCTCGGCGGCCGAAGCATCCAAGATGCGATAATCAAAGGCCTTCAGGCGGATGCGTATGCGTTGGCCGGCGGGAGTTGACATTTTTTATAAAGAACGGTTGAGGGTTTACCCTTTTTGTAGTCTTAAGAGATTCGCTTTCGACGACAAAGACGGACCGCCGCTTTTTGGAGCGCTGCCATCGTGCATGGATGTGGTCCTATCATTGTCTCGGTGCATTCCGCCGGAATATGGGGACAAAAAAAGCACGCTCAGGTGCTTCCGCCAGTTCCCCGACAATCGTGCGGGAAGTGAGAAAATAAACTCTTGCTAGTCCTAAGCAAGAGAAAAAGTTGGGAAAGTTTGGCAGAAAACGGTGGTGCGTTTCTGCCGAAATCAAGTCTTCTTGAAGGTGAGATGGCCGTCGGCGGCGTGGACGTTGATCCGATCTCCCTCCTGAAACTTGCCGTCGAGGATCTCCAGACTTAGCGGGTCGAGGATTTCTCTTTGGATGACACGCCTGAGGGGGCGGGCACCGTAAGCGGGATCATAACCCTCCTTGACCAGGAATCGTTTGGCGTCATCGGAGAGCTCCAAGCTGATCTTTCTATCACCGAGGCGCTGAAGGAGCCGCTTGAGTTGGAAGTCGACGATCTTGGTGATCTGTCGATCATCCAGACGGTCGAAGATGATGATCTCATCGATCCGATTGAGGAACTCGGGACGGAAATGTGCTCGCAACGCTTCGGTGACGCGGCGGTCCCGCTCCTCCTTCGGGAGGTCTTCCATGATATATTGGCTGCCGATGTTTGAGGTCATGATGATCACCGTATTCTTGAAATCAACGGTTCGGCCTTGGCCGTCGGTGATTCGCCCATCATCAAGCACCTGGAGCAAGACATTGAAGACGTCGTGATGCGCTTTTTCGATCTCGTCGAAGAGCACGACAGAATAGGGTCGGCGACGAACGGCTTCGCTAAGTTGCCCGCCCTCTTCGTAGCCAACATAGCCTGGGGGTGCGCCGATGAGTCGCGCCACGGTGTGTTTCTCCATGTACTCGCTCATATCGATTCGGATCATGGCCCGCTCGTCATCGAAGAGAAATTCGGCCAATGCCTTGGAGAGTTCCGTTTTTCCGACCCCGGTCGGTCCAAGGAACATGAAGGAACCGATCGGACGATTTTCGTCTTGTAGTCCCGCCCGGGCACGGCGGACCGCGTTGGAGACGGCGCGAATGGCCCGTTCCTGGCCGACGACACGCTCCATCAGCCTTTCTTCCATTTTGACGAGCTTGTGGCGTTCGCCTTCCTGGAGGCGGGACACGGGAATGCCAGTCCAGCTGGAGACGACCTTGGCAATGTCCTCTTCGGTGACTTCCTCTTTGAGGAGGATATGGCTGCCGGCCGTTTCCTTGCTTTTCAAGTCATCCAGCTCCTTTTGCAGCTCCGGGATTTTCCCATATTGGATTTCCGAAGCGCGGTGGAGATCTCCTCTTCTTTGCGCCTGCTCGAGTTCGGTTCTGAGCTGATCGATTTGTTCGCCGAATTTCTGCGATTTGGTAATTTCCTCTTTTTCTTTCTGCCATTGCGCCTTGAGCCGGCTCGACTGCTCTTTGAGATCGGCGAGCTCCTTCTCCAGCTTGGAGAGACGCTCCTTGCTAGCGTTGTCCCGTTCTTTCTTGAGCGCCTGTTTTTCCATCTCGAGTTGCATGATCTGGCGTTCGAGCTGGTCGATCTCGGTGGGCATCGAATCAAGTTCGATCTTTAAGCGCGAGGCAGCTTCGTCGACGAGGTCGACGGCCTTGTCTGGCAGAAATCGATCGCTGATGTAGCGATGGGAGAGCGTGGCGGCCGCGATCAGAGCGGCATCCTGGATGCGAACGCCATGATGCACTTCATAACGTTCCTTGAGGCCGCGCAGGATGGCGATGGTATCCTCCACGCTTGGCTCCTCGACCATGACTGGTTGGAAGCGTCGCTCGAGGGCAGCGTCCTTTTCGATGTATTTGCGATATTCGTCGAGCGTGGTGGCGCCGATGGTGTGCAGTTCGCCGCGAGCGAGCTGGGGTTTGAGCATATTTGAAGCATCCGCGGAACCTTCGGCTGCGCCCGCGCCGACGATGGTATGGAGCTCGTCGATAAAGAGGATGATCTTGCCCCCAGAGGCGGTCACCTCTTTCAGGAAGGCCTTCAGCCTGTCCTCGAACTCGCCGCGGAACTTGGCGCCGGCGATCATGGCGCCGATGTCCATCGCGATGATGCGTTTGTTCTTGAGGGATTCGGGCACGTCGCCGGCGACAATGCGTCGGGCGAGTCCCTCGACGATGGCAGTCTTGCCAACGCCTGGCTCCCCGATGAGGACTGGGTTGTTTTTGGTCCGACGGGAGAGGACCTGCATGGTCCGTCGGATTTCATTGTCGCGGCCGATCACCGGATCGATCTTTCCCTTACGAGCTAGCTCGGTGAGATCGCGGCCATACTTTTCCAAAGTCTGGTATTTGCCTTCTGGGTCCTGATCGGTCACGCGCTGGTTGCCGCGGATGCTCTGCAAGCTCTGCATGAGCTTCTGCGGGTTGATGCCTGCATTCTTGAGCATCGCCGCCGCAGGAGTTCCAGAGTTCAGCACCGCGAGCAGGAAGTGTTCGGCGCTGAGAAATTCGTCCTTAAGCTTGGACATCTCGCCCTCCGCGGCATCGATCGTCTTGCGAAGATCTGCGCCCAGGTGCGGGGACGCGCCGCCGTGCACGGTTGCGCGTCGGGAGAGCTCGGCTTCGAGCTGCTTTTCGAGTTGAGTCGGATTTATTCCCAAACCCTCGAGCAGCGGCCGAGCGAGACCATCCCCTTGCCTGAGCAGAGCCAGCAGAAAGTGCTCGGTGGAAATTTCAGAATGATTCGCTTTTGAGGCCAGGTCCAGAGAGGCGTTGAAGGCCTCTTGCATCTTGGCAGTGAATTTTTCAGGACTCATACGACGCTCCCTAATTTAACATGTTGTCGAAGGGCAACGAGGCAAAAGCGCCTGATAGAGCAGCCTGCTCGTCGGTTTTCCGCAACCTGCCTCAGGTGGCTTAGCTCAAAGCCGTCTCCATATCATTCAAGACGACATCGAGCGGCATTTGCACCGAATAGCGGCAATAGAGGGTCTGTGTGGACGCAAACGAGCCATTCTCATAATACTTATTCGCCGGGGCGCCTGCTCCGCAGTATCCGTAATATGGGCAAGTCTCGGCGCATCGTTTGATCCCGGTCTGAATGTCCACCAGCACCTGGCGGAACTTTGGAGTTTCCAGCGCATCCGCGAAATGGTCGCGGAGGACGTTCCCAAAAGAGAACTCACCGTAGGGCTCGAGCGACATCCCAAGAAGCTCCGGCGAGTACGTGGAAAAATTTCCCTGCCAATCGACACTGATGATCCCAAATGGACGCACCTGTTCATTGAACCACGGGAAATCAAATTCCCGCAGAGAGATGCCCGAGCGGATCTTTTGCTCTGCTGCCGCGAATTCACGAATGGTGATGCTTCGGCGTCTTTTCTGATTTTCGAAGATGGTCTGATAGAACTCGCGCACACTTTCTTCGTGTCCGGAGCCAAGAGTGGAAACGCCGTGCTCCGCCTCAACTTCTTCGATATTGAAGCCCAGACGCTCGACACCCGCGGCCTCGAAGAAGTCGTAGATCTCCTGGGCGTAACCAAGGGCCTCGCCGGTAATCACGGCGATGACGTGGAAGGGGATGTCGTTGTCCTTCAGCAGTTGCAGACCGCGCATGGCCAAGCGGTGGCTGCCGTCGCCCCGCCTGGTCTTGCGGTGCACATCGTGAAGAAAATCCGGACCGTCGATACTGAGGCCCATACGAATGTCATGGCTCCGGATAAAGTCGCACCATGCTTGGTTCAGCAAGGTGCCGTTGGACTGAATGGAATGAACGATGTTCGCCCCACTCGGAGCGGTCAGCGATATGGTTGCGAGTGCTTCTTCGTACCACGCGATAGGCACTGCCAATGGTTCCCCAGCATGCCAGATGATCGTCAATTCGCCCCGAACCAGGTCGGACGCGTAGGTTTTCTCGATCGCCGATGCGAGGACCGGCATGCTCATGCGGCGCGTCGATGTCCGATTCGGTAGGTAACAATAGTCGCAGTTGATGTTGCAGAACGGTGAGGCTTGGAGGACCAGGAGCGTCGCCCACGGTTCGATTTCCGACGACTTGAAGAATCCGCCGTTTGCTTCCAGCGGATTCGCGCTCTCCTGACAACCTTCAGGGAGGTTCGAGAGGGGCTTACCAGTTACCCCAATTGTGCCAATTGTGCCAGCCACCGTTGCCCCAGCCATTGCCCCAGTTGCGCCAGCCTCCGTTGCCCCAATTGTGCCACATTCCCGGACCCCATCCGCCGTTGCGCCAATTGCCCCACCAGAATGTAGTGAGACCGTCCTCGGAGGTCCGCTCGTCAAAGGAGAGGCCAGGCTGCTGGTTGGCAAGTTTTTCCTGGACATTCTTGATACGGACTTCCAGTGCGTCGAGGTGTGATGTGCTTTGGCCGGTGGTGTTCGCGGCTTCGGTCTTTTCGCTGGTCGCGAGCATCGCTCCGCCGGTGAGTGCAAGCAACGCGGGAAGTGACTTTGTGAGCGACGTGTTCTTCATGCTTTGGTCCATTAGAGTTGCGCGGCCGCCTCCGCCGCGGCGCGCTGCTCGTATTCGCCCAATTGGCGGCTTAACTCGCAATCGCCGATGAAGAGCGTTCCTTCGCCGGTGCCGGGATTTTGCGAAAGCTGAGCCCAGGCCTTTTCGCCTTGCCAGATAGTATTTTGCTGATCGAGCTTGGCCCCCTGTCCAAAACCAGTCCCGGCGATCGCCACCAACGTCTGTGTATTCGCCGGGTCGGTCGTATGGATGGAAATCATCGTTCAAGCTTCACGTCGACGGCAGCCGGCGGATTTCGACAGCTTGGACGAACCGAGTCGATGCGCTAGTCAGGTCCCATGTATTTTCCAAAATTCTGGCAGCGCGGAGCGCACGATGGATTTATTTGCTGGGGCTTCTCGGATCAAAGCAGCGAAGACGCTTGTGAACGTGCGCAGGAGCGGGCGCGCGTCCTTGCAGAGCGCTTTCAGTCAGGGGAGGCACTCCAGCGTTACGGCTATCCCGATCGTCCGATGCGGGAGCCGGTCTTGCAGGTGATGGCGAGTTCAACCTCAGGGGAACCAACTGGAGCGATCACGCGCAACAGCTATGGGTGCGTCGTCCTCAATGCGGCGCGGATGTTCATTGCCGACGTCGATCATCCCCCAACTGAAGCGGAAGAGCCGCGCGCAGGGATTCTGCAGAGCTTCTTCACTCGGAACCGGAAATCGGCAGAAACAAGACGCGGCAAAGACCTGTCCGCGAGTTCCGTCCTTCGAAAAGTAGTGGAGGTGATCGGCGGTGAACCTGCCGGCCTCGCCTTTATTTATGAGACCGCGGGCGGGTTAAGGGTAATTCTGGCACATCGGAAAATCGACCCTTGCTCCGACGAGGCGGCGCGAACTCTCGACTTCGTTGGGAGCGATCCGCTCTACCTTCGCCTGTGTCGTAGTCAAAAATCATTCCGCGCGCGCTTGACGCCCAAGCCGTGGCGTTGTGGCCACCACGTGCCGAGTGAACGCTGGCCGTTTCTGGATGCCAAAACCGAGAAAAGGTTCGAGGTTTGGGAGAGCGAATACCTCAGGAGGATTCGGGACTACTCGGTTGTTCGCTTGCTGGAGCGCGTCGGATCCGGGCAAATTCATCCGGAAATCGAGCCGCTTCTCGCTTGGCATGATCAAATCGGGCGTGCTGATCGCACCGATCTGCTCTTGGCGTGAAGCAGACCGTTTTCCTTTCACCGCATCAGCTCATTGTGTATCGCTACTGCATGGATGTAGAGCGGACAAAGTACATTCTCTGGGCGGCAGAAACGCCGCGCGCGGTCAGCTTTTATCGGACTGCATTCAACGCGAACGTCCTTCGTCAGAGCGACGTCCTCAGCGAGCTGGAGATTGCCGGGGCGACCATTGGAATCCACGCCGGCGGAGAGGGAGAGCGGACCTGGACCGGGCTAAGCTTTCAAGTCGCGGATGTCGTTGCGGGAGCGCGCGAAGTGGTCGCAGCGGGTGGTCAGCTCCTCAGAGAACCGATGTCTGATGCCGCAGGAGAGCCGCCTCACCTAGCCATGTGCGCAGATACCGAGGGCAACGAATTCATGCTCACGCGTAAGAAACACTAGATAGCAGAAGAAAATTCGCAGCCGACAATCGATGAAACAATTGTCTGGACGCTTGTCTCAAGCTCCGAGCGAAATCCCGCTTATGAAGCTAACTTTCGGAGAGCGAGCGATCAGCGGCGGTGTCCCCACCGCCGGGGACCCTCGACCGTGGGGACACGGTCGCTACAACGAAATCGCTTTACTGTAGAATACGGTTTTTACAAATGACGTGCGCTTAGCGCTTGGACTTTCCGGAGCCCTTTTGCGTCGAGAGAGTGCGCAACGCACGGCCGGCCTTGGTCGCATCAGCGGCATCATCGAAGCCAAGGTAGGCGACAAACTTTCTTCCGACCACCGCTGCGGAGACACCGCGCAAGTTGATGCCGGCGTCGGCGATTGCGGCGACGATGCGCCCGCCCAAACCGGGAGAGTCGTCTCCTTCGACTTTGAGCGTGGTTAGATTCTTCGCTGGGGCGACGCCCTCCGCTTGCGCTGCTTTGCGCGCCGGAGAACCCTTGACCGGGGTGAGGAAGACTACGCCGGTGCCGGACTTCGCTGTATCGCGCCGTGCGATGACGCACTCAAGACTTGCTCCGGTGTTTCCCAGCGCGCCGAGAACCTTCGCGAGACCGCCAGGTCTATCTTCAATTTTGGCACTCCAGATATCAACTTTCGTAACCGTGAAGCTCATGCGAGTTGCTTTCTTTTGTGAGGCGATCTTAGAGGAGCGATTCCGAAGGGCAAGCCAATTCGACCTCGCCAGCGCACAGACTTAAAAATGAGGCGAGTTTCTTGGCCGACCTGGACAGCTAATTAGGCTTGCGCATGCGCAGAAAAGTCGGGACGTCCAGGTCTTCGCCTTCGACGATGGTGGGCTCGCTTTTGTCGAAGCGTCCGCGAGTGGTAGATTCAAACTGCAAAGTCTCCTGTTTGGCTGGCTTCGTTTTCGAGCCTGCCTTGGCCTTAGAGGGGTCGTCCGAGCTGTCGGACTCTTCTCCCGGCGTCTGCGCGTCGGCCGAGACCGGGGCCGCTGCGGGAGCCTCGGGCGGCGAACCGGCAACTTCTCCGGCCGCGGCAGTCCCAGCGGGAATCGCAGCCGTGCTTGGCACGGCCCCGGCGACGCCGCTAGCTGCAGCCTGAGGTTGCGCGGACTCGACCACCGGTGGCGAAGAATAGTTGCCAAAGAGAGTGACGCTGAGCTGGGCTGAAGGATCACTGACGGTGGTGACGCCCAGGAAAAGCTTAGCCTCATCTGCGGTGTGCCGTCTTACCTCGCGCATGACGGCGGCGACCTCCGAGAAGGAAAGCGAAGTCGGACCAACGAGGTGCGCAATGACGGCATGGCAGTCTCCGATCAACCGTCCGCGATCGAGCAAGGGGCTCTTTAGAGCGCGTTCGAGGGCTTCATGCGCGCGATTATCCCCCGTCGCCTCGCCGCGTCCAAATAAGCCTGCGGGTGAACCGCCCCCGACGGCGACCAGCAGATCAGCGAGTCCAATGGGCATCGGATTTCCGCCCCGCAGGATAGCGATCAGCGAAGTGACGCAGGCGCAGAGCATCGCGTCGGAAGCAGCAAACGTCTCTTCAATGCCCGAGCGAGGCGAGGAAAGTTCAGCCATGCGGTCATTCTCGAAATGGATCAGCGCGTTTGATTGCTTAGACAAAAGCGCCATCGCATCGCCAGCCTGCCTGGAGCGGCGGCGACCCTCAAAGCTGAAGGGCGAAGTCACAATCGAGAAGACCACCGCTCCGGCCTCGCGAGCCGCCTCCGCGAGAACTGGAATCACGCCGGAGGCAGTGCCTCCGCCAAGCCCGGCACAAAGGAAAACAATGTTCGTGCCTTCGACCGTCGAACGAATGGCATCACGCGATTCAAGGGCCGCCTCATAACCAATCTCCGGATCACCGCCGGTGCCCAGCCCTCGCGTCGTCATCTGACCGACGGGCGTCTTCTTGAAGGCGATGGATGATTGCAACGACTGCGCGTCAGTGTTCATCACCACCACATCAGCATGGCCGTTCATTTGCAGACGGTCCGCTAAATGTGTTCCGGCGTTTCCAAGCCCGATGATGCGGACAGTCGGGGGTTCGATGCCTTCAGAGGCAGTATCAGACCTTGGATAAGAAATCATGACTTTAGAAGTTGGTCGAGTCGACGGGAAAGCAGGCTAGCAAACTTGCGCGGCGCAGGGAAAAACAAACGGCGGTTGAAACAAAATTTTGATGGGCCAAGAGCGCTTCCATGACGGTGGTCGATTCGATCATTCCATCTGGAAGGCAGACATTTTCCTTCAGCCTCTCTTCCGGAAAATACCGCCGATTTTTTCCAGAACCGAGCCGATCAGACCGGGCCTTTCTACTTCGGCGCGGAGCGCTTGCGCGAATTTGATGAGGCCGATCGAGGTGGAATATTGCGGATTGTTGAGCACCGACTTCGGTCCGGAGACGCCGGTGTCGCGTGCCAGGTGCACCGGCAGCTCGAAAACGGATTCGGCGACTTCCTTGATGCCGCGCATCAGGCTACATCCCCCGGTAAGGACCACGCCACCGCCGAGCATGCGCATGGAGACCTCCGGTTCGATTTGCTTTTTTATGAGCTCGAAGTTTTCGCGCAGGCGCGCATGGATGATCGTATTGAGCATCTCACGCTCAACTTCCTTGCCAGCGAACCCAGCGTCATTCTTGAGGGTGATTTTCTCTCCCGGAGTGGAAGTTCCAAGTTTTGCCGAGCCCTCGTCGACCTTGAGCTTTTCCGCCCGGGTGAGCGGAATCCGCAGCCCTAAAGAAATGTCATTGCTGATGTGGTCGCCACCCACGGCCAGCACCCCGCTGTGGCGGACGACACCGGTTTCGTAAACGATGTAGTCGGTGACTCCGCCGCCTACGTCGATGACGACGGCGCCGAGCTCTTTTTGATGTTCATCGAGCACGGCTTGGGCAGAGGCGAGAGAATTGACAACGATCTCGTCGATCTCGACGCCACTCTCACGGATGCAGCGCAGCGTGTTTTGCATGCGAGTCCGCACGCCATGAATGATATGAAAGTCGGCCTCCAGCTTCCTGCCAACCATCCCGATCGGGTTCAATACGCCCTCTTGTCCATCGACGTAGTAATGTTGGATGATGGAGTGAAGGAAGTGATTTTCGGTCGGAATGTTTACCTCACGCGCCTTTACCGCGACTTCCTGGACGTCTCCATCGTCGATCTCGTAGCGGTCCGAGGCAATGAGGATAGCGCCACGGCTGTTGAAGCTGCGAATATGGCTGCCGGTGGTGGCGACGAAGACGCTGCCGATCTCGGCGTCGCTGTTGGTTTCGGCATCGGCCAGGGCATCATGCACGCATTCGGTAGCGATCGCCAGGTCAACAATTTCCCCTTTGCGCACACCGCGCGACGGAGCCAGGCCGACGCCAAGAATTCGGAGTGTGCCTTCGCGCCCGATCTCGCCGACGACGACGCAGACCTTTGACGTTCCCACCTCCACCCCCACGAGAATATCGGGTCGAGCCATCAGTTTCTCCGCGTCTTCGGGGTTGGTTGCGCCGATGGAGCCGGAATAGCCACGGGATCCTCCGGCAATGGATTTGACACTGCGACAAAGTTCACCGGGGTGTTGCGCTTCACCATCAAATTGACTTTTTCAAGAGATCGTCCGGTTTCGTTGCAATGGGCGAGGAGTTGTTGCAAGCGGGCAAGCTGCTCTTCAAAGTCGCCTGTGCCAAATAAAATACGTGCATTCGAGTCATTGACCACTTCGAGACAATAGCCTCGCGATACGTCGATCGCCCGAATGTGCAAGAGCGAGTTCGGATGCCGAGCAACTGTTTCGATCAAACGAACGGCCAGGCGCAAGTCCTCGCCTGGGAGCGGTTCTCCATCACGCACGTTGTCGCTCTTCGCACCGTAGATGGCGGGGAGATGGAAATACTCGGGCATGATGTGGCGTGGCCGCATCAGGAAGCCGCCCGCGTCGACGAGGAGCGATTTCTCCGAGGCGGAAGGATCTCCCGTCTCGCCCGGCGCCGCTACCCACGCGATCGGCCGCCGCGCCGTAATGCTGACGTCGATCTGGTCCGGAAGCTTGCGCGCGAGGCGAACATCCTGCACCTGCGGAATCTCGCGCAGCGCGGCCTCAACTCTTGCGAAATCGACCGAGAAGATATTTACGCCTTCGCGAAGGCCGGTCACGGCGAGAGCCTCGTCCCGGGTGAGAATTTCGTCGAGCTCGAAGGAAATTCGCCGCAAGGTGTATTCCGGATTCTTGAAGAAGAACTTGTCGAGGGCCGCCTGTAGGCCGAAAAACGAGCCGGCGCCGACCGCTCCAACCAGAAAAACATTGGTGACCCAACGAAAGATTATGGCTCGGCGCCGGCGACGCGCGGTCACCGTGCGCATGCGGACATCGAGCAGATTGGCGCGCGTCAAATTGCTGCGCAACCTTCGATTCACTCGACGTGGTTGACGCTGATCAGCCATTCAGTGGTGAGTGCGTTGCATGGAAAGTGAGGCGATCCGTTCGCAGAGCGTCGGAAAGTCTAATCCCGCTGCCGCGGCCGCCTTTGGCAGCAGACTGGTTTCCGTCATCCCCGGAATGGTATTAATCTCTAATACGTTCAGGCTGCCATCCGAAGCAAGAATCACATCGACACGCGAATAGATTTCTAGACCGAGGGCACGCTTGGCAGCCAGGGCGGCATATTGGACCGCTTGGGTGGCCTCGTCGCCGATCGGAGCGGGAACGAAGTATTCCGAGGCCCCTTTGGTGTATTTGTGCTGGTAATCGTAAAATCCCTCACGGGGAACGATCTCGATCACCGGTAAAGCGACGTCCCCAAGAATACCGACCGTCAATTCGCGGCCGGAAAAAAATTCCTCCACAATCACTGCTTCGCCGAAGCGAAAGCAGTCTTCGAGGGCGGCATCCAGATCTGCGGAATCTTTGATGATATGCACGCCGACGCTTGATCCCTGCCGAGGCGATTTCACGACGAACGGCACTTCGAAACGCGGCTTTTGGCCGGCAGCGATGACGTGCCACCGACCGGTCGGGACACCATGCTCATCGAATTTTCTCTTACTGAGTATCTTATCAAATGCAAGCTGACTGCCCGCGACTCCTTCACCGGTGTAGGGGATGCCTTGTTGTTCCAAAATTTCCTGGATCTGACCATCTTCGCCAAAGGTGCCATGGATCATGTTGTAGGCCAGGTCGATCGGCTCCGGCAGCGCAAGGCGGGAATTCTTGACGTCGACCTCCTGGACGAGGGCGCCCAACGAGCGAAGCGCGCGGGCCACTGCGGCGCCCGAGCGTAGCGATACTTCACGTTCCGGCCCGGGCCCTCCCAGGAGGACGGCCACCTTTTTTCCTTTGAGAATGCCAGTCATGCGTCAATGCCAACGATCTGAACTTCGGTTTGGAGATCGATGCCACGCTCGCGGGCGGCGGCGGCCTTGATCTCTGCGATAAGGGTGAGAATCTCCTCCGCGGTGGCTCCTCCGTCGTTGACGATGAAGTTGCCATGCACCTCAGAAACGCGCGCCCTTCCGACGGTGAAATTCTTGAAGCCGAGCTCCTCGATCAGTTTTCCAGCGGGAGTCTGGTCCGGATTTTTGAAAATGCAACCGGCGCTCGCGGCGACAGGCTGAGATTCGCGCCGCTTCCGTTCTGCGGTCGCGATTCGGGCCTCGATTTCCCGGGGATCGGCGGGCGTTCCGCGGAGCGTGGCCGAGAGGGCATAATTGTTTTGCAGAGTGGGGACATTGCGATAATGGACTTCCATTTCGGCGGGCGCACGCGTGAAAATGTTGCCATCCTGATCGCAGAAGCGGACAGCGACGACTTGGTCGAAAGTTTCCCCGCCCATCGCGCCGGCGTTCATTCTGAGGCTGCCTCCAAGGTTTCCGGGAATACCCTCCATCCATTCGAAGCCGCCGATGCCGGCATTGCGGGCGATGGCGGTGAGCTTCTTCAGTTTCAGGCCGACGCCAGCCGTGATTTCAGTGCCGTTGACGGCAGAGAGCGCGAACTCGCCTTTTGAAAGGTGAGCGACGACGCCGGGCACTCCGCCATCGCGCACGAGCAGGTTGGAGCCGCGACCCATCACCATAAAAGGGATGTCTTCGTCGAAGGACATTTGGACCAGGTCCGCGAAGCCCTCTTCGGTCTCTGGCTCCGCCCAGAACTGCGCCGGGCCGCCGACTCGCAGAGTGGTATGGCGAGAAAGAGGCTCGTAGAGCCGAATGCTACCGGCGCCCATGGCACTGAGCAGCCGGTCGCGCAAAGTGAGGTCGGCAACGAGGCGGCTGGCGGCTTCGTGAATATTTCCGGCGCCGAGGCTCAAAATCAGGTCACCATCTTCGATTTCGGCCCCTGCGCTTTGATGAATTTGCCGCACATCGGGTCGAAATTCGACGTGTTCATGGCCATGCGAGCGCATCGCCTCCGCGATCATCTGGCCGGAGACGCCCGGAATCGGCTTCTCGCTGGCTGGATAAACGTCCGCAATGAAGGCGAGGTCGGCGCCATCGAACGCCCGGCCGAATTCTTCCTTGAGCGCCAGAGTGCGCGTATAACGGTGCGGTTGAAACATGACGAGCACGCGTTTCCAATGACCGGTCCTGGCGGTTGCAATCGTGGCGGCGATCTCCGTGGGATGGTGTCCGTAATCATCGACCACCAGGTTCCGAGGCGATTCATAGCAAATCTCAAATCTTCGTCGCGCACCGCGGAATCCCTCAAGCGCGGCGACGACGTTTTCGAACCGGAGGCCCATTTCCAGAGCAAGGGCAATTACGGCAAGAGCATTGACGGCGTTGTGAGCGCCCGGGATGTTTAGCCTCGCTGGCCCCAGGACCTCGTCACCTCTTTCGATCTGAAAGTGCGAACAAAAATTTTCAGTCACCAGGTTGGTGAGCCGGTAGCGATTTCCTTCCGTTCGCCCGTAGGAGATCGCGCCCGGGTGGGCAGCGCAGACGCGCGTCGCGCCTGGATCGTCTCCGCAATAAACAACCTGACCGCGAGTTTGTGCGACTAGCTTGCCGTAAACAGCATCGATCGCGGCGAGATCCTTGTAGAAATCAAGATGCTCGGGTTCGACATTAAGGACGATGGCGTGTTCGGGATGGTAGTTGATGAGGGTTCCGTCGCTCTCGTCGCCTTCGGCGACAAAGTATTCGCCGGCCGAGTCCCACCGTGCATTCGAGCCAAGGATCGGGATCTCTGCACCGACATAATGCGATGGCTTGAGCCCACAGCTGCGCAGCACGTGGGCCGTCATCGAAGAAGTGGTCGTCTTGCCGTGCATGCCACAGATGACGATGCCCTTCTTCGAATTCATAATGGCCGCCAAAGCATCGGCCCGCCGCACCATCGGGATGCGCAGCCTTCTCGCTTCGTCGTAGGCGACATTGCCCGGTTTGATGGCGGATGAGTAGACGACCAGCTCGGCCTCTAGAACCTCAACCGCCTGGTGCGGCACGCCAAATCGAAGTCCCTTCTTTTCCAAACGTCCCACCTCAACCGTGGCGACCTTGTCCGAGCCACTGACGCGATGGCCTAAGGCAAGAAGAAGTCCCGCGATGCCACTCATCCCTGATCCGGCCACTCCGATCAGATGAACGCGATGCGGTGGTCCGGTCAGATACGCGGTGAGCGAGGCAAGGTTCATGGGTTCTGAGGCGCGGCCGCTCGTTCGATCTCGTCGGCAACGTTGCCAGCCGCGTCTCGCGGGAGAATCGTGTGTGCCGCGGCCGACATTTTTTCGCGCCGAGCATCGTCGCTGAGCAGACTGGTGATCAGTGCGGAGAAGGCTTCCGGAGTTAAACGGCGCTCGGGTAGAAGTTCGGCGGCGCCAGCGTCGGCGAAGACGCTCGCGTTGGATGTCTGGTGATCATCAGTTGCGTAAGGATACGGGATCAAGATCGAGGCCAGACCGAACTGAGATAACTCACTGAGGCTGGCGGCCCCGGCGCGAGAAATCACAAGGTCCGCCGCAGAGTAGACCTCCTCCATCCGGTGATGAAACGGGGCGACGTAATGGGGAATATTTTCCCGCTGATAGTTGGCGGCTGCTAAGCGGTCGTCGCGGTCACCGGTGAGGTGAATGATTTGGAGCGGCTGGTCCGTGAGCAGGGGCGCCGACTTAAAGAGCGCTTGGTTGATGCCTGAGGCGCCCTGGCTTCCTCCCATCACCAAGAGAGTGCGCCGGTTTTCTTCAAGGCGGAACGCGGCCAGTGCGGTCGCGCGGCTCAGCGGAGATCCGAGATTTCGCCGGACCGGGGTCCCCGTGACGACGCAGTCCAGGTTCTGAAAAAAGGGGGCGCAGGCTTGGAAGCCGAGCAGCACGCGCGTGACGAAGCGCGCCGTGAGTTTGTTAGCGCGTCCGGGAATAGCGTTCGACTCGTGGATCAAAGTCGGCAATTTCAAGCGGCGTCCTGCCAGGATGGGTGCGGTCGAGGTGAAGCCTCCCATGCCGAGAACGACCGACGGACGAAACTTTCGGTAACTGCCTCTGCAGTAAACATACCCTTCCCACGAACGGCGCAGAAAGCGAACGAAAGCCGGGGAGAGGAGGTTCGGCATCCCCACTGAGGGCAGTTTCTCGGCACGAAAGTCGGGGTGCGCCTTTAGAGCAATGGTGTCGATTTCCTTTTCGGAGACAACCAGGAGCACCTCGTGTCCTCGTTCCTTGAGTATTTCCGCGACGGCCAGACCGGGAAAGAGATGGCCGCCCGTTCCGCCACAGGCGATCACGACGCGGAATGGCTTCATAGCCTGCAGATATTTCGCACACGGCGCAGAGCAGGCGAAGCCATCTCGAGGAGCGGGTTTCCGAATCGATGAATATTCACGAGCACTCCGACCATGAAGTAGCAAATCGCCAGATTCGAGCCGCCGAAACTGATGAAAGGCAGCGGCATTCCCTTATTCGGTAACACCGATGTAGTCACCCCAATATTCACAATCGCCTGCAGAGTGATCATCATCACAAAGCCGAACCCCAGCAACATCCCGAACCGGTCCGGCGCATTCATGGCAATCAAGGTTCCACATAAGCAGATGAGCAGGTAACAAAAAACAATCACCAAGGTGACGCGCAAACCCAATTCTTCTCCGATCATCGGAAAAATGAAATCCGTATGCGCGTAGGGAAGGTAAAGCATCTTCTGCCGCCCCTCGCCGAGGCCGAGTCCGTCAACGCCTCCGGAGCCAATCGCGATGAGACCCTGTAACTGCTGGTAACCACCGCTGGCCTGGTACTCCTCAGGGTTGAGAAAAGCGAGCAAACGGTCGCGCCGTTCTTCGATATGAATCGCCAAGTAGAGAATCGCGACGACACCGACAAGGACAATCGGCAGAATCCAGCGTAGCCGCATTCCGGCAACGAACATCACGCAGAGCACGGCGGCACCGATAAGCGCAGTGTAGCCGAGGTCCTCCTGGCGAGAGATCGGTACGAGGATCAGACTGACGATCGCGAAGGGGAAGACGAATCCCTTGAAAAACCGGCCGGCATCCTTTTCAAATTTCTCGAACCACCAGGCCGTAAAAAATACAACGGCGACCTTGGCCAGTTCGCTGGGCTGAAAGGTCCCGAACCCGACTTGAATCCAGCGGCGGGAACCGTTGATCTTTAGACCGATCGGGGGAACGAAGCAAAGGATGAGAAGCGCCAAGGAAAGGACAAAGACCAGCCACCAGCTCTTCTTCCACCAATGGTAGTCCACCAGTGCCCCGATGAGAGCACAAAGCAGGGAAATGGTGAGCCAGAATGCCTGGCGCTTGACGAAAAAATAGATATCGCCGTGGCTTTCCTGCGCAAAGGCGCTGGTGCTGAAAAGCATGACGATGCCGAGAGCGGTCAACGTAACAACGGTGAGCAGAAGGGCGTAGATAGCGTTCCGTTGCATCTTCGAAAGGGGACGTCACGTGCGGCCAGGCCGCATCGCCCGTCGCCAACGCATCAATTTTTTCGTGGCGGTATTTTCAGCTTCTGACCAATTCGCACCCGTGTCGGATCTTTGATTTCGTTGATGGCGATGAGCTCGTTGTAGCTTACGTGCAATTTCTTGGCGATGCTGTAGGGGTTGTCACCCTTGGCGACCGTGTAGGTGTTGCCATTGGTGGGCGCCGCCGGGACTTCCTCCTTAACCGGAGCGGCTGATTGGGCGACAGGCTTGGGCGGTGGAGTGGCGGCGACGGCGGGCGATTTGGGAGCTTCCGGTTTGGCAGCCGCAGTAGTTGGCGGCTTGGGCAGGTCGGATTTCGTGGCCAGAAAAGCGTGCTTGGCGGAGGCGCTTGCTGGGTCGGTTGCCGGCCTGCTGGTTTCGGTCTTGGCGGCGGGAATTTTCAGCACTTGCCCGACACGAATCATCGAATACGTGGTGATGCCGTTCTCGTTCTCGATCGCCTCGATGGTGGTCTTGTAAAGCGAAGCGAGCCGACTCAGTGTATCGCCCGCCTGAACCGTATGGGTTCGGCCTTGCCACCCCGCCGTGACGCTGTCCGGCGCCGAGGGTTTTGTTGGGGTGGACGTCCGCGCAACTGCGCGAGCGATTTCTTCCTTGGCAGCATTCTTAGCGGCGGCGGCTTGTCCGGCTTTGATTGAATTGAAGGCGAAGACGCCGCCGACCGCGATAACGTGCAGCGCGAGAACAACCAGGAGCGCATGCGAAAACTTCATGTTCGGCTCCTCCTGTACCTCGTAGTCCTCTTTGTCGTATGCTCCCGAGTTGGCGGTCGCCTTGGCCCGCAAAGCTTCGGCAGGCGAAGGCTGCCGCTGCATTCGTCGGAGCGGCATTTTCAGGATTTTCTTCATTTTCATGATCTGCGGTTTGATTGACTTTGTTGGTTAGCCGAGAGCGTTCACCGCCTCCTTGAAGCGGTTGCCGCGCTCGCCGTAGTTGCGGAACATGTCAAAAGACGACGTTCCGGGGGAAAAGAGCACCGTCTCGCCTTCCGTGGCGACCTGAGAGGCGAAGCTGACGGCCTCCTCGAGAGAGTCGGCCAGCCGGCAGTCAAGCCCGCTCCAGGAACGGGCTATTCGCTCTTTCATCTCGCCGATCAGGACGGCCTGACGAACCCGCTCACGCACGAGAGGCGCGATTGAATCAAATTCGAATCCTTTATCCTTGCCGCCGGCGATGAGCACAATCGGCCCTGCCTGTGAGAGGATGGCCTTCTCAACGGAGTCGAGGTTTGTCGCCTTTGAATCGTTGATCCAGCGGATACCTCTGAGCTCGCGGACGAACTCGCACCGGTGCACCGGGGCAGTGTACTCATGAACCGCTCCGGACATCTTTTCGAAGTCTAGGCCAAGGGCGAGGCCGATTCCCATGGCGGCCATGAGATTCTCTGCGTTGTGAATTCCGGGGAGTTTGGTCGCGCGCTGATCAAGCACGGGTTCATTGCGGTAATGGATGACTCGATCGCGCAGTGTAAAGTCGGCGTCCGGATCATAGGCGCTAAAGGTGATGCGCCGGGCGGCGAGCGCGGGCAGGTTCTCGCGAGCGTTGACGACGGCGAAATCGTCGGACGTCTGATTTAGGAAGATTCGAAGTTTGGCCGTGCGATATTCATCCATGTCACGGTAGCGATCGAGGTGGTTGGGGCTGAGGTTCAGCCATACGGAGACATGAGGGCGGAAGGCATCGATCGTCTCGAGCTGAAAAGAGCTAACCTCGAGAACCATCACGTCGAGCTCGTGGCTTTGCCGCACAGCAGTCGCAAAGGGCAGACCGATATTGCCGCTCGCCATGGTCCGGACGCCTGAACCCTGCAGCATCGCGGTGGTTAGCTCGGTCGTCGTCGTCTTTCCATTGGTGCCCGTGATGGCCACCACCGGGCAAATGCATTCTTCGAAGGCAAGCTCGAGTTCTCCGATGATCGGAATTCTTTTGCGGAGAACATTCTGCACGAGCGGAACGGCCGGGTCGATTCCCGGACTGAGAATACAGACGTCGTAGGAACTTGGATCGGTGTCGGCGGCGGGACCAAGGAGAATGCGGATGTCTTGTTCCTTGAGCTTGGCTGCCTTCTCGCGGAGCGCAGAATTGTCACTGCTTTCGCAGATGGTGACCTCCGCGCCTTCCTCGCGCAACAGGATGGCCGCAGCCTCGCCACTGTGCCCGAGGCCGAGAACGACGGCCCTCTTTCCGGAGTAGATCATCGCAGTTTCAAGGTTGCCAGCCCGAGGAGGGCGAAGAGGATGGAGACGATCCAAAAGCGGACAATGACGGTATTCTCTTTCCACCCGCTCAGTTCGAAATGATGGTGGATCGGCGACATTTTGATGATCCGCCGGCCGGTCATCTTGAAGCTTAGAACTTGCAAGATCACTGACATTGCTTCGATGACGAAGACTCCTCCCACGATAACGAGAAGAAGCTCCTGCTTGCAGCAGATGGCCACCGCGCCAAGCATCCCCCCAATGGCGAGCGACCCAGTGTCGCCCATGAACACGCGGGCGGGGAATGCGTTCCACCAAAGGAACCCGAGGCACGCCCCCAGCAAGGCGCTGCAAACAACCGCGAGCTCGCCCGAAAAGGGGACGTAGGGGATCTGCAGGTATTCCGCGGCGCGGACATTGCCGGCGAGATAGGCCAGGCCGGCGTAGGTGGCGGCCACGGTTGCCGTGCATCCTGTCGCCAGGCCGTCGAGTCCGTCAGTGAGGTTGACCGCGTTGGAGGTTCCGACGATGACCAGTAGGTAAAAGACGAAGGTGAGCCAGCCGAGGCTGAAGATGAGCGGCTCCTTTAGGAAGGGGATGTAGAGTTGCTTAGCAATTTCAGACAGCCTTGGGCTGGTCAGAAAGAAGATCGTGAAAATCGCCGCCAAGACGCACTGCAGGCCGAACTTCAGGCGGCTGCTAATGCCTTTGGAACTCTTCTTGGAGACCTTGAGCCAATCGTCATAGAAGCCAATTCCGCCGAGAAACAAAGTGCTGAAGAGCACAAGCCAGACGAATGGATTCTCGGTCCGTGCCCAGAGGAGAGTCGCAATCACGATCGAGCCGATGATCAGCAGGCCTCCCATGGTGGGGGTGCCTTTCTTTGCGCCATGCAGCTCGAAGAGCTTGTTTACTTCCTCCTTGCTGCGAATAGGCTGGCCGAATTTTAGTGAGATCAGCTGTCGGATCGTCCAGCTGCCGAAGATAATGGAAATCAGGAAAGCGGTGGCCGCGGCGCAGATCGCGCGAAAGGTTATATAACTGAAAACGTTTAGCGCTTTGAGGAAATCACTTTCGTAGCCGGCCTTGCGCGCCCACTCGCCAAGCTCGTAGAGGTAGTAAAGCATCAGAAGTTCTCGATCACGCGCTCCATGCGGGCGGCGCGACTACCCTTGACAAGGACGAGATCGCCTTCGCGAGCCATCTTTCTCAGCAGACCGGCCGCTTCGGCGGTGTCGGCTGTCGTGTGCACTTCCTTCAGTCCGGCCGCACGCGCGGTGTCCGAGAGGGGCGTCGTTTCAGTGCCGACTGCGATGAGCGCGTCGGCGACTCTGGCGGCGTTGCGGCCGACGCGCTGGTAACCGGCGGCGGCGTGCTCGCCGAGCTCGCCCATCTTGCCCAGGACTGCGATCCGGCGACCCGCCACCGGCAGAGCGCCCAGCGTCTGCAGAGCGGCCTCCATCGAATCCGGATTCGCGTTGTAGGTGTCGTCGAGCACGGTGACCCCGCGGAGAATGCGGCGGGCCAATCGACCGCCGGTGAGACGCGCAGTGGCGAGGCCCTCGGCGCATTCTTCCAAGTCAAGACCTAGCTCCAGTCCCGCTGCGACCGCGAGGAGCGCGTTACGCACCATGTGCTCCCCCGGAGCGGACACCTCGGCGGGGCAGGACGCGGCTTCGGTATGAATCGTGAAACGAGACCCTTCAGCGCTCATCACGATGTTTGAAGCCCAGAGCGTGCCTGAGGAGAGACCCGCGCGAATCACTCGCCCGGTGGCGCGAGTCGCGATTTGCATCGCGAAATCGTCCTCGGTCGGAAGAATGACAGCGCCGCGCGTTCCGACAGCTTCGGCGAGCGAGCCCTTCTCGTGGGCAATGGCTTCGCGCGAGCCCATGTACTCGATATGCGCGACGCCGATGTTTGTTATTATGGCAAGATCTGGTCTGGCGAGCCGCGCGAGCGGCGCGATTTCGCCCGGATGATTCATGCCAATTTCCCACACCGCGGCATCATCGAAAATGGAAGCCGACAAAATCGAGAGGGGCAGGCCGATGTGGTTATTCAAGTTTCCCTCGGTCTTGACAACGCGGTAACGGACGGAGAGGACGGCCGCGGTGAACTCCTTGGTACTGGTTTTTCCGCTGCTTCCGGTGATGCAGACGACTCTCAGTGCTAATCGATCGCGCCACGCCGCCGCCAGGCGGTGCAAGGCGAGGAGGGTATCATCTACGAGGATGATCGGGAAGTCCGGGGGCAGGCCATCCGGCACGGCGTCGAGGATTGCGCCGGCTGCGCCTTTGGCGGCAGCCTCCTCGGCGTAGACGTTGCCGTCGTGATTTTCGCCTCTCAAGGCCAGATAAAGATCGCCCGCCACGAGTGTCCGCGTGTCCTTGGAAACTCTTCGCACCGTTTGGGAAGGAGTTCCGGCATGGAGGGTGCCTTGGCACATGTCGGCGAGCTCAGTGAGCGTCAGCGCATCCACGATCAAGAATCCCCTGGGCGTCTCAGCGGCAGACGATCAGTCGGCGTGGCGGTATCGTCGCTTCCGCTGGCGCGGCCTTCCCCTTCCAATTCAACTCGTTTGCTTTCGATGGCCCGACGGGCGATCGCGGAATCATCGAAGGCGATTTTCTTATCGGCGAACTCCTGATATCGCTCATGACCTTTGCCGGCGATGAGAATGATATCACCGGCGCCGGCGAGGTTCACTGCCCGCCGGATGGCCTCGGTTCGATCGACGATCTCCTCGTGACGATTGCCGCGAAGACCGGCGCGCATCTCCGCGATGATGCGCGCGGGATCTTCGCTCCGTGGATTGTCCGAGGTCAGGATGGACCAATCCGAAAATTCCTCGGATGCGGCGGCCATGAGCGGGCGCTTGGCGCGGTCCCGGTCGCCGCCGCATCCAAAAACCGTGATCAGGCGGGTGGGTTTGAGCTCACGAAGAGTTCGCAGAACATTTCGCAGTGCATCGTCGGTGTGCGCATAATCTACGAATACCTGGAAGCTACGCTTTGCTGGCACGCGCTCGAGTCGACCGGGAACTTGCGGTGCCCTAGCGATGGCGGCGACGGCGGAGCGAAGTTCCATACCCATCGAGGCAGCGGCTGCGATGGCGGCGAGTGAATTGTAGATGTTGAAAGAACCGATAAGGGGCAGGCGTACAAGGTAACTGCGGCCTTTGGCCTCCAGATGAAATTCGCTGCCGGTTGCGTCGAAGCGAACGTCAGTTGCCCGATAGTCGCAACCTACGCGCTGACCGTAGGTGACCACGGCGATCTTTTTTTTGAAGCGCTCAATCAGGCGATGTCCGTAGCGATCGTCCACGTTAATGATGGCGCGCGCCTTCTTTCTTTGGGCGGCAAGTCCCTCAAAAAGCGCCGTTTTCGCCTCAAAATAATCCTCCATCGTCTTGTGGTAGTCGAGGTGGTCCTGAGTGAGGTTCGTAAAGACGGCGGTATCGGTACTGGACTCCACGGGCACGATGTTGGACAAGCGCGTGACTGGAAACCTCCATTGCCACAGCCTTATTTCCTGCATCGACCATCCGGGCGAGAAGTTCTTGAAGATCGAGAGACTCAGGGGTAGTGCGCGGCGCATCCACTTCCAATTCTCCGATGCAATATTTCACCGTCCCGATCAGGCCGCAACGGCGCTGGTCAGCATCCAGTAAATGCTTGACCAGGAAAGCGGTCGTCGTCTTCCCATTTGTGCCGGTGACCCCCATGACCTTCAGCTTGCGGGCGGGATAATCGTAAAACGCGGCGGCGATGTCGGCCATGGCGGTGCGGCCGTCGTGCACGCGAATCAAAGGTGCCGCGCAGGTCGGTAAGGCAACATCGGAGACGATCGCGACCGCTCCTTTTTCAGCGGCCTGCGCGGCAAAGTGGGCGCCATCGAGCCGTGCTCCGCGTAAGGCGAAGAACAGCGCACCAGGGCTCGCCTGGCGTGAGTCATAGCAAAGCGATTCGACCCGCGTCTGCGGGTCGGCGGTCGATTCGATAACTTCTGTGGCGTCGAGAAGTTTCAAGAGGGTTTCGCTCACTGTCGAAATTTGGTAGCACCACTCTGCCCGAGAGCAACAGGAAGAGCCGCCGTGGCGGCCGGCGCGGGCACCAAGTCGAGGTAGCGGGCAGCCTTTTCGGCGACTCGCGAAAAAATCGGCGCCGCGACCAGGCCGCCATAATTGAGACCAGAGCTCAATTTGGCGTCGTCGACAATGATGAGGCAAACGAAGCGTGGTTGCTCCGCCGGAATGTAGCCGACAAAGGAAACGATATACTCGCCGGCGGCATAACCTCCTTTCGGATCCACCTTCTGAGCTGTTCCCGTTTTGCCAGCCACGGAAAACCCGCTCACTCGCGCTAGCGCCGCAGTGCCACGTTCACTGACTACTTCGGTCAGTGCTGCGCTGACGAACTTGGCCGTCGAGGTAGGGATAACCTCGCGAATGACCTCTGGCTTTATGGAAAGAATCTCCTGGCCATCGCGGTCCTGAATGGACTTGATTATCTGCGGACGCATAAGTTTTCCGCCATTGGCGATCACCGACATGCCCATGGCCATTTGCAGTGGCGTGACTGCCACCGCTTGCCCCATCGGCATGCGTGTAATTGTCAGTCGGTCCCAGCGAGAGGGGGGATGGACCAGGCCGGGGATTTCGCCTGGAAGGGCAATGCCGGTGCGTTCTCCAAAACCGAAACGGCGCACGTACTCGTAAAACTTCTCATCTCCCAGCATCAGAGCCATCTTGGCCGAGCCAATGTTCGACGATTTCATCAGGATATCGTGGACGCTCATTTGCCCATATCCGTGATGATCGCGCAGGATACGTCCCCCATAGGAAAAGGCGCCGTTTTCGCAGTAGATGATGCTCTTTTGGGAGACCACCCGTTCGGTTAGCGCTGCCGAGGCGACGACAATCTTGAAGGTGGAGCCCGGCTCGACCATGTCAAAGATGGCCCGGTTCTTCATCTCTGGGGGCTTGGCGGAGTCGATCTGATTGAGATTGAAGGAAGGCCTGCTGGTCATCGCCAGAATCTCGCCGGTATTGGGATCCATAATGATCCCGGTGGCATTGTCTGGCTTGAGCTCTCGAAAGGCATTGTCGAGCTCGGCCTCCAGGATAGCCTGAAGGTTCATGTCAATCGTGAGTTGGACGTTCATCCCGTGGCGGGGAGCTTGTTCCTGCCCCCGGTAGATGACGATCTCGCGTCCCGTGCGATCGCGTTCGATGTGGCGAAATCCGTCGATTCCTTTGAGATAGTCTTCCATGCTCCTCTCGATGCCCTCGACGCCAACGACGAACTCATCGTTGGGATCCTTGCGTCCGAGGAAACCGAGCACGTGGCTGAGCAGCGGACCATTCGGATAGGTCCGCGTCGTATTCTGATGAAAGTAGAGGCCGCGCAACGATTTTTCCTCCATCGCGTGTTGGAGAGCCATGGCCTTTTCTTCGTCCAATTCCGGGAGCAGGACTTTGTACTTGCTGCGCGTTCGCAGCTCAGCCAGGAGCGTCTCCCGCGGTATGCCTAGGTATGGTGCCGCGAGAGTGGCGAGCGCCCCGGGTTTCTTGACGTGGGAACCGTCGACGACCACCTTGCGCACCGGGATGTTGGCCGCAAGGATTTCGCCGTTGCGGTCCAGAATCATTCCGCGATGCGCCGGGACCGTCAGGCGGATGGAATGTTTTTGCGCGGCGAGCTGGGTGTACTCTTCGTACTTGACGACTTGCAGTTCAATAAGGCGCGCCGAAAAGCCGGTGAAAATGATCCCGACGACTCCGCTGGCGATCATGGCCCGTCGGCATGCCTTCCATCTCACGGACGAAACCTCTCGTTTGCCGCCGTGCGCATTCCGCCGCCCTTGTCGGCCGTGACAGGTTGTCCGATGCGAGCGATGTAGTGATCTTGGATGGGCTGCAGTGCAATCAGGCCTTGATTGAGCTTGCGCTGGAGCTCCGCCCGCGAGGACAAGGCAGAAATCCTGGCCAGCAGCACTTCGTTTTGTGCACGCACGTCATGAATCTGGCGTTCTACTTCGCGCGTTTGTTCGCCAAGGAAGTGCTGCTGGTTTTTGATAAAAACAAAGAGGAGACCGCATGCCGCCACGAACGAGGCGAGGAGCAGCCACCTGAAAAGCGGAGCGACATGAATGGGGTTCGCGTATTTGCGGCGGTTTTCAATCGAGGTCATGGCAGTCAGATGCGTTCGACGACGCGCAGCTTGGCGCTGCGTGCACGGGGGTTGGCTTGAATCTCCTCGCCCGAGGCGTCCATCGGGCGGGGAGTGAGAAGGCGGAAGATGCGAGCGGGATTATGTCGAGGCTCGGGCCACTCAGGCCGATCGATCCATTCAGCGCTTCGATCACGAAAGAACGTCTTCACAATCCGGTCTTCCAGCGAATGGAAGCTGATGACTGCAAAGCGCGCCCCATGAGCGAGGCGGAATGCAATTGTTTCCAGCCCGCGGGCCAGCACGCCAAGCTCGTCATTGACGGCGATCCGGAGCGCTTGAAAGACGCGCGTGGCCGGATGCCTCGCTCCCGTTCGCTGGACCACCGAGGTGACGGCGGCGGCCAGGTCGAACGTTGTCCGGATCGGGCGCTGCTCCCGGAGGGCGGCGATGCGAGCAGCAATGTGCATCGCGCGGGGTTCCTCCCCGTATTCGCGAAAAATGCGCGCCAACTCGGCGGGAGCGGCCGTGTTGACGATATCGGCCGCGGTGCGCGGATTTTTGTCACTCATTCGCATGTCCAATGGGCCATCCTTCATCATGGCAAATCCCCGGCTGGCGGTATCGAGCTGGTAGGAGGAGACGCCGAGATCCAGCAGGGCACCTCCGAGCGAGCGGACGTTCAGTTGATCAAGGACAGCATCGGCTTCTTCGAAATTCGCCTCGCAGAGGTGCAACCGGCAGGCATAGGCCGCCAGTCGCTGCTGGCATCTGGCGATCGCATCAGCGTCCTGATCCAGGGCGATTACCTCGGCCCCATATTGAAGAAGCTTTTCGGTGTGGCCGCCGCCTCCGACGGTCCCATCCAGAAAGATCATGCCGAGCGCGGGCCGCAGGAGCGCCACGATCTCCTCGGCCATGACAGGGGTGTGGTAAGAACCATCAGGCCTTTGCAACGTTTGGAGTGCAGGGTCGTCGAAGTCCCAGGAGTTCATAGGCATTGCGTGAGCGGATTCTGATCGCGGCGTGGCCTTGCGGTTTCTTGTCGGAGCCCCTGTTCGGATTGAAACCAAAGCAGAACAGGCGTCTCCGCCGCGTCATCCGATTCCGTTCATCAAGTTAAAGTTTGCATCTGTTTGTTGGATCAGAGGCCGATTGTGTCTGCCACGCGCCGGTAGACGTCGGATTGACCGACAGCGACGTCGCTGTAGCGTGGCTTGCTCCAGATCTCGAAGCGGCTTCGACCGCCGGCGAAGATCACCTCGTTGGTGATCCCGGCGCGGTCGCAGTGTTTATCGCTCAGGAGAATGCGGCCTTGCTTGTCCGTCGTCGTCGTGTGGGCCTCGCTGTAAAACTTTCGAATGGCCATGCGCTTCTCCGTAGCAGTCGCTGGAGAGTCCTGAATCCGTTGCTCCCAACGGTCGAATTCTGAGGGGGGCATGACCATCAGATACCCCTCCGACGGGTGGGGAATAACATAGAAAACCTCGCCCTCCTCCCTAGTAAGCCACAGCGCAGGTATTGCCACGCGCTTCTTCGCGTCCATTGAACGCTCGAAAGTCCCCGAATAGAGCGTTTTCGCATCCTGACTCATTCCAGTAAAGGGCTCGCGTGACATTTTCCGCCACAACGCCCCACTTTTCACCACCTAGGGGGCGGAAAGTCAATCCAAATTCTAGTGAATCAATCAGATAATTGTGAGGGCTTCGGGGGAAAGATTGTGCAAAATGCGGAATCAGCCGGAAAGAGACGTGATCAGCTGTTTAAGGGGTTGATCGCAACTATTTGCAGTCGCGCAAACCGAGTCGCGCGGCTACGCAAAAAACTCCAACTTCGAGTCGCCGGAAAAGGTAGTGCATTTTACTCTTGTTACAGGTTCGGCGCGAACTTCGGCTTGCTGCGTGCCGACGCGGTACAGACAAGGAACAAACCAGTTTTGCTTTTGTAGGGTAGAGTGACTTATGAGCCACCCGAAACAGAGAACCAACTTTCTGCTGAGGACCTGAGCGCAAGCGGCTGAGTATCCAGGCTGCTTTTTACGCCATCTCACCGAAGCTCGACATTCTCGAGAGCTCGGATTCAAATGCATTGCTGAACGACAGGAGCCAGCGACGAGTGAGCTAGCAGAAACGTCGGAAAATTCTGGGACCAAAGATCTGTTTGCAAAGCCGGGAATCTCGAGAGGCGAACAACTTGCTCCGGTCGCACTTCCTCCAGGAATGGGCACCGCCTTTCCTATTGCCGCTTCCTCGGATAGATACTGTGGCACATTAATCCTGGGTCCTGGAGATGGCTTCAATTTCCACTATCATTCGCGTCAAGACGAGGTTGTTTACGTCATCGAGGGCAAGATGGACGCTTGGGTTGGTCAGGACTGCTCCGTTATCGGACCTGGCGATATGATGCTTGCTCCCGCGGGCATAGTGCACGCCAACTTTAACGTCTCGCAACAGCCGGTGAAACTGCTCAACATTCTGAGCCCACTGATCCGCGATGTTCCGGAGGAGTGGAGAATGACCGAGACTCATGGCTGGGAGATGGTCGACGTAGGTGGCGAGCAGCCGTGGGTTGGTCTTCGCAAGACCTAAGCGCTAGTTTGAGTCGCGCTTTCAGCGCCGGGCGACGATTTGTATTCGGGTTCCCTGGGGCGGTTGCCCCAGGCTGTTATGAGATCGCTTTCAGCGCTCGTGCCAGACCCTGGGTTAATTGCGATTTCTTGGCGCGTGCTTTGCGACGGCTACAAAGCTGGTGCGAGCATCTCGCTTTGGACGAAAGCTAGAACTATGGACGGAAAGCCGCCGCCTGAAGCGCAGCATAGCGATGAATTCGGCGGTCTTATGGAGGCGCTTGTGCCAAGCGCCTGTCGATGTCGCTGGGTGCCTGACCCAAGGCCCGCACAGCGCCTCAAATTCGGCGAGATAGCTATCGTGCTTAAAGAGCGATCTTGAGCCGCGCGAGGTGATAGCCTCTCACCACCCTATGGCGGAGAATCTTCGTGCGGCCTCAGCGGCGTTGGCGCGGCTATTGAATGCGGAGATGCGGAAGTAGCCTTCGCCCGACATTCCAAATCCACTTCCCGGCGTGACGACGATGTGCTGCTCTTTCAGGAGCCGATCGAAGATCTCCCAACTCGTTACCCCCTCCGGGCCGCGCACCCAGATGTAAGGAGCGTTGACGCCTCCGTAGACAGCCAGTCCGCTCATCGTGACTGCCTCGCGAAGAATCCTGGCATTTTCCATGTAGTGGGAAACCAGGGTGGATACCTGCGCCTTTCCGTCCTCCGAGTAGAGGGCCTCCGCAGCGCGCTGGGTCACATAAGAAACGCCGTTAAACTTTGTGCTAAAGCGGCGGTTCCAGAGTGGATGGAGAGGAAACTTTTCTCCGTTGGTGGCACAGCATCGCAGTTCCTTTGGCATTACGGTAAACGCGCACCGCACTCCGGTGAACCCGCCATTCTTGGAGAAGCTGCGGAATTCAATGGCGCATTGGCGAGCCCCGTCGATCTCATAAATGGAATGGGGAATGTCAGGCTGGCTGATATATGCTTCGTAGGCGGCATCGTAGAGAATGACCGCCTGGTGTCGCAGCGCGAATTCCACCCATTGAGCGAGGCGCTCGCGAGTCGCAACTGCGCCGGTGGGGTTGTTCGGCGAGCACAAGTAGACAAGGTCGACCGGCTCATCAGGAACTTCCGGCATGAAGCCGTTCTCTGGAGTGCACGCCAAATAGAGAAGGCCGCTGTAGACGCCGCTATCCTCGGCTGGTCCGGTGTGGCCGGCCATGACGTTGGTATCGACATAGACCGGATAGACGGGATCCATCACGGCGATTCGGTTGTCGTAACCGAAGATGTCGAGGATATTTGCGCAATCGCATTTCGAGCCGTCGGAAACGAAAATCTCATCATCGCTGACCTCGAGGCCGCGGGAGCGGTAGTCGAATTCCGCGATGGCATGGCGGAGAAATTCATAGCCTCCCTCCGGGCCGTAGCCGTGAAACGTTTCCCTTTGACCGAGGTCATCGACCGCGCGGTGCATTGCTGCGCACGCTGCTGCCGGTAGCGGTTCCGTGACGTCTCCAATTCCGCAACGGATCAATCGTCCAGCGGCGTCCGGGTGTGCCTCAGCAAAGGTTTTCACGCGCCGGCCGATCTCCGGAAAGAGATATCCGGCCTTTAGTTTGAGATAGTGCGAGTTGAGGTGCGCCATCGGCTCGAGTCCAAGAATCGCCGACCTAGCGGCGCTCACTTAGGCGGTAGCCAAAGGCGCACGCTCGGATCTGCCGTCCGTTACCTCCGCAACGGCGGGGGAGCATCCTAGCGGAAACAGTATTCTGGGTTAGCTCTGGGCGGCCTGGTAATTTTTCTCCGCCGCTCTCCAGGAGACAACATTCCACCAAGCCTTCAAGTAGTCGGGGCGGCGGTTCTGATAATTGAGGTAATAGGCATGCTCCCAGACATCCACGCCAATGATGGGGACCCCTGCAGCTCCGGCGATCGCCTTGCCCATGAGAGGACTGTCTTGATTAGCAGTGGAGACGATTTCGAGCTGCTTGGAAGGATTGACAACGAGCCAGGCCCAACCACTTCCAAACCTCGCCAGACCGGCGGCTTCAAACTTTGTCTTAAACTCGTCAAAGCTCCCAAAGCTCGACTTTATCGCATCGGCGAACGCGCCGCTGGGGGCACCACCGGCATCCGGCGCCATAATTTTCCAAAAGAACGTGTGATTGGAGTGTCCCCCGCCATTGTTGCGAACAGGGCCGCGGGCAGCCTCTGGGACTGCAGCGAGGTCGGCGATGAGGTCATCCACTGATTTTTTGGCCAATTCGGGCTGGTTTTCGAGAGCCTTGTTGAGATTCGCCACATAGGTGGCGTGGTGTTTGCCGTGATGAATCTCCATCGTCTTGGCATCGATGCTGGGTTCAAGAGCGTTTGTCGGATAGGGCAATGGTGGAAGTTCGTAAGCCATGGTTTTTTTCGTCTGAGTTCGCGAGAAACCTAGACCCTTCGCGGAGTGCTTCAAGCCGAATATGGCAAAGGCAGGTAAACCGAACGGAAGATACGGTTGGCTGGTCTATCTAGTATCAGCGATAGAATCTTTGGCGCCCGGCTTTTCCCCAGAAACGACCGGTTCCGATTGGAGACTGAATCCTCCATCGCAAAACCAAAGGTTCGGAGGTCACTTCTCGCAGACGTCGTTCTGGTGCTTGTTGTCGCTGGTCTTTTGACGGCGATCTTGGATGTAGCCGATGAATGGAGAGCCCCCTTTCAAGCGGAGACACAAATCGATCTCTCGTTCTGGAAACTGCCGCAATACACTCTCTACTCGCTGGCGCGTAGCTGGGTGGCTATGGGACTCTCATTTGTCTTCGGGATTCTTTACGCGAGCTGGGCATATTACGATCGGAGGGCGCGAATCGTTCTCTTGCCTGCCTTGGACATTCTCCAGAGCATCCCGGTTTTAGGATTCATGCCGGGGTTGGTTCTAGCCTTGGTGACATTGTTTCCGAAGAGCAATTTCGGCCTCGAGCTCGCCTGCGTGCTCATGATCTTCACTGCTCAGGTTTGGAACATGGTGTTTAGCTACTACGACGCCCTCAAAGGCGTTCCGGCTGAGTTGCGCCAGATGGGCGAGCTTTGCCATTTTGGACCTCTTCACCGGTTCTTGAAGATCGAGCTGCCGTTTGCAGCGCAGGGTTTGATTTACAACTGCATGGTGTCAATGGCGGGCGGCTGGTTTTTTCTCACTATCATCGAAGCGTTCACCCTGGGAGATAAGAACTTTCAGCTTCCTGGCCTGGGCTCTTACATGAGTCTGGCCATCTCTCGCGGGGACGTTTCCGCTCAAATCGCCGCCGTAGTCGCGATGGGCCTTATGATCATCACCATGGATCGTCTCGTATGGTGGCCGCTGGTCATCTGGTCGCGAAAATTCAAGCTCGAAGATGTTGCGGGTGGTCCGTTGGAAACTACCGTGATTCAACGCATCCTGGCCGGGGCCTGGCTGCCCCGAGCGCTGGCGTCCATCGGCGCGTGGTTGGGACGAGCCACTGCTGGTCTAACTCGAACGAATCGCCCTTTGGTCTTCCGGTCTCATTCGAAGGGTTCCTCAGGACGCTTCAGACAAGGACTCTATTTTCTTGTTCTCGCTGCGGTTCTCACTCTGGGAGGCTACGGTTTGTATGGCCTATTCTTTCTGATCGCGGAGGTGGACTTTCATGAGTGGCTGCTCATCCTCTCGAGCGCCGCCGCAACGTTTCTGCGAGTTCTAGCCGCTTTGATGGTGAGCTCGCTTTGGACGATTCCGGTGGGCGTTTGGATTGGCTTTAATCCACGCATTTCCCGTTTCCTGCAACCCATCATCCAATTTGCCGCCTCCTTTCCTGCGCCGATGCTCTATCCACTGGTTTTTGGCTGGGTGCTTGCCATGGGCGGAAATCTGGGATGGGGGGCGGTCTTTTTGATGATGCTGGGAGCGCAGTGGTATATTCTCTTCAACGTGGCGGCCGGCGCGCAGTCCATTCCTGCAGATATGGTGTCGTGCGCCGATGTCTTCAAGATGGCGAATTGGAAGCGGTGGCGGTATTTTATTCTTCCAGCGATTTTTCCGTTTCTGGTCACCGGTTGGATCACTGCGGCCGGCGGCGCGTGGAATGCCAGTATTGTCGCCGAATACGTGCAGCAGCGCGGCCAGACTTACACCGCCTTTGGTTTGGGCGATCTTATCAGCCAGGCGACGAGTGCCGGAAAATTTGACGTTCTCGCCGCCGCCGTCGTGGTGATGGCGGTAATGGTGGTGACCATTAACCGAAGTCTTTGGAAGCGCCTGCAGCGGCTTGGAGACGACTATTGCCGGTTTGGTGGATGAAGACGCCGCCGCTCATTGCACTTGACAGCGTGTGGTTGGAGTATGCCGGCGAAAACGGCGCTCATCCGACGACTGTCCTGGAAAACATCAATCTAGAGGTCTGGGAAAATGACATCATCGCTTTGCTTGGGCCTTCCGGGTGTGGCAAGAGCACGCTCATCCGCCTGATCGCAGGGTTGATCAGACCGACGCGCGGCGTGGTGAAGTTTCATGATCAGGAGCTCGAAGGTGTTTGCCCGGGAGTAGCCATGGTTTTCCAGAATTTTGCGCTTTTTCCCTGGCTGACCGTTGCAGGTAATGTCCGCCTTCCCCTCCAACAGTTGAGACTTTCCAAAGAGGTAATTGGAGAGCGCAGTTCACGCTCCCTCGAAATGGTCGGTTTGACTGGTTACGAGAGCACCTATCCGCGCGAACTCTCCGGTGGAATGAAACAGCGCGTGGGTATCGCGCGCGCTTTGGCTGTCCACCCCGAAGTTCTTTGCATGGATGAGCCGTTCAGCGCGCTCGACGTGCTCACGGCCGAATCATTACGCAATGAGCTAGGGCGATTATGCGCGGATGCGACAAATCCGCTGCGCACAATGGTCTCGGTGACGCACAATATTGAAGAGGCCGTCTATCTGGCGAAGAGAATTCTTGTTCTCACGGCCCGCCCCGGAACGGTGGCCATCGACATTCGGAACCCGCTGCCATACCCTCGTGAGCCGTCGAGCCCTGAATTCAGTGCAATCGTGTCGCGAATTCACGCTGTCTTGACGCACCAGGAGTTACCCGAACCTGCTCACCACCCAGCGCCATCCTCTGCGCCGGTTCATCCCATTCCGCTTGTCAATGTGAACGAGATTGTCGGCCTCACCAGCGTGGTTTCCGCACAGCCTGGCAACATTTTCGATCTTGGAAGCGACTTGGGTTATGAATTTTCAAAGCTTCTTGTCATCATCAAGGCAGGCGAAATGCTAGATCTTGTGACAACTCCCGGCGAGAACGTGCTGCTCACCGACACCGGCCGCCGCTTTTTGGCCGCTGATGTCCCCGGGCGCAAGGCGATTCTTCGGGAGAGGATGCTCGTGCTTCCGCTCTTTGCTCGTTTGCTCCGCGTGATCGAGACCAATCCCGACAGACAAATATCGATTTTCGAGTTCTTTGACTATCTCAGAGAATGGTGCCCGAGGGAAAATCTCCCGGAGCTTGCCAGAACAATTATCGGGTGGGGCAGATTCGCTGGATTACTCACCTACTCCAGCGTCGCGCTTGGATTGCCCGAGCAGAGCACTCTGTAGCCTCCGTGTTGCTACAGGTGAGTGTCCTCGTAGTGATCATGTGACTATCGTCGAAGGCCGCTTTTGTAGCGACGACGTCCGTCGCCGGTGGGCCAACCTAGGTGCGCCCCTGGCGGGGACACGGTCGCTAGAGTTGGTTTTCTTCCTCGACGCCACGTGGTCGATCTCGAAAGCCGGCACGGTGGTTCTCCCATTGAGTTTTCGTCAAACTTTCCCGCGAGGCCCAAAGATGGCGGTTCCGAGGCGAATGAGTGTGGCGCCCTCCTCGATGGCTGCCTCAAAGTCATCGCTCATGCCCATCGAGAGCGTGGGCAAGTCAATTTGGTTCTCCGCAGCGATCTGATCGCGGAGCGTTCGCAGCTGCGCAAAGAACGGACGGGCTTTGTCAGCCGCATCCATAATCGGAGCAATGGTCATGAGGCCCTCCCACTGCACTCGCGGGAGCGCGAGGAGGCGTGGCGCCTCCCGCCGCGCTACCTCGGGGATGAAGCCGAACTTGGTTGCTTCCTGCGAAACATTCACCTCCAGCAGGACGCGTGGAAAGAGCCCAAGCTCGGAAGCAATTCGATCGATGTCCAATGCCAATTCCACTGAATCAACACTGTGGACAAGGTCAACCAACGGGAGGACCTTGCGGACCTTGTTTTTTTGAAGATGTCCGATAAAGTGCCAATGAGTTGAGGACGGCAGCAGGGGCACTTTGGCGATCAATTCCTGGGCGCGATTTTCGCCAAAGAGCAGATGGCCTGCGCCGAGGGCTTCCCGCACCGTTTCGGCAGATTGCGACTTCGATACCGCAATGAGGCCAATCTCGGAGCGAAGACGCCCGCACCTTTCCGCGATTCGGACAATCTGCTCCTCAACTACTTCAATGCGACGGGCAATGTCACTCATAAAATAAACTTATTTACAAAGCTTCGATATAAGTTATTCTTATCCGATTTTTTAAATGCATATTCAATCATTCAAGGTCTTTTCCAATCTGGCGGAAAGCTCGAGTTTTTCCAAGGCGGCGCAGATGAATGGCATCACGCAAAGCGCTGTGAGCCAGCAAGTACGCGCTTTGGAGCGACGTTTCCGCGTGAAGCTTATTGAGCGGGGCAGGAAAAATTTTTCTCTGACTCCGGAGGGGCGGGAGTTTCTACAAGCCAGCCATCAAGTGATGGATATTCTGGGGGATTTGGAAGGCCGCATTAACAACCTGCAAAACCTGGTAGCCGGCGAGTTGTGCATTTCGACGATTTTCAGCATTGGACTGCACGAGTTGCCGCCGTACTTGAAGGTTTTCCGGCAGGCGCATCCGGAAGTGGACGTTCGCGTCGAATATCGTCGTTCTTCGGAAGTTTACCTGAGCGTGTTGGATGGTCGAGCCGACATCGGCTTGGTCGCATATCCTTCCACCCGCAGGGGCATCAAGGCAATGACGTTTTGGAGTGATCGGCTCGTGTTGATCTGTTCGCCGACGCATTCGCTTGCTTCCCGAAAGCGACTCTCTTTCTCCGCTTTGCAGGGCGAGAAGTTCATCGCGTTCGAGCCGGATTTGCCGACGCGCAGAGAGATCGACCGCAAGCTGCGGGCGGAGGGAGTCAAGGTGAAGCTGGTCCTCGAGTTTGACAATATCGAGACGGTCAAACGTGCCGTCGAGATTGAGAATGGAGTTTCCATTGTTCCGGAAGCAGCCATCCAAGCTGAGGTGGAAACCGGCGCGCTTGCCGCGATTGAGTTCAGCGATTCGACTTTTCGGCGGCCTTTAGGAGCTTTGATTCGGCGCTCGGCGCGTATCTCGCCTGCATTGCGAGAGTTTCTCGAATTGCTCACACCCAAGGAGTCGTCCGATTCGCGTCCCAGCTTGGAGTAAGTCTGCTCCTTTCCATCGTGAGCCGCTTTGCACGCAACTTCGAAGCGGCGCGCAGCCAATTGTTTGTAGGGAATCGTGAGGTTATTTTTCTTCGACAAAATCGTGATGGCTTTCACACCGATCCATGCGATAGATGACTCTCCCAAAGAGCTGAACGATGAAATGCCTTTCTTTTGGGGTCCTGCTTATCTCGTTGCTTCTGCCGGCATGCCAGAGTGCGCGGGCGCAACGAGTTGCTCCGGTCCTCGTGGTTCCTGCCGACGAATTGTCTCGTGATCCTTCCGTGGCACCGGCACCGGCGTTCCGTTCCTCGCCTAGCCCGGAGCCATCACCTGCCAATTACACCAGCGTTCCACAACCGACGCCGGGTCCTGTGATCGTGCCGGAGAAAACGACTTACAATTCATGTAACGTCGAGGGAATGTCCATCGCCATTACCTTCGACGATGGTCCCAACCCGGAGTTGACGCCAAAGCTTCTCGACATGCTGAAGGAGCGTGGCATCAAGGCGACCTTCTTCGTGGTGGGCAAGAACGTAGAAGAATATCCGGGGATCGTGACACGGATGGCCACAGAGGGTCATGAGGTCGCCAATCATAGTTGGAGTCATCCGACCTTGACGAAGCTTGGTATCGAGAGTTTTCGAAAGCAGATCGAAAACACTAATGAAGCGATCGCGAAGGCGACCGGGAAGCGTCCTGTCTTAATGCGGCCGCCCTATGGCGCAACCAGCGTGAGTCTGAATAAACGTTTGAACGATCAGTTCGGACTCAAAGTTATCCTCTGGTCGGTTGATCCGTTGGACTGGAAATATCGCAATTCCAATCGAGTTTATAACTCGATTATTCAAGGCACCCGGCCCGGCTCGATTATTCTTGCGCATGATATTCACGGAACCACCGTCGCGGCGATGCCGGCAACCCTGGATGCCCTTCTGGCCAAGGGTTACAAGTTTGTGACCGTCTCCGAGCTAATTGCGATGGAAGTTCCGCCTCAGTTGGCCAAGAAGGACCCCGCGGCGGTGACCATGCCCCCGCAATAGAGTTGTAGAGGGCGGCGTCCACCCGCCGGAGGGACACTCGCGATGGGGACATCGTCGCTAGAGAAACGCGAAAGGTCTCCTCTCAGGGCTTGCCAAGTTTGCGGGAAGAACTGTTTGGAAGGACGCCGTCCTCGGGCTGCCTGGTGCCAAATCGCACTCTTGAAGCCACGCGAGGACGGCCGAGGTGTTAGTTTGCTGAATTTCCCTTGCTGACGCGCGAGCTCCTTCGGTTCTTATCCGGAAAACTTAGAGACGTTTCTCGTTAGATATCTGATCAAGCGGAACCTTGTGTTGAGTTGTTTTGCTGTCGCTGGGTCTAGGCGGGTTTGTGGGTTATTTCTTATCCTGCGATTTGCTCTCTGAGGAGCTTCCCTGAGGATCGCCGGCTGGCCGCTTTTCGTCCTCGTCGCGCTCTGATCCGGCGCTCGCTCCGGTGCTTGTTCCGCTTGACGTGGAGCCCCCGCTAGTCCCGCTTCCCGCACTCGTGCTGGTGCCGGACCCGGAGCCGCCGGCGGCACCCGAGCTCGTTCCAGTCCCGCTGGTTCCCGAGCCCGAGCCGGAGCCGCTTGAGCCACTCGATTGAGCTTGCAGCGATGTCGTCAAAGCAGCTGCGAGGCAAATCGCAATCCGTGTGATTCTCTTTAATGTGTTCATAACACCTCCTGGTTCGGATCAGCCAGACCTCTCAGGTATACTCCAAATACCGGAGCGGCAGGTCAGGTGGGAGATCGGTGACGGTGTGTCAATGCGGGCAGCAAGCCTGACGGAAGGGTGATGAGTGGCTCCTGGCGGAGGGTCCGGAGGCTTGCAGCTATCAGCCTTGAAGCAACGACTGCGCGCCATCGATAAAAATTTCTGTACCGGTGATATGGCTTGAAGCGTCGGAGGCGAGGAAGAGGGCCAACTCCGCCACCTGCTCAGCAGTTCCAGGCACTTTGCCAGTGAGCGGAATTTCGCCCTCGGGAAATTCCACTTTCGGTGCGAGACCCTCGGGAGCACGATCTTGCGTGTTCTCATCAATCTCGGTTTCGATACTGCCGGGACAGATGGCATTTACACGGATCTGCTGCCGCCCCAACTCCACCGCCAACATCTTGGCGAACGCTACTTGGGCGGCTTTCGTCGTCGCATAGGCGCTGGCACCCACGTTGCTAAACATTCTTGTCCCATTCACTGAAGAAGTAACGATGATCGAGCCTCCGCCCGAGGCAAAATGGGGGAGGGCGAGCTTCATTGTCAAAAACGTGCCCCGAAGATTAATGCGCATCGTCTCGTCCCATTCTTCGATCTTCAGTTCACTAAGAGGGGCCCAGACGCCGTTTATTCCGGCGTTGGCAAAGATCACATCCAAACGCTTCCACTTGCGGTGCAACTTTGCCAAGGCCGCCTTCATTTCAGCTTCGTCGCCGACATCCGCCGTGAGAGGCAAGGCTTCGCCACCCGCCTTGGCAATGTCGCGGGCAAGCTGCTTCACCTCGCGGGTGGTGCGCGAGAGCACACCGACTTTGGCGCCTTCGGCTGCGAAGAGACGAGCCGCGGCCTCGCCGATGCCGGAGCCAGCCCCCGTCACGAGTGCGACACGCCCGGAAAGCTTCTGCTGCGATTTCATACTAGGCAATTCGCACCTGAGCTGAACTTCGCGTGTTGACGGATGGGGTGGGCGGAGGCAGCGATACGGAAAGAAATAGTTGAGACGGACTGTCGGCGGCTCGTTTTGTTGCTGTAGCGGCGGCGTCTCCGCCGCCGATCGTGCACCCATCGACGATGGGGGACATCGTCGCTGCAGCTAGCGCTCGCGGACCTTTTTGGAGATCGCCGAGTTTCGCCTATGGGCCTTCTGCAAACAACTGTTGCTGCGCATCGCGAGAGAATTCGAAGCCAGACAGCGGCGGTGTGAGACCTACTCCCTTTGACAGAGCGAGGTAGCGAAATTGGGTACCCATGCTCTCGGGATGGAGAAGTGTTTGGAGTGCGCGAAGGCTCTTTTGCGACAGCTCGTTCGGCGGAATGCTGACTTCGGCGAGGAGGTCGCGCGAGGCGCCGACGAGATAATGGTGCTGATCGGCGAAGCCTTCGATGCGAAATCCTGCGGCAAGTGCAGCTTCGGCGACTGCCGTGAAATCGACGTGGGCGGAAATATCCTTTTCGCCCGGATCTTCTAGGGGTTGAGAGTCACGATGATGAGAACGATAGCAACAGAACGTGCCGCTTGTTCGGTGCGGAGCGAGCAGTTCGAAGCGAGGGAATCCGTAGTCGATGATGAGTACGAAACCCCTGTTCACGTGGCCCGCGAGAGCGTGAATCCACTCGCAGGCGCTGGGGCGAAGCTCAGCGATTGTCCCGGCGGGGCGTGGAGGGAGCGCTTTGAGCGTGTCTGCGAGGACAGTTGAAGGGCTGGCAACTTCGAACGCCAACCGGTCCTGATTGGTTGAGACGCAAAGCTCTTCCCACCGGGCGCCATTGGAACGGATCAGATGAAAGGGAAACGAGTCTACCAATTCGTTGGACAAATGAATTCCATCGAAGTTGGGAAGCGCGTCGAGATCGTCGACCCATTTCACCTTCGCTTTGGAATCGTGGAGTTTCTCCTCTTGAAGCCGCCGCAAGGCTGGGAACGGCTCGATGATCCAATATTCGACTCTCTCGAGGATCTCGCTGGCCATCGCGCGGAGGATATCTAAGGCAAGTTGCCCATCGTTCGCCCCTTGCTCAACCAGTGCGAAGCGTGCGGGCTTGCCGAGTCGGGACCACATCTCCTGAAATTGACTCGCCAGGATCTGTCCGAAGACCGGGCCCACGCTGACGTTCGTGAAAAAGTCTCCCTGTTTGCCGATCCTGGCACGCCCGGAAGCATAATAGCCGGCTTCGGGATCATAGAGCGCGAGCTCCATGAACCGGGCAAATGTCATCAGGCCCTGGGCCTGGATCTCAGAAACGATCTTACGGTGCGCGAGTGACTTCGCGCACATAGACATTCACCTGGCCATCCGATGTTCTGCGAACTTCTGTCACCAGGAATGGGCGGCGCGAGTCGCGTGACAACGTCGAGCCCTCGGAAGGCGGGCGACTTCCCGAAGGGAATTCGACAATGATGCGTGTGTTGCTCCTGCGTCCTCCGATTCCCAAGTTTTCCGGCAGAGCTGCTTGAGAGCGCAAGACCGCCCGATTTTGTCCCGACGCGGTCACGACGAAGCTGCCTTGGAGGTAAATGCGTTCCCCAGCGACTCCGCGGCCCGCCAATTCACTCATGTCAGGCACGTTCGCGAGGCGTCCCCGAGGCATTTGCCCCGGCGAATACGTGGGCCAATTGCCGCTCGCGGTGGTGGCGATGGACCCCGGCGTAGGCGACAGAAAAGGCTGAAGCGGTGTCCGCGTGGGCTTAGCAACGGGAGTGGCGGCCGCGAGAACCGGAGTGGAGGCGGGCGATTTAACGGGAACTGCCGGGAGAACCGGGGATTCCGCCGGGCGGGGAGTAGGCGACAACGCCGGAGTCGGAGAAGCAGCCGCAGTTTCCGGAGGGGTTGCGTTCTCGGTCACCGGCTTGGGACGCTCGACACGAACAAGCTGCATTTGCGGTCGAGGCGTTGCGGAGGCCGTTTCGGTGCCCTCCAAGCCCGCGCGATTGCGATGCACGGCCAGCTTATCCATCGCCTCCGCGAGGGTCGGCTGATTCACCACAGGAAGGCCCTTAGCTATGTTCAAGTGACTGGGAGGCTCCAGCGAAAACGATCCCGCACCACTGCTCGTCGTGTAGCTGCCGTAAAGAAGCGGCACAGCGGTAAACTGAAGCCGCCCATCCTTCAATCGGGTGACATTGACCAGCGCGGAGAGATCCACGGTCTTGTCGAAGCGCAGATTAAGGCCAGTCAAGAGCATGCGGTGGAGGACGGGTATGACACGTTTATCTGCCGTAAATACGTGCTCAACCAGCACCTGCGGCGCATCAGTTGCTTGCGCGAGAGCAACAACTCCCGAGGGGAAAAGATTGGAATCGTTCAGCTCGTAGGAATCGAGAATATTGTAGGACCCGATGATGTAAGGGACTTTGTCGGCGGTCAGTCTGTAGTTACGAAGGTAGTTCCTCAGCAAAGTCTGGCTGGTTCGTGCCAGCTCGCGGTTGGTCATCTTGTTGTAACGGTCCCAGAGCTGCTGCGCGGTCAGGAACTCCCCTTGGGGTGCGGCGGTGATCTCGAAACGCTTTGGCGCATCGAGCTTCTTCAGCTTCGCAAGTATCGAATAACTGAAGGGCTTTTCGGGATGTCCAAAAACGTAGAAGCTAAACACCCAGCAGCAGATCGCAAAACCGATCAGCAGGAGAATAACGACCGTCCAAACAAAAAGGTTACCCCCTTTTTGGATAGCTGGATCGTCCGTGCGAAAGGAGAACTCGGTGCTCCGCGCGCTGGTGTCGGAGGGTTGTCCTTTGCGTTCTCGCGCCATGGAGATCTCGTTCAGGAGCGCGCGCTGCCTGCGGGCTCGAACGATGTGCCACAACCACAACTGCGCGCACTCAAGGGATTTCTAACGCGGAAGCCCGCGCCCGACAAGCCATCTTCATAGTCGATCACCGAGTTATCGAGCCATTTGAGACTTTCGGCATCGATAAAGAGCCGTGCATTGTCGCGTTCAACGATCAAGTCGTTCTCTTCTGGCGCGCCAACGCTCATCGCATACTGCAGACCAGCACATCCGCCCTTTTCGACGGAAAGCCGAAGCCCCGATGTTTTCGCGTCAAGGCCTTTCTCTTGCACGAGGACATGGAGTTGCGCGGCTGCGCTGGCGGTCAGTTCGATCATATTGTTCTCTTAAAGATGAATTGGTATGAAGTCAAATGAGCGTGCGAGAAAGCGCCCAAAAACAGGGCTTAGCTTAAGATAACCAGCCCGCTGAGTCTGCAGCTGAGTTGGCGATTGTTCTTCAGAATTGTCCGGTTTTTGCTGCAGCCATTTAGCAACTGCGGCACCATTTGGATTCATGGGAAAAATTCGTCTGCTGCCGGATGACGTTGCCAGCCAGGTTGCGGCGGGGGAAGTAGTTGAGCGCCCGGCCTCTTTGGTTAAGGAACTGGTTGAGAACAGCCTGGACGCCGGGGCCCGGAAAATCTGGGTGGAATTTGTCTGCGGCGGATGCCGCTATGTGTCGGTGCGTGATGACGGTTGCGGCATGGACAGGGATGATGCTCTTCTCTGCCTGGAGCGACATGCAACGAGCAAGATCCGCCAGGCTTCGGATCTTGCGCACGTCCGCTCAATGGGTTTTCGCGGCGAGGCATTACCCAGCATTGCCAGCGTGTCGAGATTCCGGCTGGCGACTCGCGAGCCTGGCTCTGAAGCGGGCACCGAAGTCATGGTGGCCGGAGGCAAGATCGAGACGGTCCGTGAAGTCGGGGTTCCGGTCGGAACGCATATCGAGGTGCGGGACCTCTTCTATAACCTTCCGGCCCGACGGAAGTTTCTTCGTGGCGAGGAGACAGAGTCCGCGCACATCATCCATGGGCTACAGGGTATAGCGCTGGCGCACCCATCGGTCGCCTTCGAGTGCAGGCGTGAAGGCTGTGAGATTGCGGCACTGCCGCGAGCGGAAAGCCTGGCGGTTCGCATCAGAGACCTGTTTGGTGGCGGATACCTGGCCAAGCTTCTCGAGATTGGTGATTTTACGGGAGACGGAGTGCGGCTTGGCGGATTTCTGGCACGTCCGGGACAGGGACGTCGGGACCGGCTTTTCCAGTTCGTGATTCTCAACGGGCGACCCGTTCACTGTTTGGCAGTCCAACAGGCGCTTCGAGAAGCTTACCTGGGCGTTATCGAACGCGGTGAGCATCCAGCCTGTGTGCTTCACATCGAGATGGATCTCGAACTCGTCGATTGCAACGTTCATCCTGCGAAGCGAGAGGTGCGTCTCCGGCGGCCCGAGGTGTTGCAGCGGGCTCTCTTTGATGCGGCGCGTGGGGCCCTCGTGCAGCCGCGCCAAGCCATCGCGCCCGCACCACTAGCGCCTCGGAGGGAAACCGCCTTCGTTCCCGAGCCTCCGCAGGCGGTCATTCCCCTCCCGGAGGAGGCCTTGGCTTCCAATCACCAACTAAAAACGACAGTGACCGGGAGGACACGATTTCGGTTCATGGGAGTGGTTGGCAAAGGGTATCTGGTTCTCGAAGGCGACGAAGGTCTTGTCCTCCTGGATACGCGCGCAGCGTCGGAGCGGATTCTCTTTGAAGCAATGATGCGACAGATCGCGGAAGGAAACGCTCCCAGCCAACGTCTGCTGATTCCGGCGGTCGTGGACATTCCCTCTCGCGAGCACGCGTGGGTTCTCGATCATCTGGAAGACTTGCGGGTTGCTGGATTTTTCTTGGAACCCTTCGGAGGAACGACACTGAAGGTCGAAGCGCTCCCTGCCTGGGCGGCACAAAAGGAGCCGGGACGGCTGCTGCATGAAGTTACCGCCCTCCTCCGCGCCGCAGGCCGACTTCCCCATGGACGCGATGTGCATGAAGCGGTTGCTCGCTCGGTTTCTCGGCTGGCCGCCGGCGACGACTTCCCCAACGACGAAACACGTGCCGGAAAGTTACTCGACGAATTGCTTCGCTGCGATCTCCCCTACGCCAGCCCATCCGGACGGCCAACGATGATCCAGTTTTCTTTTGCCGAACTGGATCGCAAATTCGGTCGCCCCGCTTGAGTAGCTACCGCCGCAATTGCATCGTAATTGTTTTTCTAATACGGAGATTGCGTGATTGCAGGCCTGCGAATAGAACCAGCGACCCTGGACGACCTCCCTGAGTTGATCGAACTCCTTTTCGAGCTCTTTTCTCAGGAGGCGGATTTCATACCCAATCGTGACAAGGAAATGCGCGGGTTAAGGCTGCTGCTGGAGCAGCCATCACGCGGAAGAATCTTTGTCCTGCGTGGGCCAGGCAGAATCATTGGAATGATCAACCTGCTCATTACGATTAGCACTGCCGAGGGTGGTTTCGTGCTCGTCCTTGAAGATTTGATCATCCACCGGGATTATCGGCACCAGGGGTTCGGCACCCGCTTGCTTGATTACGCCGTGGACTTCGCCAAGAAGAAGAACTTCCTGCGGATTACGCTGTTGACCGACAAATCGAACGAGAGCCTGAAGCGATTCTTCCTCAAGAATGGCTTCATCGAAAGCGAGATGATCCCGATGCGCATGTATTTTCGTGAAAATGAGCCCTGAACCGGTGCGTGATCTTGGCTATGCCCGTGTTGACCTCGATCGCCTTCGACGTTGCGGCAGACCTGAGGTCATTTTTTGTCAGGGCAAATTGCCTGAAGAGGTCTGTGGAATCGCCCTGACCTTACGGCAAAACAATCAACAGGTGCTCGCAACCCGCGCCGAAGTCGCGCACTTCGCCGCAATCCAGAGCCGACTTCCGGACGCGGTCTTTCATGAGCGGGCACGATGCATCACCGTGGGCACCGCAGTCGTTCGCACCGACCTCTGGAAGGTGGGAATTGTCTCTGCAGGAACGGCGGACTTGCCGGCCGCGGAGGAAGCTGCTGTCTCTCTTGAATCCTTCGGCTGGCGCGTCGAACGGATTGTTGATGTTGGCGTCGCCGGCCTGCACCGCTTGCTTGCGGAGACCAGCCGCCTTCGCTCTTGCGGAGTCTTGATCGTTGCTGCCGGTATGGAAGGCGCGCTCCCAGGCGTCGTCGCCGGCTTGGTAGATAAGCCGGTTATCGCGTTGCCCACCAGCGTTGGCTACGGAGCGAGTTTTGGCGGACTCGCGGCGCTCCTCGGTATGTTGAACTGCTGCGGCAGTGGAGTGACCGTCGTCAACATCGACAATGGTTTTGGCGCGGCTTGTGCCGCCGACGATATCTTGCGCTTGGCCGCGCAGAGTCAGAGTGATTAGAAAAGCAGCTTGCCACTTCGCTTCGAATGCTCCATTTCCGAGTCAGATTCCCTATGAAAAATCTTTATTTGCTTTTTGCCGCATTGACCCTGGCGGTGAGTGCCGGTTGCGGGGGTGGTAGTTCCTCGGCAAAAATTGGCTTGAACATCGAGCTAACCGGCGAAATGCCGGCGGTGGGCGCCTCCGCCAAGAACGCCGCCGAAATGTTCGTTAACGAGATTAACAAGGCGGGCGGGCTCGACGTTGCCGGCAAGAAGCAGCCCCTCACGTTGGTCATCGGTGACAATGCCGCGAAGGCGGATCAAGCGGCTGCGGTGGCCCAGCGGCTCATCTCCCAGGACAACGTCATCGCGATGATTGGCCCGGATGCCAGCGCCTGCGCCATCCCGGCATCGGAGATTGCCGAGAGTTTGAAATGCCCGATGATCTCGCCGTGGTCAACGAATCCGAAGACAACGGTTGACGCGACCAGCGGCAAGCCCAAGCAGTACGTCTTTCGAGCTTGTTTTATCGATACCTTCCAAGCCCGCGTCCTGGCCAAATTCGTCTTGAATAACTTGAACGCTAGAACTGCGGCGGTCCTTTACGATGTCGCCTCCGAAGCGCCCAACGGCCAAGCCAACCTGTTCAAGGAAACTTTTGAGGAAAGCGGGGGCAGTGTGGTCGCTTTTGAAACTTACACGACCGGCGATCGCGACTTTTCCGCGCAGCTTACCAAGATCAAGGCGGTAGATCCCGACGTGATTTTTCTTCCAGCGTATTACAACGATGTTCCTTTGATCGCGCAGCAGGCGCGGCGGCTCGGGATCGATGCGCAACTGGTCGGCAGCGACGCGTGGAGTTCGCCAGAGATAATCAAGCTGGGCGGAGCCGACATCATCGACTCGTACTTTTGCAATCACTACTCGACGGAGATCGCCACACCGGTGGCGCAGAAGTTTGTCAGCGACTACAAGGCAAAGTACGGCATGGCCCCCGACGATGTCGCCGCACTAACTTTCGACGCCTTCGGTCTGCTGGCCCAAGCCATCAAGGAGGCCGGGAAGCTGGATCGACAAGCGATTCGTGATGCTCTGGCCAAGATCCAAAAATACGAGGGGGTCACCGGCACGATGCAGTTTGCGGGCACCGGCGACCCGATTAAGAGCGCCGTTATCCTGCAGATCAAGGATGGGCAGTTTGCCTGGGTGGCCAATGCGCAGCCATAGAGCTGCGGAGTCGTTGAAGAAAAGCCCGGACCTCCCGGCGAGTCTGGTAACTGCGGGACATATGGTTCAGAAATTTACGTGAGCTTCGGACGCCGCCGGTGACCTATTTCGCGCAGCAGGCGATCAATGCAATCCAGTTGGGCTCGATTTATGCCCTGATAGCTCTTGGCTACAGCATGGTTTATGGGGTGCTGACGATGATCAATTTCGCTCATGGCGACATCTTTATGGTCGGCGCATTCTTTTGTCTGCTCTTGGCCTCGGTTGTTTCGCTTCCATTCCCGGTCACTCTCGTAATGGTGATGCTGGCGACCGGCATGCTGGGAGCCCTGATCGAACGGTTTGCTTATCGACCTCTCCGAAAAGCGCCGCGCGTTTCGGCGATTATCACCGCTTTGGGCTGCGGATTGGTTATTGCGAACACGACGCTTAGCCTCAGCCCCTATGCGCAGCCGATGCCGGCACTCTTCACTAGCACCAGCTATCACTTTGGCGGGCTGACGATTTCGTCCCTGCAGATTCTGATTATCAGCGTCGCGGTCGTTCTCATGACCGGTCTGGACTTTCTTATTCGGAAAACTTCCTACGGCATCGCGATGAGAGCGATCTCGTTTGATGCAGCGACCGTTCCCCTGATGGGTGTGCCAGTGAACCGGATTATCTCGATGACTTTTTTTATTGGCGCGGGTCTCGGTGGCGCGGCGGGCATGCTCTATGGCCTCGCCTATCCAGTGATTTCTGCTTCGATGGGAATTCTAGTGGGCTGGAAGGCGTTTGTGGCGGCGGTTATTGGAGGTATTGGGAGCATCCGCGGTGCGGTCCTTGGCGGATTTCTTCTCGGCGCAGTCGAAGTGATGTCGGTAGCTTTTTTACCTTCCACCTACCGTGACCTGATCTCCTATTCGCTGCTGCTGGTCATTCTAATATTCAAACCTTATGGCCTGCTCGGCCGACCGCCGAATCAGAAAGTCTGAGCTTTGATGAGTGCTCGCGATTTTTTGGCTTCAGCGTCGCGGTGGCGGTGGGCGCTTCCGGTGTTGATCGCCGGCGGGTTTGTTTTTGCGTTGATCTCCGAAAATTATCCCGTGATCAACAGCTACACGCAGTTCGTGTTGGTCACGGTCGGGATCAATATCATCCTGTCGACGAGTTTGAACCTGGTCAACGGTTACATGGGCGAATTTTCCGTTGGCCATGCGGGGTTCATGAGCCTTGGAGCTTACGCCTCGGCCGTGCTCACAACCAAATGGCTCCCGGATACTCCATGGGCATTTTTCCCTTCCGTGCTCTTCGGGGGAATGATCGCGGCATTGATTGGGTTCCTCCTGGCGGTGCTCTCCTTCAAGACGCGGGGCGACTACCTCGCGATCATCACTCTAGCGTTCTTGATGATCGTAAAGTCGGCCTTTGAAAACATCCCCTATGTAGGGGGACCGCGAGGCTTGCTGGGGATCGACAAGTACACGACCCTCGTTTCGACCTTCTTTTGGGTGGTAGTGACCCTGTGGGTGATTCGAAACCTGGTCTATTCCAAGTTCGGGCGCGCCGTGGTGGCCATTCGCGAAGATGAGATTGCGGCGAATGCGATGGGGGTGCGGACACGCGAAGCGAAAATCCTCGCCTTTGCCGTGTCCTCTTTTTTTGGCGGAGTAGCGGGGGCGCTCTTTGCCCACCAAATCCAGTTTATCAACCCGTCATCCTTCGACATCATCAAGTCGACCGAGATCCTGGTGATGGTTTACCTGGGAGGTATCGGCTCACTGGCGGGGTCGATCCTGGGGGCAGTGATCTTCACCTTTCTCTCGCAGGCCCTTCAGCCGCTTGGCACCTGGCGGATGGTGATCATGCCGTTGATCCTTGTTTTTCTGATGCTCTTTCGTCCAAGAGGCATCCTGGGTTTGCGCGAGCTGATTTGGTTTCTCCCTGAGCGAGAGCTTTCCCGAGGGCGACAGACATGAGTGCGTTGCTCGAAGTTCAGGATGTGACAATGCGCTTCGGCGGCCTTTGTGCTATCGCGAATTGCAGCATCGATGTTGAACCCGGTCGCACCCACGGGATCATCGGGCCGAACGGCGCAGGGAAAACGACCCTCTTTAATCTCGTCACTGGGATTTACCGGCCGACCTCCGGGGATATCCGGTTCAAGCGCGAGAGCATAAGTGGGTTTCGCCCCAACCGGGTTGCCGCTCTCGGCATCGCGCGCACCTTCCAGAATATCCGATTGTTTAGGAATCTGACGGTGCTGGAAAACGTCCGCGTCGCCTTTGATTCCCAGCTGCACTATTCGCCATTTGAGGCTTTTTTTGGCTTGCCGCGGCAAGCTCGTGATGAGCGGCGATCCATCGACGAGAGCCTCCGCCTCTTGCAGCCTTTCGGGCTGGCCGAGCAGGCCCATTCACTGGCCGGTGAATTGTCTTATGGTTCCCAGAGACGTCTTGAGATAGCTCGGGCCCTCGCCCTCAAGCCCGACCTGCTTCTTCTGGATGAACCGGCTGCCGGTATGAACACGGCGGAGACGGCCACACTAACGGAATTTCTTCGCTGGGTGCGCCGGGAATTCCAACTGACGCTGGTTCTCATCGAGCACCACATGCACTTGGTTATGAATCTGTGTGATCGCATCACCGTGCTCGATTTCGGCCAAACGATTGCCGAAGGTACTCCCAAGGAGATCCGCGACAACCCACGAGTCATCGAGGCATACCTCGGAGAGACCGACGAATGAGCGCGCTCTCCGTCGTGGATTTGAAGGTTTCCTATGGCGACATCCATGCGGTGAAGGGCATTTCGTTCGAAGTCCTTGAAGGAGAGGTCTTCACTTTGATCGGTGCAAATGGAGCCGGGAAAACTTCCACCCTCCGGGCGATCTCGGGACTTCTGCGCCATGACGGCCGCGTTAGCTTTGGGGGACAAGAGTTGGAGGGCGTCGCGCCCGACCGAATCGTCGCCTTGGGCATGGCCCACGTTCCGGAAGGGCGGGGAATTTTCGGCAATTTAACCGTAACCGAGAACCTGCGCTTGGGAGCGTGGGTTCGCGCCGATCGCAAAGGCGTCGCGCGCGATATGGAGCGTGTTTTCGGACTTCTGCCGCGCCTCCGTGAGCGCCGCGACCAAGCTGCCGGGACCCTTTCGGGCGGCGAGCAGCAGATGCTCGCCGTCGCCCGCGCGCTCATGAGCGACGCTCGCACTCTTCTGCTCGACGAACCCTCGATGGGCTTGGCACCCAAACTAGTGAAGGAAGTCTACAAGGTCATTCGGGATATCAATGAGACTGGGGTAACCATTCTGCTTGTGGAGCAGAATGCGAATCTTGCGCTGCGCCTCGCCCAACGGGCGGCCGTCCTGGAAAACGGGAGAATCTCACTGACCGGCAGCGGTGCGGAATTGCTTCAGAACGCGCAAGTCCGGGAGGCATATCTCGGGGCTTAGTGGCTGCAGGGTCGTTGCCCTGAAACTGCTGATGTCGCCTGTCACCGGAACCTCCACTCGGTTGGCGATCGGCGTTGTAGGGGCACTTGTGTCAAGCGCCCAGCGAAAATAAACAGGCGCTTGGCACAAGCGCCTCCACAAACTTTCGGAACACCGTGACCAGACGGTTTGGTCAAACTGCCCTAAGCGGCGAGCGGAAGAGTGCTCCTCAAGACCTGGGTGTTTTCTTCTGTAGGCTCAACGGCGGCATCGCCGATGGAGGCTGGCGCCAAAAAGAAGTTCCCGGGCGCGAATTTTTTTCCGGCAACGGAAACACCACCCGCGACGACACTGAAGATGGCAAATTTCCCATCGGAGCTGGCCGCAATCGGCGACCCAACTGAGATTTTCTCGACTTTGAAGTAGGGACACTCTGCGATCACGCCCTGTTCGATGTGATCAGCCTTGGGTTCAAAATCATTGAAATCGATCGAGGCCATCGATTCTTCGATGTGGAGTTTGCGGGGCGCCCCGTCGAGGCCGGTGCGATTCCAGTCGAAAACCCGATAGGTGGTATCGCTGTTTTGTTGAACCTCGACGATGACATTCCCCTGGCCAATCGCGTGAAGGCGGCCGCTCGGGATGAAAATGCTATCGCCATTTTCCACCGGGATGATGTGAACCGCCTCTTCGACTCGACCCTCACGAAGCAAGGCTTCGAATTGCTCCCGCGTCACGCCCGCCTTAAGGCCAACATATATGTTCGCACCCGGTTGGGTATCTGCGAAATACCACATCTCGGTTTTCGGTTCGCCCCCGAGAGTCGCGCTCATCTGCATAGGTGGGTGGACTTGGATTGAGAGACGCTCGCGCGCGTCGAGAAGCTTAATCAAGATGGGAAAACGCGGCGCAGCGTGGTCCGAGTAGGCGCTGCCGAAAATCTCTTCCCGCTTCGAGGTCCAGAGCTCATGCAAGGTCGTTCCGCGGTAAGGTCCGTTATGGACGACGCTTTGCGCATCCTCACGATCAACAATTTCCCAGGATTCTCCTATGGGCACCCCCTGCGGGAGAAATTTTCCGTAGAGGGTTTCGAGGCGGCGTCCTCCCCAGACACGTTCCATGGCGAGAGGTTCGAAAATGACGGGTTCTGTAGTAGCCATACCTCTTATTTCTCCGAGCGAGGGACGCTTCGCAATTCCTTTTCCAAGCTTTCGTGGTGCTTGCGGCTTTGGCGATTTTCGCGAGAATCGAAATTTTGATGGCCAACAAACCGAAAGGTTATGGAACCTGGGATGCCGCGCTCGGGCTCGTGCTGACGGGCCTTGCCATCTTGCTTTTCCTCGCGCTCGTTTCCTATCAGCCGAGTGATCTGCCGCCCTGGGCCAAACTAATTTATGATAGTAACGTCCGCAGTCCCATCGTTCATAATCTCTGCGGCATTGTGGGTGCCGTCGCAGCGGGTTATCTCTACTTTTTCTTTGGAGCTGCCTCGTATCTCTGGATCATTGTCTTCGCCGGATACGGCATTGCCAAGCTGACAACGAGGGATTTTCTGATCCGGGAGCGACTCGGGTGGAGCTTTCTCTTTGCTTTGTCCGGCGCGTGCCTGCTGCAGTTGCAAGACTGGTTCTTTACGGACTGGAAGACGCGATTCCACATCGAGGGGCCCGGAGGTTGGCTTGGCAAGTGGGTAGGCGAGCGGGTCTTCGGCGCATCGCTGGGTGAAGTCGGCGCGCCGGTGGTGCTCGGGGTCATTTACCTGACCAGCCTGGTCCTGGCGATCGGCTTTCATCCGGTCAACGTGCTCAAGCGCGGCTGGTCGGCCCTCCAGGCGTTTTTCGCTGATCGGGAAAAGCGACGTCTCGCTGCGATGGAAGAGACCGAGCGGATGGAATTCGAAAGGCGCAAATTGTCGCGCCAGGCTGAAAAGCTCGAGCGCAAGCTCAAGAAGAAGGGGGAAAGCAGTCTTCCGCGCTCTCCGGAGTCGCCCGAGCCGGAGATTCCCGAACCACGCATTATCGATGCCACCTTCCCGCTGGAGAAGCGTCCCTCGTTGGCGGAGATCGAAGGCGGACGCAAGAAGAAGGGGGAGCCCAAGCCGAGCCTCAGTGGATTACGCCTGGAGAACTATCACCTCCCGTTGATTGACCTCCTCGATCCGCTGGACGAGGCTGGACGGCGCCCGGCCGATCACGACGAATTGCGAGCGGTCCAGGGCGTCATTATAGAGACGTTGGCGCACTTCGGCATCCGCGCGAAGGCGGGGGACATCACCCGCGGACCGACAATCACGCGCTTTGAGGTATATCCCGACAGTGGAGTGAGGGTAGATAGGATCACCAGCCTGGAGCGTGACATCGCCCGAGCGACTCGCGCCCAACGAATCAACATCCTGGCACCGATTCCGGGCAAGGATACGGTCGGAATCGAGATCGCCAACCCCACCAAGGTAAAGGTCGCCCTGCGTGAAGTCTTGGAAACCGTGGATTGGGAGCACTCGGCGACCAGACTCCCCCTTGCTTTGGGCAAAGACGTTTATGGGCAAACGATCATTGCCGACCTCGCCCAGATGCCGCACTGCCTTGTCGCGGGCACGACGGGCAGCGGCAAGAGCGTCTGTATCAACTCGATGATCGCGAGCCTGCTTTTTCGATACACGCCCGAGGAACTGCGCTTCATCATGATCGATCCGAAGGTCGTCGAGATGCAGGTGTATAATGACCTGCCTCACTTGGTGACACCGGTGGTCACCGATCCAAAGAAAGTGCTGCTGGCACTTCGCTGGGTCGTTGACGAGATGGAGCTACGCTACCAGATCTTTGCCAAGTGCGGCGTCCGCAACATTGCCGGTTTCAATGATCGTCCCCCGCCAAAATCCCAAGAGCAATCTGATGCCGAAGAGATTTCGGGCGAAGATGTTGAAGGAAAGGAGGCTGTTCCGAGCGATGGGGAAGATTCCGCTCAGGAAGAGCCAGAAGCCAGGGTCCTTCGGGATGAGGATCTGGTCATTCCAGATCGCATGCCTTACATTGTCGTGATTGTTGATGAGTTGGCCGATCTGATGCAAACGGCTCCGGCCGATGTTGAAGGCGCGATTGCGCGGATCACACAAATGGCCCGCGCAGCCGGCATTCACTTGATCGTGGCAACGCAGACGCCGCGCGCCGACGTCGTCACAGGTATCATCAAAGCGAACATCCCAAGCCGGATCTCCTTCCAGGTGGCTTCTGGTTTGGACAGCCGGGTGATCCTTGACCAGAAAGGGGCCGAGAAGCTTTTGGGACAGGGTGATATGCTCTACCTCCCTCCCGGAACGTCCACCTTGGTGCGTGCGCAAGGCGTGCTGGTCACGGACGAGGAAATTCGGCGGCTAGTCGGCTACGTCTGTTCCCAGAGCAAACCGACCTTCGAGGCGAGCATTCATGAGAAGCTCAACAGCGCTCCGCCCGAGGAAGACGTGACCGAAGAAGACGAGGAACTTCTCCGCAAAGTTCTCGAAATCATAAGACAGGAACGCAGGGCCTCGACGTCACTTTTCCAACGACGCCTGCGTCTGGGTTACACACGGGCCGCTCGCCTGGTCGATGTGCTTGAACAGCGTGGCATTGTCGGGCCCCGAGATGGAGCCAAGGACCGCGAAATTCTCGTCGATTTGGACACTTTGCCTTAAAAATAATGCAAGGACTTCAATTTCCCTTGTATTTTTGTATTAAGAGATAATAAGGGAAGTATGAAGTGTGTCAGCGAAGCGTTGTGTGACCTGCTTCAGCTAATCTTTGCTCCCGGAACAGCGGTGAGCAGACTTAGTTAGCTATTTTCCACAACTTTCCGGCAATGAGAGAAGGTGTCGCGGCAAGAGGCAGAGATGGGTCCAGATCGCTCGGAGCGCAATTTACCGCCGTTCGGCAGAAGCGCGGTCTAACCCTTGAGAAAGTCGCGAGTGAGACCCATATTCGTCTTCAGCGTCTTCGCGAGATCGAGCGCGACGATCTTTCCCGGTTTGCCCATCCGAGTTACGCGCGGATGTTCGCCATGGACTACGCCAAATATCTCGGGATTCCAATTTCCCGAATTCGCCGTCAGCTCCCGGATGCCGGCGAATGCGGGACCGAGGGTTACCAATACTTGCAGGAGGCTGCTTGCGACTACATGCGAACGAATGTTCGTCCGTTTCGTCGGCGCAAACGCCTCGCCCGAAGGATGGTCGCGGCGGCTCTGCTGCTCCTCCTTAGCGTTGGCGGACTCAAAGTCTGGACGACTATTCGCGACATTGAACGACTAGGCCTCAATCGCATGGCCTTGGAAGACAAGGCAATGTTGACGGTCCCCGATGTCCAGGATGTCCCAGAGTCGCTGGGTGCCCCAACGATCTCGGATCCGAACAGCGCTCCTCTAGAGGAAGGCACGGCGCCATCAACTGAGGTTCCTATTGGCGGAAATGGCCCGGCTGAAGCCGAGGCCGCCCTTCTGGTCGGAACCGACGTCGGTCAAGCCAATCATCTTCGCTAGGGCCACGGATGGCTGGGGCTTTCGCCGAAAGCCGACCTCCCAAGGTTGGCATGATTAGTTTGGGCTGCGCCAAGAACCTTGTCGATGCCGAGATCATGCTTGGGAGCGCACGTGCGGGCGGCTTCGAGGTTACATCGGATGCCGGCGAGGCGGATGTGTTGGTCGTTAATACATGCGGCTTCATTGATAGCGCCAAAAAGGAGTCGATCGATGCAATCCTCGCGGCACGTCAGAGACCGGAGCAAAGGTTAATCGTTAGCGGTTGCTTAGCGCAACGCTATCGGCGCGAACTGGCGCGCGAACTTACCGAGGTGGACGCTTTCGTCGGCCTAGACGAAGTCGCATCTGCCGGCGAGATTTTTCACCGGGTCTTGTCCGCTCAGCAGGCTAAGGATCCGCTTATCCTCATTTCGGAGCGGTCTCGCTACATACCCGACTTCGACACGGCGCGATTTCGACTTACTCCGAGCCACCTTGCCTACGTCAAGATTGCCGAGGGATGCAATCATCCGTGCAGCTTCTGTGTCATCCCACAGATGCGCGGGCGGCACCGGAGCCGTACGGTTGATTCGGTAGTTGCCGAAGTGCAGAACCTGGTCACCGAGGGAGTCAAGGAGGTCAATCTGATCAGTCAGGATACCACTTACTTTGGAATGGATTTATGGCCAGAGAAGGCGGGATCGCGCCAGCCGGTAGATTCCCGGCGGGGACCAACTCTTATCCGACTGCTCGATGAGCTTGCAGGCATCGAAGGAGAGTTTTGGATTCGCCTTCTCTACACCCATCCGGCTCACTGGAGTGACGAGCTGATCGCGGCGATTGCTCGTAACCCGAAAGTGGCGCGGTACGTGGATATGCCTTTGCAGCACATTCATGCCGACATGCTGGGCGCGATGCGGCGGGAAACATCGCGGGCACATATCGAGGATCTGATTGACCGGCTCCGCGTCGGCATTCCCGGACTGGCGATTCGAACCACCTTCATCGTCGGATTTCCTGGTGAAACGGAGGAGCACTTCAGCGGTTTGCTTGATTTCATCGAGGTGACTCGCTTTGAGCGGCTTGGCATATTTTGCTACTCGCAAGAGGAGGGTTCGCGCGCCGCCAAGATGGCGGATCAGGTGCCAGCCAAAATAAAGGACCGCAGATATCGGCAAGCGATGCAAGTTCAGCAGCGAATCGCCGCCGAGCTGGCCGCCGCACAAAAGGGAAAGACCGTTCGCGTTCTTGTCGATCAGCCGCGGATCGCCAGGAGCGAACACGATGCGCCTGAGGTGGATTGCCGCGTGATTCTCAAGCGCAGCGCGCCCGTGGGCGAATTTGTGGATGTGCTCATCACAGGATCTCAGGTTTACGACGTTCTTGCCGAGACGATCATCCCGCTTCCTTGAGATTCTGGATGGCCCACCGGACATCCGCTTCGGTAATTTCCTTGGAGACGAAAGCGCTTCCGAGGCTTCTCGTGAGGACAAACCGGATGGATCCGGCCTCGAACTTTTTGTCCTTGCGCAGAGCGTTCATCAGAGCCTCTCCGGAAACTTCCTCTGGCAACTGAGTCGGTAAATCAAACACGCTCAAAGCAGCGCGCACCTTTTTCGCCTGGTGAAGGGGGAGGCCGGCTTTCTCAACGGAGAGGGCGAGTGCCGCGGAGATGCCAAGGCTCACCGCTTCGCCATGAAGGTACCGTCCGTAGCCTGCCGCATTTTCGATCGCATGGCCAATCGTGTGCCCAAAGTTGAGGAGGGCCCGCAAACCGGTTTTCTCGAATTCATCCTCGGAGACGATCTGCGCCTTGATCTGCTGGTTTCGCGCGATCAAACCGACGGGATTGGAGTCGATCGCCGCCGGCAGATCGGCAAGCATGGCGGCGTCTCGAATGACCGCGTGTTTCACTATTTCGGCGACTCCTTCGTTAAACTCCCGGTCTGGCAGGCTCGCGAGCAGCGCCGGATCTGTAATGACTTGAACCGGCTGGTGAAAGGAGCCGATCAAGTTTTTCCCTTCGCGTGCGTTTACTCCTGTCTTGCCCCCGATTGCGCTGTCGACCTGGGCGACCACGGTCGTCGGTATCTGCACATGTGGCATTCCTCGGTAATAAATCGAAGCGACGAATCCGGCTAAGTCACCGATGACGCCGCCTCCAAGTGCGACCACGAAGGTGCCCCGATCCAGGCCCGCCTCGATCATCCGGTCGCAGACTGTCTCCACCCTTCCCATCGATTTCGATTCTTCCCCGGCGGCAACAGCGATCACCGTCGGCTCAAATCCGGCTTGTTCCAGGGACCTTGTGACCACGTCGGCGTACAATGGGCCGACATGTGAATCGGTGATCACCGCGCAGCGGCTTGGCGGCAACACTTCCCGAACGAGCTCTCCCGTTCGATGGAGAATCTGCCATCCAACAATGCTTTCGTATTGTCTGCTGGCAACAGGAACAGAAACGCGCTCGAGCATGAGCAGCTCTCTAGGGACTGTGGAAGAATGTTGTAGGAGGGCCCCCAGTCCAGTGCGAATCGGCTCGTGCGACGGGGCGTTTCAGTCCTGATGTGCGAGGCATGCGGCGATGAGGCCCTTGAAGAGCGGGTGGGGAGCGTTCGGCTTCGATTGAAATTCTGGGTGGAACTGACAGGCAAGGAACCAGGGATGGCTCTGGAGCTCGATCAGTTCGACTAGGGCCCCGTCCGGAGAAGTGCCCGAAATGATGAAGCCCCTTTTTTCCATGATGTCGCGGTATTCCATGTTGAATTCATAGCGGTGCCGGTGCCGTTCGAGGATTTCCGCGCGCCCGTAGACTTGGTGAGCAAGCGTGTTTTTGCCGAGCATGGTCGGACAGGTTCCCAACCGCATGGAAGCTCCCTTTCTGGTGACGTCTCTTTGATCCTCGAGGATACAGATGACCGGATGGGGGGTCTCCGGATCGAATTCGGTACTGTTGGCATTTTCCAGCCCGCAGACGTGGCGCGCAAATTCGATGGTGGCGGTTTGCATTCCCAGACAGAGACCAAGATAGGGTGTGCGCGATTCGCGAGCGTAGCGGGCTGCATCGATTTTGCCTTCTACTCCCCGGTCCCCAAATCCTCCTGGCACGAGCACCCCGGCCACTCCGCGCAGATATTTGTCGGCGCCTTCTTTTCCCAGATCTTCAGCATCGACGAGCACCAGGTTCGTCGCACAATCGTGGGCGGCTCCGGCGTGCGTGAGCGATTCATAGATGCTCTTATAGGCATCCTGAAGTTCAATGTACTTGCCCACCACAGCAATCCGGACGCTTTTCTTCGGATTGACGACGCGTTCGACGAATTTTCGCCAATCGCTCATGTCCGGCTCGCTGGCTTGGAGATTCAAGATCCGGCAAACGTATTCATCGAGCCCTTCGGCCTGCAAGTTGAGGGGCGCTTCGTAGATGGTATTCTCAACATCACCTGCTTCGATGACCGCTTCGATCGGGACGTTGCAATAGAGAGACAGTTTCTGCCGAACTTCCGCGTCGATCGGCATCTCGGTGCGGCAAAGGATCACTTGCGGCTGCAGGCCGATCTCCCGGAGCTTGGCGACGCTTTGTTGAGTCGGCTTGGTCTTGAGTTCGCCGGCGGCCTTGATGAACGGAATCAATGTCACGTGCATGACGAGCACGTTGCCGACCCCAGCCTCGAGCTGAAATTGTCGAATGGCCTCCAGAAACGGCAATCCTTCAATGTCACCGGTGGTTCCGCCTATTTCCGTGATGAGGACATCGGCTTCGGAGGATGCCTCGATCGCGCGGATCCGATTCTTGATTTCATCGGTGATGTGAGGAATTACCTGGACGGTCTTGCCGAGATAATCACCACGGCGCTCGTTCGCGAGAACGGTTTCGTAGACCTGGCCACTGGTGACGTTGTTGGCCCGCGTGAGCACGCAATTTGTGAAACGCTCGTAGTGTCCAAGATCAAGATCGGTCTCTGCTCCATCGGCCAGCACATAGACTTCACCATGTTGGAAGGGGTTCATCGTGCCTGGATCGACATTCAGATACGGGTCGAGCTTTTGTAAGACGACCTTGAGGCCGCGCCGCTCGAGCAACGTGCCCAGCGAGGCCGCGGCAAGTCCTTTACCCAAGGAGCTCACCACCCCGCCAGTCACGAAAATGTATTTCATGTGCGGGGAGTTTATGGCAGGGTCGCGAATTGGCAAGGGAGGGAACTGCCTAGCGGGCGGGCGCAGAAAAATGTCGCAGCGCCGGCCAAAAAGCAGCTTATCAGCGGCTCGATTTAACTGATTTTCAGGAAGTCGTCACGCGGCGGCTTGCGAGGGCGGCCTCGGCGCGGGCCACGTCTTCCGGCGTGTCGACACCCAGCGCCCGATGACGGGTGAGGATGACATGAATGGCGGCACCTTGTTCGAGGGCGCGGAGTTGCTCGAGCTTTTCGATGCGCTCGAGCGGAGTTGGTTTCCATTGAACGAATCGCGCGAGAAAATCGCGACGATATCCGTAGATCCCGATGTGCCAGAGCGGTGGCGAGGCCGCCGAACCAGATTCGTCCCGTTTGAACGGGATGCGACTCCGCGAAAAATATAGAGCCTGGCCATCGCGCGCAGTGACCACCTTGACATTGTTCGGATTGGCGGCTTCAGCCTCATTCTCAAACGGGCTGGCGGCGGTGACCATTTCCAAGGTGGGGTCGTTTTGAAGAACGTGAACGAGCCGGTCGATGAGGCGGGGTTCGACGGCCGGCTCATCACCCTGAACGTTGATGATGTGCCGGAAACCGCGCAGCCGCGCAGCCACCTCGGCAACTCGATCGGTCCCGCTCTGATGTTTGGACGAGGTCAAAGAGACTGCTGCTCCAAAGGCGAAAGCAGCTTCGGCAATGCGCATGTCATCGGTGGCGACGATCACCTCGGAAAGACCTTTCGCGGTCTGGCAGCGCTCCCAAACATGCTGGAGAAGTGGCTTGCCAAGAATGGGGAAGAGTGGCTTCCCGGGAAACCGTGTCGACGCCCAGCGCGCCGGGATGATCGCGGCGGCCTTCACGTTTTTTCGGCAAGAACGATACGGGCCGCCTCGACGATGTCCTTCGCAATGAAATGCGGAGAACAATTTCGGTGGTCCTTGCCGTAGCCAGTCAAGACGAGGATCGTTTTGCAGCCAGCCTTTCGGCCGCAAAGAATATCGGTGTCCTTGTCGCCGATGAACCATGATTTCTCCAGTGCGATCTGATGATCGCGCTTAGCTTCCTCGAGCATCCCGATGCCAGGTTTCCGACGAGCGGTCGCGTTTGCAGGGTGGTCCGGACAAAAGTAGATTGCATCCATCTCGCCGCCGAGCTGTCGGAAAAGCTCCGCATTGACCGCTTCATATTCCTTGACGGTGAAAAATCCACGAGCGATGCCGCTTTGGTTGGTGATCATTACATTGAGCCAGCCGTTGCGGCGGAGGCTGGCGAGACTTTCGCCGGCACCGGGTATTGCGTGCACCTTGGAGAGATCCGCGGAGAAGTGCATTTCCTCCATGAGCGTGCCATCTCGATCGAGGAAGACGGCTCGATTTTCGTGGAGATGTTCGCCTCGATTCATTAGCGGCTAGAAGAAGTGGTTTTTCTTGAAGCTGGCCAGGAGTTCATCCGGCGTGAGGGTGGCCGTTCCAAATTTGCCAACCACGACGGCGGAGCCATGGTTGGAAATCTCAGCTGCTTCCTGCAGGGTGCCTCCCGCGCAGAGCGCCAGGGTGAAAAGGGCAATGGCCGTGTCGCCGGCGCCTGATACGTCGAATACCTCCTTGGCGCGGGTCGGGGTGTAATACGGCGGGCCTTCACGGTCGAACAAGATCATCCCGTGCTCGCTCAAAGTAACCAGCACCGAACGAATGCCAAACTTCTCGAGAAGAGCCGCCCCGGCTTGGAGTAATGCGCTGTCCTCAAGCGGACTGTCAGACGCTCCCGGGTCTACCATTCCTGCCATGGCGAATGCCTCGGCACGATTGGGCTTAATCGTTGTTACGCCCGTCCACCGCAGCGGGTTGCCGGGGTTCGGATCTGCGGTAAAGACCTTGCCGGTTTTTGCGATCATCGCGCCAACTTGATCAACGAAATCCTGAGTGAGAAATCCTTTGCCGTAATCCTCAAAGATCACTCCTTCGACCTGCGGGAGCAACGATTCGAGCCGCCGAAGCACTGACTCGTGGACAGGTTTCGGCGCACCTAAACGACGCTCCCGATCCACCCGCACAACTTGCTGTTGGCGCGCGATAATTCGCGTTTTCACGATAGTCGGGATTTCGGCAGACTCGACAAGCGCCTCGGTGGCGATGCCTTCGTCGTGCAGAAGACTCCTCAGCCGGCCGGCCGCAGCATCCGGACCCACCATGCCGCTTATTTGGACGGCGTTGCAGAACGGCCGGAGATTTCGCGCAACATTCGCCGCACCACCGGGATAGAACGACTCGCTCTGGACCTCCACGACCGGCACCGGTGCCTCTGGAGAAATACGAGAGACCTTTCCCCAGACGAATTCGTCTAACATGACGTCCCCGATGACCAGCAACCGTTGCTTGCGTGCCTCGTCAAGAAGGTATTGTATTCTTTCAACTTTCATCTAATGATGCCGGCGCTTTTAACGGGGCTGCGGCTCCAACGCGAAGCTTAATTTCTCATGCTGTCACGCCTCCTCTTCCTCCTATCTTATGGTCTCACCTTAGTGAGTTCATTGGGGCAAACCACTTCGGCAGCCACTCCTCCCGCGTCAATTGACCTCTCGAAATTCCCAGCTGCGGCCGTTGATGAGGTGGTCGTGCCAGTCCCAAGCGAGATCTTCAACGTCCTCGACAAGTTAGGATCGCCGAACTGGAAGGCCGAGATGCGGGACAATCTCGGTAAGAACACTGGAAACCGTGCCCAGGTGGCGCTTCTGCTGGGAACAGTGATCGCGGACGGGTTCATCGCCGTCGAAGCTGAGAATTCGGAAAGTGTGAAACAGATCGGCCAGGAAGTGCTGAACCTCGCCGACGCAATCAACGTGCGCAAAGCCGTGCTGGCCCGCAGCAAGAGCATTATGGACAAGGCCGATTCGAAAAACTGGCGATCGGTGCGCGACGAACTCGACGGCGCCTTGCAAGACGTTCGCTCCGCGATGGTGGAGCTTGGGGATGCGGACCTCGCTCAACTCGTGAGCATCGGCGGGTGGATTCGCGGAACGGAGGTGCTCACCTCAATTGTCGGCAAGAATTACTCCGCGACCGGAGCAGAGCTCCTGAACCAGCCCGAGTTGCTCAACTACTTCACGCGGCGAATTGACGAGATGCGCAGCTCGCGTTTGAAGAAAGAGGATCTTGTTGGGCGCGTTCGGAAACTTCTTCGCGACATCCGACCGCTGATCGGCAAGGGCGGCATCTCGCAGGCGAGCGTTGAGAAAATCAATAAGATGACCAATGAGGTCGTCGTCGTAATCACCTCCGAGGAGGCCTGAGTCCGTCGTGAAGCCCAGATTAGCTCTTCTGGTTCCGCTTGCACTCGCCGTGGCTATTCCCATGGCTGTGGCAACGGTGAACGATGCTCTTTCGTTCGCCAAGGAGGCTGCCGCACCCTACGCCAAGCAAGGATTTACTATCCGCGAGGACGCGTGGGGCGGCGATCTTGGAGTCAAGGACCAGCAGGCCGTGACGGCCCAATTGTTTAGGGGCAACGAATATTGGTTCTGGCTGGCCACCGACACCCGCGGAGCAGTGATCACGGTGCATGTTTACGACTCCGACGGCAAGCTAGCAGAATCCGAATTCTGGCAAAAGGGCCGCTTCGCGGCGGCCAAAGTCACTCCAGCTAAAACGGGGGCCTATTACGCTATCGTCACCGTGGAGAAGTCGCCTCAAGAGCGCTCCAACTGGGCGCTCGTCTATGGCTACAGGTAATCTGGAAACGCTCACCCTCGAGTTCGATAACGCCCGTGCTGTCCAGGCACTCTACGGTGGGGACGACAAGCTTCTGCGCGAGTTGGAAGCGGCGCTCGACGTGCGCGTCACCTCGCGCGATGGTTGGCTACGCATCGAGGGTGGTGAGGATGGTGTCAGCAAGGCGCGTAAGGTCTTCGAGCAGTTGGATGAGGCGCGCAAACGCGGCGTAGTCATCCGCAGGCCCGAGTTTAGCTATGCCATGCATGCGGCCGGGAGAAATGGCGGCACAGAGTTAGGACGGCTTCTTGACCTGCGCATCCAAACCTCCCCGCGAAAGCCTTCGATCGTTCCGAAGACCGACGGCCAAAAGGCCTACATCCTCGCGATGCAGTCACGAGACATCACCTTCGGGATTGGCCCCGCTGGAACAGGGAAGACCTACCTCGCGGTGGCCTTGGCCGTTTCCGCGCTGAAGCAGGAAAAAGTCGATCGCATCATACTAACTCGCCCGGCCGTCGAGGCAGGTGAGGCGCTCGGTTTCTTGCCAGGCGATCTTCAGGAGAAAATTCTCCCTTATCTACGTCCGCTCTATGATGCGCTTTACGATATGCTTGAGGTAGAGGAGATTCAGAAGTATATGGATCGCGGAGTTATCGAGATCGCCCCGCTGGCCTATATGCGCGGGCGAACGCTCAGCCAGGCGTTTGTTATTCTGGATGAAGCACAAAATACGACTACCGAGCAGATGTTTATGTTCTTGACCCGGCTCGGTCAGGATTCCAAGTGCGTGGTCACGGGGGATCGAACCCAGATCGACCTGCCGCGGAGCAAGCGCAGCGGGCTCATCGAGGCCGTCGAGGCTTTGAGCAATGTGGAGGGAATCGCCTTCCAATGTTTCGACGAAACCGACGTCGTCCGCCATCGGTTGGTTCAGGCGATTGTTCATGCCTATCGCGAACATCGCGGATTGCAGGAGGAGCGATTCTAGGTATTAGTTGAGGCTCGTTTCTCTATGTGGAACTTTTTCCAGCGCCGCCGGCTTGTTGGTAAAGGCATGGCCTGCGGCAAAACCCGGCGAACGGCTACCGACAGCAAGTTCACCGAAGCTCTCGAATGTGCATGGCCCATCCGGCTGCTGATTTTCGGCGGCTTTGTGGGCGGTCTCGCCGCCTTGATCTTTACCGGCCAGCAGGAAGAACCAGCGAAGAAGTTTTTGCTCTGTCTTCTGATTTTTGTCACCGCGGTCGCGCAGCTCTGGATTAATCAGCCGAAGACCCTTGGGGGCAATTCTCGCATCGCGCTAATCTTTGGGGTCTTGCTCGTCCAGCTTGCCGCGATAAAGATCATCCTCGCCCAGGCTGCAGCCGGGAATATCGATCTCCAGTTGGCTCCGCTCCTCGTCCCCTACGCCTTTGCTCCGCTTGTTCTCTCGGTCTTACTCGGCAAGAACCACGGGCTTTACGCGGCGGTCTTCGCGAGCTTGTGGGGATCGCTGCTGGTGGGCCGCATTGATCCGATATTCCTCGTCATCTCTCTGATTACCGGGTTCATCGCGGTTTATGTCACCATTCAGGTGCGTCGCCGCAGTCGGTTGATTCGGGCTGGCGTCTACGTAGGCATCGCCTTGTGGGTGCTGGCGGCTGCTTTTGGTCAAATTGGACCTCTGGTCTGGGAAAACCCTTCCCAGACGGACTGGAAGATGGTCGGTTGGCAGAGCCTTGCTGCGATTGGCACCGGTTTTGGCACCGCGGTTTTGGCCAGCGGGATCCTTCCGGTGCTGGAAAATATTTTTCGCATCACCACGGACATCTCATGGTTGGAAATGGCGGACCTCAACCATCCCTTGCTCAAGCGTCTCAGCTTGGAGGCGCCTGGCACCTATCATCATTGCCTGGCCGTCGCCAACCTGGCTGAAAAAGCTGCTGAGGTGGTGGGAGCGAACGCGACGCTTACTCGGGTTAGCGCCTATTTTCATGACATCGGCAAACTCGTGAAGCCTGAGTATTTCACGGAAAACATGCGTCCGGGTCAAAATCCGCATAACGAGCTGACCCCAACGATGAGCGCTCTGATCATTATCGCTCACGTAAAGGAAGGAGTGGATCTGGCTCTCAAGAATAGCCTAAATTCCGAGATTGTGGACGTCATCCAGGAGCATCACGGCACGTCGCTAGTTTCCTATTTTTACCAGCGTGCTCTCCAGCAGCAGAGTGATGCGCGTCTCGGCGGCAAGATCATGAAGATGCGCCCGGAAGATATTCCGGAAGTGAAAGAGGAGAGCTTTCGCTATCCTGGGCCGAAGCCGCAAACCAAGGAGACGGCTATCGTCAGCTTGGCAGATGCGGTCGAAAGCGCCTCTCGCTCGATGGAGCGACCCACTCCGCAACGCATCGAAGATTTGATCAACAGCTTGATCGATGTGCGCATTGCTGAGCATCAGCTTGACGAGGCGCCGTTGACCCTCGCAGAGATCCGCAAGATCGCCGAAAGCTTCCGCTTCACGCTAATCAACATGCTCCACTCTCGTATTGCTTACCCCAAGCGGGAGGAAAAAGATTCGCCCGCCTCCCCTATCCGCGGCGAACAAAAATCGGCCGCCTAACTGCGTGCCCGGTGCGCGCGAAGGCTGTCTCCTGTTGAGGAGTAGCGCCTTTTTCTAAGGGGCCGCTTGGCAATCGTGGCAGGTCTGGTCGTAGTCAGGAATAGGCAAAGAAGGGTCCGCTTCAACGTGACCTTTGTCCGGTCGATGGCGGAGTGCGCGTTGCCTGCTTGCCTTCGAACGATGCGATCTGACGGAGCGCCCTTAATTGAGTTGGACGAGATCGAGGCGACGATTGTCAGTAACCGGGCAATCGCCAGAGTGCACCGAACCTTCTTCAATGATCCCACTCCGACCGATGTTATTACCTTCCCGAACGGAGAGATTCTGATCGGAGCCGGTGTTGTCGCCGGCAACGCGGCTCGCTTCGGCAACACTCCCAACGAGGAAGCTGCGCTTTGCCTTATCCATGGACTCCTGCATCTGGCCGGCTGGGATGATCAAACGGATCACGACGCAAAAGATATGCGCCGTAAGCAGGAACAGATTTTCAAAATGGCACACCGGGTGGTATGTTCGCGGGATCAATGACGGGAACCAATGGCTCGACTGTTTTCGACAACGCGAATGCACGCGTGGAATTGCTTCGTGCCGTCGGCCTTTGTCATCCCGGTTGGAATCGTCTGCGCGGGTTGACTTTCGCTCCCGATTCAAGCTCCAGCCCGGCCTGGCTTCCTTGGAAAGAGAGAATATTTTCAACAATCTTTTGGCCGCGCATCGCGGAGGCGCGTGCGGCCTGTGCCGCTGGTGATTTGCGAGCTCTGGCAGATCACGACCAGGCGATCGATGCCGCTCTGCCGGCAAGCTTCCGGGCGCCGAGCTCTCGGGCCGGCCGATTCCTGCTGACGCACTACTCGGCGCCGAAGTCAGAGAGACTTTGGGGGCGATACCACGCGCTGATCGGTTCCGGCGACGCTCCTGGGCATTTGGCTACGCTTTGTGCGTTGCGCGGCGCGATCTTTCATCTTTCATCGATCGCGACTTCGGGTGCCTATATTTTTCTGGAGGCCAAAGCGGGTCTCCCCCGAAGCGGAGTGGACCTTTGGGTAAGCATGGTTGCCGATTGCTTGACAACTCAGTGCGGCCCGAAAATCTCGGGTTTGCGAGCGGCCTAACGATGGGAAAAGTGAAGGAAGTTCCTGAAAGCGGGATACGCAGTGAGCCCGCTCTCGAAACCCCTTGGAATGTGGTCGTCCATAACGATCCAGTGAACCTGATGGTTTATGTCGCCCTAGTTTTTCGCAAGGTCTTCGGATTTTCCCGGGAGAAGGCCGAGTCGCATATGCTGGAAGTGCATCACAAGGGGCGCTCGATTGTTTGGTCAGGCACGCGTGAGCGAGCCGAGTTCTACGTTCAGCAGCTCCATTCTCACTTGTTACTTGCGACGATCGAGCACGGGGAAAGGTGATGGAGTTTTACAGCATACCTGGCAGCCGATTGGGTCTGCGTGGAATTCCACCGCTGCTGGCAAGTTTGATGCGCCAGATTCCCCGTCTGTTTGAACAGGATTGCAGCGTGGCCGAAGAGCGGCTTTTTCCCAGTCCCACTGACGATCCGCGTGATCAAGTGCTCCGCGAAGATTGGAAAGCACATGTCGAACCTGAACTCCATGCCTTCTTCCTGTCGGCGCGCCAGGTGGTTGAGGCGGATTTGCGAGGCTTTCAGGAGTCCGAGGGCAACTACACTCTCGAATTCCCGGCCGCGCACGCCGAGTCATGGTTAAACGCACTTAATCAGGCGCGCCTCTGCTTGGCGGCGCAGCATCACTTGGAAGAAGCGGAGCTCTCGCAGATGGACGCGATCACCATTGTCTCGGATAGGGACTTAGCCAGACTTCAAATCCACTTCTATGCCGCACTTCAGCAGTGGCTCGTGGAGGTTTTGGACACCGCCTGATCAGGCTGGGATGTCGAGTAAATGGAAGCAACCGCCGCAATTCTCCTGCGAAAAATCCCATGGTCGGAATCAAGCCTCATTGTCACCTGGTTGACAGAACGCTTCGGAACAGTCCGAACCGTTGCACGTGGTGCTCGTCGGCCGAAAAGCGAGTTCGCAGGCATGCTCGACCTATTTTACGGAGCTGACATTGCGTTTTCGCTCAGTCGAAAAGGAGACTTGCATACCTTGCGAGAGGCCAGCGTCAGGTGCATTTTCAATGTCTCTGATGCAGGGAACGCGGGATATTATCTGGCCTCGTATTTCGGTGAGCTGGCTGGTATGGCCGCGCCTTCAATGCAGCCGGCCCGCGAAGTTGTCGGTCTCTTGCGACGCGGCCTCAATTTTCTGCAGCAATCACCAGCCAGTTTGAGAGCGTTGAACCACTTCGAAACCGAGCTATGCCGCATTCTTGGCGTTTATGACCCGAAGGGGAATGTCGCTGCGATTGATGCGCTCGCCTCCTTATGCGGCGTCATTCCACCGTCCAGAGCGGCGGCCCTGCGATTCCTAGCGCTTGCCGACGATCGTCTAAGCTCAGCCAGAAATTTTTGAAACCTGGCGCACGCGTTGATGGGCATGGCTCTTCTCTTCCGGCCGGAGTGTTCATTCGACATTTTGCTTCTAGACAGTCCAAGGCGTGTGCGGTCATACTTTTTCTCGCAGCTCAGATGCAAATGATAGCTAACCTGCGGGAACTGCTTTGTCGCAAGTCGCGATCGAATCGCAGCAGCGTGACTTTAGGTCAGTCCGGTCAAGCAGCAAACGGCTGGGCGGTCGTTCAGCGCCCGAGCTCTGGAACTGTATGAGCTCGGAAATCCTTTCGGCGGCGGAAGTGCGAAAGTTGCGTGATCGACTCGATGCAGCCGGACGGAAACTCGTCTTCTCGAATGGTTGTTTTGACATTCTCCACCGCGGCCATGTTCAGTACCTAGAATTTGCGCGGGCCCAAGGTGACGCGTTGGTTGTCGGCCTGAATAGCGATTCCTCGGTGCTTCGGATTAAAGGGCCCGGCCGGCCGATCAATACGGAGAGCGATCGCGCGACGGTCCTTTCCGCTTTGCGCGCTGTCGATGGAGTGGTTATCTTTAACGAGGACGAGCCGCGGGTGCTGATCGAGGCCATTTTGCCGCACATTCTCGTCAAGGGACACGATTGGGCGCACTATGTGAGTGGACGCGATATCGTCGAAGCGCATGGCGGACGCGTCGTTCTGGCAGACTTCTCCGCTGGGCATTCTACGACCAACACAATCGAGAAAATTTTGCGCGCCGACGCGGTGTGAGCGTGCGATCCTCTTTACCTTTTGGACGAGATCATCAAGGTTGTCAGCCAACGACTGGGCGTCTCTGAATCGGTAGCCCGCGAAGCAATCAAGGTGCTGCTTGAATTCGCACGCAAGCGGACGGCCGGAACAAAGCTGGAGAAACTTCTCATGGAAATGCCGGGCGTGGCGTCGTTGTTGGGAAGAACAACGTCTGCTGAAGCGGGGCGCTCTCCTGAGGTGGGATCGCTGGTCGCCGGCTCGATAGCAGATATCGCCAAGGCGTTCTTCGACTTGCGGTCTGTTGGCCTGCGGAGCTCCCAGATTCGACCCTTTATCCAAACCTTCCTGGAAAAAGCTCGCGAGATCGCAGGCCCCGAAACGATTGAAGAAATTCTGCGACAGATTCCGGCATTGAAGGCATTCTTGAAGTCCTAGTCTAGGAGACACTTGCTTCAACACCCTCCTCGCACGGGTGCCGAAAAGTAGGAAGGCGATCGGAAACCGCTGTTCAGTTTTCGGCCGGCTTTGCTAATTGTATTGGTGTTATGGATATTGATGTTCCCGTTGCCATTGTTGGCGGCGGACCTTGCGGATTGATGACTTCACTCCTGCTTGCCCGGGCAGGGGTGGAAAGCGCGGTCTTTGAAAGAAAATCGGGAACTTCCGTGCACCCGAAGGCGATGGGAATCTCGCGCAGGACCGCTGAAATTCTGCGTCAACATGGCTTGACCGAACGAATTTTGGGCGGTTCGCTGCCCAGCGACGAGCGCTTCTTGGGAATCTGGGCGAAGTCCCTCGTCGGTGAGGAATATGGACGGGTGCCTCTGACGGCCTTGCACTCCGAATTTACTCCCTGCACGCCACTTCACTGTCCCCAAACCTGGACCGAGAAAGTTCTTCTCGAGGCCTTGCAACACGAGCCGATCGCCCAGGTGCATTTTAGCTCCGAGGTGGTCTCGATCGAACAACGGGAGGACGACGTGCTCCTGCAGCTGAGTGCCGGTGAGACTGTCCACGCGCAGTGGGTTGTGGCCGCCGATGGTGCTGGGAGCGGAGTTCGGCGGGAGCTTTCCATCGAGACCGATGGACCTGGCGACATGGGCCACTTCGTTAACGTCATGTTTCGGGCCCGCTATGGCCGGCACTTGGGAGACCGTCGCGCCATCCTCTATCAAGCCCTTACCCAGGATTACTTCGAAGCCTTCGTCGCAGTGAATGGCGATGACCTCTGGTTGATGCACCACTTTCTTCAACCCAATGAGACACCTGAGGATTACACCAAAGGTCGCTTTGAGGGAATCATCAAGCACGTTTCCGGCCTGCCGAGCGAGCCCGTCGAGGTCATTAGCATGCGTCCTTGGGTGATGAGTCCGAAAGTGGCCATGAGATTTCGAGTTGGGCGCATCTTTTTAGTGGGCGATGCCGCCGCGCGCCTTTCTCCGGCAGGCGGGCTGGGTCTCAACACCGGACTGCAGTCAAGCCACAACCTGGCATGGAAGCTAGCCGCCGTCGTCCGTGGGGAGGCCAGCGAATTTCTCCTCGGTAGCTATGAAGCCGAACGCCATACCGCCGCCTTGCGAACCATGGACAATACCAACAACAACGCTTTCGAAGTTTATGAGATCGTTCAAGCGGGACTTCGCGGCGACGAAGATCAGGTTCGCGAACTCGTGGAGCGGAGTCGGCGTGGCGGCGCGGGACTAGGGCAGGATCTTGGGGTTGTTTACGAATCCGGTGCTTTTATCAGTGACGGCACTAAACCGCCCAAGGTTGCCGACCCGATCAATGACTACGTCCCCTCAGCTTGTCCCGGCTGCCGTGCGCCGCATGTCTGGATCGACCGTAACGAGGGACGAAGGTCCATTCTCGACCTTTTCGAAGGGGGCTTGGTCTTGGCTGTCGGCCGCAGCGGCGGCGCTTGGCCGGACGTGCCTCTCGGGTCGCGCGTGCAAAACATGGCTGATTTTGTTTGTGAAGAGTTCGAAGCTGCGTATGGAATCGGCGAAACTGGGGCTGTGTTGGTGCGATCTGACGGATACGTAGGTGCTCGCTTCCAGTCTGCTCCCGAGGATCCCGAAGGTGGCTTGCATGAGGCACTTTACGGCATCCTCTCGAAATAGGCTCCGAGCGTGGCGCACGAGTCGGCGACGTTTTTGAGCGCAGCGGTTAGAGCACGAAATCGCGGCGCTACCGTGTCTGCGACAGCCTGGGCGAGCTGCCGCGGTTGTTTTTTCGCTTGAATAAGCCGAGGCATCCACCACTCTGCGCGCGGCGATATGACGGTGATGCTTGTGGGCAGGAGATGGGCTGTGGGCGGCTGTCTTGTGGTGTTAGCGGCATGTGCGCCGGTCGAAGTGGCGCCTCCGCCGACGTTGCCAGCGGTCCCGGTGCAAGCTCCGGTGCTTTACGAGTGGCACACAGAAGGGCTCTACGGAGCGCCCAGTGTCGTCATCGATCTGCAGATGCAGCGGGCCGAGGTGTTCATTGGAGGGCAATACGCCGGCTGGTCGGTCGTGGCGACCGGGAAAGAGGGATTCGGGACGCCCGCCGGAGAGTACACAATCCTCGAAAAAGTCGTTAACAAACATTCTACGCTCTACGGCCGAATCGTCGACACCGCTGGGAACACCGTAAAGGCTGACGCGGATGCCCGTCGGGACACTCCTCCGCCCGGAGGCCGGTTCTTGTATGCCCGCATGCCGTACTGGATGCGCCTGACCTGGCGGGGCATCGGGATGCATGCCGGACCGATACCCCGGCCGGGAAATCCGGCATCACACGGGTGCATTCGCTTGCCCCGCCCCTTCGCGATTCAGCTCTACCAGATGGTGCGGATCGGAACCCCAGTCCGCATCATCCGCTAAGGAGCTAATCTCCAGGGGAGGCCTCGCCCGCGGGCGGAAGCGAATTTCCGACGTCGTCTCCGATGGTCGCCAGAAAAGCAAGAACTACGCCCAAACCGACAACTCCCAAAGCAATCAAGATCAGGATCATTCTGGGCAATGGCTTTTGACGGGCGGAAGTGGTCATGGAGCGCGATGGTTCGACGTGAACGTATCCCGTTTTGTGTTTTCGACCAGCTTCTAATCGTAACGACAACTACAGGAGAGTCGCTCTTGCGAGTGGCTAGACCTGCGGGTAAAAGGTGCCATGCGGAGCGTGATGTTCCTTCTCTTGGCGACACTATCGGCAGGCATGTCGCAAGATGTGAAACTCTCCGACGCGCAGGCTCTCGAAATTGGCAAACGCATCTGGAAGAATGAATCTGGCGGGACGGTCAGCGGACTGACCGCTTGGAATGCAGGCGAGCAATTCGCCTCGCTCGGAATCGCTCACTTCATCTGGTATCCCACGGGGAAGCGCGGTCCCTTCGAGGAAAGTTTTCCAAAGTTGGCTGATTATATGGCAAGCCAAGGGGTTCCCGTGCCGGGCTGGCTCCATGGGTCTTGTCCGTGGCAGAGCAAATCGCAATTCACGGCCGATTTTCAAAGCTCGCGGATGCTGCAACTTCGTAATCTCCTCAAGGATACGATCGCTTGGCAGGCTCGCTTTGCGGCCCTTCGCATGGAGCGAGCTCTTCCGAAAATGCTCTCTGCAGCGCCCGCGGCCGAGCGGGATCGCATCCGCACCAACTTTTACCGGGTGGCGCGCGAGCCACTTGGACTCTACGCGTTGATGGATTACGTCAACTTCAAAGGCGAGGGTGTCAGCCCGAGCGAGCGCTATCGGGGGCAGGGATGGGGACTGCTCCAGGTGCTTGAAACAATGCCGGCGAGCGGCCCAGCGATTCCTGCCTTTGTTAAGGCGGCCGATAAGGTCTTGACGCGCCGGGTGGCCAATTCACCCCCCGCTCGGGGCGAAGCGAGGTGGCTGACCGGGTGGCGCAATCGTCTGGAAACGTATTCGAATTGAGCGCCTCCGTGCCAAAGCGAACATGACGAAAGACGAGGTCGGCCGAGTGCTGCAAAACATCGCCCGCTTGCTTGAGCTTAAGGGCGAGAACCCATTCAAGATCCGTGCTTATGTCAATGCTGCCCGGGCGCTCGAGGGGATTGGCCAAGATCTAAGCAAACTGATCGCCGAAGATCGCCTCCGAGAGGTTGAAGGCATCGGTAAGGCAATCGCCGACAAGATCACGACTCTCGCGCAAACAGGAAAGCTTGATTACTACGACAACCTTCGTGACGCCTTCCCGCCCGAGATCTTTGTCCTCTTCGAACTCCAGGGCCTGGGTGCCAGGAAGATTAAGGCGCTCTTTGAAACTTTGGGCATAAGTTCGATTACCAAGCTGGAGCGCGCTTGCCAGGAGGGCAGAATCGCGCTGCTTCCCGGTTTTGGTCCTAAGTCAGCCAAGAACATTCTGGCCGCTATCGAAAAACATAGGCGCAGCGTCGGGCAATTCCGCCTTGGCGACGTGATGGCTCTTGCCAACCGTCTCCTCGAAGATTTGCGCGGGCACCCATCCGTGATCTTGTGTGACATCGCAGGCAGCTATCGACGAAAGAGAGAGATTATTCGCGACCTGGACTTCATTATCTCAACCCGCAAACCCGCGGAGGTCTTTGGAGACTTCGTAAATCACCCTCAGGTCGAAACCGTGATTGCCCGCGGGGACACAAAGACAAGCGTGTCACTCATTTCGGGAATCCAATGCGATTTGCGCGCGGTAACGACTGCCGAATATCCTTTTGCCCTCAATTATTTCACAGGCAGCAAAGAGCATAATGTCCGCATGCGGACGCGCGCTTTGGAGAGAGGCTGGTCGCTCAATGAGTATCGCTTTAGCAGAGCGGAGGGCCGGGGTCTCAAGCAACCGCTTCCCGATGTTCACTTCGAGGCTGATATCTACCGAGCACTCGGTCTCGCCTACATCCAGCCCGAGCTTCGTGAAGATCAAGGCGAGGTAGAAGCCGCCGAAAGCGGAGGCCTTCCGGATTTGATTGAATGGCCGAACCTCCGGGGAACTTTTCATTGCCACACCGTGGACAGTGACGGTCGGGCCACGTTCGACGAGATGGCCGCCGCTGCTCAGGATCTGGGGATGCAGTATTTGGGCATTGCCGATCACAGCAAGAGTTCGATTCAGGCAAATGGTCTCGATGAGAAGCGTCTGGCTGCCCAACTCACTCGAATAAGAGATTACAACGCAAGCCACGATGGCATCCACCTCTTCGCCGGTACCGAGTGTGACATCCGACGGGACGGATCGCTCGACTTTTCCGACGAAATCCTCGCGCAGCTCGACTATGTAATCGCCTCCGTTCATGCGTCCTTTACGCTTGGCGAGGCCGCCATGACAGACCGCATCATCAAGGCGATGAGCAATCCTCATGTGACCATGCTTGGGCATCTCACTGGCCGCATGCTCTTGACGCGAGAGCCTTACCCGGTGAGCATTGCTGCCGTCATCGAAGCGGCCTCCCAAACCGGCACCATGATCGAACTCAACGCCAACCCGCGCCGCCTCGATATGGATTGGCGCTGGTGGCCGCTGGCCAAGCAAAAGGGTGTCAAGTGTGTCATCAACCCAGACGCCCATTCCGTTTCGAGTTTGCAGAACTTGATCTTTGGCGTCGGTGCCGCACGTAAGGGATGGCTATCTCGCGAGGATGTCATCAATACCCTTCCCCTTGGGCAGATCGAGGCCGTCTTGAATGCTAAGCGAAAGAAGGAGCAGCCTTGATGTGCTTACCTTGCGCCTGAGCGTTCCTCTCGGGAACGCCCGGCGAGCTCCTTCTGGATTTTTTCCAACCGGCCCAACGTCTCGCCGGTGAAACGATCCAGCTTGTCGTGCAGGTGGGCGATCTCCAATTCGGCCTTAAGGTTGACATCGTATTCGATGTCGGAGCGCACGCGGTCCTTCGCAGCTTGGCGATTTTGGCTGAGGAGCACGAAAACCGACAGGAAAATGGCTTCTAAAGAGACCGATAGCGTAAGAAAGCCAAAGGGATAGGGATCGAACTGAGGAATGCCCGGAATTTGCACGGAGTTCAGCGTCAGCCACGCTGCGAAGAGGACCACGTGAATCATCAAAAACGGAATGCTGCCCGCAAACTCGGCGATGGCGTCGATGATCTTGTGCAAGAGGCTATGGCTCTCCGCGATTTGGGCATTGACGTTTCGAGACGCGGTGTGGCGCAGTCTTTCCACGGTGGTGCGCAACCTCCGCCCCATCGCTGCGAGGAGATGCATGGCTGCATAAGGACGAGATTCTAAGAACTTCGCCAAATCGTCGCGATCGAGCCGGAGAACTTCCGTCTCGGTAGTTGCGCGCACGGATGCGCTGCGGCAGCCCCCATCGAGAAAGGAGATTTCGCCAAAGAAATCACCCTTACACGCGCGTTCGAGAGTGATCTGCTCACCCGTATCGTTTCGAAAGAAGACCTCCACTTCGCCCGAGCTGATGATGTAGACAGCGTCGCCGGGATCTCCGATTTGAAAAATCGAAGTGTCAGCCTCAAAACGCTCAACCTCGAGCCGGTTGGCTAAATCTTCCCGCTCGCGATCATCGAGCAGTTCGAAGAGGGGGATCTCCTTCAGTAAATGTGCTTCCGGGCACATATGCCCTTATTTAGAGCATCCCCGGTTCAAGTGAAAGGTTCCTTTTCCTCCCGTTCATCAAGCCTTTGTGCCGTCACACGGGCTTGCACCGCTAGGGGAGGACTTCTTCGCGTCCATCGAGGCGGGCATCCAACTTTGAGCGAATTTCATCGAGGAGCTTGCTCTCGATCGCTTCGACCACCTCGCAGAGGCTTTTTGCCTCCTCCAGGCGACTCACACTCACGTAATCGGCTCCGGCCCGATAGAGGGGACTCACGTCAGACAGGACATCGGCGACGGCAATGATTTTCGCCTCGGAGTTGAGCTCGCGAAGGTGCCGGACCAACCTCGCGTTGGTTGTGCCTTTGAGCAGCGCGTCAGGAACGGTGCAGATGAGAATTTGGGCGGAGGTCACGCCCGCATGAACCAGAGTCTCCGGATGGCTGATATCTCCGTAGATCACTTTGATTCCTCGCCGCCGGAGAGTCGCGTGAACAAGCGGATTGAAGTCAACGACGGCAACCTGTCCAAGAAGGTCTTCCCGCTTTTGGCGCAGTTCTTCCAAGAGAGAGCTTGCCGTGCGGAAGAAGCCGATCAGGAGAATTTGCGGCCCTCCGCCTTTGTGTCCGGTTGGTGCGCCCAATTCCTCAGCCTTTCTAGTGGGCCCGAAGGTGTCCAGGTCGCGAAGTCCGGTGCGCTTCAGCGTGGAAATGAGGACTCTGGTCAATCCGTCAGACTTGGTGATCCCAAACGTGCTCACGGTTGCCAGCAGCACAAACGCGAAGGAAACCAGCCCCTTGGTTTCCGGAGCAATGTGATGTTCTTCCAAGCCGAGCGCCATCACCACCAGAGAGAATTCACTAATCTGGCTCAGATTGATCGCCGGCAGCAAGCTGGCGCGCAGCCCTTGGTTGAGCAAGTAGAGGGGCGTAAATGTGGTGATAAATCTACTGATCACCGTGAAAATGGCGAAACATAGTGCCCCCGTCAGCAACGTGCCGCTCGGCAGCGGAACCGTCATCCCAAGTCCGACGAAAAACAGAGTCACAAAGAAATCTCTCAGGCTGGTGACTTTCGCGGTGACATCGAGCGCGTAGGGGAATGTCGAGATCGACACGCCGGCGATGAGCGCCCCCATCTCTCGGGAAAGTTGCATTCGCGCAGCCAGCTCGCCAACCAAAAAACACCAGGCCAACGCGCCGACAAGAACCAGCTCTGGAAGCCGCGCCACGCTCCGGAAAAGCGGAGGCAAGACGAAGCGGCTGATCGCTAGTGAACTCGCCACTAGAACGATCACCCGAACCAGCGACAAGATGAAAGCTCCTGGTTCCAACTCGTCCAAGCTCGGTTGGACCGCGAGGAAAACGATCACGAACAGATCCTGCAAAACCAAAATGCCCAGGGTGATACGGCCCGGGAGCGTGTCCAGCTCCCGCTTGTCGTAGAGCATCTTCACGATGATGACCGTGCTGCTGAGCGCGGCGGCGATTCCCAAGTAGAGCGCATCCCATTGTCCGATCGTGATGGGAAAACCGATCAGATAGAAAAAGCCGACTCCGGCGAGTGTACCGACGAGGATTTGCGACGCCGCGGTCACCAGGATTGACGTTCCCGCGCTGATGATCTTTTTGAGATCGATCTCCAGACCGATCATGAAAAGCAGAAAGATCAGCCCAAGTTCCGAGATGATCGAGACGGACTCCTGGCCGTGGACCAGACCAAATCCGGCGGGCCCGATGGCGAATCCTCCCACCAGGTAAGCCAGGATGACAGGTTGATGGAGGAATTGAGCGAGCACTCCGAGAGCCCACGCGGCGATAATGCAAAGGGCAATATCGTGGATGAGCTCATGCATGGAAGATCCCGGAGAGCCATTTAAGGGCCAATGTCATCCCAAGACAAATTCTCTTTGGACGGCCGGCGGGCGCGCCGAATTGAGTCGCCTGCGAGGAACTATTGTGAAATGATCATCGGCAAGAATTTCGGTCCGCGAGCCCGTTCGACGATGAAGCCCGTTTCTGACTTCCATCAGATTAACAGGGATCTCTTTGTTTGGCACGGATACAACCCCGAGTGTAAGACGGATTGCACCAGCACCGCCCTTCGGACGCCGGACGGGTTTGTCTTGATTGATCCGGTACGTCTCGAAGAACAGGCCATCGAGAGAATAGTCAGCGACGACAAAGTCGCCGCCGTGCTCTTGACCAACGGCAACCATCTTCGAGGCTCGCTCTACGAAAAGGAGCGGCTTGACGTGCCGATTTATGCGCCCAACGGCGCGCAAGGCATGGTCCCTCTGGACCGCGTGGTCAGCGATGGCGAACTCCTCTGGGAGACGCTCCGGGCGATCGCATTGCCGGGTGGAAGTCCCGGGGAGACGGCCTATCACGCGGCAGGCGTGCTGGTGATCGGGGATGCGGTGACAAACCTCGACGGCCCGCAGGTCTTACCCGAGAAATATTGTGCGGACCTGCCGTTGCTGCTCAATTCCTTGCGTGCGCTCCGAGCGTTGCCGTTCGATATCGCCTGCTTCGCGCATGGACTACCGATTATCGGCAAGGCCCGAGAAAAGTTGGCCAACATCCTCTAAAGCGAGCTGGCTTCTCTCTCAATAGAGAAGAATGGACTTCGTAGGCACCGGCGCGATCGCCGCCCGCCCAGCGAGAAAACCAAGCTCAATCAAGAACTGCGCCTGAACGACGTTCCCTCCCGCCTTTGCGATGAGTTTGGAGGCCGCTGCTGCCGTGCCGCCGGTGGCCAGCAAGTCATCGATCAAGGAAACACGTTCCCCCGGCTCAAAGGCATCGACATGAACTTCCATTTCGGCTTCTCCATACTCGAGCTTGTAGGCCAGAGTTTCCGTCTTCCATGGCAGCTTCCCTCGCTTCCGGATCGGGACGAACCCGATTCCGAGCCGATCGGCAACCGTCGCCCCGAAGAGAAATCCGCGTGCGTCGATGCCCACAATTTTCCGGATGTCTTGATCGACGCAATCGGCCACCAAGCAGTCCATCGCCATGTGCAGAAGAGTGCCGCTGCCGAGGATGGGGGTAATATCCTTGAATAGAATTCCTGGCCTCGGAAAATCCGCCACATCGCGGACCGCCGCGCGCAACGCTTCGGTCGGACCCATCAGTTGCCGAAGGAAATCTCTGCTGCGCGCGCGGTTTCTACCATCTGACCTTCAGGATCCACGCGACGCAGCCGATTGACAGCATGCGAAATCGGCACGTCCAGGGTCAGATAGTTTTGATAGCTTACCATTGTGCCAAATTTTTTTTCCGTGATGAGCTGGACAGCTTTTATTCCGAAGCGTGTTCCAAGGATTCTATCCAGCGCGGTGGGCGCACCCCCACGTTGTAAATGACCGAGAACGCATGTTCGAACCTCCTTGCCGGTTCGCTCGGCGATTTCGGATCCGACGATCTCGGCGATACCGCCGAGGCGGTGTTCGCCGCTCGCGGTGGCATGACGATGTTGTCTGCCGGCGCGCGGGGAAGCTCCCTCGGCCACCACGATCATCGTGCTCTTTGCCCCAACCTTGTCACGACTCATGACCTCCTCGGCGATCTTGTCATAGTCAAAGGGGATCTCCGGGATGAGGATCACGTCCGCTCCCCCGGCAAATCCGCCATAAAGAGCGATCCATCCGGCGTGTCGCCCCATAACTTCAAGGACCATGACGCGCTTGTGCGATGTCGCCGTGGTATGCAATCGATCCAGCGCGTCGGCCACGCAGGCAACCGCCGAATCAAAACCAAAGGTCATCGCGGTCGCTTCGAGATCGTTATCGATCGTCTTCGGAACGCCGATGATTGGAATACCTTCCTCGTGGAGCTGGAGCGCGGTCGAAAGTGAGCCGTCGCCCCCGATCGCGATGAGTGCCGACAGCTGGAGTTTATCGAAAGTTGCCTTGGCATCTTCGATCACCTTCTTCGGGATCATGGCTCGCTCACCGGCCGCCACCTTCGCAACGAAGTGTCCACGGTTCGTGGTCCCAAGAATGGTTCCGCCGAGATGCATGATGCCCGACGTTCGCGGGCGATCGAGCAGCACATAATCGCCCGGAGGCAAAAGACCCTCGAAGCCATCTTTGAACCCGAGCACCTCCCATTTGAGCTTGTAAGCTGCGCGGCACACTCCCCGGATCACCGCATTGAGGCCGGGACAGTCTCCCCCGCTTGTTAGAATGCCTATCTTAATTTGTTGCATGGCTTAGAGCGCCTCGTTTTTCTTGATCTGCCGACCGGCCGCCGTCCACTGCTCATACAGGCCCCAGCCCTGGCGTGCCAGCGCGAGCCCTTCGCCGAAGCGATCCTGTGAACCGAGGAGGACAATAATGATGCGCCGGGGGGTTATGTAGACGGCCTCACCCTGTCGCTGAACCTCGGGTCGGCGCTCAGAGGAGAGAATCAAACAATCTCCGGCTCGCCCAGTGCGTCCGGTTTTCACTCCGTCAATTCCCTCGCGATCGAGTAGTTCATTGGTATTGCGGAGTTCAACGGGCATGTCGACGCCGCCGCGAAAGACGTGAATGGTTCGGGACTTCTGGGAGACAAAAAAAGGAAAATCCGCCTCGCTATAGGCGTAGCGCGTGAGCCGGGCCATATCCGAAGCCGTCGAGTACGGGAGGGTTCCTTCGACGTTGTCGGATCCTGACGGATTAAGAAAAAGCGTGCGTTTCATGCCGAGGGTGTGGGCCAAGGCATTCATGTGGGAGACAAAGTTGCTGATTGGCGCGAGCCCTTGTTTATTGGGTAACTGGGCGCCAACGAATTCGGCGAGAGCAGTCGCCGCCACGTTGTCGGAAGCCATGAGCGCGGTGTAAAGAAGATCGCGCAGGCTGAGGGAGTCGCCCTCCTGCAATCCGACTGGGTTAATCCCACCAGCGCGGACTGCTCGTGGAGAGATGACGGCCATTTGACTGAGATCGGCTTTGCTGAGCTGCGCCCAATCGAGCGTGACCATGGCAGTCGCGATCTTCGTCAAGCTAGCCACCTGCAACTTATCGTTTGGCCGCTGGTAGGTCAGGATCATGCCGGTTTGATTATCAACGACGATGTAACTTTGCGCGGCGAAGGTGAAGGTCGCAGAGGCTAAGACCAGCACGGCAGATATCGTGCTTACGAGTTTCATCGCCAACCTCACCACGTCGTGCAGATTATCCGCGGCGGTGATGAGTTCAATCCGAATTGTCGAAAGCGCGGTCGCGACAATCAATTCGTGGGCAGAGGCTTTGAGCTCCTAAGAATTTGCTGTTCGCTGGGCAATGGCGGTGGCTTTGAGGTGCCCCAGATGAGCTGGGAGGGACGTTGTGAGAGGCTTCGGATGAGGATTTTCGCGTAGGTGGAGGTCACCTTCAAATTTTCAGAGGTGACCTTGAAATCGGAAATGGCCGCGTTCAGCTTCTTTTCATTGTCGGCCACCAGGTTGTTACCGTTGATCGCAAGCTTCTCAAGAGCGGCGGCGGATTTGTCGAGTTGCCGGATCGCCTGGGAGATCGGCTCCTTGTTGTCAGTGATCAATTGTCGAGCGTCCGTGGTAAGGGCCTTCGCATCCTGAACGACAGGCGCTGCCTCAGTGAGAAGTGATTGCGCGTCCTGCACCACCGGATGAGCAGCCGCGAGGAGCCCTTGAGCCTCCGAGAGCAAGCGCCGGAGCTGATCGAAGATGTCGCCGGCTTCCCCTTTGGTGCCGCTGAGCACGCCGCGCAGACTCTCGATCGCACTATCCATTTCGCGAGTGAGCTTGTCAAAGGTGGTTGGCGAGACACCTTGAAGCACCGCATCTGGCGCGAGCGGGTTCGCCTGGGCAGACCCCCCGGAAAGGAGGACGAACTTATCGCTGAGCAGGGTATCGGCCGCGATGCTTACGCTAATATCTGAAGGAAGCGGCGGTACCCCAGGGTTGAGTGCCAGGAGCAGTTGGACCGCGTTGAGGGGGTCCCCCGTCCTGGTGCGCTCCTCGGGCGTAAGCATCCGGATGCTGGAAACCTTTCCTGCGCTCGCCCCGGCAAACTTGACCTGAGAACCGAGGGTTACTCCGGTGACATCGTGAAAGTTGACGTGCAGGGGCCGCGAAGGCGCGCCGAGCACCTTGCCGCTTAACGCAAAAGCCAGGGCCAAAAACAGCACGATGCTGCAGGCAATTACGATCAGGGCGACAGCCCAGTCGTTAAAGTTCTTGTTTCTCATAATGGCCGCGAGGCCTCATCAGCGTTTGGCCCTTTCTCTAAGCGCCGTCAGTTCACGCATCAAGTCGGAAACCGAGGGAGCTTCTACGTGCTCGGACCTCCACAATGTGGTAAATGGCCATTGGATGAACACGTTGGTTGACGAGCGTCCAAGGGCGCGCCGGATTCCATGGCGAAGTCTGCTGATGCTGGCCGGCTGTGCTTTGATTATCTGGTTGGTTCATCCGCCGGTCCTGTCGTGGGTCCTTCGTCTCGCGGCGGAACGGGCAGCCAGTCAGGCCGGGTTGCAGCTCGAAGTTGGGGAAATTCGCGCCCATCTGTCGCAGCCGATTGTCTTTGAGCGGGTACGCGTTCGCGCCACGAATGCCGACGAATCTCAAACCGCGGTCGACGCCGCTCGCGTCGAAGTGGCGCTAGTTCCACTCTGGAGCATCCTTTTCGACCAAGGCCGGGTTTTTCGCTCCGTGATCCTTCAAGACGTCCGCGCGGTGCTCGATTTACGGCGTGGAGATAACCGCCAACGCATTCTGGTTCGGCAGGCCGATGAGAGAGAACAGCGAACCCAGAGGCAGCGGCTGCTGCGCTATCTTCCCGAGTATGTAGCTGTCCAGCGCGCAAATCTCGAGTTCCTCGCGACCGGTCAATCCTACTTTTTCGAAGATGTCTCGGCGGACTTTAGTGAGGAGCGTCTCGGTGAATTTCGAGCAGTTGGTGCTGAGCTCCGCGCCGGGCCCGTGAATCAAAGCCTTGGTTCCCTCAAGGGAATAACCGCCTGGAAGGATGGAACAATTTACTTCGCAAGCGTCGATCTCTGGGAAGGGGTTAAGCTTGACAGCTTGGAGATCCAACTGGCGCAGCCCGGCGGAGTCGCGGTCGGTGTTCAGGCGACGCTCTTTGGAGGCTCTTTGCGTTTCGATGTTTCCTTGAATTCCGAGCAGGGAGGAATGGCGGTCGATTCCGCGGTTTCCGCTTCGAACATTGAGATTGTTCCTCTCGCGGCGCTGTTGGGCTATCATGGAGACCTCGAGGGGGTCATCCGCGATGTGAAGTTTACTTTCCGCGGTCTTCCGGAACGCGCTCTCGATGGCCAGGGTTCGTTGCGGCTTGCGGCCGACGGCTTCCGACTGAACAAGCGCGGGTGGGAATCTCTCGAACTCGGCGCGCGCATGATCCATCGCCGCGTCGCTGTAAGCGAGCTCGTTCTCAAGCAAAAGGAGAATACCCTCGCCGGCAGCGGCGAGTTCTCTCTCGATCAAGGCTGGCTAGGAATGGCGAAAGCCCCATTTTTGCTCCATCTCACGGCATCCATTAACGATCTTGGCGCGTTGGCAGGCTTGTTTGGGTCGCCCTTCGATGAGATGAGCGGGAGAATGAGCCTGAGCGGCTCGATCAACGGCCAGGCGAGCAAGCTAGGCGGCTTCCTGACTCTCGAGGGATCGCAAATGGGCTTTCGAAAACGGCCCGTCGATTCCGGGCGAGTCGAAGTGAGCTTCGCCGGCAGCGAAGCCCACGTGACGCAATGCGAATTTTGGAGCGGTGAGGATTTCGTCCGCGCTAAAGGCCATGTGGAGATCAGTGCCCCTCATACCTACTCGGGAGAGATCCAAGCGCGCACGAAGGACCTCTCCGCATACCGCGACTTCTTCAAAGGTCTGCGGACACCAGAGGTGCGCGCCGCTGCCGTCCAAATTCGCTGGCAAGGCGACGGAAATGCTTCTGCACATTCCGGAGCGTTCAATGTCTCCCTCGAAAATTGCATCTCGGAGTTTACACCCAGCGGAGTAACCGGCCGGTTTGCCGGAACGTATTCTCCGGAAAACGTGTATTTCAGTGGGTTGGAGTTGGAACGCGGTTCTCTGCGATTTACCACGCGGGCGACCCTCGCCAGATCAGGCCTCACGCTGGACGATGCCCGCCTTCGAGCCAGCGGCCGCCAGCTTGCCGCAGCGGAAATTTACCTTCCCATCGATCCATTTGAGGTCGGCGCTGGGAAGCCACTGACCAACGCCCTGCATCTGGATAAGAAACTGTATGCTGAAGTCGTTGCCGACACTCCGCTGAGTATTCGCGAGTTGCTTCGTCTTGCGGGAAACGACCGCCCCGTCGAGGGAACCCTCAAAGCGAATCTAAGGGCGGAGGGCCCGATCACAGACCTAAGTATCGACGCAAACGCTGAAGCAAAAGGGCTCTCAAGAAGGTTTGGAGAAGGTATGAGCCCGCCTTCGCAGATCCGTGCTTCTATTCACGGTGCCGGCGGCTCCGGCACGATTACTGGTCAGCTAACCTCCGCTGGAGTCTCTCCGATCACATTCAGAGCCGACGGTCCGTTCGGCGTAGTCAGCGCCCAAGATGGCACGAGACTTTGGATCGATCCGGAAGGCCGGATTTCAGCCGACCTCCATGTTCCGAGAGCTGATCTCGCTGTTCTTCGCCCCCTCGTCCCAAATATTCGCCGGTTAGCTGGTTTTTTGTCCGGGGATATTTCTGCTACTGGGACTGTCAGTGCTCCATCACTGCATGGCCGACTTGCTCTCAGCGACGGTCAGTTCGAGCTTTCGCCTTACTTGCCCGTCATCAGCAAGGCCACCGGCGGCTTGATCATTGCCGACGGGCGCGCTGAGCTCGAAGAAGTCACCGGCGAACTAGGTGCGGGATCCTTTGAAGTTTGGGGCGGGGTATCTCTCAAGGATGTATTCGATCCGCAGTTTGATTTCTTCTTTACCGGAACCCGGATCGACCTCGCTCGCGTGGCGTGGCTGCAGCTCAAGGCCAACGCCACCCTCCACGCGAGTGGAGACTTCCGCGCCGGCCTTGTTAAGGGAGACGTGCGGCTGTTGGATGGGCGATTCTCGCGACGATTGGAAGTAATCCCAATCTCTGTGGTCTCCGGTTCGGACGATGACTTGTTTAGCGCGCCGCGATTTGATGGTGTTTTTCCCAGACCTTTTAATCGATGGAGGTTGGAGGTGTCGTTGACGAATGATTCGTCCTTTCTCTTTACAGGCACGCCTCCAGCGGAAGAGATCCTTGCTGAATTGCGCCTGACGGGGACGCTCGATTACCCCCTCCTGCTTGGACAAATCAAGCTCGAGGACGTCCGTGCCTTTCTTCCCTTCACTACCTTAACCATTCCCGACGGCTATGTTGAGTTCGTCGAAGAAAGTCCCTGGATCCCGCGAATTGATATCCATGGGATGGCCCGAGCGCTTGACTATGATGTCCAGCTTTATGCCTTTGGGCCGCTCGACGAACCTCGCTTGATTTTGCGCTCGGATCCATCGCTGCCACAGGGCTCCCTCATTCAGTTGTTGACCACCGGGATGGTGCCGGGGGTGTATGCGCAAGCACCGTTGGTTGGTCCACACGCGACCGCTGGTTTGGTAGCTCCCGGCGTCTTCGCGCATAAACCGTCGTCAGATGGGGGAGGAGACGATTTCGCACGGAACGATGTTCAGCTTAACCCCTCTTCGGCATATCCCTCCGGGCGTGCCACCCAGCATCGACGGTTTGAGCTTTGGCGCGGGCTGTCGTTGTTAGATGAGAACGATGAGCTGACACCGGCAAATGACCGCGCAACGTTTCGTCTGCGCTTGCGATGAATCGTCGCTGTTAGATTTTAGGCTAAGCAGTTCCTGACGTGACAACGATTCGGGGCCCCTCTTAATCTTCGTCGATGAAAAGCATGACCGGGCACGGACGTGCCAGCGCCGTCGCAGGGAACCTCCGCATCGTCGTGGAATGCTTTTCAGTCAACCGGCGGCAATGTGAAGTCGCCTTAGTTGCCTCGCGCGATTTGGCCTGGCTTGAGCCAAGAGTGCGGGAGGAGGTTTTCAAACGGATCTCACGCGGAAAAGTGCAGGTCTCGTTGACTGTCGAGCATCCTCCTCAATCTGCACCCGTCCTTGTCGATCGGCGGCGGGCTGCGGAATTTCTTCGCGAGGTGCGCGCGTTGCAAAAAGAGCTCGGCTTAGCCGGCGATATTTCGCTGGAGACAGTCTTGTCCGCTCCAGGCGTGCTCAAGACAGAGGACGCTCAGCAACGGGAGCTTTGGCCACTTATGCGCCAAGCACTCAGTGAGGCTCTTGACGGCTTGCTGGCGATGCGCGTCCGCGAAGGAGCCCACCTCAAAAAAGAGCTTCTTCGCTCTGTGGCCCGCATGACCGCGCGGCTGCGGCGGCTCAAGGCGCTCGCGCCACGTGTTCCTAAACGCCAGCGTGTCGCTCTCTTCACCCGCCTGCAAGCGGCCAGGTTGCCAATTGATCTGCTCGATCCGCGGATCACCACCGAGATTGCTGTCTTCGCGGAGCGATGCGATATCACCGAAGAGTTGGCGCGACTCGAAAGCCATCTCGGACAATTCGGCGATCACCTAGAGAGCCACGAACCGGTTGGCCGGACTCTCGAGTTTCTCGCCCAGGAGATGGGCCGCGAATGGCACACCACAGGCGCCAAGGCCAACGACGCCGAAATTTCGCTTCTTGTCGTCGAAGCAAAAGCCGAGCTTGATAAGGCTCGCGAGCAACTCGCCAATGTTGAATAGCAGCTTTCAACGCACCGGAATTCTTTTCGTCCTCTCGGCGCCTTCTGGCGCGGGCAAGACGACGCTGTGCTCGGCCTTGCGACACAAACCAGATTTTGTTTATGCAGTCTCATGCACCACCCGGACACCCAGATCCGGCGAGGTTGAAGGCGAGGACTATCAATTTCTGAGCAAGGACGAATTCGATCGACGCCTGGCAGCTGGTGAGTTCTTAGAGTCCGCCGACGTTCATGGCAACAAATACGGGACGCTTCGCGCGCCGGTGATTAACAACCTTCGCAGCGGTATCGATGTCCTCCTTGACATCGACACCAAAGGCGCCGCCACCATTCGCGACTCCGGCGACCCCTTCATCCAGGATGCGCTGGTCGACGTATTCATCATGCCGCCCAATCTCGAGGAACTGCGCCGACGCCTCATGAAGCGCGGCACTGAAACCGAAGAACAAATCGCCACCAGGCTGCAAAACGCCGCCGCGGAAATGGAACGCTGGCGCGAATACAAATACACCATCATCAGTGGCTCGATGGAGGAGGATATTGAAAAGTTTCGGGCCGTCATGCGAGCCGAACGCTACCAGAGCCGCAGGCTTGTGCGCATCTCGTGAAATCAATCATCCTTGGCGTGGCGGGGTCGATCGCCGCCTACAAAGCCGCTGACCTCACCAGCAAACTCGTCAAACGCGGGCACGCTGTTTTTGTCGTCATGACGGAGAACGCCACGAGTTTTGTCGCGCCGATGACCTTTCAGACCCTCTCGAAAAATCCGGTGACCTCCGGTGTGTTCGACGAACGTGAATCCTGGCGACCGACCCACATCGATCTCGCAGATCGCGCCGACCTTTTTCTCGTCGCTCCGGCTACCGCGAATGTGCTCGCCAAGCTCGCGCTCGGCATCTGTGACGACGCGCTCACCTCCATCGCGTTGGCCACGCAGGCGCCCGTTCTCATCGCGCCGGCGATGAACGGAAAGATGTGGTTGCACCCCGCGACACAACAAAACGTCGCAACGCTAAGAGCGCGTGGCGCGAGTTTTATCGGGCCCGAGGAAGGAATGCTTGCTTGCGGATACGAGGGCCTCGGCCGCCTCTGGAACGTCGACGAAATCGTTGCGAAAGCTGATGAAATCTTGCTCCGCGAGGAGCGATCCTTGAACGACCCCGGGCAAGCCCAAAAAAAAATCAAGCGAAAATCCAAAAAAATTCGTTGACGTCTTTTTCTAAGAGAACTATTCACAGCCAGCAGTGAGTTGTTCACATGATTTTCACCGATTTTCGCAGTTGCGAGTGGAAAGGGGGGAAAACGAATGCCAGCTAAGAAGAAATCCGCCGCCAAAAAGGCTCCAGTGAAAAAGGCTGCGGCTAAGAAACCCGCTAAGAAAAAAACCGTCGGCAAGAAATAATCGTCGCCGAACCTGCAACGCAACGTTGTTCGCCACAAGCGAAGAACATAACCGATTTGGGAGATGCCATTGGCTTCTCCCAAATTTTTTTTGCTCACGAGCCGAACCCTCTCTAAAAGGTAAGCGTGTCTGTATATTTGGATTTTGCGATTGAGGCTGCCTACGCGGCGGGTGGGCTCTTGCGTGCGCACTATGGGCGTACCTTGAACGTGGATCTCAACGAAGCGCACGATATCAAGCTTGAACTCGACAGGCGGAGCCAGGCGTTGATCGAAGCGTGCCTACTGGAACAATTTCCCTCACACGCAATTTACGGCGAGGAAGGAGTGCGCGGCGATGCCGAGAGTGAATTCCAGTGGGTGATCGACCCGATCGATGGAACGGTGAATTATTTCTACGGAATCCCGCATTTCGCTATTTCGATCGCGTTGCGACAGGCGAAGAAAATCATTGTCGGGGTGATTTACGATCCGATGCGTGACGAACTCTGGTCGGTGGAAGAAGGAGCTGTTCCGATGCTAAATAACCGGCCGGCGGTGGTCAGCAGTCGCACGGAGCTCTCCGAGGCCATCGTTTCCATCGGGATGGCAAAGTCTCTCGCTAATATTAACCTTGGATTGCCTCTCTTTCAACGGATGCTGAGATCGGCGAAGAAATGCCGGATGATGGGCAGCGCCGCGCTCGACATCGCCTATGTTGCGTGCGGAAGACTCGACATCTACGTCGAGAGCAGCATCAGCCTTTGGGACGTAGCGGCAGGAGTTCTTCTCCTGGAGAGAGCGGGCGGCAAAGTTGTGCTTAAGCCGCACGAAACAGCCGAGGAAAAGTTCTCGATTGTCGCTTCGAATGGACTGGTCGAGTTTGAGCTGTGATGGTCGCCTGTGGCATCGGCTATGACGTGCACCGCTTTGCAGCAGGAAGACGTCTCGTGCTCGGCGGCGTGGCCATCGACTTTCCGCTCGGGCTCGAGGGACACTCCGACGCGGATGTCCTTTGCCACTCGATTGCCGATGCGTTGCTCGGCGCCGCCGGCGAGTCGGACATCGGGCATTTCTTTCCTAATACTGATGAGTCGTTCCGGGGCATGGACAGCCTGGTCATCGTGCGAACGGTGCGCGAAAAGCTCACGGCAATGGACATTGTGGTGGTCAATGTTGACGCGACTCTCGTCGTGGAGGCTCCCAAGATGGCCCCGTATCTGCAAAGCATGAAGGCGAACCTCGCGGAGGCGCTGGCGATTTCTCCAGACCGCGTAGGAATCAAAGCGACCACCAACGAAGGGTTGGGCTTTATTGGTCGGGGGGAGGGAATTGCCGCGCTGGCCGTAGCATCAGTAGAGAGGAAATGAGCCTCTGCTTTTTTAATACGCTTACGCGTGAGATAGAGGAATTCCGTCCGATCGAGCCGAATCGCGTGCGCATGTATACGTGCGGACCGACGGTATATGATTACGCTCATATCGGGAATTTTCGTGCTTACATCTTCGAGGATCTGCTCCAGCGGCACCTGGAATTTCGAGGCTATAAGGTTGAGCGCGTTATGAATCTCACCGATGTCGATGACAAAACCATTCGCGGCGCGCGATTGCGGGGAGTGCCGCTGGCCGAGTTTACTCAGCCCTTCAAGAAGGCATTCTTTGAGGATCTCGACTCGCTGCGCATTCGCCGCGCCGATTATTTTCCAGAGGCCACTGCGCCAAACTACATCGCACGGATGATCGAGATGATTGCGGTGCTCATCGAGCGGGGATGTGCCTACCGTGCCGACGACGGCTCTGTCTATTTCCGGATCAAATCGTTTCCAAGATATGGTGCGCTCGCGCACTTCAATCTCGATGAGCTCCAGTCAACGGGGCGCGTGCGCAGCGACGAATATGAGAAGGAGGAGGCGAGTGACTTTGCCCTGTGGAAAGCTTGGGATCGGGAGGACGGAGAGGTTTGGTGGGAGAGTCCCTGGGGGCGTGGTCGCCCCGGCTGGCATATCGAATGTAGCGCCATGGCCACAGCCATTCTTGGTCCGCAGATCGACGTTCATTGTGGGGGAGAAGACAATATCTTCCCGCATCATGAGGCCGAAATCGCGCAAACCGAATGCGTCACCAGGAGGCCTTTTGTTCGGCTTTGGATGCACTGCAAGCATCTCCTGGTCGACGGGCGCAAAATGTCCAAGAGCGAAAACAACTTTTTCACGCTCCGGGATCTGAAAGCCAAGGGTTGGACCGGACGTGAAGTTCGCTACGTCCTTGCCGCCGTAAAGTATCGCGAGCCATTGAACTTCACCTTTGAGAGCCTCGAGGCGGCCCGTAAGGCTCTCGCCCGCTACGACGAATGGTTTGAACGCGTAAGTGGGATGGCTTCGCAGACTGCAGAGCCACTGCCGGCGGAGTTCCATCCGGAAAAGTTCGCCGAAGCGTTGGATGACGACCTGAACGTCTCCGCGGCTTTGGGCGCGACCTTCGAACTGATCAGGGATTCCAATCGTCTAATCGATGCCGGCCAATTGTCGACCGGCCAAGCCCGATCGTTGCTGGACTGGCGTGAGAAATTTGAGTCGGTCTTGGCATTTTCGGCGGACGAGGAAGGTGTTCCGGAGGAAGTGCGCGAGATGCTCTTGCGCCGTGCGGAGGCGAGAGAAAAGAAACAATGGGCACTCAGCGATGCTTTGCGTGATCAACTCCTCGCCACCGGTTGGCAGGTGAAGGATACCAAGGAGGGGCAGAAGCTCTCCCGACGAAACTGAGAGAACCTTCTCCGTGACTTTGGTCGAGAAATCGCTTGAGGCGATCATCTGTGTATTTTCAGCGACTCAATTGATCGCTAGTCTGGGATGATGTTCGCGCCTGAGGAATTTTTAGATCTGAGCTGCACCGAGCACCGCGTCATCTTCGACAATCTCGAAGCGGTCTGGCAGGCTTTGCCCAAAATTGAAGCCTACCTAAAGTTTCGACTTCAACCAGGTATCCACGGGAAGTTGCTAGGAAGACCCTTCGTTGGAAGCCCCGTCTTCATTGGAAAGGGGACCGTTGTCGAGCAAGGCGCGCTCATCAAAGGGCCGGCTTGGATTGGAGAGGATTGTCACATTCGAAATGGATGTTACATGCGCGAGAATGTCATCATCGGCAACGGGGTCGTGGCGGGAAACTCGTGCGAGTTCAAGAACTGCTTGATTTTCGATGAGGCGCAGGTGCCGCATTTCAGCTACGTTGGGGATTCCATCCTGGGCTACAAGGCCCACCTCGGTGCCGGTGTCATTCTCTCGAATGTGAAACTAGATCATACCCCGATCAGCGTTGTCGGCGTCGACGGCAAGCCTGTCGCGACCGGTTTGCGGAAGTTTGGTGCTATCATCGGGGATCATGCAGAGCTAGGCTGCAATGCTGTCCTATCCCCAGGGTCGATCATTGGCCGCCGATCCATTGTTTATCCCGGCATGCAGTGGCGAGGCGTGCTCGGTGCGGATAAGATCGCGAAGGTGCGTCAGCAGCTTGAGATCGTCGTTCGGAGAAACTAACACCCGGTTGGTGCGCTGACCGCATCGCGGCTCGAGAACCTCAGGCGGCCGCTAATCCTGCCACTCCCGGGTTTTTGCAACTGTCGTTGGGTTCGCATACTCTCCAACGAGGTTGCCATCAGAATAGGCGCGTATCCACACGCCAGTCACGCGATCCCTCGTCCGGCCGTCACCGCCGCCTGTGTAGTACCAGCCGCCATCGAGTTCTTCCTTCTCCAATTTGATGGGCGCTGTCTCGAATTGTGCCGTTCGGTGAGTTGAAAGATTTCTTAGCGTTTCGCTTCCCTTTTGATGCGCCTCGATGGGCTTCTCGCTTTTTCCAGGCTGGGCATCGGCATAAAAAATCATGTACTTTACGTTTAGTTCCTCGAAGGTCTTAAACGAACGGTTTTCTACCGTAATGGTGTAAGCCATTTCCTTGGTTGTAACGGTGGCATGCTCTCCCTTACGGCTTTTCTGCTGGTCGATCTTCTTCCGTGTGGCCGAGATTTGGACATCGTAGAGTTGCGCTTCTGCAGAGGTGGATAGCGTCACAAGAATGATCAAAAACTTAATCACCGATATCTTCATCCGCGCTCACCGTAGATCTTTGGCTCGATGAGTCGAGTGCAAAGCCGCGGTGGCTGGCTGCATCGATCAAAGCCTTTCTTTTGGAAAAGCCGGATCAGGACCCATTTTCGAATTGAGTGACGAGGTCTCGCTCAAAGGCGGATTGCGGTTTGTAACGATAGACATACCGATCGTTGATCGGATCGAATCCTTGAAGTTCTGCGACCTTCTCAAAGAAGGCGGGATCGTTAATCAGGTTGAGGATCGGGCGGAAACGCATCTGCGCTGTTGTCAAGAAGCCGAAGTTAATAAAGAGCGGTTTCCCTTGTTCGTCTGCACGCGCGATGATCTCGGCGAGTTCACGGACCGACCGAAAGACAATGATGTTCGCGTCATAGGGATCGGGCGGCCCGATAAAACTTGCAGTAAGAATGTCTTGATTCGCCTTGGCGAACGGATCGAGCACCGGGCGGGTTATTTGAGCGGACTCCCGGATCTGCTGAAGCGAGCGGTCAAGCAGCCATCTTCGCTGCGGCGTTGTCAGTGCGATGTAGGCAGCGAAGAAGACGATGACGATCAAGGAGGCCAAACTGGGCGACTTTCGAGCAAGGATTTGGCGCGCGTCATCCAAACCCGCCGCCGTCAGCACGATCACTCCGGGGAGGAGAAAAAGAAGATACCATTCAAAGAGATAATTTCCGCACGCCCAAGAGATTCCGTAGGCCAGCGGGGCCGTGATCAGAAGCGCAAGAGCGATTAGTCGGTGAACAGGTCCAGTAAGGATCAATCTGCGAGTGCCAAGCGCGAGAAAGACAAGCGTTGTCGTAACGAGGGCTTGGAAGGCCACAGGATAGCTGACCGCTTGTGGATAAAGTTCCATATATGGGGATACCTCGCGGCCGGTACTGCTCCACGGCACGCCGGCAAAGAGAAGGCCCAAGTAGGAGGACAGCCAGCGCCCATCCAATGATCCGTGCACCGCGCTTGTTCTCAGGTATTCGGCAAATTGGGGAACGCAGGGCAACATGAGCTGGAGAAAAACCATGGCCGCGGCGAGCATCACAACGACGAACCGGGCCAACTGAATGCGCGCCGCAGGCGTTCGCCAGCGGCTGACGATTGCCCCTAGCCCGCACAATCCAGCTCCAGCCGCAGGATAGAGATGCAACGCATTTGAATACATCAGCGCGAAAAGCGAGCCAGCAAAGGCGCCCCACCATGCCCATCTTCCCGTGTGCAGCGCCTCAATGAGGAAAAGGTAAGCGAGCGGAACAAGCAGGAACATGAAGGAATAAGCGCGCATTTCGCTGGCGTAGCGAATGTGCCATGGGTGAATGACGCAGAGGAAGGCCGCGACAACCCCAGCTCCCGGAAATCCAAGGCGCCAGAGGAGGAATGCAATCGCTCCGACTGAGAGGATGCCGGCTAAGTAACTTGGAATGCGGGCCACATCCTCGCGAAATCCCAGTCCGCCAGGCTTGGCGATTGTTCGCCACACATCCAACACGAGGCGGGTGAGGATGCTATGGAGTTGGTGTTGAGGTTTGTCGAAAAACCAAAACGTTTCCTGCCAGCTGACAGGTCGAAACTTGATCGAGCCGTCATCATTGCGCCTCCATTGGCCATGGATGGCGCGGCGCATGGCATAGACCTCGTCGTCCCAAAAGCTTTGACCAAGCCGTTGGAACCCAAACAGAGCGCAGACAACCATCGCCAAGATGGTCAAGGGCAGGAACCATTTGGGCATCGGCGGCCGCGAGAGGCGGAATAATCCGCCGGCAGAGGATCGCATCCACCAGCCGGCGGTGGCGGCAAGAGCAATGATCAAGAGCACGTTGGCCGCTCCGGCCCACCAGGAATAGATGCGCACGTAATCCACGATCCGCATCTTGCCGCCCGTCGGCAGGTTCCACTGCCACGGCTTGCGGACGATTAGCAATACGAGGATGCCGATCGCTGCGAGAACTAGAAGAACGGTAGTGGCTTTACGCGAAGGCGTAGCTTCCTTCCACCACCCACTTACCCGATCTTTGACTCGCGAGAGCACGGCAGTTTCAACGCCCTTTAGTCGGCACTGCTCAGAGAACCGCTGCGGTAGCGGTAAACGGTCCGATCGAACATGGGTTCGGTCCCATGGAGTGTGGCAACGCACTCAAAATATTGCTCGTTGGCAAGGAAGTCATGGATCTCCGGATAGCGGTCCTTCACTCCGGCAATGAATCCATTGTTAACGTAGAGGGGGACATTTCGAGCGTCTGCATCGTGCATGAGAGTTTTGTACTCTTCAACGCTGAGGACCTTACGCACTAAAGGGTCGTAGATCAGTGGAAACATTAAGCTCGAGGCCGTGATGACACGTTGGTTTTCCGGTGCATTGGGGTTGAGTGTCGGGCGGGTCATTTCTACAGACTCTCGAAACGGCTCCATCGAGCGAGACATCAGACGATGCCGTATCCGGCCAGTGAACGCCGCATAGCCGATGAGGAGGAGCAAGGCAAGCGGAAGCGGGGTCCAGCGCGTCGCTCGGAGGTGTTGGAGCCCTGACAGCACGGTCACCATTCCGATGGCGCCCGCCGTCACGACACCGGGCAGCATCGAGGAAAGATACCACTCTTGGAGATAGACTCCTCGTGCCGTGGCCAGAAGAACCAGGAGCAGCCCAGGCAGGAGCAAGAACGCCAGAATCGATGCGCAGACTGCGCTCGCGCGAACCAGGCGCAGCGCACCGGTGCCGATGAAGAGCACAGCCAGGATCACAAAGCACCAAAACTCAAACGGGTGGCGCGCGGCCCACGGGAGAAGTTCCAGGTAGGGAGAATCGAGAAGTCCCGTCTTCGACCACAGACTTCCCGTCAGCAGTAACGTGCCGGCGTTTTTGAACCAGCCCTGAAAAAGCGGAAGACCGATTGTGGTCGGCATATATTGAATGGCCTGGGGAATCCATGGCGCCACCAATGGGAGGAGCGCGAGTCCCGCAAATGCGTTCGCCGCCAGCCATCGCGAGACAGCCCTTCTTCGGTCCTCACCGCTTGGCGTGAAGCGCAGAATCAGCGCGAGCAGCGCTGCATTCGCAACCAGCACTGTAAACAACGTGCCCGGCCAGGCATAGAGCAGACCAAATTCAAGAGCTGCAAACGCTGCCAACCATCTCCAAGTCGCGTTGGAAGCAGCTTCGGCGATACAGAGAGCCAGCAAAGGAATAAACAGAAAGACGAAGGGATAGCCTCTCGCCTCCGTGGCTAATTTTAGGTGCCATGGATGAAGCGCCAGCAGGGCCGCGGCGACGGCGCCAGCCCAGGGAAATCCCAGCCGCGCAACCAGCAGAGCTAGCGCCGGGATAGACAAAGCTCCTGCGATGAAACTTGGCAAGCGAATTGCCGTCTCGCTGAACTGCAGCCCACTGGGGTGAACGACCGCTTGATACACCCGCAAGGAAAGCCGACTGAGGATGCTTTGCAGGCCGTGATTCCGTGCCCCCTCGCAGTGCCAGAGTGTGCGCCACCACGGCAACTGCTTGATCATCACTGAACCGTCGCTCCCAATCCGATCGGTTCCCAACACGATCTTCCTGACGGCATAAATCTCATCATCCCATAAGCTCTGCCGCAGGCGTGGAGCGGCCGTCGTAGTGTAGAGAATCGTAATAACCGCGACGATCGGCCAAAACAGCCGAGGCATTCTGCTCTTGAGACCAGCATGCCGGACCTGCCGCAGCGGTGTTGTCCAATATTGGGTGGTCAGCACGAGAATGCCCAGCAGCGGCAGCGCGAGCAGTCCGGCCCACCAGAGCGAAACGCGGATGCATTGTTTGAGGTTCCACTCGGGCATGGGCACGCCGACCTTCCAAGGCTTTGCCGCGGCCAAAAGCGCTAGTGCGATCACCACAATGAGGACCAGGAGCAGCGCGCGCACGATGCGCGACAAGAGATTGCTCCCGCTCGCCACCATCAACGGCTTGTCGAGCTTCATCTGTTGGTAATCCGCAAGCCTCTATTCGCCCAGCCCGCGTCCGTCAATTTGTTTGACGGGTGCGCTCCCAGAGCGTAGGCGCATCGCTTTCGGATGTGCGGAATATTTGGTTTCTCGGGCTTTGTGGAGGAAGGTCTGCTCTCTCGCATGGGAGATAGCTTGGCCCACCGCGGACCTGACGGCCGCGGGTGCCTACCAGGACGAGGCGCATCGTTTTTACATGGGGATGCGGCGACTCTCGATCATCGATCTCGAGGGAGGATCGCAGCCGATCTACAATGAAGACCGCTCGATGGCGGTATGTTTCAACGGCGAGATTTACAACTACATCGAGCTGCACGATCAGTTGGTGCAAAGAGGTCACACCTTCCGCACGCGCTCGGACACCGAAGTCATTGTCCATGCGTATGAGGAATGGGGAAGGGAATGTGTCAAGCAGTTCAATGGAATGTTTGCCTTTGCGCTGCATGATTCACGCACGGGCGACACGTTCTTTGCGCGCGATCGGTGTGGTCAGAAGCCGTTTTACTACCACTCGAGCAATGGCCGCTTTGTTTTCGCATCCGAGGTCAAGGCGATCCTGGAGTGCGCACAGGTGCCGCGCGCTTGCAATGTTCCAGCGATCGATGCCTATCTCGCGCTCCGCTATGTTCCGGAGCCACGGACGATGTTCCAAGGAATCTTTACCCTGCCGGCGGCCCATTTCTTGCTCTTGAAGAATGACGGCTCAGTTACAATCCAGCGCTATTGGGACGTTCCGATTTTTCAAGGCGAGTACCCCTCGGATTCGGTCCTGTTGGATGAGGCCGAGGCGATGCTGCGGAATGCGGTTCGGCTGACCATGCGCAGCGACGTTCCGGTGGGCGGATACCTGAGCGCAGGAGTCGATTCCTCACTGCTCGTGGCGTTGATGACCGAGTCGAGTGACAAGGTCAACACCTACTCGATCGGCTTTGACTCCCCAGGCGACGAGACCCATGATGCCGCCGAGACCGCCCGGTTGCTCGGAACGACCCATCACGAGATTCAATGTGCTCCGCAGGATTTTGATTTGCTGCCAAAGGTCGTCTGGCACATGGATCGACCCGTCGGCGACGCCTTGATCATCGCCTTTTATAAACTGGCGGAGGGCGCGGCGCGCGATCTCAAGGTCATCATCAGCGGCGAAGGAGCTGATGAAATCTTCGCCGGTTACTCCTTCCAGAATGTGATTCAAGTCGCGGAGTGGTACCATCAAACGGTTCCCGGATTCCTGCATGAGCGTTTGGCGATGCCGATTCTGCGCGGCTTACCCGTAGACTTTCTCAACAAGTTCTTCATCTTCCCTGCCAGGCTTGGCCGCCAGGGAAAAGCCCGTATCGTTGATTTCATGGACGGCTATCGTCGGCGCAACCTCTTCGAAAATTATGTGAACCTTAAGACGCTGTGGCCTCGCGACGCTCGTGCGGCCGCATATACCCCAGAATTCAAGCAATTGGCCACCGACAGCTTGGATCCCTCCGCTGCGCGACCGTTCCGGCCTTTTTCTCGACCGTCTCCTCAAGATTCAGTGGGACGAATGGCTGCAGGATTGGTGCATCATTCGGCAGGACAAGAATACGATGGCCCACTCGCTGGAGATCCGGCTGCCGTTCCTTGACCACAACCTGATCGAGTTCGCCTTCCGCGTCCCTCCGCGTCTGAAAAACAACGGGCTTCGCGACAAGATCATCGAGCGGAAAATCGCGGCGAAATTGCTGCCTCGCAAAGTGACACATCGCAGGAAAAACCCGTTTTTTCTTCCGATGGAATTCTTCTTCGAGCACCCGCAAATCCGCCGTTTGATCGCTGAGACTCTCAACGAAGCTCAGGTGCGCAAGCGCGGCTACTTCGACCCCGCCTATGTGAAGAGGTTGCTGGAAAAAATGGAGACACGCGAATTCGTCTATCTCAAACAAGTGATGGCCCTCGTCATCCTCGAATTGTGGCACCGGGTCTTTATCGATAAACAGAGGGCGTGGTAGGAGGGAACCCTCGGCGCCCATCTTTCTGCCGTTTCGTACATTGAAATCGGGATTGCCTGGCCCGCAACAATTGGCATCATCTGCGCCTCTTAAGCATTCGGTGTTATGATTCTGGTTACTGGCGGCCTCGGCGTGATGGGTTCTACCCTCGTCAAGGGACTTGCAGATCGCGGCTTCAAAGTGCGCGTCCTGGACAATAGCGATCGTTTTCGTTCGCGGTTGGATGGATATGATGTGGATATCCGCATCGGCGACATCACCAAACCTGAGACGCTGGTTGGTTGCTTTGATGGGGTGGAGACCGTTTACCACCTGGCCGCCGTGCTCATCGTCTACGATCCAAGCCTGTTTCAGAAGATCAATGTCGAGGGAACCCGTAACATCATCGACGCGTCGATCCAAGCCGGCGTGAAGCATTTCATTCTCGTTTCCTCGGCGTCAGTGACCTACGCACACACCACCCCCTACTCGCTCTCGAAGCGTGAGACAGAACGCCTGATCAAGGCGCAAAGTGCCATGAACTGGACGATTGTGCGGCCGACGCTCGCCTACAACGAGAGCGGCGGCGAGGAGTTCAACATGTTTCTGGCCTACTTGAAGAAGTATCCATTTGTCCCCTTTATCGGCGCCGGTCGCTCGCTCAAAAGGCCGGTGCATTGCGATGACTTGATGAAAGGTTTCTTAGGCATCGCTGGAAATCCGAAGACCTACGGGAAAACCTACGCCTTCAGCGGCGGCGAAGCCATCCCCATCCGGGAGATGGCCAAGCTCATGCTCAAGCACGTTGGTCAAGAAAAGCCCTTCATTTCTATTCCGATCCCGATCTGCAAACTAATCGCCCTTTTCGCAGAGCGCTTTCAAAAGAAGCCGATCCTCACCTGGAACGCTATCGCCGGCATCATGCAGGACGCCAACCTCGATAACAGTGAAGCCCGCGCCGATCTCGGCTACGACCCAATCAGTTTCCGCGAAGGTTTGCAGAGGGCATATCCGATCTGACCCCGCGGGCCTCGGCGGATGGATTCGAAACCTTGCGCTTGCGTTCAAGCGCGTGATACCAAATCGCGCTTAGTCCCAAATGGTTGTCGATTGATCGGACGGCTGAATTGAGTCATCCGGACCTAGCTTGACAAAAGCAGTCGCACAATTAGGTCGGGCAAATTCAGAAAACGGAAAGTTTAGGCAATTTCTTCTTTCTGCCTCTTATGGATTTTGCGGGATTTCGGTGATGGTTAACGCGCGTGTAGCGGGGCAGAGCTTGCACCATCGCAGGCGCGGCTTTGCTTTGCCCTTCAAGAGAAAACGAAGATAGAGCCAGAGTTTGAAGAGCAGGAGGACGGAAACTGGATTGCCAGAATGCCCGACCTTCCGGCGGTGGTCGGCTACGGCGGGAGTCGGCACGAAGCCGCCGTTGGACTTACCGTGCGCGGATTGCACCTCTTGATCGAGCGCATTGAAAGCCAGGCTGTAGAGACGGAGGACAATGAACCATCAGAAATCTTGCAATCTATCGCCGCACACGACGACGTGACCGCGAGATTGATTCAGATGATCGCGTTGGTCCGTAGCGGAAAAGGCGACAACAGTCCGAACGCGGAAACACTTGCCGCTATCGAGGAGTTGGAGAGCGGTGGTGGTGAAAGAGCTTCAACAGTCGAGGAGTTCTTTGCCAAGTTGAATGCGGACGATTAAATGGTCGTCCGCATTTAAACGCGATCATCGCAAGATCAAGTCGGCTTCCTCCCAGAGCTTCGACGTCGACCTTCTACTCGAGAACGTCTTGATGCTTCTTGAGTCGGAACGGCCTCTGCCGGACCGCAATCGCGACCATCCTTTGAGCGGCAAATGGAAAGGCTATCGAGAATGCCACATTCTACCCGATTTGCTGTTGATCTACCAGCGATCCGCTTCTGTTTTGCTACTAGTACGGCTCGGATCGCACAGTGAGCTTTTCAGATGAGTCTAGAGCATTGACGGTTTTTTAACGTCGTTGGGAAACCGCTTTCCCAATCGTTGCACAAGGGATGCCTGACGCTGAGCTCCTGAGAGCGTCGTTCGGCGCTTGCGACGACCCCCACAACTCTCTTTTCAAGTGCTCGTAACGCCAAGTTTTTCACTTATTAAACGGCCAAGGTATTCGCGTAACGAGTCCGATTCCAATCGTTCGAGGAGCGACTGAAAAAATCCATTGACGATAAGGCGCCGTCCATCGGCCGGACGAATGCCGCGGGCTTGCATGTAAAAAAGTTCATCCTCACTAATCTCGCCGGTGGTTGCTCCGTGCGTGCAGCGCACATCGTCGGCAAGAATTTCCAAGCCCGGCATGGAATTGGCTTCGGCCTGATCGCTCAGCATCAAGTTGCGCACTTTCTGGTAAGCATCTGTCCTATGCGCGCCGCGCTCGACCTTGATAAGCCCGGCAAAGATTGTTCGCGCAGCGTCATCGAGCGAATTGAGGTAGAGCAGATCGCTCGACGCATAGGGAGCAGCGTGGTCCTGCAGGGTGCGTTGATCGATCTGACGTTCTCCCTGCATCGGGTTTAGTGACAGCATGACACTGCGGGCTCCTTCGCCGCTCAGACGACTTAGGGATTCGCCTCGGACGAATCTCCCGCCGAAGTTGATATTGAGGGCAGTGGAGAAGGCATCCCGTCCGACGATCGTCGAATTGAGGTGAAAGGCCAGCGACTCGGTCGCCCACTCTTGAACGGCGATGTAGTTCAACTGTGCGCCACGTTCCAGGTGCAGGTCATTTACCCCGCAGGCGAACGCGCGTTTGCCATCGGCGCTTCTGAAATGATCGATGACCGTGATCTTGCTGTTCTCGCCGCAGACCACGAGCGTATGCGGAAAGATGCAGCTGTTTTCCCCGTCAACCCAGTGAAAGATCTCCACCGGAAGCGCGACCTCCACGTTCCTGGGAACGTAGAGCAGCGCGCCCGTCCCGAGACGCGCCTTATGCAGCGCTGCATATTTGTGGGAGCCGAGTTCGACCGGCTGCACCATGAAAAACTTGCGAAAGAGTTCTTCGTCTTCGCGAGCGGCGACCTCAAGCGACTTGAACAGGACGCCTGCCGGCAGTCTCTCCACGTCTTGGTGAAGCAAGGCGTTGTTGCCAAAAACCAGCTTCCCAGAAAAGTCTGCCAGCCCTTGCGACTGGTTAATCAATCGTCCCTCGCTCGTGACAGGTCCGGCGACTTCAAAGTCGGACAACCGCAGCGCAGCGATATTTGAAAAGCGCCAGGCCTCATCCTTGCGGCTCGGTTCCGGAGTGGCCTCGTAGTCGGACCAGGCAGAAGCCTGCTGCTCCTGGAACCACGCTGGCCAGTTCTGTTCGGCTTCTTTCGAGACGGGGACAGAGGCGGTAAGACTCATAAATGGCGATCGCTCCCGAGTTGAGTCTGCGAGGCCGGCGTGCCCTGCGCGGGAAAGTGCGCTGCTCGCAAAGCAGCGTCCCTCCAGTGGTTCATCCCACCGACCCCTCCATTTCGAGATCGATGAGGCGCTTAAGTTCCACGGAATATTCCATCGGGAACTGCTGGACGAGGTCGTTGACAAAACCGTTAACGGCCAGGCTCATGGCCGCACCCTCCGAAATGCCCCGCTGCTGCATGTAGAAGATCTGTTCTTCGCTGATCTGGCTAACGCTGGCCTCGTGCTGGCACGCATTGCCCTGGCCTCGCACGGAAATGGTTGGATAGGTATCCGTGCGGCTGTGGGCATTGATCAGCAACGCGTCGCACTCCGTGTTGTTCTTACATCCTTTGAGATGCTTGGGCACATGAACCAGACCACGATAAGTCGCGCGGCCTGTCCCAACGCTGATGCTCTTGGAGACAATATTGCTGGTGGTCTCATCGGCGGCATGGATCATCTTGGCGCCGGTATCCTGGTGTTGTCCGTCACTGGCCAGGGCGATCGAAATGACTTCGCCGCGTGCTTTCCGCCCTCGCATGACCACTCCCGGATATTTCATCGTCAGCCGCGATCCAATATTGCAATCGATCCATTTGATCTCCGCTTCCTCGTGGGCGAGGCCGCGCTTGGTCACCAGGTTGAAGACATTCGGGCTCCAGTTCTGAACGGTCACATATTGGATCTTGGCGCCGGGGAGGGCGACGAGCTCGACCACCGCACTATGCAGGGTCGTCGTGTCGAATTTCGGCGCCGTGCAGCCCTCCATATACATGACTTCGCTCCCTTCGTCCGCAATGATCAGAGTGCGTTCGAACTGGCCAAAGTTTTCCGCATTGATTCGGAAATACGCCTGGAGAGGATGCATTACCTTGACACCCGGCGGCACGTAGATGAACGAGCCGCCCGAAAAAACAGCACTATTGAGAGCGCTGAATTTGTTATCTCCGGTCGGGATGACCTTGCCAAACCACTTCCGGAAGATTTCCGGGTGTTTGTGCAATCCCTCGGTCGAGCCGACAAAGATGACGCCCTGCTCGCCCACCGCCTTCTTGATGTTTGAGTAGGCCGCCTCGCTGTCGAACTGCGCTTCTACGCCCGCGAGAAACTTGCGCTCTTGCTCGGGAATTCCCAACCGTTCAAACGTGCGCTTGACGTTCTCGGGAACTTCATCCCACGAGCGCTTAGGGGTCGTTCCCTGTGAGAGATAATAGCGGATCTTGTCGAAAACGATGTTATCGAGATCGTGGCTGGCCCAATGCGTCGGCATCGGCTTGTCCATAAATTTGCGATAGGCGTCCAGGCGAAACTCCCGGATCCAATCCGGATCGCCCTTGACATCGGAAATGTAATTAACGGTTCGTTCGCTCAAGCCGGTCCCCGCGTCGAACTGGTAGTCGACGTCGTAACGGAAATCACCGATTGATCGGTCGATCGCGATGTCGTGTGTAGTCTCTGTATTCATGGCTCCCTCCTTCAGGCGGCAATGGCCGCCTCCTTTTCCACCCAATCATAGCCCTCGGCTTCCAGCCGAAGGGCGAGGTCCTTGTCGCCGCTACGGGCGATGCGGCCATCGACCATTACGTGAACCATATCGGGCACGATATGGTTAAGCAGACGTTGGTAATGAGTGATCACAAGAAATCCTCGATCGGGCGCGCGCAAAGCGTTGACTCCTTCGGCGACCACCTTCAGCGCGTCGATGTCCAACCCGCTGTCGGTTTCGTCGAGCACCGCATAGGCGGGTTCGAGCATGGCGAGCTGCAAAATCTCACAACGCTTCTTCTCTCCACCAGAAAAGCCCTCGTTGACCGAACGCGAGGTGAATTCGCGTGGCACCTTGAGGGCATCCATTTTCGAATAGAGCCGCCGGTAGTAGGCGACCGCATCGAGCTCTTCACCCTCCGGCAGTCGCGCCTGGAGGGCGGCGCGCAAAAAGTTGGCGATCGTGACTCCCGGAACCTCCATCGGATATTGAAACGCCAGGAAAAGCCCGGCACGGGCTCGCTCATCGGGCTCCATCTCGAGAATGCTTTGGCCATCAAGAAGCACGTCACCGTTCGTCAACTCGTAGGACGGATGCCCAGCCATCACTTTGGCAAGGGTGCTCTTGCCCGACCCGTTTTTACCCATGATGGCATGGACCTCCCCCTTGGGAACCTCCAAGCTCACGCCCTTCAGGATTTCCCGCTCCGCAATGTTCGCGCACAAGTTTTGGATCAAAAGGCTCATCGAGACGTCAAGAATTTAGGATCATGTGTTGCACTCTGCGCACGCTCCGCGGAGCGTGATGTCGCTGTGGACGACCGTAAAACCCACCGGAAGATCCCAGGTCCGTCCCACGCGTTTACTCGCCAGCAAAGGAACATCGTAAATCTTCCCGCAGCGCTCACACATGAAATGCCCGTGCTCGCTCAAATTGGGGCAGTACCCGGGTCGCGTCACGTTCCACGTTGACCTGCTTCGCCAGGCCGCATTCCACCAGAGTCTCCAGACAGTTGTAAACAGTCGCTAGAGAGATCGAAGGCATCCGCTGCTTCGCGCGCAGGAAAACCTGGGTGGCTGTCGGATGATCCCGCTCGGCAACGAGAACCTCATACACCTCGCGACGCTGCGGGGTAAGCCGATGGCCATTATGGCTGATCGTCTCCGCATAGCCGGGATTCTCCTGCGCAACCGGTTTCATCACCTTTGAACCTACCCGGGTGACTATCTAAATCAAGAATAATTCTAAATGTAAGAAGCTGGGTTAGATAGTGGCCTTCGATGCGAGCAGATTGAAGCCTTAAGTTGGCACAACGCCTCGCCAGTCCAGGCTGTTGGAGCGACCGTGCCCCCACGGTCGAGGGCGCCCCGGCGGTGGGGGAACCGCCGCGACAAAAGGGCGAATCAGTCTCGATGGTAGGGAATTCCGGTGAGGATGGTATGGGCTCGATAGATCTGTTCGAGAGCGACGACGAGGGCAAGTTCGTGTTGGAGCGTGAGCGGGCTGAGCGACCAGAGCAAGTCCGCGCTTTCGACGACGCGCGCGGAGAGCCCGTCCGCGCCTCCAACGAGAAGGGCACACGTTTTTCGGGGATTGCCCTCGATTTTCCTGATCTCCTCGGCAAATGCGCGGCTGCTCAGGCGTTTGCCTCTCTCGTCCAGGATCAGGCGAAAACATCCTTCGCTCCGGCTGAGCAGTTGGGTGCCTTCACGAGGCGGATTCGACGGTTTGACGTAGGCTGTCTCGACAGTGTGGAAGCACCGCAGGCGGGCGAGGTATTCGGAAATGCCCGCACGGGCGTAGGCCAGGCGAGATTTACCGACCGCGACGATGCACCAGCGCAAGGGTGAAGTTAATCCTTGCGCTGAACGGGGTTAAAATCCGCCGCGTGATAGGAGCTTCGGACCAGGGGTCCGCTGGCGACGAACTCGAAACCCTTGCGGCGCGCAATCTCGCCATAGAGGGCAAAAGTCTCCGGGTTGACGTATTCGACAACCGGCAAGTGCTGCGGGGTAGGGCGGAGGTACTGTCCCATCGTCAGCACCTGCACCCCAACGCTGCGGAGGTCATCAAGCGCGTCGAAGAGCTCGTTTTCTGTTTCGCCGAGCCCCAGCATTACGCCACTCTTGGTCACAATTTCGGGAGCGATGCCCTTGGCCAATCGCAGGACCTCGAGGGAGAGGCGGTATTTGGCACGCGACCGGACCAGCGAGGTGAGTCGTTCGACAGTCTCAATATTGTGATTAAAGATGTGAGGCCTGGCGTCGAGAACCAGCCGTAGGGCCCCTTCCTTGCCTTTGAAGTCTGGGGTGAGCACCTCGATGATGATCGTCGGATCCATCGCACGAATGGCCTCAATCGTTCTTGCGAAGTGCTCTGCGCCACCGTCGTCGAGGTCATCGCGAGCCACCGCGGTGATGACGACATGCTTGAGCTTCAGGCGGCGAACCGCCTCGGCGACACGCTGAGGTTCGTCAACCTCCAGCGCGAAAGGTTTCGCCGTCGTGACCGCGCAAAACCCGCAGGCGCGGGTGCAGCGCTCACCTGCGATCATGAATGTGGCCGTTCCCTGACTCCAGCACTCCCAGCGGTTCGGACACTGCGCGCTCTCGCAAACTGTGTGCAAGCGGAGGTCCGCGACGAGCGCCTTGGTGGAGAAAAACACCGGATTTGAAGGCAGCCGAACCTTGATCCACTCGGGTTTTTTGGCCTGATGAAGCGCTGGATCGATCTTCGGCGTGGCCATGGAGGGAACTTTCGGGTTTTCGGTCGCGGCTGTCAAATCTTGAGCGGATTGCGTCCGGCGAGAGCCCGTTGGAGTGTCAAGGGATCGGCGTGCTCTAATCCTCCCCCGGCCGGGAGCCCATGCGCGATACGCGTGATGGGAACTCCCAGTGGAGCGAGGGCTTCCGCCAGATAATTGGTAGTAGCTTCGCCTTCCACGTCCGCACTTAGCGCGAGAATGATTTCGCTGACCGCCTCATTCTTGACCCGCGCGAGCAACGCCCCGATGCGGAGCTGCTCCGGGCCAATGTGATCCAAGGGAGCGAGCCGCCCGCCGAGGACATGGTAGCGACCTTTGAGGAAACCCGTTCGTTCAAGAGGGAGAATGTCAGTGGCCTGCTCGACGACGCAAATCTCCCTGCCGCCGCGGTTTTCGTCCTGACAGATTTGACAACGTTCCTGCGTAGCAAAGAAGCCGCAGATGGTGCAGGCGCGAAGATTTTCAGCAGCGTCTCGAAGCACTCTGGCCAACTCGAGAGGCCGAGCGTCTTTGGAAGAAGCCAACCAGAGAGCGATACGTTCGGCGGTGCGCGGTCCGATCCCGGGTAGGCGCCGCAGCTCACGGGTGAGGTCGCCGAAAGGTTGCGGATAATCAACGGGCTTCATCTGCCAGAGCGAAGGCGAAATTTAGGGCGGTTTCGCTTCGCCCTACGACGACGTAAAGAGCGCCATCTGGTCTTTGGTGACGACGTCTTCCTCGCCTCGCCGATTGCGCTCGACCCGTTGGATGTAGAAATCGAGCGCGGCATCAGGAATGCCGCTGATGCGAGCCTTGGAGAATTCCTGCGTTGCCTTCTCCCACTGCTTCTCGCGGAAGTAGATGACACCCCGCCAGAAATGGTCGCGACTCCGCTCGCGCTCCGGAGAAAGCTCGTGCTTCGGCGCCAGGATTTCGTAGAGCTCGATGCGACGTCGCTCGCCCACCCCTTTCAAGACTTCAATCGGGCGCGCCTCAAAAGTCTCTGCGGCTTGCTCGAAGGTTTCCGGACCGATCAGAATCCGGCAACCGTAGGTGGCACAGGCCGCGCAAAGCCGTCGTGCAAACTCCACCGCGGGCCCGGCGACACTGAAACTGGCTAGGCGTGAACCGCCATAAGCGGCGGCGATCATTTCCCCTGAGTTGATCCCAATTCGAAAATCGAAGCGCCGTTGCCAGGTGGAATCGCATTCGCGATTAAGATTGTCGAGCCGCGACAGCAGATCAATGGCGGCGCGGCTGGCCCGTGACGCATGCTTTTCATCCGGCAAAGGGGTGCCAAAGACGACCCGCAGGCTTTCGCCGGTGCATTCATCCAGGTAACCGCCAACGTCTACAAGGTAGTCCGATGCATTCTGCAAATAGAGGTTCGTCATCGCGGCGTAGTGCTCGGGTGGAAGCAACTCCATGAGCTCCTTGTGATTCTGCACTTCGCAAACGATGACAGTCCCATCCTGGAGATCGCCCGGAAATTCTAGCGGCACTTCCGAATTCACCAGACGATTGAAGACGCTGCGAGAAACTCGCTGACCGAAGAGGCGTTCCATTACTTTCTTCCGGGACCCGCTGCCGCTGCGACCATAGACAAGACCACCCAGAAAGCTGACAAGAATTGCGAAGGCACCGGGAAAGGGAGAATAGAAGACGTTGTAGAGGGACAAGGTAGCTGAGCCCGTCATCAAGAGGAAGATGGCAGCGACCGCGACAACCCCTTTGAGGATGGGCCGGGTGATGTCAACCGTCGTCCAGGCTGCGGCGAAGGCGAGGAGGATGATGAGGACAATTTGGGCTCCACCGGGGATAACCAGCGGATTGGACATCTTGTAGATGTGCTCGCGTAAAACAATGTCGGGCGTTGTCGAAATCCAACCCGTGGCGAAAAGCACGATGACGACGCCTGCACTAAAAGTGCCGATGAGAATAGCGGCCTTAAGATATCTCATGAAAATGACCGTCCCGGGCACTTTCGATCTTACGGATCGGCTCCGCCTGACCATCGGAGTGGGCCGCGCCGCAAAGTGCCAGCTCTCCTATTCGCCGCCTAGGCTGCATGGGGTTCACCTGGAACATTGCGGTAAGAAGCGACCACCCACTCGCTGAGGACGCCATCGGGATTGTCCACCGCCCGGGCAGGAATGGCAAATTCGATTCGACCGCTATTACGTTTGATGAGTGTCAAACCGAACTGATAATCCTTAAATGCCCGTTCACATAACTCGCGAACGCCCACATTCTCTTCAGTCGCCCGGGCGAGAATGCGTTCGACGGCGTCGTCTTCAAACGTGATCTTCACGCCGTGCTCGGAGGTGAATCTTTCGCAAAACTCCGCCACGATCCCGCGTTGTGCCTTCTCGCGCTCGGCGTGACCGGCTCGCAGAAGCTCAACCAGGGCCGCCCCGGGATTTCCGATCAACTCCCGCGTGACCGTAAAGGAAGTGACCCCAGAACCAGGCAGCTCGAACTTGAAATCGCGGAAGATCTTTTCGCAGGTCGTCAGCAGCCCGCGCGCTCCGGTATTTTCACCGGAGGCCTTCTGCGCTATTTCGCGCAGGGCTTCATCCTCGAAAAAGACTTCGACCCCATAGGCGCGGAACGAGCGTTCATATTGCCGGATGATGCTTCCTTCGGACTTCTTGAGGATGTCAAATAGGTCGTTGCTGGTTAGCGGGTCACAAACTACACGCACGGGCAAGCGGCCGATGAATTCAGGCTCCATCCCATAGTCGATGAAATCTTTCGTCTCCGCTTGCCGCAGAAGATCAGAACCCTCCAGGACTTTTGTCGGCTCCGCCCCGAAGCCAATCTGCGAATGACGTAACCGGCTGGCCACACGAACCCCCAACTTGTCAAAGGCCCCCGAGACGATAAAAAGAATGTGGCGCGTGTTGATAGATTCGCGCGTTACCTTGCCTTTGCGCTGAAATTCCAAAGCGGCTTGTAATTGGGCTTGGAGATCATTGCCCCCTCGTATCGGCACTTCGGTTTCCTCCATCAGCTTGAGCAAGGCAGTCTGGACTCCGCGACCGCTGACATCTCGTCCGATCATTTCTCCCGCACTGGCGACCTTATCGATCTCATCAATGTAGATAATGCCATACTGGGCCAGCGCCAGGTCCCCGTCTGCCTTATGGACAAGCTCGCGCACCAGGTCTTCCACGTCGCCGCCGACGTAGCCGGTTTCGCTAAACTTGGTGGCGTCTGCCTTGACAAAGGGGACGCCGATCAAGTCCGCAATGTGGCGGACGAGGTAGGTCTTGCCGACACCAGTCGGACCGACTAGGACAACGTTTTGCTTCGCATACTCGAGCCGATTGGCCTCTTCGGCCGCAAGTGAAGCGGCATACTGAGCATGATGATAGTGGTCGCAGACCGCGATGCTGAGGACTTTCTTGGCTTCGTCTTGCTGGATGACGAAGCGGTCCAAATGGCGCTTGATATCGCGTGGAGTTAGCTTGAACTCAAAGACGGGATGCGTCTTCTGCTCGGTGGTAGGTTCTTCGGCGGCCTCCCCTGGATTTGCCTGCGCGGGCGTGGCAAAGCTGGCGCGAAAGAACTCCTGGAGACGTTGCTGCAGCTGCTCGGGAGTAGGCAGATTTGGCTCGCTCATCATCTTGCTTTATCCGTCATGTCCGAGCGTCCCGCAAGAGGAAGCATGCGAAGAGCCGGTGGCATTCCTCAGGGATGAGCGCCCTTGGCGATCAATTGGGCTTCGATCGACTTCAACCGTGTCGCCAGCTTCCCGCCGAGTTTGAGTTCGTCCTGCGCCGCACGCACTTTCTTGGCCAGCGCCTGGGAGGATTCCGCGTCCCGGGCGACGGCGAGGTCTCTCTCAATTTGCGCGACCCGATCGCAGTCCGACGCGTAGTCTGCGGCGATTGGCTTGAGTTCGTCGATCCAGCTTTCAGACGCGGGCAGTGTTGCGCTGAGGAACGAAGTGAAGATCTCACTGGCGGTGGCCGCCTCGCCGATCGACCAATCATGCACGCCGAAGCAAAGCAGACCGAAGGCTTCGAAGTTCTTGTTTGAGTACAAATTCGTGATCGGAGCCGGGATCGGTGTGTCTCCCTTGGCGAGCTGTTCGCTTGCCTCGACAAAGAAGCTGGCGAGGGCGCTCTCTTTTTCGGCGGTAGAATAGGGCTTCTCGTTGGCAAGCTCGCGGAAGCGACGAACGGCGTCCTGACCATCGCCGACAACGAGGGCGGCTAGGGCCCCATTCATGCGGATCCAGTTCTTAATCGGCTGTTGATCGCCAGAGAGGCTGGCAAGGCGGTCGAATTCGGTAAGTGCTTTTTCGGCTTTTCCCTGAGCGAGCAATTGCACGGCACTTTGAAATTCCTGCTGCAACTGCGCTTCAGAATAGCTGGCTGCAGCTTGCTCTTTGCCCGAATCGCCAAAGATCTCGTCGCGGAAAATGTAGGCCATTATGCACGCGGCAATAAAGATGCTGAGACCTAGGCTGAGGAGGCCTGAAACGTTCTTGGCCGCTTGTGTCTCGATGACCACCCGCTCCTTGGCTCTGTCGGAGTGCGTGGTGTGCTCAAGTAGCTTGGTTCGGGCGTAAGAGAGATGCTCGACGAGTTCGGTATAAGACGCGTAGCGCTCGGCGGGGTTCTTGGCGAGCATACGATTGATTACGTAGGCGGTTTCGCTCGAGACGTCCGGCGCAAACGCCTGCAGGCTTACCGGCTGGCTCATCAGCTGCTTCAAGGCGAGCGTGGATGCGGTCTCAGCTTCGTACGGTGGTCGACCCGCCAGGGCGTGAAAGAGGGTTCCCCCGAGACTATAAATGTCGCTGCGGAAATCCTCTGGCTGATTGTCCAGCTTCTCAGGGGCAATGTAATATGGCGTCCCCCAGATCTCGCCGCGAGCCTGCGCGACCTCGTCCATGACAACGGCGAGCCCGAAGTCGACAAGCTTGGCAGTCTGCGGATCGGCGAAAAGGATGTTGCCCGGTTTGATGTCTCGATGGATGAGATTGTGTTCGAGAGCAGCATCGAGACCTTCGGCGATCTGGATTCCGACGCGCAGCACTTGCGCTTCAGAGAGCCGCTGTTGAACGCTCATGAGATCATCGAGGGAGCCTTTCTCAGCGAGTTCCATCGCCAGGTAAAACTGGCCCTGATCTTCACCGAATGAGAAGACCTTGACGACATGTGGATGATTGATCGAGGCGATGATGCGGGCTTCCTCCTCGAGCTTGGCGCGCTCTTCGGCGTTCGCGCTGCATTCCTTCTTGAGGATTTTGAGAGCTACCTCGCGATTGAGATTCAGGTCGGTGGCCTTGTAGACCGAGCCCATCCCTCCTTCGCCGAGCAGTTCCAACAGGCGATAATTATTGAACTGTCGGTGGGCGCGCAGGCGCTGCCCACAACTCGGACAACGGACCTGCGATAAAGGCGGTTGATCGGTCACATCCATCAACGTCTCGCAGAGCGGGCAGGCCTCGATCACTCGACCTGTCGTTGCGCCCGCGTCGATCGCCGCTTCCTCAGAGACGGGAGAGGTTTCAACGAGGTCGCCGTGAAGCGCTCTTCTCGAGCGCTGCATCTCTTTCCCCTCGCTGTCCTCGGTCCGGCGAAGGCCCTCGCCGGAACTTTCCTCTTTTAACATTGTTCCAAGAGATGGATGAGTATGGCGGTTATTATCCCGCGCTGATGATTTTTTCGCAAAGAAATTCGCCCGCTTCGCAGATGGGGGAGCGAATCTTCAGCGTTTCTCGGGCGAATGCGGGCAACCGGCTCGATCGGTGGCTGGCAGAGTGTTTACCCGCCGTCTCGCGATCGAGAATCCAGGCGGTGATTCGCTCTGGCGGGGTGCTGGTCAATGGCGTCGCGGCCAAGGCTGCACAAATCGTCCGTCCCGACGATGAGATCGTCTGGCGCGAACCCGCGCTCACCCCGTGCGAATCGGCCCGCGCCGAGGAAATGCCACTCGAGATCCTCTTCGAGGACGCCGTTCTCGCGGTGCTGAACAAGCCGGCAGGCATGGTGGTGCATCCGGGGGCCGGGCATCGAGGAGGCACGTTGGTGTCCGGGTTGCTCCATCATTTCGGCAAGCTTTCTGGTATCGGCGGCGTCGATCGCCCCGGGATTATCCATCGCCTGGACAAAGAGACCAGTGGCTGCCTGGTCGTGGCGAAAAGCGACGCAGCGCACCGTGCTCTCGCGGCCCAGTTTGCCAGTCGCGATGTAGTAAAAATCTATCTTGCTCTGGTTGTAGGTTCACCGCGTTTTCGGCACGGCGTTGTCGACGCGGCCATCGCTCGCGATCCCGTGCACCGCAAGAAGATGCGAGTGGCGGCACTCGGACGCGGCCGGGAAGCAATTACCGAATATCGCGTGCTCACATCGGCAGGCGGCGTCAGCTTGATCGAATGCCGTGCGCGCACGGGACGCACGCATCAGATCCGGGTGCACCTGAAGCATCTGGGGTGCCCGGTGCTGGGTGATCCATTGTATGGCCGACGCGGCAGCTTTTCGCGGCACATGCTACACGCGTGGAAGCTCCAATTTCGCCATCCGCTCTCTGGCGAGCGCCTCTCCTTTGAGGCTGCGCCATCGCCGGAATTTCGAATCGCTTGAACCGCGGAAGAAGTTGCCTATTCTCGCGACTCTCATGAAGTTTGTAACGTCTCTTCTATTGATTGAAGACGTGGCCGGTTCGCGCGAACTTTCCGTCGGGGGAGTAAACGCCTGCCAAGATTGGGCATGGTCCCTTGCTGTCCTCCAAGGGACGCAGTAAAGGTAAAGAATGAGCGATCAACTGGAAATCGCGGGGCGCAAATTCTCGTCACGATTGTTATTGGGTACGGGAAAGTTTTCCTCGAACGAGGTCATGCGCGACGCGCTGGCTGCCAGCGGGACGGAAATTGTCACGGTGGCGCTCCGTCGCGCTGATATCAGCGGACGACGCGACCCGTACGCGAACATTTTGGATTTCATCGATCCAAGCAGGTATCTGCTTCTGCCGAACACCAGTGGCGCGATTGATGCCACGGAAGCTGTGCGTCTTGCTCGCCTCGCAGCCGCAGCCGGTCTTCCCCGCTGGGTAAAGCTGGAGATCCATCCGGATCCCCAATATTTGCTACCCGATCCGATCGAAACGCTGCGCGCCGCAGAAATATTGGTGAAGGAGGGCTTTACTGTCCTCCCTTACATCAATGCAGATCCAGTTCTTGCCAAGCGGCTGCAGGATGTTGGCACGGCGACGGTCATGCCTCTTGGCTCGCCGATCGGTAGCAATCGGGGTCTTGAGACGCGTGCTCAGATCGAGATCATTATCAAGCAGGCTGCCGTCCCTGTCGTCGTTGATGCCGGCATCGGGGCGCCAAGCCACGCCGCGGAGGCCCTCGAGATGGGAGCGGATGCCGTCCTCGTCAACACGGCGATTGCCGCAGCCCGCGACCCGGTGCGTATGGCCAAAGCTTTCAAGGCCGTTGTCGAGTGTGCGCGGGAGGCGTTCGAGGCGGGACTTCCTTCACAGCTCGATCACGCCGAAGCCACCAGCCCGCTTGCCGCGTTTTTGAAACGATCTTCGGATCTTGCTGAGCCGTCGGCCCATCGAGGTTGATGGAGGGAATAGGGCCAGGTGTCTCTGAACGCATCAGAAAGTCTTTCGAACCGATCGCATCGATGTGGGTCTGGATGCTAGAAGGGATTCGCTGTGTCCTTTGATTCGCAGACGCCGATGATGAAGCAGTATCACGCGATCCGGCGTGAATTGCCTCCTCACACCCTGCTCTTGTTTCGACTGGGGGATTTTTATGAGATGTTTGGCGATGACGCCCGGGAGGCCTCCTCGATCCTGAATGTTGCGCTGACTAAGCGGGGCGACACGCCGATGTGTGGCGTTCCCTACCACGCAGCGCGCAATTACATCGAGAAGCTCATCGCGGCGGGGTGGCGCGCGGCCATCTGCGACCAGGTAGGGGAGGTGCAAGCCGGCAAACTCGTCCGTCGTGAAGTCAGCCAAATATTGAGCGCGGGAACTTTGGACGATTTCGGGCTCGACGATCGGCGTCCCAATTACCTGGCCGCGATCTGCCGCTCTGATCCCAGTATCGGCGTTGCTTTTTGCGAGTTGACCACCGGCGAATTCCGGATCACCGAGGTGGCCGACAAGCTTCTTCTGGCCGACGAGTTGGCGCGGATTCTCCCGGCGGAAACCATCGCCCCCGAAGAGCAGAGGGACTTTTTTGAGAGCTTGGGAAACGCAAATTTCCTTGACGGGTATATCTTCGACCTTGTGCAGGCCGAGGAGTTCTTGCGCGACCACTTCAAAGTCCATTCCTTGGCCGGTTTTGGCTGCGATGATATGCCGGCAGCGGTGAGTGCGGCCGGAGCGTTGGTTCACTACTTGACGCGACAGCTGCGCCGAAATGCCTCGCACCTCCGGAGGCTGCAGCCATACCGCTCAAGCGAGTTTCTCATTTTGGACGCTTCCACTCAAAGTCACCTCGAGCTTGTCCAATCGCGCGCCGGCAAGACGATGACGCTTCTGGGTGTCCTCGACAGCACGGTGACCCCAATGGGAGCACGACTTCTGAGGCAGTGGGTGCTCCATCCTCTGCGTGACCCCAGCGAGATTTGCCAACGGCAGAACGCGATTGCTCGCCTGCTGCAGGATTCCCTCCTGCTGGGCACGCTCCGCGAGCACTTGGGCGACGTCCGCGATCTCGAGCGAGCAGTGGCGCGCCTCAACGGTTCGGCGGGCAATGCGCGCGATCTCGCCGCTCTGGCCATTTCGCTGTCGCTCGTCCCGGGCGTGCGAGACTGTGTTCGCGTCCTTGCCTCGGATGGTTCGGCGATGCTTTTCGGCAGCCTGGCGACGCAACTTCACGACCTTCCGGATCTCGTCTCAACCCTGTCCAAGGCGATCGTCGATGAGCCGCCGGCAGTCTTGCGTGACGGTGGGATCGTGCGGGATGGCTATGATCGTGCCCTTGATGAGCTGCGGGCCGGATCTCGCCAGGGCAAGGACTGGATAGCAGGCCTCCAGGAACAAGAAATCGCTCGAACTGGGATCAAGTCCCTGAAGGTGCGCTTCACGTCGGTCTTCGGTTACTTCATCGAGATCACCCGTGCGAATCTCTCCTCGGTGCCTGGCGATTACATTCGCAAGCAGACCACCGTCAATGGGGAGCGATTCATTACGCCGGAGCTTAAGGATTTTGAAGGAAAGATTCTCGGCTCCGAGGAACGCGCCAAGGCCAGGGAGATCGAGATCTTCCAGGAATTGCGCAGCATGGCGTTGGCCGAAATTGCCGCAATTCAAGCCACGGCCGTCGCCATTGCGATCCTCGATGCGCTTGCCTCGCTCGCCGAAACCGCCCGCCAGCACAATTACTGTCGCCCGCAAGTTGACGACTCTGGGCGCATCGAAATAATTGAGGGGCGCCATCCGGTCTTGGATCGCCAATCCGCAGGCGAACGCTTCGTTCCTAACGACACCGAACTCGATAGCTCCGAGAGGCGCTTTGCCATCATAACGGGGCCGAACATGGCCGGAAAATCAACCTATATCCGCCAGGTGGCACTTCTCACGTTGATGAGTCAGATGGGCAGCTACGTGCCTGCGGTGAGTGCGCGGATCGGAGTTGCCGATCGGATCTTTACCAGGGTGGGTGCCAGCGATGACCTCTCCAGAGGTCAATCCACCTTCATGGTCGAGATGAATGAGACAGCAAACATCCTCAACAACGCAACGACGACCAGTCTGGTTATCCTGGATGAGATTGGACGTGGGACGTCGACGTTTGACGGCTTGAGCATTGCCTGGAGTGTGGCTGAGCACCTTCACGACCTCATACGCTGTCGGACGCTGTTTGCGACGCACTATCACGAGATCACCGATTTGGCGCGAACGCGCTCGGGTGTCGTAAACCTCAACGTGGCCGTGCGTGAATGGAACGACCAAGTGATCTTTCTACGAAAGATTCTTCCCGGCCGCGCCGACCAGAGCTACGGAATTCAGGTCGCGCGACTGGCCGGCTTGCCCGATAGCGTCCTTAATCGGGCCAAGGAAATCCTGAACAACCTCGAGAAAGCCGAGCTCAATGCCGACGGTGTGCCTCATTTGGCCGGTCAATCGGATGGCTCAGCCCAGTTCGCCAAGGCGCGCCGCAAGAAGATCGCCATTCGCGAAGGTCTTGGGCAACTGGATCTGCTTTGATTTTTGTCATGGCCGAAAGTGTTTTGATAACCGGGAGCAGCGGAGGAATCGGAGAAGCGCTCGTAGAGGAATTTGCGCGCGCGGGCTGGAAGGTGTTCGCGACTGCCCGGAATGCCAAGCAGCCCGAGCTCTCCGAATTGACTCGCCAATGGGAGAATCTTTCCGTTCTGACCCTGGACGTCGCCCAAGAATCGACAATTTTGGACGCCGCGAAACGGCTTGCCGACGGAGCACTCGATGTGCTCATCAACAACGCCGCAATCTTTCCTGGCGAGGGTCAGGAGCCGTTTGAGACCATCGATCCGGAGTGGTTCAATCAAGCCTTCGACACGAATGTGGTCGGCGTCGCACGGGTGACCAAGGCATTCTTGCCGCATCTGCGAAGATCCGCACATGCGCGAATCGCTAACATCTCCTCGGGCGCCGGATCCATCAGCGAGAAAGAGGATTTTAATTACTATCCTTATTCAGTTTCCAAAGCGGCCTTGAACATGCTCACCCGGGCGCTCGCTGCGGAGTTCCGCAAGGAAGAGATGATTGTGACCGCCATCAGCCCCGGTTGGGTGAAGACTCGGATGGGAGGATCCGATGCTCCGCTTTCTCCGCGCCAATCGGCGCAATCGCTTTTCAAAACAATCACCGGATTATCGATGGAGCAAAGCGGCAAATTCCTTGGTCGAGATGGAGAAGAATATGCCTGGTAATCGTTTGTCAAGGCATGGTCTTCGCGTTCCCGATCAGCCTCCTGCCATCGGCGCGCGCGGCCACGGCAGGTTTGTTCCGAAAGGTGGCGTCCGCCGTCACCTCGCCTCAGCTCCGCGAAAATTTTACGCCTTCCGGCTTCCGAAATTGGGTTGCCGGTCTATGCTTGTGATGTGAGTTACCGGGTCTTTGCGCGGAAGTACAGGCCGCAGACATTCGAGGAGGTGGTGGGACAGGAGCACATCACGCGCACCCTGCAGAACGCCATAACCTCCGGACGAGTCGCGCAGGCCTATCTTTTCGTGGGCCCGCGAGGAATCGGGAAGACCTCCACAGCGCGAATTCTCGCGAAGGCGCTCAATTGTGTGAAAGGTCCGACCGCGACACCGTGCGGCAAATGTGACGCCTGCCTGGAAATCGCCGAAGGCCGGAGCTTGGATGTTCTCGAAATTGACGGCGCCAGTCACAACGGCGTGGAAAGCATCAGGGAATTGAGAGACAACGCCGCCTATTCACCGGCGCGAGGACCCTACAAGATTTACCTGATTGACGAAGTGCACATGCTCACGCCCGGGGCGTTCAATGCGCTTCTTAAAACGCTCGAAGAACCGCCGGAACACGTGAAGTTTATTTTTGCCACCACCGAGGGGCAGAAGGTGCCGGCGACAATCACGAGCCGGTGCCAGCGCTTTGACTTGCGCAGAATCTCCGCGGATGCCATTCGCAAACACCTCCTCTTGATTGCGGACAAAGAAAAAATTCTCCTGGAGGAGGCAGCTGCTGAATTGATCGCCCGCGGCGCCGAAGGAGGCCTCCGTGACGCCGAAAGTATGCTTGATCAATGTATCGCTTTTTGCGGAGACAAAGTCACCAGCCAGGACGTCATGTCCGTTTTCGGATTCACCTCGCGCGAAGCCGTGGCCGCGTTGTTACAAAGAATTCTTGAGCGCGATGCGGCCGGCGGGCTGAAGATCGTTGCCGAACAATCTGAGTTCGGAAAAGACCTCTCACGTCTGCTCGGGGATTTAATCGGGCAGGTTCGGGATCTGCTTATCGCAGGCGTTTTGCACCAGGCCTCCGCGCCGCGAGACAAGCTCCTCATCTTGCTTGACCATCTCGCCGAGACAGAATCCCGCATGAAATGGGCGGCGGACAAGAAGCTTCAGCTCGATGTCGCGGTCATCAAAGCTGCCCACCTCCTCGATCAAGCCAGCCTGGACGAAGTCATCGAGACGCTGGCTGCCTTGCGTGAGCACACGCCGCCTCCGGCGCCAGGCGCCCGGGCGGTGCAACCCGAACCAAAGCGTGTCTTGGTTGAGTCCAATCCCGCTCTCCCGTCCTCGAGCAGCGAAGTCATCGACGCGGCGCTCGCCTGGGATCGCGTGGCTGCCTCATACGAGGCTAGCATCAAGTTCCGGTGGCTCACCAAAGGAGTCGTTGCGGAAGCGGTCGAGAACAGCCTCCTGGTGAAACTTCCTCCTTCATCCGCTGCCGCCCTTCGCTCGGTGGTCGGTGAGGACGGACGCAAGAATGCCGAAGCAAAGCTGAGCGCAATGCTCGGCAGAAACATAAGGCTGGCCCTCGAAGTCGGTGAGGATCTGGCCGAGCCGGCGGCGGAGGCACCGCCAAAAGAGCTTCCGGCAACACTCGAGAAGCCTGCTGAAAGCCCGCGCCCAAAAGCGGCGGATCCGCCGGATGATTTCAAAAATGATCCCTTGATCAAGAAAGCCCTCGAAATCTTCGCCGGCGAAATTCAGACTGCGAGTAAATGAACATTCAGAAGATGCTCCAGCAGGCCCAGCGCATGCAGGCGAAGCTCGCCGAGAAACAAGCCGAACTCTCCCAAAAGACCATCGAGGCCAGCGCAGGTGGCGGCAAAGTCACCGTCACGGCCAATGGAGCCGGCGATGTCCTCTCGATCAAGATTGATCCGAGCGTCGTGGATCCAAACGACGTGGAATTGCTGGAAGACCTCGTGCTCGCCGGCGTCAAGCAGGCGATTGAGGATGGACGCGCCATGGCGGCGGAGGAGATGAAGAAGGTCACAGGCGGCATGGATATCCCCGGAATGCCCTTCTAGGGGAATGAGCGTCTGTTCGGATAGGTGGATCCGTCGCATGGCGATGGAGAAGGGAATGATTGAGCCATTTGTCGAGACTCAGACCAAAGCGCGCAACGATGGCTCCCGCGTGATCAGTTATGGGTTGTCGAGCTATGGTTACGACCTGAGGGTCTCCCGCGAATTCAAGGTCTTCACCAACGTTTTCAATACCGTTGTCGATCCGAAGTGCTTCGACGCGCAGTCGATGGTCGATATGCAGACCGATGTTTGCATAGTGCCGCCGAATTCGTTCGCGCTTGCCCGCAGCGTTGAGTACTTCCGAATTCCTCGCGACGTATTGACCATCTGCGTGGGAAAGTCCACCTACGCTCGCTGTGGCATTATTGTCAATGTCACGCCGTTCGAGCCGGAGTGGGAGGGCCACGTCACGCTGGAAATCTCAAACACCACTCCGCTGCCGGCCAAGATCTACGCCGACGAGGGCCTTGCCCAGGTGATATTTTTTCTCGCTGGGGAGACCTGCGAGACCAGCTACGCGGATCGGGCGGGAAAGTACATGAGGCAAACCGGCATTACGATTCCGAGAATGTGAAGCTCTATGCGGCTGTCATGATCGGCGGCGCAATTGGCAGCGCTCTAAGGTACGCGATGTCCACCTGGATTGCCGAAGCAACGCACAGCACATTTCCCTGGGGGACGCTGGCCGTCAACGTGCTCGGTTCTCTGATCATTGGATTGTTTGCCGGCCTCACCGGTCCAGATGGACCTCTGCTCGTCTCGCCCGTCGGACGAGCCTTCGTCACCATCGGCATCCTCGGCGGTTTCACCACCTTTTCCTCGTTCAGCCTGCAAACGATGCTTCTTGCTGCAGGACGGCCAGTGGATTTCTGCAGCCGGCAATGTTCTCTCGTCCGTTGTCCTTTGCCTTGTCGCAGCGGCCGTGGGGATAGCCTTGGCAAGCATCTTGGCTGGAAGGCCCTGAAATTATGCAGCCGGCTGAAGAATGTCTCCGCCTGCGTGTGTATGCCGGCGAGAGTGACCAGTGGGAGCGCCGGCCGCTCTACGAAGCCATCGTGCTGAAAGCACGCAGCGAAGGTCTCGCCGGGGCCACCGTCTTTCGCAGTCCGATGGGCTTCGGAGCCACCAGTCGCATCCATACCGCAAAGATCCTGAATCTCTCAACCGATCTGCCCGTTGTCATCGAGATCATCGATTCCAAGCTTAAGATTGAAGCATTTCTGGATAAACTCCAGGCAATGGTCCTCGGCGGCATGATCACCGTGGAGCCGGTCAGAGTGGTGCATTATCGGCACGAAAAGAAGAAGGACTGATGTCTCGGAAGCGTTCCGGAAACTTGCACTCTGTAGCGGCGCTGTCCCCAGCGCCGAAAGGGCCTAGCTCGGCGGTGGGGACACCGCCGCTACATCGACGTGTCATTCCGCACGCCCTTTAACTTGATGCGAGGTGGCGCGTAGTCAGATCAACTCGTTGACAATGTTCTCGAAGAGTTCCTGACGTCCGCTTCCATGCTGAACGGGGTCCGGTTGGCCGAGCGCGTATTTTTCGAGTGAAGCGAAATTCTCCTTCCCAGCCTCGATCGAGGCCCCGATGCCACTATCCCAGGACGAATAGCGCTCCTTTAGCATTTTCGCGAGGCGTCCGTCGGCGCGAATGGCCGCGGCGATCTTAAGTCCCCGGGCAAAAGCATCCATGCCTCCGATATGCGCATAGAAGAGATCGATCGGCTCGAAGCTCTCACGCCGGACCTTCGAATCGAAGTTAAGGCCACCGGTGGTGAAGCCTCCCATCTTCAGAATGACCAGCATCACTTGCGTTGTCAGGTAGAGACTTGTCGGAAACTGGTCGGTATCCCAGCCGATCAACTCATCACCAGTATTAGCATCTACGGAGCCGAGTGCTCCGGCGGCGGCGGCGACTTCGCATTCATGATGCATCGTATGGCCAGCCAAGGTGGCGTGATTGGTCTCGAGGTTCAGCTTGAAGTACTCGAGCAAACCGTATTCGCGGAGGAAGTTCAGGCACGTCGCCGCGTCAAAATCATACTGGTGCTTAGTCGGTTCTTTCGGTTTCGGCTCGATGTAGAAGGGCCCGGTGAACCCGATCTGCTTCTTGTGGTCGACAGCCATGTGAAGGAACCTCGCAAGGTGGTCGACTTCTCTCTTGAGGTCGGTGTTCCAGAGACTTGCATAACCTTCGCGACCGCCCCAGAAGGTATAACCCGCGCCGCCCAACTCGTGTGTTACCTCGAGCGCTTTCTTCACCTGCGCGGCGGCGTAAGCAAAGACATCGGCGTTTGGGCTGGTGGCTGCGCCGTGGCAAAAGCGCGGGTTTGTAAACAGACTGGCGGTTCCCCAGAGGAGCTTGATTCCCGTGCGCTCCTGCTCTTCCTTGAGGACCTTCACGACGGCATCCAGATTTTTGTTCGATTCAGCGAGACTTGAGCCTTCCGGCGCGATATCGCGATCGTGAAACGCGTAAAAGGGAGCGCCAAGTTTCTCGGTGAATTCGAAGGCGACGCGCGCCCGATTGCAGGCGTTCTTAACCGAGTCCGAGCCATCATCCCAAGGGCGGATGGCGGTCCCCGGACCGAACGGATCGCCGAGAACGTTCCGGAAGGTATGCCAGTAGGCGACGCCGAAGCGAAGGTGATCAGCCATCGACTTTCCCTCAATGACTTCCTCGGCGTTATAATGTTTGAAGGCGAGAGGGTTTTTGGATTTCGGACCCTCGTAGGTGATCTTCTGTATGTCGGGAAATGCAGGCTTCATAAGGCTGACGGAAAGTCTTTCTCGAACTTTGGCCAAACGGAAGCAAAATCCCCAATTGTGAATTCGAGTCTGTGAAGCGCGGACCCGATTATCGCCTCTCTCTCACTCTGGAAATAAATTTGCAGCAGCACGGTGGCGCAAAATCGCCGTTTAGCAATCTCCTTCGCCAGTCTCCCTCAGGATGAGCCCGGGGGGCGTTAAAGATTCTCCAAAGAGGCTGGCGCGATCAGCGCGCTCGATGGGAAGAAAACGCCGGATTCGCTCGACCTTTAGCGGCGCCACGCCAGTCTTCTCCAATTTGGAAGCAATTTTCTCGCGCAGTGAGCGCGGGAGATCGATGGCTGCATGATTAGTAACGCGGGCGGCACGAAGGAAGAGCGTCTGGGTTTCGACCAACTCCGGCTCGGCCCAATCGAGATGGCAGAGCGCCTCGTAGGCGCGTTCGACGCAATCTGGAACCAGAACATCTTCGATGCTGGCGTAGAGCGGCGCCCGGTTGAGAAGAAGCCCCAGAGCTACCAGGTAGGGCGCGCAATGCTCCTCTTTGTCCGCGAGATCCTTTGCGCTGTTGATGAATTGATCCACTATCTCCTGCTTCACGCTTTGAGGAATTCTTTCGAGAGATCCAGCGAGACGAATCAGCTCCGCGCTTGGGCTTTTTGGAGAGAATAGCTTTGGGAGTTCTGGCTGGAGCACCGCTTGTTGGCGTGCCTGGCTTAGCCCGCCTGAGACGCGTCTCCAGAGAATATATTCCTGAAGTTGGATACGCTTTCCGGGATAGAAAAGACCCTCCGTCCTCACTTGCCAAAGCTGGTCAATGCGGGCGTCGTCGCCCTCTGCACCAAACCCTGGACGTAGAAAGAAGCCTGCCAGGATTAACCAGGCCTCCTCGTGATCAACGGATTCTTTGCGGCGGTCGATCTGCTCGGACAAGGTTTGCCAAAGGTGGCGAATAAGGACCCCATTCCAGTTCGCCTTCTGCAAGGCGAGGATTTGCTCCAAATTCTTAAGCAGATTCGTCGCGCTGAGTTTGTCGCGCTTATCCAGGGGACGCGAGAACAACGACCGCATCCGCACGCGTGCGGATTCCAATCTCGCATCGTCAAGGCCGCTGTCCTCAACCGAGGCGCTCTGCTCCCGACCTCCTTCGGTCACCTCCTGCCGTAAGTTGAATTCGAGCGGCCAAGAACGCTTGAGACGTGGATCTGCGCTTTGGCAGGCTAGCTTGAGCAGCCCGAGCTCGTTCATCTTTGCGCTCAGAGTAACCGGCACACGATCAGTTCGAGAGCGCGGGTCATCGAGCTTGGCAATCGTTTGTAGAGGAGGAAGGCGCTGAAAATCACTCTCATTCCAAGGGATTAGCGCGCCCGATTTATCATCGTCATGGCGCGTAGAATAATAAGGTTGAAAGCGGACCGGATGATTGATTCTCAGTTCCAGCCCAGGCTGGGAAATTTTGAACTCCTCTTCGGCGCGAGCATCCTTGGGGAGAATGCAAACGAGAATGGATTTTGCGCTCTCCTTGTTCCCGGCCCGATGCACTTCGAGGTAGATGGCTCGTGCGGCGCCCGCTTCGATGCGTTCGGCGCGCCCATGGACAAGTCTGCCGAAGCGGGCCGCGCCACGCGCGACGGCGAGGTCAGGTTCAGAGTTGTTGAGAATTTTGGGCTCCCTGCCTGACTGCCAGTTGCCGACCTGCCGCTGGAGGCGCAGCCGCACTGTTTCCGCATGGAGCGATCCGCCGTTGAAGAGGATGAAGTTCACCAGTGGCCTGCCCCGGAGAAAGTCCGCGAGGTAACGCGTGACGGCGCTGTCTGGCGCATAGGGCAGGGCCCATTCTCGGAGGCCTGCCTGCACGCGGGAAGGGCGCTCGTCAGGACCGCACTCGGGAAAAAATCCATCGAGAACGAGCGCCTCGACTTCTTTGCGGCTGACGCGTGCGCTCAGAGTCTTACTCAGAAGGCTTGATCCCTGCGACGGAATCGAGATCGGGAGTTGTTCATCTTGCTGCGAATCTGTGAGGCAGCGCTCCTTCAAATCACGGCACCGCGCCACCAAGAAATTCCACTGTGTCGGAGAAAGTTCAGTGGCGAGTTGCTCTTGGATATGGTGTGCCAGCGCTAGGTCGATGTTGTCACCTCCGAGGAGCAAGTGATCGCTTACGGCGATACGTTTGATGTGGGGAATTGTTGATCCTGGCTGAGCAGACATTTCGAAGAGACTGAAATCGGACGTCCCTCCACCGATATCGACGACGAGGACGTGAGACACCCCGGACGGCGGCAATTCCAAGGCTTCCGGCGAAGGGTGCTCCTCCAGCCAGCGGTAAAAAGCGGCTTGCGGTTCTTCGAGAAGGCGGACGTTGCTCGGGAAGCCGGCCGCGGCGGCGGCCTCCAAGGTGAGGCGTTGAGCGACCGCATCGAATGATGCGGGAACCGTGACAGTCACTTCCTGCTCGACAAAATCGGCATCCGCGAAGCGAACATTCCAAGCCGCCCGAAGGTACTCGAGCAACAGCGCGGAAGCCTGTATCGGAGAGATCCGCTTTTCGACGGATATCTCGTCGGATCTCCATGGCAAGAAGGGCGCGCTGCGGTCGACGGCATGATGACAAAGCCAGGATTTGGCCGAATGTGCGACGCGCCCTGGCGATTCGGCCGCTTGCCGACGGGCGAAGCGTCCAGCAATCCATTCCCGGCCCACAACCCCTTTCCCGAGCAGTTGGCCGGCCTCGTCCTCGCGTGGCAAATAGAGAAAGGAGGGAAGAGTGAGGGATTCAGTCAGGGAACCGTGTGTCTCCCATTGCGAGATGGGAAACGTCTCGCTGGTGGAGTCCGTGCCGTTCAGTGGCACGTAGGCCATGGCACAATTGGTCGTGCCGAGGTCGATGCCAATGCTGAACTTGCTCATTCGATGACGTTGAGAGGTGAAAGTTGAGAGTTGAGAGAGGGTCAGCTCAATCAATCAACCATCAACCTCTGCCGACCTATTCCATCCGCACCTGAAATTCGACTTTCCAGCGCCGATCGGAGCCGGTGTGCTTCATCCAGAGTTCGAGATTTCCCAGCTCAGTGACGACGGGATTCATTTGGACCGGAATTGGTTGACCTTCCGGCAGGCCTTCTATGGCGGGCAGGGTTAACTCGAGGCGGCTGGTTTCCTCGAGCTCGCTCTCGGCATTCGGGATAATTTGACCAGGGGTGTCACCGCTACGCACCTCGGAGGCAAAGAAGCGAAACTCCGCCGGCTGTCCGGTCATCAAACCAAATTCCTTTTCCTCAATAAGCAACTCGCTGCCTTCCTCCATTCCCTGAGGAACGACACACAGCGCTTTGATAGGAGGTTTAAAACCCGGGATGGCTGGCATCGAGGATTCGAGCCCGACGTAATAGGAGCGCGCGCTGCCCGCTTTGATACGAATTCCCTTGCCGGTGGCGCGGTGTCGTCCATAGAGCGCGGCGCCTTTTGCCACGGCCAGATCCGGCTGAAATCCCTCGAGTTCTCGAACAGGCGGGCCCCCATTCCACGAGGCCAGCAGTTCCAAAACTCGTTTGCGGATCGGAGCAGCGTTGAACACCCCGCCGTTGAAGAGAACCGCCGTCGGCCGAAGGTAGTCGGAAGCCTCTGCACTCGACCCAACGAGGGCCTTCAGTGAATCGCTTGCCTTAACATTGACCAGACTGCGCGTAAGAAATCTTGCCAGATGCTTGCTGACGATCGGATCGGAGGCGTAAGGCAGGCCAAATTCTTGCAAGCCCGCGCTGCGCCGTTCGGCCGGCAGGTCGGTGACCTTGGTGATGGGGAAAAAACCGTCCAAAACGACTTGTTCCAGCGTCCGACGGTCGAGAGTCGTCGAGATCGTCTTGGCAAAGAGGCTTGAACCGCGGGAAGGGACCGAGATCGGCGCTTGCACAACCGACTCGTCATTGAACAGATCGACCTTGGCGCGACTGGCGGCGTGGGTCAGCGCCAGAAACTGCCATGCATCGAGCGATTTGCCTGTGCTTTCGAGTTGTGCCTGCAGGGTGTAGGCAAGGGCGAGATCCATGTTATCGCCACCGAGGAGAATGTGCTCGCCAACACTGATTCGCTCGAGTTCGAGATTCCCATCCTTACCGCTGATGGCGATGAGGCTAAAGTCCGCCGTGCCTCCGCCGACGTCGCAGACCAGAATGATGTCGCCGGAGTTCACCTGGTCGCGCCAAGAGCCGCCGGCACGTGCAGTCCAGGCGTAGAAGGCCGCTTGGGGCTCCTCGAGCAAGATGACTCTTCCCAAACCAGCCGCTTCGGCCGCTTCCGCCGTCAGATTTCTGGCCACTTCATCGAAGGACGCCGGCACCGTGAGGACGATCTGGCCTTCGGATAAGTCCCAGTTTCGACCCTGGAGTCGCTCGGCATAGAGAAAGCCCTCCTTCAAATGCTCGAGGTATAGTCTCGAACAATCGAAGGCCGAGAGCTTCGGCTCGTTAATCTCTGACTTCCACGGCAGCACCGGACGCCGCGGATCAACGTGAAAATTTGAGAGCCAGGATTTCGCGGAGGTCACCAGGCGATCCGGCACAAGCGCGCCATGCTCGCGCGCAAAGTGCCCGATGATGGCTGTTCGCGAGTCCTTTACCCAGGGCACCTTCAACGCATCTGCGGGAAACTCATCGGGATGAGGAAGGTAGAGCGCAGAGGGCAGGGACGAGCTTTCTCCGACTTGATTCGGTCGCAGAACCTGGGTGATTTCAACGATGCTGGCTTCGTCTTCCTCGAAATTATCTGCCGCGACGGCGCTGTTGCTGGTGCCCAGATCTATTCCCAGGCTAAATCGTGCATTCATCTCCAGAGAGCCGACCTTGCCCTACTTGACCTCGATCAGGGCGGGAGTAATGCTCGGAAGACGCTTTTCCTCCGTCTTGATGAGGCGAGGGAGTTTGACGGACTCCGTTTTCCAACCCTTGTGGAGCAGGATTCCCCTGAAGGGCGGGTTTCCAGTGATCTTTCCCATGAGCCGGTATTCGTCGATGGAATAGTTTTCCGGGATCATCACCTGTGATCCTTCCTCTGCATCGGAAATTGGCGTGATCTTGAAATGCTCTTGCAGGACATCGCGGCAGCCGAAGTGCACAACGCGAGCCGCCGCTCCCACACGTGAGTCGTCGTAGATGGAGACATCATCCATCAGGAAATCGACGAGGCGGCCCTTTTCCTGAAGCAAGCCAAGGAAGGCAACGACTTCGGCCTCGGGGTGACGTTCAGGAGGCGGAGGCGGAGGCTTGGCGGCAACCGGTGGCGGCAGGGGTGCAGGAGTCTCGCGGCGCTCGAACAAGGAAAGTGCGAGAATTGCAATCGCCAGTAGCAGCGCCAAGGCGGCGATCGGGATCGTGTAGACCCCCATTACCGGGAGCAGCAGCAGAGCGTTTAAGACCGCAATCAGCGCTGCGGCGATCAGGACATAGGATTTCATCTTAGGAATAGCTCGTTCTTGGAAAGCGAAGTCTCGGCTCCAACCGCATTGGACACCAGGATGTGCCTTTCGCAAGTGCGAAAGCGACCTTCAGGAGGGCTGCATGGCGCTTCGGCCGGCTTGCCTGGCCGAGGTCGGACTGACCATTACAATTGTCGACTGATCAGGGCGCGCACATCCGCGGCGGAGGCAAGTTCCTGTGCCTCCGCGGCGAGCGCCTCCATGTCTCTTCGGGCGATTCTACGGATGCTCTCCTTGATCTTTGGAATGAGCGGCGGAGCGAGGCTCAGTTCGTCAACCCCAAGGCCGATGAATAGACTCGCCGCTAATGGATCGGACGCCGCCTCGCCGCAAACACCTACGGGCCTGCCCTGCTCATGCGCGCTGCTAGTGATTGTCGAGACTAAGCGCAAGACGGCGGGATGAAGCGCGTCGTGGAACTGCGCCAGACCGGGATTACCACGATCAGCTGCGAGTATGTATTGGGTAAGGTCGTTGGTTCCTATGCTAAAAAAGTCCACGTTGCGCGCGAGTTGCTCAATGAGGATTGCCGCGGAGGGTACCTCGATCATTATTCCCAGCGGGATTGGCCAGGCGTGAGTTTTCTTTTCCCTCTCGAGGGCGGCGTGAACCCTTTCCAGTTCCGCCCTTGCCTCCCGAAGTTCGTGTGGATCGGTAATCATCGGAAACATGATGCGAAAATTGCCACCATGAGCCGCGCGCAGGATGGCGCGTAAATGCGTGTGGAGGAGCTCGCGGCGCTCAAGGCAGAGCCGTATGGCGCGAACTCCAAGAAAAGGATTGGCTTCGCTTGGCAGACTCAGCGCGGGCACCGGCTTGTCCCCGCCGATATCGAGGGTTCTGATCACCACCGGTCTTTGATCCATTGCCTCCTTAAGGGCGAGCAAGACCGCGAACTGCTCCTCTTCGCCCGGGATATCGTTTCGATTGAGGAAAAGAAACTCTGTGCGGAAGAGTCCGACTCCCTCAGCGCCGTTGCTCAAGGCATCTGGCGCCTCCGCAGCGTGGCCGAGATTGGCGAATATCTTCACGGTGTGGCCGTCGGTGGTGGTCGCTGGCTCATGGCTGAGGTGGGCGACTCTCGCGGTCTCTTGTTCACGCGCGTCCTTGCGTCTCTGCAGCTCTTGCAATTCTTCGGCTGACGGGTTGAACCAGAGTTTTCCGCTCTCGCCATCGAAAGCGGCAGTAGTGGTTCCGTTTACCGTTCTGACGCTCTCGCGATCGAACATTGGCTTGGCCTTGGCGATTGCTGGAATGCCGCGGGCGCGTAAGAGAATGGCCGCGTGCGATGTCCTGCCGCCTTGCAGGCAAATAACTCCGACCACTGAGTCCCGCGACAGGCCGGCCACCTGCGCGGGTGTCAGATCCTCCGCGACCAGAATTCCTGGTTGGGGGAGATGAGGAGCCTGGCGGCGTTGAATTCCGAGCGCCTCGAGAACGCGATGGCCAATGTCCTGGACGTCCGCGGCGCGTTGCCGCAGATATTCGTCACTCAAGCCTTGGTAGGCAGCAGCCGCCGCCTGGTAGGAGCGCTGCCAGGCGAGGGCAGCGTTCTGATGCGCATCCCCGATCGCCTTCTCGGAGGCTTCCAGCAGTTCTGGATCTTCGAGAATAAGCGCCTGCGCCCGGAAGATTTCCGCCTCTTCTTCTCCGAGAGACTGTCTGAGCGTCGTTTCGTCTCGGGCCAGTTCGACTTTAGCAGCCTCGATGGCCCGCCTGAGCTTTTCCCTCTCCCTTCTTGTATCACTAACCTTGTGAACGGGGATCTCGGAGTGCACGAGTTTCCAAAGGAAAAGTGCTCCAATGGCGATGCCAGGCGAAACGGGCACCGGACCGGCGGTCGCGGGATGTTCAACAGGGACCTCAACTCCCGCTTCTCGAGGATTCGGAAATTCGAGCGCCTCTCCCAAGCCCGCCTCGATTCGGCTCTTGAGCCCGGCCAGGGCGCTCTGAGCGTCTGGCCCTCGGGCGGCGAGCTCGATCTCATGACCTTGAAGAACCTCGATGGCGGCGAGTGCGCTCATACTCTTGGCCGAGGCAGGTCCCTTGCCGTTTGTCAGATTGCGCACCAGGATTTCGCAGTCAAATCTGGCTGCCAGGCGAATAAGGTCGGCGGCAGGGCGAGCGTGCAGCCCATGAGGATTTCGCACGACCACGGTCGCTGTGAGAAGCGGGTTGTCATCGGAGATTGTCTCCTCCGTCGGCGAGTCGTCGTGATCCTCGGCCGAGCCGTCGAGGTGTTCGGTCTTTCGGCGAAGGGCTTTCTGAGCTTCTCTGCTTACCTCGTCCAAGCTGGCTCCAAGAGCAGCCAGGACGCCTCCAGCGACAGCACCTTCAACAAGAGGCGCTCCGCACAGGCGCACCTTTTGCCGCTGCGGCTCATCGAGAAATTCGAGGGCGGTTTCAGCACTTAGGATGGCGCTTCCAATATCGAGCAACACGAGCACGCCTTCTTCGCTCATTACTGAGTTGATGCCGTTCAAGATCTCAGTGGCGTCCGTGCCCAACTCAGCACGCTCCGGACCGGTTCCTGCGGCGATTGCAATCGGCAGATTCGAGCCGCTCATGGAAGTCACGAGTTGCTGAACGGCCGTCGCCAGGGCTCGGCTGTGAGAGACAAGGACAAGACCAACCATGTTTCGCCCCGAGTATATAACCGCCTAGGCAGTCGCTTTAAGCGCCTCGGCCAGCGCCGCGATCAGGAGGGCGGAGGAGGCGGCGCCCGGATCTTTATGCCCGACGCTACGCTCTCCCAGATAGCTCGCTCGGCCCTTTCTGGCGATCAACGGGATCGTCGCCTCCGCAGCTTCGCGCGCCGCGGTTGCCGCTCGCGAGATGGCATCCTCGAGCGAGTCCCCATTCCTGGGATGAAGGGCCACGAGAGCCGGAGTAAGCGCATCGATCATCGTCTTGTCGCCCAAAACGGCCTTGCCGAGCTTCACCACGCCGGTGAGTCCAGTATCGAAACATTCGCAGAGCTCCTCATGGCTGAGCGTAGTTTTGCCGTTGGCGGGACGAGAGGCCTGCAGGAAAAACGTGCCGTATAGCGGTCCGCTTGCCCCGCCGACCTGAGAAATGAGCGTCATGGCGCAGGTTCTAAAGAGCGATCCGATCGACTTGTCGACGAGCTCGTCCAATCTGGGCGGTATGGCCGCGAATCCGCGAGCCATATTCGCGCCGTGATCAGCGTCGCCGATCTTGGCATCCAAGTCGGTGAGCTCATCCTTGTGCTGGACAAAGAGTTCGGCGCAATGTCGCAGCCATGCCTCAATGATTGCCGCGGAGATCGAACTCATCAGATCCCCTTCCGGAGCGCTGGTGTCAGGACGGGAAGATCCCAAAGGTGGGTCAATTCGTCGTCTAATTTCAGCAAGGTTATCGATGTTCCCGCCATCTCGAGACTTGTGATGTAGGAGCCGACCAAATTCCGTGTGATTTTCAATCCCGCGCGTTGGGCAATCTCAGCGGCCTTGCGATAAATGATAAAGAGCTCGATCAAAGGCGTGCCGCCGAGACCGTTGACAAAGAGCAGCACTTCATCGCCGGACTTGAAGGGCATGTCGCTGATGATCGGTTCCATGAGCAGTTCGACGATCTCATCAGCCCCGGCTGACTTGGTGCGCTTTCGTCCCGGTTCACCGTGAATTCCCACCCCGAGCTCCATCTCGTCTTCTGGTAGATCGAACGTCGGCTTCCCTACATGGGGGACTGTGCAGGATGTCAGGGCCATTCCCATGCTGCGGGCCTGAGAGTTTATCCGTTTGCAGAGATCGCGGAGCGAGTCGAGCGGACGGCTGTCTTCAGCCGCCGCGCCGCAAAGCTTTTCTGCAAGCACCGTGGCTCCGACGCCGCGGCGGCCTGCCGTCCACGTGCTGTCCTGGACGGCCACATCATCGTCGATGACGACGCTTTCGACCGGAATGTCTTCGGCTCGCAGCATCTCGGCGGCGAGCTCGAAATTCATGACATCACCGGTGTAATTTTTCACGATATGCAGAGCGCCCTTCTGGCCTGCGACCGCCTTCGTGGCGGCGTGCATCTGATCAGGAGTCGGGCTTGTGAAGACGGCACCAGGACACGCGGCGTCGAGCATGCCTTTGCCGACAAACCCTCCGTGCATCGGTTCATGCCCGCTTCCACCCCCTGATATCAACGCGACTTTGTCTCTCACTGGCGCGTCGGCGCGCATCACGAAATTCGGGTTGTATTGCACCTTGATCAGGTCCGGATAGGCCAACTCCATTCCTTTGAGCGCTTCTGTGACGACGTTTTCGGGATTGTTAATGAGTTTTTTCATGAGACTGAAGGACGTCCAGCTTCGGGGAGCCTCGCCAAGGGCACGGTTGAACCTTCTTGAAGGCGGAGCCACGCCGGGCGGTCAAAATGCCTGACATGAATTGGGGAATCCTGAGCGAGGAGATCATCGAGAGGAACCGCACAACCCGAAATAGTTAGCCATTTGCGAGAGCACCTGCCAGTCGAAAGGCTCTACTGTCTACAAGATGGTAATGGATAGTAGTATACCTGTCTAACAACGCGTCCTTTGTAGCGCCGCTACAAACCGATGCGGAGCGGCTTAGTCACGTTGGCCTCCAGGCCGCAAGTAGAACATGATTGCAATACCGATGCAGATGCCAAGAGATCCAATCCATTTCAAGAGCCAGCCAGGATCGTAAAGAACTTGCAGGGTGGTTTCTTCCAGGTTTCGCGGATTCCACTCCGCCTGCGAGAACTTGTAGTTAATACCGGTAAGGTTCGCTGCGAGGGTGCCCGGAAAGCTCGCAGGATGGTTCATCCTGGCGACCCCGGTCTTGCTGTCTCCCGTGCTGGCATCTCGAAACTCAATCGTTGCCAGAAAGTTGGAGGGAGTATCGGTTCCCTCGTCGCGGGGTACTTGGAAGTCGATCAATCGGAGTGTGAAAGGAATTGGCTTTGTCTCAAGCCCGTAGCCGATTCGGATGACTCGGCTGCCTTCGCTCAACGCAGTGACTTGTCCTGACTCGATCCATCGATCAGGCCCCCGCTTGCCGTCGCTGGATTCTAGCCGCGCGCGAAAGCCCGGCAAACCGTGTTCCCCGTTTGCGAGCGGTGGCCTCGGTTTGGTTTCAGTGATCAATTCGGCCTTGGCGAGAGATTGCATCACCTCGGCTTGCCAGTCGGCCCAGCCGAGCGCAAAGGACTCCCCCACCTTTGCCTTTCCGCTGCCGATTACTTGTTCGCCGCGTCGAAGTTGATAGGCAACCCCGTCGTCGGCCGGCGCAAGTTGAAGGGAGGGTTTGGCATCTCCTTGCTCGGTCAACTTGGAAATGCGGACCAGGGCTGCCGGGTTGTTCGGCGATTGTGATTTCGTTTCAGGACGCCCCGCGTTCATGACGAAATCCGGCCAGTAGTTCTCTACCAAAATGATCGCGCCCGCCTCGGTGATCGGTCGATTCATGATCTCGCGGCGCAAATAGGTGGCGCCTGATCCCTCACTAGACAGAATCGTCACCTTCGATCCATCTTCGCTCAGCCGCACGATGACGTCGGATGGACTCTCGGTCTGGCTAATCGGCGCATAATGGGCAAAAATCACCCGCGTCTCAGGGGCACTTGAGGAAGGGGGTTGCGCCAACTCAGGATGAAAAGAAATCCGAGCCAGCCCGAAAAAGTCGGACTCGGCTTCCTGACCCGGCGAAAGCGACAAAAGAACGTCGACGGTCTGGCCTGCCATCTTGCTGGAAAGACTTAGACGGACCGCGGGTCCGGCATCGGCTGCCTCTGCGGAAACAAATCTCCGGTCGCGGACGAGGTTTGGACTGAAGTCATCCGCGACCACCTTGAGATCTGTCTTTGGAACCGGAAACGTTCGTGGATGGCGCGCGGTTGGAGGGGTGGCCTCCGCGTCAAAGCCCATGAGATAAAGTGCGGAATCTGCCGGACTTTCGAGCTGAATAATGCTTCGATTGGTGGTGATCCGATTTACCGGTGGAGCGTTCTTGCGAAGTGTCACGTTGCCCTCGAAGCCGGTTTGCGTTCCGATCATCGCGCCGAGAAGGAGCGTAATTATTCCGTAATGAGTGACCACAAACCCGATGTGCCTCTTCTGCCAAGGCCAACGCGTCAGGGTCACCGCGAAGAGGTTGACGCATAGAAGAGCCAACCAAAGGGTAAACCATGGCGCCTTGTAAATGTAGGTTTGAGCGATCTTCGTGTTGAAATTTGACTCAGTGAAGGTGGCAATTGCGCAGGCGATGGCGATGGTAGCCAGCAGGATGAGCGCGAGTTGCAGCGATCCGAAAACGTGGATCAGTCGCCAAACAGCCGAACGCTTTTGGCGCTCGGAGATCATCTGCTTGCGAGCGGGGGCAGATGCGACAGTTGCGCTCATGGGCGGCTCAACATACAGGCTCTGACTTGCATTCCCTGAGAATCCTATTTCGTTAACGGCGCATTTCAACTATTGGCGACGGCCATTCTCTAGGCTAGCTTCGCTCCAGCTTCTCATGAACAGCCGAGTGCTCTGGATCTCTCTGGCGTCGGTGCTGGTGCTCATCGTCCTCAGCGCCTTGGCCGCTTCCCTGATGATCAGTCGATTCCTGCGGAGCGAAGCCTTTCGCAAGCTGATGGGGGCCAAGACCGGGGAGGCGCTCTACTCCGACGCTACCTTCAGCCCGTTGCGGTGGTCTGGTTCCTCGATGTTTGTTGATTCGCTCCAAGCTACCGGCTTGGAAGGCTCTATCGTGGAAAGCTTGCGTGCCGATCAGGTGCGGGCCGATGTCAATTGGCGGGCGATTTTTCAAGGTGCTTGGAGAGTTGACCAGATTCAAGTCGTCAGTTTTGACGCAACCTTCCGTCCCGGGTCGATCGTTCCAAAGGAATCGGTGGAAGTGTCTCGACGGCCGCCGCCAAGAAAGGGCATCGCCTCATGGCTCCCGACCCGTTTTGAAGTCGGCGAACTCGACATCGGGCGGGCTCGCCTTCATTTTCGCAGCCAACGCGGCGCTGAAATGGCCTCCCTGCAGAATACCGCCTTGGATATCTATCCTGACGGCGCGGGTTGGGCAATCGACGGCAAAGGAGGACTTCTTTCGGTCTCCAAACTCCCTGCGTTGAAGGTGGTTAGCTTTCGATCGCGAACGCAAGGCGACATGTTCTTTCTCACGAACGGCGAATTTCGACTTGGCGAGACGGGCAAAATATCGGCTTCGGGCGAGTTTAGCGATAACTCGAAGCTTCGCGTCGAATGGAGCCAGGTCGATATCGACCCATTTCTCGAGGAGCCGTGGCGCTCGCGTCTCGATGGCTTCCTAGCCGGCAGCGCCTCGATCGACTGGCCCGAATCCGGCATCACCGCCGGTAGGGCGGTCGGAAATTTTCGGCTGACCGATGGCGTCGCCGAAAACATCGAGATGCTCGACCAGGTGGCCACCTTCACGGGAGCCCCGCAGTTTCGGAGGATGCCCCTTCAGGAACTCTCAGGAAACTATGAATGGACCCGGAATCTTCTAAAGATTACCAACCTGGTGGCCGAATCGAAGGGGCTTTTGCGCCTCGAGGGAGCATGCACCATCGCGGAAGGGGGACGGCTCAATGGATCGCTTCGCGTCGGCGTTGCTCCCCAAACTCTTCAATGGCTACCGGGCTCGCGCGAGCGGGTCTTCACTGTAGCCCAGAATGGCTACGTCTGGACGGACGTTCGAATTGGCGGCTCGCTTCAAAATCCCCAGGAAGATCTCTCTTCCCGCCTGGCAGCCGCCGTTCGCGATGAAACCATCTATCAAGGCAGACGCCTCATCGAGGATCTTCCAAATGCTGCCAAGGACGGTGCCAAGGGCGTGATCGACTCCCTTGCCCCTCTCATTAAGTAGCTTGCTGGCATCGGACCCCGGCATCGTCGACCGGGCATCCGGAACAGCACGAGGTGACGAAGAACCTTGAGTAAAATTCAAGGAGAGAGTATGATGGCCGTTGTCCTGCCAAGAACCCCCCAAAGAATGTTGGCACGTGTAATGCTCAACGATAAGTCCCGATGATCCATGCGAATTGTCGGATACGGCTGACGGCCGACGACTTCACGTTCGTCGTCAAAGTCCTGTCGAGAAGCGAAACTGACCACGTTTCGCTGGTGAAGCTACTCGTTGACGAGGATACCCGGGATGCGATTCTGGATCATGAACTGCTCGCCAAAGCCATTCTTGAGTCTCCGCAACGTCTTCCGATCTCTCCCCAGCTGTTGTTTTACGTCCTTTGCCGCAAGGTTCTTCGCGAGACGCCCGTCAAGAGCCGCGAAGCGGCGGACTTCGTGGCCTCGCTGCTCGAAGGATTCATGAGAACAGCACGGATGGAAGTTTCGGACGAAACGGGCATGCGCAGCATGCAATATCTCTCCGACATCATGCGCGCGATGAATAACGCGGGCACCCGAGAGGCGTTCCTGCTGCGTTCGCACGCGGCGAACTATGCACTCTTTATCAGCGGGATCTTTGCGGACAACGTCGAGATGCGGACACGCCAACGCGGGGCACCCGACCTTTCGTTTTACGAGGCGGTTGGCCAGATGAATTATCGGGCGGCTTCGGAGTACCGCGAAGCCAAGCGCTTCAAGTTGCAAGCCATCTATGAAGAACTGGCTGGTGGCTTCAGGGAGGTGCGCCTGGCCTTGAACGATCTGGCGAGCCGTCTTCTCCATCTGGACGCTCCTTCGGCGCTGATCATCGCGACATGAGCACACTCTTTAGTGAAATTCAGCGCTTACTCGAGCGCACCTATGCCAGCGTCGGGGTGAATCTCGAGGAATGTCTGATTGACCGGCGGCGATGCACCCAGCTCTCAGCCCTTGCTGGCGCGCAGGCCGCCGAGTTGAGCATGCTCGCCCGAACCTTTCTTCGCGCTGCCGACGGTCGCTTGCGTGTTGGAATTTACTATTCGGTCTGGCTTATCGAACAGCTCGAGATACACGATCCGCGTTCCGGGTTGAGCGATGCTAATATCAACGCGCTCATCGCCTTCGTCGAAGAAATCAACCATGCTTTGCATGCCGCATTGAAGTTTCAACGAGGCGAGGCGCCGACCTACGATGAGGCGTATGCCCGCAACTTGGAGCTGCAGGCACAGGTGGATACCTATCTGGTGCTGCTGCTCTTCGTGGCGTTCTTCCGCAGGCCAGGGAAGATTACGCGCGCGGATCGTCGCTGGCTGCGCTTTCACATGTTTGAATCGCGACTCAGTCGCTCATTTCGCGACAAGACAATTTCCGCGCGTTATGCGGAGACGACCTATTTGGCGCAATCCTACACGCGCTACCTTGAGAGCCTGGCCGCCTCGAGACGCGTCGAAGAGATCCGGCTGTTTCACGCTCTCGAATATGACCGAAAGCGTGAGCGGATTCTTGCCCTTCGGGACCGAATCCGGAAACCTTAGGCCTCGGCTAACAGCATTCTGTCATGCCCAGCGGCGGCAGAGATCACGCCAATGCTAAGGATCTATACCTACTCGAAATGCGACACCTGCCGGCGAGCCTTAAAATTCCTGCGTGAGCGCAACGTCACCTTCGATCAGATTTCCATTCGCGACACCCCGCCATCCGAATCAGAGTTGAAGGCCATGGCCATGGCTTACGGTGACCTTCGTAAACTCTTCAACTCGTCAGGCTCGGACTACAAGGCGCTCAAGCTAAGCGAAGAATTGCCAGGTATGTCCGAGCGAGAGGTCTTCGGACTCCTGTCGAAAAATGGAAATCTCGTCAAACGTCCGTTCTTGATCGGCGAGAGTGTCCGACTGGTGGGATTCAAGCTTCCTGAATGGCAGGCGGCGTTCTGAGGTCTGCAGAGCCGGAGAAAGGCTGGTCCCTGATGCTTGCTCAGCGAAGATCGCCAAAGTGAGCGGGAGATGGTCCCTGCTTGATCCGAGTCTGCAATTGAAGGGTTGTAGCGGGTCCTTGTGCCAAGGTCCTGGCGTCAGGCGGTTGTCACGGCCGACCCTACAATGGGCGGCCGAGCTTGCATCTCGCTGGGCGGCGTATCGCCGAATGGCCGGCAATCAGCCGAAGCGAATCCTCAAGAAGAGTCCTCCCCGGCTCGGTGCGATGCCATGTTGAAGCGCCGGAGGGGTGTGGCAGCGGAATGAAGTCTCGTCTCGCTCCATGAAAGTTGACCGTCCAACATTTGCCGACCACATCGGCCAGCGAGTCAAATGGCAGAAACTGTGCTATCGCCAATCGTCCCACCGGGAGGACCAGTTCGGGTCGGAGAAGCTCAAACTCCCGCCGCAGCCAGTGAGAACATTGCTGAATCTCCAGATCGCTTGGAACACGATCGCCACCGCGAGGATCTTTTCCGGGAAAGCAACGGCAGACCGCCGCAAAGTAAATTTGGCTGCGCACCGTTTCCTCGTCCCACCCGAGTGCGGACTCAAGCCACCGGAAAAGCGTCCTGCCCGCCGTCCAGGCAAACGGACGACCAAGGACCGGTTCTTTACCGCCCGGAGCCTGTCCGATGAGGAGGATCTGGCTCGGCACAGGGCGTCCAACGACAACAGGTTTATGCATGCCCGGGCATCGGCGGCAGTTGGCCAGCGCCTGCAGATGCACGCGCAGCGCGCTCACGATCCGCCAAAGAGCACCGAAGTCATCCGAAAGGCCAGGTAGCCGACCGCAAGTGCGATCGTCACCGCGATGGCTAAGATGAGCGTGATCAGCACGATAAGAAAAATCCAGTCTCCACTTGTCGAAACCCGAGCGCCACCCGAGTGACGCTTCAAGAGGCGATAATTTTGCTGGTTGGACTTGAACCACGCAGAAAACAAATCGCCAAGGCCCGGGAGAGCTCCGAGGATCGAGTTGATCAAGATATTTAGCGCCATCCGCAGCAGGACGACCCGAGGAACTCCTGCGCGAACGCCGTGAACCAAGATCAACGACGAGAACGCGGCAGTGGAAGTATCTCCAAGCCCAGGAATCAGACCGATGAGGGGATCTAGACCGATACGATACTTTGTTCCCGGAATGGGAATAAGGTCATCAAGGATGTAGGCGAGCATGCGGGAAAACTCTTCCTTTTGAGCCTTGGACTCGGGAGGAAGCACCTCCATCTCCATCTCCTGCACCTTTTCTTTCACGAGCCAATTGATCCTATGGTAGGCGCTCCCGCAAGCCACTTTGTCTCTTTTCGCTAGACACAGTTCGCGCTACTTAAAAGAGAGGTGAGAAAATTTTTCCTGTTGGTCAGTTCGGCTGTGTTGGCGGCGTGTTCGAGCACTCCGCCCCCGCCGCCGCAGGCTCGCTATCTCAATGATAGCTATGCCACTCTCTACCTCGGGGAGGATGGCGTTGTCGTGACCAGGCAGACGCAGGCTTCGCGACCTCAGGAGGAGGGGTATTGGCGCGGCGATGAGGTGGCTGGCGCTCCTTCCATCGTCATCGACCTCGGTAATCAAAGGGCATATTTCTACAGATCGGGACAGGTGGTCGGCATGTCCCCAATTTCAAGCGGACGCGAGGGATACCGAACTCCTACCGGAAGATTCAAAATCCTTCAAAAGAACCGGGATCATCATTCCAACCTCTACGGAGACTACGTGGACGCCTCCGGCAATGTCGTCGTGCGAAATGTCGGCATTGTGGAGGATCCGAAACCGCCGGGGACCCGCTTTCGAGGGGCGCCGATGCCGTACTTCATGAGGATTTACAGTGGCGTCGGGATGCACGCAGGCTACCTCCCGGGAGTTCCTGATTCTCATGGGTGTATCCGCATGCCGCTGAGAATGGCGCAACTCTTCTACGCGAACGCACCTTCAGGAACACCGGTCACGGTCACGCATTAAGTATCGCGATCCGAGGCCCTCGATGGATTCGAAATTTACAACTCTCGCGTAGACCAAGCCTATTTCCGAACCTCGGTGCTGTAATTCATCTCATACGAAAAAAGCTCGTTGGGCTCGAAAAACCTCTGGAGTTCAATCTCAGCATTTTCGGGTGAATCGGAAGCATGGACAATGTTTACCATCACATCGATGCCCAGGTCACCGCGAACCGTTCCCTTTTCCGCCTTTCGCGAGTCGGTTGGGCCGATGATCGTCCGGACCCGGTCGACGGCGTCTTTCCCGGTGAGTGCGAGCGCGATGACCGGAGTGGATTGCATGAATGCCTCGAGCTGAGGGAAGAAGCTTTTGTCGAGCAGATGGGAATAGTGTTCCTTCAAGAGTTCTGGTGATGCGCTGAACATCTTGCATCCGCGAATTTGAAATCCGTTGTCTTCGAAGCGCTTGATCACGTCGCCGACTTTTCGGCCCGCCACGCAATCAGGCTTCAAAAGGAGGAGAGAGGTTTCCATAGGGATTTTTAATGTAATCTGCTCAGCTCCCGCGGGAAGCATTATCTACGTCCGCCTAAATTGCATACCTCCAGATGGCGATGGTATGGCAGAGAGAGCCTGCGATGACGAACAGATGCCAGACGAGATGCGCGTAGCTGCGATGTTTCGCGGCGTAGAAGGTGATCCCGACAGTGTAGGCGATTCCCCCCGAAAGCACCAAAAAGAATCCGGACCAACCAACACTCTCGATAAACGGTCGGATCCACAAAATTCCCAGCCAGCCCATGCACAAGTAGATCAGGTTTGACAAGCGCCTGTATTGAATGCCGCCGCGCCCATTTGAAGGCAATGCCCAACACCGCCATCGTCCACTCGATGATCGCGAGGACGAATCCGCCGCTCGCGGCGAGCGGCCCAAGTGCGAAGGGTGTGTAGGTCCCCGCAATCAGAACAAAGATCGCCGAATGATCGAGGATTCGGACGATGCGCTTCATCGGGCAAGGCGCCAGCGCATGGTAGAGCATTGAACTCAGGTACAATCCAAGCATCGATGCGAGGAACACGACAGTGCTGCCGAGCGCCAAAGGTCGCTCGCTGCCCGACGCGGCGGCCATGAGAAAAGGGGAGATTCCGAGAAAGAGGACAAGGCCGGCTGCAGCGGACAACGTGTTCGCGATCTCTTCGCCGCGCGTGTATTTAGGCTCCAGGGAGAGTTCGACCGACGACATGGCCCGTCAAGAGACCACGCGACCTTGCGTCTCGAGAATACGTTGGAGCGCGATGTGACAGACCGCCTCTGCCGTTGCCAGACTGACGATGTTGGCCTGAAGATCGCGCAGAATTCCATCGTGAAGCCCATAGATGAGCCCGTGCACCGCCAAATCGCGGCCATTGCGCCAGGTCTCTGTAAGCAGCGCGGAACGGCATAGGTTCCGAACCTGGAGGATCACGTTTATCTCGCAGAGTTTTTCTGCCCGCCCGGCAGGATCTTCAATTGTTTCGATCTGCTCACGGAAGGTTTCAAAGGCTTCGGAAATCGGCCAAAGCCAATTGTTGACGAGCCCAACGGCAGTTCCCCCGAGCGCCGCCTGAACCCCGCCACACCCGTAGTGTCCGCAAACAATGATGTGGAGCACCTTGAGGACATCGACAGCGTATTGCACCGTCGCAAGACAATTGAAATCGGTCAGGGAGATGATGTTGGCAACGTTGCGATGGACAAAGACTTCGCCCGGTTGCAGGCCGACGATCTCATTGGCGGGCACACGACTATCCGAACAGCCGATCCACAGGAATTTTGGAATCTGTTGTTGGGCGAGATTTTCGAAGAACCGTGGCTGCTTCTCGCGCATCCCGAGCGCCCAGCTCCGATTGTAATCAAAGAGCGGCTTCAGATCTAGGCGCAGGTCTCCGGGCATCGCTGGGCGACACTAGGTGGGACATGAAACCGTGGCAAGGGTGGTTATTTACGCTGTAATTGCTCACTGGGGAACGGCGCTTGCGATGCAAGACGCTCAACACGGCGGATCTTGCGAACCACCGCTTTACTCGGGTGTGTCGGCGACCATTTCAGGGGGTTGGGAAGAATTGCGGCTAATGCAACCATCTGACTGCGAGACAGTTGGTTCGGTGGGGTGTCGAAGTATTTGTGCGCCGCGGCACCGATTCCGTAAATTCCAGGACCAAGCTCAATGTGATTGAGATAGAGCTCGAGGATGCGCTGCTTGCTCATCAGGAGCTCCATCCAGAGGGTGTAATATGCTTCCAACGCTTTGCGCAGGTAGGATCGCCCCTGCCATAGAAAGAGCGTGCGCGCACATTGCATGGTAATCGTCGACACCGCGCGCGGTTCGTCATTTCGATCCTGCGCTTCCTCGATCGCTTCGCGGATGCGTCGGACGTCGAAGCCATGGTGTTGGAAGAATTGCTGATCCTCGGAAGCCCACACAAAGTGAATGAACCGCTCGGGGATCTCCTTCAGCGGTACCCACCTAGTTGGAGCTTCCTCAAGTGACTGTCCCGTAAGCCAAGCCTCGAGTTTCCTTTGGATTTGCATTGGGACCAACGGAGGGTTCCAAACGGTCGCCAGGGCAACTTGCACCGGCGGAATCGTCATTATGACGAGAGTCGCAAGAAGGAGCACTTGCGCTGCCCGAACAAGTCTAGACTTTTTCCTTAAGGGCACGGGCGCGCATTCTCGCGAAGCGCTCTCGCTTGAAAAGCCCGATTACATCCGCTCTCGCAGAAAACTTCCAGCAGCGCTCGACTGTAGCGGCGGCGTCCCCGCCGCCAGGGGCCTCCGACTATGAGGACATGGTCGCCACAACGGCCCCTCGACCGTTGGGGCACGGTCTCTACAATGAGCCTTTAACGTGGCGGCCAAAGGCAACGCTGGCGCGACGCGCCCGCGGGGCGGCATGGTCAGTCCAAGACCCTAGAAAGCGCCCGAGTCCGTGCGCTCGGGCGCTTTCAACCCTCCCACGGAATTGTCGTGCGGCCTAGCGGCAGTAGCCGCCGCCGCCAAAGGAGAAGCCGATCTGAAAGACCGGGGGTGGAAAGTAGTAGGCGGGTCGATAGTACCGCACCGGGCGATAATACCCATATCCTCGGTTCCATCCTCGGTTGTAATACCCGTGGCCACCGCGATAGCCCCCGCCACGGTAGCAATCACCGTTGTAGTAGTTCTTGTAATATCTCCTTCCGCCAGCCTCAGCCGGAGTCGCGAACAGGGCGAAAGCGCCCACGAACGCCGCCATCAAAATTGCAAAGGAACGTGCTCTCATACACCATTGAACACGCCTGCCCTCCCGGAGTATCCGAAAATCTTGCGTTTTTTATGAATTTTTTGGTGTGGGTTCGGGAGAGAACAACCTTGAGCAGGACGGCGTAAGCGTCAGGCGATCGCTTCCTGCAGAAGATCTTTGAGGTCGGAGATGGCGACTCGATCCTGCTTCATGCTGTCGCGATGGCGCAAAGTCACGGTGTCTTTCTTTGCCGGTCCGTTTTCGCCGATGGTATCGAAGTCGACGGTGACACCGAAGGGTGTGCCAGCCTCATCCTGGCGGCGATAGCGCCGCCCGATCGCCCCGGCCTCATCGTAGAAGATCGCCATGAGCGGTCGCAATGCGCGGGCGATCTCCCTCGCCTTGGCGACCAGTTCGGGTTTGTTTTTCAGAAGCGGAAAGATACCGCACTTTACGGGAGCCATTCTTGGATGGAAACGGAGAACGGTCCGCATCTCGCTCTTGCCGTTCTCTGCCGGAACCACCTCTTCATCGTAAGCTTCGCAAAGTAGGGCCAGGGCAGTTCGGTCGACGCCCGCGCTCGGTTCGACAACGTGGGGCACAAACTTTTGCTTTGTCTCCTCGTCGAAGTATTCGAGCGGCTTGCCACTGCATTCAATATGCCGGGAGAGATCGTAATCGGTGCGGTAGGCAATCCCTTCGAGCTCGCTGACTCCGAAAGGAAAGTCGTATTCGAGATCGTATGTCTTCTTCGAATAGAAGGCGCGTTCCTCGTCGGGAATATCGTGAACGCGGATCTTTGCGCGGGGGATGCCGATATCCTCATAAAACCTGAGACGCTCCTCCAGCCAATAGTCGGTCAGACGCAATCCTTCCTCCCCACGACAGAAATATTCGATCTCCATCTGTTCGAATTCGCGAGAGCGAAACGTGTAGTTGCGTGGGTTGATTTCGTTGCGGAAGGCCTTCCCAATTTGCGCAATGCCGAAGGGAAGCTTTTGACGCGAAGTTTCCAGGACGTTCTTGAACTGCACGAAGATCGCCTGGGCGGTCTCCGGCCGCAGATACACCAAATTCTCGTCGCTTTCGAGTGGGCCGGCGAAGCTTTTGAACATCAGGTTGAATGCCCTCGGTTCGGTCAGATCCCGACTCCCGCAATTTGGGCAATACTTCACGCCATCCTTGAGCGGCAATTGGTCTGCACGATGGCGCGACTTGCACGAACGGCAGTCCACCATTGGATCGCTAAAAGTATCCTCGTGTCCACTAGCCTTCCAGACAGCTCGGTTCATGATGATCGACCCATCCATGCCAACCATATCTTCACGTTCGCGAACATTTCGGCGCCACCAGAAATCCTTGAGGTTGCGTTTGAGCTCCACGCCGAGGGGGCCGTAATCCCAAAAGCCATTCAGCCCTCCATAAATTTCAGAGGATTGGAAAATGAAGCCCCGGCGCTTGCAGAGGCTGACGATCTTTTCCATGCGTTGATTGAGGGCGGAATCTTTCGACATGAGAACAATAGCTACAGAATAGAGACGCCGACGCGGGCCGTCCGGCGGTTTCCGCAACGTCTCGCCGCACCCGGTCTCCCGGCGGGACGCTCAAAATTGCACGCGGGGACGCGTGCACTTCCCATTGTCACGCGGCCGACTTGACGCGAATGCCTCTGCGCACCGGAAGTGCCGTCACGATCTTCTCCACGGTGGCCTCAGCAGTGAGGCCATGCTTCTTACGGAGGATCGGCACACTCCCATGCTCGATGAACTGGTCAGGCCAGCCGACCCGGACGACCGGAGTGGTAATCCTCAGCTCGGCGAGGTGTTCCATCACCGCACATCCAAATCCGTTGTGAAGGACATGGTCTTCCATCGTGCAGACCACCTCGCATCCCCGCGCGAAGAACTCGATCGTGGTGACATCGAGCGGTTTAATCCAGCGGGCATTGATTACCGCGGTCGAGATGCCTTGTTCTTCAAGCTTGGTGGCCGCTTCCAACGCGACCTCGACCATCGTTCCGAGAGCGATAATGGCCACGCGTGAACCATGGCAGAGCACCTCGGCCTTTCCTATCTCCAGGATCACTGGACGTTCCTTAGGCTCGGCGCCCGTGCCCATTCCTCGCGGATAGCGAATGGCGATGGGGCCGGGATGATAATTCGCCATCGTCCAAAGCATGTCGCAGAACTCATCTTCGTCCTTTGGTTGCATGTGGACGATTCCGGGAACCGGGCGAAGATAGCCGATGTCGAAGAGACCGTGGTGAGTAGGACCATCGTCGCCGGAGAGCCCCGCACGATCCATGCAAAGCGCGACGTTCAGGTTTTGCAGCGCGATATCATGGATGATCATGTCGTAAGCGCGCTGTAGAAACGTCGAGTAAATGGCCAAAAAGGGCTTCATGCCGCGAACGGCGAGTCCGCAGGCGAAGAGGGCGGCATGTTCTTCGGCGATGCCGACGTCGAAACAGCGATTCGGATGTCGCTTTGAGAAATGGACCAGTCCTGTGCCGCTGGGCATGGCAGCAGTTACGCCCACGATCTTGTTGTTGTGATCGGCAAAATCGGCAAGCGTCTTCCCCAAAAGTTCGGAATAGGTCGGCTTTGCCGAAGCCGCGGTCTCCCCCGTATCAAGGTGAAACTTGCCAAGCCCATGAAACTTGTCGGGCTTCTCCAAGGCAGGAGCATAGCCTTTGCCCTTTTTCGTCAGAATATGGAGGATAACCGGCTCATTCTGGGTCTTAAGGAATTCGAACGTTCGGATAAGGAGCGGGATATCGTGCCCATCAATCGGGCCGTAGTAGCGCAAGCCGAGGTCCTCGAAGATCACGCTCGGCGCCAGCAGGTTCTTGACGCCAGCCTCCACCTTATGGGCGAAATGTCGCGCCTGCTTTCCGGCGAGCCACTCGACGAACTGCCCGGCTTTGTCGTGCAAGTGGGCAAATGCAGGATTGGCGACGATGCGGTTCAGATACTCAGCCACCGCGCCCACGTTCTTGGCAATTGACCACTCGTTGTCGTTTAGCACGAGGATCAGCCGCCTCGTGGTGGCTGCGAGATTGTTGAGAGCCTCGAAGCTTACCCCACAGGTAAAGGCGGCGTCCCCGGCCACACAGACAACATGTTCGTCGCCTCCAAGCATGTCGCGCGCGGCCGCCATTCCTAGCGCCGCCGATAGCGCCGTGCCCGCGTGCCCTGCCCCGTAGCAATCGTGCTCACTCTCCGTCCTCAGGAGAAAGCCGTTGAGACCTTGATACTGTCGAATCGAGGAAAAGCGCTCACGCCGGCCGGTGAAGAGCTTATGAACGTATCCTTGATGGCTTACGTCAAAGACGAACTTGTCTCTTGGGGTATTGAAAACCCGGTGCAGGGCGATCGTGAGTTCTACAACGCCGAGGTTGGGCCCCAAGTGGCCACCAGTTTGCGAGAGCACGCGGATCAACTCAGCGCGCACCTCTTCGGCCAGGAAAGGTAGATCCTTTTCCTCGAGGGCCTTCACGTCCGCAGGGGAGTGAATGGTTGGCAGAAACGGCTTATGATTCATCGGCAGCAAGAGGAAAGTCCTCCAAAACGGTTCGTCCAGAGGAATTTTTGGTGATAACCTGAATTTTTTTTGCGGCGGCGTCGAGTTTTTCCTGACACTGGCTGGCCAGCTTAACCCCTTCTTCGTAGCTGCTGATGAGCTGCTCCAGAGGCAGTTGCCCAGATTCCATCTCGCGAACCAAATTCTCCAACCTCTCCATCGCTTGTTCGATGGAGACTAGTTCGACGGCAACGGCCTCCTTGTCGCTCATGGTGCTAGTATGTGGGTCGGCTTCCAACGCCGACGATCGGAAACCACGATGGATCGGTCAATAGGACGACAGATGTCGCCCTGTTGAGGAAGATAACGAACACTCTGGCTCGAGTGGATGCACGAGGGCTTAGAACGCGGGCGTCGCTGGGAGCATCAAATGGTCGTGTCCTTTGTGATGTTCAGTTCCTTCAAACGACGATGCAGCGTTCGACGACTGATTCCAAGAATCCGGGCCGCCTCGGTGCGATTGCCGCCGCTTTCTTCAAGGGCTCGGAAAATAAGGTTTCGCTCCGATTGGTGCAAATTTAATCCGTGGGACTCTTCTGGGGGACCTTCCGGGATTTGCAGCGGGCGGCGGACACTGGCGGGTAAATCACGGACGCCGATCTTCGGCGTGCTGCACATGACGACAGCATGTTCGATCGCGGCCCGCAGCTCGCGGACGTTTCCTGGCCAGTTATACTCGAGAATGCAGGCCATCGCCTCGGGGGCGATTTCACGGATCGGTTTGGCGTTTTCCTTGGCCGACTCTCGGAGGAACGCCTGCACCAGGAGGGGCAGATCTTCTTTACGTGCACGCAGGGGTGGCATCGTCAAGGGCACGACGTTTAGTCGGAAATAGAGATCATCCCTGAACCTTCCTTCCCCTACCAGTGTGGCGAGGTCTTTGTTGGTTGCTACGATCAGGCGGACATCGGTATTCAGTGTCTGGTTGCCGCCGACCCGTTCGAAGGTGCGCTCACCGAGGACGCGAAGGATTTTGACCTGGGTGTTCTCATCGATTTCGCCGATCTCATCGAGAAAGAGCGTTCCGCCCGCCGCCTGTTCAAAACGACCGATGCGTCGCTCAAATGCCCCTGTGAAGGCGCCCTTCTCATGACCAAATAACTCGCTTTCAAGAAGTTGTGGTGAAAATGCTTTACAGTGCACGGCGATGAATTTTTTCTCTGCTCGGGTGCTGAGGGCATGAATAGCGTGCGCGGCAAGCTCCTTGCCGGTTCCGGTTTCGCCCTGAATCAGCACGGTAGCCTTCGACGGAGCAACTTGCTTGATTGTTTCGAAGACCTCGACCATAGCCGGAGAATGGCCGATCATGCTTTCCAGTCCCGCGCGTCGGCTGACCTGCTGGCGAAGTTCCACGTTTTCGCGCCGGGTATCCCGCTCCCGCAGGGCGCGCTGAATCAACAACTCGAGCCGATCGATATTCACCGGCTTGGTCACGAAGTCGTAAGCGCCGCGCTTCATCGCCTCCACCGCTGTATCCACGCTGCCGTAGGCGGTCATCATGATGCAGATGGGAGGCTTCGGCAGCTTCTTCGCCTTTTCCATCAACTCCATACCGTCTTCGCCGCCGAGTCGTAAATCCGTGATCAGCACGTCCGCCGGCTCCGTTTCCAAAGCCGCAAACGCGCCGGCAATATCCGCAGCCGCGTAGACTTCGTAATGGTCCTGCAGGGCATTTCGAAGCCCATCGCGGGTATTCTTCTCGTCATCTACGATTAGAAGAGTCTTATCGAGCGCCATTTTGGCGCAATTAACGAGCGGTTAATTCTGAAATCAAGTGCGATTTCGAGCGCTCAACCAGCTGAGGCAGCGATTTTCGCCGTTGATCGCGCCAGGAAATCACGCAAAGCGCGATGCTCGGTCTTTTGCAGTTGGGGATCATTCGCGAAAATCTTAGCGGCCAGGGCCGCGGCCTCCTTCATCAGCTGCGTGTCGCGAAAAAGATCTCCGAGCTTCAGAGGAGGCAAGCCGGTCTGAGCGGTTCCGAGCAAATCGCCAGGGCCACGCAGACGAAGGTCTTCTTCAGCGATCACGAACCCGTCGGAAGTCCTCTCGAGGACGGCAAGCTTCTCCAAGGCCAGTTGGTCGGCTTTGGCGTCGTGGAGTAGAATACAAAACGACTTGTGCTCGGCGCGACCAATACGGCCGCGAAGCTGATGGAGTTGTGCCAATCCGAAACGCTCCGCGTTCTCCACGACCATCACATTGGCATTGGGAACGTCAACTCCGACCTCGACCACCGTGGTAGCGATCAGCGCGGCCAGTCGCCCCGTGCGAAACTTGGCGACCACCTCTTCCTTGTCGCCCGGGGGCATCCGGCCATGAAGAAGCCCGACAGAGTACGGCGCCAGGAGAGGCCCCCACTTTTCAAACTCCGCAGTCGCAGACTTCGCCGCGAGCTTCTCGGAGTCCTCAACCAATGGGTAAACGATGTATACTTGGCGTCCTCTGGCGATCTGCTTTTTTACAAATTCAATCACCTCGGGCAGTTTCACTGTCTCACGCACTACCGTGGCGATCGTTCCGCGATTGGCCGGCTTTTCCAGGAGGAGAGAAACATCCAGGTCGCCGTAAATGGTTTGCGTGAGCGTGCGCGGGATCGGCGTCGCGGTCATGACGAGGACATCAGGGGAATCGCCCCGGGCGATCAAACCCGTTCGCTGCAGCACGCCGAACTTATGTTGCTCATCGATCACGATAAGGCCGAGATCGTTGAATCCGCTCGCTTCATAAAGAAGCGCATGCGTGCCGACAATGATCTGGGGAGCATACGCGTCCCGCGTGTGCTGGTCGGCGTCCCGCCGAGCAGGGTTTTCCGGCGGGACGCCGGAAACTGCACCCGGGGACGGGTGCGCTCCCCGATCCTTTGCGCAACCTGGAAACCAAACCCACGGATACTCCTCGTTTGCGCCTACCACGCCCGCGTCCCATGGATTGCGAGTTATGTAATGAAACTTCTCCTGCAGGTCTTCCTCGGAGCGGATCAGCCGATCAAATGATTCCTTTTCCCAAACGGGTCCTCTCTTGCCTCTAACTCTGTTGATCTCATGGGCCGTAAACGACTTCAGGGAGTGAAGTATTTCGGTGAGGGAGAAGAAGATTGCAGCTCCAGCGGTGTCCTCCTCTTTGATCGCCGGCTCGAGAAGCAGATGGACGTGATCAGGCATCACGCAGGTGGCGTAAAGCGTGAAGCGTATACGCTCATGTAGCACGGCGTTGAGAACGATATCGCGCTCCTCAGGCGTGAGAGCCGTTCGTTCTCGGGTGGTAAAGGTAACGACGTACCTTCGCCCACGGTCGTTCGAAGTGCGGCAAATTGCGCTTCGAACAACGCGATTCCTGGGGAGCATACGCGTCCCGCGTGTGCTGGTCGGCGTCCCGCCGAGCAGGGTTTTCCGGCGGGACGCCGGAAACCGCACCCGTGGACGCGTATGCTCCTCGATCCGCGGCACGCGCGAAGAGGGGCAGCGGGGCAGTATCTTCGTTGCGATCGGCCGTGCGGAGGGCGATCGAAATGCCGAGCGGCTCGAGAAATTTCTTGAAGTTCAAATAATGCTGTTCCGCGAGAATCTGCGTTGGAGCCATGAGGGCAGCCTGCCAGCCGGCCTCCACCGCCAGCAGCATCGCTGCCAGGGCCACCAATGTTTTTCCGGATCCGACATCGCCCTGAAGCAGGCGATTCATCCGCTTCGGCGCCGCAAGGTCACGACGAATTTCGCCGATGACTTCCAATTGCGAACTGGTTAGGGGGAACGGGAGCTCTTGTAAGAGGTTCTCGAGAAGCTCGCCCTTGCCGTTCTTGGCGACTCCGGGCAGCCTCTGCCAGTCGGCTCGGCGAGCATGGATCAGCAACTGCATGGAAAAAAATTCCTCACGCACCAACTCCTGCCTGGCATCCTCCAGATGTTCGAACGTGAGCGGAAAATGAATGTCGCGGAGCGCCGCGACGCGCGATGTCGGGAGCAGCGAAGGCACTGTGGCAAGATCGGTGTTGGCGAGCGCTTGAAAGACCAATGCTCTGAGCAATCGTGGGGACACCCCGTCTCCGGCAGGGTGCACGGGAGCGATCCTATTCATGTGGATGGAAGTCTCCTCGTCTTCTTCCACGCCTTCGAATTCCGGGTGATCAATGAAAATCTTTTGACCTTTCTTCTTCGGTCTTCCGAAGATCACCAGGTGCTGGCCCGTGACGATCAACTTCTGCATGTACGGCATGTTGAACCAGCGACAGGTCACCGGTTCGCTCAGCACGCCGGCGGACTCGTTTTCCAACGTGATCTCAAACATTCTCCGCCATCCGCCGATTCGCTTGAGCGACGTTCGGGTGACCAAACCGAAAAGGCAGACGGGCTGGATCATTTCATCATCGGGGAACCGGTCAAACCGTCTGCGATCTTCATATCGCCTGGGATAGTGTTTGAGCAGATCGCCGAGTGTCTCCAGCCCCAGTCGCCTCAGTGGGGCCAGCTTTGCGCGAGGGACCCAATCGAGTTCGCCTAGTGGCGTTTCCGGCCGGAGTAAGGCCAAGCTCATTGAGTGAATGTCACTCATTGTGGCACAAACACGAAAGCCCTAGCACGCTACTGGTCCTGCTGCGGCGAAGACTGCGACAGTTGGATCTCGGGTTGGTGGAAAAGCCAGCCGATCGCTCATCGGAGATCGCCACGAATCAGGCGGCGGCGCGAATGCCCACGATTTGTATTTGGGCATCGATACGCCCGTTGAATTCGTTGCGTTCGAGGGTAAAGGCAACATCCCATGGTGGGCCAGGCAGCGCTTCTTCTGCGCCTCGGAAGTAGATGGCTTGGATGATGCGGCCTCCCGCGCGAAAGTCGAACCGCAAATGCCGTTCCTTCAGAATTCGGGGGACGCTCGTCGGAGTCACCCTGCGCGCCGCGAAGACGGGCTGGGAATTGCCCATTCCGTAAGGCTCGAGCAATTCCTGCATCTGGAGGAGGGAGAATGAAATGTCTTCCATTGGCATTTCGGCATCGAGTCGCAGCTTGGGCGTGAGGATATCGTCGTTGACCCGCGCGCGCGTGGAAACCTCGAACGCCCGGCGAAACTCTTCGAATCGATCCTGGTGGACGGTCACGCCCGCAGCCATCTCATGTCCGCCAAATTTTTCGAGATGACCGGCACATTGCCGCAGCGCGTCCACCAGCGAAACGCCTTCGATGCTCCGGCCGCTGCCTTTGCCAAGTCCGCTTTCGTCGAATCCCACCAATAGTGTTGGCCGATGATGTCTGCGCATGACGCGCGCGGCGACGATCCCGAGCACTCCATGGTGCCACTCACGACGGCCGGCAACAATGCTTGCGTGGCAGGTAGCATCGTAGTGTTCTTCGACCCATTGCTCGACTTCCAGGATCAGGTCTCTTTCAACGCTTTGGCGGGCGCGATTCTGGCGATCCAGGCTTTCCGCGACCTGGGTTGCTTCGCGAATGTCGTCGCATAGCAGGAGCCGGAGCGATTCTAGCGCGGTGCCCAGACGCCCCGAGGCATTGATGCGCGGTCCGAGGCGGAAGCCGATGTCGCTTCCCCGAAGCGGCGCACGCACATTGGAAATTGTCATCAATGCAGCCAGGCCTGGCCACCGAGTGCGTGCCATCTGCTGGAGACCTCGGTGCACCAGGATCCGATTTTCGCCGACTAAGGGAACCAGGTCGGCGAGGGTGGCCAGCGCGACGATGTCCAGATAGTCCTTAAGATCGATGCCGGGGTTCGGCCATCGCTTGAGCAACGCGTGGGCGACTTTAAAGGCTACTCCTGCGCTGCAAAGATAATGAAACCTTCCATCGGTTTTAGGGTTGATCAGCGCCACGCAATCAGGCCTTTCGCTGGAGACTTCGTGATGATCGAGAACGATCACGTCTGCTCCGCGCTGACGAATCACGGCCACTTCGCGCGCCGAGTTGGTCCCGCAGTCCACGGCGACGAGAAGCTCCGGAGAGTATTGCTGGAAACAGCGTTCGACTCCTGAGGCGCTGAGTCCATAACCCTCCTCGGCACGAAGAGGCAGAAAGCAGCTGACCCGCGCGCCCATCGCCGTGAGAATGCGTTGCAGGAGCGCCAGCGAGGCAACTCCATCGACGTCATAGTCCCCATAGAGAACAATTCCTTCGCGGCAGTCGATGGCATGACGGATGCGAGCGACCGCTTCCTCCATCTCGGGAATCAGGAAAGGATCCTGGAGTTGGCGAAGACGCGGCTCAAGAAAAGTTGTGGCGGCGTTGAAATCCCCAAGTCCATTGCGCATCAGGACGCGTGCCAGGAAGAGCGGCACGCTTAGCTCGTTACTCAACCGACCAACGGCCTCATCCTCATCCAGGCTTGGGAAGATCCATTGCCGTTGCATCCTCGGGATCTTAGGGCTTTCCGGCGCCGCATCAATCAGACTGTTTCCGAGCGGCGAGAATCACGCGCCGGTGGACTCGCCAGCCGTGGTCATTGTGAAGACAACGCGCGCTCGAACCGTCTGTCCTCGGGGTTGGTGCGTGTTAGTCGTGACTCGAGTTGCTTGAGAGCAGAGAATTTATCAATTGCGTGGCAAGCTTTGGTCCCATCCCTTGCTCTTCGTGTTTGAAATAGACGAAGGCATCGCTCCATTTGCTAGTGTGCGAGCGTAGCCTTTCCGACCACCGGGCGATATCCTCCGGACCATAGTCTTCCCGGCGCAAGCGGAGATAGCCGAAGTTGGCGGTCGCCTCTATCGGCGTGCTAAGGTCGGCGCTCTCGGCGATGCAAAGCGCGGCGTTGTGCTTTCGGAGGCTCGCAAAAATCTCATCGTCGAACCAGGACCTGTGCCGAAATTCGAAGGCAGCCCGAACGCCGTCGGGTAATTGCCCGAGAAAGGCCGCCAAGATCCCTGCATCCTTCCTGAAAAAGGGAGGCAATTGGAAAAGAATGGGTCCAAGTTTGTCTTCGAGCCCTTGAATCGCACCGAAGAAAAAATTCAGGCTATCGCTGCAATTTTGGAGCTTGGCGAAATGCGTGATGCGCTGAGGCGCCTTCAGACTGAAGGTGAATCGTGGAGGCGTTAGCTCGCACCAGTTTTCAATAGTCTTGCCGCTTGGGGTCCGCCGAAAAGTGTAGTTGATCTCGGTGGTCTGGAATCGCTCGGCGTAAAAAGGCAGCATTTTCGCCGCAGGCAACTTTTCCGGGTAGAAATGGCCCTTCCATTCCGGATACTGAAAGCCAGAGGTACCAATCCACGAATTCATATCCTCAGCCGGAAACGCCTAAGATTGCAGCTTGTCGGGTTCATGGCGAGCCGCTCGGCCGCGCTAATCTAAGCTGAGCTCTAAGGCGAATGAGCGATCTCACGCCAAAATACGCCGAAAATACGCCAACCAATAAGAAAGGCGTGGCCGCCAGATGCAGCATCCACGACACGCACCACAAGCTGAGCGGTGGAGCGGAAGGATTGTCGATGAACTGGGTGATTTGCCTGGCCATCTTCCACGGCGGGGTTCCCAGCGGGGCATAGGCCGGCGGCGCATTCCAGATGCGCCCATCCGCCAGTCGCAGCGTCAAGACCGCATCGATTTGAGGGCGCGCGACTTGAGCTTGCGCCGAAGAGCCATGAACAGAAACCACCCCGACGACATTGGGCAGCGTAGTTTTTGAAATTGGAATTACGCCAAGAAGGCTGCGCTCGACGGTGACGCTGGCCATGTGCGCCCGCGGCGCATCGCTCGCAGCCGACTTGGCGCGCTCGCAACGAACGCTCATGAGCGCACCCATCCAAAGGCAAAGGATCCCCATCGCGAGAAACGCAATCGGCATGAGTAGCCAGACCGAAAAGGCTCTGCTTGCCTCCGCGGGCTTGATGCTGTCGTGAGTGGCCGGTGCTTCAGTATCCCTCGTCTCCATACTTCGAAGAATAGCTTGTTGGGCTCGCCCGTGGTAGCTCGAGAAAACTCACCGCCGAGCGCCCCAGAGTTTAGCGAGAGGTCCGCTCACACCCTCCACCGGATCAGCCTTTGGCAGGGGAACAGCGAGAATGCGATCGTCAGCGGCCGGTCGCTCGCCCTGGTTACCCCGCAAGAGATCGGCACTTTGACCGATCGGATAACCTCCGACGACGTGAAAGTCTGGACTGCTGCCAAGGTTCTGGTGCCCTACCCCAGCTGGAATGACGATCACGTCGCCCGCTTCGACGTGTGCACTAATGCCGACTGTATGGCCAAGGCGAATCAAAGCATGCCCACGATAGACACCCAGCACCTCGTGCGCGGTGCTGTGGTAATGGGGAAACGGATATACGCCATAGCGCCAGGCGGCTCGCCACTCGTTCCTGGCGTAAAGCGCCTCGATCAGCTCTGCGGCCTCTTCTCCCCGCGCCGCGACGGCCCCTTTGTAAATAAGCAAAGGCAATCTTGGATTGTTCGGTATCTCGCCTCCGTCGGGAAATTGATGAGTCTCGACCTCACTCATGGCTGCTCGCGAAAAGATCATAGAAACCCTGCTCCGGAACCAGGCAAAAATCGCTAGCTTTTGATCAGGGCGAATGAAGGGCGGGTGCTCAGGCGCCTGCTTTTTTCTCTGCTCAGCCTTAACTTCTGTTATGCTGCGGCTTTCCATGGGCAGCGTGCGCCGGTTTGTCGACTCATTTACGATTGCGCTACTCTTTACAGTTCTGCTGGCCACAGTGGTGCCCTGCCGAGGAAAGGTTGCGGGAGCGTTTGCGGTTATTACCAGTGCCGCCATCGCTCTCCTGTTTTTCCTCCATGGCGCAAAACTTTCGCGGGAAGCGATCATTGCGGGAGCCGCACATTGGCGTCTGCACGCGTTGGTGTTTTTCGGCACCTTTGTGCTTTTTCCTCTTTTGGGATTGCTTCTCCGGCCACTCGGTTCTCTGGTGGTCACTCCGGATCTCTATCTCGGCATCCTCTTTCTTTGCGTGCTGCCTTCCACGGTGCAGTCGTCCATCGCATTTACCTCGATCGCCGGTGGGAACGTGCCTGCAGCCGTCTGCAGTGCGTCAGCCTCAAATGTATTCGCAGTCTTTCTGACACCCATCTTGGTCGGGGTGCTTATTGCCCGAGAGGGCGCCGGAGTTTCGATGTCCGGTTCATTTTGGGAAATTGTTTTGCAGATTCTTGTTCCTTTTGCATTCGGTCATGCGGTCAGGCCGTTGATTGGTGGGTGGGTCGAGCGCCGGCGCCGACTCACCAGCCTCGTCGATCGCGGCTCGATATTGCTGGTCGTTTACGTGGCCTTCAGCGGAGCTGTTGTCGAGGGATTGTGGCGGCAAACCCCCTGGCGAGTCCTCGTCGGAGTTCTCGTGATCGATTGCCTGCTCTTGGCGATCGTCATGGCGACGATGTGGTTATCCAGCGCGTTGTTTCGTTTCAATCGCGCGGATCGAATTACCATTCTGTTTTGCGGCTCGAAGAAGAGTCTGGCGACGGGAGTGCCCATCGCGAATGTGCTGTTTGCGGGGAGCATTGTCGGGCCAATGATTCTTCCCTTGATGCTCTTTCACCAGATCCAATTGATGGTTTGTGCGTTCTTGGCACAACGCTGGGCGGCGCACCGCCCTTTCGCGCTCGAGACTTCTTCCACGGGTCAGACCTCCTTTTAGATGGCGAAGAAGCGAGCGCAGAATCGAGGCTGGTTCCGGCGACAGGCACCTGCCTGGCTCCTGGCGTTGGCGGTTTTCCTGGGAGCAGCGATCGTCTTCGGTGTTCTCTTTATCCGCCGCGACACGGTCGAGTATTATCTCGATCACAAGTTTACGGTCGATGACCCGGAGTTTTTTCCCTCCGCTCATGCCTTGGCGGATCCACTGGCGATTGCTGGGAATAAAATTGAGCTTCTCCATAACGGAAAAATGATCTTTCCGGCCATGCTGGAAGCCATCAAGGGCGCGCGCGAAAGTGTCAACTTCGAGGCGTTCCTGTTTCACTCCGGTCAAGTTGCGACCGAGTTTTGCGATGCGCTGGCCGAGCGCGCGCGCGCTGGTGTGCGGGTGCGCGTGTTGCTCGACGGCATCGGTTCCGGCTTGGCTTTGGACAAGGCAGATCTCGAGCGACTCATGCAAGCCGGGTGTGCGTTCGCCTATTATCATCCGATCGCCTCGTGGCGAATTGACCGTGTGAATCGGCGCACGCACCGCCGAATCCTGGTAGTCGATGGCCGTGTCGGCTTTACCGGAGGAGTCGGTTTTTCTGACGAGTGGTTGGGCGACGCTGATGCGCCCGATCACTGGCGTGAGGTTCATGCCCGCTTGGAAGGTCCAATCGTCGGCAAACTACAGGCCGCCTTTCAAGAACATTGGTTCAAGGAGGTCGGAGAAACGCTTAGCGGAAGCGGAGAGTTCCCCGAATTGCCTCCGGCTGGAAATCTCCGTGCCCAGGTTGTCCCCAGTCACTCTTTTTCAACCGCGCCCCTCTCTCTTGTGCAGGCAGTCGCCTTCTCGGCGGCCCAGAAGTCCATTTATATTACCAACGCTTACTGCGCCCCAAGCAGCAGTCAGACTCGCTCGCTGGTTGCGGCGGTCAAACGCGGTGTCGATGTCCGCCTGCTGCTTCCGGGAAAACACAACGACCAGCCTGCCACCAAGGCCGCCGGGCGCACAGCTTACGGCGAGTTGCTCGAGGCCGGCGTGCAAATCTACGAGTACAGCCCGACGATGATTCATTCCAAGACCATCGTGGTCGATGGGATATTCTCAGTGCTCGGTTCATCAAATTTTGACGCCCGCTCCGCGCAAATTAATGAGGAACTGGACATCACCGTCTATGATCGCGCCTTTGGCCGCCAGATGCAGGAGGTATTCGAGCGCGATTTGCTGCGCTCGAGGCGCTACACGCTGGAAGACTTCGAGAAACGATCGTTATGGGACCGATTCGTCGAATGGGTGATGCTGCCGTTTCATTCGCAAGTGTAGGCGCAACAGACGCAAGTCATCTGCTCCACTTCTTGCTTGGGCTCTCGGAAGGACGGCATCGTTGAAGAAGGAGTAGGTTTATGAAGCAGACAAATAAAACTGCCAAGCAGAAGAAGGCTGTTACGAAGGAACGGCCTGGCCAGGCGCTGATTCTGATCGACGTGATCAATGATTTTGACTTTCCCCGCGCCGACCAGCTCTTGCGTTACGCCTTGCCAGCCTCTCGCAAGATCGCGACGCTGAAGGGACGTGCCAAACGGAGCCGCGTTCCCGTCATTTATGCGAATGACAACTTCGGACGGTGGCGATCAGACTTCCACCAGCAAATAGAACATTGCATGGCGGAAAAGCGGCCAGGCCGAACCATCGTCGAACTCCTGAAGCCCGATGAAGATGATTATTTTGTTCTTAAGCCGATGCACTCGGCCTTCTTCTCGACGACACTCGAGGTGCTCCTTGAGCGGCTCCAAATTCAGCGTCTCGTGCTTACCGGGTTCGCCGCCGACATTTGCGTCTTGTATACGGCCAACGACGCCTACATGCGAGATTTCAATGTCGTCGTGCCTTGCGACTGCATCGCCTCTGAGACCAAGCGCCAATATCGATTTGCCCTGGACCACATGACCCAGCGACTCAAAGCGGATACCAGGACATCCGACAAAGTGCGCTTTCGCTAAAGACCAAGACGACTGAGGCGCCTCGCGTTGTTCTCAACTAGCGGCGTCCCTACCCTTTGCTAGAACCGTGCAATTTGTGGAATCACGTAGACTTTGGATCAAAGAATACGCGGGGTGCTTGAAAAAAACCGGCTTCGTCGACCATACTCTCAACCCTAGATGATCGACCCTAAGCCTAGGATGATTACCTTATCTCGCCAGAGGCGTGGCATAATCCTCGCCAGCACCATTCTTGCCACGGCTGTCTCCGCGCTCGGACAACTAGTTTGGGAGAATCCCATCCAGGAATTCGAGCGCGTCCCCGCCGACGAGTCGGTCGAAGCCCATTATGCCTTCAAGAATGCGGGTTCGAGCCCTGTCATGATCGTGCGCGTCAGTTCCTCATGCGGGTGCACCGTAGCGCAAACTGACAAAAAGACCTATCTGCCAGGCGAGAGCGGGCAAATCACGGCCCGCTTCACCTTTGGGAGTCGGAAGGGTCTCCAGAGAAAAGTGATCACCGTGGGACTGAGCGACGGCACCGAGAAACAGCTTGGACTCAACGTTGCCATCCTCGAACCTCTGACGGTCAGACCAGGCCTTCTACTTTGGCGGGTTGGCGAAAGCGCCACTCCAAAGATGGTGCAATTGACAGCGCCAAAAGACGTTCCGGTTAAGATTCGCTCTATCACGTCGTCGAGCCCGCGCGTGACTACTCAGCTCCACGTCAACACAGAGGCGTCTGACTATACCCTGACGGTGGCTCCGGCCGACACAGCGGAAAAACTCTCCACGGTCGTGACCATAGAGACGGACTATCCGCCTGATGCGCCGAAGAGCTATCCGTTGCATGTCCGCGTCAAGTAGTCTCCGCCGTGCACAGGCGTCTTCGGCAGGTCCTAGCCACAGCAGTGCGTCAGCTCAGCTGGCTGATCCTGTTCGCTGTTTTGTTTGCGTCTCTTTCCTGGGCGCTTCGAAAAACGAGGCCCTCCGAACCGCTCGCCGCCGGCGAGGTCGATTTGCAAGTTTTAAGTTCCATGGGCGCTCCCGAGATACTGTGGGTGGACGCACGTTCGAAGGCCAAGTTCGAGAGCCGCCATATTCCCGAAGCAGTTCTTCTGAACCAGGCAGAATGGGACAGTCTTGTCTCGAAGTTCTATGATCAGTGGCAGCCAGGCTGCCAGGTCGTCGTTTATGGGGAAGCTGACTCAGACAACGGCTATGAAGTGGCGAGTCGCCTTCGCGAGGAGTCCGCGATCGAGAATGTTTGGGTGCTGAAAGGAGGCTACGAGGCATGGCGGGCCAGGTAGTGGAGTGGGGCCTTCGCACGCTGCTAGCGCTAGCCCTGCTGGTCGCTGGCGCGGCCAAGGCTTTCCAGCCAGAGAATTTTGCCGTGGAGGTGGACCGCTTCCAATTGACGCCATGGTTGCTGTCAGTCGTCCTGGGCTACTTTCTACCCTGGCTCGAACTAGTGACAGCCGTCGGGTTGCTCTCGACGCCGCTCTATCTGGGCGCCCTGCTTTCGGTCTGCGCTCTAGGGATGACCTTTACGGTCGCAGTCGGCTCGGCGTGGTGGCGTGGGCTCGACATATCCTGTGGGTGCTTTGGAGCTGTCATGAGCGGTCACATCAGTGGGTGGCATCTATTAGCTGCCTTGCTCTTCGTCGGCGCGGGAAGCGGATTACTCTTGTACAACGGAGTCGCTAAGAAGTTTGAAAAACCGACCGGCGCATGACCAGCCGTTGCCGTTCGACTTACTCTGATCTTCCGTTCGCATCTTTCCGTTTCGCCAGCTTGGGCATCTCCGCTGCGATCCACTCGCGGACTGGCGCGCCTTCTTCGATGTGTTCCTTGAGGATGCGGCGCAGCTTCTCGGCAGTGAGTGCGCCATACCAAATTCCGTCGGGATAGACAACCAACCACGGGCCACCTCTACAGACGCGCAGGCAGGCTGCCTTAGTGCGAAGCACAGGCACGGAAAGTTTTCGGGTTTCGGTCTTGAGGACACTCCAAAGAGCTTCGCCCACGGCTGAATCACAACAATCGGGACCGACGCAGAGAAACAGGTGTCGTGTCGCGGTGGTGATTTCCTCCAGCTGCATTTTCGCATCGGAGGGATAAAGTTCCGACGCACTCATCGATGGTCGATCCAGCCGCTAACGACGGCGGATGAACTCTCCGGCGGCATTTCAATTGAAAATCGCCGATATCACCTCGCCTGTCTTGCTGTTGGAGACACTCAGCACCTTCAATTTGTCACCGGACTTCGTAGAAGTCACCCGCATGGTCTCGCTTTGCAGTGACGGAGAGCCTGATTGGGCGAATTTCTGGTAGGCACTCAAAAACCAGAGCCAGGTTGAGAAAGGAGGCGGGGCGTCGGCAGCTGGTCCGGACCAGCCTCGTCCGGCGAGACGGCCGCTTGCCTCGAAAAAATTCGCCGATCCGAGCCGAAACTCGGCGAGCGGCATAGGGCTTTGCTTGTATAGCCGAACTGAGACTGAACCGTCTCGAGCACGAGCGCAGACGGCATCGTAGACCAGGGACCTGCCTTTCCGCTGCCACCGAATAAGGGCTTTTTCTGATGAATCCGCCTGAAATGCGGTAAGTTCACGCGTGGCGACACAACCGGCCATGAGGAAGGCAAAACATACGACCAGAGCGCGCTTCATGAAATCTTTGGTGCGAGAGAAAGTCGCGGAAAGATATGAAAGCGGCGCTGCACCGCAACGATTAAGTGGAACAGCCAAATCCTCCACCGTAGTGCAAACGAGCGGCCGACATTGCCGGCAAGCACCGCATTAACCGCCGGCACAACCTGCAAGAACTCACGCGGAGCGAGAACTGTCTCGACGAACTCCTGCCGATACCAGGAGTAAACGAACTTAAGATACAGCCGCATGATCTTGGCCAGATGCCGTTCGTAGCGAGCGAACAACTTGCTTGCCTGATGCGGAGCCGACAGCGCTCCGTCAATCGCCTCAGCGGCTTTTTCACCGCTGAGAATTGCTAAAAATACGCCACTGCTGAAAATCGGGTCGATAAAGCCGGCGGCGTCACCGGCCATGAGCCATCGGTCGCCATGAAGGGAGGAATTTCGATAGGAATAATCGCCACTGGCGTAGACTTTGCTCACCCGCCGTGCCCCACGCAAGCGCTCACGCATGATCGGCTGTTCCGCCAAAAACATATCGAGAATCTCTGCCGGATCCCGGCGAAGCGACCGGTAGCGGTGTGTATCCATCACCACTCCAACGCTGATTTTCTCGGGCGAAAGGGGGATGATCCAAAACCAATGGTCCTGCGCGCGGACCATTCTCGTAAGCGTCCCGTCGATCCCGCTCGGCTGCTGCGCTCCGACGTAGTGGGCGTATACCGCGAACTTTTGCAGCCCGGCATACTCGCGTTTCAGCCCAAGTCGAGTGCCCAGCACCGAGTGGCGTCCGCTGCAATCGAGCAAGTATTCCGCGTCGATTTCCTCCAGCAAACCGCTTTTGGCCTTGATGGTCAGTCTGGGACGCCCAGGCGAAAGAGCGATGTCTTCCACGCTGGTCTCCTCGCGCACATGGGCGCCGCATTCGCGTGCATGATCCAAGAGGATCTTGTCAAATTTTGAGCGCTCAACTTGAAAGGCAGTGGCTGTCTTCGAGCGGAATCCATCTTTGAAATAGAAGCGGATCTCTCCACTTCCGCAGCCCGAGGTAATCTCAGCGCCGTATTTACGAATGAAGCCCGCCGCATCGAGCTTCCGGAGAATACCGAGGCGCTCGAACGCGTCCATACTGAAGGGAAGCAAAGACTCTCCGATGTGAAAACGGGGGAACTTTTCACGCTCGATGACGGCTACGGTCCGCCCAGAGAGTGCCAATGAGGTTGCAGCGATGCTCCCGGCAGGTCCCCCACCAATCACCACGACATCGAACAAGGCCCTTGCCATCTGTCGTGCTCAAGCGCTGGCGTTGGTCAATCCTCAGCCGCCGGCCGCCCGCTCGAGGTGTCCGCCGAATTGAAAGCGCATGGCGGAGCAGACCTTTTCTGCCATCGTGTGATCCTTGCGCGAGCGAAAGCGTGCGAAAAGCGCGGCACTGAGAACATCCACCTCGACCGCTTCATCGATGGCCGCCATGATGGTCCAGCGGCCCTCGCCGGAATCGGAGACACGGCCCGAAAAGTTTGAGAGGGTGGGGTTCTCGGCGAAGGCCGTTGCCGCTAAGTCCAGCAACCAGGAACTGACGACGCTGCCACGGCGCCAGACCTCGGCAACGTCAGCCAGGTTAATGTCATAGACATAGTCATCTCCGATCGGCGCCGTCTCCGCGTCGACTTGGCCTTTTTTCAGACTGGCATTTGCGCTGGCGAGAATGTCGAAACCCTCGCCGAAGGCCGCCATGAGGCCATATTCGATTCCGTTGTGGACCATCTTTACAAAGTGACCGGCCCCGGAAGCCCCACAATGCAGATAGCCATCTTCGGACGTGCCGCCGAGTTTATCGCGTCCGGGCGTCCGTTCCACGCTGCCGCGGCCGGGAGCGAGTGTCTTAAAGATTGGATCCATGCGATCGACGGCTTCCTTATCACCGCCGATCATCATGCAGTAGCCTCGCTCGAGTCCCCAGACGCCGCCGCTCGTTCCGACGTCCAGGTAGTGGATACCCGATTTCTTGAGATGGGCGCTGCGTCGGCGATCGTCCCGGAAGTAAGAATTGCCGCCATCAATGATGGTGTCGTTCGACTGAAGGTGACTGGCGAGTTCATCCACGACCTTGTCGGTGATGGCGGCAGGCACCATGATCCATGCGTTTCTGGGAGCGGTCAGTTTCGAGGCAAAGTCGGCGAGTGAGTTGGTCCCGACCGCGCCTTCGCCGGCGAGTTGCTTCACCGCTTGTGGGTTTGCGTCGAAGACGACGCATTGGTGACCATTCTTAATGAGACGCCGAACCATGTTGGCGCCCATCCTGCCGAGACCGATCATTCCGAGTTGCATGAGGAGTGGGATTTCCAACCGCGGAGTGTGAGGGCGGCGCACTTCGGGAGCAACAAGATTTAAGGGGAGATTTTCAACGGCCTTCGAGGCGTGCGATCTGTTCCGCCTGCGCAGAGGCTTCTGTCTGCCGGCGCTGTCGAAACTTGAGCACGCCGAGAACCGCGGCACCCAGGGCAAGAATCACGAGCAGCGTTCGGCCGAAGATCTGGTTCTTTGCCGGCGGGCTGGTCATCATGAAGGTTGGAGAGGCAGCTGACCGCCGGCCTTGTTCGTCGATCGAGATAATGCGCAGGAACCAGATCTGGCCGGGCGCAAGATTCTCGAAGCGCGCTCCGATCAGCCTGCCCTGCTCAAAGAACCGCACATTCTTAAGGTCTCGCCACACCGGCTTCGGCGGACCGGCGCTCGTCATTTCCAAGTGCCGTTGTTGGATAATCCAAGCCACCGGGTCGGGCTCGGGCCTATCCCAGCCAACCTCAAAAACACGGCTGCTCGCTCTCAGAATTCGCACTTCCTTGACCGGACCTGATCCCAATGCAGGCTCAGCTTCGTTAGCCGATGAGTTTGGCTGCATCGCCGAACTCAGCGCCTCCGTGGAAATCTTTTTGGCCTGACCAGCGTGAATAACGGCATTACCGACAACGGGGATCGTGACCGGTGTTCGCACCGCTTGAGGCAATCGTAATGGCAGATCGATAACTCCCTGGGGAAGAGACTTCGAAAGCAACTTCGAAGACCCGGGTTTGTCCGGGTTGAAGCACCGCCGAATTGGGATCGGGCACAAGCAAGACCTCCGACGGAACCTTCGTTTGCAATCGGGCGGCGCTTCCCCCCTCGTTCTTCACGCGAAGAAATCCCGCGATAGCGCTGGCGAGGTTCGATCTCTCCAAAGTCCAAACCTTCCCGCGGTTCAATGTGCAGGCTCGCTGGCAGCGCAAAAACGCGCACGGGCAGGTCTTGCCTTGAACCCTTCGCTTTCCAGCGTCATCGTGGTCTCGAAGGGGCCGAGAAAAGCGGGCTTTGTCTGGAGAGTAATTCTTTGCACCCCTCCGGCGGGGATGACCATTTGGTCTGGTGCGGCGAGTTCCGCTGGCACCGTGATTCGCAACGTGCGATCACGCGGCGTGAGGTTTCGTATGGCCACCTCAGCGGAACGCAAAGTTCCACCTTCCTGACTCGCGAGCTCGATCTCCCCTGCGGGACTCAGTTCGAAGGGAGAGATGGCATTCGCGGTTAGATCGACGGCCACGCGGGCGTCGTGCGAGAAAACGAGTTTCTCCGCGTACTCCTCGGGTTCGCTGGGCGCACAGATGATTTGTATACTGGCTTCCTGCTTGCGGCCGAGGCGGTATTCCTTCGAACCGACGATTCTCCACGGGGGCGGAACCTCCATCTCTCCTTTCAGTTCTCCTCCTCCGCTATTTCGCAGGATGATCTCCTCTTCACGCGTCGTCCCGACTTCCATCGTGCCGAAGTCAAGGGAGTTTACAACCGAAAGCGTGGGGGGTTCTTCGGAGATGCTGATGGTGATCGGAGCTGCCGCGGATACTGGACTGTCGATCGCCTGGACGGCGAACGTGAAGGCATCGCTTCCTTCGCTGGTTCCATCGTGAAAGTAAGTGACTTCCGCCGACTTCGGCTCCGGTCAGGCGGATTTCACCAAGCCGTCCCTTCGAAGGATTCGAGCGGATGAGAAATTTCAGTTGACTCGGTGCGCGGCCTTGAGCCCGCAAGGGCACCTCGATATTGTCCCCGCGAAAAATCGAAAGGGCTTGCGGCTGGGCCATCGGGGGAGGCACGAGGGGCGGATCCTGGGGCTCAGCCTGCAGGGAAGCGCCTGCGAGCAGCGCGAGCAGAACCAAGTATCGGCAACCCCTCATGGAATCTCGTTGCGAAAAATCATCTCAGCGATTAAGCGGATGTCCACTCGGGAAATAGAATGACCACGGCTCTTCCTATGCGCGGACTCAAGCTTGGCGTGCTCGTGGTGCTGTTCGCGTCGGCCATGGGGTTACTGGTCTGCAGTGTTCTTGCTCAACAGATTCCCTTCGGTTTCCCGAAAAAAGCAGAAGCGAGCTGCCGAGCTCATTCGCAAACAGGAACCACCGATGGTCATCCCGCGAGTCCTTGAGCGGGCGACTCCGGACAACGTCTCGATCTATATCTCGCTGGGTAAGCAACGCGCTTACTTCCGGGTTTACGAGGAGATCGCCGTTGATTCTCCGATCTCCTCCGGCAAACGAGCGGGAATGACTCCGCCTGGCAACTACAGGATCCTGGAAAAGGATGCCGACCATCGGTCCAACATCTACGGAGATTTTGTCAACCCGCGCACCGGCAGAGTCGTGCGCGCAGGCATCAGCACGCGCATCGACTCGGCGCCCAGCGGAACTGTTTATCGCGGCGCGCCTATGCGCTGGTTTATGCGGCTTAGTCCCAGTGGAGTGGGGATGCATACCGGCATCTTGCCGGGTTATCCCGCTTCGCATGGTTGCATTCGCCTGCCCGAGGAGATCGCCAGACTTTTTTACGACCGCGTCAGGATCGGAACTCCAGTCACAGTCGGGGACTAGCCTCGTGGCGGCGTGGCCACTGCGCCTAGGTGGGCAGCGATTGCCAGCCCGGAGCACGCGCCCGCGTGTGGTGTTCGGCGTCTCGCCCATCCGGCGAGACGCCGGAATGGCCGCATGACGCGTCCGCCCCACAAATACCAATGCGCTCGCAGCGCAGCCTCCTTTTGTCGCAGCTGAGAGGTAAGCGCCAGTGGCGCGCCTCAGATAGCCCCGAGAACCGTCCCAGATATCATGCATCCAAAACAGACGCAGCGCTGAAGGCTCGAAGCGCAGGCGCTTCTCTGCTTTGACTGAATGACGATTTCCTTTATCGTGCTTTCGATGCAGTTGTCGATGCGAACCGACTATGCGCTTCGGGCGCTTTTTACCCTGGTCGAGAACCACGGCGGACCCCCCATTCCGATCATGGAGCTGGCGAGGCGCAATGATATCCCGAAGCGCTTTCTCGAACACATCATGCTAGACCTGAAGGAGCGCGGCTGGGTTGATAGCGTTGCTGGGAAGCGCGGTGGTTATCTCCTCGCCAAAAATCCGGGAAAGATTACGATGGGCGAGGTTGTCCGCCACTTCGATGGCTATCTTGCGCCAATTGCGTGTGTTTCGGTCAGCGACTATAAGCGTTGTTCCCAGGAGCCCGTCTGCCGATTTCGCCGCGTGTTGCTGCAAGCACGTAACATGGTGGCCGTGTTGATGGATCGCTCCAGCCTGGCCGATGTCATGCGCGGCAATCCGGTGACCGACTCGGAAGTTGCGGCGATTCAAGGCATCTACGGAGAGGGCATTTAGAGACCGGAAGCGATCCTTGCTCTCCTTTTTCAAGCGGGCAAGATGGATGAATGAAAGCCGTCGTATGCCTGGCGATTCTGTTGGCCGTGTCGTCATTCGCGCCGGCCGCGGAGAGCTTGCGGATTGGGCTTTTTCCTAACGTCACGCATGCCCATGCGCTCGTGGCAAAAAGTTTTAGCAGAGAGGGGCGGGGCTGGTTTGAGGAACGGGTCGGCCTGCCGATTGAATGGTTCGTCTTCAACGCTGGGCCGTCGGCAATGGAGGCGATTTTTGCCCGCTCGATCGATTTCACTTACGTGGGGCCAAGCCCTACGGTCAACGCGTATGCCCGGGCCAACGGTCGGGACATACGGGTCGTGGCAGGGGCGATGCGAGGCGGCGAGGCGCTGGTCGTCCGCGGAGACACCATCACGAAGGTCGAGGACTTTCGTGACAAGACGATTGCCACACCTCAATTGGGCAATACCCAGGATGTCGAGTGCCGAGCCTGGCTGATCAACAATGGGATCCGCGTCACCCTGGTCGGCGGCGACGCGCGCGTCCTCCCGACGGCCAATCCAGACATTCTCTTGCTCTTTCAACAAGGAAAATTGGATGCCGCTTGGACGGTTGAGCCGTGGGTCAGCAGACTTCTCGAGCGAAGCCGGCGGACGCATCTTTCTCGAGCCAGAAAGCACCGTGACAACAGTGCTGGCGGCGCGTGAAGACTTCCTGACGAGAAGTCCCGAGGTGGCTCGGAAGTTGGTGGCGGCCCACCAGGAGCTCACACGCTGGATTCGCGACCACCCCGAGGAGGCGCAACGCCGTGTCCGCGATGAACTCTCTGCCCTCACACGTAAGGAAATCTCGCTCGCCCTGGTTCAGCAGGCCTGGACGCGTCTCCGCTTCGACGACACGATCTCCGCCGAGCCGTTTCAAACCTTTCTGGATCAGGCTCGCTTGGTTGGTTTCCTGCGCGCGAAGATCGACCTTTCCAACATCGTCTGGAATCCGCCATGAGCCTCGAACAGGAACTTGCCAACGTCGAGCCGGACCGCATCGAAGTCCTCGACGTTAGCAAAAGCTTTACGACCAAACGCGGCACCCTGGCGGCACTGGAGAATATCAGTCTGCGCGTCTCCGAAGGTGAGTTCGTCTGTTTGGTTGGGAAGAGCGGGTGCGGCAAATCGACGCTCCTCAACATCATCGCGGGTCTGGAGGAGCCGGATCACGGCAGGGTCCTGGCCAGCGGGGTGCCGATCGTCGAGCCGGGCCGCGATCGCATGATGATGTTTCAAGAGCACGCTCTCTTTCCCTGGCTCGACGTGATGGGCAATGTGCTCTTCGGGCTGAATCTTAAGCCGGGGCTCAATTCTCAGGAACGCCTCGAAGTGGCCAGCTACTATCTCAAGCTCGTTGGCCTTGAGCGCTTCACCCATTCCAATATTCATGAGCTTTCCGGTGGCATGAAACAACGTGTGGCCCTCGCGCGGGCCCTGGCGCCGAATCCTCGCGTCCTGCTCATGGACGAGCCTTTCGGCGCTCTCGATGCCCTTACTCGCGAACAGCTCTATGGAGATATTCAGCGCATCTGGGAAGCCCGCCGGAAGACGATCATCTTCGTTACCCACAACGTGCGAGAAGCTGCCTGCCTGGGAGATCGTGTGTTGCTCTTCTCCCCAAATCCCGGGCGCATCCGCCGCGAGTTCGAGATCACCCTTGAGCGCCCACGCGATATCAACAGCGTAGGGCTCGCCCAATACTCCAGCGAAATCACTGCAGCTCTTAAGGGCTTCACTGAGGGAGAGGAGGTGGCCGAGTGAAACGTGCCGCCACCTCGATGCTATTCTTTGTCTTGCTCATCGTCCTCTGGGAGGCGCTTTCACGCACCGGTTGGTATTCGCCCGTTCTTCTGCCCTCGCCCCTCTTCGTCGGTGAGTATCTCTGGCAGTCCGCCCAAGATGGCACGCTTTTGACGGCCACGTTCGTCACGATGCGCCGCCTCATCGTCGGATACCTCATTGGAATACTCTTCGGTGTGCCTCTTGGGCTGCTCACCGCCCGTCTAAAGATTTTCCAGGACACGATTGGCCTACTGGCTCTTGGAGTCCAAACGCTTCCGAGTGTCTGCTGGGTTCCGCTTGCCCTCCTCTGGTTCGGTCAAACGGAAGCAGCCATGCTTTTCATCGTCGTGATGGGCACCCTTTGGTCCGTCATCATCGCAACCGAAAACGGGGTCCGCACGATGCCGCCCACGTATCTTCGCGCCGCTCGCACCATGGGCTCCAAAGGCTTGCATACCTGGATAAAAGTCATCCTGCCGGCGTCGCTGCCTTACCTCGTCGGCGGCATGAAACAAGGCTGGGCCTTCGCCTGGCGCTCGCTCATGGCTGCGGAAATCTTCGTCACCATCCTCACCGGCTTTGGTCTCGGTCAGCTCCTCCACTATGGGCGCGAACTTCATGCCATGGACCAGGTCGTCGCCATCATGATCGTCATCGTCGTCATCGGCCTGGTCGCCGATCGCATCCTCTTCTCCCCTTGGGAAAATTTCCTCCGCCGCCGCTGGGGTCTCGGAACGTTCAACTGACTTATCTCTGAAAAAACTCCAAGGTTCCGCAGCAGCGTCCGCGCGGAGAAGTGTTCGTCATCGGAACGTTTCGGGAGAGCGCGGCATCGATTTGGCTGCCGTTTTCTCCTGAATCCGCTCCTTCCTGACATTGGCACCCTTGGGTCGTTCTCGCCCACGGCATCCTCCCAATCATCTCGCTTAACCTCGGCGCGCATATACGAAAGTCTTTTCGCATCGACCATAAGCAATTGTCCGCGATCCCGTATGCTTAGTGCACCCCTCTGGTCTCGGCAAGCTCGAGCTTGGGTCGGACTAAGGCCTGACCCATCACCGCGATGCACTTCTATTTCGGCCGCTCATTGACGGAAGGCTTCCTCCCTCTCCAGCAATTTGCACGACAGACCGCTTCTTAAGAAAGCAAAGCATCATCTTTGTCCTATTTGTATGGCGGCAAGGCGATTTTGCGCACGAGCCGGCAGCCAGATCTCGTAAGCAACCCTCTAAACAATTGACTCGAGAAAACCGCGCACATAGCGTCGTATCCGTGGCTGCTCAAACGCAATTCTCGCAGGAAAAAAATTCCGGAAAAGCTAACGACTCTCGACCGGCAACCTCGATTCTCCTCTGTCTACTGCTCGCCCTATCTGCGGCAACAGCGAACGCACATACCGGAGGTGGTGCCATTGGAGGATTTCTTAGTGGTTTTGCGCATCCCTTGACTGGATTGGATCATGTGGTCGCCATGGTGGCAGTGGGATTGTGGGGAGCGTTCTTGGGCGCTCCCGCGATCTGGATTTTGCCGGTTGTCTTTCCGCTCGTCATGGCGGTAGGAGGAGTTCTCGGCGTGCTCGGCGTTCCTATGCCGGGGGTTGAAACGGGAATCGCACTTTCGGGCGTGATCCTGGGCTTGATGGTGGCTTTTGCCGCAAAGCCCCCTCTGAAAATCGCCGGCGCTATCGTAGGAATCTTCGCTATTTTTCACGGCCATGCGCACGGGACGGAACTTCCCGAGGCAGCGAGTGTGATAACTTATGCGGCGGGCTTCGTCATCGCGACCGGCTTGCTGCACCTCAGTGGAATTGCGATCGGCCTGCTCGCACGCTGGCCTTGGGGCAAGCTCGCCGTGAGAACCGGAGGAGCGGTTACCGCTGCGGTGGCCTCGGGTTTCTTCTCAACGTCTTCTAAGGATGCCGCGCGGCCGGTCGCGCGGCAGTGTGCTGCCAAGCACCCTGTTGTTGGTTCTCTGCTTTCCGGCCACGGTTAACGCTCATACGCCCATCAAAGGCCTGGAAGGACTGGCGGCGGGAATCCTGCACCCTCTGACAACTCCTGCTCATCTGCTCGTCCTCCTCGCGTTGGGGCTCCTCGTTGGACAACAATTACCCTTGGACTTGAAAGACACCCTTCGCGGTTTTCGTCCCCGGTTTGACCTTTGCCCTCCTTCTCACCTCGACTGGACAAATCACCATGGTCTATCAGCCGATCCTCATAGCCCTGGCTCTTTGTGCCGCCATACCTGTAGCGATGGAGAAGTCGATCCCCCGTTTCGCCTCTCGCCTGCTTTTTCTCGCCGCGGCGCTCGCCATCGGGCTTGATTCAAACCCGGAAGCGGGTTCACCTGGGCTTCTTGTCCAGGCGTTGCTTGGAACCTGGGGGATGGTTATTTTTCTACTTTTCGACGTCGCCTATTACACCTCTCTGGCGATGCGAGCTCGTTGGGTAAGGATAGGCGTGCGCGTCCTCGGCTCCTGGATCATCGCCATATCGCTGCTCGTCCTCGCACTTTCAATGTCTTCGCTTCGCTCGGAAATCAATTCCCGCTTGTAGCCCTGCCATAAAAAGAATTTCCGCATACGCCTCAGGCCCCTCTCGCATTCGGAAAGCCCTCAGCGAACATCTGGTTGTCCTGACTGGCGAGTTGGCTCAACGTGCTCAAAGCGCGGCAACTAGCGATTTTTGCGGTCAATCACGCAGGAAGGTCTCAAGCATCCCAACTGGACGACAGCTAGGCAGTAATCCAAAACCCCTTCTCCCTAGTCAAGCACCTCGCGGTGTCAGGCACCCATGGCCAAAAAACACGTTGGGAATTAGGCCCACTGAGAGTGCCTTCTTGGAATAACGACAAGTTTAGTCGTTTTTCTGGTTGACGCCCGCAAGTCGGCTTATATGGTGGCGCGGATGAAACTGTTTTGGGTGTGGGTGTCGGTGGTTTTCGTGGGGGTAGTGCAGGCTGGCGAGACCACCTTGCTGAACGTGTCGTATGATCCGACGCGGGAGTTTTACGCGGATTACAACGAGGCGTTTGCGAAACACTGGAAGGAGAAGAGCGGGGATACGGTGACGATCAATCAATCCCATGGCGGCTCGAGCAAGCAGGCTCGGGCGGTCATCGACGGCTTGGAAGCCGACGTGGTGACGCTGGCGTTGGCGGCAGACGTTGATGCGCTTTATGAAAACGGCAAACTGGTGCCGCAGGACTGGCAGGAGCGATTGCCGCACAATAGCGCTCCGTATCAGTCGACCCTGGCGTTCCTGGTGCGCAAGGGCAATCCCAAGGGGATCAAGGATTGGGAAGATTTGATCAAGCCAGGTGTGGAAGTGATCACGCCTAATCCGAAGACCTCAGGAGTCGCCCGCTGGAATTATTTGGCCGGCTGGGGGTTTGCTTTGAAAAAATATGGCTCTCAAGAAAAAGCAAAGGAGTTCATTAGTGAGTTGTTCAAGCACGTTCCCGTGCTGGATTCCGGCGCACGCGGTGCGACGACCACCTTTGTGGAGCGGGGGTTGGGCGACGTTCTCATCAACTGGGAAAACGAGTTGTTGTTGGTCAAGAAACTCCGTGGCGACGACTTTGAAATCGTCGTGCCCTCGATCAGCATCCTCGCCGAACCGACTGTCACGGTGGTCGACAAGGTCGTCGAGAAGCGCGGCACGCGCGAAGTGGCCACGGAGTACTTGACTTTCCTCTATAGCGACACCGGACAGGAAATTGCCGCCAAGCATTTCTTTCGTCCAAGCAACAACGACATCCTTGCCAAAAACGCGAGCCAATATCCAAAGCTCGAGCTTTTCACCATCAATGACGTCTTTGGCGGTTGGACCAAGGCCACCAAGGAGCACTTTGTCGACGGAGGCTCCTTCGACCAAATCTACAGCGGAGCCACCGCCAACAAGTAGCAGCTACGCTCTGAACACAGCTAAAGCTTAGTATTCTAGACCTCGCTTTAAACCTAAGACTTAAGACTTAAAACTTAGAATAATATGAGCACCTACACAACTCCCGACAGTCTGGTCGAGACCTCCTGGCTTGCCGAGCACCTCAATGATCCCGACATTCGGATCGTGGAAAGCAACGAAGATATTCTCCTCTATGGGACCGGCCACATCTCGAATGCGATTCATATCGATTGGCGTGCGGATCTAAATGACCCCGTGCAGCGGGATTATATTACCCCGGAAGCCTTTGCCAAACTGGCTTCGCGCCACGGCATTTCGCCCGAGACAACCGTAATTTTCTACGGCGACAAAGCCAACTGGTGGGCGGCCTACGCGCTCTGGGTCTTTCGACTTTTCGGGCACGAAAAGGTCAAGCTGCTCAACGGCGGCCGGTCGAAATGGGAAGCTGAAGGTCGCCCTTACACGCGAGAAATTCCGAAATTCGCAGAGAGTGTCTACCCGGTGCCCGCGGCGCGGCTGGATAGCAAGATTCGCGCTTTCAAAGAAGACGCGCTGGCGCAGAGCCAAGCGCGGAGGCCGCTCATCGATGTACGCTCACCGGGCGAGTTCAAAGGGGAGATCACTCACATGCCCGAATACCCGCAGGAGGGTGTGCTGCGCGGAGGGCATATTCCGGGAGCGCGCAGCATTCCCTGGAAGACCGCCGCCAACGACGACGGCACTTTCAAGTCGGCCGATGAACTTCGTAAAATTTACATTGAAAATTTGGGCATAAATCCTGCCGACGAGACGATCGTGTATTGCAGGATTGGCGAGCGCTCGAGCCATACCTGGTTTGTGCTGACCTACCTTCTGGGATTTCCGGCGGTGAAGAACTATGACGGCTCTTGGACGGAGTGGGGAAACTCCGTGCGTGTGCCGATTGAGAAGGGCACATGAAGTATTGGCTGCTTAGCCTTGTTCTGGCGGCCTCTGCGGTCGCCGCGCCTTCCAATATTCTGAACGTCTCCTACGACGTGACGCGGGAATTCTACCAGCAATATAACGAAATCTTCGCGCTCGCCTACCAAGTCAAACACGGGATTACCCCGACGGTCGACCTCTCCAATGGCGGGTCGAGCAAACAAGCCCGCGCCGTCATCGATGGATTGGAAGCCGATGTGGTCACGATGAACCAGGAAACGGACATTGATGCCATCGTCCAAGCCGGATTGATCGACAGGGATTGGAAGTCCCGCTTGCCGAACAACTCGGCTCCATACACTTCGACGATCGTTTTCCTGGTTCGCAAGGGAAACCCGAAAGGCATCAGAGACTGGGGTGATCTGGTCGCCCCGGGGGTTTCCGTAATTGTTCCAAATCCGAAGACGTCAGGGAACGGCCGATATAGTTATTTGGCGGCTTGGGCGTATGCGAAATTGCGTCCAGGTGGCGGAGGCGCCGCGGCCGAACAATTCGTCAGAGCGCTCTTTCGAAACGTTCCGGTCCTCGAGACAGGAGGGCGCGCCGCCACGAACACCTTCGTGCAAAAGGAAATCGGCGATGTCTTGCTCACCTTTGAAAGCGAAGTGCTCCAGATCACCAAGGTTTTCAGTCCCGACAAATTTGACGTCATCTATCCGCCGGTGAGCATTCTGGCCGAAGCCCCTGTCAGCGTCGTCGATAAAGTCGTCGACCGACGCGGTACGCGTCAATTGGCCACCGACTATCTCGAATATCTCTGGTCGGACGCCGGGCAGAAACTGGCTGTGCACTCGTATTTCCGGCCGCGATCCGAGAAGCTGCTCGCCGAGACTGCTGAGCTTTTTCCGGAGATCAAGCTGGTGAGCGTGGATGAGGTTTTCGGCGGGTGGGAAGCGGCACAAAAGGTGCACTTCGCGGATGGCGGATTTTTCGATCAGATTTATCAGGCCAAATAAGATGGCGATTCACGTGTCGACATTCCGTCCTTCCATCAAGCAGCGTCGATCGCTGCGAGCGCTTTTGCGTCCGCTCGATGAACTGGCGCGAGGATCCAACTACCTCTTTGCGGCACACCTGGCCTATGGAGATTCTCTCAATATCGCCCAGGGTCTCCCACGTTATCTTTTCGCCGGTCCAGGCGAAAAGCGAAGCTACTTGCGAGTGGGAGTGTTCGCCGGGGTGCACGGCGACGAAGAGAGCGGAATTCACGCCGCGGTCCAACTGCTGGAACGTTTGCATGCCGATCCCGAGAGAGCACGCGGCTACGAGCTCTTCGTCTACCCAGTTTGCAATCCTTGGGCTTACGTCGAAGGATCGCGCTGGACGCGGAGCGGTCTCGACTTGAACCGTCTCTTTTGGACTGGCTCGAGCGAGCCGGAAGTTGAGATTCTCGAGCGACAGCTTCGCAACCTCGACTTCAACGGGATCATCGCCCTGCACAGTGATGATACGAGCGAAGGACTCTACGGATTCGTCAAAGGACATGAATTGACCCGGCATGTCCTCGAACCGGCGCTCGAGGCCGCCGGGCAGATCCTCCGACGCAACTTTGATAAGAGCATCGACAATTTCGAGGCGAACAATGGAATCATCGAGCAGGGCTACGACGGTATCCTCTCAGCTCCTCCCGAGCAGAAACCAAGGCCCTTCGAGATTGTTTTTGAGACCCCACACCACGCGGCCTTCGATACGCAGGTGGAGGCACACATCATGGGCGTGCAAACAATTCTGGATCGTTTCAAAGTGATGATCTCCGAAGCACAAAATATCTGATGGCCAAATCGCGCCGTGTTCTCCCGGGCTTCGGCCTATCCCTGGGATACACTCTTGTGTATCTAAGCATTCTTGTGTTGATCCCCTTTAGCGGCCTTCTGCTAAAGACCTTTGCCGGGGGATGGGAGCATTTCTTTAAAACGATTACTGAGCCGAGGGTCGTGGCTTCCTATTATGTAAGTTTCGGCATTTCGCTCGTGGCGGCGTTGATCAACGGGGTCTTTGGAGTAATCGCCGCTTGGGTGCTTGCCCGTTATGAATTTCCGGGTCGCAAGGTCCTTGATGCCATCGTCGACCTCCCCTTCGCCTTGCCCACGGCGGTCGCGGGAATTGCCCTCACCACTATCTATGCGAAAAACGGGACCATCGGGTCGTTGCTGGAACCGTACGGCATAAGGGTGGCATACACCCAACTCGGCATTCTGGTCGCCCTGACCTTCATTGGGCTCCCTTTCGTGGTTCGCACGGTCCAACCGGTCATTCAAGATCTCTCCGCAGATGTCGAGGAAGCAGCTGCAACCCTCGGCGCGAACCGATGGCAGACCTTTCGAAGAGTGATCTTTCCCGCTTTGCTGCCGTCGATCTTGACCGGGATCACGCTGGCTTACGGTCGTGCCGTGGGCGAGTTCGGTTCTGTCGTTTTTATCTCCGGTAACCTTCCGTTCAAAACTGAGATTACCCCGCTCTTGATCATCACGAAGCTCGAGCAGTACGATTACAGCGGTGCGGCCGCGCTCGGGTTTATCATGCTGGTGGCTTCGTTCGCGATCCTCCTCATTTGCAATGGTCTCCAGGCATGGGACAGCAGGAGAAAGGGGGTGGCCTAGTGGCGGGCGCCGTCGCAACTTTTCCCGTGAGACCGGTCGCGCCGCGGCGCGCCACCGCCGAGTCGCCGTTGATCAAGAGGCTGCTCGTGGGGGTTCTTCTCGTTTTCTTTGGGCTGTTTCTTGTCCTCCCTCTGCTTGTCGTCTTTCACGAAGCATTTGCGAAGGGTCTGCAGGTTTTCTTAAAAACGTTTCAAGATCGGGCGACTGCTCACGCCGTGCAGTTGACGCTCTTGACGGCGGCAATCGTCGTCCCGCTTAACGCGATCTTCGGCCTTTTCGCCGCCTGGGCGGTCACGCGGTTTACCTTCCGCGGGCGCTCCCTGCTCATCTCTCTGATTGATCTTCCGTTGTGGGTCTCGCCAGTGATCGGCGGTCTCATCTATGTTCTCATTTTTGGGCGGCAGGGCTGGCTGGGTCCGCTCTTTTTTCCCAGTCAGGAGACGCTAGATAGCAATTTTCTGGCCCGCTTCCTTTATGATCACAACATCAAGGTTATTTTCGCCGAGCCTGGCATCATCCTGGCAACAATCTTCGTGACCTTTCCCTTTGTCGCGCGGGGTCTGATCCCGCTGATGCAGGCGCAAGGCCACAAAGAAGAGGAGGCCGCCATGACTCTGGGGGCAAATGGCTGGCAGATTTTTTCGCGCGTCACACTGCCAAAGATTAAGTGGGGACTTATTTATGGCTTGATACTCTGCAACGCCCGGGCGATGGGAGAGTTTGGTGCGGTTTCCGTTGTCTCTGGTCATATTCGCAATAAGACGAACACTATGCCTCTCCACATCGAAATTCTTTACAACGAATACCAGTTCGCCGCCGCCTTCGCTGTCGCCTCGGTCCTTTCGGTGCTCGCGCTTTTGACCCTCATCATCAAAACGTATGCCGAATGGCAGACCGAACGGCAGGTGAGGGAGGCAGCCGGAACAGAAGGATGATACCATGAGCATCCAAATCGACGACATCACGAAAAAGTTCGCGCGGTTCCCCGCACTCAATCACGTGAATTTCACCATCGAGAGCGGAGAGCTTGTTGCCCTGCTTGGGCCGAGCGGTTCCGGCAAGACCACCTTGCTGCGCGTTATCGCCGGACTCGAGTTTCCGGACAAGGGACGCATCCTTTTTGGCGACCGCGATGTCACTTCCCAAAACGCCTACCAACGCAAGGCGGGATTCGTCTTTCAGCATTACGCGCTCTTCCAGCATTTGAGTGTCTTTGAGAACATCGCTTTCGGGCTCCGGGTGCGAAAAAAAGGCCAGCGCCCGCCCGAACCGCAAATCCGCGCCCGCGTCGAGCAACTCCTCGAGACCATTCAACTCGCCGAGTTCGCTAAGCGCCTTCCCAGCCAACTCTCCGGAGGTCAGCGGCAACGTGTTGCCTTCGCCCGCGCTTTGGCTATCGAACCGGAGGTCCTCCTGCTCGACGAACCCTTCGGTGCCCTCGATGCCAAAGTCCGAAAGGAATTGCGCCACTGGTTGCGCCGCTTCCACGACACCACCCATCTGACCAGTCTCTTCGTAACCCACGATCAGGACGAAGCCTTTGAAGTCGCCGATCGCGTCGTCCTTATCGACAAGGGCGAAGTCCAGCAAATCGGCACTCCTGACGAGGTCCGCGACCTCCCCGCCAATTCCTTCGTCGAGGAATTTCTCGACCTCGACGGCACCATCCCGGCCTAAAACACGCTCGCCATGCCAGCTGACCTTTTCACCGTGTCTCGAATAACGATCAGTTCAGTCGCTATTTCGCTGTGATCCATGAGTGTTGAATCTGATAAAGCTTTGTCTGTCGATGTGGACCTACTGGTGATTGGCGGTGGGACAGCGGGGTCGGTGGCAGCAATCAAGGGCAAGGAAGCTTTGCCTGAGGGCGAGGTCCTCTTACTGGAGAAGGCTAACGTTAAGCGGAGTGGGGCGATTGCTCTGGGCATGGACGGGGTGAACAACGCGGTGGTGCCCGGACATGCTACCCCGGAGCAGTATGTCAAGGAGATCACGATGGCGAATGATGGCATCGTGAACCAACGCGCCGTGCTGGCCTATGCTCGCGAGAGTTTCGCGATGATCCAGGAGTTGGAGTCCTGGGGAGTGAAGTTTCAGAAGACGCCGAACGGGGATTATGACGTCAAGAAGGTTCACCACAAGGGGAGTTATGTCCTCCCGATGCCTGAGGGCTATGACATCAAGAAGATTTTGACCCGGCAGATTCGGCAGCGAGGCGTGCGGGTCGAGAACAGGGTGATGGCGACGCGAATTCTGCTTGATGAGGGGAGAGCCGTCGGCGCGCTCGGGTTCAACGTCCGGACCGGGGAATTCGTGGTGATTCGAGCGAAAGCGGTGATCCTGGCTTGCGGAGCCTGCGGCCGGCTCGGCTTACCTGCCTCCGGTTATCTGATGGGCACGTATGAGAATCCAGCGAACGCCGGCGATGGGTTTGCGATGGCATATCACGCGGGAGCGGAGTTGACGAACATCGAGTGCTTTCAAGTCAATCCGCTGCTTAAGGACTACAATGGCCCGGCGTGCGCATATGTCAGCGGGCCATTCGGCGGCTACACGGTCAACGCGAAAGGCAATCGCTTCATGCTTTCGGACTATTGGAGCGGGCAGATGATGTGGGAGTTCTACCGCGAGCTGCATAGCGAAAATGGGCCGGTTTACTTGAAAATGGATCACCTTGCTCCCGAAACGGTGAACGAGATCGAGCAGATTTTACACACCACTGAGCGCCCAAGCCGCGGGCGCTTTCACGCCGGTAGAGGGGTGAATTACGGCAACAATTTGATCGAGATGTCGATTTCGGAGATCGGCCTCTGCAGCGGACACAGCGCTTCGGGGGTCTGGATCAACGAGCGGGGGGAAACGACGGTGCCGGGCCTGTATGCCGCCGGGGACATGGCTTCTGTCCCCCACGGCTACATGCTCGGCGCCTTCACCTTCGGAAAGATTTCCGCGCGGAATGCGGTCGAGTTTCTACGCTCGGCTCGAGATTGCCGGTTGGATGATGGACAGGTCGAGGCGGAGCGGAAGCGAGCGCTTCGGCCCTTGCTGCAGGCTGACGGCATTCCGCCTCATCAATTTGAATACAAGCTTAGGCGGCACGTGAACGACTATCTGCAACCGCCGAAATCGGCATCTCGGCTCGAAAAGGGGTTGGATTATTTCGAACGCGCACGCCAAGAGCTGGAACAACTGGGAGCGGCCGATCCGCATGAGCTGATGCGTGCCAATGAAGCGGACTTCATTCGCGACTGCGCCGAGATGGCTGTGCGTGCGTCGCTCTTCCGCACGGAAAGCCGCTGGGGACTCTATCACCACCGCCTTGACTACCCGGAAATGGACGACGCGAACTGGTTTGTCCACGTCAACCTGAAGAAAGGCGAGGACGGCGCAATGAAGCTCTTTCGCCGGCCCGTCGAGCCCTATGTGATCCCGCTCGGCGCGGAGGAACTGCGCTCCTACCACCGGTTGCGCATCGAAACGATGGCTGCATGAGCTCGAAACCTATTGTTGCCGGAAGGCTGAAATTTGCCTCGGAAAGCGAAGCCGCTTCGGTGGCGAAATCCGTGCCCAACCGCCAGGTCGCACGACTCTTCGATGTGCCGGTCGTAGTGCACGAGGAGCGATGTATCAAAGGGTGTCATATCTGCGTGGAGTCCTGTCCTGTGGACTGCCTCGCGATCAATCCAGCCACGGGCAAGTCGCATATGAAATATGATGACTGCTGGTATTGCCTGGCTTGCGAAGTGGACTGCCCGACCAACGCCATAACCGTGAAAATTCCCTTTCTAATTCGATGAGCATCACCCTTGATGACGAACAAACGCAGCAGATCTTCCTGACCTTGGCTGAGAGCCTGGAGGCTGGCCAGCCTTTGCCGACAAAACTCCTAGTCGCCTCTCTGCAGCATCCGGAAACCTCGATCCGCCGTCTGGCCATCGAGGTGATTCAACTTGAGAACGATCCCGCAGCTATCCCAGCACTGCTGCGAGCGGCGGCTGACGCGGATGCGGAAGTCAGTCTGCTCGCGAGCGAAGTGTTACGGTCCTTCCAGGATCCTGCCGCGATCGAACATCTCGTGGCTGCCCTCGAGAGTTCTGCTGCGGAAACTCGTCTGGCGGCGTTGATTGCATTGCGAGAGCACCGGGAAGCGGAGGCCTTGGGCGCCTTGGTTCGGCGACTTAGCGATCCGGAGCCAGAGATTCGACGGCAAGCGGTAACTGCCGTGGCGAACTATCGACGGCGCGATCACTTGCTGGCGTTGCGCTCCGCGCTTCGGGACGAAAATGCGGCAGTCCGTAAAGTGGCGATCGCCGCGGTGGCGCAATTCGATGATGCCTTCGTCTTCGATGACCTCGTTGCGGCGCTGGCCGACGGCAATTGGGAGGTGCGTCGCGAAGCCACACTTGCGCTCGGACGATTCCCGAGTGAGGACGCCAAGGCCGCTCTCATAGCCACGCTGGAAGATCCAGCTTGGCAGGTGGTGCGCGAGGCGGCTCTCGGCCTTTCTCGACTCCAGGTCGATGGTGGCGAGGCTGTGGCGAGGCTGCTCACGCACGACTTGGCCGATTTACGAATGGCCGGAGCCATAGCCTTGGGAGAGTCGCAGAACCCAAGATGGATCGATCGGCTCGAGTCACTTCGCAACGACCAGGACGGTGGAGTTCGTAAATCCGCCCGGCTCGCCATCGAACGCCTGGCTGCTTCCGGAGATTAGCATCCACGTCAAAGCAATTCCAATCAGACTTTCAGATGAGCCTCACAGCATTTCCCGAGAGCTTAGCCAAAGCTGACCTGAGCACGGTGAGAAGAGCCGGTCGCTGGGGAAGCTTGCATGTTGATAAGGCTGTGCTTGAAGCGGGCAGCTGGCAAGAGCTCCAGCTCAGCTACTGCGTGGGTAGCGCGGGCTTGGCCAAGCATGGCAACCTAAGCATAACTTTTCGCCTCCGATTCGGATTGGGCGGATTTTCAAACGCGGGATCCTTCCGCCGACAATTATCTAAGTGTCGAATTCGGCTCGAGTGAACGGCCGTTTTCCAACGCTCAGATGGCAGCGCTGGCCGTCTCCTACGAACGAATTGGCGAAAGGAGATCAATCGTGGTCACGGTCGTTCGTGGCAATCTCCGCGACGGGGATCTAATTCATCTCCGCCTCGGCGATAAGCGCAGAGGTGGCCGGGGGACCAGGGTGCAAACCTTCGCTGAGGAGGGGTTCCACTGGCGGGCCTTCGTTTGCCCAGACGGGACATCTGCCTGCTTTGAAGCCGATCTTGTCGACCACATCGTTATCCAGCCTGGTCCGATGTCAGCTCTGCGCATCATTGCCCCCCCGGCGATGACCGCTGGGGCCATCTTGCCCGTGATGGTGCGCGCGGAAGATGCGTGGGGAAACGTCAGTCTGGGCGTCAATGAAAGTGCGTCGCTGGAGGTGTTCAATCCAAATCGGAAGACTTTCGTATCCCATTTTCGGTGGAACTGTCAGCCGTGGGCCATCTATCGCGCTACCATCAATCTTGAGGTCGCCGGCAAATATCACCTCCGGGCGCGTTCAAGCGCCTGTACGGCAAAGTTCCTCGTCGTAGCGCAGGACTCCGCGGACGCGACATCTCGCCGCGTCGCTTCGAGTTCGTCATCGTGCCGCGCGGATAATCCATCTTCGCCAATCGAAGAAGACTTGCACGTCATCGAATCCTAATGAAAACCCATTCAGCTCTGAAGGTTATGAAACTAACATCTATTCTTATTCTGTTTACCCTAACACTTGTTCAAGCAGGCGAGACCATTCGCGTGGCCATAGGGACGCAAGATACGACGATCAATTGCGCAGCGGGAGGACCGGTCGTGCGCGAATTGAAGCTTCTCGAAAAGTATCTTCCGCATGATGGCAAATATAAGGACGTCACTTATGAAATCGTTTGGCTGAATCTGCCAACCGGAGCTCAGCTCAATAGCGAGATCCTCGCCAATCGCCTGGATATCGTCTCGATGGCGGATTTCCCCTCGATCGTGGGTCACGACGCGTTTCTGACCCAGAACAATGGGGTGAAGACTGTTTACATCGCGTCGCTTTCCTCCGGTCTGCACGGCGCGGGCAATGCCCTGTTGGTTCCCAGCGATTCTAGTGTGCAAGACATAGCGCAACTTAAGGGCAAGACCGTCTCGGTCCCCTTTGCTTCAACCGCGCACGCGTTTCTGCTTCGTGCAGTCAAGGATCAGAATTGGGATCCCGAAACGGACATTACGATCGTCACACAAACACCAGAAGTAGGCGGTTCGGCTCTCAAATCAGGTCAGATTGATGCTCACGCGAACTTTGTGCCTTTCGGGGAGTTGTTCCCGTTTCGCGGCTTCGCGCGCAAAATTCTGGATGGCAGCAGCACGGGCGTGCCGACTACCCATGGTATCCAGGTGCGTTCGGACTTCGCTGAGAAGTATCCCGAGATCGTGGTTGCCTATCTGAAGTCAGCGTTGGAGGGAGATCGCCTCTTGCGGGAGGATCCGGAAGGGTTGGCCGAACAATACGAAAAATGGACGGGCATCGAAGCGGAAGTTTTCTATGCGTTTCATGGTCCCCACGGCATTCAAACGCGTGACTATACTTTCAAACCCGAGGTCCTGAAGGCCATCGCCGGTGCAGCTGAAACTCTCAAGATCCTTAAAAAGACATCGCACGACATCAAGGTCAGCGAATATGTGGATGACAAATATATTCGCCAGGCGGCGAAAGAATTTGGCGCCGATTACGACGCTCGTCTGAAGGACTACGCGCCAGTGCCCTTTGAGGCGAAAGATTTTGTCACTCGGAGAAGAGATCATCGATGTAAATAACGCCGGTCAAATCTGGGTAGAGGGCGAGAAGAAAGTGCGCCTCTACAAGGACGTTCCCAGCACCTTCCTCGCCCTCGATCAGCTTGAGAAGGATAACAAGACAGTTCGCGTGGCCTTCGTGCACGATCGTGAGACCGGACTGAAACTCTTTGCCGACAAGGTCTGGTACATTCGAACCGGCAACGATATCGCCGCCTTCCTCGAGAAATCTCGCGCCGAGAAATGGGCGCAAGCCAACAACGGAAAACTGCTGACATATGCCGAAGCTCGTAAATTCGTGGGCAACGAGCGTCTTGCTCAAGCTCGCTAGACTTCAGGTCGCAGAGAAGCGGAGCCAACGCTTCCTCAAGCTAGCCGCGGAGGCACGTTCGAGGATCACAGAGGTATCGGTCGAGGAAACCGTCGCCGCAATTAAGCGCGGCGCGCTGGTCATCGACGTGCGCGAACGAGATGAATTTTGGCGCGGACACATTCCGAATGCCCGGCATCTCGCTCGGGGAACGCTCGAACTGGAAATTGAAAAGCACGCTCCCGATCCCGCCATTGAAATAATCACTTACTGTGGCGCAGGCCATCGTGCGGCCCTCTCGGCCGATAATCTGCAACGCATGGGATACAAGAATGTGCGGTCGCTGGCCGGCGGCCTCCAGGGATGGATTGGGGCGGGACTTCCCGCCTGGCGCGGCGGCAATTTAATCGAAGATTAAACTACCAGAACAGTGTTATGGCAAACCCGCTGACTACACCGAGCTCTCCCGATCGATGACTTAGCACCAGCCGAGCCATCGAAATTGTCGGTTCCGGCGAATCTCGATGCCTTCCGGCGGATCATCACACGACTGCTCGCGCTGGCGGCTTTCATCGCCCTTTGGGAACTTGCCTCGACAAACAGGATCCACTTCTTGATCAATTTCGCTCATGTCCCGGCGCCGAGCGTGGTCGCAGTTTCAACGACTGAATTTGCTCAGGCCCCTAAGTCTTTCCGTCACCTCGCGAATAGCGCCCGGCGTGTGGCGATTGGTTTCGGGTTGGCTTTGTTGACCGCCGTGCCTCTTGGTCTTTTGATCGGTCGGTCGCGTCTGCTTGAGGATGTGATCATGACACCGATAGAGGTTCTACGCCCGATTCCGGGAGTGGCTTGGATTCCCTTAGCGATCCTTATGTTTCCGACGGCCGAGCAGAGTATGATCTTCATCTGTTTCCTCGGCGCGATCTTTCCCATTCTCCTGAGCACGATCCATGGTGTGGAGAATCTTGACCGAAGGTTGATCTACGCGGCCCAATCCTTGGGCGCAGGGACGTGGCCGATATTCCGTGAAGTTGTCCTCCCCGGGGCAATGCCTTCGATTGTCACAGGCCTGACGATCGGCATGGGGACCTGCTGGTTCTTGGTTGTCACCGCCGAGATGATCTCGGGCCAATTCGGAATCGGCTATTTTACTTGGGAATCTTACACCATGCAGAAATATCCCGACATCATCGTCGGGATGTTGGTTATCGGAGTGTCGGGGATGGCTTCGAGTGCCCTAATTCGCTTTCTCGGAAGGCGGCTGACTCCGTGGCAACAGAATCAGGGCACACGATGAGTCGGGGCGCGATCGCTTTGGAGAACGTCACGCTCGCCTTCGGCGAGGGGCGGAATGCCGTCACTGCACTGCAAAGCCTCTCGTTGACGTTAAGTCCGGGCGACTTTCTTTCTGTCCTCGGACCTTCCGGTTGCGGCAAATCGAGCCTCATCAATACAATCGCCGGCTTTCAGCCTCCCCAAGCTGGCGAGGTAAGCGTCGATGGTGAGCAGGTGGTTAAACCTGGACCGGATCGTGGCGTCGTTTTTCAACAACCCACACTCTTTCCTTGGAAACTGGTGTGGCAGAACGTCGATTTTGGTTTGAAGTTCCGGAACGTCCCGCGAGCCCAACGCTACCAGATGGTTGGTGAGATTCTCCGCAAGGTCGGTCTTTCCGAATTTGGGCGGCATTATCCCGCCCAGCTCTCCGGGGGCATGCAACAACGCGTCGGTCTGGCGCGTGTCTTGGTGAACAAGCCGCGGGTCATGCTTATGGATGAGCCCTTCAGCTCCCTAGACGCGCAGACGCGTCTGATGATGCAAGAACTGCTCCTGCAAGTGTGGACTGAATATGGAATGACCGTCTTGTTCGTCACTCACGATATCGACGAGGCGATCTATCTCGGTTCGCGGGTCGCTGTGCTCACGCGGCGGCCTGGCCGCCTCAAGGCGCTCTTCGATGTGCCTCTTCCGCGTCCTCGAACCATCGACACACTGGTCTCGAAGGATTTCATGAAACTGAAACGCACTTGCATGGATCTTTTGAGAGAAGAAATGCTCGGTGTCCCTGCTGCCACAGAAATGCGAGGAAGAGGTGCCAACTTTCGTCGCGATCGGTTGCTTGTCGAATCGGCAGACGTTGCGGCATAGTCAATCGCAACAACCCGCATTTGATTGTGAGCCAAATTCTCAGTGAAATCCTCGCAGCAAATAAGAACTACGTTGAAAACTTTGGGACCAAGGGAAATCTCCCTCTGCCTCCAGCGCGGCGGTTTGCAATTTTGACGTGCATGGATGCTCGACTTGATCCCGCCAAGTACGCGGGCCTAAGTGAGGGAGACGCGCACGTGATTCGAAATGCTGGCGGCCGCGCAAGCGATGACGCCATCCGTAGGGCCATTCCACAATCGGTGTGATGTGAGAAACAGCCTCGAAACCGCGCAAATCGATCATGGGGAATGGAAGGATGTTGGTCGAGGTCCCGGATCGGATGCTGGTGACTTTGTCAACTGGCTCACCTTCGAAGATGAGACAAGCAGCGTATCGTCGGATGTCGCTCGTATTCGTTATCACCCGCTGGTTCCACGCTCAATACCGATTTATGGTTACGTTTACGACGTCCGTTCCGGCAAATTGATCGAAGTGCCGGCGGCCACGGAAATCGGCGCGGCGCAGGCTTAGGGAGTCTAGCTTCGAGTCTTCACCGCAGAAGACTTCGCGGTTGACGATTGTAGCGGGCGGTGGGCCCACCGCCGAGGATAGCCTTCCGACCGTGGGGACACGGTCGCTACAACTACTCGGCGGCAGGGACGCCGCCGCTATATTGCGATTCGCGCAAGGCGTGATTGGTGGCTTTGCCCTTGAGGGCTTCCCTCCAGATGCTCACACTCACTTGATACCAGCTGCGGCAACCACTCCCTGTGTGACCCGTTTCTGAAAGATTATGTATGCTAACGCCGTGGGAATGGAAGCCATGACGGCGACGGCCGATGTTTTCGCGAAGGCCACACCATAGGCGGATTGCACCTGTGTCATTCCCACAGGAATTGTCAGCATTGGCGTCGAATTCGTGACAATAAATGGCCAGAGAAAGTTATTCCAGGCGCCAATAAAGGTGATGATGGCCATCGCCCAGATGATGCTCCAGTTGAGTGGAATGTAGATATTGAATAAAACGTGGAAATCGTTGGCGCCGTCGATCGTCGCCGCGTCCCGAAAATCCTTAGGAACCTGGTCAAAGAATCGTTTGAAAACAATGACCGAAAGTGGCGTCGCAATTTGCGGCAAAATAACTCCCAAGTGGGAGTTCACCAAGTGCATCTGGTTCATCAGCATGAAAAGCGGGATGACCATCGCACCAAAAGGAATCATGAAGCCGAGGAGTAGCCATACGTTGATCAGCCCCTTGCCCTTGAACTCCATGATCGAAAGGGCGTATGCACACATGAGTGATACCACAATAGAAACGACGGTGATGACCGATGCCACCAGAACGGTGTTAAAGTACCAGCGGAAGATGGGGCTGTTCTCAATGACATAGGCAAACGCCTCGAAGTTCGGCGGTATGGGGACGAAAGAAGGCGGCAGCGCGATCGTGTCGCTTTCCGCAGTAAGTGAGGTCGTCAGGATCCAATATAAGGGAAAGAGCCACGCCAATGCCATGATGATGGTCAAGACGGTGCAAGTGAGACGCAGAAAAGAAAAGCGGTGCGATTTCACTTAGAACGTCTCCCTCGCATGGCCTGGAAGGCGACGGCCGTTCCGATGAGCATAATGATGAGCAGAGCCACGGCGACCGCCGCGGCATAGCCACCACGGTTCTGTTGGAATGCCTGGCGATACATGTAGAGGAGGACGACAACCGTGGAGTTGTATGGTCCTCCCTGAGTCAGCAGATAGACCTGATCGAAAATTTTGAACTGAGCGATCAGCTGAAGGAGGAGAACCAGGCTCGCCACCGGCCAAATAAGCGGGCAGGTGATGTAGAGGAACTGATGCCACCGGTTGGCTCCATCAATCGCCGCCGCCTCGTAAACGTCCGGGGAGATGTTGTGCAGTCCGGAGATAAAGAGGAGCATATTGAATCCCACCGTCCACCAAATGGTCACGATCGCCACCGCCGGCATGGCCCAATTTGGATCCTGAAACCAGGAAATCATGCTGCCAGTCAGATAGTTGATGATGCCGAAGTTCGTATCAAGCAGCCAGAGCGCGCCCGTGGTCACTACACTGACCGGCAGGACGTAGGGAAGGAAAAAGGCCGCCAAAATGGGCAATTGCAACCGTTTTAGCCGGACAACGAGAAGCGCCAGCAGAAAACCCACGGCGGTATTAGGAACGACCGTAAGGAGAATAAAATAGAGGGTGTGCCACAATGATGCCCAGAAATCAGGGTCGCGTATCAACTCGATATAGTTTTGCAGTCCAACAAAGCTGCCCTGTCCGGTGATGTCGGAGTTGGTAAAGCTTAGATAGGCAACCTGAATCGCCGGATAGATGAGGAATGCGACGTAAAAGAGCAGAAAGGGAGCGACAAACAGCCAGGCGCTCGGCAGCTTGTAACGTCTTTTAGGCGCAAGCACCTCAGCCCGAACGTCGGATTTCGAACTCACATCGCGGCTCGAATCTTACTGCTGTTTCTTAGCAAAATTCTCCAGCTCGGCAGTAAACTGGGTGATTCCCTTATCGACCGGCAATTGCCCGTTGATCGTCGGGATGAGGAAATTAGCTACCGCGCCAAAGGTTGGGCTGCCGACTCCGAAAATCGGCAGGACCGGCTCGAGGACCACGTGCGCCGCAGCGTCCGCACTATACTGATTGTTTGGCTGCATTTGCTTGTACTCCGCGCTTTCCTGAAGCGGCAGATAGGCCGGGATGTGGCCTCCGCCCGCCCAGGCCGGTTGCTTGACGACATAGGCGATAAACTTCAGGGCGGCGGCGACTTTTTCCGGGGTTGGCGGAGTTTTGGCATTGTTTGGAATCGCCAGCGTATGCGCATCACCCCAGGTGTCGGGATTGTCAAACAGCTTCGGGAAAGCGACAATTCCATAGTCGAAGGGCAGCTTTCCATTTTTCTGCAAATCAACAACGGTGGGAACCTCCCAGTTGCCATTGATCATAAAGGCGGTGCGGCCGGAGCTGAAGAGCGCCACCATCGCAGGGTAAGCCGTATTCTTCGTGATCAGTCCGGCTTCGGCCATGTCCACGAGGGTCTGCAGAGATGTCTTTCCCTGGTTTGGCATATCCGCAAAGGAGAGTTGTCCGTCCTTGAGGAAATCCCCCTTTTGCTGTTTGAAGAAGGTGTACCAGGCGCGCCAGGTTGAGGCTTGATCGGTCGGAGCGCTCGAGAAAGCAATCGGCGTTAACTTAGCCTTTTCCTTCACTTGGGCGAGCATCTTTTTAAAGGCATCGAGGTTCTCGAGTCCCATCGGTTTGCCCTGGGGGTCCAAGACACCGGCTTTCTGCAAGACGGTCTTATTGTAGTAGAGAACCAGCGTGTGGATATCGAGTGGAATGCCGAAGAGTTCTTCGCTTTGTCCAAACTTCTTGCTCGCCTCGCGTGATCTCTCGACGACCGATTGCTGGAAGTCCGATTCCTTTAGCCCGGCTTGGGAGAGTTCTTCTGCGGTAATCGGTCTTAGATCTTTCGCAGCGATTCCTGCCGGAAAATGCGAGAGGTGATAGCTCATCACATCGGGGGTCTGCCCGGCCACCACCGCGGTGTGGACTTTGGTGTAGAACGGCTCGCCCCAGGTAAGGGTCGTCTGGGTGACGCGGACCTCTTGCTGGCTCTTGTTGTATTCCTCCACTATTTGCTTCATCCGGATGCCATCGCCGCCGCCAAAAAAGTCCCAATAAGTGATTTCAACTGGAGCAGCTTGGGCCAACGTCAGATACGCAAGACATCCGACCACGTGTAAGAGGAGTCGTTTCATAGAATGTTGGGGGTTGAGTTAAAGTTGACGGAGATGGTTAGTACGAGATTGAGAGCATATTCCACGACATTGGAGGCAATTTCGCGACAACTTTGTCGTCTTTTACGGAAAATTCGTTGTGTTCCTTGGGAACTATGCTGTTTGGCTTTGCTGCGGAGTTGGTCGCGAGAAGATCCGGACCCGAGATCGCCACGGCGGAGCATCCGGTTGCCGGCGGGAACCCATGTAAGTCGAGCGACACCTCAACAGCGCCGTTTGCTTCGCGGTTAAGGATAAAGAAGGCGACCTTACTTTTGGCGACGTCGTGCACGGCGGCGGCGACAATGTCATCGACAACCCCGGCGGTCTTCGTCTCGTGCTGGTCGGACTGGACCTTTACCTCAAGCACGCTGCCATGTGCGTGCTCGGCCACGATCTTGAAGGGATGAAAGATCGTCTGGCGCCAGGCCGGGCCACCCGGTTCGGAGAAGATCAATCCGATCACATTGACGAGCTGCGCCTGACAAGCCACCTTTACACGGTTAGCATTGTTGAGAAGGGTGATGAGAGCTCCTCCCACCATGAGAGCGTCCTGCAGGTCGTAGATTTCCTCGATCAATGGAGGCGCCACTGGCCACCCTGGCTTTGCCATGTGCTCGCCCGCGCGCGCTTTGTACCAGACGTTCCACTCGTCCATGGAAAGCATGACGCGCTTGAGGGATTTGCGCTTTGCCGCGACCGCATCGCAGACCGCAATGGTCTCCTTGATGAAGTGGTCCATCAGCTCGACGTTGGCCAGGAACTCCTGCACATCACCGAGTGGGTTTTCGTAATACATGTGCAGAGAAACGAAGTCGGTAATGTCCATGGTATGGTCGAGCACTTCGTATTCCCAGGCACCGAAGGTCGGCATCGAGCGGGCCGAAGAACCGCAGGATGATACCACGATAGAAGGGTCGACCCATTTCATGACCTTGCCCGCTTCGGCAGCAATACGACCATATTCCGTGGCCGTTTTCTTACAGATCTGCCAGGGACCATCCATCTCGTTCCCCAGGCACCAGAACTTCACCCCGTGAGGTTCCTTGAAGCCATGGGAGGCCCGCAGATCGCTGAGCTTTGTCCCGCCCGGATGATTACAATACTCGAGGTATTCTCTGGCCTCGTGCGGTCCGCGGGTCCCTAGGTTGACCCCGAGCATCGGTTCGATGTTGGCCAGTTTGCACCAGGTGATAAATTCATTCGTGCCAAACGCGTTCGTCTCGGTGCTCATCCAGGCGAGATCCAGTCGGCGTGGGCGGGATTCCACCGGACCGACCCCGTCTTCCCAGTTGCACCCAGACATATAGTTGCCGCCGGGATAGCGGATGATAGTAGGGCCGAGCTCTCGGACCAAATCGAGAACGTCACCACGGAAGCCGTTGGCATCCGCGGTAGGATGGCCCGGCTCAAAGATGCCCGTATAAACGCAGCGTCCCATATGTTCCACGAACGAGCCGAAAAGGCGGCGATCGAGCTGGGAAATGTTAAAATCGGAGTCGACGATGATTCGGGCTTCTTTGTTCACAGCGAGATTCGGTTGAAGGGGTGGGCAATGCCTCTGTAAGGTTTGCGCGTAACTGGCTCAAGACTTATCTGTTCGGCACTCTGTCGGCGTTTAGAGGATCTCAACGTGTCGCTACGACTCTGCATCACGACGACTTGGGACTGGGTCGACGGCCTTGCCAAGACACTGCCTACGCCGGGCGATGCTGATGTGTGTGTCTCCATACTCTAGAGGCACCTTTCCTCGCCGATCTTCGGTTGAGCGACTGGACGTTACCGCAGCGCCATCGCAGTGTGAATCTTGAATAAAGTGACTATTACTGGAGGAGGAGCGCATCGTACCAGGATACGCCTACCTATGCGGCCCGATCTGGGGAAGTCAATGGGTTTTTGGCGAAGAAGTGCTCTTCTTCAACAACGTTGCTGATCTGCGTGTTCGCGCGTTAATCATCACGTTTAGTCGTGGAATACTGAGCCGCCGTTCACTTAGGAGTCGTTCCGAAAGCTATCGGGCGGGTAGGGCCCTGACATCAATATCCAACCGACGGGAAATGTGCTCAAGAATATTGCTAATCGCTAAGCAAGTTATTAGCGGAATCACCGTGCAGTGAGGCTCTCTTTTCCACTCGGAAATGCCCAGACGCTTGCGTGCATGACGCGTACCAATTCGCAAATGGATTCCAATTTAAGCGAACGGCGACAGAACCGCGAACGCGAGTCTTAATGGCCGATTTTGCTTTGCGAGTTGCGCGGGTCTTGGCTTGGCGCTAGGGTATAGGTATGCTTAGAAGTGTTGTCACTCTGGTGGTCTGTTGTGGCATCTCCGCTCCTTTGCTCGGTGCCGGCGGGGCGTGTGGAGGCGGGGGAGGCGGAGGCTTCGGGGGCTTTGGAGGGGGTTCAAGCTATCCCTTTGAGCTGCCAAAGGTCGAAGAGGATGTCGATGTTGCGGGGGTAACATTGAAGCTGAATCGAACCAAATGGGGCTATTCGGTCTTCGCGAGCTCGGCGAACGGTCCGCTGGCACGCTTCGTCGGGGAAGATATCGAGGTGACGCTTCGGCGCATCGCGTCCCCGCCCGACAACGATCGGGCCTTGGCAGAGACGCTCGCGGCAGAGGCTGGCGTGCTCTATGCCCGCCGCGTCTCGACATCAGGGGCGATCACCGGAGTGAAAGCTGCCTACGGAACTCGCCAAAGCGTTTGGGCCGACCAGACGAAGGTGCGTTATTTCCTCAAGGTCGCCGGGTCGAATTGGCTCTGTTTCGAGGCTCGTGCAACCGGCAAGTCCCCGCAGTGGCAGGATGCCAACGACCTGATTCTCGGCGCGAAGCCTGATCGCTCGCGTGGATGAACTCCGAAGGAACCACAGAGAACAGAGGAAGCAAAATCCCGGACCTAGTCCTAATTGATCATCAAGCTTGGTATTGTTCCTCGCTGACCTTTTCCATCCAGTCGACCGCCTTGCCGTCGAGCTGTTCCTGAATGGCGATGTGCGTCATGGCGGTCGTTGGTGCAGCGCCGTGCCAATGTTTCTCGCCGGGTGGGATCCAGATCACATCGCCGGGCCGGATTTCCTCGAGCGGGCCTTCCCAGCGCTGCGCTCGACCGCATCCGGCCGTGACGATCAGCGTTTGTCCTAGCGGGTGCGTGTGCCACGCCGTTCGTGCGCCCGGTTCAAACGTAACACTGGCGCCGATGGCGCGGGCGGGCGGGTTTGCTTGGAACAAGGGATCAATGCGTACCGTGCCGGTAAACCAATCGGCCGGTCCTTTGCTGGATGGTTGTGAGCCAACTCTTTTAATTTCCATGTTGATCTGCGGTGTTTGGGTTAAATGAGCGTCGACTTGGCCGCGAAGAATCGCCGGACTGGCGAGGACGGCGCTGCCGGCTTTTAAAAAGCTGCGTCGCGAAACGGTCCTGCGGAGTATCAGCGGACTTGGTCAGCGACGTCCCGTCGAACTAAGCGGTTTGCAGAGCAAGCTTGCCGAGGTAGTGCTCGTCGAGTGCCCGATGTGCTTCGGTAGCTTGGTCAAGCGGAAAGCTCCGCGCGACATGGACCTCGAACGGCGGTAGCCCCTCAGATTCGATAAGGCGATTGAGCTTCTCGATCGCCTGCGGGTCGGGCATTCCGTCGTAGGCCTTGGCATTAATTCCAGACGGCGACTTGGGCTCGGGTTCGACACCGTTGGGATAGGCGACGCGTCCACCCGCGCGCATGGCGGCAAGGGCTTCGTCGGCCGCGGGTCCCCCGGCGGTGATCAGCGCCGTGTCGAGTCCGTCCGGTGCGAACTGACGCGCGGCGGCGACGATGTCGTCCTTATGACCGTCGATGACCGCGTCGGCACTCAGCCTCTTGGCGAGCGCGACGCCGTCGCTGCCCGAAGCGACGGCGAAGACACGGGCGCCCATGCGTTTGGCCAACTGCACCGCCAGGTGGCCGATGCCACCGCTGGCGCCGAAGATCATGACCGACTCACCGGGCTGGAGGCCGAGCGTGTCATCCAAGCCACGAAGCGCGGTCATGGCATCCACGGGCATCGCGCCTGCCTGCCTGGTCGTGAGCTTGCCGGGAATGAGTGAGACTTCCTCCGCCTTAACCGCGGCATACTCAGCGTAGAAACCACCTTTGGGATTCACCAAGCCGAAAGCGTAGACGCGATCGCCTGGCGTAAAGCCCTTCACACGATCGCCCACCTCCTCAACGGTGCCCGCTCCATCGGAGCCAAGCACGTAGGGAAACTTTGGCTCGATGCCGAATATCTTGGCGAATCCGCCCTCGCGCTCAAACGGATCCCACGGGCCCACACCGGCCCACTCGACGTGAATCAGCACCTCATTGGGGCCGACCTCGGGGACGGGAAGCATTTGTAGTTTCATCGTCTCAAGACCGCCGAAACGATCGAGGGCGATCGCCTTCATTGTTTTCTGCGTTGCCTGGTTCATCGCATCTAACATAATCCAATTCTCGGAAGAGATTTCCGGAAAAGATCGCTGAGAGAGGAAAGACGTTGCGAATCGCTTCAGCGATGCACGCCTGCTTCCCTCACGGCACGAGTCGTCGCTCCCACTTTTGTTGATGACGATGAAGGCAACTCGTCTGCGAGTGATTGGAGCGTCGATGTGACGTGCATCCAAGACTGCTCTTGAGCCCCTGCGTGGAGAGAGCCTGGTTGCTGCCTCGACCTCTTGATGGCTTTTCTGCGAGCGTGAGCAATTGCAGCTGGCCGACCATCGGCCATAGCCCAGGTGCCTGCCCGCGGGAGATTGCGGCGCCTGTCTTATTCTTGCGGGAAAGCGGTGCGCCCTTTTTACTTCGAGAACCGTTGCGGAAGTGTGTGGGCGCACCGCCCGACGAGGAGCGCGAAAGCGATGCTACGAATGGGAAGCGTTTTCCGTGGGAATATTAATTCTCATAGGGTGTAGTTCTTAAGCTTTTATCTCTTGGGAAGAGAACAGCGAAGAGTGATGCCGATGATCCGGTCGCTATTTACTGATGACCGACGACGTGATGCGGGACATACGGCTCCTCCAAGTAGGTCACCTCTTCCTGGGTCAGTCTTACCGACAGAGCGCCAGCGGCATTTTCCAGATGGCTGATCTTCGTTGCCCCGATGATAGGCGCGGTCACCGGTTTCTTTTGTAAGAGCCAGGCAAGCGCGACATGAACGCGCGGAACCCCGTGCTTTTCCGCGAGTTCCGCCACCCGTTCCACGACCTGCCGGTCGGTTTCGGCGCTCGCATCGTACTTGCTTTTCGCGATCTGATCGGTCTCGGACCGAAGCGTGCTCTCCGACGACCAGTCACGCGTCAATCGTCCGGCTGCGAGTGGACTGTATGGGATCACTCCGATCTTCTCCTCGCGGCAGAGCGGCAGCATCTCCCGCTCCTCCTCGCGGTAGATCAGGTTCAGGTGGTCCTGCATCGAGACAAAGCGGGTCCACCCATGTTTCTCGGCGACGTGCAGCGCCTTCTGGAACTGCCACGCCCACATGGCTGAGGCACCGAGGTATCGGGCTTTGCCAGCCTTGACTACGTCATGGAGCGCCTCCATCGTCTCCTCGATTGGGGTTTGGTAATCCCAGCGATGGATCTGGTAGAGGTCTACGTAGTCCGTCTCAAGCCGCTTGAGACTCTGGTCGATCTCGCTCAGGATCGCCTTGCGCGATAGACCAGCGCCATTGGGACCCTCGTGCATTCTGCCGTGCAACTTCGTGGCAATGACGACTTCGTCCCGGTTCGCGAAATCCTTCAAGGCGCGTCCGAGGATCTCCTCACTCTTCCCGATGGAATAGACGTTGGCGGTGTCGAAGAAATTGATCCCCAGCTCGAGCGCTTTCTTGATGATCGGCCGGCTATTTTCCTCAGTCAGCACCCATTTGTGAATCCAGCGCTCCGGGTCCCCGAACCCCATGCAACCGAGGCAGATTCGAGACACATCCATTCCGGTGTTTCCTAATTTCGTGTATTCCATTTAGTTTCCTTTCCTTCCATCACCTGCGTTCACACCGTCCATGATGGTTGTGGTGCGCCGGAGTATTGATCTTGTAGTCTCAATTAGCATTTTTACTGAGCTGGGCGCGTCAAATCGTCCATGCCGCACTCGATTTTGGCGATGATGGATGAGGCCGAGTTCGAGGATTTGCTGACCATCGTGGCGATAGAAGAGGCTACGTCAGGCTGGGAGACCAGTAAGCGATATCACCGACTTCGTAGTGAACGTCCGTTCCCCTGTCTCGAGTCGCCCGAGGCAGATGACCGAACTTCTCTCTGCGGAAAAGATCGTTCACTCGTCAGGTTTAGCGGCGACAGGGAGATGAAGTCCTGCGTGAGCTTAATCTTACCCGCAACGTTATTTTATCTCTGCCGCTTTGATAACATTGATCGCGTTGGAAACCCGCGGAAAACCGATGTAGGGAAAACAATGGACCATAGCGGAAAGCAGCGTTTCCTTACTATTGCCAACTTTCAGGTTGCCAACGGCGTGTGACGCCATTTGTCTTTCAGTCCCTCCCAGTGCTGCCAAAGCACAAAAGATCATTAGCTCCCTCGTCTTGATGTCCAAACCATCTCTTGTGTAGAAATCGCCGAAACACAACTCCGTTAAGATTCTCGGTATTACCTCAGCAAACTCCCCCGGCAAATCTTGCATATTTTGTTTCATTGCATTTCCGTAAAGGGGATATTGCTGTTCGTTTCCTTTTTCGAGTCGTTCGCTCTCCGTAATGGTTCCTTTCTTCTCCAAAGGCAGTTCAATGTTCCGGCTTTCAAAAACCTCGTTGATTGTATTCAGCGCATTTAAGACTTTGGGAAAACCAATGAAAGGGGCGGTTTGATAAACGACCTCCCTAATCTCAATAGGCGTAACCCCAATGTTGAGGGCTGCATTCGTGTGCGCTTTTAATTGTGGCAACGTTTGATTTGTGGCCAAAACGGTGATGGTGATGAGTTCTCTGGTTTTATCGTCCAAATTTCCGATATAAAATACCTCGCCGAAAATGAATCTTTGCAGAATGTCCATCAACTCCGGGTCGGAAGAGGTTGCCACTGTCTGCGGACCAAACAACTCCTGATATTTTTGCTTAGCTCTATCTATTCTATTCATGCGAGCGGAATTTCCTGTTTCCTGATTAGACCGCATCTGTGCCAAAGCTTGCCATTCGGCCAGGAAAAGCAAAGCGATCGCAATATATAGTCGTTTGATAGTCATTCCTTCAATACCTCTCAGCTTAATCATGTGGCCTGACCTCTTTGATGACTATCGAAAAGGAACGCTTTTCCCAAGTCTGACACTTCGATTGCATCCTTAGCAATTTACTGGGTAAGTCGACTTTTCGGCTGTTCGGATTTCCAGGCCGGAGTTCTACGATAATGTGCGGCAAAGTTTCCCTCGGGGGCTGAGTTCACTGGCGGTATTGTTCGTCGCTGACTTTTTCCAACCAGTCCACCACCTTGCCGTCGAGCGCTTCTTGAATGGCGATATGCGTCATGGCCGTCGTCGGCGTGGCGCCGTGCCAATGCTTTTCGCCTGGCGGGATCGAGATCACATCGCCGGGATGGATCTCCTCAATCGGACCGCCCTCCTGCTGCACCCATCCGCAACCGGCGGTGACGATCAAAGTCTGCCCAAGCGGATGCGTATGCCAGGCTGTTCGGGCGCCGGGTTCGAACGTGACACTGGCGCCAGAAGTGCGAGCCGGGGCGTTTGGTTGGAACAATGGATCAATGCGCACTGTGCCGGTAAACCAGTCGGCCGGTCCCTTGCTGGATGGTTGCGAGCCAATTCTTTTGATTTCCATACTGATCTTTTCTGTTTGGGTTACATGGGTTTCGACTTGGGCGCGGAGAACCGCCGGCGTGGCAAGCGCCGCGCTGGCAATCCTAAGAAAGCTGCGTCGGGAAATGCTCACAGTCTATGGATAGCGGAATCTCGGCTATTGGCTCGGCGAAGCAACGACTTGCGGTGAGGAATTTGGACTTAAAATTCCGGGACCGAGCAAAATCTTCACCTCTTCGTACTTGCTGACGTTCGCCGATAGCGCAAGATCTTTGTCGCCGCGGCCGCTCATTGGTTTGCTAATGCATTTCGACTAAATTTGCGCCGCTCAAGTAGACAAGCTCAACTCAAACTTCGATTGCTGGTTAGGCGAGTCGGTCGGGCTGCTGTTGGTAAATCACCGGCTCACCAACAGTGAACACGATTGAGATCCGACTCACCGTCGCGCGCTGGTCCAGCAGCTTGGCGCGGTTAATCCGTCTTGATGGCGGGACCTCGGACGCTCTCACCTGGGCGGGAGATATGCAAAGTGGTCGAAAGCAATGAACGAATTCTGTAATCTTCTGTGACATAAGTTTTTCGAAGGGACGATCGACCATCGAACAAGTGGCTGCTCTCGGGATCTTGCGACGCCTGTCGCATTCTTGCGGAAAAGCGGCGCGCTCTTTTACTGTTGATTAGGGGGACACTTTTATGAAACTCCGCCCGAATGCGCAGCGCGTAGTCACGCATTCCCAACATTTGCTGCCAATGGTCAAATATGACTTGAGGCTTATCAATCATGCCAGCGGAGTGCCTGTTGCACGAGCGAGTTCGTCGAGCAGCTGAGCTTGGAACTCTGTATCGTGGACAGCGGGATGCGGCTTAGCGCGTCGTTGATGATGCCAATACCCTCCGCTCGTAAGCGCTTCAGGATCATTGCTAGTAGCAAGCCACTCTTGAGTAAGATGTCCCAGCCGCAGGTCATCTGGCGCATTAGCTCCCCCCATTTTGGTCGGCACCCAGCCCGGATCGACAGAGTTGCTGAGAACGTCAGGCCAGATTCGAGCGACGGCTGCGGCAAGGGTCGTCACGAAAAGCTTGCTGTCCGAGTAGGAACCAGTGGAAGTGCGACCAGTCCAGTCCATGCCAATGAGGGTTGTTCGTCCACCGGTGTGCATACCACTGCTCAAATAGATCAGCCGTTTGGGGCGATGGATTAACGCCGTCAGTAGATAGGGAGCAACGACGTTTACGGGAAGCACTTGTGGACCTGAGTAAACACCCGCGTTATGAATGACTGCATCCATCTGTCCGATCTTATTGACTTGGCTGGCGAGGTCTCTCGTCTGCGCGAAGTCTGAAAGATCCCCGATTGTCGGAATGGCTCCCTGATCCACAAGGTCTTGCACGGCGGTGAGCCGAGCCTCAGAGCGAACATGGACCACGACTTGGTATCCGTCAGCGAGCAGCGTTTTAGCCGCAGCGTGTCCAAGCCCGTCAGCGGAGCCGGTGATGAAGATACGAGCGGTCTGGTTGGTGTTCGAAGGAGACGACGTCGAAGTTTGTTCCTTCCGAGGATTCAACGTGGCTTGCGCGATGGACGTTGCGGTTGGCATAAGGGACCCCGCGACTACCCCAAAGCCTACCTCCACTCCCGCGACGACAAATCTTCGACGGTCCATGGACGAGCCGTGCTTTTCGAGCGGATTTTGGTTTGGTTTGTAGTTCGCCTTCTGTTTCTGCATGCGAGGAGTCTCGTGCACTCGGTTTTTCCGGGCCAGAGTTTTCATCACCAGATGAGGTCGCGAATCACCCCACTGTCGAACCGCCGTCCACGGTGAGGGCATGGCCGACCACATAGCTCGCCTTCGGGCTGCAAAGCCACAGCACGACGGACGCGATTTCCTCGGGCCTGCCGGCGCGTCGGCGAATTCGGCCGACTCCGGACCTGCCGGTCGTGGGCAACCAGACGCAGGGGAGTTCTTCGGTCGATGAAGTTAATCCCGTTTACTCCAGTTCGTAAGTAACCGTTAAAGTTCCGGAACCAACTGCGGAAGCAAGCCCCTTAGTATCATCGATACGTCCGAGCCTTGTATAGCCGTAGGATGTAGAAAATGTTTTGTAGAAGAGCACCAGGGTATTAGGACCATAAATCATCAAATCGCCGCTTTGGATTGTTCCGGGATTAGATGCGTTGGTTGGCAGATTGCCCGGCAAATCGAAATATTTCTCGTTTTCATTTAGGTCAACCATCTTGACGGTCATCGGCAACAGCGATTTGAATGCGGCCGCTGTGGCATTGTCATAAAGTGTCGCGGGGAACGTCTTAGTTCCGATTTTAATTCTCATTTTATTGCCAGCTGGATGTGGGTTACTATCGTCAATGTTTCCGGCGCCGGGGTTAGCAGAGGCGAAATCCGGGAAAAGGGAAAACACACAGAGAACAACTAAGAGTGAATGTTTCATGGAATTTGGTCTTCATTGGCCTGTGCATTAGAATATTGAACCATAAGCAATCGTTTCACTGGCTAATCTTCATGCCGTCAATCCCCTTAGTCATCGTGTTGTTAGCGCCAGAGACGGCGTGACCGTGGGGCATCGCCCAGCCGAGGACGAAATGAAGACGTCTGATCCTTGTATTTTGCTCGTCGCGGCCATGGTCAGCCCTTGCTCTTGCGTGGCACGATTTTGACTGTCGCGGAACGAGCGCGTTCATTGATCATCGAGTTGAGATACGGGCTGCCATGGTACTTGGCCCGGTAGGCGTCATCGATTCGTTCGTTGATCCGCCCCTCGACTGGCTCGAAGGTGACTTCCTTGGTCATACCGGCGGCAGTGATCCGCCCGGCCTTCTCCCGCACCGCAGCCTGGTACCAGCGGGAGATCTGCCCGTAGTAGGCGCGCACGTAGAGATCGTCGCCAACCGCGACCGACCAAATCCACGTTGGCGTGCCGTAGGTCACACCGTCCTCGCGAAACGGGGAGATGTGCAGGTTATCGGCCTGAGCGATCCTGCGCAGTTGGTCGTTCGACCATGTCCCCATTGTGGCCTGTTGATTCACGGACGCAGAAGCGTCTTGATCGCGCGGCGCTCGTCCATCGCGCGGTAGCCCTCGGCCACCTCCTCAAGAGGCAGCGTCAGGTCGAAGACTTTGCCAGGGTTGATCTTCCGGTTCCATACCAGGTCGATTAGCTCGGGCAGGAAGCGGCGCACCGGCGCGGGGCCACCGTGGAGACGGACGTGGGTGAAGAAAAGCCCCTCGCCGTTGATCTCTACTCCGTGCGGGACGCCGACGTAGCCCACGGACCCGCCCGGGCGGGTCGAATTGATCGCCTGCATCATTGAGTCGTGCGTGCCGACGCACTCGAGCACCGCGTCAGCACCGATTCCGTCGGTCAGTTCCTTGATGCGGGCAACGCCCTCGTCGCCGCGTTCGGCCACGATGTCGGTCGCGCCAAACTCGCCGGCGAGCTTCTGGCGAGAGTCGTGACGGCTCATCGCGATAATTCGCCCGGCACCCTTCTGCTTGGCGGAGAGCACCGCGAGGAGGCCGACGGCGCCGTCACCGACGACCACGACGGTTGAACCCGGTTTCACGTTGGCCGCATCGGCAGCGAACCAGCCGGTGCCCAGAACATCCGACGTTGTCAGCAGGCTCGGGATCATGTCGTCCGAAGGAACGTTTGGCGTAGCAACCAGCGTCCCGTCTGCGAGCGGCACGCGCAGCACCGGTGCTTGCGCCCTAGTCATGAACTCGCGGTGCATGCAGGACGACTGGTAGCCGGCCCGGCAGTGAGGACAGGTGTTGTCGGAAGTGGCGAAGGATCCGATGACAAACTGCCCGGGCTTGACCGATGCGACCGCACTGCCGACCTCCTCGACGATGCCGCAGTATTCGTGCCCCATCGGTGTCGGCTCGAGGATTGTGCTAATACCGCGGTAGGGCCACAGGTCGGACCCGCAGACGCAGGTGGCCGAGATCCTGATAATGGCATCAGTTGGCTCAATGATTGTTGGCTCGTCGCGCTCCTCGAAGCGCACGTCGCGCGGACCGTAAAGAACAGTTCCTTTCATAGCTTATTTTCTTTCAGATTTGGTTATCGGACGTGTCCCCGGCATCGACAACCAGGCGGCGTGGCTGATCACAAAACTCGCGTCTGGGCTATACCGCCAGAGAACGCCGGCAGCGCCTCCTCCGGTGGCGCAAGTCGTTCAATCGGGAAGGTCTTCTCACGATCTCTTTCATCGCTTCCGGTCCGTTGCCAACATGTCCGCGACCGTCGGCGTCTCGATACTCTCGGATACGGGATTTCTCTGAAGACTATCTACCGAGCTGTTCGTGTTGATCGTTCATGAGGATCCCTGTGGCCGTCGGCCGCGCGTCAGGGCTTCTTCCATTCAGCAATCAATGGTTGCCGTCTTCACGTTGCCATTTTCCAAGTTGCGCTAAGCATGTTTTTCGACGTCTCTGTGCTGCGCCTGAAGCAGTTTGAGGAACGCAGAAGTATCCAACATCGCGGGCTTCTCTTCTCGCGCGATCCTGCTCGCCCTAGCGCGTTCTTGCGCAAATCCTCCGACGCGGCAGCCTGTCAACGGAGCTAGGAGGGCACTTCTCTGCGGAAGGGCCATGCTGATCCCGTCCATTTGTGACGATCAGGTCCCCCAAGCCCTCCATCGTTATTGAAGGTGCGTCATCAAAGCGTTTGGCTTAGCGACCAACCAGTACCTTTTTTGCTGGGGAAATCTTGGAGCGGATTGACTGGTAAAAAGAAAAGGTCATTCTTCGCTTCGGAGGTTCCAAATGGAAAACAACGTTCTGGGCACGAGAGTAATTACCCTAATCGGCATCCTCGTCCACGATATTGAAAAGACGTCTCAAGCATATGCTGATTTTTTTGGCCTTGAGAAACCTCAGTGGTTTCTTACCGATGCGGTCGATAAAGCGCAGACCGAATACAGAGGGACGCGTTCTGAAGCAAGAGCGAAGCTGGCGTTCTTCGACATGGGGTCTCTTGAGATAGAATTGATCGAGCCGGACCACAATCCGAGCACCTGGCGGGAATCGCTCGACAAGAACGGCGAAGGCCCACATTACATTGCGTTCGAGATTGAGGGACTGAAAGACAAAATCGCGGTGCTCGAACGCAAGCAGATGCCGCTGCTCCAAAAAGGCGAGTTTGCCGGCGGCCGTTATGCCTACATCGACACGCTAAGGGATTTGAAACTGATTATCGAGCTACTCGAGAACGATAAGTAACGGGACGAACGCACAGCTGGTATTCAGGATCCTAGCAGAACCAAGGCCCGCCAATCTGTAAATGGTTTTCGCGACGGCTGCGACACTGCGGCGGCTGGCCCTGACACTGGTGCTGACGGCAGTCGGCGGGCGGTTAATCCAGCAACGGTCATGTTCTGTTCCTTGTATGCGTGAGAAGCACGGTTGAGGTTTTTGAAAGGTTACTGAGGAATGTGGTTTCGTCGCGTCGGGGTCGTCGGCCCAGCCAAAGACCGAGTGCCAACCAAGCGAGTGAAAGAGGCACTGCTACCATGGCAACTCCGGTCAGGTTCAAGCCCAGCGCGAGCAAAGCCGACATAAGCCCAGCTCCCAACTTGATCGCCGCCGCGAGCTTTGCGGGCGGGGTGCCAGAATCCCTCAATTAAAAGAGTTCAATGCTGTCCGGGATTCCACGATCGGCGCCCTCATCGTTCCACCTCGCTTCCCGCGTTTCAACTGCACCGGGTCTTGAAGATGATGGACGCTTTTCTTGATGAAGGCATCAACGTCGGAAAATTGGCGGCAGCGGTTAAAATGAGCGAGTCACACTTTTCCCATGTCTTAAAGGCAACACCGGCTGCTCACCTTCCCAGTATTTCATCCGCCTGGGGATGTCGAAAGCCCAGGAGCTTTTGCGTGAGACAACGAAGCCCGTCATCGAGATCGGCATGGATGTCGGCTATACCAGCCCTAGCCATTCGCCAACGTCTTCCGCAAGGAAACGGGATCAGTCCCCACGAGTATCGGGAGAGAACGCTGCGCGACGTGCCCGCGGAAAATTTTAGCAGGATCGCGACAGGCTGAGCAGAATCACGCGAGCGGTGTGGCGTTGACGGAGTTATAATGGCCCCGGTGAAGAGACTTACCATGAACCCGATGAAAAAACCAATAACCATGAAACATCTGATCACAACACTGACACTTATGGCCACCTCATTCTCTACCTTCGCCAAATCCAATGACGAGTGGGACAAGACCTTCCCTAAGAGCGAAAAGGTTGAGCATCAGAAGGTCACCTTCAAGAACCGCTACGGCATCACTCTGTCCGCCGACCTGTATCAGCCGAAGGATCGTGGCGACAAACGCTTGGCGGCGATTGCTGTTAGCGGCCCCTTTGGCGCGGTGAAGGAACAGTCCTCGGGCTTGTATGCGCAAGCCATGGCGGAACGCGGATTCGTCACGCTGGCTTTCGATCCGTCCTACACCGGAGAGAGTGGTGGCGAGCCGCGTCATATCGCCTCGCCGGATATCAATACCGAGGATTTCAGCGCGGCGGTGGATTTTCTCGGATTGCAGGCTTCCGTTGACCGTAACCGCATCGGTGCTTTAGGAATTTGTGGTTACAGCGGTATGGCACTGACTGCCGCCACCAGCGATACGCGCATTAAAGCGGTAGCCACGGTTTCCATGTATGATATGTCCCGCAGCATGAGCCGCGGTTATAAGGATAGTTATACAAAGGAACAGCGCCAAAAGGTTATTGATTACATCAGTCAGCAGCGTTGGGTGGATGCGGAAAATGGCAATTATTCGTTAGGCTATCACGAAGTCCCGTTTGACAAAAATGGCAATATCGTAAAGGGAGATTGCATCCTTCCCGAGGCCTTGCCCGAGAATCCAGACCCCGTTTTGGTTGCTTTCTTCGATTATTACAGAACCCCGCGTGGTTTCCATCCAAGAGGCATCAACTCTACAACGGCGTGGACAGCCACAACACCAATGTCGTTCTTCAGCTTCCCGATGTATGCAAACATTGAAATGATTTCCCCACGCCCGATTCTGTTGGTGGCGGGAGAAAATGCCCACTCACGTTATTATTCCGAAGATGTTTATGAGATGGCTTCCGACCCCAAGGAATTGGTGATTGTGCCCGAAGCAGACCACGTGGATTTGTATGATAATATGGGCAAAATCCCCTTCGACAAACTCACGGGATTTTACACCAAGAACCTGAAGTGATGCTTCGTCGCGCGTCAGGGCGCGTCGCAATCTGACGCGCGACCGCTTCCCATTTCAACCGCATGAAACAAGCGCCCGATATTTTCGCGCGTCTTCGGAACGGCGAAAATGTCCCCTTCGACGACCCCGAATACCACAAACTTCGGGACGTCTCGTTCGCCACGAGGAAATTGCTCCTGCAATTGAATCAGTCCACCGACCCGGAGGAAATGCGCGCCTTGCTAAGCCGGATCACGGGCACGGAAATCGACGAAAGCAGCGCGATCTTCCCCCCATTCCACGTCAATTACGGGAAGCATACGAAAATCGGGAAAAACGTCTTCATCAACTTCGACTGTGTTTTTCTGGATTTCGGAGGGATTACCATCGAGGACCGCGTCTTCATCGCTCCCAAAGTCAGCCTGCTCACCGAAGGGCACCCCATTTCGCCAGAAAACAGACACTCGCTGACCGTGGCGCCGATTCATATCAAAAAGAACGCGTGGATCGGTGCCAATGCCACCATCATGCAAGGCGTGACCATCGGGGAAAATGCCATCGTGGCGGCTGGCGCGGTCGTTACCAAAGACGTTCCCGATCATACAGCCGTGGGCGGAATCCCTGCGAAGATCATCAAAACCCTATCATGAAACCATGAGCCATCCCGCATCCATCACCGTCAAAGCCTGCTCCGCCGAATCCGCGACCGCAGCGCTCGTTCCCGCCACTATTCCCCCGCCGGGAACCAACCTCTTTGGCCAGCCAGAGCCGCTGGCTTAGCGCCTTGGCAGCCAGCCTAAAATGCCTCGCGCGTGCCCCGGAACACGATCTCGCTCACATCCATCTCCTCCGGCTGGCTGATGGCGAATGCGACTGCCCGCGCGAATGAGTCGGCAGGGATTCCGAACTCCTCGTGATGCTTGCGGACGCGCTCGGCGACGTCCGGCTCGGTGACGCTGCTCGGCAGTTCCGTCACCATCGCGCCCGGTGAGATCACGGTGATGCGGATGTTGTAAGGCTTTTACTTCCTGCCGATCACCTCGTTCACCAGATCGGTTGGCACATTGATCACACTTCCTTGCCGCAACGGACCATGTCGAAGCTGTGGTTACACTCGATATGCAACGGGCCACGAGTGATGGAGCAAATCCAACACCATATGCCAGCCCATGGTCATGATGTTTGTCTTTCCGTCGACGCTGAGCTCACCAGCACCACGGGGGACCGGGTTCCAAATACCGCGTATCTCCGACAAAGGGATAATCTTTCTTTCGAAGGAAGGGCGAAAGCGGCGGGCGTGAGGATTTCGCTTTTTGACGGGGTCCTAACAGCCGCCGCAGAGCGTCACCTTTCACACGATCCCCTTATCGCTTACGGCACACTTGGCTTAAACTCATCGCGTGGGCAGGCGCTGAAGGCCTGCCACCGAGACCTTGTCTGAAGCCCGACAAGGGAGTTCTACGAGGAGGCGAGTCGCGACACAGCGCCTCTCAACACCTCGAGGTTAAAGCAGCGCTCGCGCCGCTCTATAACGTCCTGTGTCGACCAGTCCGTCAGCTGAATGCGCGGCTCGTGAGTTCGCGCCTGAGAACATCCAGGTACGCAATCACACCACCGCGGCATTTGGGCAGCTCTTGCGCGAGTTGCGTCACGATCGCCGGAGCTACTTTGGACATCTGACATATCATCTCGCCCTGCTCTCTTCTTTCAATGGTTATCGATTTTTTCACGAGTGGGCACGGCTCACGATAGACCGGCTCGTCCGTGAACCCGGCGGTATCATTATCGCCGCACGCCTCCAGGTCAAAGGCGACTTTTTTGTTGCAGGGATGTTCCGGCCAGAGCTGCCGCTCAGGAGGCGACATCGTTCCACTCATGCGTCATTTCGATCATCGTGCGCCGAAACCCCGCGCGTGCGAAGAGGCGCTGGGCGCCGGCGTTCCGCTCCGCGGTCGAGAGCACGACCCGTGGCGCACCGCGAGCTTTGAGCGCAGCCAGCGTGGCGTCGAGCAGCACCTGTCCGATACCGTTCCCTCGATGTGCCGGATCAACAACGAGGTCGTGGAATAATCCCGCCGGGCCGCGCAGCGCCATGTAGTCGCTATCCTCGACGGTGGCGTAAGTGTAGCCGAGCACTTCGCCGCCCATTTCGGCGACGAGGACGACGCCGTTGGGCTTCCCGAGCTGGTCCGCGAGAAAGGCGGCGTATAGGTGCTCCGTTCGCGGCGGGGCGGCCACGAAGCGCGCCGGGTCGAACTCGTGGTGCAACTGGACAAGGAGCGCGCCGAGCCGTCCGAGGACTGGCAGGTCCTCAGGCTCGGCCGGGCGAATGACAACCTGAGACAGGCCGCCTGCTGGTGCACTCACTGCGACGACTCCGCAAAGGCGAGACCGACGTTTTGCTGAATGATGCGCAGGCGCCGAAGTTTGTTCCTTTCGAGGATTAAACGGGGCCTGCGCGATGGACGTTGCGGTTGCCACAAGGGACCCCGCGACTACCCCAAAGCCTACTCCTATTCCTGCTACAAGAAATCTTCGACCGTCCATGGACGAGCCGGGCTTTTCGAGCGAATTTTGATTTGGTTTGTAGAGTTGATCACACATCAGGCATGTTCCCTTCTGCTTGCTTGTAAGAGTTTCGAACGGGGATAATCTTCATCCAGAATGCCAGATCGGCGCCGGCGTTCGCCCTACCCCTCGGGATTTTGCCCTAAGCGGTCGAATTCCACCGCAAACTACGGAACTTCGACCTCGAGGTATTCACCAGTCTTTTCAAGGGGCCCGATCGCACCACCGGAGGCGACGATGATGAGCGTCCACGCGTTGTCCTCTCGATGTTCACACCTTGAAATTTCGGTCATTGGGCGGCTAAGCCGCCGTCGACGGGGAGGGCGACACCGACGACGAAGCTGGCGCCGGGGCTGCACAGCCACAGGACCGATGCGGCGATCTCCTCGCCATGGCCGAGGCGGCCGATCGGAGCCCCGGCAGCCGCTTGGGCCCGGTCGAGCTCACCCTTGGCCACCATGCCGGCGACCATCGGGGTCTCGATGGTGCCGGGACAGACAGCGTTGATGCGGATTCCGAGTGGCGCGTACTCGGTGGCGGCGCTGGTGGTCAGCCCAATTACGCCGTGTTTCGACGCGGTGTAAGAAGGCCGGCCGGGGCCGCCGCGCAGCCCAGCGATGGACGAGCAGTTGACGATGGCGCCGCTGCCCTGGGCGCGCATCTGGCCCAACTCATGTTTCATGCACGCCCACACCCCGCGCAGGTTGATCGCCGTGACTCGGTCGAAGACCTCCGCCGGCTCGCCGGTGGCACCGCTGGGTGGAACCATAATCCCGGCATTGTTGAACGCCATATCGAGCCGGCCGAACGTATTGACGGTCACGGCGATCATGGCCGCCACGCTGTCCTCGTCGGACACGTCACAACGAACACCAAGCACCTGGTGGCCGGCGGCTGTCAACTCCTCTGTGGCCGTACCAAGCGTGGACTCGTCGATGTCTGCGATTACCACCGTGGCCCCTGCCTCGGCAAACGCGCGCGCGGTCGCAAAGCCCATGCCGGAGCTCCCACCGGTCACGAGTGCTACCTGGCCAGTGAAGTCGTAGGTCGGGTTCACGATTTTCTTATGTCGTTGTGCAATGCAGAATTAGTTTCAGACATGCAGTTAATATACGACATTGCGTACATCTCCTCGCCCGATCCTGCTCAGCCTAGCGCGTTCTTGCGAAAAAAATGGCGACCCAATTCTTGTGCCGCAGTGCCAGGTCAACATGGGCGAGTTGGCCTGTCTCCGGATCTGCCGGTCACCTTCGGCCACGCCATCGACGCGGCTCATCTCTTTACCGATGTTTAGCGGCATTAGATACCTCCTGTGGACGATCGCCCGGCAGTCATACCAGTTTGCTGGCACGCATCAGCGCGCGAATGATTGCCCGCTTCACCAGCAAACATTGCGCCTCCCAACATCTCGGCCGCCTTGCTGTAGGCCTCCTCGCTGAAGTATGCCGACACGGCACGCTCATTCACGATCATCAAGATCGGCGCGGCGAGATTGTTTCGATCTGCGGGAACGAGAAGTAGTTCATTATCGGCGCGAGGCTTGTGAAGGAGTAGGAAGTATTAGATCTCGGGTGCCGGGCCGCGTTCGCCTGCGGTGGTATCAAAGAACTCACGGGTATTCGAGATGATTTGCGAGCCGGCTTCGTCCTGAGAAAGTGTATTCGATTATCGACCTCCCAGATCGATGACGAATCGATACCGGGCTTGCTTGTCGAAAACCTTTTTCCAGGCGTCATCGATTCCGTTCATCGAGACTTTCGTAATCTCAGGCTTAATCTTACTGAGGGCGCAGAAATCAACCATATCCTGCGTTTCCTGAATGCCTCCGGTGTTCGATCCGGCGAGGGCGTTTCTATACAGGACGAGATTCATCTGTCCGATTTCATTTGAGTCGACAGTCTTACCGACACCGACTCTGCAGTATGTGGCATCACGCTTTAAAAGTGGGATGAACGGATTGAGATCATGCTTATAAGGAATCGTATCCAGAGCAAAATCGAAGGCATGCCTAAGCTTAGAGAAGTCAGCTCCGTCTTCGTTGATGACAACTTCTCTTGCGCCAAAGCGTTTGGCATCTTCAATTTTGTCCGGGGAAGTTGTGAAGACAGTAACATCTGCACCTAGTGCGGTAGCTAGTTTGACCGCTAAGTGCCCGAGACCACCCATGCCAACAAGTGCAACCTTTTTACCAGGAGACACGCCCCATCTGCGGAGCGGTGAGTAAACGGTAATGGCTGCGCACAACAGCGGGCCTGCTTCGGCGAGATCAATGGCGTCAGGAATATTGATTACAAAATCTTCGTCTACAACGACGAAGGTTGAATATCCGCCCTGGGTAATCGTGCCGTCTTTATCTTTCGAACCGTAAGTTTGGGTGTTTCCGTTCAGACAATAATTCTCATGGCCTGTCTGGCACTCGGTGCAGATTCGGCAGGAATTCACCATCGTCCCGACACCAACGCGGGCACCGACGGTGAACTTGCTAACACTTGATCCGACAGCGACAACTTCGCCAGCTAACTCGTGACCCACAATTTGCGGGTATTGAATCTTTCCCCAATCTCCACGAATCGTGTGGATGTCAGAGTGACAGACTCCGCAATAATGGATCCTGATAGCTACGTCTTTAGGACCAAGAGCGCGACGCTGGAAATTCATGAGCTTGTGGGGACCAGTCGGAGAATAGGCCGCCATACCTTCAGTGGGATACGGGCCATTTCCAATCGCATCTGAATTCTTGGCGTTCGCTCCCTCTGCAGGTTGTAAGCCCAGGAGGTTTGCAGCACCGACACTCGCTACAACAGTCGCTGCGGAAACAATGAAGTCACGTCGTGAGTGACCTACCGGTCTAATCGTTCAGTCGCATCTTTGTCGTTGCTTCCCGGCTCCCTATTCAGCCCGGACGGGCTGCTCTCATCTTTGGAGTTTGGATCTCGATAGCTCATTTGCATCAACTCGGATTGCTCGCACATAGCACCTCCTTGAATTACGGACGCAGCAGCGCCTTGATGGCGCGGCGCTCGTCCATTGCCCGGTAGCCCTCGGCCACCTCCTCGAGAGGCAAGGTCAGGTCGAAGACTTTGCCGGGGTTGATCTTCCTTTTCCACACCAGGTCGATCAGCTCGGGCAGGAAACGGCGCACTGGCGCCGGGCCCGCCATGGAGACGGACATGGCTGAAGAACAATCCCCCGCCTCCGCCAGAGGAAATGAAGTCGAGCTTTACTTCGTACGGGACGCCGACGTAGCCCACGGTCCCGCCCGGGCGGGTAGCATGGATCGCCTGCATCATCGACTCTTGCGTGCCGACGCACTCGAGCACCGCGTCAGCGCCGATTCCGTCGGTCAGCTCCTTGATGCGCGCAGCGCCGTCCTCGCCGCGCTCGGTCACGATGTCAGTCGCGCCGAACTCGCGGGCCAGCTTCTGGCGCGCCTCGTGGCGGCTCATCGCGATGATCCGCTTGGCACCCATCTGCTTGGCGGATAGCACAGCAAGCAGACCGACCGCGCCGTCACCGACGACTGCGACCGTCATGCCGGGCTTCACGTTGGCCGCATCGGCGGCGAACCAGCCGGTGCCAAACACATCGGAGATCGTCAGCAGGCTCGGGATCAGGTCCTCCGACGGCATACCGGGGGTCGGCACGAGCGTCCCGTCAGCCAGTGGCACGCGCAGCACTGGCGCCTGCGCCCGGGTAATGAACTCGCGGTGGATGCAGGATGACTGGTAGCCGGCCCGGCAGTGCGGACAGGTGTTGTCGGAAGTCGCGAAGGATCCGATGACGAACTGTCCGGGCTTGACCGAGGTGACCGCACTGCCGACCTCCTCGACGATGCCGCAGTATTCGTGCCCCATCGGGCTCGGCTCCGGGAACCGACTGACGCCACGATAGGGCCACAGGTCGGACCCGCAGACGCAGGTGGCCGAGATCCTGACGATAGCATCGGTTGGGTCGATGATTGTCGGCGCGTCGCGCTCCTCGAAACGCACGTCGCGCGGACCGTAAAGAACAGTTCCTTTCAAAGCTAATCTCCTTCAGTTTTGGCGCTTATTCTGCCGCCTAATCCCTATCGACAACGAGCGTGGCCAAAGCTCCCTCGCTCATGGAGACGGATTGTCCACCCTCTTCGTAAACCAGCGGCCCGCCAACTGTGAAAACCACTCCGACGTTCGGAATCAGCGCCGTCTCCTGGTTCTGCTCCTTGCGTGTCATACCCAATGCGATAGGCAGGAGGCTATCAACAAGGGGCGAGATGCCACGGCAAGCCCCGCAGCGAATCTGCCGCGATTCGGCATCACTGGGCTTGCCCAGAGTTCGCTCCTTGCGGCCATTCCCGACGGGCCGGACTTCCAAATTGTTCTTTCCAAAGTTTACGCTTTTGCATGTTTTCGATGTCCTTTTGCTGCGCCTGAGGCAGTTCCAGGCACGGCAGCAATATTCGACATTGTCGGCTTTCCTTCTCGCCCAATCCTGCTCAGCCTAGCGCATTCTTGCGGGAAAAAAATCGCGCCACGGCAGGCCTCTTCAGAGGCTGTGGATGAGCAGACGTTTTGTCGTCGCAAGGCGGGACGTCCGCTTGCGAATAGTCGATGAAGCTAAGCTAATCGATTTGGCCTGGGAGATGCATAGCGGCGACTCGGAACCGGTCGTCCGTCATTATCTCGCCAGCAAGAAGTCGGTGCGGCTCGAGGGCTATGGCTTGTTTGGGCGCAGCTTTGGTGACACCTCGAACTGGTCCCGGTCGCGAGCGGCAGCTTCCACCTCTTCCACAGCAGCGTGACGGCGGGGGTGGAGCGGAGACTTGCGCGGTAGACGACGGCCGCCAAGACGACCTCACCACGCGTACGCCTGCGGGGCTTCCCCCGGCCCCGGCCAGATCCGGTCGAGTTGTTCCATGACCTCGTGGTCCAACTGCACCGACAGCGCGCCGAGGTCCGAGCGCAGCTCCTCGCTCGTCATCGCTCCGACAATCGTGGTGGAGACGACAGGGTTTCGCAGCAGCCAGGCCAGCGCCACGTCCGCCGGCTTCACACCCAACTCCCGGCACAGACCTTCATACGCTTCAAGCTGGTCACGGTGTGCTTCGATGCGATGCTGCATCAAATCGTTCGAGTTGCGCCCTTCGCTGACTGCGAGCACGCCGGCAAGCAGGCCCGCGTGGAGCGGGCTGTACGGGATCAGCCCGATGCCGAGGGTGCGCAACGCGGGGATTAGCTCCAGCTCCACGGCTCGCACGGCAAGGTTATAGAGACTCTGCTCGGAGGTCAGGCCCGTGAAGTGGCGCGCCGAGGCGGCGGACTGGGCGAGGGCCACGTCCCAGCCGGCGAAGTTGCTGCTGCCGACGTAACTGATCTTGCCCTCGCGAACCAGCTGCTCCATCGCCTGCCAGATCTCCTCCCACGGTGTGGCCCGGTCCACGTGGTGCATCTGATACAGATCAATGTGATCCGTCTGCAGCCGCCGCAGGCTCGCTTCACACGCGCGCCTGATGTGATAGGCCGACAGGCGACGGTCGTTCGGGCCAAGTCCCATCGGCTGGTATACCTTCGTGGCCAGGACGATGTCGTCGCGGTGCGCGCTGCGCCGCAGCCACCGGCCGATGGTCTCTTCCGAGATGCCGTATCCCTTTTCCATATCCGGCGACTGCAAGCCGCCATAGACGTCGGCGGTGTCGAAGAAGTTGATGCCCGCGTCAGTGGCGGTGTCCATGACCGCAAAACTGGTCGATTCGTCTATCGTGAAACCGAAGTTCATGGTCCCGAGGCCAATCCGGCTGACCAGCAGACCCGAGCGACCCAAGTGCCCGTACGTCATCTCAGCGCTCATGCCGGGAGCATATGCGTGATCCTTTCGCCCATGGACGTCGCTCGCTCACGACGTTGCGAAGCGACGGCACGACCATCTTCGGCGGCACACACCGGATGTCGGAACGTCCAGGTCATCGTCTCCAAGTTTTCGTTTCTTCACTTTGAACTCTGGTCTTTAAGCTAAAGGTATGTGGCAATAGCAACTGATTAGCTAGTCGTTCTTTTGCCACTTGAACCATTGAGCTCGGTTAGACCATCGACCATCAACCAAGCGCTGCTCTAAATTTTGCGGTGCCTGTCATATTCTTGCGCAAAGGTGTGCTCTCCTAACAGGCGTCGAGCCTCGTGCGGGCCGTTCTTTCTAGTGCTTGAGCAAATCGTTTTCAAAGATCCTCCGCTTTGAATTTCTTACGGAGGTTAATCGACGGGCCGGAGATCATGAAGACGCCCTCGCCGCGGTAGTGCACGGTTCTTGGATATTTCGGAGAGATGGCGACATGGGCTTTGACTATCTCCCAGATGAACAGGCCGTATTTTGAAATGAGGCTGCTGTCGGCCAGACGGCATTCAAAATTGGCATAGCACTCATTGATTAACGGCGCACGGACCTTTGCGGCAGGAGCGGGCGTTAGGCTGAATGCTTTGAACTTATTCACCCGCGCGCCCGAGCAATCGCCTATCCCGATCACCTCATCCACCAGAGCGCTAGTTGGTACATTGATCACACATTCCCGGCTGCGGCGGATCATCTCGAAGCTGCAGTTGGCACTCGAGATGCAGCAGGCTACGAGCGATGGAGAGAAGTCCAAGACCATGTGCCAGCCCATCGTCATGATATTCATGTTTCCCTTCCATGCCGAGCTCACCAGCACCACGGGACCCGCTTCCAAATAGCGGCGAATCTTTGATACCGGATAATCTTTCTTTCGGAATGTTGGCCTGCGCTTCACGTTGATATCTTACTTCAATGGACGCCTAGGTCAGCTTTGCATGGCAAAAAAAACAAGAGAGTTGAGCTAGACCTAACATCCGGGCCGAGCGCGTTGCCGCCGCTAGCGCTCTATTTCGCAGCTAATGAGTGAAGGCGATTGACGCTGAACACAAGTTTGCGCCACCTGCGCAGAGATGCTGCACGGTGGCTTCTCCCAGTCCGCTGCTCGCGCGGGGATGCGCTGAAGGGAGTCCGGCAACTATGTGCGGGGTTCCAGCAATGGTTATGTTCTGTTCCTTGTATGCGGGAGAAAGACGGTTGAATCTCTTGGAAGGTTACCGAGGAATGTGTTTTCGTCACACCCGGGTTGTCGTCGTCCCAGCCAAGACCGAGCCAACCAAGCGTTGAAACAGGCATTGTTACGATAACAACTCCAGTCAGGCTAAAGCCCAGCGCGACCAAGCCGACATAAGCCCAACTCTCACCGCTGATCGCGCTGCGATACACGACAGTATCGATGAAAGTTTTCGCCTTTAACAGCGCTCCCATTAGGAAGAAAGAGAGCAAAGACGTATAGCCATGACAAAAGAGCGCGCGGGCTTCGCCTGGCCGTATATGACTACCCGTTGCAAAATTCGCCCGACGAAAGTGTCCGCCTGAGCCGAGATAATCGGGAGGCGGCCACTTTTATAAAACTCCACCCGAACCCAAGCGCTCAGGCTGCGCATTCCCGAGATTTGCTGCCACTGGTCAAATATGACTTCAGGCTGATCAATCACGTCAGCGCAGTACCTGCTGCACGAGCGAGTTCGTCGAGCAACTGAGCTTGGAACTTTGTGTCGTGGACGGCGGGATGCGGCTTAACGCGTCGTTGATGATGCCAATATCCTCCACTAGTAAGCGCTTCAGGATCATTGCTAGTAGCAAGCCACTCTTGAGTAAGATGTCCCTGCTGTAGGTCATCTGGCGCATGAGGTCCCCCCATTTTGGTAGGCACCCAACCCGGATCAACAGAGTTGCTGAGAACGTCACGCCAAATTCGAGCGACGGCTGCGGAAAGGGTCGTTACGAAGAGCTTGCTGTCCGAGTAAGAACCAGTGGAAGTGCGACCAGTCCAGTCCATGCCACTCAGGGTTATTCGTCCACCGGTGTGCATACTGCTGCTCAAATAGATCAGCCGTTTGGGGCGACGGACTAACGCCGTGAGTAAATACGGAGCAATGATGTTCACTGAAAGCACTTGTGAGCCTGAGTAAACACCCGCGTTATGAATCACGGCGTCCATCTGCCCAATCTTGTTCACTTGGCTGGCGAGATCTAGCGTCTGCGCGAAGTCTGAAAGATCCCCAATCGTCGCAATGGCTCCCTGATCCACGAGGTCTCGGACGGCGGTGAGGCGAGCTTGGGAGCGAACATGGACGACGACTTGGTATCCATCGGCGAGCAGCGTTTTAGCCGCAGCATGTCCAAGTCCGTCAGTGGAGCCGGTGATGAAAATACGAGCTTTCCGGTTCGTATTCAAAGGAGATGGCGCCGAAGTTTGTTCCTTCCGAGGATTCAAAGGGCTTGCGCGATGGACCTTGCGGTTGCCAAAAGGGGACCTGCGGCTACCACAAAGCCTACCCCTAGTCCCGCGACAAGAGATCTTCGACGGTCCATGGACGAGCCGTGCTTTTCGAGTGAATTTTGGGTTGTTTGCAAAGTTGATGTTTGGCTAGGGCACTTGGGTCGCCTGCCAGAGGACCATCCGCCAGGCTCCGCGCTCCTTCACCCAGAGTTCGGTGAAGCCGACACGAATGTCGATGTCCTTCCCGGACGCGGTCACAAGGATGCGACACGTCCCCGAGACGATCCCGGTGTCGCCGTGGACGCGCACCCGATGTTCCTCGTCGGTGAGCGACTGGTATTTGTACCTGCCGGTCTTCAGGGCGTCGAGGAACTCGGCCTTCGTCTCCACCGCCGCATTCGCGTGCATGAAGGTGAGATCGTCGGTCATCATCGAGTCGAGCGCGGCGACATCGCCGGCGAGCGTAGCTGCCCGACGTCTCTCGTGGGCGGTGAGGACGACCTGCTCGGTGTCGTCGGCCGCCCACGTCGGGGCCGCCGAAAGGACGGACCAGGCGATGACGAGCAGAGTGGTTACGATCCGGCCGGCGCAAAGCCAACCGACGCTGGCCTTTCTGATCTGCCCAGTTTTGCTCGATTCCATTGGCGCGTCCGGCCAGAGATCGTTACCGCACATGCAGGTGGCCAAGAGCCTGATGTTAGCATCGGTTGTCTCGATGATGGTCGGCGCGTCGCGTTCTTCGAAACGCAAGTCGCGCGGACCGTCGAGAACAGTTCCTTTCATAGTTTATCTCCTTTTACGTTGGTAGCGATTCGGCCCTTGCTATGTTCGATGTTCGTAGTGCGATGCCGAAGCTGTTTCAGGCACGGCAGCAGTATCCGACATCGCGCCGTTTCCTTCTCGCCCGATCCTGCTCGCCCTAGCGCGTTCTTGCGATAAAATGACCGCGCCAACCCCTTAGAGGGTGCTACGGAACTCGGTCGGTGTCACACCGGTCACGCGCCGAAAGACTTTCGCGAAATGGCTCGGACTGGTATAGCCGACCTCCAAGGCGACTTCGATCAGAGTGCGCGAGGTTTCGCGGATGAGTTGCTGCGCGCGGGTGATCCGCTGGCGCGTGACAAATTGCAGTGGTGACATTCCCGTCGCCTGCTTGAACACACGAGAAAAGTGAAACGGACTCAGCTCCACCAGCTCCGCGAGCGTCTCGGTTGAAATCTCTTCAGCGAGTCGCTCACGCACGTAGTCCTCCACTTTGCGTAGTCGCCAAATTGGCAGGCCACTGTGGAAATCGGGCTTCTCTGCGGCTGCGGTGATGTATTTTTCGACGAGATATGAAGCGAACAGCTGCGCCAGGTCTGTGACGCGTCTGCTCTTGCCGGGCGTCCGTGCTGAGAGCATCTCGGCGCACGCAAAGCAAAGATGCGCAAGCGCTTCATCGCGCCCAGCGTAGTCCATCACTTCCACTTCTTCCGTCTTGCCGGGAAACGCAGCTTCCAAAGCCGTAAGGAAGCGATCCACCGCAATGTGGACCTGAACAATTTCGAGTTCCTCTCCCACAGGCGAAGTGTGGCACACTTCATAGGGCGTCTTTGAGCGGGTGACGAAAATGTAGCCGGGGCCAATCTGCCGTTTCAGCCAAGCCTCGCCAATCTCCCGCTCCCGGAACTCGGCCGAGCCTGCGAGGCTGCAGGAGATTAACGGCTCGGGGGTTGCGGGTACGAGGAAACGATCCACCACATTCGGAAATCGGTAACGCCGCACGAAAAGCTCTTTCCATTGAAGCGAAGCGCTATCCGCCACAACTCGCCGGCCTAACGGGAGATCGCTGCGGCGCTCGTTCGGTTGGGCGTGTTCATGAGACTGTTTGAGAGAGCGAAGCGAAACGGCAAACAACGCGCCAGCAGCGATCTCGCTGTGACCAAAGCAATCTTCTACGAGTTCGAGTCTCCCACTCGGCTTGGGCACCTTCACACCGATTCTATGAGGAGCTGCTCGCAGATCTGCACCTTTTCATCGCTCCAGGCGATCTGATACGCGCCGAGAACGTGTTCGGAATCACCAGGTCCAGATTCTTGTGCGAAAATCGGGCCTCCTCAAGGTGCAAAATCGGGTGTCAATTACCCAGAGATTACACTCTTGCCCCGGCGAGCATCAAGGGACTCGATTCGTTAACGGTAATCTGAGCCGAGAGCGACCGGCATATAGCGGCGATAAGCGTCCGAGATATTTCTCGGCGGCGGTCAACCGGCAGATTGTGATCGCGTGAATAAAGAAGCCACCCTCAACCTCAATGAGGGTGCGGCGTGATGGCTGATCCGAATGATGCGACCGGCATTCATCTAATCGGCTACTCCTGCGCTGGCTGTCCAATAGGTCACCGCGGGACTTTCTTCATGACCGGCGTTGCAGTCGCCGCAGGCGTAGCCGCGCTTGCGAGAGGTCGAGTCGGCCGGAGCAGCCGCATTGAAGCGCCAGTCTTAACATATTCACGAGCGGCGCGATGCAAAGACAACAGCAAACAAGTCATCTGAAGTGAATCTGACTTTCCTCTGCAAGCGCTTACCCACGAGCATCAAAATATTAAAATAACCGCACTAGCGCTTGCTCCAGCGACGCAATGCAGCACGCGGATTTTGGCGAAATGGTTGCTACTGGTTAGGCGACGCGGACGCGCTGAGGCTGGTAAACCAGCGGCCCACCAACTGTAAAGACGACCGAAATCCGATTCCCTGGGGCACGCTCCTTGACTAGCCTGCCCGGGCCACTGCCTTCGCGGCGAACCCGTATTGGTGTTGGCACCTGGTTCGCATTTCTGACCCTCTCGTGAGGAATGAACGAGATTTGTAAACTTTTCTGACATAGGTTTCCAGGAGACCATCGTTCATCGAGCGATTCGCTGCTCGCGGGATCTTGCGATGCCTGTCGTATTCTTGCGGTAAACACGCGTCCCTCTATTTCTTAAGCTTAAACCCAACTCTTGAACTATGGCAGAGGCTCTGGCCGAGATTGATTGGCTTTCTGCCTCTATCGTGCATCTTCAAGGCGTGCAGAGACGCGAAATGTTGAAGCTCTTCGGAGGCGCTGCCGTTGCCACCGCCACTCTCGTGGGATTCTCCAGCCTCTCCTTTGCGGAGGACCAGAAGAAGATGGTGACGGTAGTCAAGATTGCCGGCATTCCCTGGTTCAATGCGCTGGAGAACGGCTTGAAGAAAGCCGGCACGGATTTCGGCATCGACGCCTCCGTAGTTGGTCCGCCCCATCTTGATGCTGCCCAGCAGGTCAAGCTCTTAGAAGACCTGGTTGCTCAGAAGGTTGACGTGATCGGCCTGGTCCCGATCGACGTAAAGATGGCCGAGCCGGTGCTGAAGCGCGCGCAGCAGGCCGGTATCGCCGTGATCACACATGAAGGACCCGAGCAGGAAGGCCGCACTTGGAACGTCGAGCTCATCGATTCCGTGGCGTTCGGCCAGGTTCAGATGCAGAAGCTCGCCAAAGAAATGGGCGAGGAGGGGGAATACGCCGTCTTTGTCGGCTCGCTGACCACGCCTCTCCACAACATCTGGGCCGATGCGGCGATCGCCTACCAAAAGGCAAACTATCCCAAGATGAAGCTCGTCGCCGACCGTTTCCCCGGCGCCGACGAGATCGACACCGCGCACAAAACGGCGCTCGACGTGATCAAGACCTACCCCAACCTGAAAGGCCTTTTAGCCTTCGGCTCCAACGGCCCGATCGGCGCTGGCAATGCGGTTCGCGAGAAAGGCCTTGCTAAAAAGATCGCCGTGATCGGGACGGTGGTGCCGTCGCAGGCCAAGCCGCTGATCATGGATGGCACCATCCGCGAAGGCTATTTGTGGAACCCGTCCGATGCCGGCTACGCCATGGTGGCGGTCGCGAAGTTGGTGCTGGACGGGACGCCGATTGTTAGCGGCGTCGAGATCCCCGGACTCGGCAAGGCGGTGGTCGACGTCGACGATAAGCAGATCAGGGTCGAGAAGATCATGATCGTCAACAAGGACACGGTCGATGGCCTGATCAAGCAAGGCCTCTGACAGCCTGACTAAACGCTCAGCCGACCCAGAGCCGGATATGCCCGTGCCTCGCCGACGCGCTGCGATCGACGCAGCCGTCTGCGTCAGGTTCTGGGGAGCATTCGCCTAGGCGAATCCCGGGTGTGATTGTCTGGCGTCCACGCCGGACAAACGGACAACCCTTTGTGACGAGGTTCGTGACCTTGGTCACACTAGTTTTGGCGAGCACAATGGCCGAGCACCCTCCGTCTGCCTTGAGCCAACCGACGCTTGTGCCCGGCGCGGACGCCGGGCATTACACCCGGGGAAGGGTGTGCTCCCCCGGAACTCCCGCTTTTTGGTGTGCTCACCAGAAGATTTGCCGGCGCACTCGCAAAGATTGGGCGGGAAAGCCGGGCGACTCATGGAGCCTCGAACTCCTGATCGGCCCTTAACAGCAATCATAGCGCCCCCCACAAATGCTCCGCCCACCTTTTCAGAAGTCTCTCTCGAGGATTTCTCCTGCGCAGCGGCCGCCATGGGGAATGGCGGCGCGCTTTCAGTCTGCGAGTGCGCCTTACTCCATCGCTATAGCGCTCTTGCTTTCGATAGTTCGGTCGACGCTTCTAAACTTGAGCACGAGCACCAGCGGCAGCATGAGAAGTGGCGCGAACGCCGAAACAGCCAGTCCCCAGCGCAGGCTGGACAGGTCGCCGATCCATCCAACCACCCATGGCATTAAGATTCCACCGGCATTGCCCAAGGCAGCCAACGCCGCAAACATGCTTCCACCACCGGATGAATAACGATCTGCCGTCACGCCGAGTAACGTGGGCCAGAGCGCGCTCCCCGTAAAACCGACGGCGATACAGGCAGCCAAAGCTAGACTGGAAACTGGCAGAAATGAGCCCAGGAGAAAGAGAACAGCCGACGACCCGCAGCACCATGCCATTATCACGAAAGGATCAATCCTTCCGCCGATTGCTCCGACGATCATCCGCCCCACTGCCATGGCAACCGAGAACAAAAGTAACGCCATCCCACCGACCCACTGGGGATACCCCAGGGTAGTTTCGGCATAGGCCGGTAGCCACTGAGCCATTCCCAGTTCGGTTGCGCCACCAAGAAAGATGGCAGCCAATGCCCCCCAGAACCATCGTCCCCGGAGTAACTGTCGCAGTGGGGTTCTTCCTCCTGTTTCGGAGTCGGCCACGAGTGCCGGAAAGCGAAGCAGAGCGAATGCCGTCACCAGCAACAGCGGAAGGGGCAAGAGCAGGAAACAAGCATGCCGCCAGCTTAAGCCGATCTGCAGCGCGACGGTGCTCGCGAGAATCGTGACGACGGCACCAACGCAGTAGAAGGAGTGCAACCAGTTCATCGCAGCCGATCTCCGATTCGGATTGAGCACCGCGACCACCGGGCTGAGAATCATGTCGAGGATGCCGGCTCCGAATCCCAGCCAGAATACCGCCAGTCCCAGGGTGCCGTAATCGGGCGCCAGGGACATGCCGATCAGGCTGACGACCATGATACCGTTCCCTCCTATAGCAAAGCCTTTCGCGCCCCATCGGTCTGAAGCGGGGCCGGCGATGAGGATTCCCAGCACAAGGCCGATAAAGCTGATCGCACCAAGCCGGCCCAGCTGTTCCTGACTCAAGCCATCCTGACCTCCGAACGTCAGGCTCAAACTGGTCAGGAAAACCGGCAGGAGATTCACGCCGATGGCTAAACTCATCATCGCGCCGTAGCAAAGGAGCGTGAGAAGACCGGGACGAACCATTTCTAGAACCTTGGTTTGATAACGCCGGGCAGGTTCCCCCACTTGCGGAGCAAGGTCGAAACAATATTGAGAAAACCACCCTTAGCTGATTGAGCCCTCTTTTGGATCGCGTTACTCATCTTGGCCATTCCCGATTTCTAATCTCAAATCCGCTAGAAAATGTTCGGCGGCGAATGTTCTAGTGGTCTTGGGCATGGACAGCCAAAGGCTAGAGAGCAAACTTCCCCCATTATTTACACTCGATCTGGGAAGCGCTCGCCGCGATGCACACGGAGCACGTTGATGGCGCTCATGCGAGAGCGAGGCGTCTCGCAGAATTTTCGCTCGGAGAGCTTACCCCGGGTTCGTCGAGCGAGCGCTTATGGCAATCTGGGCGGCGACAGGGTCCGCCGTTTGCTTGAACGCCCCACTATCTACCGCTGATCGTTGCGCAGCGGCTTCCTCGGGCTTTGGACGGCCCTTATTTTTATCGCTGTGCGTTCCAGGTTTGCTCGAGGCCAATCGCTGGCCGGCGTCATTTACGAAAATCCAATTGGTTGCCTGTCTTGGCGCTCTCATAAATCCCATCCAATAACCTGCTCAAGAGATATCCGTCATCTGCCGTCACGGGAGGTTTGCTCCCGTTGAGAATTGCATCAACAAACAGACGGTCTTCTTCGATATATCCCCATTTCTCCTCGAAGGGAACTTGCTTAAAATCGTTTTCCTCCGTTCCCCGCTTCAGGCCCGGGGCATAGATTACTTTCTCCATATCTTCGACTGCAACGGTGGAGTAACTCGCCATAAATCTCCAGCCTCTGAAAAGGATAACTCCATCCGGCATGAGCGGAGGTAACAAATGTCCCAATCGTCCCGGATTCAAATGTAAGCAGGACGGCGAAGTCATCGAATTCAGACTGTGAAATGCTCTGTCGCGCTTCGCACTTCAGGGTCGCGACTTCCCCAAAAAGGTATCGGCATATATCGAACAAATGAATCGGCGTTTCATAGAGGAACCCTCCGGTCACTTTAGGGTCCGCCGTCCACGGCGGGTTGAGGAGCTCACCGCGATTGAGCTTTACGTTGACCATATAAGGCTTCACCTCTCCGGAGTCGATCAGCTGCTTGACTCTCTTGAAGACGTAACCATACCTCATATTCATTCCGAGGTTATAGATCCCTTTGGACTTTGCGGACGCATCTCTGATTTGCTCTGCCTCCCGCAACGAAGTAGCCATTGGCTTTTCGCAGAACACGTTCACATTGTTTTCCAGGCATTTGAGAACCGGGCCAACATGTAATGTATTAGGCGTTGTCACGTAGACCGCATCTACCTTACTTGTGAAGAGCTCGTCCAACGAAGTGAAAGCATTTGCTTGAGGTCCGGCTTCCTTGGCCAGCGTCTTAGCTTTATCCAAATACAAGTCGACCACGCCAGCGATTTCCACCCTTTCATCATTCTTCAAGTTCCCGATATGTACCTTGGCAATAAAGCCGGCCCCCAAAATACCAACTTTTACTTTCGACACTTCCTTGGTTCTTTCTATTTGATTTTTAGCGACTCTAAGATGTCAATGTCGCGGGAGATGCGTCTGGTGCTTTACGCAAACCACTCTTTCAGCTTAGCGAGCGATTCCTGGGCATAGGTGGCCATAGTTTGCGCGGTCGTATCGCCCTTATCGGCCTTGAACGGATCGGGTCCTGGCGCGGTAGATTCGAGGACGATCGTCTTGTCAAAGCCGATGGCCTTCATCCCGGAGACAATCGGCCGGAAATCGATATGGCCCCGGCCGAGACCGCGTCGATTACTATCTGCAAAATGGACAACTTCCAAGCAATCCTGCACGCTGAGAAAGGCCTGCTCGATATCAGCTTCTTCGATATTCATATGATATGTGTCCAACAAGGCTTTCACGTTCGGATGATTTACCTCCTTGACGAATCGCGACACATCTTCGGCAGTGTTGACGATGCAGCTTTCATAGCGATTGAGCGGCTCGATCACCAATGTGACCTGATTGTTGGCGGCTGTTTCAGTAAGATTGCAGACCGACTCGACTCCCCATTTCCAGTCCTCGCTCGTATCGCGTCCCATGGAGCGGAACTTCCCGACGGCAGAAGGAACAACGATCAAGTAATCGCCTCCCACGACTTTTACGCATTCAATTTGCCGTCTAAAATAGTCAACGGCCTTCTGCCTATTGAGGGCGTTCTTGTTTGCTAAGTCATGATCTTCTGCCGGCCAACCGCTGTCACAGGTCAGGCCGCTGATTTCAAGCGAGAACCTCTCGCCCAGTCGAACTGCTTCAGGCCAATCACAAGAGTCAACGACAGCTGTCAGGTCGATGGATGTGTAGCCGGCCGACGAAACGAGCTCGAATACTTTGTCGATCGGCGCATTGCCGAATGTCCAAGCACAAATGGAAAATCTCATAAAAGCCTCCTGCAGGGGGTTACTTTCGGCGGCGGACTACTTCGAAAGGAATTCCTTGTAATTATCCTTGGTGACCAACTGGAACGGGATCCAGACGAAGGATTCGACCTTTTCGCCCTTGGTGAGCTTGACGGCGGTTTCCACTGCGCCGATTCCCTGGGCCTTTGGATCCTGGAAGACGGTCACAGCTAAGTTGCCCCGCTCCATCTCACGGAGCGCGTCCTTAGTTGCGTCAATGCCGCCGATGACCAATTTCTTTGGATCCTTGCCGGCCTGCTGAAGCGCGAGAATCGCTCCAATTGCCATTTCGTCGTTGTTGGCGGCGACAGCGTCGATCTTCGTTCCAGCAACCAACAAGTTGTTCATGAGGTCGATGGCCTCATTCCGCTTCCAATTGGCAGGTTGCTTCCCCACGATCTTTATTTCCGGATGCTTAGCGACGACTTTCTCTACGCCTTCGGTCCGTAGCAGGGCAGCCTGAGTCGCAAGTTCGCCCACCAGGATGACGACGTTGCCCTTGTTATTCAAAAGTCGAGCGATCTCCTCGCCCTGCAGCTTGCCCGATACGTTCTCGTCTGAGCCAACGTAAGCCACTCCTTTGGGGAGGGTCTCCTCAGCAGGTTTGAGGTTCACGTAGACCAGAGGAATACCGGCATCGGTCGCGAGTTTCGTCATATTCGGGGTGGCCGTGGTATCGACAGGGTTGACGATGATAGCGTTCATCTTCTGGGCGACAAAGTTTTGGATCTGATTTAGCTGCTTGCCAATATCGCCCTGCGCGTGCTCGAACTGAATCTTTACTCCCAGCTCCTTTGCCCTTTTCTCCATAGCCTCGCGGAGAGTCGTTAGGAAAAGGTCATCGGAGTAGGCTAACGAAACTCCAATGTTTTGAGCCATCGCAGAGGTCATCACGATGGCCGCAAGTTACGAGGACAATTGCGAATGCTGGGAATAAGCGTTTCATTTCGAATGCTCTAAGTTTAAGCCGGAGTTTCGATTCGTCCTCAGGCTGTAAGTGGAGAGAGGTTGAGCTGTCATTGCGACATACTCGAGCAACGGGGAAAACTCGAATCCACCCAAATGACTACGTTACTGGAATCCGCGAAGTCAACCGTAAAGTCCAATCACTCTCGAATGCTGGACTTTTTTTGGGGCGGGCGCTGCAAATCTGCGAGCAGGGAAGTTTTCCAGCAGAAAAAATCTATCGCGACCTTAGATGGTAGCGCTCACTTTGTAAGACTTCTCCCGGGCGGGCTGATACAGTGCCGGGGCGGGTGATCGCAAGCCTGCGTTCGACGGTTGGAGGCCCTTGTGTCAAGGGCCTGTCATCAGGCGGTTGGCACAACCGCCTCTACAAAGGGACCGACCAGGTGCCTGTTCGCGGGATATTGCAGCGCCTGCTCGCAGCACCGCGCCGACCCAGCACCAACTTCCCGAGGCCCGCTTTGCTTACTTGCTCGTGGAGCCGATCGGCACCTCGGAGTCGCTGCGGCTTGCCGAGCCTCGTTTCGGCCGCCGGACCGCCCTCAACTTGCCGCTACTTCCCCCGCCGCAGAAGAACAGATCGCCTCCATCGGATTCGAGCCCGGAGACCCCCACACCCGCCGGCATTTCGAGCCTCTCCAGAACCTCTCCCGTTCGGGGATCGACTCGCCTCAAATCGCTGCTGTCCTCTTCCCAGGTGCCGTGCCAGAGCTCTCCCTCGACCCAGGTGACTCCGGTGACGAAGCGGGTGCACTCGATGGTGCGAAGAATCGCGCCTGTTTCGGGATCCACTTGATGGATCTTCCGGTCTTCATACTGCCCGACCCAGAGCGTCCCTTCGGCCCAGGTGAGCCCTGAGTTACAGCCCCCGGGTGGCGCGGGGATCGTCGCGAGCACACCGCCCGGTCTTCGGGTCGACCTTCTGGATGCGATCCTCGGCGAGTTGGAAGAGGTGCTGGCCGTCGAAGGCCGTTCCTGCGTCCGCGGCCACATCGATCGAGCGCAGCATCTTCCCACTCGCAGGATCGAGGACGTTAAGCGTGTCTCCGGCAGCAAACCAGACGTTCTGCCCGTCATAGGTGACTCCATGCACCTTGGGGATACCTGAAAAGGGTCCATACTCACGGAGGATCTCGGCGATTGATTGATTCATAGCTTCATCTTAGTCAAATGGCAGAGGAGCGGGGAGTAACAACATCGTCGTGAATCCCGGGACGGGCGGGGTAATCCAACGACGCGCTCGCCCGCGACCAAACGACTGCACCTTGCCTGCGACCGCTAGCGAGTCGAGCGCCCGCTGCACGGTGCGCTGGCTTGTTCCAAGCGCAAGCGCAAGGGCCGAGCTCGACCAGGATTCACCGTCGGCGAGTAAGGCGAGCACCCCCGCATGCTCGTCTTCAACCGGCCACGCCAGGACGACTACCTCGTGTGCGCGGCGCGGCACCAGCACAAAACCTTCCCTCGTCGCGCGGACGTCAGCGAGGGTCCGAAGCACCGTCCGAAGCCGCCCGACTTCGACCCGCAAGCGGGCGCGATGCGATTCATTCGCGAGTTTCGATCCGAATGCGCGCGCAATGAGCGTGTCCCTCGGGACGTCTCCGGGCCATGCTTCGCTCAGCGCGCGTGCCAGCGCGAACAACACCGGCCGCCTTGGCGAGCGAGATCACCCTGCTCTCGTGACGCACGACGTGACGACAAGCGTCCACGATGAATGCTTTCGACGCCAGCAATTCTTCGACCTCCTCGAGCAGGACGGAGCGCTCCGCGCCGCCCGCAATCAAACGCGCAGCGGGTGTGCTCAAGACGCGATTTGCGCTTTCGACCTCCGCAGTGAGTGCAGGGATGCCCGCCTGGCGGGCTGCGCGTTTCGCCCGAGTGAGCGCAGCGTGCGCCGCCTTCGTCTGGAGCCGCCGCATCGCAATCCCTGCAACCACCAGCTCGTGCGCGGTTCTTGACGCGGCAGGGAAGGGGGCAGGGTCGAGCACGGCGAGCGCACGCTCCGCCTCGTCGATGCGCCCGAAGAGGAGAAGGCGCCGGATCTCGAGATAGCGGGCATGGGCGGCGTTTATCCGGTCGCCGTGCTCTTCGAGCGTCGTTCGCGCCGCCTCCAGCGTCTTCGCAGGCCAGCCCAAGTCACGCGAGACAAGTGCGATCTCGGCCTGAGCGACGAGGCACCTCGCGCAGGCAACCGGCTGTTTTCGACCGAAGGCACGCCCAGCGTTTCGCAGGAGCGCCTTTGCTCGAACGAGATCGCCGAGCTGCGCCATCGCGATGCCTCGAAGAGCGAGGGCCGGCGCGTCGTCGCGCAGGGCGATTCGCTTCAGCGCGCCAAGGGGATCACCTACCGCCAGCGCCCGCGCCGCGGCAGTGATCAGCGAGTCCATCGAAATCCCGTCATATTTGTAACTCTCACGGTTCGATGCCTGGTGCTAAGACTATTTCATGACCAATCACCGGCGGGATTCAGGCTACGCGACGATGAATGCAGCGACAAGAATCGGTGGCGAACCCAGAGACAAGAGCAGTCAAACCGGTCCATCGTCCCGGCAAAATAACTCCCCTGAAGTCGAGCATTCGCGACATCATTCGAATGACAGCATTAACGACTACACAAATCATATGACCAACATAACCACACCCTTCTCAGGCGGATGCGCCTGCGGCTCGATTCGCTACGAATCCACGGCGGAGCCAATTGTGATGCTTCACTGTCACTGTCGAGATTGCCAGCGATCCAGCGGAGGTCCGTTTTCCTCTTTCCTGGTTGTAGCGAAGGAAGCTTTTAAGCTTTTGCAAGGCTCATTACGCTTCCATGCTTCTCCCAGTCAGATGGGTGGCCAGACCCATCGCGGCTTTTGCCCTGACTGCGGCTCGCCGATTCTGATCAAGCCCGACGCGATCCCGCACCTGGTCGCGATCAGAACGGCAAGCTTGGATGATCCGAGCTGGTTTAACCCGCAAGTGAATGTGTGGACATCAGACGCGCACCCGTGGGACCAAATGGATCCCGCTTTGCCGAAGTTTGAAAACTATCCACCGCCTGCACCTTCGGCAGATCCGGTCGCAGCTTAGAAGGTATGACGATCAGGTGAATGAACTCGCCCGAGTCAACCGCTTAGCAACAAAGGAAGAACATTATGCCAGGAATCGAGACGATCCGGGGAATTGAAAGCCGTAAGGTGGTTTCGCGAAAAGAATGGCTTGTCGCTCGCAAGAAATTTCTGGGGAAAGAGAAGCAGTTCTCAAAATTGCGGGACGACCTAAACCTTCAACGTCGCCAGCTGCCATGGGTCAAAGTCGAAAAGGAATACGTTTTTGATGGGCCGACGGGCAAGGTGACGTTCGCCGATTTGTTCTGCGGCAAGAGCCAACTCATTATCTATCACTTCATGTTCGGACCGGGATGGCAGAAAGGTTGCGAGCATTGCTCCTTTTGGGCCGACCATTTCGACAGCGTGAACATTCACATTGGAGAGCGCGACACAGCCTTCGCGGTCGTGTCCCGCGCGCCCTTAACGGAGATCGAGCCGTTCAAGAGCCGCATGGGTTGGAAGTTCCGATGGGTGTCCTCGTTCAACACCGATTTCAATTTTGATTTTCACGTGTCGTTCACGCCGGAGCAGGTCAAGAGCGGAGAGCTTCCCTACAACTACGGCAAGTATAAAGGCCACATTGACGAAAAGGAAGGCGTGAGCGCGTTTTACCGCGATAAGAAGAGCGACATTTACCACACCTACTCGTCCTACGAGCGCGGGATTGACCTGATGAATACCACCTACAATTTCCTCGACCTGACCGCCAAAGGTCGCGACGAAAAGCCAGACAACCCACAAGACTGGGTGCGCTATCACGACAAATACAGGGCGCGCGTCAAATGAGTGCTGCGCTTGAACGGTCGTGACAAAACAAGTGAAGGAAAACGATGACTAACCGTAAGACCGGAACACGTGAAGAATGGCTGGCGGCCCGCGTGGAGCTGCTCAAGGCCGAGAAGGAGCTGACGCGCCGCAGTGACGAGCTGACGCGGCGGCGACAGGAGTTGCCCTGGGTCCGAATCGACAAGGAGTACCAATTCGACACCGAGCGAGGAAAAGCCTCCCTCGCTGATCTGTTCCGAGGGCGCTCGCAACTCCTGGTTTACCACTTCATGTTTGGACCCGACTACACGGCGGGGTGTCCGAATTGTTCGGCGATCGCGGACGGGTTTAACGGCTCTGTCGTCCACCTGGCCAACCACGACGTGATGCTTTGGGCGGTGTCGTGCGCGCCACTCGCGAAATTGCAAGCGTACAAACTTCGAATGGGCTGGAGCTTCCCGTGGGCATCCTCGTCGGGCAGTGACTTCAACTACGATTTTCACGTCTCGTTCACCGAGGGACAGCAGCGCTCGGGAAACATCGAGTACAATTACGGCAAAAACGGACTCAGCTCACGCAAGGACGAGGTCGCCGAGAGCGAGCCGGTGTCGGAAGCCGTAACAACGCTCGCGGCGAGTGTCGGCACGGATTGGGCGACATACATTCGGGAGGGTCCCGGCATGAGCGCGTTCGCCCTCGAGAACGACGTCCTTTACCACACTTACTCGACCTACGCGCGCGGGTTGGACGTGCTCTGGGCCACGTATCAGTGGCTCGACCGGGCGCCCCGAGGGCGTAACGAGACCGGATCCTGGTTCCGTCGCCACGACGAGTACGACGACGAGTCCCAATCGAAAAGCGCGGCCAACGACTGTTGCGCTTGAACACCCGGCAGTGAGGGATGTCGAACCAGCGTCAAAATTCGGCCGATTGCCATGAAGCCGCGCCGTCAGCTCACTTTATCGCGATTTGCGTCCTCGCGTTCGCAGCGAGCGTGGCCGCGACAGCTTATTTCTGTGGCTCGATGTGCTCCGAAATGGAAATGCCCGGCGGCTGGGCGATGTCAATGATGTGGACGCCGATGCAGGGCCAGAGCTGGTTTGAGTCGGCGACAAGCTTCCTGCTCATGTGGCTCGCAATGATGGTGGCGATGATGATGCCCTCCGCGCTGCCGACCTTTCTCAAAGTAAGGCGCCAAGCGGCTTTTCTTTGTTGCACGGTCTTTGGATACTTCGTCATTTGGTTGGCAGCTGGCGTTGGAGTTTATGCTTTCGGAGTGACGTTTGCGGCCATGGCCATACGGTCGGAATTCGTTAGTCATGCCGTTCCCTGGCTTTTGGGTGCATCGTTGATCTCTGCAGGAGCCATTCAACTTACAGGCTGGAAAATGACCCACTTGCTGCGTTGCCGCTCCCCATTTGGATGCGGCATTTCATGCCTGGAAGACGGGACTAGTTTTCAGCTGGGGTGCAAACAAGGTGTTGCATGTTGTCTCTGCTGCGCCGCGCCGATGACTATTCAACTCGCTCTGGGAATCATGAACCCGCTCGTGATGATCGTTGTCGCGATGATCATTGCCGCGGAAAAGCTCCTCCGGCGACCTGAGGTCATCGCGCGGCTTGTTGGCATCTCGGCTATCGTTGCGGGCCTCGCGTCCTTTTGTGTGGTTTTTCTGCGGCTGACTTAGCACCCCTTGTCCGGCGGTGTTCACTCTAAAAATTCACCGCGGCGATCCGCCGAGAGTGCGCCTCGCCGCTGCGCAAGTGGAACTAGCGACACCCAAGGAACTCTAGGACGGGCGAGGCTTGCCTGTCGCCTAGGTTTTCTTCCGTCCGGGAGAGGCTTGGCGACAACATTCTTGTCCGTGATGAGCAGGAAACGCGGACGATTCTCGAAGAAGGCTGCCAACGGAGGGACACCACGGCAGCGTGATGCCGCTTCCTTCTTTCCAGAGTCCGAAAAAGTGTGTAGACATCTCATCGGAATTGCCGGTGTGTTCGTCCGGGCGGGATTCGTGCGAGATTGACGCTCTGGCACTCCCGGCCATGCCCTCCCACGACTCCCTCGGCGACCTTCGCGTGGAGCACGTTTTCGATGTGCCGCTGCGTGAAGTTTCTGGAATCTGCCTCCGGCGTGGTGACAGTCACCGGATGTCGCTGATAGCCGTCGGCGACCGCGCAGCCAAAATCGCGTGGCTGGCCCTGCCTCCCGAAGATCTTCAATCACCTCCTTGGCAAGAGATAGATGTGGCCGGTTTTGCGAGCTCTCAACTTCCGCAGGACGATCCGCAGATTGAGGCGATCTGCGCCGATGGTGCCGGGGGCGTGCTGCTGCTGCAGGAGTCACCTCCGCGTATCGAGCTGCTCGATCTCGAAACGTCGAAAGCCGTCGCTTGTATGGAGCTGGTCGTGGAAGGAGACAACGATCTCGCGAGATCATGGTCGCATCCGAAAGGGTCGCGCGGTGAAGGTGTCGCTCTGTTGCCCGACGGTCACCTTTTGGTGGCAAAGGAGAAAGAGCCTGCTGCGCTCATCGAGTTTGGCCCCGCAGGATCTCGACCGCAAGGGCTCGCCTGCGGTGGCGTCTTGAGAGACGGCGAAAGGTGGCGGTACACGCCAAGCTGCACCCGTTTGGTCGCGCTGGCCTCGTGGTTGCCGGACGAAAGGCTCGCTAGGACTTGTCTCGACTTCAGTGACCTCGAGGTCGGTCCCGATGGGCTGCTTTATCTTCTCAGCGACCAGTCAGCCGCCATTGCGCGACTCGATGATCTCAAGGTGGGCGGCGGCGCGGCCCGACTCACTGCATCATGGAGTTTGGGCTCTCTCAAGGGTAAACCCGAGGGGCTTGCCTTCACCCCTGACGGCCGCGCCGTGGTTGCCCTCGACAAGCGCAAACGGCGCCGAAACCTCTTCGTGCTTCAGCCTGCCATTGCAACGTCGGGCCCAGGCGCGAAGTAAAGCACGCCCTACAGGTCTATCTCGGAACTTGCCCGGCTCCGTTTACCCAAGCATCGTCATCAGCCTGATCTACCAGAGCAATTATCTGCTCGGCCGACGAATCCGGCAGCTCGAACGAGCCTGGTGGGAGCGCGATACTTTGCCGAACATCCGGAGGGCGGACCCGACTGAGGGCTGCGTTTTGTGGTCACCTTTTTGTTGCCGAAAGGATGAGGTTTCGTATTGGAAACAATTGCGTTGTCCTTGATGGCGCCGTTCAATCTTGCAACCGCAGTGTGGATCGCTCTCTCAGTCTTAGAGCGCGTTGCGGAGGTGGGGGCGCCACGCCGACCGCTAGTTTCCTTAGTTACAAAGTCTTGTTGCGCTGTCTAAGCTGCCACCTAACGCCTGCTGAGTAGGCAACATAGTAACCGAGCATAACGGCTCCGAGTGCCATGGAACCAGCGACACCTGCCGTCTCAATCCACGAGGTATCGGATCCGGCAGTCCACCAGCCGTGCCAGATTCGCCAGATCCCGTAAAGCAAACGCGCTGACACAGCGAGGGTAATAATCAGCACCAGCCAGCGATTCGGCGTGTAATGCAGCGCCCGTGGCGTCTGTTCCCACCGAGTCGATGCTAATCCGACCAGTCCGAGGAGACATCCACCCAGCAGCCCGAAGACAGAGTATCTGAACGCGTCCCGAACCCAAAAATTGGTTAGTGCGGCGACGTACAAAAAAAATCCCGCCGAGAGCACGATCATCACAAGATTCAGGGTGGCCACCCACCTCCAAGCTCGTCGCCGCGCTGTGCCGGCTCGGTAACGCAGGAACAGCAATAATGGTGTCGCGAGGATGAGCGCGACAACGAGGAGTAGCGCTGCGAAAAGTGGAATCAGCGGCACCCCGCAACTCTACGACGGAAAACGCGTCCCTGTCGCCTATGCTTTCTTCCGTTTCGGGAGATGCGTCAGCGATAACATTTCCAGTGATGAGGAGAACCGGCCGAGTACGTTAAGAAACCGATGGTCTTCATTGACCCAGATAACCCGCTTGCGGTGGAAATCCTGCAAGAGTCAGGCGAAGCGTATTTCGCAGCCTGCAGAAAGATGGTCGATTCTCTGGAGGCGCTCAGGGCGTTCGATCGCGCTGTTGCTCGGCCTGTCCTGGATAGCGAGCAAATCGCGCGTAGGTCTAAGCTGCTTGATAACGCCGCGGAAAGGGTTCTTTTCGTCCTTATACAGCGTGATGCCATGAAGCTTACGTGGCCCGAGACGTTCTTCGAGGACTACGGAGTTCCGGCCGAGGTGAGAGCGCGCTTAGGACGACGGTAGCGGAAGGAGGAGAACTTCCTTAACCACAGAGGGCACAGAGAACACAGAGGAAGATCATGCCGCAATCCCGCATCGCGAAGGGCGGTCGGAACGATATTGAAAAGAGTAAACTTAAATGGCTGCCCCTTCCTTTGAATGTTACGAAGATGACGGACATGACTTCCACAACGCTCCGGCTCAACATGCCGCAATGGCAGGGTGGCAACGAACCCGCCTACCGCTTTGGCGCGGAGCTTTTGGCCTTTCTTGCGCCTCCGGCCGACGGTCCTGAAGAGACGATCGACGTGCCCTACCCAGAGGAGGGGGCCGCGCTCGAGACCGATGCGGGAATCGTCGGGCGGGCGGCGCTTCTTTCGCAGGCCAGGGCGGCGCGTGCCGCCATCGACCGCCACTCGCCCGAACGTATTCTAGCGCTCGGAGGGGATTGTCTGATCGACCTCGCGCCGATGTCTTATCTCAACGAGCGCTATGGCGGCAAGCTGGGCGTGCTCTGGGTCGATGCGCACCCGATGTCATGCAGCCCGAGCATTTCTCGCACGCCCATGCCCACGTCCTGGGCATGCTGATGGGTGAGGGTGATCCAGACTTCGTGGGCGAGGTAAAGGTGCCCGTCGATCCAGCTCGTGTGATGCATGCCGGCCTCGACGATTGGAACGAGGTCGAGGACCAGATCATCCGTCGCCTTCAGCTGCGCTCTGCCGGGGCTAAGGCGCTCGCCGAGACCAGCCAGCCGGTGCTCGACTGGATCGCGGCGCAGACGATCACGCATCTTGCAGTGCATTTCGACCTCGACGTGCTCGATCCGGCGCATTTTCGGCCGTTGCTGTTCAACAAGCCAAGCATCCCGGAGGACGCCTTTGAGGGCATCCCGCAAGGAAGGATGCGGCTAGACCAGGTGGTGCGGCTACTAAACGACGTGGCCGGAGCCACCGATGTGGTCGGACTCCCTATCACCGAGCATCTGCCCTGGGACGTGCTCGAACTGCGCGATGCGCTGCGCAAGCTCCCGCTCCTCGCCTGACCAGAACTGACTGAGTCAGGGAAAGGCAAACGGGTAAAAGCCAATGAGGTCGCCGCTAATTTGAAGGGAGGCGAGGCTAACAACCGATGCAGCCGGACGACTCGCGACCGAAGAATTCTGTAAACCACAGAGGGCACAGAGAACACAGAGGAAGATGATAAAGAACTGCGTTCAAGGCCACCTCTGACCATAGAGTGAGCAAGCCGAGTTCAAACTCTTTGTGGCGCGCAAATGGCTGCACGGATAACACCCCGCCAGTCCTTTTTTGTTGGAAACTCCGTGTCCTCTGTGTGCTCTGTGGTTAATTCCTTGTTAAGATGCTATCAAGCATGGGTCGTGCTGCTCACATTCCGAAAACGATGAACGACAAACTTATTCGGCGATGGCTCCGCGGAAATCTTTGCCTCTTTGTTGCGATACTGATTTCATCCGTAGGGTGCAAACCAAAGCAAGCTGAGCCTCCTCCGCCGGAGGTCTCCGTGACGCAGCCGGTGATCAAGGAAGTGACCGAATGGGATGATTTTACCGGACGGCTCGAACCGATCAAATCAGTCGAAGTGCGGGCACGAGTCAGTGGTTACCTGGATTCCATTCATTTCAAGGACGGGCAGGTCGTGAAGACGGGCGATCTCCTTTTCGTCATCGATCCCAGGCCGTATGCGGCGGCGGCCGAGCGCGCCCAGGCTGAACTCAAGCGAGCGGAAGCCCAGCGGAATCTCGCCGTGCAAAATCTCCAGCGCGCCGAAAGGTTGATGCAGGGCAGCACGATCGCCCAGGAACAGTTTGATACCCGCCGGAACGAATATGAAATCGCGGTGGCAAATTTGTCCGAGGCTCAGGCGGCCGCCAAGGCAGCAGCGCTCGATCTCGAGTTTACGCAAGTCAAGGCGCCCATCGACGGGCGCATCAGCCGCCGCTATGTGGACGAAGGCAACGTCGTCTCGGGAGGATCAACGCAGTCGACCCTGCTTACCACCATCGTGCCGGACAATCCCCTCTACGCTACCTTTGATGCGGACGAGCGCACGGTGCTTAAGTACACACGTCTTGATCTCTCCGGCGAGCGAACTTCTTCTCGGGAAGCTGCCAATCCCGTCCGGATTGCATTGGCAGACGAGAAGGAGTTTTCGCACGAAGGGAAAATGGATTTTGTGGACAACCGGCTCGACCCGCAAACTGGCACATTGCGGGCACGCGCGCTCATCGACAACCCCAAAGGGTTGCTGACGCCGGGTTTGTTCGTGCGTGTGCAACTGAAGGGACGTGGTCCATACCAGGCCTTGCTCATCCCCGACGAGGCGATCGGAACGGATTTGTCGAAAAAGTTTGTCATGGTGGTGGACAAGGACGGGTTGGCGCAGCGGCGATTCGTCACCACGGGAAGGCTCTATGACGAGTTGCGCGTTGTCGAAGAGGGCTTGACGGCCGAGGATAGAGTCATCACGGGCGGTCTGATGCGAGTGCGGCCAGGAATCCCCGTGAGGCTCAAAGAGGCTGCGCCGGCCAAAAGTTGATTTGGTTGCGGCATGAACTTTTCCAAGATTTTCATCGATCGCCCAATCTTCGCCGCGGTCCTTTCCATTCTGATTGTTCTTGTTGGTTCCATCGCCTACCAGTCCCTTCCACTGGCACAGTATCCGGAGGTAGCTCCGCCGACCATCGTCGTGCGGACCTCTTATCCTGGCGCGAGTCCGCAGGTCATCGCCGAGACGGTGGCGACGCCGATTGAGCAGGAGGTTAACGGAGTGGAGGACATGCTCTACATGTCGAGCCAGAGCGCGAGCGATGGCGCGATGACGCTCACGATCACCTTTAAGCCCGGCACCGACCTCGACAAGGCGCAGGTGCTCGTCCAGAACCGGGTTGCCATTGCCGAGCCGAAGCTTCCCGACGTCGTGCGGCGCTCCGGCGTCACCACGCTGAAGAGCTCGCCGGATCTGCTCATGGTCGTCCACATGGTTTCGCCGGACGATTCCTACGATCAGCTCTACATCAGCAACTACGCGATTCTCTATGTGCGCGAGCAACTCAAGCGGCTCGATGGAGTCGGAGATGTGAATGTTTATGGGGCGCGGGAATACAGCATGCGTATCTGGCTCGATCCGAGCCGACTGACCTTCCAAAATCTTACAACTACGGAAATCGTCACTGCTCTGCAGAATCAGAATGTGCAGGTTGCAGCGGGCGTTATCGGCCAGCCGCCGGTGGACACTGACCGCGCTTTTCAAATCAACGTTACCGCCCAAGGCCGACTAATAACGCCAGAGGAGTTCGAGAAGATCATCGTCAAGACCGGCGACGATGGGCGGGTTGTCTACCTGGGTGAGGTGGCGCGCGTGGAACTGGGCGCACAGGACTACGTGGTCAATAGTTACCTCGACGGCAAACCCGCCGTCGCCATGGCCATCCAGCAGCGCCCAGGCTCAAACGCCTTGGGAACGGCCGAACGCGTCCAGGAGCGGATGCGCGAGTTGAGTGCGGATTTCCCGCAAGGCATCGAATATCGTGTCGTCTACAATCCGACAGTCTTTATTGAAGAGTCCGTCCGCGCGGTCATCCACACAATTTTCGAGGCCGCCCTGCTGGTGGTTGTGGTCGTGATGGTCTTTTTGCAATCATGGCGAGCCTCGATCATCCCGATTGTGGCCATACCTATTTCGCTGATCGGGACATTTGCCGTGATGGCTGCGCTCGGGTTTTCGCTCAATAATCTCTCGCTGTTTGGCCTCGTGCTCGCCATCGGAATTGTGGTCGACGACGCCATCGTGGTGGTCGAAAACGTCGAGCGCAATCTCGCCCAGGGTTTGGCACCGCGGGAGGCGACAATCAAGGCGATGGAAGAAGTGGCCGGCGCGCTCATCGCCATCGCGCTCGTGCTGAGCGCAGTATTCATCCCGACGGCCTTCATCAGCGGAATTTCTGGGCAGTTCTATCGCCAGTTTGCGCTCACCATCGCAGTGGCGACGCTCTTTTCCGCTTTCGTCTCGCTGACACTCAGCCCTGCGCTCTGCGGCGTTTTGCTTCAACCGCATGGCGCAAAGCGGGATTGGTTCGCGCGGATGTGGGACTTCACACTCGGCTGGTTTTTTCGTCTTTTCAATCGCAGCTTCACGGCAGCTTCCACGGGCTACGGCCGGCTCGTTTCCGTGGTTACGCGTCGCACCGCCATCGTGCTCATCCTGTATATCGGTTTGCTTGCTCTTACGGTCTTCGGATTCATCAAGGTGCCAGCCGGATTCATCCCCGCCCAGGATCAAGGCTACCTCATCACAGTCGCGCAACTGCCGGAGGGCGCTTCGCTTTCGCGAACCGATATGGTGGTTCGCCGGATCACCGAGATCGCCCGGGAGGTACAAGGGGTGGCGTCCGTGGTCGCCTTTGCGGGCTTCGACGTGACAACGGGAACCAATGCGCCGAACAAGGCCGCTCTATTTTCTGCGCTCGCTCCGTTCGAGGAACGTGTGCGCAAAGGCCTGAGTGGTCCAAAGATCATGGCCGAGCTTCGCGCAAAGGTATCGGCGATCGACGAGGCGCTCGTCCTGGTTTTCCCTCCGCCTCCCGTGCGGGGGATGGGGAACCTTGGCGGGTTTCGAATGATGGTCCAGGACCGCCGCGGTCGCGGTTATGTAGCTCTCCAGCAAGCGGCGCAAGAAGTTGTTGCCGAGGGCGCGAAGCGACCGCCGCTTATTGGTCTATTCAGCGGGTTCCGCGCGAACGCGCCGCAATTCTACGCTGATATCGACCGCACGAAGGCGCAGATGCTTCGCGTTCCGATGGAGAACGTCTTCGACACGTTGCAAACCCAACTCGGATCGATATACGTGAACGACCTCAATCTCTACGGGCGCACATTCCGGGTCATCGCACAAGCCGACGCGCGCTTTCGCGAGGATCCCGAGGACGTTGGGAAGCTTCGCACCCGGAGCGCCACGGGCGCTTCCGTGCCACTGGGAACCATTCTTTCTGTCGAGTCGCGCACCGGTCCTTCCCGCGTGGAGCGATACAATCTCTATCCCGCCGCCGCCGTCGATGGCGATACCGCACCCGGTTACAGCTCCGGCCAGGCGCTGGCTGCTATGGCCGACGCAGCTCGCCAGGCGTTGCCTGACGGATTTGGTTTTGAGTGGACCGCCCTCGCTTATCAGCAGATTCTTGCGGGTAACACCGCACTTTTCATCTTCCCGCTCTGCGTGGTGTTTGTTTTTCTGATCCTGGCCGCCTTGTATGAGAGCTGGTCTCTGCCGTTGAGCATAATCCTCGTCGTGCCCATGTGTGTGCTGGCGGCGCTAGGCGGTGTCTGGCTGCGCGGGATGGACAATAACATTCTCACGCAGATCGGCTTTGTCGTCCTCGTGGGACTCGCCTGCAAAAACGCGATCCTCATTGTCGAATTCGCCAAGCAGCGGGAGGAACAGGGCAGCGACCGGCGGGAGGCTGTTGTCGAAGCGTCGCGGCTGCGGCTTCGCCCCATCCTCATGACAAGCTTTGCTTTCATCCTGGGCGTTCTTCCGCTCATGATCGCTAGTGGTGCTGGCGCGGAGATGCGGCAATCCCTGGGCACAGCCGTCTTCTCCGGCATGCTCGGTGTCACCTTGTTTGGTCTCGTCCTCACGCCGGTTTTCTACGTCGTAATTCGCCAACTGTCTCCCCGCAGACAATCGGTCCCCAAGCCGGCCGAAAGAGAGCCTCAAGTCGCCGGCTCATGAGTAGTCGGAATCTCTGTTCGAACTAAGTAAACGAACGATTTTATCGGGGTGCTTCTATCGAGCGCCCAGCGAATTCGAGCCGAGCTACCCGCCGGCGAAAAGGTGCGCTCGAGCTCACTTTCCTCGAAGCTGGCAGCGAGATCGTCCGCAGACCGCGAACGATAGTCGGCCATAGCACGGAAGTGCCATTGTCCCGACCCAGAGCTGGTGCGAAGCTTCCTCGTATTATCGTTGGGTGAGGTCATGCCCGCCCAAGATGGTCGCAACGATCACTATTTTATGAGAACGCCTTCTAACGCCTCGGGTGAACCGGCCAGTGCAAAGCGGCGCAAAGTCAAAAGCCGGACGGTGCCGCAGATCGCGAGAGACCAAGCTGGTCTGCCAGCGAACCTGCTACGAAAGTTCATCGCCGTTGGAGCGGGTGATTCGGAAGTCGCAGCGGGGATGGCCGCACGCGCGCAGGCGCGCAAGCAGAATTTCTTCCGCTGGTGTCGCCGCTCTAGCTGAAGCCACTGCGACCGTTGCTGAGATACGCAGGTTGGCTGCATCGGGGTCGATACGCCCAAGGAAACGCTAAGCCAGCTGGCGACGCGATTTGCCGGACGATTGCGTTCAAGTTTGTGAGTCATTGCGGAGCTAGTCTCGGCGCATATCGGAAAGGACGAGTTGAGGGGAGCCTTAAACAAGTCCTCACCACAGAGGACACCGAGAACCCGGAGGATCGGCAACAGTTCAAGACCACCTCGCCTGTGATAGTCGTTTTCGTACTCGAACAGTTACTCGGTGTAAACTTCCTCTCCTTTATGCAGACGCAGGGCGACGGCCACCGCCTGGCTTGAGCTACGTCGTGTCGGACAATGAGCAGCCAGGTACCGGCAACTTGCCGCGTAAAGCAGTTCGCGCTCAGCACTGCCTAGCGACCATTCTGCCGCCTGGGTATGGGTCGCTTCGAGGAGCTGGAGAGCATGGAAGTCCAGATCTTCGCGAAGGGTCGCGAAAGTGAGTGTGTCAATCAACCCTGCCTCTGGGTGGCCAAGACGCAAATAACGGAGCGCGAGGCGTGGCACTTTAGACCATTCCTTTCGTTGGTCGAGAGCTGAGAGGATGCACTCTCGCAGCTCGTCAGCCGCAGTCGGCAGATCTTGTAACGGCTGCTCGCTCGGCAGCGGAGCGCTCGGGATGTTGAGAAACCGATCTGCGTAGATCGACATGGCTGCATGGAATAGGCCGCGGACGAGTTCCGGTCCGGCCTCACCTCGTGCCAGCACGCGATGAAGCGCGTTGCAGAACGAGAACGTATGCATTGGCGCAAACCAATCTTCGATGCCGTTCGACTCTGGGAAACGTGCCAAGCGCCATGCAGCCGCGAGTGTCAAGTGTCGTGCGATTTCGACCGGCGGAACACCTTGAGTGACGGCTTCGACGATGGCCCTAATAATCGCCTGCGGCTCCCCTCCAAGCATTTGGTTATAGAAGTCCGGCTCGCCGATGGTCGCTGGCCGCGTCGGTCGAAAGTTTTTGCGCAGGGTCTCCTCGGCTCCGTGAATTAGCTCCACGAGATCGACCGGAGCTCGCCATGTTCCCCGTTCTTCCGCGGATTGCGACTGAGTCAGGTGTTCTACAAGGAGTGGCAAGACTTCGGTTGCGTATTTCCAGCTGATAAATTCCAGGAGCTCAAACGCCTTGTTGGACAAATCCAGGGCGTGTCCACTGTCAGCATAGATCCGCTCTTGGATTGTGCCGAAGACCATCTTGTTAAGCGCTTCTTTCGTGAGCCCACAGCTCACGGCTGTTAGCAACGTCCGCTCGGCAGCCTCATCGTGGCGGACCCTTGCCCAGTGAACCATCCACTCACTCAGGCGCTGCTCGCCATAGCCCTCGCCATGGAGGCGTCCGGGAGAGTGTCGCATCGGCTGCCCGGCACAATTCCCTGCAACCGTCCGCGCCGCGGCGGCCAAAGCGTAGATCAGCGTGGTCTCGCCAAGGCAAGGACCCAGTCGAGCCACCAAGCTTAACATGGTCATGCCATTTGCCCACACCCGATGGTGTCGCGCACCGAATTTGGCGATCTCCCGGATTACACTTTTCGCCCCCTCGCCGTCCGCGAGCAACGCGACAATGCTTTTGGCCTGGACCAGCCCGATGTTCTCCTCCAGGCCCCGACGCAAGCGCGCAAAATGCAACTGCGTATCGGCGCGCATGACTGGGACCTTGGAGACCCAGATGTCATCCCCTTCGACGCACACTTCAAAGACCGGGGTTTCATCTGCCCACACGTCGAAAGTGCACCCGCTGCGCAAGTCGAAGCGGGCGTGGTGCCAGTGGCAGGTAAGCAAGCCATGGTCCAGGCTCCCTTTGCTTAGTGGGAACCCCATGTGCGGACAACGATTGTCGAGCGCGAATACCTGACCGTCGTGCCAGCAAAGCAGCACCGGACGATCGGCTCCATGCACTGTCATCATCTGCTGTTCTTTCAAGCTGGTGAGCGATGCTGCGCGAAAAAATCCTGCGAGATTCGTTGCATCGCGAAAGGAAGCCATGAATCACGGTAATCCGCTTAATGGCCCGGCGCCACGTCTAGCCGCTTCGGCTGCGACCGATCTCAGCAATCGGACTCATCCATCGACTTCCGAGTTCAGGCGATATTGAACTGGGTTCGGAGGTGGAAACGAACTGGTTAGCTGGTCGTCCGAGTCGACCGACCCGATGCCGCGCCCAGCAAAGAATTGTTGGATCTGAATGCCTGCGGCCTACGTAACCGATCATAAAGAAGTTGACCGTCTCGCAGGAACCGTGACCGGCGCTGGATGAAGCGGCAGGAGTGTCCGCCAACGAGATGATCCAGGTGGTGTTAGAAGAATATGAAGAACAAGTTTGCAACGAGTAGAACAACTCGGCAAGCCATGCGAAGAGTACTTATTCTCGCGAGCAGATTGAGCGATCCTGGCGCGAGGAGTGTATCGCCATTGGCGAGCGCTGCAGGGCTCAACGAACGCTATCAGCGGGCGCCACAAAGAATCTCCTCTGCAGGCCTCAACTAACTAGGTCATCGCAGGCTTCACTTAGTCGAGAGCCCGCAGATATCTCCTCGTCTGCTTCGGGACGTGCGCGACAAGGCCTCACTTACGGCATCTGCAAGCAGGCGCCGAACCACAGAGGATCAGAGAACACCAAGATTCTGTTTAGCTTCGCTCTGGCGCCCTACGACGAGACTGATCCGTCTGCGCCAGAAGGTTTGGCGAGTGAGGCGCGTTGACAACTCTTTGTCAACCCTCTGTGTTCTCGGTGGGCTCGGCGTCCAGGACGATTGTGAGACTTCCCGGAACATGTCGTCCACTTGCTGACCGGACTCAACGCCGACCAATACGCGGCGGAAATGCGCGGACAGCTCGCCAAGAACTGATACGCACGCGTCGAAGGAAAGCCCCGGTCAAGCGCTAATCGTGTGATTTCCTTGGATTCGCCCTACGAGTCGCCGCCGCTCTCTGTTGGATTCGGCTTTGGCCGCGGCAGTAGAAGCTTGGCCGTAAAAATACGGCGCTGGTGACCGCCGCTGTCCTAAAATGAGCAAACCATTCGTCGCATAATTGAATGCATATGGCAATCAAGCGCCTGCGAAACCCAATGAAAGCATAGCTCTGGCAGAAGTATGTTCCTTATCTTCGATGATAGGCCATCGGACTCGCCTTTTGTTGAAAGGATTTGGCGTTGTCACAGTGAACGCGCCGGCACATTTCTTTCGATCGCCGCGAGTCATTGGGAGATGGTCGTGACGCGTCACAATGGCAGGACAACTCTCACCGTGCGGGGACCAGAAACAAATGCGGCCACGCTGGACTGTCCGGCAGAAGGTGAGTGGCTTGGTATCCGCTTCAAGCTGGGCACATTCATGCCACATTTGCCCGCGAGAAATCTCCTCGATCGAAGGGATGTAACCTTGCCGGAAGCGACGGGCCGATCCTTCTGGTTGAATGGCTCTGCCTGGGAATACCCTGACTTTGAGAATGCGGAAAACTTCGTGAACCGGCTTGTGCATGATGGGTTGGTTGCGGTTGACCTCCCCGTAAAGGTTGCGCTGCAAGGTCGACGGCAAAAAATGTCAATCCGAACCGCACAGCGGCATTTTCTGCAAGCGACGGGCATGACCCACAGCACAATTCGTCAAATCGAACGCGCTCGACAGGCGGCTAATCTCTTGAAACAAGGCGTCTCAATTCTCGATACGGTTCCAGAAGCCGGCTATTTCGATCAAGCGCATCTCACCCGGTCGCTCAAATACTTGATCGGACAAACGCCTGCACAAATTGTTCGCGGGGATAAGCAGCTGTCGTATTTATACAAGACAGGGTTCTTTTGACGGCGTTACGGTGCAGCCATGCAATTGGATACGCAAGATCCGTCCGTCTCCAAAAGGATGCTGTGGGCTGGATGGATTATAGGCACCCTGCCATCCCTGTTCCTGCTCATGGACGGCGTCATGAAACTGCTGAAGCCGGCCATTGTCATGGAGACGACCGTTCAGCTCGGATACCCCGAGAGCGTTATTTTGGGCCTCGGGATCGTCTTGCTCGCCTCTACGGTCCTCTACTTGATCCCGCGCACCGCCGTGCTTGGCGCTATCCTGTTGACCGGCTATCTGGGCGGCGCCGTCGCCACGCACGTTCGTGTCAGTGCCGCCCCGTTTGAGGTCCTCTTCCCAGTCATTTTCGGCGCGCTGCTATGGGGAGGGCTTTTCTTGCGCGATGAACGTCTGCGCGAATTAATTCCTCTGCGAACTCAGCTGCGTCCTAGGACACACATCTAATCATTAACCTGAAACCCGCAGGGAGAAATCGAACATGCGATTCATGAACCTGATCAAGTCTACGGAAAACGCAGGCCCACCCCCGAAGGCGCTCTTGAATGCGATCGCCAAGTTCGGACAAGAGGCGTTAGGGACCGGTTGGCTCGTCTCGGCCGGCGGTCTGTTTCCGAGCGCGATGGGGGCTCGGGTTCGCCTTTCGGCAGGGAAACTGACTATCTCCGACGGGCCTTTCGCCGAATCCAAAGAGCTGATCAGTGCCTACGCCATATACAAAGTGGCGTCGAAGCAAGAAGCGGTCGCACGAGCGTCCCAATTTCTGCAGCTCTACAAGGAGCATTGGCCGGTCTGGGAGGGCGAAGTGGAGGTTCGTCAGATGTTCGATTCGCCTGCCGAAGGCGAATCCGGCTAATGAATTTTAAGACGACAGGGCCGCAGTCGGGTGCGCGCACAATGCAATCCGGTCACCCCGATTTGTTGCGAAGAATTTGGATTTTTCCCCTCGACGCTCAACCCTCTTCCAGTTCTCGAGTGCCCGCGCGAGCGTTAAAGTCGAGGCGAAGCCGAAACTCGCAGGCGCGCTTGGACACTGAAGAATCCTTTAGCCAATATTGAACTGCGTTAAAAGGTGGAAACGAACGTGCTCGAGGGCGTGGACACCACGATCATCCGCAGGGATTTCGCGCATGAACTGAGTAGCGCGACGAATCATTTCATCGAGGTCTTGGACGATCAGGTAATCGATTTGTTCTGTGCGCAGGAGAGGTTCGGTGACCCGGTTTAATTCGTGGGTAATGTAAACGGGGCGATACGCGTGCTGCAACTCGCCCACCGCTTGAGCCAATCCGCGATTGCCACCGGCGACATTGTAGACGCCGACAATGTTCGGCCTGGCTCCGAATAGTTTTCGAGCGGCATCATAGGTGGCTTCGTCGGAGTCCTCGCCTTTGATGACCTCCAGGACTTCGACGCTGTCAAACTGCTGCCGCATAATCGAACGGAACCCGATTTCGCGATCTTCATGGCAGCGGTAGGAAAAGCTCCCCACGACCACGGCCACCTGGGCACCTGAACGCCGGTCCAAGTGGCGACCCATCAGGTAGGCAGCGACGTTGCCAGCCGCTCGGTTATCAATTCCCAGATAGGCCGAACGAGCGGATGATTCAATATCCGAAACCAGAGCCATCACGCGCACTCCCGTCTGCCGAAGGCGTTTCAGCTCATCAATAATCTGGGGCATGTTCTTGCAGACTATGGCAAGTCCATCGAAGTCAGAGGCCCAGCCCGTGATCGCTTCAATCACCGCCTCATCGGAGGCGGCGCCCAAACCCTTCAATTCCACTGTCCGTTCACTACTTGACTGCTTCTCGATAGTCGCCAAGAAAGACTCCGTAAACGCTTGGCCGGACTGGATGATAAACCCAATGTGCCGGGAGGTCCCAGATACCGACGAGGCGTCAAAGGGCCTGACCGTTCTGAGTTCATATTCGGCGTCGAGCTGGCCGAGCGCCTGGTTCACTTTGTCTCGCGTTCGCGGGTGGACTCCGGCCCGCCCGTGAAGAACCCGATCGACGGTGGCCTTGCTGCAGCCGCTCAACTTCGCGATTTCCTCAATCGAGGGTCTCGCCCGAGTTCTCATCCGCTGAAGAGTATGATAAGGAACAGCAAAACGTCAACTCATAGAACCTCATATTACTTCATGGTGCGCGTACGCAACTCACCTCTTTTGTAGCGGCGGTGTCCCCACCGTCGAGGTATGGTCGGCGATGGGGACATCGCCGCTACAGGCTCATGAGGAGCTGGATGGGACTGGAAAGCCTTGCAGGCGACTACTCCGGGTAGGCTCCAGAGACGCGCTGATCATAATCTATCAAAGCTCCGGTTATTACGCCCGATTCTGGACTCAGGAGGTAAGCAACCAATCCAGCAACTTGATGCGGTTTCACCAGTTGGCCCATGGGCTGTTCTGCCTCGGCTTTTGCCAACCAATCTTCGCCTCCGCCATGAAATTTCTGCTGCGTGGCGCTCTCACCCGGCGTGTCCATCCAGCCGGTGAGTATTCCGTTGCAGCGGACACGATTGGCCGCGTAAGCATTGGCGACATTCTTGGTCAGTGTAGCAAGAGCTCCCTTTGAGGCGGAATAAGGCGCCAGATAGGACTGGCCGCAGTGCACCACCATCGAGAGGATATTGACAATGCTTCCCGGTTGGCCGGTCTCGGTCAAATGCCGGACCACGCCCTGCATCAAAAGGAAGGGCCCGGACACGTTGGTCCGGAACATCCGGTCCAGAAGTTCGGGAGTTGTATCCAGGAGCGTCCCGCGGTCCGGCAAGGCCGCGGCGTTGACTAAGCCGTTGACCGAGCCAAAGCGCTCGAGAGCCTTGGCGACTAGTTTGGCGCAATCTTGTGCGCTCGAGACGTCAGCCTTTACGAAGATACAATCCGTGCCCTGAGATTGAATATTCGCTGCCGCCTTCTCTCCTTTGTCGACGCTTCGCCCGCTGAGAATGAGGCCACGCGCGCCCTCCCGGGCGAGCCGTTCGGCGATGGCGAAACCCAAACCTTGGGCTCCTCCGGTGATGATTGCGGTGGTTGTCTTGTTCCTTAAGAAAGAGTCATCATTCATTACCAGGTAATTTCACAGTTTGGTTTCAATTCTATAGCTTTTCCGAGTCGAAGAGATGCTCCGGCGGCTTCTGCCAAGTAGACGGCCTTCAGCCCGTCAATGGCACTTACAGATGCCGGTTGGCCTTGAACCAAGCCATTGACAAACGCCTCAATTTCCAACCGATAGCTGTCGCCATAGCGCTCCATAAAGAAGGCGCGAAAGCGATCGGGGGCGCCGAAGCTCTGTGCTCGAAAATCGCTTGAAGCCGGTGGCCTGGGGATTATCGGACATGACCATGCCCCCCGAGCCGAAAGCCTCGATCCTCTGATCAAAGCCATACGCAGTTCGCCGCGAGTTGAGGATGACCGCCTGCTTTCCGCTCGCCGTAATCATGGTTACGCAGGCCGTGTCGATATCGCCGAGTTTGCCAACCTCCGGATCAACCAGGCAGCTGCCACGGCTATGAATATTAATCGGTTCCTCGCCGAGCATCCACCGGGCCATGTCGAAGTCGTGAATCATCATGTCGCGGAAGAGGCCGCCGGACTTCGGAACATACTCGAGCGGGGGTGGGTAGGGGTCGCGGCTGGTAATCGTCAGTTGTTCAAGATTGCCAATCTCGCCATTCTCGATGGCCTGCTTGACTGCAGCGTGTCCGGGATCAAACCGCCGATTGAAGGCCAGGAAAACGCTTCCGGCGCGATCGCCCAACGCATCCACGCACTGTTGCGCCTCCGCGAGAGTCGGCGCCAGCGGCTTCTCGCACATAACGGCCTTTCCCGCCTGAACCGCCTCGATGACGAACTTGGCGTGAGTGTCCGATGACGTCGCTATAAGAACTGCTGCGACCTCAGGATGGTTGAGAGCTTCTTCCGCTGTCTGAGCCACCGATGCGCCAGCTTTCGAAGCCAGAGAGTTCGCGGCGGCGGCGGAAACGTCGAATACGGTTACAAGTCTCGCGCCTGCTGCTGAGATAGCTTCGGCGTGCACCTTGGCCATTCGACCAGCACCTAAAAGGGCCAGCCCAATCATCGCTCCCCTCCAATTCGGCAGATGTTTGAGTTCTTATGATGGTAGGAGTGATGCGAATACATATTTTTATTTGACGTTTTGATTATATAACATCATATTTATGGTGTCAAGTAACTCGTATAAACTTAATATTACATCATAAAACATCGCATTCCGCCTCATCAACCTCTACCCATGTGAAAAAACTCTCTCTTCAACGCTACGACTCCGGGCGCGCGGTGGTTCGCTCCCGACCCTCGGCTGCGCGGCCAATAAACCAGCCACCCTAACTACAGCGGAGCCGCCGTGCAATACCTTCTAGGTTCCGCCTGCCAATCGTAAACAGCGCCAAGAAGGTGGTCGTCGCCGGCATTGACGCGACTGCGGATGCCCTCGCTGAAATGGAGAAGGGCAATCTGGACGTGACCGTCTTTCAAGACGCCAAGGGTCAGGGCTATGGGGCGGTGGAAACGGCAGTCAAACTCATCAAGGGCGAAAAGGTTGACTCCTTTGTTTGGATCCCGTTCGAGCCTGTCACCCTGGAGAACTACAAAGAATACCTCACAAAGTGATGCTGCCCTTGGCCGTGGTAAAGGACCGCGGCGCAGTTCAGTCGTCTCAATACATCGCATCGCAGTTAAGTCATCACCAAATCCCGCCGGATCTTTCTTCTTACGTAATTGATGCAACCATCGATGTGAACGCTGGCAGGTCCATCCGCGCGCCTGAACTCAAGCACGATGGAGAGTGAGAGCAAAGCCGTGCTGCTCGCGCCTTGAAGGAGAGCGATCGCGGGCGATTGTCTGATCAGATGAAAATCTTGTCTGTCAACGTCGGCGGCCCACGCGAGGTCGAATGGAAGGGTAAACTCATTCGAACTTCGATCTTTAAGTCGCCCCAAAACGGCTCAGTGCGGGTCTTCAAGCTTAACTTGGAAGGAGATAAGCAGTCCGACCTGACAGTGCATGGTGGTGTGGACAAGGCCGTCTATGCCTACCCATCTGAGCACTACAGCTTTTGGCGGAAGGAATTTCCTGATCTGGAGATAACGTGGGGAGCATTCGGCGAAAACCTCACCACAGAAGGATTGCTGGAGACCGCTGTTCACATCGGCGATACTCTTCAGATCGGGTCCGCGCGATTTGTCATCACCCAGCCTCGACTGCCCTGCTTTAAACTCGGCATACGCCTGGGGCGGGCGGATATCGTTAAACGGTTCCTGCGGAGTGAAAGGAGTGGTTTCTACTTCGCAGTTCTGGAAGAGGGGACGGTCACCGCGGGCGACCTCATTCAGTTGCTTGGACAAGACCCGCAGAAAATCACGGTGGCGGATATTGCCAGTCTATTCGGCCGGAATCTGCGAAACAGAGAACTGTTGCGCACAGCGAGTCAGTTATCCGCGCTTTCCTCGTCTCTGCGAGATGAATTTCGCAGCCGCAATCAGACGGATGCGGGCTAACAACCGCTCGAAAAAGGCGGCGAGATGCCGGAGCAGAACGACGCCCGCAACAAGCCTGAACCCGTGTTCGTCCCGATCTTCCGTTCACCTGGAGAGCCGCGCCGGGTGTGGCCCCGGACTCCTTCCCAATGGCAACAACGTTACGAGAAAAAATGTGGAATCGTCCGGTAGCGAGAAAGCAACCCGTTTGTGGCACTTTCCTGCCTGGTTCCGGTGTTCTGGTTGGCCGGCACAGGGGAAGCCAGGAAATAAGCGGCTAAACTCGCGCTACGAAGAAATCAAAGTGAAAGCGCTTCTTCGAGTGCCTTACGCATGACGGCGGCATCCGCGTCGATTCCCGTCCAGTATTTGATGCCGATAATTCCTTGGGCGATGAGCATCGCGAGTCCGTCCATGACACGGCAACCGCGCGCTTCGGCGTCGCGAATCCAGCACGTCCGCGGCGGGTTTGGGATGCCATCGGCGACCACCATGTGCGGCTTTAGCGAATCGACATCCACATCGAGCCGGGCGTCGACCTCGGGATAGAGTCCGACGGAGGTGTTGTTGATGACGATGTCGGCCGTGTCCGGCACGCGGTATTGCGCGGGCCAGGCGAGCGCTTCCGCTTTAGCGGGCGTTTTATCATTTAAGAGCCGAGCCAGTTCCTCCGCTCGCGTTCGGTTACGGTTGATTATCAAGACACGTGCAGCGCCCGCGAGCGCCATTTCGACGGCGACCGCCCGAGCCGCTCCACCAGCCCCGAAGAGGACAACGGTCTTCCCGGTGGGATCGACGATGTTTCGCAGCGCCATGACGAAGCCGCGCCCATCGGTGTTCTCGCCGATATATCGGTCATCGCGGCGCACAACGGTGTTCACGGCACCGATGATCTGTGCTGACTCGCCGAGGTCGTCCAGATATTGGATCACGGCAATCTTATTGGGGATCGAGCAGTTGAAGCCCGCCCATCCCATTGCCTTTGCGCCACGCACGGCGTCGCCGAGAAGTTCAGGCGGGACTTCGCAGTTGATGTAACGCCAGTTTAGCCCGTGATGGTGGTAGGCGGCTTCCACCATGGCTACGGTGGGATTTTCAGCAACGGGCTTAGCAAAGCAACCCGTCAGTTGGGCAAGAAAGTTGGGTGATTCGTGAATCATGATGTTCCTCGGTTGTCGCGGTCTTCAATTTGCCTCTGGACTATGAAACTCGTCAAATGCAACGGCAGAGAAAATGCTCAATCTCTTTTATCAGGGACTTGTCGCGTAGTATCTAGGGTCGCGGCGCAGCTTCGGTTCGCGTTCGCTCTTGCGCCAAAATCGCCGTATTTCCAGCAAAACTCAGCCGATAGACTCCCGCCGGGCGGCACCAAGACAGCCAGGCATCTTTTGCATGCCTTTTTGCTCTCGGACTAATGCTTTTGCGATGGAGGGCGTCGCTCAATGCGGCCAGCGAGCTTTGGCATGCGCGCATGCGATCACAGATTGGATGCAATCGAAAGCCAGTGCCACAACTTTCCATTCTGTTTTGGTAAAGCGCCGACGGCGCGCCTTCATATTAGCCTGGGGCAGCGCCCCAGGAATGTGGACATCTATAAATCAAGCGCTGAAGGCGCGACTCATAGTCCCGTGGACGCATTCATTCGATGTAGTCGTTGTGATGACGCCACGTACGGTGAATACGGCTTCAGATGAATCGCGCCTACAGCGCTGCTTATCCTATCTGACACCCTGGGGCGTTGCCCCAGGCTGATTTATTGAAGCCGCGCCGTTGGCGCTTCAGTTAGACGATGACGCTCGAGTCTAGTGAGCGCGATTTTAGAGTAACGAACTTGATCCGACCGGAATCATTCTTTCATCCAAAATGGGCGAGTGCGGACGATGCCCCAACCATCGTCTATTGTGCGGTAAAGCCACCGTCCACGACAATGTCCTGGCCGGTCGTAAACGCCGCGTTCGGAGAGCTGAGCCAGAGGACTGCGCCAGCGATCTCCTCGGGCGTGCCAACGCGGCCAAGCGGATTTTGCGCTGCAATCGATTTCTTGATGTCGGTTTGACCTTCGCCGAACGCGCGGTCGAACATTTCAGTTTGGATGGGGCCGGGCGAGACACTGTTGACGCGAACTCCCTGCTTGGCGAATTCCAGCGCAGCTGTCTTGGTCAGGCCGATCACGGCGAATTTGCTGGCGACGTAAACCGACGCTCCGGGAAAACCGACATGCCCGCCGACCGACGAAGTGTTGACGATAGAGCCTCCGCCAGAGCGAATCATCGCGGGGATTTCATGTTTCATCGACAGCAACACGCCACAAATATTGATGTCACAAACCTGCCGATAGTGCTCCACCGTCTGCTCGGTTGTGAGCAATCCGAATTGGCCTTCGGTGCCGGCGTTGTTGAACGCAGCATGTAGAGCGCCGAAAGTGGCAACGGTCTTTTCGATAAGCGCCATGATGTCATCCTCTCGGCTGACATCGGTTCGCACGAAGAGGGCATTTCCCCCAGCCGAAGTAATTTCCCTGACAACATTTTCCCCCTCAGAAATGCGGCGACCTGAAACGACGACGTTCGCGCCCTGCTTGGGAAAAGGCCAGGGCAGTTGCTTTGCCGATGCCCGAAGTGCCTCCGGTGATGATGACCGTCTTGTCTTCAAAGATTTTCATAGTAGGCGCTCAAGGTAGCCTGAATCGCGCCCGCGGCCAACTTGCAGATAGTGGGAAGGTTGGCCGACGCCCAAGCCGTCCGCCTTTTTTTGCGCGGCCAGCCCTATTCAGCGGGCATGTGCGCCACGCCCGCAGAGTTGGAGCGGCCTTTCGCCAACTGCTTCCGCACCTGAAAGACGTCCTGCTTGCGCTCTTGAGGCTCGCAGTCGCCAAGGAACGAAAAGTTGCCTTACGCGACGTGCAGCTTTGCATCGGCGTCCTGGCTCATGTGAGTCGCTTCACGCGGACCTCGAAGCGATCCGATTGTCCGGCCAAAGCCTTGGTCAGATGCGACGGTTAGGTGCGGACGCCGCGCGCCTCGATTCGCATTGTCATCCCGCAAAACTGGCTCTTGGATTGCTCTCGCTCGGCGTTGTGGGCGGTGCGATCTATTTACCGGTCAGATTTCCGAAGTTGTTTTATGACCGCCGCACCAACTCCCCGCGCGCTCTTCGGGTTCTGACCGTAATCAGCCGTCCCTCCTCGACAACATGGGCGGTATAGGCAGCATCGCCTTCTCGTATTGGGCGCCCCGCTTTTTCATTTCCTCCTCCAAATTGAAGGTGACCGCCTCGGCACGCTTGCAAGTTCCTCTCTCGCCACGAGAAGCCGGTCGCCTTGCGGGCTTTCAGCAGATACTCTCCGGTGCTGAGCCGGACAATCGGCACGTAGCCGCCGGACGGGCTAGCAATATCGATCGTGAATCCAGCCTCCTCTGCAACATCCCAGAAGTGGGTAAGCTCGCCGAGCCACAGCCCGGTTCGGTATCCGACCTTTTCGTATTCGCCTACGTTCGTGACGACGATCAGGATCCGTTTGGTCTGATCTATACTTGACTCTTTTCAGCTTTGCTTCCCATGACACACCACTTAGTTGAACTAACTCAAATCAGAAAGGTCGATAAATTCGAACATTTGTAGGGCATTTGCTAAGCCTGTAATGTCGATCGACGCATGAGCGCGACGAATTGGATGCCGATGAGCATCGCTTGCATCGTTTCGTCGGCGCGAAGCACATCGAAGGCCGTCCGCGCCTTCACGACGAAGTCGCTAAGCTTTGCGCGAATTTAGATCCTCAGTTCGTTGCAGCTGCCCTCAGGTTACCAGGTCTGACCTCTAGGATGGATGTGCCAGCTTGTCCGAGCGCCCGGAAATGCTGCTGAGGTACGTCACCACCTATTGGCGCAGGGCTGCTACTACTCGGCTTCTGCCGCAATATTCCGGTTCATATCACCGGAAAGAGCTTCGCACACGCTCTTGCGACATTCGGTCGACCACGCTCTTGAAGGCCGGACTTTTCTTTGCATCTGAATGCTGCCAAGGTGTGGCTATGGAAGAGGAAACGAGTCCAGATTCTTCGTGCGCATCGCACCAGCCACTTGAGGCCGATCCTAATGTAACCGCCGTAGCTGGCGAAGTTCGAACGCTGAGTGGTCAGCCGCTCGAGGGTGTGAGCTTGCGCATTGCGGATGAGGCGACACGCACCGACGATACGGGACGACTTTCTTCTTAACTTCATTTCTCCCGGACATCATGAGCTGCTCATTGATGGGCGAACCGCGAGCAAATCGGGCGCGACTTATGGCGTCTTTGAGGTCGGCATCGATCCTGAGGGCAGGTCGCACAAACGTTTTACCGTATACCATCTGGATGCCCGAAATCGATACGGCAAATGCCGTGGCAATTCCGTCGCCCACCTCTGACGAAGTTGTAGTGACCACGCCAAACATCCCCGGCTGGGAGCTCCATTTGCCACCAGGAACAATCATCCGTGATAAGGACGGGCAAATAATTACTGAGATCACTGTCACCTCGATTCCAGTCGAACGACCGCCCTTCCCTCTGCCTTTTGCCGCTCGGTTTCCCATGTACTTTACCGTCCAACCTGGTGGGTCTATATCGAGCCCTACGGGGCACGAATCATTTACCCAAACATCACAAATGAGCTGCCCGGCACACGAGTCAATTTCTGGAATCATGATGCGGGCAAAAAGGGTTGGCACATCTACGGAACGGGGACTGTTGCTCCGGAATGGAAAGCAGGTCGTGCCTGATGAGGGGGTGGCCGTCTATCAGTTGAGTGGGGCGAGCTTTGGGTTCCTTAAAGGCGGAACTGCCGTAGGCGGTGGCTCCGGCGGTGCCACTACCGACGACGGTGATGACCCGGTCGATTTGGGCACAGGTCTTTTTGTCCTCAGGAAAACCGACCTTTTCTTACCAGACGTTATGCCTATCGCCTTGACCCGAACCCATCGCCAGGGGTTTGAAACACAGGGACTGCGGCCCTTTCGGCACCGGATCAGCCCATCTTTATGAGCTGTTTCTATTTCCGGATCTCCAACTCTTCCAAGAGATTGATCTAATACTGCCGGATGGAGGTCGGGTACATTATTCGAGAATCTCACCAGGAACCGAGGAAGCCATCGCGGTATTTGAACATACCGCGACGCCATCCGTTTTTTTCAAATCCAGAATTCATCGCGGCCGTGATGGTTGGGAATTAACTTCGAAGGATGGGACCGTGTACGCGTTTCAAGGAGGATCAAATTTCCCCTCTTGCAATCTATACGGGATCGTCATGGTAATAAAATCTCAATTGGCCGCGGCGGTGGAGAGCATCCAAAGGTCGACTCGGGTCATTTCTCCAAACGGCCTATGGCTGGAGTTGACGTTTGATCGGGATGATATCAATGGGAGGATTATCCAAGCGAGAGACAATATCGGACGGGTTGTCACCTATGACTACGACGATAATGGGCGCTTGATCACAGTGACCGATCCTATGGGAGGGGTGACGGAATATACGTACGACACCTCGAACCGGATGCTGGCGGTCAAGGATGCTAGGGCAATTACCTTCCTCACCAACGAATATGATGATGGAGACCGAGTCATCAAGCAGACCCAGGCAGACGGGAGCACTTACCAATTCGAGTACACAGTAGACGCGAACGGCAAGATTACGCAGACCGTTGTCACCGATCCGCGGGGTATCATCCGTCGGGTGACCTTCAACACCGACGGCTACATTCTAACCGATACCCGAGCTCTGGGGACACCGGAAGAGCAAACAACCACTTACGAGCGACAGCCGGTAACCAACCTAGTGCTAAGTGTCACTGACGCCCTCGGTCGTAAAACCGCCACGACGTACGACCCGGTGGGGAATGCCACAGCCATTACCCGCTTGGCAGATATGCCCGAGGCGGTGACAACTGAATTCATATACGAGCCGAAGTTTAATCAACCGACGAGCATCACCGACCCATTAGGCCACACAACCTTATGTGTGTATGACGAGAAGGGTAACCTTATCAGTCTTACTGACGCGCTGGGCAACAGCGCGACGTTAGCTTACAATCCGAATGGTCAGCCAGTTGCCCTCACCGATGCCCTCGGCAACGTTGCGCAATTGGCCTATGATCTCGGCATCCGAAGCGGCATGACTGACCCACTTGGCGCGAGCACTACCCGCTACATCGACACCGCGGGTCGCGCGATCACCCTCACGGATCCTCTGGGCCACTCCACGAGATGTGCATATGATGCCCACAATCGCCTGACCCAGGTGACCGACCCCTTGAGTGGAGAGACGGCATTTGCTTACGATCCCAACGGCAATCTTCTAAGCGTGACGGATGCGCGTGGCGGTGTCACCAGTTACACTCACGACGACATGGACCGGCTTGTCAGCCGGACGGATCCGCTGGGGCGTTCCGAGAGTTACGAGAACGATGCAGCGGGCAATCTAACGAGGGTTACGGATCGCAAGGGACAGGTGACAACGTTTGCGTACGACGCATTGAATCGGCTTGCGCAGGCGACACATTCAGACGGCTCCACAGTCACTTATACCTATGATTTGGGTAATCGGCTGACGAAAATTGTGGACTCCGTCTCCGGAGCGATAACGCTCGCCTATGACAATCTGGACCGTCTGACCCAAGTGTCTGCTCCGCAAGGGGCGATAACCTATACGTATGACCGGACCGGCCGCCGGACCAACATGACCGTGCAGGGGCAGCCACCGGTAGGTTACACTTATGACGATGTGAACCGTCTAACTGAGATCACCCAGGGGGGGCAACGCGCGTAGGCATCGGATTTGATGCTCTCGGCCGGTCCACAAGGCTGACCCTTCCTGGAGAGATCGTTGTGGAATTCGGCTATGATGCGGCATCCCAACTCACCAGGGTCACGTATAAGCGTATCGACGACATATTAGGAGATCTGACCTATCAGTATGATCTCGCCGGAAATCGCATCAAGACGGATGGAAGCTTCGCGCGCACTGCTCTGCCCGAGGCAATTGCTTCCTTCGCATACGATGCGGCGAACCGGCTTATACAAAGAGCGACGTCAGATCTTGCCTACGACGACAACGGCAACCTAACGAGTGATGGAGTTCGGATCTATACATGGGATGCACGTAACCGACTCGCCTCCATCAGCGGCCCTGAGATTACCGCGAGTTTCGGATATGATGCCTTTAACCAGCGCATAAGAAAGACCGTAAACGGCACCATAACTGAATTCCTCTATGACGGCCCCAATATCGTGCAAGAGCTTTCTGGTGGAATACCGATTGTCAATCTGCTCACTGGCCTGGAAATCGATGCAGTACTTCATCCGCACGGCCGCAAACGGCTCCCAAATGCTGCTCTTCGATGCCCTCGGTTCGACACTAGGCCTCCTCGACTCTAATGGACTGCTTCAGACTGAGTACACGTACGATCCGTTCGGGGCGACAACTGCCACGGGAACGGCCAATCCGAACCCGCTCCAATACACGGGAAGAGAAAACGATGGAACCGGCCTCTACAACTACCGGGCCCGATATTATAGTCCCACGTTGCAGCGATTCATTAGCGAAGATCCGGTCGGTTCCTCCGGAGGCGATATAAATCTATACGCCTACGCTTTAAGTAGTCCAACCAACTTTACGGATCCCCTGGGCTTCACCGTTGACGCGACGACTATCGCGGGCTGCTTCGACACGATCCGGCAAGCCCGACAGAGACAAAAACAAATGCAGACGAGCGGGCGCACAGGCATAAAGGGACTCATGGATGCGGCGGAGGAGATGCTGAGAACTCTTTGGGAAACGATTGAGTGTATAGCACCGGTTATAATTATTGGCGCCGCCACCGGTGGTAATGGCGAAGGCGAAGGCGACAATCCCAACCGTCCCCCTGGGCGTGAATCGACGGAGGGGGAGAAGTTGGAGCAAGAGAACCGTGCGATAGTGCGTTACCAAAGAGAGAGGGGTTGGGACGCTGTAGCGAGGCGCCTAGAGCAGCGTAACAAACCGTGGTTTGGGCGCAGGTTCGCACGGTGGTTGAAAGGAAAGTTTTGGAAGTAGCCCAGGTCACCGAAATGTTAGGTCGCCACATAACCATGGAATCCGATGGCCGAAATTATCTATACTTATGACGAATTAAGAAGGCTAACGGCCGTCGCCGGTCCAAGCGGCGATATCGGGATCTATACGTATGATTTCGTCGGAAACCTGCTCTCTATCGAGCGGCGGAGTTCTTCTGTTGTTTCGATTATTGAGTTCACTCCGAAGAGCGCGCCGGTAGGGGCATCAGTCACTATCCATGGCGCCGGCTTCAGCGAAACACCGGGCGAGAATGCGGTCACATTCAATGGCCTTCCCGCGGCGGTGATCTCGGCGACAGCGACACGGGTTGTTACCACTGTGCCGTCCGGGACTGCTTCGGGACCGATCAGTGTCACAACGCCGACAGGATCGGCCACGAGTAGCATTGGCTTCACCACAACTGCCGTTCCGGAAGCACCGACAATAATAGAATTTAGTCCTAGTCTTGGCACCGTGGGCACTCACGTGACGATTACTGGCACGAATTTTGAATCTACGCTTGCGAACAACAAGGTGACTTTTAATCATACCCTTGCTATCCTCAGGTCTGCGAATGTTACGTCGATGAGACCGAAGTTCCGCCTGGAGCAGGATCGGGGCGCGTTGCTATCAGCACACCATTTGGCAGGATCGTCAGCAGTGAAGATTTCTTTGTTCTTCCAGCTCCTCTCAGCACAGCGGATGTGGAATTTACCAGCCGAATCGCGTTTGGAGAGAGCAAAGCGGTTACAATCGGCACACCAAATAAGATTGCCCTTGTAGTCTTTGACGGCACTGCCGCGCAGCGAGTGAGCGTGGGCATCAGCGAGGTGAGCTTCGGTAATGGTGCCGGCCTCTTCGAAGTTTCCATACTCGGTCCCTATGGGGCAGCGGTGACTAGGAAGCTTGTGGGCAGGCCCGATGATATCGATATGGAGCCTCTGCCGGACACCGGGACCTATACAGTCCTTCTCGATCCTGGGACGCTGACTGGCAGCCTCAGCCTCACCCTATCCGAACCGGTGACCGACGCGATCGCGATAGATGGCCCATCAGTGCTACTCATCATCGATAAGCCTGGGCAGGATGCGCGGCTAATCTTTGAGGGTGCGGCGGAACAGCGCGTAGATCTTGGCGTCAGCGAGGTGAGCTTCGAGACAGGTGCTGGGGCTGTTGAGGTCTCGATCCTCCACCCCGATGGGATCACCTTAACTTCGACGTTGGTTTTCAGTAACGGACGGGATATTCACACAGATCCTCTGCCAGACACGGGAACTTATACGATCGTAGTCGATCCCCAAGACGCGAAAACTGGCAGCGTCACCGTGACGCTGTCCGAGCCACTTACTGGCGCAACCGCGATAGGTGGTCTGCCACTGCCAATTATCATCGAAAGGCCTGGTCAGAACGCACGGCTAACGTTCGAGGGTACCGCGGGCAGCGAGTAGATCTTGGCGTCGCTGGGGTGACCTTCGGGACGAGCACTGAGGCGGTTACGGTCTCCGTCCTCGTTCCTGACGGGGACTTCGTTGGAATCGAAATTAGTATTCAGCAAGGGAAGGAGTATTCACACCGATGCTCTGCCAGATACAGGAACCTATACGATCGTGGTCGATCCGGAAGACGCAAATACTCTAAGCCTAACCTTGACACTGTCAGAGCCAGTCACTGGCGCTCTTACGATCGGTGGCCCGGCGGTGCCGGTAACTCTCAGGCCGGGTCAGCAGGCACGACTGACGTTCGAAGGCGCCGCGGGGCAACGCGCAAGCTTGGGTGTCACTGAGGTCAGCTTTGGGACAGGCAACAATGCACTGATATCAATACTCAAGCCAGATGAGACTGCTCTAGTTTCGACGACCATTGGCACCAGCGGAGGTGATCTCGATTTTGGTCCTCTGGCGGATGGCGGATCCCATACGATTGTCGCGGAGCCTGTGGGCGTATTTTTCGACCCGATACCATCAACTGCTAGCTTAACATTGATCCTCTCTGAGCCGGCGTCCGGCGCTATCACCATAGGCGGTTCTTCTGTGCCAATCACATTGGACAGACCTGGGCAGGAAGCGCGGCTAACCTTCGAGGGCACCGCGGGGCAGCACGTGAGGCTAGGTATCAGCGACGTGAGTTTCGATATCGAGAGTGTCGCTTTTGCCGGAAAAGTATCCATCATTCGTCCTAATGGGACGCTCTTGGCTTCGACTCAGATTTTTGCAGAAGGGAATGAGATCGAGGCAGTGTCTCTGCTAGATGCTGGGACATACACGATCGTAGTTGATCCGGGCGTCAGAACTGTCCGGCTTACGCTAATCTTATCTGAGGCGGCCTAGGTCCGTAGCTGACCTTCGAGAGACCGCCGCGCAACGGTGGAGACCATAAGCTGAAGCGCTTTTCGCCACTTAGCTAATGGAATCCATTCGTGCTTGCTGGGGTATATGCGGGAACCATCGGTGGGCACCGAAGGCGTGCTGATTCTAAGGCCGAAGGCGTGTCAAGTAATTAAGTAATAATGTGCCTGCTACGAATAGATTCGAGCTTTTTTTGAGGCGCTTGTGCCCTGCCTGTAGATCGGCTTTTATTCTTACATGTCAGTTTAGCCTTCCGCGAGTTCTCGCCTGCGTGCGTCCAGCTGACGTCGGATGGCTTCGGATCTCGAGCGTGTCAGCGGATAAAACCAGAGAATACTTATGGCAATGACAAGCGCGACGAATTGGATGCCGATGAGCATCGCCCGCATCATTTCGAGCTCAGCCAGTTCGGGGGGCACGCTGGTGTCGGTATATCCGGCGATCCTGGGAAGGGCGCCAGCAAGTAAGAGCGTCCCGACCTGGGCGGTCTTTCCAAAGAATCCGCCAACGGCGACATAGGCGCCCTCACGCCGCAACCCCGTGACGAGCTCATCCTCATCGCAGATATCAGCCACCATTGAGCTGAACATTAGATTCGCGCACGGAATGCCAAAGGCGAGGATAATCCACTCGATCATGATTAGGTAAGGCCGCGCCGGCACGAGCAAGAACGGCATCAAGCATACCCCAAACAGCGCGATGCAGAGGCCGACCAACGCGGTTTGCCGCTTGCCGCTACGGGTAGAAAGCCACAACCCGAAAGACAAGGCCGCCAGAGTCGAGAAAATCGTCAGCGTTCCCCCGATTCCCGTAATGTAAGAGGCGAACGTTTTACTGCCCTGACAGGTGTAATAGATGTGAACGTAACTGCCGATCACAGTTTCGCATCCTAAGCCAAGCATCAGAATGACGCCGACCAATTGTAAGAGGAGAAATGGCTTGTTGCGCAGGGTAAATTTCAACGCCGCTGCGAGCGCCAGCTTAGGTTGCTTCTCGATGATCTCGGTCTTCTCTTTACAGGCCAAAACGGTGGTCGCGGCCCCGATCAGCATGATGACACCGACGGTCAGGCCGAGCCAGCGCGCGCCGACAACTTCGCTGGCAAAGATCGGCAGAAGACAAAACCAATAGAACCACGAGGAACTAAGCGTTCCCGCCAGTTGCACATAGCCCCGCCACGCCATCACGCGCGTGCGCTCGTCGTAATTCGTGGTCAGTTCGATACCCATGGCCCCGTACGGAACGGAGAAAATCGAAAAGGCGACTGCGTACAATGAAAGAATCAGAAGCAGGTAGGTGAAATGTCCAAATTGGCTGGCGACCGGGGGCGTCCAAATCAAGGGGAGCAAGATTGCGCCTATCACCGCGCCGCAGATAATGAACGGGCGCCGTCTTCCCCAAGGAGTTCGAGCATTGTCCGAAATCGTCCCCGCGAGCGGATCCGAAATTGCTCCGACTATCCGTGGCACTGCCATCGCGACGCCCAATAAGAGAGGATCCATCCCCAAGGCGATGCTGTAGATCGGGATGGCCAGGGCGTTAACGGTGTTTGGATAAAGGAAGTCGGTCAGACCACCAAGCCCATAGGCTGCTTTCTGCCAGACGGGAACCCGCTCACCGGCGGGCGCAGGGCGTGGCGAATGAAGGTGCAGGGCCGAGATGATCGAAGACCGCCCTCCTGCACCCTCCTGATTGTTCATGTCATTGCGCATGTTCTTCTATGAAGATCGCGTCAGAGCGAGAGGAAGACGGGTCCAAGCGATTGAAGTTCGCTAACCACAGAGAACGCAGAGGACACAGAGTTGCCTGGCACAGATACTACTAGGGTGTTGTCGGGCCAGCGAATTGCGGGCGCCAATTTCAATATCCGACGGGTGATCAGATGCGCAAAACGCATCCTCCATGGCTCTCCTCCGTGTCCTCAATAAGGAGGGTGGCCAGGGCTATCATCTGACGTCGCTATCTAGCGGCGCCCTTTCTCCTTTGTAGAGGCGGCTGTGTCAAACCGCCCGAAGACAGGCCTCTGGCTCACGGGCCTCTACAAACCGTTAAGTAGCAGGCTTGTTTCTAAAGCCAATGGCGGGAAATGCGTACCACAGAGAACACAGAGGACACAGAGTTTCGGAACAAAGAGATGACTAGCGCTGTTAAGAGGTCAGCCATTTACCCGCACGAACTTCAATGTCCGCTGGCTGATTAGAAGCGCAAAAGGAATCCTTTTTGACTTTCCTCTGTGTCCTCTGTGCACTCTGTGGTTAACACAGCTGCGCGTCGCATACGGCTCGCAATTGGCAAGAAAATGCGCCTAACTGACTCGGATTTGAAATTCGTCGTGGAGACGGTGGCGACACGGCGACGAGACCACGATCACATTATTGAGCTCGTGCGCGACAAGGAAGAACTGCTGGAGGCGATGCTGGACGATCCGAAGCTGGCAGAGCGACTTCTCAATGACGAGGAAGTGTTCGTGCGCGTCTCGCCGTATCTGATGTTTGCCGTGCTGCTACGCCGGGTTCGTCGCGATCTGGAAGGCCGCTCTTTCATGTTTGAGAGAGATGAGCGAGGCAAACGGATCCCGGTTTTCGAAGCTTCACAGGCCACGCAGTTGCTGAGTGAGGCGGTCACCCGCGAGTATCTGATCGAAATGCTCTGCTCGTTCGTTCGCACCAATACCAGCCTGGTTTATTGGAAGGAGCGTGGTGCCTGGCATAAACGCAAATTCAGCGATCTCGACATCGACGACATGATTGCGCTCTGCCAATTGGTTGACCCGGCGCTCAAGCCGCGTCTTTACAAACGAGTCGCTGACATCTCGCTCTTCCTCACGGGAATCTATCCGGATCGTAGTTCTTTTTTCACTCGGCGGCCGCGGAGTCGATTCACGCGCGCACGCGCCGTTGCCGATTACGAGCGTGAAGGCCGGCGCTTCTACTTGCTGGCCGCGCGAGAGCCAGAACCGCCGTGGCCGGGATCCGTCTTCAAGGATCTTGCGCAAAAATTTACCCTCGCGCGCGAAGCATTGAACACCTTGAACGATTACTATCTCCAGCCACTTCGGGCGCGCTATTTCGAGCAGCCTCCGTCGCGATCCTAGTCATAGATAAAGTTGCACCTGGCTTGAATGAGTTTTGACTTGATAAGTTTTTCGCAGAAATCAGGCTGCGAGAGCGGCAGTCATTCCGCGCTCGGTATCCGATGATCCAAAGAAATGCGCCGGCAGCAAAAAAATTCCGCGGAAGTATGCGACTACAGGTATCACTTTTTTAGCAGTTCGAATGGACCGCCCGTTCCCGCACCGGCATCCCCGACGCCGAATCGTCGTAGCGCGAATTTGAAGTAGGAGAGACGAACGCATGGGCCTGGCACGCATGCAGGGGAAATCGGTCGTCGTCTCCGGCGCAGCGTTGGGGATTGGTCGGGCGACCGCAGCGAAATTCGCCGAAGAAGGCGCATCCCTTCTCATCCAGGATATTCAGGAGCGTCCACTCTTCGCATTTCGAGACGAACTCCAAAGGACTGGCGTCAGGGTCGAAGCCATTGTGGGGGATGTCGCCCGAATCGAGGACTGTCAGGCGATGATTCGCGCAGCCGTTGACGCATACGGACGAGTTGACGTGGTTGTTGCCAACGCTGGGATTATCACGCTCGGCGATGTGATTGAATCAACAGCTGATGACTGGGAGAAAGTCATGGCGATCGATGGGAGAGGGATGTTTCTGACATGCAAATACGCGATTGAAGCCATGATCAACACTGGCGGCGGCTCAATTGTCTGCCTGTCTTCAATCTCCGGAATGGCCGGCCAGAACCGGCAAGCGACCTATGGACCAGCCAAATTCGTGGCCACAGGACTCACCAAGCACCTGGCTGTCGAGTGGGCAGCCCGGGGCATTCGAGTCAACGCAGTCGCTCCGGGGACGATCAGTACCGAGCGCGTCAAAGCCATGGCCAAGGAGCCGGGTGGTTCCGAGTACCCTGGAAGCCGTCAAGAAGGGCCACCCCATGGGCAGACTCGGCGAGCCTGAAGAGGTTGCAAACGCAATCCTTTTCCTAGCTTCCGATGAGGCATCATTCATCACCGGCGCGGTTCTCCCGGTCGATGGTGGATACCTGGCTCAGTAAATTTCGACAAGCGAACCGGGTCCGGCTGGGACGGGCATGGCTAAGCACTTGAATGTGACTGCTACGACATGAGAACTTCGGATCGGTCCTCGCGCTGAACGTTCTCCGGCCATTTGGCACCCGCTCGAAAGTGGCACATTGGCAACCATATCGGCAGTCTACGATCGTCGGAAAACTACTCTTTGTGGGGTGCAAGGCGCAGTCCGCGTGGGATCAGGAGGCGATCGAGCGCGCCGAATCCCATCTGCACGAGCAGCGCAAGAAGTGCAGCGGGAATCGCTCCCTGAAGAATCGTCGCATGGTCGTTCAAATTAAGCCCGCTAATGATAGGCTCTCCAAGCCCACCTGCGCCGATCAGCGCGGCAAGCGTTGCTGAGCCCACATTGATCACCGCGCTGGTCTTAATTCCAGCCAGGATTGTCCGTGAGGCAATCGGCAAGAAAATTTTCCGCAGCTGCGCCCCCGGCTCGAGACCAAGAGCGGCGGCAGATTCACGGAGCGGGAGCGGAATGTCCTGAAGCCCGGTCGCGGTATTGCGAATGATGGGCAGCAGGCTGTAAAGGAACAACGCCAGGATTGCCGTGGCGGCGCTAATCCCAAGTCCGGGAACGGGCACAAGGAGTGCCAGCAACGCGAGCGCAGGGATTGTCTGCACCACGCCGGCCGCGCTCAAGATGAAATGCCCGATGGCGCCTGGACGAGACGCAGCAATGCCGAGAGGAATGCCAACGATGATTGCCAGCAGAAGGGAAATGCTGACGAGCGTCAGGTGCTGTGCAGTCCAGTGGGCGATCTTTCTCGCGCTCGTTCCGGCATCCGCCCGAACCGTCTGGTCGCCAAAATAGAGCGCTGCGGCTTGTGCATAATCTTTCGTGCGCTCGGCCTTCGCATTCAGCTCTGTCATACGCTTTTCGTCCAGCGTGTGCTCGAGCCGTTTGAGCGCCGAGATTGCTTCGGGGGCGAGATCGAGCCGGTAGAGGAACACGGCCTGATATTGCGGGAAGAACTGTGCGTCATCTTCGAGCACGACGAGGTCGTTTTCGGCGATCTTTGCGTCGGTCGAATACGCGTCCTTCACATCGATAGACTGGTTGGCGAGCGCCGCATATCCAAGGGCGTGATCAACGCCGCGCACGTCGCGCATTCCAAGGCCATACCGCGCGCTCAGCGGCCTCCAGCCGTCTTGCCGTTCGAGGAATTCATGGGTTAAACCCAGCCGCAGATCGGGATGATTTTTCAGATCGCTGATTCGCCGGATGCCGAGCCGCTCGGCAGCATCGCGCCGCATGACCAACGCGTAGGTATTGTTGAATCCGAGCTCACCGGTGATGCCGACGCCCTGGCGGGCCAACTCGGTCGCGATGCCCTCCAGAGGCAAGCGCTCTCCGGTGTGGAGGATCTCTTCCGTGATCGTGCCGGTGTATTCGGGGTAGGCACCGATAGCCCCGCCCTTGAGCGCCTCCCAAAGGATGACGGATCCGCCCATGCCCTGTCGATGTTTGGCCTTGATCCCTTGGTCGCGCAGGAGCCTGGTCGCGATCTCTCCAAGGACGTAGCTTTCCGTGAAACGCTTGGAGCCGATGCTGATCTCCGCAGCCATGCCGCATGCCCCTCCCATGAGCAGAGCGGCCAGCAACATTCTCATAGTCCAGCCAACCCACGCTGAGCATTCATAAACTCGGAAACGAAGGGCGACGCCGGGCGCTTCCGCAGATCCTCCAGGCGGCCCTCTTGCGCGATGCGCCCCTCGTTCATCAAAACCAGGGTGTCGCCAAGAAACGCCGCTTCAGCCATATCGTGCGTAACCAAAACAATAGTCTGCGCGAGTTGCGCGAAAATTTCCTTCAGGTCTTGCTGGAGACGTGCCCGGACGAGTGGATCGAGCGCACCCAGCGGCTCGTCGAGCAGAAGCAGTTCAGGCTTGAGCATGAGCGCCCGCATGAGACTGACGCGCTGGCGCTGTCCACCGGAGAGTTCGACCGGATAGCGGTCGAGATTTTGGCTCGCGAATCGTGTCAGCTCGCAAAGCTCCGCCAGGCGCGTATTAATCTGGTCGGCGGGGGAGTGGAGATGCTGCGCCATGAGGGTGATGTTTTCGCGAGCCGTCAGGTGCGGGAATAATCCGCCGTCCTGGATGACATAGCCAACTCGCCGCCGGAGCTCGAGAATTCCGGCGCGACTCACCTGGTGGCCAGCCACTTCGACCACCCCGCTGGTCGGCTCGAGCAGGCCAATAATCAAGCGCAGGAGCGTCGATTTGCCGCAACCGCTGGGACCAATGAGAACGCTGGTTTGTCGCGCCGGAATTTCCAGATCGATGTTCGCGAGCGCGGGAGCGCCGTCTCCGAATCGTTTGCTGACGCCCCGAAACTTGATCACGCCGCGACGAGTAGCTCGAGGAACGATTGCTCCTCCGCCAGCCACTGGTCGACAGGCTGGAAGCCGCTCTTTTGAACGAGGTCGCGAAAACCTGCCTCGGTGTATTTGTGGGAGCTTTCAGTCCAAATCGTTTCCCCGGCAACGAAGGGCACGTCAAGCTTGAGGGCGGCGATGTGGACGGTTTGATCGAAAAGGCTAAGCAAATGCATCTCGATCCGACTCGCAGCGGCATTCCAGAGGGCGCGGTGATCAAACGCCAGGAGGTCGAAATTCGCGTCCAGCTCACGATTGATACGCAGGAGAATGTTCTTGTTGAACGCAGCTGTTACCCCGAGCGGATCATCATAGGCTGCGAGCAGTTGCTGCTCTGATTTCACGAGATCAACGCCGACCAGAAGCATATCCCCCGCCGAGAGTGAGCGCTGAACAATCCGCAGAAAATCGGTTGCCTCCCGAGGGTAAAGTTCCCGATATTCGAGCCCAGGAAAGAGCACCAGGCGTTTGCATGGCGATGGGTGGAGCGACGTGAGGCCTTCGGCAAATTGCGCTTCGCACCACGAAATCTCAACATCGAAAGCTTCCTGAAGTCTTCTGCGCGCACTTTCGAGGGCGGTCGCGGAAACGTCGATCAGATGAACGCGGCAGTTTGGACAATGTTTCAAGAGCAACGGAAGCTTTTCACCGTTGCCTGGACCTAGCTCAACGAGTTCAAGATTAGTGCCTGCCGCTGCAATGATCGCGCGTCCATGCGCGCGCAACAGTGCGGTCTCGGCTCGCGTAATCGTGTATTCCGGCAGGCGCGTGATCGCGTCAAACAGCGCCGAGCCGAGCGCATCGTAAAAATAGGCTGGCTGGAGTTTTTTCTGCTGAGCGCATAGTCCGGCTCGCACCATTTCCGCAAACGCCCTCTCAGAGGTCGCGCGCGCATCGGAAGGCGGTGTAGGCATAGCGATAGTGATCTTGAAACCAGTTGCGAAAACTCGTGCGCACCAGTGCGGCCGGAGTAACGGGGGAGGCTCCTTTCAAGACGAAATGCAGTCCATCGAAGAAATCCGCCGAGTAGCCGGGGTAGTGCGGGAAAGGCTTAAAACCGGGGAAGCCTTCGAACGGAACGCTTGTCCATTCCCAACCATTGCCGGCGAGCTGAAAGAGGCTGCCGTTCCCGGCGGAGACCGGCGACGGATTCCAAGCGACAAAGTCGAAGTTGTCCCGCTCGGGTTGTGGGGCTGGAGCGCTTTCGAACGCTCGGTGCCATTCAGCTTCAGTCGGCAGCCGGCAACCTCGCCATTGCGTGAAAGCGCGCGCCTCAATGTGGCTCAGGTAGACCGGCCAATCGAGCGGGAGCGGTATCGATTCGAATAAACCCTTGTATTGCCACTCGCCATTTTCACGGCTCCAAAACGGCGGCCCACTGATATGGCCTTCTTGAACGGCCCGCCAACCGCTCTCACTCCACAGCTTTGCATCGCTGTATCCGCCAGCATTGACGAATTCCAGAAAGTCGCCATTGCTAACCTTGCGCGATGCGATCTCCGCCGTCCTCACCTCGATTCGCGTTGGCGGAAATTCATTGTCCCACCCAAAGGGTCCTGTCTTTGGATCAGCTCCAAGCTGGACAACGCCTGCTTCAATTTGGACCCATGATGCCGGCGGTGGAGATCCCGCACTATCGATTCGGGCGGCCGTTGGTTTTCGCTTAAGATCATGGGGCAGTTGGTGGATGAGATAGATCAAGGTCTCCTGGTGCATCTCTTCGTGTTCGACCGCCGTGTGGAGATAGATCGGATCAATCTCCGCTTCGAACGCGCGGGACATTTCGCTTTCCACTCGCGCAACGTAGTCCTCAACGACAGCCCGATCAGGCCACCTCTTGATAGTGAGTTTGTCTGCCGACGATTTATCCAGAGGATCTATGCCGCGAGCGAAGAGAGTCGTCAGCTCTGGCTGCGGATCATCCTTCACGAAGCCGCTCTGGAGCAGCATACCGAAATTGAACGACGCCAGATGTCCCTCGTAGAAGCGAATGGGATGCCGCAGCGGAATTGGCCGGATGTCAAACGCCTCAGGTTCGATCAAACCGAAGATCTGTCGCGTGCGCCCGCGAACGTCGCGATACCGTTCGCGCAGGGTTCGAGTCATTCTCTTGCTTAGCACGCCTTAGCCTGCCTGTCAGGTATTTTAGCCTTGGCCGCTACTGGGATCCTTCGTCCAAGAGCGACGCGAGGCCGCTTGTTCGCTGCCAATCTCGTCTGCAGCGCATTTTCGCAGCGCTGTTCGCGCTTCTCGGCGGCCACTGCTTAAAGTCCGCGTCTCGAGGTTTGTCGAAGGATTGACTCATCTCGCGCTTGACGTTGAGCTTCGCCTCGAGATAGATGGCTCTACGAATGAACGGCCAGGAGCGCCTTTCGGCAGCGAATCACTCCAATTGGTATGATATCCGAAGGTGACAGAATCATGCGCCGCAGCGAACGGCGGCGGGCCGTCGCGTTGAAATCGACGCGTCTCGTCGTCGCCGGCCCTAAGCTTCGGTCGTTAGACGTGAACAAGCTGAAGAAACTATTCCTGAGATTCAAACGAGAGCTTCAGCTTTACCGGAACATTTTTTTGGCTGACCCGCGAACACCAAAGCTGACGAAGTGGTTGCTTGGTTCGGCAGTGGCCTACGTCGCGACGCCGCTCGACATCGTTCCCGATCTCATTCCAGTAGTCGGACATCTGGATGACGCCGTCGTCATTCCCACCTTCTTTTGTTTGACGCTCAAGACGATTCCCAAGTTCTTTTTGGATGAGCCGGCGGCCGAGATGATAGCATGCGCCTGCCGCCGGGTGTCACCCACCAGCGAGGTGTTGTCATGAGCGACCGCCTTCAGACGATCGGCAAGCACGTCGCCCGGTACGGCTTGGTGCTCGTGCTGTTCTGGATTGGCGGGATGAAGTTCACCGCCTACGAGGCCGAGGGGATCCGGCCGCTGGTGGCGAACAGCCCGCTGATGGGTTGGGTTTACGGCTTCATGAGCGTCACGACGTTCTCGGCGCTGTTGGGCGTGATCGAGATCGCCATTGGGCTGCTCATCGCGCTTCGGCCGGTGTGGCCGATCGGGTCCGCGGCGGGCAGCGGGTTGGCCGCGGGCATGTTCCTGACCACCCTGACCTTCCTGATCACGACCCCAGGTTGGGAGCCGAGCTTAGGAGGGTTTCCGGCCCTGTCGGCGATGCCTGGACAGTTCGTGCTCAAGGACATCGTGCTGCTGGGCGTGGCACTCTGGACGGCCGGCGAGGCGCTCGCGGCCGCCTCTGGTCGGGGCCTCCGCCGGAAGTATACTTAGTTTCATGATTGCCTTTCCCTTGTGGAGTGGTCAGCGCCACGCGCAAGCACGGGTTGCCCTACGTCGAGGTCCTCATCCGACGTCCGAGGACCTGACGATCTGACCGCCCGGATCGGCATGAGTCCTCCGCTTGGCGAGAGGAAGAAATCCGAACCCCGCGTCGCTTCGTGACGAACGTTTTACCGTGTTGAAAGCCGGTTTCGCGGCCATCGTCAACGATCGTTGGACGGAGATTGAGACACTGAATAAGAGGGCGAAACGGTTCAGTGTAAATTCGGGCTAATTTATTGAAAACACTATTCAATTGTTAGACCTTGCGAGCTGATGGAAGAACCACTGACTGCTGCCCCACGACCGGAAACATGGCCAGCCCTTTCTCTCGGCGCTTGGAGTGAGACCTACGCCACTTTACACCTGTGGATGCAGATCGTCGGCAAGGTTAGGCTCACCCAAACTCCGTGGCTGAACCATTCCTGGCATGTCACATTGTATGTAACGACTAGAGGTCTCACGACATCACCGGTTCCGTACGGCAGTCGAACATTCGAAATCGATTTCGATTTCGTAGATCACCAGTTGACAGTGCAGGCGAGCGACGGCCGGGCCATTCGCATTGCGCTCGAACCGCAATCAGTGGCCGCCTTTTACGCGAATCTCATGGAGGGATTGAGCAAGCTCGACCTCGCCGTGAAGATCTATCGTAAACCTAATGAAGTTCCTGAACCGATTCGCTTCGACCAGGATGAGACTCACCGCGCGTATGACAGGGAGTACGCCAATCGATTCTGGCGGATCCTTGTGCAAGCTGACCGGGTTTTCAAACAGTTTCGGGCGCGATTTACCGGCAAGTGCAGTCCGGTGCACTTTTTCTGGGGTTCCCCCGACTTAGCCGTCACTCGGTTTTCGGGACGAAGCGCCCCAGAACATCCCGGGGGCATTCCAAACCTGCCGGACTGGGTAACGCGCGAAGCATACTCGCAGGAGGTCAGTAGCTGCGGATTCTGGCCCGGCGGAGGTCCGATACCTTACGCCGCGTTTTACTCTTATGCTTATCCGGAGCCGAGTGGGTTCGCGGCCGCGTCTGTCCAGCCGGGCGCAGCTTTCTACAGCAGCGATCTTCGGGAATTCATTCTTCCGTACCATGTTGTCCAACAGTCAGAGTCGCCGGACAGCATACTGCTCGATTTCCTACAAACCACCTACGACGTTGCCGCGAATCTCGGAAAATGGGATCGCAGCTCGCTGGAATCTGGTCGCAGCAAGAAGAGTGCAGTTTTAAATCGCCCACCAGGGTCCTAGTTCCGAGACGCGCGGCGTGCCGATGTCATCTTTGAGGCGTGCGCCCGGGCAGAGTGTGCGCGCGATCGCCGGGGCGCTGCAGTGCAGCACTGCGTATGTGCAGCGTTGGACCACTCGGTTCCGCCAAACACGCTTGAGCGGTCTTGTCGCCCAGCATCGCGGGCGTGAGCCCAGAGCCAATGCGGCCGCTCTGGAAGCCAAAGTGATCGAGTGGACTCTGCGCCGCCCCGATGATGGGAGCACTCACTGGAGCAGCCGTCGTCTGGGACGCAAACTCGGCCTCGGGCACATGAGCGTCGCTCGCATCTGGAGGCGCTACGGGCTGCAACCCCATCGGCGTCGTCACTTCATGGCTTCCAACGATCCAGATTTCGAAGCGAAAGTCGCCGATATCATCGGTCTCTATCTGTTCCCTCCCGCCCATGCCGCCGTTTTCTGCGTCGATGAAAAGAGCGCCATTCAGGCTCTCGACCGTCTCGATCCCGTGCTTGCCGCTTTCTCCCCGATGCAAGCGGCTGCATCGCGACTGCGAGTCGTGCCGCAACTTGAGAACTCGTATTAGCAGCAGCACAGCAGGGAGCTTGGGGCTTAGAAGAAAATCCATACTGTTCTTCTATTCGTAGGCCGCTTCTAAGGCTGGTGTTCGCGGCAGACTCCTCAAAGTTGTGGGCGTCAAGTTCGGCAAATGGCAGATGAGCTCAAGCTGAGAGAAAGTGAGGCTCACAAACGCTCGGCAGGGCGAGGTCGCGCCAGCCGGAGCCGGTAAGGGCACAGCTCCGGGTTGGCGCCTACGTCGGAATCAACCTATTTGTGAATAGCCATCGCATTCACTTAGGCAGTCTGATCGAAGCTTCCGAGTTGTGCGGCGTCACCTGCACGCCGCGGAAGTCGGCTCTCGATGTCGGCATCGAGCCGCCAGCCCAGATTCTCGTAGAACGCCTTCGCGCGGTCGACGTCGGAAACGCCGAGCACTACGACTTCGAGCTTCATGTCGACCGCTTCGACTTTTGCATTTCTTGTCGTCTCCATAACTACTCGCATTAATTTTCAGCCATTGTTGAAAACTACGTCGAACCTGTTCATCGCAGTGCGACTCCAATCAGCAGCGCGCCGCCGATGGCAACGGCGTCTTCGATGAAGGCGGCGGGTCGGTCGCTGCCGAAGGCCGACGCGAGCCGCGCGCGAAGGGCGCGCCCCCCTAAAGTTCCGATCACTGCACCGGCAATCCCTGCCAGGAGCCCGCCCACCATTGCCCCGCCCGCCGCGCCTACAGCGGCGCCAGAGAGTGCTCCCGTCGCGATGCGCGCGCCGAATTGGATCGGCACGGTGCGGCTGGGCGTGGAAGGGAGTTGATCCGTGACCAGCTCGACGATCGCAAGCAGCGTCAGTATCCAGCGCACCCAGGCGTTGGCGAGAAAACCGAGCCAGCTTCCGCTCAGATCAATCCAGCCGAGATGCGCCGCCCAAGCGACCAGCGCCGGCGGAGTCATGGCGCGCAGGCCCGCGACGATACCTATAAGCAAAGCGAGCAGATAGAAAATCATATGGAGTATCCTTTCCGCATTTGATGCGAGCACCCAAACAATCAGACTGCGCAGCCGCCGTCACGGCCAGACTTGCGTCGGTGATGACACTCGCGCCCGGGCGCGCGAGATATGCTACAAGGTCCGCAATTTCGCTTACCTATCCGTAGCGCTGCAACGCGCTCCCATCCTCCGCCTCTTTCGCGAACCCGCCGGAAGCGGGGTTCATATCGGTGTCACCCGGCTGGACATGCCCTGATAGGTGACCGTGCGGTCAAGCGCCTTCGAATATTCTGTGCATAGAAATGATCTTTTCGACTGCGGACTGGTCAGATCTTAGTTCTTGCCAATGTGCGGCTCGAGTTTGGGGAGCACCGCGACGATCACACGACAACGTATTCCGCTCCGATTGGCGAAGTCTTGCCGCCGGCCGGTCACCAGAATGGGATTGGCGAGCCTTTTTCCTGTATCTGCTTTGCCGCTTTAGGCAAAGGGTTCCAGTTTGGACAAAACGGTGGGGAGAAATTCCGCAACCGTCGGATGAATATGCATTGCGCGCTGTATAACCGTATACGGCGCCTTCGCATACATGGCGTCCAGCAAAACCTGGACTACTTCATCGCCTCCGACGCCAAGGATCGCAGCACCCAGAATCTGTTTTGTCTCCGCATCAACAGAGATTTTGATGAAACCTTGCGTCTCACCCTTCTCAACGGCCCGGCCTACTCGGCTCATCGGATGTTTCGTAGCGAGGGCAGCGCGCCCAGACTTCCGTATTTCATCGTCCGTCATGCCGCATCGGCCTAGCGGCGGATCTGTAAACAAAGCGTACGTCTGGATTCGGTCTGATACGCGCCGATGGTCTGCGTTGAGGAGATTATCCGCCACGATCTCATAGTCGTTGTATGAAGTATGCGTAAAGGCGCCGCGGCCGTTGCAGTCCCCCAGGGCCCAGATGCCGGGCGCGCTCGTTTGCAGTTGATCGTCAACGATGATATAGCCGCGTTGGTCGGTCGCAACTCCGGCCCGTTCGAGACCCAGGTCGCTTGTGTTGGGAGTCCGTCCCACCGCGAGAAGAACATGAGTGCCGACCGCTTCCGGCGGACCTTCGCCGCATGAGATGCCCACGGTGATACGGCTATCGCGCTTCGCCAGTGAAATACATTTCGCATTCAGCCGAATCTGTATCCCCTCTGCCTCCAAAATTTGGCGCACGGCTTCGGAAATATCTTCGTCTTCACGCCCAATCAGGCGCGGTCCCATCTCGATGATCGTGACTTCGCTACCGAAGCGCCGATACATCTGACCGAATTCCAAGCCGATATAACTTCCGCCGACAATCACGAGATGCTCCGGCAAGAAAGTCGACATCCATCATGGATGAGTTGGTGAGAAACGATATGTCATGAATACCTGGGAGCGGGGGAATCAGAGGCGCGCCCGCCAACGTTGATGAAAATTTTGTCGGCTTGCAGGACTTCATCGTTGACCATGACAGTGCTGGGCGAATGAAATCGGGCATGGCCTTGGACCACCGTAGTATTTTTCAGTCCTCGTAACCATTCCTCTACGCCCCTGTTCGATCGTCCGGAAATTTCATCCTTGCGTGCTTTGACACGTTTCATGTCGACGCGGACATCGCCATAGATAGCAAAACCATATTCGGCACCTCGACGAGCGATATGGGCCGCGGACGCGCTGGCAACGAGCGTCTTTGTTGGAATACATCCCGTATTCACACAGGTGCCACCAAACTTGTGGCGTTCGATTATGGCGACTGTCATGCCCGCGTCCGCAAACCTCGCCGCCAAAGAGGGGCCTGCCTGGCCGGTCCCGATGATGATGGCATCGAATTGTCGCGACACGAGACACCTCGTTTAAGGAAGATCGCAGGCCATCAGCCCAGCGCCCCCTGCACGTCGCCGGGCGCAGACCAATAACGATCACGCCGTAGTGGTTCATTGTGGCAGCTCTCCGCCAGCCTGCTCCGCCACCATGTACGCGGCGTACCAGTCGGGCCAGTTCTCGTCACGCTGCCCGGTTCGCTCCTCGTGCTTGCCATGGGCGCTGGCGGCGCGCCGAAGCGCGCTCGCCAGATCGTTGGCCGACGCGAAGGTCGTTGTGGCCGAGTCGATGCGCCCGGCCAGCCGCGTCGTGACCTCCTGGAAAAGCCAGCCGTTGCCGTCCGGATCACTGAACGAGGCGAACGAGCGGTAGCTGCGCATGCTCGGGATCCGGACCGCTGACCCGACGGCGCCCAAACAGGTAGGGCTCGTCCGGACCAGCGTACACGCCGCCGGCCTCGTGGAACACCTCGCTGATCTCGACGCCGCGACCGGAGCAGCTCGTCGCGGGCGGCCTCGATGTCGGAGACGATCAGGTAGAGTCCTTGGGCGGAGCCGGGTGCTGCCGCGGTGACGTTCTTGCCGAAGATGACCGAGCACCCGGAGCCCGGCGGCGTGAACTGCATCACGCGAAAGTCCTCACCGGCGGCGAAGTCAGCGTCGAGCCTCCACCCGAGCTTCGCGTAGAACTCCTTGGCGCGGTCAACATCCGAGACGGGGATGACGACCACCTCGAGCTTCATGTCGAGTCCCGCGACGCTGGCGCGGCTAGTCGCGTCGTCCTTACCAATTCCATCTGTTCGATTTGCCATGTTCTTCCTCCTACACGTTCAGCTAAATCGAAGCCAGACTTCATTCGCAAGCGTCAAGGAGAGATTCACTTGTTCCCTAAAGCGTGACGTTCGATACTCTTGGCGAAAAGAGGCTTGCCTGTTATGGCCTCTGAAATCGGGTTTACGCGAGGTTTGAAGACCTCCCATGGAATGCATCTCTCCACAGGAAAAGTTGGCTTTTAGGTGAATGGGCCGTCGCGTTCTTGCGAAGAGTGGTTAGGTAAGCGCGACCGCCTAGACACTTTGCGAAAGCTGTGCCGATTTGCCCCTCGGTCGCTGGCGGGAATTACTGTTGATAACAGCTGTCGCGCGGCGAAGCAAATTCTCGATGCGACACTCCGCGAGCCGCGACAGTAGCCGGTCAGCCGTTTTGATAACTGATACTGTGGCGCTGTGAAAGCGCCACAGCGCTGACAAATCGATCTCCTAGTCGCAAAAGCCCGTGTCAGATTTTATCTCTGAGTGCCTCGCGAACCGTCTCTATCCTGCGCTGGTGCCGATCGATCGATCAGTGACGCTTGGTTCAGATCAGTTTGTGGGGTTTGCGGTAAGCGAACCGATTGCCAGTGCGGGATCAGCCAGTAGTGTCAGTATACCAAGTATGCCCCCAACATTATTGAATAAGAGTCTTGTTATTGTCGGTGGCACAAGCGGCATGGGTCTTTCAGCCGCGGCCGCGTGCAAAGAGGCGGGGGCCCGTCTCGTAGTGGTCGGCCGCGACGCCGAATCCAGCGAACTGGCGCGTCAGCAACTAGGCGATTCGGCGCGGCTCCTTGTGGGAGACGCCACCCGTGCCGAGACCGCCGAGCGCGCAGTAGTTGCGGCAGTTGAGCAGTTCGGCCGACTGGATGCGCTCTACCACGTTGCTGGCGGCAGCGGGCGAAAATTCGGCGACGGACCGCTGCATGAGGTTACCGACGAGGGCATCGACTGGACGCTCGCGCTAAATCTCAAGAGCGTAATCTTCTCGAACCGTGCTGCTGTGCGGCAATTTCGTAAGCAGGGTGATGGCGGGGCGATATTGAATATGGGTAGCGTTCTCGGTTTCAGGCCCTCGCCGCAATTTTTCTCCACCCACATCTACGCTGCGGCTAAGAGCGCGCTTGTCGGCCTTACGCGGAGCTGTGCCGCCTACTACGCGAAGGAGAATATTCGATTCAATCTCATCGCGGCATCTTTAGTCGAAACGCCGATGTCGCAGCGCGCTGCCGGCGACGAGAGAATTCTTAAATTCGTGAGCACTAAGCAACCGCTCGATGGCGGTCGCATTGGTCTTCCTGCGGACCTGGACGAGGCCGTCCTATTGTTTCTTGGCGATGGATCGAGATTCATCACCGGGCAAGTGCTGTCAGTGGATGGCGGCTGGTCGGTTAGCGAGGGCCAGATTCCTGGCTTTGATAAAGAGGAATAAACAATGAGCAAAGTGGCAGCGATTGGCATTGACATCGGCGGCACTCAGATCAAGGCCGTAGCGGTCGATGGCGAAGGCACAGTGCTCGGGCGACGACAAGCCGACACGTCCGATAGGGCCGAGATCCTCTTTGAGAGGCTCAATGAGTTGCTGGAACAATTACCTTCAAGCAAGGCGCTGGGAATTTCGACACCGGGGCTCGTGCCGCCGGGCAGCAATAGTGTCGCATGGATGCACGGTCGCCTGGAGTATTTGGAGGGACTAGACTGGTCGAAACAACTCGATCGACCGGTACACCTGCTCAACGACGCGCTCGCGGCGATGGCGGGCGAGGCATGGATCGGCGCGGCGCGGGACGTGCGCGATGCGATCCTGATGACGCTCGGCACAGGCGTCGGCGGGGCGATTCTGGTCGATGGGCGTGTGCTTCGTGGCTACCTCGGCCGAGCGGGTCACGTCGGTCATATGACCGTCGATGCGCTAGGGCCGCGGGACATCGTCGGCACGCCGGGTAGTCTTGAGGATGCGATTGGCAATCACACAGTCAAAGCTCGTAGCTTTGGGCGATTTGAATCGACCTGGCATCTTGTCGAGGCGTATCTGAGAGGTGATCCAGAGGCTATCCGCGTCTGGCTGCATTCGATCTGGTGCCTGGCCGCCGCCATTGCCTCCTTAGTGAACATCATTGATCCTCGGCGAGTCGTGATCGGCGGCGGGATCTGCAAGGCGGGCGATGCGCTGTTCAAGCCGCTGGCGGCATATTTAGAGGAACTGGAGTGGCGCGCGACAGACCAGCCAGTTGAGATAGTCCCAGCGCTATTAGGACACGAAGCCGGGGCCATTGGTGCAGCCCGGAACGCGATGCTGGGCGGCCGAGCATGAGCAATCTGCCACTTGCTTGCCCAGACCGCATCGCCTCGCTCGCCCGAGCCCTGTGCGACTATAAGTCTACATCGACTTCGCGCCGAGGAGAACCCAATAAACTATTACACCTAACTATTATGACTCCCGCGCAAGACTATTTAGATAAATGTACCGGTCTGATCGAGCGCATCCGCGATCAGGCCGAGGCCATACGAAAGGTTGCGGATCGCTTCGCACAGACTATCCTCGCCGGCCGAATGGTACACCTGTTCGGCAGCGGGCACAGCCGGATAATGGTCGAGGAAATGTGGCCGCGCTACGGTAGCTTCCCGGGATTTAACCCCATGGTAGAGCTGTCGCTAAGCTTCCACCATACCGTCGTCGGCTCCAACGGTCAGCGACAGGCAATGTTCCTTGAAAATGTTAGCGGACTCGCAGAGCGCATCTTGCGCAATTACGCGATGAAGAAAATCGATAGCGCGCTTGTAATCAGTAGCAGCGGTTGCAACGTCGTGCCCATTGAGATGGCTGAGGGTTTCAAGAGACGAGGTATCTTCGTTGCAGCCCTCGTCAGTCAGCTCCATAGCGATGCTAGCACAAGCAAGCGCTCGGATGGCAAAAAGCTAGGCGACTTCGCAGATGTCGTTCTCGATACCGGCGCGCCGGTGGGCGACGGAATGGTGAAACTTGAGGGACTGGAGCAGCCTGTAGCGCCCGGGAGCACGATCGGCGGCTGTCTCGTTGTCAACTGTATCAAAGCGGAAGTGGCCAAGCGCCTTATCGAAGCCGGACAACCGCCCAAGACGCTCGCAGCCGGCGCGATTCTCGGCAGCGAGAGGGCGGCCGAAGTGTTCGAGGCGGCCTACGACGAGCACGCCCATCGCCTGGCCCGCCTGTTCGCGGAGGTCGGGGCGGACCGATGAAAGTATCCTCCGACATTCCGACTGTGTGCGAGGCCGACATCGTGGTCGTCGGTGCTGGCAGCGCTGGTTGTTGCGCCGCGATTGCCGCAGCAGACATGGGCCGATCGGTTGTCTTAATCGAACGCTATGGCTACGCCGGGGGCACAAGCACGCAGATCCTCGACACATTCTACGGATTCTTCACACCTGGCGAAGAGCCACGCAAGGTCGTCGGCGGCATCGCGGATCGCGTTGTCGACGCGCTCGATCTCACGGGCGACATTTTCCTTCGGCCCAATACCTACGGAGCCGGCACCGGCGTGACGTACAACCCTGAGCGACTTAAACTTGTATGGGACAGGTTGCTGCTTGGGGCGGGCGTGAAAATGCTCCTTCACGCCTGGCTCTGCGACGTAGAGGTCGGGAAAGACGGGCGCATTTTTGGAGTGATCGTGCACACCAAGCGAGGCTTCCTTCGCGTGAAGGGCAAGCGATTTATTGATGCCAGCGGCGATGCCGATCTGTGCCATCTCGCAGGCGTTGCTTACGAAAAGGCAGGCGATATCGATCCGGCACAGACGCTCACGACCACCTTTCGCATGTCAAGTGTGGACCTCGACCGGTTCGAAGCTGAGGGTGGAAAGAAAATGCTTATGGCGAAGATGGCCGAAGCGGTAGAGTCGGGTCGGCATCCGCTGCCACGTAAGAAGGGCAGTGCCCATCCGATGGTCCACGAGGGCTGCATCGCCACCGTCGCGGTCCGGGTCGGCGATACCGACGCAACGGACCCGGAGCAGCTCACTGCCGCTGAGATCGAGGGCCGCCGGCAGGCGTTCGTCTACGAAGACTTTCTGCGCGATATGGTGCCCGGCTACGAGATGGCGAAGATCATTGGCCTCTCTCATCATATCGGCGTGCGTGAGACGCGGCGCGTGTACGGAGAGTATCGGCTGACAAGGGAGGATTGTATTGGCGGGCGACAGTTCGACGATCAAATCGCCCTCTGCGGAGCCCCTATCGAAGATCACCGCCAGAGCGCCAGCGGCGAGGAAGAAACCGTTTGGGGCTATGTCGAACACGAAGGCGGCGTTTATGGCGTCCCGTACGGAACGCTCGTGCCGAAGAGCCGCGAAGAATTGTGGGTCGTCGGTCGTTGCTTTAGCGCCACGCACGACGCGCACGCGAGCTGCCGGAGCATGGGTCAGACGATGAGCATGGGACAAGCGGCGGGCATCGCCGCGGCGATTTCTCTCGAGACTGACGCTAGCGCTCGTAGCATTAACATCCAGGAATTGCAGGATCGCCTCCGCACGATCGGCGCAGTCCTGGAGCGACCCCGCGAAGTAGCCAAAACGGACGCCGACTCCTGGCGGCGTAATCGCATCGCGGGATGACGGCCGCGTGAGGAAACATGAACAAGATCCTCGGAACAATCAGCCAGGTGAAAGGCGCTCGCGCACTTGGCGGTGGAGAGATACGACACACCGGTGAGGACTCCTTCTACGCGCCAGAGAGAAGAGCCCTGCGCACGAAGTTTGAAAAGGAATCGGACGCATGAGCTTCGTTCGAACCGTCCTTGGTGATGTGCGCGCCGATGACCTAAAGCGCTGCGGGGCGCACGAGCACATTATCATCGACGCTGCTTACATCGCGGAGAAGCAGCCGGACTTTCTCTTGGACGACATCGAGGCAGCATCGGTGGATCTGGGAGAGTTCCGTGATGCCGATGGCGGCTGGGTGATCGACACCATGCCCACGGGTGCGGGTCGCCGCGCGCGAAAACTTGCCGCAGCCTCGCAGCAAAGCGGTGTGCACATTGTCTGCCCGACTGGACTGCACCTGCCGCTATACTACCCGCCCGATCACCCGATGCTGTCGATGGATCAGGAGGAGCTCGCAGAAGTTTTCGTGAAGGAGATTGACGAGGCCGTCTGTGACGATGCCGTGCAGCTGCCCTACCGAGCTGGCGTGATTAAAGTCGCTGGCAGTTACGGAAAACTCACCCCGCAGCAGCGCCAGGCCTTTGCCGCCGCTGGGGAAGCGTCCCGTCGCACAGGTTGTCCCATCATCACCCACACCGAACAAGGCACGGCCGGCGAGGAGCAGGTAAGCCTGCTGCTGGAGAGTGGGGCGCATCCGACGCAGGTGGTGCTAAGCCATACTGATCGCCTTCCGGACCCCGCCTATCATCGTTGCCTGCTCTCGAGCGGTGTGACACTGGAGTACGATCATCACTTCCGGACATACCTGAAGGACGGCTCCTGCCCCACGGCCGACCTGATTGCAGCCCTCATCCCCGAGTTTCCCGACCAGATCGTTGTGGGAATGGACTTAGCTCGTCGCGGCTACTGGCACGGTCACGGTGGCAAGCCGGGCTTGGTATGGCTGCTCACCGTGCTACCGACGTTGCTAAAGGAGCGCGGCGTTAGTGATGACGTCGTCGAGCGCATCCTCACCCACAACCCGCGCCGGGCGTTTACATTTGCCACAGTTTCGGAGGATTGAAACGCTGCGAGTGAGTTCGCTTCAAGATAGGAATGTGACGAACAGGTCTTTTTTCGTCGCTTGGGTTTCGTTTGCCGGCCAAATATCGCAAACTTTCGCATATGTCTGACGAAGTGAAGCCGTTTCGCATCGAGGTCTCTGAGGCGGACCTTCGCGACCTGCGCCAGCGTCTCAAACACACCCGTTGGCCAGAGCGTGAGACGGTCGAGGACTGGTCGCAGGGCGTCCCGCTCGCCTATGTGCGTGATCTCTGCCTGTATTGGGGCGAGGAATACGACTGGCGCGCCACCGAGGCGCGGCTAAACGCGCTCCCCCAGTTCCGAACGGTGATCGACGGGCTCGGGATCCACTTCCTGCACATCCGCTCCCCGCACGCAGAGGCCCTGCCACTCGTTATCACGCACGGCTGGCCCGGGTCGATCATCGAGTTCCTCAAAGTCATCGTGCCGCTCACCGACCCTACTGCGCACAGTGGCGAGACGGCTGACGCCTTCCACGTCGTCTGCCCGTCGCTACCAGGCTACGGCTTTAGCGACAAACCGGCGCAGCCGGGCTGGGGCATCGAGCGGATCGCTGCCGCTTGGACCGTCCTAATGGACCGGTTGGGCTACGAGCGCTACGGCGCACAAGGGAGCGACTGGGGAACCAGCGTCAGCGCGAGTATCGGCCAGCAAGCCCCGGAGCACGTGGCGGGTATTCACCTGATGCCGCCGCTCGCGCCGCCAGACCCGGCGACGTTCGACGATCTAACCGAGCGAGAGCGCGCGGCGCTCGCTTCCCTTGAGCAATCCGACAAATGGGACTCCGGCTACTCGCGGGAGCACTCCACCCGACCTCAGACCATCGGCTACGCGCTCGTGGACTCGCCTGCCGCGCTCTGCGCCTGGATCATCGAGAAGTTCTGGGCATGGACCGACTGCGACGGCGATCTGGAGAGTGTGCTGACCAGAGACGAACTGCTCGATAATCTCATGCTCTACTGGCTACCCCGCACCGGCGCTTCCTCCGCGCGACTCTATTGGGAGAGCATCAGGCAGGTAAACGAGTGGATCTCCGGGCGCACGACCGACACCGTCGCCGTTCCCACCGGCTGCTCGATTTTCCCCAAGGAGCTCCAGCGCCCGTCGCGACGGTGGGCGGAGAAGCGCTTCCTCGACATTCGCTACTGGAACGAACTCGACCGGGGCGGGCACTTCGCCGCCTTCGAACAGCCGGAGCTATTCGTCGATGAGGTTCGTGCCTTCTTTCGACTGGTGCGATGAGAGTGACCGCTCGACCAGGGTGGTGTTGCTGAATTTCGGGCTCCGCGCCTGGATTAGAAGCCGCTTGGTCTCGTCCGCGTTCACAGATCGGGACGAGTGTTCATTTCTTCGGTCAGATGTTCGAGCCGATGACGCTCGTGCGGAAAGGACGAGGCAAGGGGCTCTCGACGAGCATTCCCGCGACCTGCTTTCGCACGGCATTCGCGCTTGTTTGCTCTTGGGATGCGAATTTGGTCCGCAGAGTGGGCGTCTCACTGGCAACCTGCCCGCTTAGATTTGTCTTTGAGCCAAGCGTTTCCGGGACGGGTTTCGTAGAGCCGTCTCACGCTTCACCAAAAAAATTGCCGATAAGGGCTTGTTACCAACATCAAGCTCCCAAAGATTGCTAGCAACTACTCAAGCAAGGTTGTCCCGCAAAACCGCGAGAGTTAGGAAAATTCCTTTCGATGCCAAGATCCATGCCGTGGAGTTTTGCGATGAGTATTCATTGAATAGTCGCCAGCCCGTAGTCCAAATTATCAGACATGAAAATTTTTGTTGCCGGAGCGAGCGGCGCAATTGGCCAACCGCTGATCGCGGAATTGATTCGTCGAGGGCACACCGTAACCGCGATGTCTCGTTCGGAGGCCGGAGCAAAGAGGCTCAACGAACTGGGAGCGACGGTTGTGACTGCAGACGCATTTGATGAATCTTCCCTGCGAGACGCTTTGCGACAGTCAGAGGCCGATGTCGTCATCAACCAGCTTACGTCGCTGCCGAAAGATCCTTCACAAATTGCCGCGGCAATTCCCGGCGATCGGAAGCTGCGGCTCGAGGGGGGCGGCAACCTGCTACGCGCTGCCCAGGCAGCGGGCGTGCGTCGATACATTCAACAGCTGAGCGGCTTCTTTCTCAAGGCGCGCGCCGGACTGGCTGGCGAGTCCGACGATCTGGTGACCGAGGCGAGCCCTGCCGTTACTCTGAGCGCTCAAATGTATGCCGAGTTGGAAGCACGACTCCAGGATGCAGGGGAACTCGAATGTGTCGGTCTTCGCTATGGATTTTTCTATGGCCCGAGGACCTGGTATCACCCCGATGGGGCCGTCGCCGATCAGGTTCGACGTGGAGAAATGCCCATCATTGGAGAAGGACCAGGAGTCTGGTCTTGGATTCACATTGAGGACGCGGCGGTCGCCACCGTTTTGGCGCTGACGGCGCCGAGCGGAATTTACAATATCGTCGATGACGATCCTTCCCCGGTCAGCCGATGGTTGCCGGAGTTCGCCCGTTGGCTGGGAGCGCCAGCGCCGCCCAGGATCACCGAAGAACAAGCGCGCGAGGCAGCTGGCGAGGACGCCGTTTACTACGGCACAAAGCTTGACGGCGCATCGAACGAAAAGGCCAAGAGGACCTTTGCTTTCAGCCCGCGCCGGTTGGAGTGGCTCAGCGAGTAGGCTTCTGCAGGGTCGAAAATCCCCGCGCGTCAACAGCGTCGCCCGTCAGCTCAAAGGTTTTCACTCTCTCAAGAAACAGCCTCAATGCAAAATGGATCCACTATGAAAGCGATGAAGGTCATGCGTTTCAACGATTCCTTGGATTCTCCCGCCCTGATCGCGGGCACGGCTCCGGTGCCCCAGCCCGGTCGTGAGGGAATTCTCATTCGCGTCCAAGCGGCGGGGGTGACCCCAACGGAGCTGCAGTGGTATCCGACCACGCATACCCCAGACGGGGGAAGGAGAACCGGCGCGATTCCCGGGCACGAATTCTCCGGCGTGGTCGAGGCCGCCGGTCCGGATGCCGATCAGGGCCAGATCGGGCAGGAGGTCTTCGGAATGAACGGCTGGTTTGCTGATGGCGCTACCGCCGAGTATTGTACCACCGCCTCGACTTCAGTAGCCCAAAAGCCTCCCCGATTGAGTCACCCGGAAGCGGCGACCGTCCCCATTGGTGCTTTGACGGCGTGGCAGGGACTGTTCGATCGGGCGAACCTGAAACCAGGCGAGCGAATTCTGATCCACGGCGGATCCGGGGCGGTGGGTATCTTTGCGATTCAACTCGCGCGACGAGCCGGAGCGCATGTGATTACCAGCGCCTCCAGGCGAAACTTCAACTTTCTATCAAAGCTCGGGGCTAACGAAATGATAGATTACCGCAACGATAGATTTGAAGACAGAGCCGATGATCTCGATGTCGTGTTCGATGCCGTCGGTGGAGAAACTTTAAAACGCTCATGGAGTCTGCTTAAGCCCTCAGGCCGCATGGTCACTATTGCCGCTGATAGCGAGGGAACCAAAGACGAGCGCATCGAAAAGGCGTTTTTCATCGTCGAGCCGAACCAGCAGGAACTGACGGAAATATCCCGCTTGCTGGACAGCGGTGAGCTTCAATGCTTCGTCGATGCCGTGGTGCCGTTTGTGCGGGCCTCCGACGCCTACTGTGGAACGGTCGAGCAACGTCACGGACGCGGGAAAATGGTCGTCTCGATGATTGCTGCGAGTTAGCTTAGCATGTGGATGTGACCCGGACAGATACCTAAGCCTCGCGTCACTGAGAGCAATAGATAGCTGAGGGCAGCGGGAACCACCGTGTCCACCCGCGAGCGCTTGGTAAAACGTCGCCCTTAGCGAAGACGATTACTCGCTGATCGCCAAACCTGTAATGATGCCCTCCACCGCTTGAATCGTCGTCTGCTTAGGATCGATGTCGTCCGCGACCGTTTTGCCTCTCCGCAGCACGATAATGCGATCAACCACCTGAAATACATGGTAAATATTATGGGCGATAAGGATACACGAATGCCCAGAATCACGGGCGCCGCGAACGAAGCGCAGCACCCCCTTGGTCTCGTCAACGCCGAGATTATTCGTTGGCTCATCAAGAATAATCAGATCGCTGTCGAAGTGCATCGCCCGGGCAATAGCGACCGCTTGTCGTTCGCCACCGGACAAAGCACTGACCGGAGTAGTTGGCGGAATTTCTTTCGTGATACCGACCCGCTTGAGCAAATCGCGCGCTACCTCGTTCATTGATTTCTGATCGAGCCGGTCGAGAAGACGAGGCCCTCTCACCGGTTCGCGGCCTAGAAACAGGTTGCGTGCGATCGAGAGCTGCGTCACCAGTGCCGAATCTTGATAGATCGTCTCGATCCCTTGAGCAATTGCATCGCTCGTACTGCGAATGTCAACCTTCTTCCCATGCATATAGATGTCTCCGGTGTCCGCTCTGAGCGCACCGGAGAGGATTTTTATTAGTGTCGATTTGCCCGCACCGTTGTCGCCCAGCAGACCGACGATCTCATTTCGCTGGACCGACAGAGTGACGTCGTTGAGCGCCTGCACTCGCCCGAAAAACTTGTTGACGTGCTCCATCCGCACGAGTTCGTCTGACATATGTTTTAAGTCCCCGCGCGATGTCTGCGTTCAAGCCAGGAATGCAGCGCCATCATGACTAAGATGATCGCACCGATGAAAATATTATAGGCCAAGCCGGGAACGCCGATCAGTATGATTCCGTTTTGCATCATTCGCAGGATCAGCACACCGATTACGGTGCCGATAATCGTTCCACGTCCTCCGCTCAGCGCCGTCCCGCCGATTACGACCATGGCAATCACCTCCAGCTCGTATTGAGTGCCGCTGTTTGGATTGGCGGCTGAGACCCGGATTGAGCTGGTAATACCGGCATAGGCAGACATGACTGCCGTCAAGATGAATAGCAGCACCTTGGTACGCGCGACGTGTACGCCGCGTGCACGCGCCGCTTCCGGATTGCCGCCTGCGGCCTGAATCCAATTGCCAGCTTTGGTTTGTGTCAGGACGTAACCCAGGATGATGGCGAACAGGATGAACCAGAGCAGGGAGGTGTGGATACGCAGTTGGCCAATGGAAAATTCGCCGACAAGGATCGTCATTAGAGGCGATTTGGCGGTCCAGGTCCGCTGCGGAAAACCGCTGGTGATGTAGAGGGCGGTTCCGCGCACGACCAGCAGCATGCCCAGCGTGACCAGGAATGACGGTATCTTGAGGCGGGTAACCAACATGCCGTTGGCGAAACCGATGACCACCGCAATCGCGATCGCGATCAGGAAGCCTATCTCCAGAGAGGTAATTTGAGCATTGTAGAAAGTCCACATCACGATTGGCGCAAAGCCAAACACCGAGCCCACGGAAAGGTCGAACTCGCCGGAGATCATCAGAAGGGTCATGCCCAAGGCGATCATCCCCAGCTCAGGGGTGAACGCCAGGAAATTGCTGACGTTGCCCAGCGAGAGAAACGCTGGCGATCGTACGGTGAAAGCGACCATTCCGACCACGAGCAGGACAAACGGTCCGAACTCGGGCCTCGCGACTAGCCTTTGGAGGAGCGAAATTGGTGCGGCCAATTACCTTTTCCCCGCACCCTGCATGATCTTGAGATAGTTGGCGGCTTTGTCCTTTTCGTACAGCGTCCCGACACTGATATCGAATCCTGGCGGAATACCGCTGGCCGCCATCGCCGCCAGTGAAAGAGCTAGATAGCTGGTCGCTTGCGGGTCCTGCCACATCGCCGCGTTGACATAGCCATCTAAGACTTCCTGAGCGGTATCGATCGAATTACCCCAGCCAACCACGGGAATTTCACCTGGCTTGACTTTGACTTGATCGAAGACCCGCTTAATACTTCCCGTCACCAAATCCCCCAAGCCGATGATCGCCTTGATCTTGCCGCGGTTGGCCGTGAGATAGTTCGACATTCGCGTGATGATCTCGGCCTGATCGAGTTTTGCTTCAGTAATTTCGTAGGTTATACCGAGCGGTTTAAATACGGAATCGATCCCTTGGGTTTCGAGCACCTGGTAAGTCGCACCAGGCACTTCTACCGGCATCCAGACGAAATCGCCCTTTTTGACGAAATTATGATCGACCAGATACTGCGCCCAACGCGCACCAATCGCGACGTTGTCGCCGCCGACGTAGGCGTCGCGACCACTGGTCTTGTCCTCAGTGTTCATAATGATCACCGGAATGCCGGCCGCATGGGCATCGGCAATGACCTTAGTCAGACTGCCTGGATCAGGTGTGCTGGTGACAATACCTCTCGCCTTCGCCGAGATGGCAGCGCGAATTGCTTCCTGTTGCGATGGGACATCGCCGCTGTGGAACGAAGTGCGAACCTCATTGCCAGTGTCTTTCGCCCATTGCTCGGCGCCTTGCAGAAAGTAGGTCCAGACCGGATCGGCCGGCGCTCCGTGTGAGACCCAATAGTAGATTGTTTTGTCTGCTGCCGAACCAACAACGGGGATGAAGAACGTCGTGATGACAGCTAGGATTCGCAAAAAGAGGCCCATCCTTTTCAAGACGGCCTTTCCTGTTTCTGAAAGCAGCCCGAACGGAGCTGCACGATTCACTCGAACGAGTGTTCTCATAGGGCAGGGGGAGGGGGTAAGTCGTTTAATTGACCCTTCTAATTTAGGATGGAAGGAACTATTCAACAAGTTTTTATGCGATAAATCCTCCGACCGCGGGAGAATGCTTTGCGATAGTCTTTGACCGAGCTGACAACGTCCGACTTCAATCAAGAGGGAATGCCTTAGGAAGACGTCGACTCGTGGGGTGTCAACTACGCGTTCCAAAATCCCGTATTTGGGGACTGGCAGGCCCCGAAAGCTCGCCAAACGTGCGGCGGCCTACGCCTTCGCGCACCGTCATCGGTGGCAGTCGTTGGGTCGTCGTCGCGATAATAAAATGTTCTTGTCGCGCCGATGCAAGTAACCCGGGGCACCCAATTAGGTAGGGCGGGCATGTTCTTTCCTCCTGCACGCCTGAGAGGCTGTAGTTCCCCGGTCAGGGAGCGGTGCGCGGCGGCACAATCCAGTAATAAATCTTGTGCTGATGCGGCACGCGCATGTTCAGCGTTTTGGAGATCACATACTCGTGGGGTATGCGCACCCTTAACGTCTTGAGCGGTTTCCAATCACCCATGTCGTGGTTGTGAGAGACTACGCGGGTGCCGGGCTTCAGATCGCTGAGGAGCTTGGGGCGCAGCTGCAGGTTTATCTCGGGCAGCAGATAGAGGGTGACAACGGTGGCGTCGCGGATGTCGGTCTCGAAGAGATCCTGCTGGATAAACGTCACCTTGTCGGCCACGCCAGCCTTAATCGCATTCTCGCGAGCCTCCCTGATTAAGTCTGGATCGATATCGACGCCGACGCCGCGGGTGCCGAACTCCTTGGCGGCGGTGATGACGATGCGACCGTCGCCGGATCCGAGATCGTAGAGGACGTCGTCCTTGCCCACCTTGGCCACCTTCAACATCTCCGCGACGACCTTCTCGTGCGTGGGCATGTAGGGAACTTCAGGCTTCTTTTCGAGAGGCTTGAGTGGTTCCTGCGCCCCTGTCGAGACAACGGACAGCACGGCCGCCAGCACGAGACTCCCGGCCAGAAGCGCTAAACGTTTGTTGAAGTCCAGAGCACAGCCGGTCCGCATCAAGAGAGACCTAACTGTTTGTTCCGCTAATCGCAAGGCGGGAGCGGATAAACTAGTCTCCTCGCTTCCGACATTGATCGAACGGCTAACGTGGAGAATAGCCATGATTTGGCATCACCCCAGGTTCGACCCCTATCGCACAGTGCGATGTGCTCACGTAGCCCTTAGTTGTGCGGCCGAGAATGCAGTGGAACTGCGTTAAGAATCTACTGTTTTCTACCTATGACGCCTTTTGCAAGTTGATTGGCGCCTTCTGCTGGTTACAGAAGCAATCTTGTGCGGTATGCTGGTTTCACGATTAGGACGTCCAACAAACAGCAAGACATGAAAGCTAAAACGGACCATTTCCGTATAAGCAGCAACGCGCAGGATCGCATCAAGCTCCCGGGCGTTTTTTGGGCTGGACTGAAGTCCATCGGCCTCACCCCGGGTGCGGTCCTTCGCCGAAGCAACCTCCCGCCCACAGTTTACACCGGGGAGGGCCTCGTCACCACGGCTCAAAACTTCTCGATTTGGCGAGCCATTCGCGATCTGTCCAAGGATCCCACGATCGGCTGGAAATTCATGAGCCAGGTCGACAGCGACCAGTATCATCCAACCCTCCTCGCCGCTCTGCACGCTCGAACTTATCGGGAATGCATAGAGAGACTCGCGCGCTACAAACAGCTTTGCAGCGCCGAGGAGTTTCGGATCACCTCCAAGGGCGATGAGGTTCTGGTCGAGATCTTCTGGCCCTTTGCCGGGGAGGAGCCGCCGCCCGCGTTACTGATCGATGCGGTTTTCGCGCTCGTGACGGAGCTTGGCCGCCGCGGCACGAAGACCAGGCTGAATCCCAAGCGGATCGAACTCACGCGGCCGGTTGAACGTGAGAATCGCTTCGAGGAATACTTTGGTTGTCCGGTGAAATATCGCGCCACTCGCGATGCGCTTATTCTGCGCACTTCCGATCTGGAGCTTCCCTTTGTCACGCACAATGATGAACTCCTACAAATGCTCGCGCCCCAGTTCGAACACGACCTGAAGGAGCGACGAACGAAAGAGAGCATCCTTGAGCAGGTGAAGTGGGTTCTGAAACGCTTGCTGGCCGGCAGTCGGCCCGACCTCCTCTTGATGGTCGCTAAAGAGCTGGGTATGAGCGAGCGCACCCTGCAACGCCGCATCACCGACGAGGGAACCACCTTCAGGGAACTGCTCAACGAAACCCGCCATGAATTGGGCCGGCAATATCTGGGCAATGCGTCAGTCGAAATTACTGAAGCAGCATTTCTCCTTGGTTACGAGGATCCGAATTCCTTCTTCCGCGCGTTCCGCTCGTGGGAGGGCAAAACGCCCGCCGAATGGCGAGCCGCGAATCAGCGTCGCAAATCCAAACGGAGCTAATACCTCGGCGCAAACTGTCGTGTTTTGCTAGTCCTTTGGCACCCCGTGCTAGTGACAGACGCGATATTGCCCTTAGAGTTGCACGTGAACCAACGCAGACGTGCAACAACGATGCATTCACCTCACGCTAAGGCAGCGGGACCGAAGGAATTCTTTGTCATCGACGGTGCCACGCACCTGGACCTGTATGATGGCGAGGGCGTGGATCTCGCGATGAACAAGCTGTCGCCGTTCTTCAAAAAGAACCTCTAAAAGATCTCCCCTATGAGCGAACGTTCAGGCGTCGGAAAAATTACAGGATAGTCATGAAGAAGAATGAGCAAATAGCTGGATCGGACATTCGAGATCCTCGAGCCCTCAGTCGCCGTGACTTTTTGGGTAAAACCGCCCTTATCGGAGCAGGATTGGCCGTCGGGCCATCGTTGTGGGCTGCATCATCGGATCAGCCTAAGAATATCAACAAAATGAAAACACGAAGACTCGGAAATTTAGAAGTCTCGGAATTGGGATTTGGGTGCATGAGTATTAGCGCCAACTACGGACCTCCCGCACCCAGAGACCAAGGCATTAGGGTCATTCGTGCAGCCTATGAAAAAGGCGTGACGTTCTTTGATACAGCCGAAGTTTACGGCCCACATACAAACGAAGAGCTTGTTGGCGAAGCGCTCGCGCCTTTCCGCGAGAAAGTCGCAATCGCAACCAAATTTGGTTATGACATTGAAGCAGGTGGTCATAATAGCCGACCAGAGCATATCAGGAAAGTGGTTGAGGGCTCACTTAAGCGTCTTAGAACCGACCGCATTGATCTCTATTACCAGCACCGAGTAGATCAAAAAGTGCCAATCGAAGATGTGGCTAATACGATTAAAGATCTCATCAAGGAGGGAAAAGTTTTGCACTTCGGTCTCTCTGAAGCGAGTGCACAAACAATCCGTCGAGCGCATGCCGTGCAACCGGTTGCAGCAATTCAGAGTGAATACTCGCTGATGGAAAGAAGTCCGGAACAAAACGGCGTCCTGAAAACTTGTGAGGAGCTGGGAATCGGCTTTGTGCCATGGGGTCCAGTGGGAATGGGTTATCTGACTGGTAAAATTGATGTTGGCACGAAGCTCGACCCGAAAACGGACTTTCGATCCGAGTTCGAGCGCTTTTCGCCTGAAAACTTGGCCGCAAATATGCCGGTTGTTGATTTGCTGAGACGATTTGCAGAAAAGAAGAACGCCACACCTGCTCAAATTGCACTGGCCTGGCTTTTGGCGCAGAAGCCATGGATTGTTCCAATCCCAGGGACACGCAACATGGATCACCTAGAGGAGAACTTAGGAGCAATTAATGTTCAACTCACACCTGCGGATCTTCGCGAGATCCAAACTGCTTTCTCTAAAATCAAAGTGCATGGTGGCCGCATGTCTGAAAAATACATGCGGGAAGTTGAGCAAACAGACTGACCAGTGACGTATTTGAAGTCGTCTGAATGTTCCTGCGTGCGGGTGCAGCGCTCCTCCGGCCAAAGAGGTTTACGCGTTAGCGGTCGATCGCAGCGTCGAGCGCTGTCGACAACGGAGCACCCTTGATGTCGATTGTGGCAAAGGCCTCGTCGATTTCGCGCAGGTCTGCGGCAGTTAGCTGGACATCAGCCGCCGGCAGGTTGTCATCCAGGTGTTCGATTTTCGTGCCACCCGGAATCGGCTCGATCCACGGCTTCTGGGCCAGCAACCAGGCCAACGCGATTTGTGCTGGGGTGATTTTCTTGCGGGCGGCCAATTCCTTCAGAAAGTCGACCACCTTGAAGTTGGCTTCCAGCGCTTCGGGGGTGAAGCGGGGAAAATCCTTACGCAGATCATTCGGGTCATCGAACTTCATGTCCTTGGTGATCTTGCCGGTGAGAAAGCCCTGGCCGAGGGGTCCCCAAGCGACGAGACCGATGCCGAGCTCTTCGCACAACGAAAACTTTGTCCTCTCGGGTTCGCGCATCCAGAGGGAATAATGGTCTTGGATCGCGGTCACCGACTGCACGGCATGCGCCCTCCGGATATTCTGGGCACTGGCCTCCGACAGGCCGAAATGCCTGACTTTCCCTTCCGCGATGAGCCCCTTGATCGCGCCTGCGACCTCTTCCATCGGCACAGCCGGATCAACGCGGTGTTGGTAGAGCAGGTCGATGTGGTCGGTCCGGAGTCGCTTCAGCGAACCTTCCACCACGTTGCGGATATGCTCGGGACGGCTGTCGAGGCCGACGATCTGGCCCTCGTCGATCTTGAAGCCGAACTTTGTGCAGACGAGAACCTGGTCGCGAACCGGCTCCAGCGCCTCGCCGACCAGCTCCTCGTTGACGAACGGACCGTAGCCCTCCGCGGTGTCGAATAGGGTGACGCCACCATCCACGGCCGAGCGGATCACGGCGATCGCCTCCTTTTTGTCAGCGGCGGGGCCGAGGCCAAAGCTCAGGCCCATGCAGCCCAGACCGATTGCTGAGACCTCCAGATTGTTTCCAAGTTTGCGTGTCTTCATTGTGGGCTCCTCTCGTATGGGGGAGCTTACCTGGAATTGAGGCCTGCGTCGCACGCGGGCTTGCGCGACCTGTCGTGAAATTGCTGCAAACTGCGGGGGAAGCGCGTCACCGTCGATTGTTCGCGCCGTCTGGACGTTGGATCTGCAATAGTCGTAAGTGTGAATCCCGCACCTTGAAGGCCTCTAAAAGCATGCCGGTTCCAGAGACAACTTCCGTCGAAGCGCTTGACCGATACGTCCTGGGCAAGAAAGTCGCCGCCAGCAAAGGCCCGGCCTGGAGGGATGTTCAGCTCTCCGTCTTCTCACTTCCACCGGTCGCTGAGATTTTCACCATGCCGGCCGTGACGGAACCCCTCATTGTCTGGATTACTTCCGGCGAGGCTGAGGCCCAGGAGCGCGAAAACAACGGGCCGTGGGTTAGTAATCGCCTGAAAAAGGGTTCGTTGTTCCTCACGGCTGCCGGTGCGCCTTACGATTTCCGCTGGAGAACCCTTACGCCTGAACCGTTTGAAGTCGTGCTCGTTCTTCTCAGCCTGCCGCTTTTCAATAAGGCGCTAGAAGACGTCTTTGGTGCCAGTGCCAAGCATGCTCGCCTTCGAGACGTTTCTGGCTTCGAAGATCCGCACCTCATTCCGCTCCTGCAAAAATTGCGAGAGGAGGTGACGAGGCCTTCGGCCAGCCGTCTGTTCGTCCGAGGAATCGCTCAAGCGATCGCCGTCCATCTCGCGCGGAACTACGTGGCGCTGACCGAAGCGGCGCGCGGCGACACCGCTTCGCTTCCTGGCTTCAAGTTACGCCAAATTACCGATTGGATGAGGGACCACCTCACCGAGGAATTCAGCCTGGCGAGACTGGCCGAACGGGCCGGCATGAGTGAGTTCCACTTTAACCGCCTCTTCAAGCGCGCCACGGGCGTTCCGCCCTCTCAGTATCAAATCAGACTCCGTATGGAGACTGCGCGGCGTCTCTTGCGCGAAACGAAAAAAAGCGTGATTACGATCGCCATCGAAGTCGGCTACTCAAACCCAAGCCACTTTGCGCAGCTCTTTCGCAAACAGAGCGGCCTTTCTCCGACCGACTACCGGCGCCAGCGGTAAGCTGCATCCATACCTGCGCAAGATCACAGACCCGTCATCTTCTCGAGCTTTTCCGGATAGCGAGCCCCTTGCACCGTGATCTTCGAGGCCGCCTCATCGATGTCCCGGAGATCGTCCGGCGTGAGTTCGACCGAGAGTGCTCCAATGTTTTCCTCCAAGCGATGCAGTTTGGTGGTGCCCGGGATCGGAACAATCCACGGCTTCTGCGCTAGCAGCCAAGCGAGCGCGATTTGGGCAGGGGTCGCCTTCTTCCTTTCGGCGATGCTGCCGAGCAGGTTAATGAGGGCCTGATTCGCCGTGAGGGCCTCCGGCGTGAAGCGCGGCAGCGTGCTCCGGAAGTCCGAGCTGTCGAAGGTGACGCTGGCATCGATTTTCCCCGTGAGAAAACCTTTGCCTAAAGGGCTGTAGGCGACAAGGCCGACTCCAAGTTCCTCGAGCGTTGGGATGACTTCCTTCTCAGGAGTTCTTGTCCAGAGCGAATATTCGTTTTGCAGAGCAGTGAGCGGCTGAACGGAGTGCGCGCGGCGGATCGTCTGCACGCCAGCTTCGGAAAGGCCGAAGTGCTTCACTTTCCCCTGCTGGATCAAATCCTTGACCGCGCCGGCGACCTCTTCGATCGGCACGTTCGGGTCAACCCGGTGCTGATAGAGCAAGTCGACTGTCTCCACCCTGAGTCGTTTGAGCGAGCCTTCAACGGCCTCCTTGATATGCTCGGGCCGGCTGTTCAGGCCCGGAGGGCCCTTCATCCCGCGGGGATCAAAATCGGGGTCAAGGTCAAACCCGAACTTGGTGGCGATCACCACCTGGCCACGGAAGGGAGCGAGCGCTTCACCAACGAGTTCTTCGTTCAAGAACGGCCCGTAAACTTCGGCGGTGTCGAAAAAGGTTATGCCGCCCTCAACAGCTGCCTGCAAAAGAGAGGTCATCTCGCGCTTGTCCTTGGCTGGGCCGTAGGAAAAGCTCATTCCCATGCAGCCGAGACCGATCGCCGAAACTTCCAGGTCGCTGTTTCCAAGTTTTCGCTTTTTCATATCAAGTGAAGGGCTGGGGTAAATCTAATCGAGGCCGGCGCGTCGTCGCGCGCGGTCTTGCTCGGGCTGTCGCGATATTGCTCGAAACTGCGGATTGAAACGCAGGCCGAAAGCCCCATGGGAAGGGTAATGGCCACAACGCTTTTCTTCGTTTCCCGGAACAGTGGTCGCGCAAAATCCATCCGGAAATTGATACGACAGCGCGAAGGTTTTTCCGGCTTCCGATAGTGTCTGTTTCTGTTATCAGGCGGGCCTGATGGCTGATTCTTCTTCAACATCCGGGGATCGCGGGCTGTTGCGGGGCCGGGGCGGGCACGAGCACGGCAAGGTGAGTTTTGTCGAGCTGTTCTTTGATCTCGTTTTCGTCTTTGCGGTCACTCAGCTCTCGCATTCGCTCATCGGGCATTTCACGCCGCTGGGAGCGCTGCAGACGCTGCTGCTAATGCTCGCGGTCTGGTGGGTGTGGATCTTTACGTCGTGGGTCACGAACTGGCTGAATCCCGAAAAGCTGCCGGTGCGGCTCGCGCTGCTGGTCCTGATGTTGTTCGGGTTGATCCTTTCCTCGTCGCTGCCGGAGGCGTTCGAGTCGCGCGGCCTGGCCTTTGCCGGCGCTTATGTCGCGATGCAGGTGGGGCGGACGCTGTTTTTCATCTGGGCGGTGCGGGGCCATCCCGCCATGGTGCGCAATTTTCAACGCATTCTTGCCTGGCTTGTGGCGGCGGCGGTTTTCTGGCTCGCAGGTGCGTTCGCGCATGGCACGACGCGCCTGGCGCTTTGGGCGGTCGCGCTGGCGACGGAATATGTCTCGCCCTCGTTGGGCTTTTTCGTGCCGGGGCTTGGCCGGTCACGGACGAAGGACTGGGATGTCGAAGGCGGGCATATGGCCGAGCGCTGCGCGCTCTTTATCATCATCGCGCTGGGGGAATCGATCCTGGTTACCGGCGCGATATTCAGCGAACTCGAGTGGACGCCCGCCGTCGTGGCGGCGTTTGTCATCTCGTTTGCCGGGAGCCTCGCGATGTGGTGGCTCTATTTCGATACAAGCGCGGAGGCGGGGAGCAAGACAATCTCGTCCTCGCACGACCCGGGAAAACTCGCGCGCCTCGCCTATACCTACATTCACCTTTTCATCGTCGGCGGCATCATCGTCGCTGCGGTGGCCGATGAGTTCGTGTTGCATCATCCGACGGGCCATTCGGACTTCAAAACGATCGTCACCGCATTGGGCGCGATCGCGCTTTATCTGGTTGGAAATCTCCTTTTCAAATGGACGATTGCTGGAAGGGTGCCTCTTTCGCATATAGCTGGCCTTTTTGCGGTGGCCGTGCTGGCGCCCATGGCGTCGCATTTCTCGCCGCTGCTGCTGTCGCTCACCACTTCGGCGGTGCTCATTGTCGTCGCGGCTTGGGAGCGGCGGTCTCTGCGCAGGCGAGTGGGGTGATTCCGCAAATCCTTTCTCAGGATTTCGTGTAGTTCCCGGCGACGTAGCCGGTAGAGGCGGCTCCCTCGTGGATTGTAATCGCGGCCGTTCTTCGCGCGGCCGATGTGGCCAGCATCGGTCCCGGCTGCGAGTTCATCTCAAAGTTGAACCTTTGGAAACGGCCATCTAGGCAGGCGAGCCGTCTAATCCGCTGCAACGCTGCGAGCGATCGTGAGAAAGCGCTGTGCCGCCACCGTGGATGCACTTAAAACTGTGGAGGCACAGCCGACGATCATCGGAGGAAGTGTCGGTTCGATCGGGTGCAGTTTCACACGTGAGCCGGCCAAGCTGTGAAAGACCTCGGGCACTATAGCCACATTTCCTCCTCCGCTACGAAGTTAGAAAGCGATTTGCGCCGCGATCGCACCCGTTGTTGGTCGACCTGCGCCATCTTGCTCAAACCGTGCGCTAAGGAACACTGATGACGACTTTTCCTAAATGCGCGCCGCTTTCCTGGTAGCGGTATGCCGCTGGAGCGTCGGAAAAAGGAAAGACGCGATCAATTGCCGGCTTGAGCTGGTGCCTGGCGATGGCACGGTTCATCGTCTCAAACATTTCACGGCTGCCCACGTAGATACCCCGGATGAGCGCCAGTTTTCCCAGGATCTCCCCGAGCGGCATGTCGCTCGTAAACCCGCTCACGCCGCCGATGACGCTGATGGTCCCACCCAACGAAAGTGCTCGCAGCGATTTTGGGAAAGTGTCGGTTCCGCCGACTTCGATGACGTGATCTGCACCTGATTTTCCCGTTAGGTGGAACACTTCTTTTTCCCAATCAGGGGTCGCGCGGTAATTGATCGTCTCGTCCGCACCGAGCGATTTTGCGCGTGCCAGCTTCTCCTCACTGCTCGATGTGATAATCACACGCGCGCCGTGCATTTTCGCAAACTGGAGACCAAAAATCGAAACGCCGCCGGTGCCGAGCAGCAGCACCGTTTGGTCGGCGGAAACCTTTCCCTTTGTCACGAGCGCGTGCCACGCCGTGAGCGCCGCACACGGCAAGGTCGCGGCTTCTGCAAAGCTTAGGTGGGGCGGAATTGCGACGACACCCTCCGAGGAGAGAGTGACATACTCGGCGAGCATTCCGTTGAGGGGGCCGCCCAGGACACTATGAAAGGACTCCCGTCGCACCGGACCTATCTGCCAGTTCTGGAAGAAAGTGCCCGCGACGTGATCGCCCTCCTTCCATTGGGTCACCCCTTCGCCCACAGCGACGATCTCGCCCGCGCCGTCCGAGAGCGGGATCAATGGCAGCGACACTGGGGCGCCGTAGCGGCCGCTGGCGATCATCAGGTCCCGGTAATTCAGCGAAGTTGCGCGAACCCGCACTAGGACCTGGAGAGGAGCGGGTTTCGGCTCGACGATTTCATTGAGTTGCAATGAGTCTGGGCCGTTTTGCCCGGTTAGTTGATAGGCTTTCATAGTTTCAATTTTGCTCCCGCCTCGGTTACGCGCTCACGCGGCGGCCATCGTCGCGAACGCGCGCTGGGCTGCCGCGCGCGGCACTCTCGGTTGTTCTTCTCTCACCGTTGTTCGCGGAGGGGCATAAATGCGCGCTTGTTTTTGAGCTGGAGATCGGTCGAAAAACCGTAGGCCAAGTTTTTCCAGCCGCCTTCGATCGATGATCTGAGCCGGCGACAGTCGGAACTTGCGTCGATGAAGCTGGGGAAACCGATGGCACACACCTAGCACCCCAAATGAAGATTGTCGCTGAGAATCAATGGCGCCGAAGGAGGCATTCCGCCTCGAGTTTAGCTACACCTGCTGCGCGGCTGAATTCATTGTCAGCCGGACTTTCGCAATTCCAGCCAAGGTGGCGACACCGCTCCTTCTCGTGTTATCCTATCACAATGAGAGTAACCCTTAAGGAAGTAGCCGAGCTTGCCAAAGTCTCGGTCGCGACCGCTTCAATCGCCTTGAATGGCGGAGAGGTGAAGGAATCGACCCGGACCCGAGTTCTGGAATGCGCCAAGCGGATCAACTACGTGCCCAATCGTATCGGTCGCACCCTGAACACAGGAAAGTCGAACACCATCGCTTTGCTGATGATGACTTCGGTTGAGATAGCGAACATCGTTCATAAGACATCCCTCTTTTACTATTTGCAGCAGGGCGTCCTAGGAGTGGTTTACCAGGCCAACTACAGCCTGCGCCTCGATGTCAAATCGCATGAAGATCCTGACTTGATGGACTACTTCGAAGATGTTGTCGGTGACCGGACCCTCGATGGTATCATCATTGTCCCGCAGTACCTTCGCGATTATCCGTTTCTCTATCCCCTGCGACAACGCTCCTTTCCCTACGTGATGATGCGACCAGCCTGTTTCGGAGCTGACGTTAACTATGTCGATTTGGATAACTATCGCGGCGGACAATTAGTCGCGCGGCAGTTTGCCAAGCGCGGCTGCCAGCGGGTAGCCATGATTAACGGGCCCGAAAGCCACGTCGATGCGATCGAGCGCGAGCGAGGATTCTTTGAAGGGCTCATTGCCGCCGGGGTCAAGAAGGTAACCAAGCGCTACGGCGACTTTACGATCCAGAGCGGAACCGCTGCCATGGAAAGCATTCTGAGGGAGTTTACCCCCGACGGGGTCTTTTGCTCCAATGACTACATGGCCGCTGGAGCAATGAAGATTCTACGTGGGCATGGCCTCACGGTCCCTCATGACGTTGCCGTTGTCGGATATGACAATACAGACCTTTGCCTCGCGCTCGATCCCACGCTGACCACGGTGGATTACCGGGCGTCCGACGTTGGTCAATGCATGGCAACGCAACTGCTCGCATTGATAGATGGCAAGATCAAAACCGTCAGCGAGGTAATCCATCCCGTTTTGGTCGAAAGGCAATCGCACCTTAGAGCTATGACATCTCAAAGTGGACGCTCAAGAAGGGTCCGCTCTCGGTGATCTGCTGCTGCTTTCCCCCGCTCCACCTCTAGTTTCTCAGTTTGGCAAATATAACGAGCGCTTCGTCCCGACGCTCGACTACATGCCAGCTGATGCTGACTAGCGAGGTGGGGCGATTCGCAATCCGGCCTAGCGGGTAATCAGCTCAATCGGCGTTCTTCACCGTAACCGTTTTAGTTTGGGACCTTGATAGTCAAGAACCTGAAACGTCTCAGTTTTAACCTTCCTCGGTTGACAACTTGTGCAATTTTCATTGGCCCCCTCGGAGGCATTTCAATAACATATATTTAATCACGAGGTAGTTACATCGTAACAAATTTTAGTGTGCAAATTTATTTGACATCCGAGGCCCTAATGCGAACGTAGCTAAAACGTTTCAGAATGAACCCCTCAAAAGCACCTTTTGACTTCTACGGACTTGGCCGACGGGCGTGCCGTGATCTGGAAGGCGTTTTTGAAGCGAGCGACCCTGCTGGACTGGAGCGCTTGAGCCAGGAGCTTCTCGCCGCCAAAAAAATCGTCTCCTTCGGCGTCGGGCGTGAGGGCCTAATGATGGAGGCGATCGCCATGCGTTTGATGCATGCCGGTTTCAAATCCTACGTGGTTGGCGAGATGGTGACCCCGGCGGTGGGTCCCGGGGACCTCTTTCTGGTCAGCGCCGGTCCTGGACATTTCCCGACGGTCGAGACCCTGCTCGGTGTAGCCCGAGAGGCGGGTGGGCGCACCGCGGTAATCACTGCTCAGCCGGAGCGTGCCGCACAGATGCCGGTGGACGTTTTGATCCATCTGCCCGCGCAGACGATGGTCGACATAGCTGCCGGCCGAAGCATTCTAACGATGGGCACTCACTACGAGGTTTCTCTCTTGTTATTTGGCGATTTGCTGGTTCTCCGCCTACTGGAGCTCACAAATCAAAAACCGGAGGACATGTACACGCGATATACCAACATGAAGTGAAAGGCCCTCTCGCTCTCTTATCACCCCTACAAAATCCTGAACCAAAAACCAACCCTATATGAATACTAAGATCCTATTGGTCGCCGCCTTGGCGACGTCCGTTCTGCCGACAGCCCGCGTAGCCATCGCTGAGGAGGCTGCTGCCACTAAAACTGCCGAGAAAATCGAATCAGTCGATTTGGAAAAGACCTTCGGCCCCGTCCCCGCGCCGACCAAACCGCTGCGCTTTGCTTACGTGACCAAAACCTTAATCAATGAATTTTGGCAGGACGTTGCGGCGGGCATCAAGAGCGAGGCCGGCAAATACAACATCAAGTTCGACGCGCAGGCTGCCAAGGACGAGTCTTCGCTGGTTGAACAACTCAACTTAGCTCAGACGATTCTGTCCCAGAAGCCGGACGCCCTTTTGCTTTCGCCCCAGTCAGATTCAAACTTGGTGCCGGCGATTCAGAATGCCAAGAAAGGGAATATTCCTACGGTCGTCATCGATGATGCACGAACCGAAGGTGCCAACTCTTATGTGGGAACCGACCAGGTCGCCATCGGGGCCAAGGCGGCGGAATTCCTCCATCAGCTCTACCCAAACGGCGGGAAAATCGCTCAAATTGAGGGTCAGGCAGGCTCTCCTAATGCGCGGGCGCGCATCAAAGGGTTCACCGAGACGGTCAAGAAATACGACAACCTCAAGTTGGTTGCGAGCCAGCCGGGCAATTGGGATCGCATGACGGCCCTCAACGTCACTTCCAACATCCTGCGTCAGCATCCCGACCTCGTGGGAATCTACGCCAACAATGATGGCATGGCGCTGGGCGTGGTAGAAGCGGTTAAGAAGGCGGGCAAGCTCAAGGAGGTTGCGATCGTCGGCACTGACGGCATTCGCGAAGCGAAGCGCTCGATCGCTAATAACGAGATGCGTGCCACCGTGGCCGAGTTTCCTTACGACGAAGGCAAACTCGGAGTGGAGGTCGCGCTACGGATCTTAGCGCGGCCAGCCTATTCCGCCCTGGGTCGTGTCGCCTCAAGCCGTCATTACGGCTGAAAACGTCAAGGATTTTCCGAATCCGCCTGAATTCCAAAAGTAAGACGTTATGTCCGAGTCAATGGAAGGAAAAACGGAGACGTCCGGCGTCGACTCCAAGACTCTGCTGCGAGCGCGACGCATTGCCAAAGCGTTCGCTGGGGTGCAAGCCCTCAAGGGTGTGGATTTCGATGTGAGGGCTGGGGAAGTCCACGCCCTGATGGGAGAGAACGGAGCTGGCAAGTCGACGTTGATGAAAATCCTCTTCGGCGTCCAGCCACCCGATTCAGGCTCGATCGAGATCGAGGGCCGCGGCGAAGTCACCATCGAAGACCCCCGGCACGCGCTGGCTCTTGGCATTGGTTTGGTCAGCCAGGAGCCGAGCCTTATTCCTCAGCTGGACGTTGCCCAAAATGTCTTCCTCGGACAAACCGACGCCCTCAACATCGTGCCGCGCAGCGAGTTTCGAGCCAAAGCGCGCGAGATTCTGAAGCCGTTGGCGCCTCGGCTTCCCGTCACGGCCAAGGTTTCTTCTCTCGGGATGGCCGATATGCAAGTCGTGGAGATCGCACGCACGCTGGCGCGTGGCGGGCAAATCATTGCCTTCGACGAGCCCACCTCGAGCTTAACGCCTGCGGAGCGCGACGGCTTGTTCGATCTGATCCGGAGGCTAAAGAAAGGCGGCCGGGGAATCATCTACATTACGCACCGTATCCCGGAAGTCTACGCGATCACTGACCGGGTCACCGTGCTGCGGGACGGTCAGGTCGTGGCCAGCAAGGCTACCAACGCCGTAACCCCCGAGGAACTCATTGACATGATCGCCGGGCGCCGACTAGCGGACGAGTTGATGCATCCCGTGCACGGAGGAGCCACTCGGGGCAAGGCAGCATTGGAGCTCGAAGGTGTCTCCGTCGAAGGGAAATTGCACGACATCAATCTGACGATTCATAGTGGTGAAATCTTTGGCTTGGCGGGGTTGGTTGGCTCCGGCAGGACGGAACTCGCGCGGTGCATCTTTGGAGCTGATCCTAATGATACCGGGACTATTCGCGTAAACGGGGCACCCCTTGAGATCCGGCAACCCTCCGACGCGAAGGCGGCAGGGATCGCCTTAATACCGGAGGACCGGCGTAAACAGGCGCTCGTCCCCGTGATGGACGTGGAACGCAATTTTGGCCTCGCCAATTACGGCCAATACGCGCCCTCAGGGATCTTGCGGCTCAAAGAACGGCGCAAAGATATTGAACGCTACATCGAGGAATTGGCGATTCGTCCGCGTCTGGCAGGAGTCCGCATCCGCAATCTTTCCGGTGGCAACCAGCAAAAGGTAATCATCGCCCGGTGGCTGCAATCTGGAGCCCGGATTTTCCTTTTTGACGAGCCGACCCGAGGGATCGACGTGGGCGCTAAGTTCGAAATCCATGAACTGATGCGTCGCTTAGCAAAGGAAGGTTGCGCCATTCTGGTGATCTCGTCGGAGTTGCCGGAGGTCATGGCCGTTAGCGATCGGATAGGAGTCATGCGCGGAGGTCGGTTGGTTCAAACGATCGATGATTGTTCGGGGCTCACCGAAGATCTGCTCATGAAATATGCCAGCGAGGAAATTAAAACTGTATGAACAAAGCACAAATACCTAAGCCATCAGAAGAGGCCGCTAAACAGGCGCCGACTAATGTGCCAAAAAAAGGCGCCCAGCTCGAATGGATCAGGCGGGCTAGTGTCATCGCCGGTGTTGCGCTCCTTTTCGTGGTTTTCTCTCTGCTTAACAGCAGCTTCTACCAACCAGCGAACATCCTGGACATCCTGCTGCAATCGTCGATCAACACAATGATTGCCGTTGGCATGACCTTGGTCATCATGACTCGCGGCATCGACCTCTCGGTCGGATCGATGGTTGGGCTTACGAGCATGATCACGGCGAGTCTGCTGCCTCACAATCTCGTTCTGGGCATCGTCGCTGGTATGTTGTTGGGAGTGATCTGCGGTTTGATCAACGGACTCATGATTGCCAAGCTTAAGCTGCCCGACTTCATTGTGACTCTGGGCATGCTTAGCATCTATCGTGGGGCGGCCTTAATCTACACAGACGGCCGCCCAATCTATGGCATTGACGAAAGGTTTCGATCCATTTTTGCCGGTGAACTCTTCGGCATTCCGACACCGGTGCTCCTGGCCGTGGCGATAGCAGTCGCCGCGTATCTACTGGTTCGATATACTGCCTTGGGCGAGCAAATCATTGCTGTTGGTGGAAACGAGGAAGCGGCCCGGCTATCCGGAATCAACACCGACCGCGTAAAGATCTGTGTCTATTGCATCTCTGGTTTGCTTTCGAGCATTGCGGGTTTCGTCCTTATCGGCCGAGTTGGCGCCGCCGAACCCATTGGCGGTAACGGCTTCGAACTGCAGGCGATTGGCGCGGCTGTGATTGGCGGCGCGAGCCTGTTTGGTGGCGAGGGTAATCCATTAGGTTCACTCATCGGCGCCTTGACCCTGGGCGCAATGCAGAACGGCTTGACGTTGATGAATGTCCCGTCCTTTTGGCAATTCGTAGCTACCGGCGCGGTCGTCATCCTGGCGGTCTTTGTCGACCAGTCCACTCGTCAACGCCAGTGATGAATGATCAGGGCGGTATTCGCGGGCAGCCCATGATTGACCCGCACCATCACTTGTGGGATCTCGCGCACAATCGATACCCGTGGCTCCAGGAGCATCTCCTGGAACCGCGATTGGAAGAAGACGTGAGGCCAATTGCCAAGGACTACCTGCTGAAGGATTACTTAGCAGATGCCCGCAACCAGAACGTTGTCAAATCCGTGCACGTTGAGACCGGATGGGATCCATCGGATCCAGTCGGTGAGACAACATGGTTGCAAGGCATCGCCGATAAGCATGGCTTCCCGCATGCGATCGTCGCGCGTGCAATGCTGGATTCGCCGAACGTCGAACAAGTTCTCGAAGGTCATGCCCGGCACAAGAACCTGCGCGGAATTCGCCATGCCGTAAATTGGCATCCAGATACCAGAAAGACCTACGTGAACCGTCCCGATTTGATCAGGACGGAGGCGTGGCGACGGGGGTTTGGACTACTCCGACGGTTTGGTCTCTCCTTTGACCTTCAGCTTTATCCTGCGCAGATGGTTGGCGCCGCGGCGCTGGCACACGCTTATCCTGATGTCTTGATCATCCTCAACCACGCCGGGATGCCGGTGGATCGGGACGAGGAAGGCCTTCGCCTATGGCGGCGCGGCATGCAACAACTAGCCACCGCCGACAATGTGGTTGTCAAGATCTCGGGACTCGGAACGGTAGATCCGAAGTGGACAGTAGAGAGCATCCGGCCCTTTGTTCTGCAAACGATCGAGGCCTTCGGCGTGGCCCGCAGCATGTTCGCGAGTAACTTTCCTGTGGACAAACTCTTCAGCGACTTTGACACGCTCTACGCAGCGTTTCATGAAATCACGGCCGGCTTTAGCGTCGAGGAACGGCGGATGCTATTTCACGATAACGCCGCCCGTTACTACCGACTCTTGGATGTTCCTGAGCCAACTGTGAGTCCAAGTCCGAACTACGCACCTCTGTCTTTATGAAATACGCAACCAGATTAAATTCCTTCGCTAGTCGTCCCGAAAAGTTTTGGGGAAAGGCAAACTACAAGCCAAGCGCGCTGGAATTGATTCAGCGAGCGAGCAAGGTCAACGGCCTCTCCGAAGTGGACCTCAACTTTCCGGATCACTTCGCCGGCACCACGCCTGAAGATATCATTTCCGGAGCACGCGATCTGGGATTGACGGTCAACGGACTGGCGATGCGCTATTATTCAGAGCCAGAGTTCAAGCTAGGGGCATTCACCAACCCTGAGTCGCGCGTCCGCCAGGCGGCAATCGATCTCACCAAAAGAGCGATGGACGTTCTCGAACAAACGGGGGGTAATTTGCTGACAATTTGGCTCGGCCAAGACGGCTGGGAATATCCTTTTCAAGTCGATTACGAAACGCTTTGGAAGGCGGAAATCGAAGGTATTCGGGAAGTCGCCGACCATAACCCTCGCATTAACGTAAGTATCGAATACAAGCCCAACGAGCCACGCTCGTTCAGCCTGCTGTCCAATCTTGGGATAACCCTGCTTGCTATCAAAGAGATTGATCGTCCCAATCTTGGGGTAACCTTCGATTTCGCTCACGTTCTTTACGCGGGTGAGCTGCCGGCCTTTGCCGCCGCGATGATTGCGCGCGAGAGCCAGCTCCTGGGGATCCACCTTAACGACGGATATGGCCGCCGCGATGACGGCTTGATGGTAGGAACCGTCAACTTCATGCAAACCTTAGAGGTGTTATTCCAACTCATTCGCAAAGGCTTCGACGGGGTCATCTACTTCGACACCTTTCCCGATGTGAGCGGCTTAGATCCGATTCGGGAATGCGAGAACAATATCGCCATGGTCAATTCACTTTGGAATCTGGCAAAGAAGTTGAAAGCGCAACCGGACTTAGCTAAAGCCATCGAGCTTCAAGACGCGGTCGGCAGTCAGGATATCGTTCGACGGACCATCTTTGGACAAACGGGCGCAGCGACTCCGGCGGCCGTCTAGGGCGCCGGTGCGGCTACGACAGGAGCACGGCGCTGTGGTCAGCCGCGCTTGCCAGCACGAGATAACTTTTAAAATGCAAAATGGAGGAGAAAGGAAACTAATGAAACTATTACAAGATCGAGTCGCGGTGATTTCAGGTGCGGCGACGCAGAAGGGTATCGGCCTGGCGACGGCGCAGCTTTTTGCGGAACATGGGGCGGCCGTCGCGCTCCTGGACCTTGAACGGCAAGAACCGCAGCGGGTTGCGGCTGCCATCGGAGACGCCCACCGCGGCTATGTATGCGACGTGACTAAGAAGGATCAATGCGAGAGCGTGGCGCAGCAAATAATCAAGGATTTCGGCGGCGTGGATATTTTGATCAATAATGCAGGTATCACGCAGCCCATCCGCATCATGGGCATTCAACCTCAAAACTACGACGCGGTTCTCGATGTCAATTTGAGGGGCATGTTGTATCTCTCTCAGGCCTTTATTCCCCACATGATCAGCCGTGGCCGAGGCTCGATTGCTTCCACCTCCTCGGTTTCCGCGCTAACGGGCGGTGGCTTTTTTGGCGGGCCGCATTACTCTGCGGCCAAAGCCGGCATGCTTGGTTTGACTAAGGACATGGCCCGCGAGCTTGCGCCCAAAGGCATTCGGGTGAATGCAGTCGCCCCCGGAATGGTCGATACGGAGATCCGCGGCGATCTGATGAGTCAGGAGATCTTTGACAAAATTTTGAGCACCATCCCGATGGGACGCATTGCGAGCCCCACAGAGATCGCAAACATCTTCTTGTTCTTGGCCTCGGACCTATCCTCCTTTGTCACCGGTGCGACCATCGATGTCAACGGCGGCATGTTCATCCATTAGAAGCCCCTACGGACGTGGCCTCACGCGAGCCGGCAATCGTGCGCCTGCGGGCAGGTGGAACCCTCCTTTAAGCCGAATGAGAACGGTTAAGCGGGTCAGAGTGTGCTGGGTCCGTAGGCTAAGGCGTAATCACCCTCCAGCGAAAATACCGTCCATTGAATAGCGAAAGGCTTGCTCGGAAAAAAGCGTTGCAAAAAATTATGAGCGTCACAAACAACGAGGAAAAGGGTGCGCAGTCGCGCACCTCGGACGAGCAGGTGTCAGCAAAAACTTCGTCATCGACGGTTGCGGTGCTCGGCAGCCTGCACCTGGACATCATGGTGAATGCCCCCGACCGGCCAAGAAAGGGGGAGACGTTACCTGGCAGTGCCTGGAGTTACAAGGCAGGCGGCAAGGGAGGGAACCAAGCCGTGGCCGCCGCCCAATTTGGGGCGCAGGCTTTCATGATCGGCCGGGTGGGAGATGACGATTTTGGTAAACGCCTGCTGAGTCATCTGCAAAGTTTTCAGGTTGACACGAAGCACGTCCGAACCGACCCCGCCGCGAGTTCCGGCATGAGCGTGGCCATCATTGATGCCGAAGGCGATTACGGTGCCGTCATCGTTTCTGGAGCGAATCTGCGGCTCGGCGAGGAGGATATTCGCGACGCGCTCGAAGTCCTCCAGCGTGCAAGTGTTCTCGTGTTGCAAAACGAAATTCCCGACGCCGCCAATGTCTTAGCCGCCGAGGCTGCCAAACGCCAGGGAGCTCGCGTGGTTTTCAACGCAGCCCCAACGCGACCTCTGGATCCTCTGTTGGCTCAGAACGTCGATATTTTGGTCGTCAATGCCGTTGAGGCAGAGATGATGTGCGGCGTCGCGGTAGGGAGCCTCGCTGCAGCCGGGGAAGCGGCTGCGCAGTTGTCTAGCCAGATCAGCAATGTGATCGTCACGGCCGGTGGGATGGGCCTCGCGCTGGTTGAAGGCGGGCAATCGCCTCACGCCCAGGCAGCTCATGCCGTCAGTTTAGTCGACACCCATGGCGCCGGAGATACGTTCATCGGCGCGCTCGCCGCCCGATTGGTCGACGGGTCATCGCTTTTGGAAGCCACTCGCTTCGCCAATGCCGCGGCATCGCTTTTTGTCAGCACACCGGTTGACCAAAAAAAGTCAGTCACATTCGACCGGGTCATGCGATTTCTTTCTGAAAATTCATGACACCTCCGGTAACCCCATCTTGACCGCGCGCCGATTATTTAAAAACCCCTAGAATGAGCAAAATCGAGTTGTTAGAAGCACCGAACGCGGCCGGCCCTATTTCGGGTAAAGAAATGAGGGTCGTTTGGGCGCGGCGGGAGACGCCTCCATATTGCTCAGGGAGAGCGAAGCAAGCCCCACCGCCCACTGCCCCGTCCCTAGCGGTCCAACTGCGCGCGCGCTTGTCCAGTTTAACAGCCTTGGAAGCATACGCGCTCTTCACCCTGGTCCACCGCAGGGTCACCGACAAGGACACCTTGCTTAAATGCGCCGCCGCGGAGGCTGGTGTGTCGGAAGCCCTGATCGTTAAAATCGCCAAAAAACTCGGCTTTGAAGGATTTCGTCAATTGCGGGAGGCTTTGCGCGAGCACAGCCGGTTGGCCCAGGCGGATCTGCACGAGGAGCTCTGCGTCGCTGGGGGAGCTTGCGCCCGGCTACAGAAGGTCTTGCACGCCTCGGTTCGCGCACTCGAGCAAGGCTTAGCGCGCGTCTCCCCCGAAGAGTTGGAGCGGGCGGCGGATTGCCTGCACGCGGCCCGCCATCGCGACTTTTACGGCGAGGGCGGATCGGGCCAGGTGGCCCGGGATGCCGCCCACCAGTTTCTTCGCATCGGGGTGCGTGCTTCCGTCTTTGACGACGGCCAGCTAATGCTGATGTCGGCCGCACTGTTGCGACGCGGGGATGTGGTGATGGCTTTTTCGCATTCGGGCCAGACGGCCGCGGTGGTGGAGGCCGCGCGCCAGGCACGCCAAAACGGGGCGCAGCTCATCGCATTGACCAACCGTTCGGACTCCGCGCTCGGCCGGGAATCGGACGTGGCGCTCTGTGCTAACTTAGACAGCCTGCCCTGGGCGGGGGAAAATGCGGCGGCGCGCTTGGTGCAGCTCAGCGTTCTCGACGCGCTCTTGAGTGCTGTAGCCCAAAAAGATTACGCCGCTACTGAGGCGAACCTTGGCCGCACCACTGCCGCGTCAGGCCGGAGTGGTTTTTAGCCCTTGAAGGCGAACAAGGTGAGCAGGATGGCGAGAGCAAAGCTCAAAGATGTTGCCTTGTCCAACCGAGCTCTGGCCGATCTATTAACTCTTTAACTTCGGCCCGGACGAGCACGGCAGTCTTTGAGCACAGACGTGCGCTAAACAAAAGGGCCCCCACTTGCTCACGTTGGAAACTTAGCCAGCGATGCAACTCCATTCAATGTTGTCCTCTAGCCTCGTTCGCAACCCCAATCGATCGGCGTTGTAGAGGAACGAAATCGTTCACTTTAGCGGGTAACTCCGGGGTCTCCGTCCCATGTTGTTGAGATCCCCTGCTACTTTACGCCGTAAATTTATTGTTTGGAGATGCTGTTGACGCAAGAGAGGAGCTACTGATCTTCTGCATGAAGAATTAACCAAGAGGCACCGCATGCTTAAGAATATTTCCTCCGTCATCAGCCCTGATCTTCTATGGCTGCTGGCGTCCATGGGTCACGGCGACGACCTGGTCCTCGTCGATCGCAATTTTCCCGCACTCCAGGTTGCCAAACAGACCTCGACAGGCCGGCTCATTGAACTGGCTGGTTTGAACATCCCGCAGGCCACACGCGCCATTCTTTCCCTGATGCCGCTTGACCACTTCGTTGAAGAACCGGTAACACGCATGCTCGTCGTGGACGACCCTGAGCGCGTCCTTGATATGCAGAAGGAAGTCCTCGCCATTGCCCGCGAGGCTGAAGGGCGCGCGCTGAAGATGGGCGCCCTTGAGCGGTTTGCCTTCTATGAAATGGCCAGCAAGGGCGCCGCGGTCGTGCGTACCTCCGAATTCCGTCCTTACGGTTGTTTCCTGTTCAAGATGGGCGTTATCGACAACCCGTCCTGAGCAGTGGCGGGAGATCGCGGCGGCGGTTTGTAAAAGAGAACCCCGCCCTCAGCTGCCTCCTAAGCTAACTTTACGGCGTAAAGTTTTTTTGGGCAGAAGCGCTTGACCTGCCACCGGTGTGGCCTCGATCTTGGTAGGCACATTGAAAATGTGGACTTTGTAGAATAACAAACCTCATCGTTGAAACCTAATTATGATTAGATCGCTTTCTTATAAGCAGCTTGCCGTCGTCTCGTTGTTGTCCATAACGCACTTTGTAACCATTCCCGGCCACGCCGCCGACAACGATGTTCCCGTGGTCGTGAAGATTGGCGGCATTCCTTGGTTCACCGCAATGGGCAAAGGCATCAAAGAGGCCGGGAAGGAGACTGGACTTAATGCTACCATGCTCGGGCCGACCACCGCTGATCCGGCTCAACAAGTTCGAATGGTCGAAGATTTGGTCGCGAGGAAAGTGAAGTTGATCGCAGTGGTCCCCAACGATGCGAAAGCCTTGGAACCGGTGTTCCAACGCGCCCAAGAGGCCGGCATTCCCGTCATTACCCACGAGTCGCCCGACCAACAGGGCAACACCTGGGACATCGAGATGATTGACAACAAGGAGTTCGGCGACTTGTACATGAAAGAGCTCGCCAAGCACATGGGCGAGGAGGGCGAGTACATGGTGGTCGTCGGAGGGTTGACCGTTCCGCTGCATAATGCCTGGGCTGACGCGGCGATCGCCTATCAAAAAGAGCATTATCCAAAAATGAAGCTGGCCGCAGATCGTTTCGGCACGGGAGAAAGCCTCGACGAAACGAAACGCGTCACCCAGGACACCATCCTGGCTCACCCGAATTTGAAAGGCGCGCTGGTCTTTGGAAGCTCGGGCGTGGTCGGGGCCGCGCAGGCGGTGAAGGACGCGGGTAAGAAGGACCAGATCGCCGTGATCGGCACCTGTTCGCCCTCCCAAGCTCGTAAACTCATTAATGAGGGGATCATTCGCGAGAGCTACATTTGGAATCCCTTGGAAGCGGGAAAAGCGATCGTCCAGCTGGCGAAGATGGTGATTGATGGCACCCCGATCGTCGACGGGATGGACTTTCCTGGTTTGGGTAAGGCGACGGTCGATCCTCAAAAGAGAGTGATTCGGGTGATCAAAGTTCAGCCTATCAACAAGGAGACCGTCGCAGAGTTGGCCGCGATGGGATTGTGAGCAATGGCTGGTGTGCAGGGTCAGGGCGGGGGACTAACTCTCCTTCGGCTCCATGATCTAAGCGCGCATTGCGATTGATCTTTTCGTCGAAAATCTAATATTTAACAGGCATCCTGTTTGAATACCCGCCCAGGAAACCGGGGGCATTAGCGCTATATCATGACCAACGGATCGAATAACCCTCAAAAACAAGGGAACGGGACGCCTCTTGCAGGGAAAGGCGAAACGCCGTTCATCGAGATGCGAGGCATCAGCAAGCGTTTCGGGGGAGTGCGCGCCTTACAGGACGTTAACCTCTCGATTCATGCCGCGGAGATCCACAGCCTTGCGGGGGAGAACGGGTGTGGCAAGAGCACGCTGATCAAGGTGCTTTCCGGTATTCACATGCCCGACGAGGGGCAAATCATTCTGGAGGGCAAGGCGCACAACCACTTGACCCCCGACGCCTCCCAGCGTTTTGGCGTGCAGATCATCTATCAAGATCTTTCGTTGTTTCCCAACCTTACGGTCGCTGAGAACATCGCCTTTCGGCATCACGTGGAGACGCCGGTCCGGTTGGCCAACCGGAATGTGATGCGCAAGCAAGCCCAGGCAGTGATGGATCGGCTCAAGGTGTCCTTGCCGCTGGATGAACTTGTCGGCACGCTCCCGATTGCCACGCGCCAACTGGTGGCGATTTGCCGCGCGCTGGCGGCCGACGCGCGGCTGGTCGTGATGGACGAGCCGACCGCGTCCTTAAGCCACCAGGAGGTCGAGGGCCTTCTGGCTGTGGTTCATGAGTTGAAGCGCCAGAAGATAGCCAGCCTTTTTGTCAGTCACAGGCTCGACGAGGTGATGGATATTGCCGAGCGGGTAACGGTGATGCGGGACGGGCGAAATTTTGGAACCTATCCCGTGAGCGAACTTGATCGGCGCCGGCTGGGCGAGGCCATCACAGGCCATGTCTTCGATAGCAGCGTCAAACCACCTTTCTCCAGTGAGGCGGCTCCGGCGCTGGAAGTGCGTGATTTGAGCTGTACGGGTCAATACGCCGGGATTAGCTTCGAAGTGCGGCCTGGCGAAATCCTGGGCCTGACGGGACGTATGGGCTCGGGACGCACCGAGCTCGCCCTTTCGCTTTTTGGAATGAACCCTCCGGACTCCGGTGAGATTCGGGTCAATGGAAAGCCGGTCCAGTTTCACAATAATCGCGAGGCTATCCGCGCAAGGCATCGCCTACGTTTCTGAAGACCGTCTTTCGCTGGGGTTGGTGATGCCACAAACCATCGCGGACAATACCGTTATTTCGGTATTGAACAGGCTGACGGGGCGGCTCGGTCTCATTGACGGAGCGCGCCGGGCGCAAACTATCGAGCATTGGATTTTCAAGGAACTGCGCGTCAAGACCAAGACTGCAGACCGGCCGGTCCAACAGCTCTCGGGCGGCAACCAACAGCGAGTCGTCCTGGCCAAATGGCTCGCCACCGATCCGAAGGTGCTCATCTTGGATTCGCCCACGGTGGGCGTCGACATCGGCGCCAAAGCCGGAATCTTTCAGGTCGTGGATGCGCTCGCGGCCCGAGGACTAGCCATTCTCCTTATCTCTGACGAGGCGGACGAGGTCTTGCATCAAAGCCATCGCATCCTGGTCATGCGCTCCGGAAAAATCGTCGGCGCTTATGATCCGAACCGCACCACCGAGAACCAACTCCGGGAAGCCATTTATGCCTAACGATACATCATTTCTGAAGAAGGCATTTCGCCGGCACGAAATTCAAATTGCAGCCATCGTCGTGCTGATGGCGATCTTTTTCTCGGCCTTGTCTCCGGGCTTTTTATCCGTCAGTAATTTGACCACCCTGCTGGAGAGTTACTCGGTGATGGCCATCATGGCGGCGGGGCTACTGGTGGTATTGATCTCCGGCGGCATCGACATTTCCTTTGCGGCGATTGCCGCGGTGACCCAATATCTGGTGGCGACGATCCTTGTCCAGATGGGCGGAAATTGGCTGGTCGCTTTTGCATTGGCCGCGATTTTCGGAGGACTGCTCGGCGCCGTGAACGCCTTGCTGATCTACTACCTTCAGGCGCTGTCGGTGATCGTCACCATTTCGACGATGACCTTCTACTTTGCGATCCTGATGTTTGTGACTGATGGCGAATCCATCTATGATTTGCCGGACTGGTTCACCGCGACGATTGCGCCGTTAGGTATCCCCTTTCCGGTGGCGGTGGCTGCGTTCGTCTTGATCATCACCGCCTTCGTGCTGAACCGGCTCTCGATCGGCCGGCAGATCTACGGGCTGGGGGGCAACCTCGAGGGAGCGAAACGGATGGGTTGCAACATCCTGGGCCTTCAATGCTTTGTCTACGGCTACTCGGGAGTAACGGCGGGTGATAGCGGGGTTGGTGCAGGCGCATCGGGTCGAGGAAGTGGTGCCCAATGCACTTATCGGGCGAGAGCTCGACGTGCTGGCAGCAGTGGTTTTAGGGGGGGCTAGCCTCCAAGGAGGCATCGGCACGGTCACCGGAGCAATCTTGGGCATCGTGTTATTGGCCATTGTGCAAAATGGTCTCACCCTCTTGGGAGTCTCCTCCTATTCCTTTGGGTTTGTGACCGGGATCATCATTTTGGCGAGCGTGAGCGCGACGGCCGTGGCGGCCAAGCGCCAGCAGAAAAGGACTATTGGAAATGTCGCCTGAAGTCGCCACTACTGCGCCGGCGTCCGCTAAAAGGAGCTCCTTCAGCGAGCTGCTCGCAAGAGATCCTACGGTGACGTTGCTCGGAGCGTTCATTGTGTTGGCCGTGATAGGCTTTGGTGCACTGGCGCCGGAGCGATTTCTTTCCGGGGAGACGTTGCGAGCGATGGCCTTCCAGATGCCCGAACTCGGGATCCTGGCGCTTGCCATGATGATCCCGCTGATGAGCGGAGGGCTGAATCTTGCGATAATCGCGACCGCGAACCTTTCCGCGCTCGTCATGGCGGCCATACTCACCAGGATGATTGGGCCCGAGAGTCCGGCTCACGTCATGGCGGGGGCGATCGCGCTCGCCTTGGGAACAGGATTTGTGACGGCTCTAGTCGTTGGGCTGATCACGGGGGTAATCGTGGCGTTTTTGGGCGTTCATCCTATCCTGGTGACGCTCGGCACAATGACCGCCGTCAAAGGGATCGCGGTCTTTGCCACCAGCGGCGGAGTCATCGGCGGTTTTCCGCCCGCGATCCTGTTTCTAGGCAATGGCACCTTGCTCGGATTTCCAGTCCCGATGATGATTTTCATCCTCTGCGCGATCCTCATTGCTGTGATCATGAACCATGCTCCCTTCGGCGTATCGGTGCGCATGATCGGTTCAAACGAAAAGGCTACCCGTTACTCAGGCGTGGCCACGGAATGGATGTTGGTAGGCGTTTATGTCCTATCGAGTCTTCTCTGCTGGGTGGCGGCGGTGGTCATGATGGCGCGCTTCAACTCAGCGCGCGCCGGCTACGCGGAATCCTACCTGCTGATCACGATTCTGGCAGCGGTGCTTGGAGGAATTGATCCCAACGGCGGATTTGGCAAGGTGCTGGGACTTTTTCTGTCACTCATTTTGCTTCAGATGATCTCTACCGGGTTCAACCTGCTGGGCTTTAGCCCGCATCTGACTCAAGCCATCTGGGGCGCCACCATGATTCTCGCTATCGCCATCTCGCTCGTCCGCGACAAATGGATCGCCCGCCTGTGGCTAAAGAGGACGTAGCGCATACGACAAGCCCGTTTCTAGGTCATCCAATCCTAGAAATAGCCTAAGGACACCTTTACGCCCGAGTGCAGGAGATGCCTTTCCGAGAACGAACACGGGGACTGAAGAGCTCGCATGAGCGCACTGCTCGGCATCGCACGCCGAACTCTATGCAGCCATCACCGCTGGTTCCCGGATCTCTATCCTCGACTAAGACCCGGTGCTCTTTCCGACGAAGCAGCGGTGCGCTTCGGCAGCAGCTCGACCTGAGATTGCCTTATTCCTACTTATGAAAAAGTTCGCCCTGTGCGCTGGTTTGCTTATGTCGTTGATCTTAGCCGATGGCGTTTCCGCGCAAGATACAAAGAAGTATAAGATCGGAGCGCTGACGAAAAGTTTAGCCAATCCATATTTCCTCCGAATGAAGGAAGGCTATGACTATGCGCAAAGGAAGCTTGGAGTCGAAGTGGTGTTCGGCAGCACGCCGAAGGAAGAAGCCGACGTGGAACAGCTCAACATTCTGCAGAGCTGGTTCGACGAAGGCAGTTTGGACGGTTACGTTGTTACTCCGTTTCGGCCGACCTCCCTCAACAGCGCTTTGACCAGGGTTAGTCGCAAGAACCTTCCGATTGTTAATATCGACGAGCTGATCCCGGAAGATGCGGCGAAGGCAGATGGCATCGAAATCGTGGCCAGAATTGCCTCCAACAATGTGGAGGCTGGAATGCTCGACGCTCAGCTGGTGTTGAGTTCGGTTCCGAAAGGTTCGAATGTGGCCATCGTCGAAGGGGACCCAGGCACGACCAGCAGTAGGGAGCGGGTGACGGGTTTCACCACCGCCGCCAAAGAAGGGGGGCTGAATATTGTCGCGAGCCAACCCGCGAACTGGAATCGCAAAAAGGCCGGCGAGCTCGCGACGAAAATGTTGGAGGGGGACCCTACCCTAAAGGCGATCTTTGTCGCCAACGACGACATGGCCCTGGGGGTCGTGGATGCCGTGCAAGCGGCCGGCGCAACGGGAAAGATAATCGTCGTGAGTGTAGATGGCATCCCAGATGGCCTTGAGGCCGTCAAGCAGGGTTCGCTCGCGGGAACTGTCATGCAGTATCCCGAGGCCATGGCTTACCTCGCTGTTGAGGCACTCATAAAGAAGCTCAACGGAGAAAGCGTCCCGGAAAAGATCGATTCGCCGGTCAAGCTGATTACCAAGGATAATTTGGCCGACGCGGGTTGGTACTTCAAAGACAAGTAACACACGCGTCGAGAGTTGAGTAGGACTGCACGCACTGGTTGCCCGGTCCTTCAGCTCTGGCTCTGCGACGGCACGGCTATAGGCGGGGGGTCTGAAAGCCACAGGCAAGTGACCTCAGTTTGCCGAACGCGACGAGCTTGCGATCGGATGTGGCTTTGATGCCTGCGTAGGGAGCTGGAGTCCATCGCCCTTGGTAGTCCGAGTGCAATGTTCGAAATAGCGTCGTCATTTCTGGCGAAGTTCCGAGAGTGGTCGCGCCTTCCCTTACCCTGATATCAGTATCCCACCGATTGAGCCTGCGATGCTTTCTCCAAATTCGCTACGGATCATGCGGGTTTGATGTAGCCTGATCGAAACATATGAAACATAACCCTGATCCTGTTCGAATGGGTGTCCTTGGATGTGGAATGATCTCCCAAGCCGCGCATTTCGAGAGCTGCCAGAAGGCCCGAAACGCTCGGCTTTACGCGATCTGCGACGCCGCAGACGATCTACGGAACCGGATGGCGCAAATCTGGGAACCCGAGGTCGCCTACAGCAGCTACGAGGAGATGCTTGCCGATCCGAAGGTTGAAGCGGTGGTCATCGGGATCGCCGATCAGTTCCATGTCTCTGCCGCGGCGCAAGCAATCGAAGCCGGCAAGCACGTGCTCGTTGAAAAACCCCTGGGCGTGAGCGTTGAGGAATGCCTCCACCTTCTCAATGTGAAACTGGCTGCTCCGGCCCTGGTGCTTCGGGTTGGTTCGATGAAGCGATTTGATCCCGGCGTCGCGTTTGCGCGCCGCTTCATTGATCAGGAGATGGGCACCCGGCTTGCGCTCAAAGCCTGGTATTGCGATTCGAGTTCGAGATATACCGAGACCGATAATTTACAGCCGTTAATCGTAAAAAGCGCCAAGCCGAAGCGACCGAAAGGCGATCCTAAAGCTAATCGAGAGTCCTATTACCTTTTGGGCCATGGAAGTCACTTGGTCGATACTGCGCGTTTCTTAGGCGGGGAGATCGTCCGAGTCGACGCCAAATTGGTTAAGAAATATGGTGCGCACTGCTGGTTCGTTATGGTCGATTTTGCGGATGGCAGCGTAGGCCATTTGGACCTGACCTTGGCTGTGCGAATGGGGTGGCACGAAGGCTTCCAAATATACGGCGAGTTCGGCAGCGTCGTAGGTAAACTCTTTAATCCCTGGTATCTGAGATCCGCCGAAGTTGAGTGTTTTTCACTTAAGGATGGTCAGTTCAAGCGGGTCCTCGGCGAGGATTCCCATTTTTATCGATTGCAGATTGAGTCATTCGCCGGTGCCGTTCGTGGCCAAGACAATTTTCCCGCTGCTGGGGTTGAAGATGGATTGGCCGCTATAAAGACGCTTCGAGCCATTCAGCTGTCCGTTGAGAAGGGGAAACCGGTCTCGGTTGCCGGCGTCACGGGAGCTGTCTGATGAAGATTGGGATCTTCGCCAAAACTTTTAACCGGCCGACGACAGAAGAGCTTTTTCAAGCAATCGCTAGTTATCAAATCTATTCCGTGCAGTTCAACCTGTCTTGCACTGGGCTTGAAACTCTTCCGGACAACGTGTCATCCGACCAGGTTCAGCGGATAACCAACTCAGCAGAACGCGCCACCGTCGAGCTGTCTGCAATCTCCGGGACGTTCAACATGGCTCACCCAGATCCGGCAGTTCGGCGTGACAACCTCATGAAATTCGAAGTCCTCTGCGAAGTTACAGCTCGGCTTCGCATTCCGGTGATTACTCTATGCACGGGAACGCGGGACCCGGCGAATATGTGGAAATGGCATTTCGAAAACGACTCCAAAGAAGCCTGGGATGATATGGTGCGGTCCATGGAGACCGCTCTTCTCGCTGCGGAGAAACACGATTTGATCCTAGCTTTTGAGCCCGAGGGCGAGAATATCGTCAACTCCGCAAGTCGCGCTCGAAAACTCCTCAACGAACTAAGGAATCCTCGCTTACGGATTGTCATGGACCTAGCCAACCTAGTCAGTCCCGGATGCAATCAGAAAGACGTCCTGGATGAAAGTTTTGCTTTAATAGGTGATGCGATCGCGATCGCCCATGCCAAAGACCGGAATAAAGATTTTCAAGCATGCGCCCCTGGGAAAGGTATTCTGGATTTTGAGTATTACCTTCGGAGTCTAAAGCAGAGCGGCTTTGTCGGTCCGCTTATTATGCACGGGTTAGAGGAACAGGATGTTGCATTCTCTGTCGATTTCCTACGCCGAAGCTTAGTGCTCTAGATTTACTCGTATTTTGTTACATACTCACGATGCCGCGCACACTTATGCCTAACTGATGATAGCGATTGGCCCTAAGTTCTCGCAGACGGGGGCACCGGTCCTCAACGTGGATGATGCAGGTGGAAACGGGCTTCCGGTTATCTTTCAGCACGGGCTGTGCGGCGACTCGCGACAGACCATCGAGGCCTTCCCTCGAGATCACCGTTTCCGTCGAATTACCATTGAGTCACGTGCCCACGGTGGATCTGAAGCCGGCGACCCCGGGCTGTTCTCCGTTCGCACGTTCGCCTCTGATGTGGCGGCCTTCATCGATGCGCACCGGCTTGCGCCTATCGTTGTCGGCGGCATCTCGATGGGGGCGGCTATCGCGTTGCATCTTGCGGTGCACCGGCCTGGAATCGCACGAGGTCTAATTTTAGCCCGCCCAGCGTGGATTGTGGCGTCCGCTCCAGCTAATAATGTCCCGAACGCACTGGTCGGCCGGCTTCTCGCGGAACTGTCACAGGAGGATGCGAGAAAGGCCTTTGAGGCTAGCGAGATCGCCAGGCTTCTCGCGGAGAAAGCGCCCGATAATCTCGCCTCTCTAAGGAACTTCTTTTCTCGAGAGCCGCAAGCAACTACAGCTGCGCTGCTTCAGGTGATTGCGGCTGATGGTCCGGGCGTATCAGAAGAAGACCTTCGTGATCTGGAGATCCCTACTCTCATTATCGGGCACGACATCGACTACATCCATCCGCTTTCATACGCCGCTGGAATTTCGCAGCTCATCCCTGGTTCCCGGCTTGTTTCGGTTACGCCAAAAGCCGTGAGTAGGGCCCTTATCTGAAAGACTTTCACAAAGCAATCACCGAGTTTTTGGAGACTTTTCTCTGATGACACGATCGATGAACACCTGGCCTGAGACCTTTCCTAAGGTTCACCTGATCGGGGAATTGTCTGTTTGGTTTGCTGATTTTGGCCATTTAGCAGACCGTCCTTGTGTTAGAGAAGAATTGGCTCTTTCGCTCTGGCGGAGCTCGATTAGTCACAATCTGGTAGACCTTTAAAAGCCGGGGGGAGTTCATTTCACATGCGTTACCTGGTTGCTCCGGACAAATTCAAAGGCACTATGGCCGCGCTGGAAGTCGCGGAGGCGATCGCTTTAGGATTGCGTGACGGCGATCCGACCGCTGAGGTGGATCTGCTTCCAATCGCTGACGGAGGAGAAGGAACTGCGAAGCTGTTAGCCGCTCAACTAGATGCCGATACTCATACAGTTGACTCCCTTGATCCGTTGGGCCGAAGGATTACCGCTGAATATTTCAGCAAAGGAACTGACGCGATTTTTGATGTGAGCGAGGCTTCCGGCCTCTGGCGAGTGCGCCCTGACGATCGGGCCCCTCTGCGTTCGAGCACTTCCGGCTCCGGCGTAATCATCCGACATATCATCGAGAGCGGTCTTCAACAGATCTTTATCGGCCTCGGAGGGAGTGCGACAGTTGATGCCGGCCTTGGTATGGCCGCGGCTCTTGGGTATCAATTTTACGATCACGACAATCGTTTGGTCGAGCCGCTCCCATCCGCGTTTTCTGAGATCCAACGAATCCAGGCACCTGCCATCGCCTGCATTGCGCAGGTGATCGCACTCGCCGATGTTGAGACTGTTCTGATGGGACCGGAGGGTGCCACCTGGACCTTCGGACCGCAGAAGGGACTCACCCACGACGAAGTTTCAGCGCTTGATGAAAATATTGCGCGTCTGACTCGCCTAGTCGAACGCGATCTCGGAACAAATTTCTCGAGCACGCCAGGCGCTGGAGCGGCGGGCGGATTCGGTTACGGGGTGTTGACGTTCCTAAAGGGGCAGATCATGCCAGGTTTTCACGTGGTCGCAGAGAAAGTCGGTTTGCGAGAGCGGATGGCGTCAACGGATATAGTCATCACCGGCGAAGGGAGGGTGGATTTTCAGACGTTACAAGGAAAGGGGCCTTATGGAGTTGCCTCGCTGGCTAAAGAGCTTGGAAAGCCGGTCTGGGCTATTGGGGGCGTTATCGAAGACCGTTCACTTCTGGCGAGTCATTTCGATCATCTCTCTTCGCTGGTTTCGGATGACACCACGTTGGAACAAGCGATGAAGAATTCCAAATCGCTATTGCGCCAGCGGGCATTCGAGCTGTGCCGGAACCTGGGCCGCCCAACAGGCTAGTTTATGGGCAGAAGACCTCTTAGTCCCTTTTTTGATGAGCGCATGTGAGCCTGCCTGCGACTTCATGCCAGGGAACATTTTAGGAGAAGAGTTCAAGACTTGAGACGGCAGGAGGAAGGGAATTCCTGAACTGCCTACGCGAGGTACAGGTTGGTTTTGACTTGAATCCGTGGAAGAAGCTCATACCAGCAGGAGCAAGGGGACGGATCGTTCCCCTCGAGAAAGGCTCAGTATTCCCAAGTTCTCTCGCTTCCAGGACCGTTCAAGCGGGGAACAAAAGGAAAACATGCTGACTGTGACGTTGCCAAAGGCTTCCGCCGGTTGAGAATTGGATCGTTGCGGCGGGGGTGATGAGGCTGATGCGACGATTCCTGTAGCGGCGGCGTCCCCGCCGCCGGAGGGCCCTCGACGGTGAGGACACCGTCGCTACAACAGCCCTCGACGATGGGGACATCGTCGCTACAGGATGGCGTGCTGTAAGCAACTCTCCGGATTTGCAAACGGGCTTGCGGTGTCTATCCTCCCGCCAATATGCTCGGGTGAGCGCGCTCTTTGCGTTATGGAAACGATTGTATCCCTGAAAACGCTCAGCGCGAACGTTGCGCATTTGGTTGAGGCAGAGATCTCCGCGACAGGTGGCGTTCTTCGCCTCGCCCCGTGCTGGGTTCCGCGCGATTTCCTTCAGCCGGGCAAGCGCCTGAAACTGCACCCGGACGATCTTTATGCCTACGGATTGAACCGCGGAGGAATTGACGAACGTTGGTTCGCCTCGACGACGCCTGCGGCCAACGAAGGGCGCACCCCGGACGAGGGCCTAAGCTACATCGTCGTTGGAGGGCATCGCTTCACCTTGGAGCAAGCCGTCGCCGAGTGTGGCAGCACGCTGGTTGGTGAGACGATTTGGGACAAATACAAGAAATGGCCAGTTTACTCGAAATTTTTCGATAACATGGGGCCGATCCCGCACCACATGCATCAAAGTGCGGCGCAGGCTGCCTTGGTCGGGCAGGAAGGCAAGCCGGAGTCTTATTACTTTCCGCCACAACACAATTACGTCGTCAACAATTTCCCTTACACGTTCATGGGTCTCGAGCCGGGCACCAGTAAGGCGGAGGTTCGAAAATGTCTGGAGAACTGGAACCAGGGCGACAATGGGATCCTTGATCTCTCGAAAAGCTATCGGCTCAAGATCGGCTCCGGATGGCTCATCGACCCATGCATCTTGCATGCGCCGGGTTCGCTCTGCACCTATGAACCTCAGTGGGGATCGGACGTTTTTGCCATGTATCAAAACCTTGTCGAGGGTCGCTTTGTCCCGTGGGAACTCCTTGTGAAATGTATGCCCGCTGAATTTCACCACGACCTCGACTTCATCGTGGAGCAACTCGATTGGGAAAAAAATGTAGATCCGGAATTCAAGGAACATCACTACTTGGAGCCGGTGCCGGTCGCCGATTCACAAAGCGAGGGTTATCTCGATCGCTGGATCGTCTATGGCAAAATCGGTGGCGAACAATTATTCACTGCCAAAGAACTCACCCTCTCTCCGGGCGTGAAGGCGACGATCAAGGATGCCGGAGCCTACGGACTGATCTGTGTCCAAGGCAGCGGCAGTATCAACGGCTTGGCCCTCAACAGCCCGACGCTGATTCGTTTCCACGAACTCACCGAGGACGAGTGCTTCGTTACTGAGGAGGGGGCGAGAAGGGGCGTGACTTACGAAAACCGAAGCGAAACCGAGCCGTTGGTCGTCCTTCGCTATTTTGGGCCCGAAGCAAATCCCGAGGCGCCGGATTTTCGGGCGTGAGGGTGGAGGTGGCCCGAAATCCAATCGAAAGACGACCTTGACTATCGTTGTTCGTGAGCAATAGTGCACAACCTTCGACTCCGTGAAGATTGCACCAGCGAAACAGGGCCTGGAGTGAGTCTCCGAGTCGAGCATTTGTATGAGTGCTGACGCCAAACCAATCAAGAGTCCATCGGCCAACGAGGGAATCAAAGCCGGCTCGAAGCTTTTGCGCGGCACCATCGCGGAGGACGTCGCTGACCAGTCCACCGGCGCCATTTCCGACATCAACAGCCAGCTCACGAAGTTCCATGGCCTCTATTTGCAAGATGATCGTGATCAAAGGGTAGCATTGAAGAAATCGGGCAAGGAGAAGGCGTTTGGCTTCATGTTGCGTGTTCGTTTGCCTGGGGGGCGAGCGACACCGCAGCAGTGGCTCGTGCTGGATGCCCTTTCCGAGAAGTTTTCCTCTCCCCCCTCATTGCGTCTAACGACTCGGCAGACCTTTCAATTTCACGGGGTCCTTAAGGGGAACGTCAAGCCGCTCATCCAAGGCATGCACGAGGTGCTGCTCGATTCGATCGCGGCCTGCGGGGACGTCAACCGCAATGTGATGGCGCCGCCGAACCCGGAAAGGAATTCTATTCTCCAACGTGTCTATGATCAGGCCAAGGGATGGAGCGAATACGCGCTTCCGAAGACCCGCGCCTATCACGAGATCTGGCTGGACGAGGAGCTAGTTGCAGGCGGGGAGCCGGAAGCTGAACCAATCTATGGGTCCGCCTATCTCCCACGCAAGTTCAAGACGGGGTTCGCTTTGCCTCCGTCGAACGATGTGGACGTCTTTTCACAGGATCTCGGGTTTATAGCAGTCATCGAGAACAATCGCTTGGCCGGCTACAACGTGGTCGTGGGTGGGGGCATGGGAATGAACCATGGCAATGTGGAAACCTATCCGAAGCTCGCAGAGCTGCTCGGGTTCATTAGCCCGGATGCGGTCAATGCCGTAGGGCGTGCCGTTCTCATTACCCAGCGAGACTACGGCGATCGCACCAATCGTCGCCACGCGCGTCTGAAATACACGATTGCAGACCGCGGGTTGGACTGGTTCAAAGGGGAGGTCGAAAGGCTGTCGGGGGTGAAGTTTGCTTCGGCTCATGAGTTTGAGTTTCTGACGATCCAAGATCCGCACGGATGGCACCGGTGCGCGGATGGGACATGGTTCTATGGTCTCCATATCTTGAGCGGCCGTGTCAAAGATGTGCCCGGCTGGTCGATGAAAACCGCGCTCCGTGAAATCGCGAAGGTCCACACCGGCGATTTCCGTCTGACTCCCTCGCAAAACTTGACTATTTCGGGAGTCACTACCGAGCAAAAAGCCGCAATCGAGGAGATCCTCGCAAGACACGGTCTCGCGGGCGAGAACAAGCGCTCCGGGATGCGCCTCAATGCGCTCTCGTGTGTGGCCTTGCCAACGTGCGGGCTCGCGCTTGCCGAGAGCGAGCGGGTGTTGCCGGATATTCTCGAGAAGTTTGATCCGATCCTTGAGGAAGCTGGCCTGAGTGAGGATGCCATTAGTCTGCGAATAACCGGGTGTCCGAACGGATGCGCGCGTCCGTTTTTGGGTGAAATCGCCTTTGTCGGAAGAGCTCCAAATAAGTACGCGCTCTATCTGGGCGCAGGTTACAATGGCACCCGCCTTGGCCGGTTGGTCTCGCCAAGCATCACCATCGACGAGGCGATCGAGCTTCTCAGGCCCGTGGTCAAGCGTTACGCTCTCGAGCGGCACGAGGCGGAAGGCTTTGGCGATTTTTGCGACCGAGTCATTCTGCCCACGGACGCGACCATTCATAGTGTTGGCACGCCAGAGGAGGCTTCCGCGCTGATGCCGGCCTGAGATGACGTCCGAACAGATTACCGCATGGAACGTCGAACTCCGGCGACTCTCTCCGCTGGAAATCACGCGTTGGGCGGTGCGGCAAGCGGATGGCCGTGCCATTGTCTCGACGAATTTTCGCCCCTACGAGGCGGTCGTCTTGCATTTGGCAGTCCAAGCGCAGCCTAACATTCCTGTGCTGTGGGTTGACCATGGATACAACCGTCCAGCCACTTACAAGCACGCCGAGGAGCTGCGCAGCCTGTTAAGCCTTAACCTCCGTGCCTATCTTCCGCAAATGAGCGCCGCACATCGCGACGCCCTCCATGGGCCGATTCCTTCGATTGAAGACGAGGAGGGGCTCAAGGAATTCAGCGCGAAGATGAAACTGGAACCGTTCCAACGGGGGATGAAAGAATTGGCGCCGCGGGTCTGGATCACCGCGTTGCGCAAGGTTCAGAATCCTAACCGAGCTGGCCTTGATATCGTTTCGCGCGACGAGAACTTTGGAACCTTGAAGGTGAATCCAGTTTTCTACTGGAGCGATGCGGACCTCGAAGAGTATCTCGAGAAGCACGAGCTACCCAACGAGTGGGATTATTTTGATCCGGCCAAAGCTGACGAGAAGCGCGAGTGCGGTCTCCATGCGGCCTGGGGGCGAGAGGCCATTAAGGCTTGACTCCCTTTCCTCTGGACGCCGGAAGCCAGAGGCCTGAGGATCGCCGCCTCGTTCGATGAGCAGTTACTTTCTCGACCATCTCCAATACCTCGAGACCGAAGCCATCCACGTGATGCGCGAAGTGGCGGCAGAGTTCGAACGCCCTGCTCTTCTCTTCTCGGGGGGCAAGGACTCGATCTGCTTGCTTCGTTTGGCCGAAAAGGCCTTCCGTCCCTCGGAGCTCCCGACGCCGCTTTTAAATATAGACACCGGGCACCACTTTCCCGAACTGAACGAATTTCGAGACCGCCGCGCCATGGAACTTGGGGCAAGGCTGATCGTCAGGACCGTCGATGAAGCCATTGAAAAGGGAATTGCCGTCCTTGCTCCTGGCCAGGTGAATCGCAACCATCTCCAAATCCCTACGCTGCTGGCCGCCATTGAAGAATTTGGCTTTGATTGTTGCATCGGTGGAGCTCGGCGCGATGAGGAGAAGGCTCGCGCCAAGGAGCGCTTCTTCAGCTTTCGCGATGCTTTTGGTCAGTGGGACCCCAAGAATCAGCGCCCGGAGATCTGGAACCTCTACAATGCCAGACTTAACCCCGGCGAAAACATGCGTGTCTTCCCTTTGAGCAACTGGACGGAACTGGACGTCTGGGAGTATATCCGCAAAGAGCGACTGGAAGTTCCCAGGATCTACTTCAGCCATGAACGGCGGTGCGTTCGCCGACACGGACAGTGGTTGCCGGTGAACGACCTCATTCCGCCCAAGACCGGTGAGCAGATCCAGGAGCTGGTGGTCCGAGTTCGGACGATCGGCGACATCATCACGACCGGCTGTGTTGAGTCGCCTGCCGACAATGTGGATGACATTATTGCCGAACTTGCCGTCGCCAGGGTGACAGAGCGCGGCTCGCGTGCCGACGATAAGGCCTCGGACGCAGCCATGGAGGACCGCAAGAAGGTTGGATATTTTTAGCTTCCCCGTGACAATTCCCCTGCACTATTCCGCCGACCTTCTTCGCCTGAATACATGCGGCTCCGTGGACGATGGCAAGTCCACCTTGATTGGCCGGCTGCTCTACGATTCGAAGTCGTTGATGGAGGACCAGCTCGAGGCGCTGGTGCGCTCTGCCGACATTACCGGTGGCGGCGAAATCAATCTGGCGAATCTCACCGATGGCCTCCGCGCCGAGCGGGAGCAGGGAATTACGATTGACGTCGCCTACCGGTACTTCGCCACGCCACATCGCAAATTTATCATCGCAGACACACCGGGGCACGTGCAGTACACGCGAAACATGGTGACGGGCGCCTCCTCGGCAAATCTTTCCGTCATCCTGGTTGACGCGCGTCTGGGGGTGATCGAACAAAGCCGACGCCACGCCTGCATTGCTTCATTGCTCCGCATTCCTCACCTCGTCGTGGCAGTGAACAAGATGGATCTTGTTGACTGGAGCGAAGAGCGTTTCATCGAAATCCGCAATCAATTTGAGGAATTCCTGCCGCGCCTTGACATGAAAGACGTCAAGTTCATTCCTGTCAGTGCTCTCCACGGTGACAATGTCGTGCATTCATCAATGCAGATGCCGTGGTACCCGGGACCAACCTTGCTCGGCCACCTGGAGGGAGTTCACATTGGCAGCGACTGGAATTTGAGTGATTTCCGGCTCCCAGTCCAATGGGTCAATCGCCCGAACAATCCGCGAGATACGGGGCTGCATGATTTTCGGGGCTTCAGCGGGCAGATCGCGGGCGGGATCGTCCGAGTTGGCCAGCAGGTCATGGTGTTGCCAAGTGGCTTTACCAGCACCGTAAAGGAGATCTGGACCCTGGATGGCACCCTACCGGAAGCATTCAGTCCACAGTCGATCACCCTGGTGCTCGAGCACGATATCGATGTCGGCCGCGGGGACGTCTTTGTGGATCCGCATGATCTGCCGGGCGCCAGCTCCGATCTGCACGCCAAGATCTGCTGGATGCATCCGCGCCCGCTGCAGCGCGGCAGGAAGTACTTCCTCAAGCACACGACGCAAACGGTGCAAGCCGTGGTGACCACAATCGAGCATCGCATCAACGTCTCCACACTGGAGCCGGAGCCTGAGACGCCTGAGTTGGCCATGAACGACATCGGAGAAATTCGTTTACGCACGTCCAGACCGATCGTGTTCGATGCTTATGCGACGAACCGGCTTACCGGATCATTCATCCTTATCGAGCAAGGGACAAACGCTACGGTTGCTGCGGGAATGCTCTTTCCACCTACGGAGGTGGCCAAACCAGAGTACAAAGACTTTGTGATTTGAAGATCCAAAGCTCACCATTTCCGGACAAGCGCGACCGAGTTGATTTCGGGGAAGGAGACGTCATCTGCGCTCGGGGTCATCTCCGTTTTGGACGCTGTGGCCATGCCAGCGAACGCTAGTATTTACCATGGGGTGGAAGGCCATGTTGGCCGCACTCCACTAATCCGTCTGCAGCGTCTCTCGGAGTTGACCGGATGCGAAATTCTGGGCAAGGCGGAGTTTATGAACCCGGGCGGTTCGGTGAAAGACCGCGCTGCCCTCGGGATCATCAGCGACGCCGAAAGTCGCGGGCGTTTAGAACCGGGTGCCACCATTGTGGAAGGCACTGCCGGGAATACAGGGATCGGGCTGTCGGTCATCGGAAATGCCAAGGGCTATCGCACCGTTATAGTTATCCCGGAGACGCAATCGTCCGAAAAGATCACGCTGCTTCGCACGCTGGGCGCTGAAGTTCTTACCGTTCCAGAGAAGCCCTACTCCGACCCGGGGAACTACAATCGGGTGGCACAACGGCTCTCCGAGGAAAAGGGGTGGTTTTGGGCAAACCAGTTCGACAACACGGCCAACCGCCTGGCACATTACCGCACCACGGGACCAGAGATCTGGGAGCAGACCGGCGGGGCGGTCACCGCCTTCGTTTCTTCGGTCGGGACGGGAGGCACACTCGCAGGAACGTCGCTCTATCTCAAGGAACGCGATCGTAAGATCTCCACCGTGTGCGCTGATCCCTTCGGCGCCGCGATGTGGTCGTGGTTCTGTAAGGGAAACACCGACACCAAAGACGGTGATTCGTATGCAGAGGGGATCGGCCAGACGAGGGTCACCAAAAACCTGGAGGGAATCATTGTCGACGAGGCCTACCGTATCCGCGACCAGGCAGCGCTCACGGTTGTGTATCATCTCCTCCGCGAAGAGGGATTGTTTCTCGGGCTTTCCTCCGGCATCAATATTGTTGGCGCAGCGCGATTCGCGAGGCAAGGTGGACCAGGTCAAACAATCGTTACGGTGCTTTGCGATTCAGGCCACAAGTACCAGTCCAAGCTCTTTAATTCCGAGTGGCTCCGCGCGCACAATCTTGATCCCGACATCCCGTTGGAATCTGTTTTGGAATTGTAAGCAGTTTCGAGTGTTGTTGGATAGGAACGTCGATGAATCTGACTTGTAAACGCTTGTGCCAAGCGCCCTACAACGGTCGTCCGATTACGGCTGCATAGTTTCTTCTACTGCCGTGAGCCAACACAACGCCAAGCGAGGGGTGTTGATCGCTCACTGAGAGTACGCCGACGATTGTGGCGATTTTGTCACAGGACTTTTGTCTCCGAGCGGCCGATAAACAGAACCTATCATCATGATGAGAATAGATATGGGGGGATTGGGGGCTGGGTTCCCGCGGCGAAGATGAGTTGGTCGCCGCCAAACTCACCTGTGTCTGCGATAGGCGCAACGGCTCGGCGGTACCTTGTTCTGGCGTTCCTCATCTCGGTTCTGGCGTCAAAGGCACGGGCAACACTGGACGGGATTGTGCTGGTCATCGCCGATGGAACGTCGCTCGAGTTGATCACGGCCGCGCGCGCCTATTCTCTGGGCGCGGAAGGTCGGCTTGCCTTGGAGGAGTTTCCGCACACGGCCTTTGTGCGGACTTCTTCCAGCTCTGACATAGTGACTGACTCTGGGGCGGCGGCTACCGCCCTGGCCAGAGGTATCAAGGCGGACAATCGGGTCATCGGAATGGCCCATCCAGGAGCCCCCTCATCACCTCCCAGTATTCTCGATCTTGCCAAGAAGGCGAACTGGTCCACTGGCCTGGTTACGGATGATTCGGTGACCGGCGCGACGCCCGCGGCATTTCTCGTTGAGCATCCCAATCGCAACCAACACGAGGTTATTGCCTTCAAGATCATAGATCAGGTGACTGCGCGCTGGGACATCGTGCTCGGCGGAGGAGCAAAATGGTTCTTTGATCGCGTGAAGGATCCCACTGTGATCTACAAGGCCGGTGAGCGGAACATCGTGCAGCAGACCCAGGAAAAGCTGGCGCACCTACCGCTCGCCGTATTCCAGAATTGGGCGGACTTTCAGAATTACACGGAGGAGGGTGGCGGTGCGGTCAGACCGATACTCGGCGTTTTCTACGCGGACGCTTTCCCGTTTTTTGCAGATGGCACGAGAACATTACGGCTCAAAGATATGGTCGAGCGAGCTGTGAGCCTCTTGCGGGCACGGGGACGACCATTTCTCCTGGTGGTCGAGGCGGGCCTGCCGGACAAGGCCGCTCATTTGAACCACGCCAAACGAGCGTTTATCGAAGTCCTCGAACTCGATGCGACCATCGAGTGGCTGCGGAAAAATTTGGGTGCGAACACGCTCCTCCTCGCCACCACCGACCACAATACCGGTGGATTCTCGTTTAACGGTCCGCTGGCCCCGCTCTGGCTTCGCGGCGAAAGTCTCCTCGGGACGCATCCGCTCGTGGGGACAAGTTACTTTACTTGGGCGAGCGGGCCGGGCGCGGATCGCAAGGCTGCCACTACACGAACTCGCAACATCACGCGCCCCGGAGAGCCAATGTATTCTGTCAAGGAAGCCATCCTGGAAACCGATGTCGATTACGCGCAGCCGGCGCTTCTTCCATTCAGCTCAGCATTGCATACCGGGGGCGACGTTTGGCTTGTGGGTGAGGGACCGGGAAGCGAAGAGGTGCGCGGCTTTCTCGACAACACTCAGATCTTCGATCTGATGGCGAATGCGATCGAAAGGTCGGAAAACTAAGTTTCAGATCGCTCGGCCGACAGTGGAAGAGACTTAGATAGCCGGAACGAGTGGGTTGTCAGGCGCTTGTGTCAAGCGTCTTCGCCAAGCCGCAGGCCTTTCGTAGAAACGCATCTGCAGTTTCTCAACTTGCCGTGGCCGTTCCCCCTAAACGATCGACACTTATCGTCAAAGGCCAAGTAGCAATTTGCCGACGAGGCCAAGCAGACCGCCGGCGAACACCACGGGGATGATCTCCCATTTGCCTCGCCAGAGCCCGAGAAAAAACAAGAGGGCGAGGAAGATCGCATAGAAGTCAGGCCGACCGAGCGGAAAGAGAACGTGCTGACCGAACCATACCGCAAGGTTCAGGATCACTCCCACTACGGCAGCGGTGATCGTTGAAAGAGCGGCATCAAGCGCCTGGAGATGCCGAACACGATCTACCAATGGCGCAAAGACGAGAATGAAAAGAAAACACGGCAGGAAAGTCGACCAGGTAGTGATGGCTGCTCCTAGTGTTGCTGCGAGCAGTGGAGATAGATTCTCCGGGGTTCTGCCAAGCTCCGATGAAGCCGACGAATTGGAGCACCATGATGAGTGGGCCGGGAGTCGTTTCGGCCAGGGCAAGTCCGGCCATCATTTGTGTAGTGTTCAGCCAGTGATAATGTTCCACCGCCTGCTGCGCGACGTACGGAAGAACAGCGTAAGCTCCTCCGAAAGTAATCAGCGCTGCCTTGCTGAAGAAGATCCCCTGTTGAACGAGTATGTCGGTCCACCCGCGGGTCATTCCAGCAACAAGAATTGGCGCAATCCATAGTCCGAGACAAATGGCGGCGACGCGAAGCATACGCCACGTCGCGCGCGCGCGATCTTGCTCCTGCGGACGTTTCGGCGAAGGGTGGTGATGATTTCCAGCCGAAAACAGGCCGGGCACTAAATGGCTGGCCAGGGGACCCAAGAATGCCGCTGCGAGAATTATCATCCCAAATGGTGTCTTGAAGAAAAAGATTGCTACGAACGCGAGTGCTGCCACCAACCAGGAAAAAGCAATTCGTAAAGCCCTCCTACCGATTCGCAGAATAGCAATGGCAACGATCGCCACAACAGCGGGCTGCAGCCCGTAAAAGATGGCCTTGATCCAGCCGACGTCTCCTGCCGCCACATAGAGCCAGCTCAAGAGCCAGAGAATTAATGCCGCTGGCAGGACAAACAGGCCACCGGCTACAGCGCCGCCCCACGTTCCGTGAAGAGACCAGCCGATGTAGATGGCGAGCTGTTGCGCCTCTGGTCCTGGCAAGAGCATGCAAAAATTCAGCGCGTGTAAAAACCTCTCTTCACTTATCCACCGTCTCTTCTCGACCAACTCGGCATGCATGATGGCGATCTGGCCCGTGGGTCCGCCGAAGCTCACAAATCCGAGCTTGAGCCAGAAACGCAGCGCTTCGACAAAGGTAGGTTTCTGCACCGACACCCCGGAGGTGCTACTCGTCGGGAGCTCGTTTGTGTTCTCAGTTGCCACCTTGGCTTCGGTTTCTCACGACGGCAGGATGGGATAATGCCCAGCCTTGGGCTCTTTGAAAGCATTTGTCCGCGGCGATCGCCTTGCGTTGGTGATCGATTGGCGGTCTCTGGTGCGTGTGGCCGGCAATTTTTATCGGACTTTCTCAGCGCTTTCGCCAAGTTGTAGTCATGAGCTTCGATCCCAGGCAGCCTTACAATAATCTGCCGCTGCTTCCCCCTGCCTGCGAATTGGAGACCAGGGCTGTGTTGAAGAAGTGTGTTGCGGCGAACCGAGCATTAGCCGAGCTCAAAGGAGCGGGTGACCTGATCCCGAATCAGGCCATTCTCATCAATGCCATTCCGCTCCAGGAGGCGAAACTCAGCTCTGAGATCGAGAATATCGTCACTACCCAGGACGCCCTCTTTCAGGCCGCCATTGATGAGGGTCGCAACACCGATCTCGCCACGAAGGAGGTCTTGCGTTATCGCACGGCCTTGCGCCATGGAAGCGAGGCTTTGCAGCGAGAGCCTCTTCGTTTGGAACTCCTCAAAGACCTTTGCGGAATTTTGCGGGACGAAAGGGCCACTTTCCGCACAGATAACAACGTCTACGTTGGCAATCCCACCTCGAGGACGATCACTTATACTCCGCCGACCGGGGGCACAGTGGTTCTCGAAAAATTGCGCAATCTCGAGGAGTTCCTGCTCGCTGAGGATGAGCTCGATCCATTGGTGCGCATGGCCGTCACTCATTATCAATTCGAAGCGATCCACCCGTTTACGGACGGCAATGGCCGCACCGGCCGCATTCTCAATATTCTCTTCTTGCTTCAGACCGGCTTGCTCCGGATCCCGGTTCTCTACCTCAGCCGACACCTCATCCAGAACAAGCTGGATTACTACCGCCTGCTACGTGGGGTTACCGAACGCGCTCAATGGGAGGATTGGCTGCTTTTCATGCTCGCGGCCGTCGAAGAAACTGCAGAGTGGACGACGGGACGCATCGTGGCGATTCGCGATCTCTTTGAGCAAACGTTAGCTCGATGCCGTGCCAGGCTCCCCTCCAAAGTTTATTCCAAGGAACTGGTGGAACTGGTCTTTACCCAGCCCTATTGCAAGATCCAGTTCCTGGTTGAAGCGGGCATCGCCAAACGGCAGACCGCTTCAGAATATCTTAGGGAATTGGAGAAAGTCGGAGTTCTGACCGCCGAGAAACAGGGTCGTGAGGTTCTCTACAAAAACCCGGCGCTTCTCGCGGTCCTAACCGAATAATATGTCGATGATGGGACCATTAGGTGCCTCATATGTCGATATTGTTCGATTTCTTCGACATATCGTCCACATCCTGTCGATGGCGCCGACAGATCGATTCCAGTACGGCTAGGGTTCGCACGATGTGCAAGGTTGGTGCTGCTTCGATCTTTGTCTTTCTTATTCTCACCTGCTCTGGCTGCGGTGGGAGAGTCAATCTGGACGGATCGATGGATTCGAACGCAGTTGCACTCCATCCGTCTTTCGACGGGAACTCGCGCACTGCAGTAAAGGTGCGGAGCGTCGAGTTTTAAGGCTTTCGAGAATCATCGGCGACAAGCATCGCCGCTCGCGTTGTCGCGGCGGCGTCCGAGCGCCGCTGGGGAAGATCCTCGACGGTGGGGACACCGTCGCGATAGCGCCCCTTCTAAAGGACGCCTTCGGCGCGGGCCTGGCGCATCGCGTGAGAAAGGCTCAAGATTAGCGCCATGCTTTCCTGAGCTTGCTGCTCCGCATTCAATGCTCCCGGCAGCCCAATAATGATTTCGGCGGGCTGTCGATCGCGATTTGGAATCGGGGTGAAAGTGCGGCTGTAAGTAGGACGAACCGGATTGGCCCGCCATCGGAAAAGTGGGCTGGTCGACGCGTAGCGCTTGAGCGCGTCGGAAAGTGCCGCCTTTTGTTCGTCTTCCGCCAACCAGGCTTCGACATCAGCATCAAGGGCACGTGGATTTTGGCGTAACAAGAAAATCGCTTCGTAACTGTAGCGTTCCAATTCGCGCTCGAGAACCTGGACGTGATCGCACTTGGAGTTCTCCCAACAGCCCACTCCGTCTGACTGCTGCTTGCTAGTTAGAAACACGGTTTGTCGATGGGCTTCGAGATTTGCCACTGGATAGGCCGTGATTTCGATTCCTGCCGCCAAACGGAGGCGCGATTCCAAAGCGACAAGAAGCCGCGCGATAGCATAGGGCGTGATGACTTCGGTCCCGACCCAGCCCCCAATCACCAGAACGCGCAGAGGTTGCTTGTCGGCAGGCGTCCCGCAGACGTGGAAATACGGGATCATCTCACTACGACCGCCGTTTTCCGGTGCGCCGTAGCCGACGATGAGCGAGGACGATCGCGCCGACAGCTCGATCAAGGGAGCAATCAAGTCGTGCACATCTTGCCGACCGGCGTTGAATCGATCGGTTATCTGGCTATCGGCCACGTAGTCCATCAAAACCTCCTTTTTGGTGTGTCGCCACCAAACATTGGAAGCTCATTTATTGCAATGGCTAATGCGCAGGCCTAACGATTATTTTTCCAGGGCAAAACGGTCCGGGAAGCTGGCACTCTTGGGAAGGTCCGCGCGCGCAAAATTGCGGTTTTGAGCGCCAAAGAATTGCGCAACTTTTCATGGGGAAATGGCGATTACGGTTGGCGTCGCAAGGTCAGAAGATCAGGCCCAATTGGAACCCGAGAACAGTGGCGTTTTCCACCAGTCCCGTACCGTTTGGCCGAATAATGTATTGGACCACCGGTTGGGCGTAGAGCCACTTGTTCACTTGGATGCGGTAGTCAAACTCAAGCACCGCTTCATAGATCTGCGGCGTCCGTCCTCTATCCTCGTCAGCGATCTGTTTGTAGTAGCTGTAATTGCCATAAGCGAAGGCGACGCCTACTTGGTCCTGATCCCGACCCGGAATCAAGCCCTTATAAACCAGACCAGTGTGGAAATAGAATGGCAATGCGTTGTTGTACTTTGGGGCAAAATTTATCAGGCTGAAGAAATACAACCCCTGTTCACTTAGCTTCGGTTTCGAGGGCTTCACCTCCTGAATGCTTTTACCATCCGTCACCGACTTGCCATCTGATGGTGCCGTCACTACGACCTGTGCAGACTCCCGAGAGGGTTCGCGGTAAAGTTGCTGGTCCACTTGCCAATACCAGAGCAGTCGTTGGTCGTAAGGTTGGCCGAAAAACGAGGTGGTGTTGTCCGCGCCCCAATACATGAACCCGGCCGCGTAACGCCCGGGAAGCTGGGAGGGCCCGATCTTCGGCGTAAAACCCGTCTCGGTTAGCCAGAAGAAACCGTTGCGCTCGGGAGGTTGCGCACCGGCAAAGAATAGGCCGTGATTGGACGGGGTGCTCGCGTCCGGAATCGCCATGTATAAACCACTCTGAAGGTAATACCAATCGAGTGGCTTCACCTTAATGTAGCCACCCCACGCTGAGTAGCTGCCGCCCCACCCGATGCCGTTCGCTCCAATTCCTCGATTGGAGGTAAAGGTATTGTTGATAAAGAATTTATTTAGAGGCTGATTGATGAAGATATCGGTCGGATTTTGCCAGCCGCCTGAGAGGGTGAGAAACTCCTTTATGCCGAAGAGCTCCGGTGTGATGTAGGTTAGATAAACCTGCTGAAAGCGCCAGAGTCGGCCGCCCTGGAACGTGCTCGGTGCAAATTGGCTACTCGCCCCAACCCACTTGTTGACGCCAGCTCCGCCGCGATAGCGCAGGTCCGAGTAAAGGCTCAGCCCCTCGATGGCCTCCCATCCAGTAGCCTTCGCAAAGTCCAGAGTTGCGCGGAATTTCCACTCATCATCATACCCGAAACGCTGTTGCAAACCGCCATCGACATTCCAGAGGAAATTGGCTTTCCACTCCACACCCAACTTCAACCCATGGTCTTCCAGCGTGTCGCGAACGCCAAACCAGTTCCCCGAGGCATACTTCCCGTTCCACCAACTCTCCAGAGCTGATCCCGCCTTCTTCGATTCGCTTGCTGACGAGGACTGCCCCGCTTGCACCGCCACCGGAATACTCCACGCAATTCCCAGCGCCACCAAACCCCTGAGCACTTTCTTTTCCTTCATTTTGTTTCCTTTGTTTTGGGCCAGGTCAGCAAATTGCGGACCACCTGCCCTGCTCCAACCTTTTTTCTAATAACGACCAGTTCAGTCGTTTTTCAAGGCAGCGTTTTTAAGGGCTTTGGTTGGCGTGTCAACGCAAAAAGTTGAGGTTTTTTGGGAGGCTAGGCGGGCAGGTAGAGGATGCGGCCGCACTGAGGGCAATGGATAATGCCTCTGGCTGCTCGGACCTGGACGGCGGTCTGGGCGGTGACTTTCATGTGGCAGCCCATGCAGACTTCATGTTCGAGGGTGGCGACAGCGAGCCCGTGCTTGGTTCTGAAGAGGTGGAGGTAGACGTCGCGGACGCTTTCGTCGAGAAGCTCGGCGAGCCGGTCATGTTCGCTTTTGAGTTCTGCAATCCGGGTTTCCAGGTTGGATTTTTTGCTCTCCAGCCCGGCCAGGAGGTGTTCAATTTTGCTGCGTTCCTCGGCATGGGCTTTTTCGGCGGCGACGATTTGCGGGTGGAGAGTTTCGAGTTCCTCCATGAGATCGAGTTCGCGATCTTCGAGCGCGGTGACAGTCTTTTCGGCAGCTTCGATTTCGTGGGCGAGGGCGGAATATTCCTCGTTTCTGCGCGTTTGGAGTTGTTGTTGCTTGTAGCGGGCGATGGCGTCGCGCTTGGTCCCTGCTTCGATTTCCAGATTCCGCTTCTCAATCTCTATCTCTCTGGCGCGGGTTTTTGCCTTCTCGAGCCGAGTGGCGGAGTCGGCGAGCTGCTTTTCGCGTGCCCTTCGCTCTTCGGGCAAGTGGACGATCTCGGTTTGGAAGCTGCGAAGGCGCTGGTCTCGATCCTGCAAGGTGAGCAGCTTCTCGATGACATCAAGCATTGGCGAATGATGATCGGCCCGCCCGAAATAATCCAGCGAGCAGTTTGAGACGAGCTTGAGCAGATGCTGTCGCGGCGATGTCCCCATCGCCGGGGGTCTCTCGGCCGTGGGGACGCGGCCGCTAGCTAGAGCACGTGGAGATCGCGGTATCGTTGGCGAGCTATTCTTTCCAGCGGCGGGCGTTGGGAACGTCGAGACCGATTTGGTCAAGGATTCGCCACACGACGGTGTCGGCCAGTTCAACGAGATCGACTGGTCGAGTGTAGAACGAGGGGGAGGCGGGCAGAAGGACTGCACCGGCCTCGATCGCGGCGAGGGCGTTGCGAGCGTGAATAAGATTCCACGGGGTCTCGCGAGGCACGAGGATGAGCTTGCGGCGTTCCTTCAAGAACACATCGGCAGCACGCAGGATTAGGCTTTCGCTGACGCCATGAGCGATGCGACCAAGCGTGCTCATCGAGCAGGGAATTACGATCATGGCATCGAACTTCGTGCTGCCGCTGGCGAAGGGGGCATTCATGCTCTTGTCGGAATGCTCGACCATGCCCGCGGGAAGCTTTAGTTCGCCGATCTCCTCATTGATGACCTGCTTTGCGTACGGGCTGAAGACAATGTGCAGTTCGTGCTCGGCACTGTCCAAATAATGAATCAAGCGCTGCAGATAGATAGCGCCGCTCGCTCCGGTTGCGGCTAGGACGAGACGCATTTCAGGAAAGTGTCTGCAAGAATTTTCCCGGCGAGCCGTGGTCTTTGACCAGCCTAGATCAACTTCGGTTCGTGGAGGGCCTTGAGGATAGCTGAAGTTCTTTCTAAGGAATCGGCGTAGATTGCCGTTGCGTCGGGATCGGGTTCGTTGCGGGAGGATTCATCGAGTTGGATCAACCGGTCAGAAATCTCAGCCAGGGTGGCGTCGGATCCGTGTTCCTTGTTCCAGACCCATCCTGCCTGCACGGCGCCGCCAAGGCCGGCGCCTTCTCCGCTCTGCAAGCAAACCGTTGGCACACCGAAGATGTCCGCGCACATTTTCCGCCAGAGGCGGCTGTTGCTGCCGCCTCCGGTTAGACGAATTTCCGAAGGATTCATGCCAAGTTGGCGGAAGCGTGCCAGACCATAACCGAGGCCGAGAGTAACTCCCTCGTAGGCCGCGCGAGCCATATACGCGGGTGTAAAATTCGCTAGGTTCAGACCGTGGAATACGCCGGTCCCATTAGGCAAGTCGGGCGTGCGCTCACCCGTCAGATAGGGGAGCAAAAGAAGGCCACCACAGCCGGCCGGCACCGAACGAATCTCCTCTTCCAGCCGCGAATAATCCCAGCCGAAAAGCTTGCGGACATGCTCGGTGACAAGCGTAAGATTTAGCGTGCAAACAAGCGGCAGCCAATTGTCGGTACTGTCGCAAAATGCAGCCACCTCGCCACGGGGATCGATGATTGGCACTGCGGAAAAGGCGAACAGAGTTCCCGAGGTTCCCAGGCTTGCCGTGACCACACCAGGCTGGATATTGCCGGTGCCGATGGCCGCCATCATGTTGTCACCACCACCCGCGCTGACGGCAGGTGGCGTTGAAAGACCCCATTTCTGGCAGAGTTCTTTGCGCAAATCTCCATGCGCAGCTGTTGACGATTCAAGCGGCGGGAGCTTCCCCGGCAGGTCCTCCGCAATGTAGTTGACGACCTTCGCGGACCACTGCCGGCTTTCCACGTCGAGCAGCGCCGTGCCCGAGGCGTCGCCAAATTCCATTCTTTTGACTCCGGTCAACCAAAAGTTGAGGTAGTCATGCGGCAGCAAGACACTGTCAGTTTTTTTCCAGTTTTCGGGCTCATTCTGACGCAGCCACAAAATCTTGGGGGCTGTATAGCCGGTGCGCATGGTATTTCCCACCAGGGCGATCACGGCGTTTGGTCCGCCGAAATGCTCGGTGATCTGGTCGCATTGCTCCCCAGTGGTCGTGTCGTTCCAAAGCTTGGCGGGGCGAACGACTTGGTCATTCTTGTCGAGGACGACCAGTCCATGTTGTTGCCCACTCACTCCGAGGCCGCGAATCTCCTCTTTCCGTGAGCCGAGTTTGGCAATCACTTCGCCGATGGATTGTTCCGCGGCGTCAACCCAATCCTGAGGATTTTGTTCCATTGCGCCGGCCGGCAAATTGGGAACGAATCCGTAGGCCTGTTGCGCGGAAGCGAGGACTTCGCCAGTGTCCCAATCCAGAGCAATAGTCTTCGTGCTTTGGGTGCCGCAGTCGATGCCGAGAAAAATCATGGGAGAAACAGGTTTGAGTGCAGCTAGGAGTACCAGCGCGCCGCCGACCTATAAAGAACTTTTGCGGCGCGGGAGGTTATACCATGCCTAGCTTCTGCTTGCCCTCTTCACTGATTCGGTCAGGCGTCCAGGGGGGTCCCAAACGAGATCAACATTCGCGTCAGTGACGCCGCCGAGGGTGAGAATCTTCTGGCGTGCTTCGCTGGCGAGGATCGGACCCATGCCACAGCCTGGTGCCGTGAGGGTCATTTGAACGTTGACTTCACTACCGCCTTCCTGGTGTGGCTTGATGCTGAGCGAATACACCAGACCCAAGTCGACGATGTTGACGGGGATTTCGGGGTCGTAGCAGGTCTTGAGCTGATCCCAAGCAGCTTGTTCGAGATCACCATCGGTGGGCGTCTCTGACCCTGGGGTGACCTCCTGGCCGATAACGTCGGCATCCTGACCTTCGATGCGGTAGAGACCAGCCTGGCTGGGAACAAGGATCGTAAATGAGCCGCCGAGTGCCTGGGTGATAAGCACCTCTGTGCCCGTCGCCAGGGTGATTCTTTCGCCACTCGGTATGCGGGTGACCTCGAGGTCTCGAGTTGTCGTCGCGGAGGTTTGATGGCTCATTGAGAGAGATAGATAGTTGAGGGTTGATTTCGTCACCAACTGAAAGCGCGCCTATTACTCATCGTCTTTCTCGGAAATGGCACCGGCCGACTTGTAACCGGCGAGATATTGTTCGATGAGGAGGAGGCGACCCTCGCCGGCGCGTTGGACAATTTTCAGGAGCTGATCCATCGAACTGACTTCTTCGAGTTGCTCGGTGACGAACCACTGCAGAAACGTAAAGGCGATGTGATTGTTTTCCCGCAAAGCGGTATCCATGAGGCCGTTGATCAGGTCTGTGACCTTGATCTCCTGGTCGAGGGAAAGCTTCACCGCATCCTCGGCGAATGGGAAGCGCGCCACCGGCTTGGTCACAGCTGGAATTTCGACGCGAGCACCCGCATCGATAAGAAACTTTATAAATTTCATCGCGTGTTCGTGCTCTTCATCGGCCTGCTTGTAGAAGTGTCTTGCCAAAAAGGGGAGGGACTCCGCGTCGAAGTGGGACGCGATGGCCGTATACTGGATGCTCGCAGCAAACTCGTATCCAATCTGCTCGTTGATTTTGTCATTGAGAGTCTGGGAAATCAGCATGCCCTCAAGTTCCGTGTAGCTGCAACAAACGTCAAGCCCCCCGCAAGCCTCCGCAAATTTTTCGCAAGCGGTCGCAAGACGAAAAGGCCTCTTTCAGGAATCTTACGCCGATGCGCTCTCGACTTTCGCCTGGCAACCGCGGCTCGATTGAAGACACTCCTTTTGCCGCCAATCCTTTGCTGGCGGCGGAAAACCTGGCAAACGCACAGGTGATTGGCGGGCGCGCGTTGATCCCGCTTCTGCCCCGTTGGGCCGTGCTCTTTCGAGGCGTAAGGACATTTGGTCGCGTCGTCTATGTTTGTGTAAACCGCGGTGTGACCTTGGGTCACCTAGGTCCCTATCCTGAAATCTGGAGTACTCCGTGTGGCCAAAGCGGCTGGGACGACGATCGCGGCTTGAAGTTCCTCTTCCCAGGGTGGGCGCGTGGGTTTGTCACGGTCGAACAACGAGAAGCAGGCTGGCTCTACGCTGTCGAATTCCAGGATTTTCACGGCGAGGTGATCCACAAGATCTTCCTCACATCCGAATCCAATCTCGAAGCGTTCCTTTGGTGGCTCAAAATAAATCAGGCTTCGAAGTGCCTGTCGGGATCTACACCGGAGAAGCGACCTTTCGACCGCATCGATGGCCCTGCTCCGTTTGAGGTGCGACGTGCGAGCCAACTCTCCACCGACACTTTGCGCGACCTTTTCAGAGCGATGATCGAGACAGAAACTCAGGTCCGAATATCGGTTGAAAACGACGGATTGATGCAGAGCCTGAGCATCGCCTCGAGTCGTTTAAGGGAGGATCGGTTTTCAATCTATTTCGGCGATGAGAAAACCGGCTTGCAGTTGCGACTTGACCAACTCGCAGACATTACGCTGCATCGATCAGCAAACGCCTCGAAATGGAGAGTGCAGGTTTGCCGGGCTGGAGGTTTCCCGGCTTGTGCGATTGAGTTTGCGCTCAGTGACGCTTCGGAAAAGTTAGAATTTGTTCTCAAGGACTTAGAGATCTGGCCCTAGCGGCTGGTCTCAGTCGTAGCTGTTTCCTGCGCTGCATCATTCCTAAAAAGTGCGCAACCATTGGCGCGGCGAGCGGTTGCATCCTCAAAGCATGAAACAGACAATTCTTTTATCAATGGCAGCGGTGGTTGGTGCGGCAGCTCTTGCCATCTCGCAACCTACCGCGTCAGATCCGACATCGGTGGCTACTCCTGCGCCGGGAGCCTCAGTTTCCACTCCGGGTTCGGAACAACAGGCGACAACGTCGGCGCCGACGGCGTCGACCGAAACGAAAGCTTCGGCAACGTCTTCCGATTCGCAGAAAACATGCGGCTACGACGCCGTCGAAGGCTCACGCGGGAAGTTTCGCGGCCATGGCAACTGGCGAGATCGTCACCATGCTGACCGCTCTATGGAGAAGAAGCTTGATCGCCTGTTAAATCTCACCGACGAGCAGAGGCTAAAGGTTAGGGAGATCATTCAAGCGAGTAAACCGAAGGTAGAAGCAATTCGGAAAGAACAGTGGACGAAAATCCGTGCCGTGAGGGATGAGACCCGACAGGAGATCAGAACTCTGCTCACTCCGGCTCAGCAAAAAGTGCTCGACGACGCCCAGCAGCTCCGAGAGCAGGCTTGGGAACTCAAGCAGGATTCCAGGAAACTTCATCAGGAGTCTGACGATCAGTCGTAAGTATCTGCCAATCGAGAAAAGAGGGCGGCCTGAACTGGTCGCCCTCTTTTGTTTTCGCAAAAAAGCTTAGAGGCCCTGTAGCGGGCCGCCTAGGCGCCTCCTCGCCGCCGAGAGACCCGATCCCTCGACGATGAGGACGTCCTCGCGACAACACACCTCGGCAGGTAGATGGATTCATTGCACGGGTATTCTGGGGAGCGCTATGCTCCCCAGAAATAGCTGCGACGTCGGCCGTTCAACCAGCTTTCATGCTAGGCGCATGAGAAGGGCCGGCACTTCGCCGGCGCTATTGCATTGAGGCTAAGTGCGGTTGCGAAGATGAAGCCGATCCCTCTAAGCCAAGGCAAGCAGCGAAGCGTCGGCCGTTTTCTCCTGCTTGATCAGGTGGCGCAGTGCTTCGATGATCCAGTAGGCCACCGATGCGGGCGGTTCTTCGTAGAAGCGCTGCCAGGCCAGCGCTTTCTCGCCTTCGTAGGTCTCCTCGCTATGATCCCTTAGCCATGCCAATCGAACGGCGTGTCCAATCAACACGTCGAGAACGATGTGCGCCGTAAGGCGAAAGTCCCGATTCTTTTGACAGAACTCACTCAGCGCAACGAGCGCTTCGATCGTCAGGTGCCGATACTCCGGCGCGTTGATCTTGGCCAGGAGATGCTCGACGGCGAAGGCAAAGCTCTTTTCGCCTTGGGTCATTTCCGCCAAAAAGGAGGCGCTATCCATGCGGTTGCGCCGTTCCAACTTGTCGCCGACAACCAAGCCACGGCAATGATGGAGTATTCGCCAAACGCTGGGGTAGAATTCTGGCGGAGTCTGACCAAGTGCGCCGGCCCGAACCCGATAATCCATCCATCCGGTCGGGGGTGCGGCGGAGCCCAGAAACGGCGTCTCAGCGGTCGGCGCTTCCGGATGCCACTTCAATTCGCAGCCGGGCTTAACGCTAAGTGTCTCCTGAGTTTTCAGCAACTCAGCAGCTTCCGCATAATCGGTGAGAACTTTGCCAAGGCGTGCCTGGATCTCCGAGGGCGAAAACCTAAGCAACCTTTCGTAAGCTTCGTCCTGCGTTAGCTGAGATTGCGCTGCGATCTCCGCGGTGAGCAGAAGAATCAAATGTCCGACGCGGAGGGTGAGAAAACCTCCCAGCACGTTGGGATCGAGCTTCATCAAAGCATCCAAACCCAGCAGAATTTCCTGGGTGAGGACGCGCTCGCGAACGTCCTCGCGCGAAAATCGGGCAATGCGATCCGCGATCGCCTGGCTAGTCATCGGCTCGCTGATCAAAGAATCCGGACTGTAAGCCTTGCCGACGAGGACCTGCTTTTGGCGAATCAACAGGTTGGTGACAGCTTCTTCCAGACCAGCATCGACCCAGTCTCGCAATCCGGCGACTCGCCGAAGCACACTCCAATGACCTCCCCAACTGGCTTCTTTCCAAAGGCGTTCCAAAAACGCCTCCAGCCGGATGGACCCACTTGCGTCGGGCGGAGCGTTGCCATTGGCATCTGACCACGGAATTTCTGCGTCTCTCCCGAGCAAGAGCACCAGACCCTGGAGGCACTCTGCCTGTTCATAAAGGTTGGCGCTCGCTTGCAGCCGCTGTATCAGCCGCGATCGGTCCTGCTCTCCCTCGAGCTCCAAGCTTAGTTCTTCCGCTGCACTGAGCGGCGCGTCATCGCTTGGATCGTGTCGCAAATTCGGAGCAGGCGCTTCGCCGGGCGGAAGATTCGCCTCGGGCAGCGATCCGATATTCTCCAAGGACATCCAGGTTGCCGACGGCAGCAGCTGCGTCAGAGAACCGAGACGCATTGTCACCGGACCGCACTGCCCGTCGCGCCATTCCTGGAGCAAAGAGATCAAGTGCTCGCTCTTGGACTCGATGTGTCGCTGGCCTAAGGGAACAACTAAGGTTGGACGACCCTGGCCCCGCCAGTTGCGTGAGAGATAGGCGACCTCGCCGCGCAGGCGCTGGGCGAGAATCGCCATATCCATAGCGAGGTAATCCTGATCGGCGAGCAGCGAAGGGGCAAATGCCAATCGACGATCGCGTAGTCTGTAGAGCCGCGAGGTCGTCAGAGTCCTTAGGCGACGCTGGGGCCGACCGGTCAGTCCCAATGTGGGAATCGCTCCTTGCGACGCATAAAACCGGGCCAGTTCCTGCGCCGGTCTCAGTTCGATCGTGTCCAGCTCATCCACGCGTTCGACTACGATACCCAAGTCCGCCAGGTGGGCTTGGGTCTGCAGATCCTCCGCAAGAACAGCGGCTTGAACAGCAACAGGAGGTGTTTCTCGCCGTCGGTGGCGTCCCAGAGCATCCAGATCGCTGGGCTCGAGAAGACCATCCTCCAGCATCTGGCCTAACCACCAGAGACTTTGAGCCCACACCAGCGGAACATTTTCGTTGGGCAGGCGTGTTTGGCTGCCGGGATTTTTCTTTTCTGCCTCGATGCTGGAGTCAGGAACGTAATAGAGCTCAGGCAAAAGCCCGACGCCGTCGCGCTTCTGCTCGAGGTTCTCCAAGCGCGTGCGATATTCGGCGGCCGTCTCGCTCTCCCCCCGATAGTGTGCATCCAGAAGCAGGTAAGTGAAGAAAAGCGGCCACTCGGACTCGATGGACTCGAAAATCTTCAGCTCACTCGGCTCGTAATACAGTCGGTTGGTATCTTCCAGGACGGTTTGATGTCCATCGCGAAGGAAGCGTTTGCAACCGTAGCGACCCTGCAAACATTCAACGATTTTCGAACGCGTTTTTTCGGTAAGTTCTTCGTCGTCGACCGCAAAAGCGGGAAACCCGATGACGGCTAATGTGGCCGCATCGACCTCCTTAGAGGCCGATTCCCAGGGTAGCAAACTGTGGAGCGTTGTTCGGGCGCGGGCAATCTCGTCAGGGAGGACGTGCACTTGGGTTGTTCGGTCCCCGCGCGAGCCGTAGAGGTTAAAACCATCGAGGGCCTCGAGCGCCGCCAAGGCTATGCCCACAGAGCTTGAATTGATCTCGCGGTTACCGCGATTCATCTTGTGGCCTCGCTCCCAAATTCCGTAGTCCGGGGTGCGATAAGCACGGCCGATGTAGTAGATCAGGTTCTGAATAAAGGCGACCTCGACCGGACTCCAGATCAAGTCGATGCCTCCGGCGATCATCTGGGCGAGCGTCAGCAAGTAGAGTGATGTGGCGTCTAGTTGGAGATGGCCCCACTGGTCATCTGCCACGATTGGCCGTCCGGTGGACGTCTCATACTTCGCATGCAATGCATCCAAGGGATTTTGGGTATGTTTGAATCGTTCAACTTTTCCCGCCTGGCTCATCATTGAAGCCAACAAACCACGCATCAAACGGACGACGGCGTGTTGCAATTCCCGGGCCCGCCGATGATCTGGTGCATGTCGTTGATAGGCCAAGGCGAGCCCCCAAACCGCATAGATGCTATAGACGTTGTCCCTCACCCAGGCGTCGGTGTAATCTCCGTGCACCGTGACGGCGGTGCTTGCCGGCAGCAGACCGGTCACGGGATGTTGGCGCGCCAAAATGATCGCCTGAATCGCATCAAAGTGACGATCCAACTGCGCCAGACGTTCGTCAGGAATATTCACTTCCAAGTCCATACTAAAAAAAATTACCGAAAAAGCGGCGTTACGGCAGTGGAGAGTCGGTCGAGAGCGCGCTCACGCAAGCCTTGCTCCCCAGCCAAAAGGCGTCATTTCCCGTGTCAGTAAGATCGATCGTCGCATTGTTCGTGCCGGAACTATGCACCGTGGCACCGGAAGATTCCACCTTCTTGTCGTCCTTGGCGTAAGGGACTAAGCTGCAAGCCGCTTAAGGCGAGGCTCACAGCCGCGACTTGAAGACTAGCGGACGGCCCTTCGGTTGAAGGGGAACACGCAGGGACAGACTCCAAACATTTCGGCAAAGGCTTTCGAGAAATGGCTCAGACTAGAGTAGCCCACTGCCAGGGCCGCCTCAGTGACATTGGAGCGTCCGCTTCGGAGCAGCTCTGCGGCCCGCTCGAGGCGCAAGTTGCGGAGATAGCGCGAGATTGTCAGGCCGGTATGCTCTGAGAAGATGCGACTCAAATAAAAGGGACTGCAACCTACTTCACGCCCCAACTCGGAAAGGCTCGGCGGGTTTTCGAGGTCACGAGCAAGAGCGTGCTTCACGCGCTCGACTCGTTCAAGAGCCAGTCGCTTGTGTCTTTGACAGAAGAGTTCTTCGGTCGGTTCGACCAGGATAAGGGCGCTGATTTCGAGAATCTTGGCTCGGAACCAAAATCCGGCTCCGAGACCATGAAGGGGTGGCTGGAGCATTTCCTCGGCGCTACGGCGAACGCGCGGATTAAGCGGTTGCTCGCGCGCAGTTCGAAGGCGTGCCTTTCCATCTAGGAAGCCCTGGGCTTCGCGATTGAGAACGCTCTCGTGCCCCTGGACCGCCTCGTGCAGCCAGTGGCGTGACATCTCCACAGTAAGAAAGCGATGTCTCTGCCCAGCGTGCCGATCGGCTCTCAAACGTGTTTCATCTGCAGCGTAATAAGCCACCCGTTGAGGGTTCACGATGGTGGTAATCGCAGGATGCTCGTGAATTGTCCCACACCCCTGGAAATTGACGCAAATCTCGAAACTTTCCGGATGGAAACTCTTCGACCAGTCGAGGGTTTTCGCACATTCAAAATCATGCCACTCCACACTCACGCCTTCACTCGCGAGACTTCCAAACAATGGCCTCCATTCCCCCTCAACCCCGCCCCAAACGCGCTTCTCGCAAAAGTCTTCCCTGTGCAACACGAGGAGACAGATATTGAGAACTAATCTCAATAACAAGTGAAAAGTAGAGTATTGAATTGTTTGTTCGTGATAGCCACCTGCGGCTTGCGGGTTTCTTTCCCGGCAGTAGTTTTGAACGATGGAAGCCGCGACTGGGCCGGTCAACTATCGGATTGGGAATGAGAAACTGATTCGCGTCCTGGATGCCGCGAGTGCGAAGTTGCGTGCTTTGCTTGCGCGGCAGGGCCGGGCGTTTGGCGCCTTGCGCGTGTCAGTGATCGGTGGGGGCTGTTCTGGGCTTCAGTACAAGATGGACCTCGTCGATGGACCCGCAAATCGCGACATTCTGGTGGAGTCTAACCAGGTGCGAGTGGTCATCGATCCGAAGAGCGCTCTTTTTGTCAGTGGCTCGGAGCTCGATTTTAGCGACGATCTCCAAAAGGGGGGATTCAAGGTCTCGAATCCGAATGCGGTCGCCCATTGCTCGTGCGGCGAAAGCTTTTCTGCCTAACCTCTGCTGGTAATGGGCGTAATAATCATGGAGGATGCATTTGCGTTTTTTGGGATTAGCCGAAGACCGCTTATCGACGAGCCAGCGCTCAAAGAGACATATCTAAGACTGGCCGCCGATCGGCACCCGGATGCGTCCGGAGGAGACGACGAAGAGTTTCACCTGGTCCAGGAGGCGTACAAGACACTTCGCGACCCGGCAACGCGCCTCCGGCATCTTCTCGAGCTGGTCTTTCCGACCTTCAAAAGGGACGGCGGACATGTGCCTCACGCGGATCTTTTCTTGCAAGCAGGAAATGCGGTCCAGGCAGCTCGAACTGTCTGGCAGCGCTTTGAGAATACCAGCTCTGCTCTGGCGAGGGCATTGCTATCACCGGAAATCGCTGAGGCTCTGCGGCAGATCCGCGCAGCCTCGGGTTTTGTTCAGCACGCCGACGATGGGTTGGCGAGACAACTCGAAGACTTGGACTTCCGATGGCCGGATGTTTCCCCGGATGAGCTCTCCGCTTTGGCGACTGCATTCAGGTATGTTTCCCGGTGGAAAGCGCAGCTGTCAGAATGGGAATTTCAGCTCTCGAGCGGTTAGAATTTCAAGGCGATAGCCAACGTTGTGCCACGGCGAGAATCCGCCCGCACTGACCAAGCAATAGTCTAAACTCCGCCTCGAGAGGGGTGGCCGACTCGCTCTTCAATGGTAGCATCGGGGAGTGTGGGAAGCCCTCCGCTGAATCCAGCGATCGCATGCCGTTCGGCTTGACCGGCGCGACTATGGAAATTCGCGCCGGGATTGCGCGTTTTTTTGGAATAGCATAGGCTGACCTCGCTTGGAGAGTGAGCGAGTCACCCAGAAAAACTGTCAAATCCCTGCGGAATTGGAGAGTGAAGGTCTCTGTGCCGCCTTGGAGCCAACGTTCGGTATTCGGCTAGGAGAGGTTGTCCGGGCCAAAGCGACCTTTTACGACACTTTCGAGTGGGGAATCTGGTTTGGCCAGCGGTTGCTCTACCAGTCCGAAGGACAACTCTGCCTTTGTGAGCGGGATCATGATTGGATTGGTGATCTGCGACGTGCCACGCCAATGGCGGCACGCCGGGTCCCGCGATTTGTAGGGGAGTTTCCGGAAGGAGATCTACGCCGGGAGCTGGAGCCGTTCGTCGGTATTCGCGCTCTGATGCGCGTTGCGCGGTTCTGGGTCCAGGAGCAGCCCGTGGAATTGCTCAATCGAGAAGAGAAGACGGTTTTCCGGTTCGATCTGACTGCTTTGTTTCCTGAGGACGGGGCCGCAGAGCCCTTCTACCGCCTGTGCCACTTTCGTCCTCTCAGGGGCTATGAAGCCGAAGCGGCCAAGGCGATCGAGATTTTGCGAACGCTGGGTGCCAGGGAAATTAGTGAAGGCCCGCTGGCAATTTTTCTAAGAGAGCAGGAATCGCCACCCCGACACTACACATTGCGGCCTTCGTTCGATTTGCGGCCGGATCTGCCAGTGCGCGAGACGGCGCGCCGAATCATTCACCGGATGCTGGCGATCGCGCGCGAGAATGAAACCGGCATAAAGGAGGATATCGATACCGAGTTCCTGCACGATTATCGCATCTGCATGCGCAAGATCCGATCGGTGTTGAGCTTGCTGAAGGGCATCTACCCCGAGGAAAAGACGAACGAGCTGAAAGCATTGTTTGCGCGCTTTTGCGACGCGACCAACAAACTGCGAGATCTCGACGTCTATCTTCTGGCCCGAGACGAGTACACGCGGATGCTTCCCGAAGCCCTGAGAGCGCCCCTGCAAGAAGTCTTTCACGACTTTGGACGGGAGCGGCGCCGTGCGCTCAGGAGGGTTGTTCGCGATCTAAGCTCGACCGAGTACCGCGCCAGCATCGAGAAAGTGGAGCGATTTTTCTCGGCGCCGACCGATATTCTCGAGACCGAAGTCTCCCGGGAACCTGCCGGCCCGCTCATCGCCGGGCGGATCTACAAACGTTACAAGCGAATTCTCAAGATCGAACGTGGCTTGGGAAGCGACACGCCCGACGAAGTCTTGCACAAAGTGCGCATCCACTGCAAAAAACTGCGTTACCTGATTGAATTCTTCAGTGAGCTCTTGCCCGAAGGCGAGACCGAACAGATCGAGAAACAGCTGCGGCGCCTTCAAACGTGTCTCGGGGTCTTCAATGATTGCTCCGTCCAGCAGCGCTCTCTCCTCCAATATTGGGAACGCAAACGTCAGGCGAGCGGTCCTCATGAGGGTCTCGCCCTCTGCATTGGCGGGCTCGTCGCACTTCTCTATCACGACCAGCAGGAAGAGCGGAACCGTTTCCACAACACCTTGGACGATTTCTGCTCGCCGCAAATTGCTCGAGCAGTCAAGGCCGTCTGTGTGGATTCTGCGAAATTGGGCTCCGGCTCAGCCGAAGATTCCAAGGCCGCATGAAGATAGTGTCCGCCTATAGCATCAAAGGCGGAGTTGGCAAAACGGCACTCTCTGTCAACCTGGCTTACGCTCTGCAACAAGCCGGCAAGCGCACGCTTTTGGTGGACCTCGACCCGCAGGGTGCCGCCGCATTTTTCTTCCGTGTCAGCCCCGCAGCTGAATTTGAGTTGGAGTTGGATGAGCTCACCGATGCCGGTTTCCAGCGCAATATCCGCGAATCCGACTATCCAGGACTGGATATTCTGCCATCCAATCTTGCCTATCGGAATTTGGACATCGCGTTGGATCGGATGCGCAAGTCTCGCAAGCAACTTCGCTGGCTTCTCGACGATCTCGGCGTGGACTACGATTTCATCGTTCTAGACTGCCCGCCGAACATCACCTTGCTGTCTGAGAACGTCTTTCGCGCTTCGAGTATGATCTTGGTGCCGGTGATCCCAACGCCGCTCTCGGAGCGCACCCTCGAACAGCTCGTGGATTTCTTCAAAGAAGTGGAATTACCGACAGAGATCATCGTCCCATTCTTCTCGATGGCCCAAAAACGGAGCCGCATTCACCAGGAAACGATTGCGCACTTGCCGGAGCGTTATCCCATGTTCCTTCGCACGGTGATCCCTTTCACTGTCGAGATTGAGAAGATGGGACTTCGCCGAATGCCGGTTCTGGCTTACGCGCCCAAGCTTCCGGTCGCCCAGGCGTACAGCGCCTTATGCAAGGAGATTCAGGAGCGATTGGAGAAGCCGGACGTTTCGGGAGCGGCGTAGCGCCGCAAGAATTCCTAGCGGTAGCGCATCATGGTTCCCGTCAGCTTCATGTCGTCGGCGAGCTCACGGAACGGCCGAATGCCAAGCTCCTCGAGTGCGCCATGGTACGCTTTGACAGCTTCCTCGGCGGTAATCTCGTGATCGACGATGTGCCGCAGCATCTCGATGAAGGTAAGGGGATCTTCGGAAAGATTAATTTTTCGCCCGAAGAGGGCCACGCGCGCGCCATAGGTTTGTGCGTCGGCGATGAGCTTAAAGGCGTCGTAGGTTGTGCCGGCGCTGCCTCCGAGAATTCCGACAACCAGGTGTGGATCGTAGCTGACTAGCTCGGCGAGGGCCTTCGGACCATTATACGCAATCTTTAAGAAAAGCGGCCGTCCGCGTCCGGTGACGCCGGCTAGCGAACGGATGACGTGATCATTGACGAAGGCCGGAATTTCAGTCTCGACGATTCCCGGTTCAATGTTCGGATTAAAGACTTCCAGAAAATAGCGAAACCCCTTGCGCTCCGCCTCGAGGCGAAACTCGTGGAATTCGCGCAACGCGTAGTGCTCCGCAGCCAAATCATTGGTGAAGGTGATCGAATAGAGACCCAGATCGGCGCCGATAATTTTCTCACCGGGCTTCGGATCAAGATGCCCGTACATGATATGGTCGAGGGTTGCAGTGCGGAACGATCGCGAAGCCTCGCGCGGGTACTTGCCGCCCCTAACCGCCCAGATGTCTGAGGTGTCGTTTGCGCGGGCCGCCGGAGTGACCCCGGAGTTCTCGAAGAGGCGCTCCTCCATTGCCAGCACCTCCACGTTTGATGCCGAGAGTAGGACAATGTCGACAATCCCCTGGCGAATGACATCGCGAATCTGAGCACGAAAGTCTTCCAAAGTTTTCCAGTCGGTATCGTAATCGTTTGCCTTCGGGCTGCCGCGAGGGCCGGGTGCGGCAACTCCGAACGCCATGTCAGCATCCTTGGCATCAGCAATGATGAACGCTTTGCTGCTCGAGGGATTTTGCAGAATGTCGGCGATTTTGATATCGAGCGTCTTGTTCATCCTAAATCGCGATAGCCGTGCTTTTCCGCCAAAGCGAGGCACTCCCTGAGAGGAACGACTCCGTCTGAACTGCTGGGATCGGTAAGCGAGGCAGCAGCGGTGCAGACTCCGTAGCGCAGGGCGGTCTCCATTGGAGCGTTTTCGTGCAGGCCGAGGAGAATTCCTGCGGCAAAGGCGTCGCCCGCACCGGTGGTCCCGCCAATCGAGGCCTGCGGCATGTTGACGCTTGGCTGCACGAGTTGATTGTTTTGACCATTCACGGCGATTGCGCCGTAAGGAAAGTGGATGACGACCCATTCGCGCACACCCGCATCGACGAGTTGGCGAGCAGCGACACGAGCGGCGGAGAGATCAACGATACCTTCCTTGATGATGGTAACTCCGGTTGTCCGCTCCGCCTCCAATTCGTTCAGAATGCAATAGTCACAGAAGCGCAGCGCCGGCAGCACAATGTCGGCAAAGCGGTCACTTTCCACACTCACCACGTCCACGCTGGTCTTGAACCCGGCGGCCTGGGCACGTTGGAGCACGGATGCCGCGACGGTTCCGTAACGAGGGTCCGGTTGGTCGAGGCGATCGAGCAGCAGCAGATAACCGAGGTGAAAGATGCGCGCGTTGCTCTGGGTGAAATCAAAATGAGGCGCGTCGAGAAAGGCGTTGGCGCCGCGCTGGTGGAAGAAGGTGCGCCTTCCGGTGGATTTCACGGTCATCACGTCGGTATAGGAGGTAGGCGCTTCCTTGGTCATCTGCAATTGATGCACGTCTATCTTGTGTGACCGGCAGTCGCTCCGAATGTACTCTCCCTCGGCGTCATCGCCGACGAGTCCAATGGCTTCGAGCGGAAAGGGGGCTTCGAGGTGCGCCAAATCGATCACCACATTGTAAGGTCCACCTCCATTGCTGGAGGTTTGCGACAGGATTGCTTGCGAGAGTATCCTGAGGCGGATAGCCATCGATGATCTTGGTGTGATCGACGATCCAGTTTCCGCCAGCTAATATCCCAACTCGTGTGGCTTGGCTCATCGAGGTTCTTGATGAAAGGGATGTTGAGTTCTAAGCGCTGGCAAAGGCGGCCGCCTTTTTGACCAGCTCAGTCTCCGGTCGGACGCCGGTGTAAAGCACAAATTGTTCGACGGCTTGAAGCGCAATCACCTCGGCACCGCTGATCGTCTTCTTTCCCAATTTGTTTGCCAACCGAATGAGCGGTGTTTCTGGGGGAAGGGCCACGACATCGAAGACCATTTGGGCCGCGCGAATCAACTCTTCGGAGAAGGCGAGCTGATCGGCTTCGGTCCCCCCCGCCATCCCGATCGGAGTTACATTGAGCAACAGCCCGGGTGTTTCATTTTCGAGTTCCCTCTTCCAGGCAAAGCCATACTGCTCAGCCAGGGCGGCTCCGGCATTTTTCATTGCGCGCGACGATAGTACCATTCGCGAATCCCGCATCCTTCAGCGCGCAGGCGACAGCTTTCGCCATCCCGCCGCTGCCGCGGAGCGCAAACCTGGTTGTCTCAGGAATTCGTGCTGACGCGATCAACGTGAAAACGGCCGTGTAGTCGGTATTAAAGGCCTTCAAGTAACCATCGGAGTTTACGATGGTGTTCACGGACATGATCCCACGCGCGGAGGAATCCAGCTCGTCCAGATATTGGATGCATGCCTCTTTGAACGGCATCGAGATGGCGCATCCACGGATACCCAAAGCGCGGATTCCGCCAATGGCCGCGGCGAGATCGCGCGTCGTGAACGCCTTGTAAATATAATTTAGCCCCAGCTCTCGATAGAGAAAATTGTGGAATCGTGTCCCAAAATTGCCAGGACGCGCCGCCAGCGACATGCAGAGCTGCGTATCTTTGTTGATCCTAATCTCCTCCATGCTCAACGGAGTCCAGTTTCTAGGGTTAGCGTGCCAAAGCGGCGTCTACCAAAGTCTGCCAGTGTGTTGAAAGCGCGAATGCTTGAGCTATTGGCAGCGATGCTGTTGCCAAAGTTTGGCGAGAGCGCGCTGGGGCACGTCGGGGATGATGTTGTTGTGGTGCCTCTTGATTGTTTGCAACTCAACGCAAATCTCAGCGTCCGCATGATCGACATCGCGCTGCCGGCGAGCCTTCGATCTCGACGGATCGGCGATTGATTCCTGCAGCCTGGCGGTTTCGCTATCGATGTGCTCGAGGATCTCGCGAAGCAAGTCGTCCGGCATGATCGAAGCGAGCGCTTGCCCGGCCTCTGCCGAGGCCTCCGCTTTCGAGACGATTTGATCGAGCTCATCTGGTGAGATCAGGTGAGTGTCTGCACGCCACCGCCACGGATCGGTCGTGGAGGCGCTGACCGGGCCGACTTCCTGCTCCGCCAGGACTTTGTTGCTTTCAGATCTCGATCTGTACGCTATCACCATTCCTGAGAGGGCTGAAAGCGCGGAGATCACAGTTCGACCGAGTTCGGTGTCCATAACGATGAAACTGGTTATTGGAGTGAATTGATAAGGAGACCATCTTGCGCAGGGATTCGCCCGCACAGGGTCTAAGACCCAAGACTACTGAAGATGCTGTTTGCGTGTAAAGCAACTTGGGACTCTCCTGTGGCTCAACCTAGCTAAGGCAGGCGATCTTTCCCTTGGGCGACCCAGGCATTAAGGAGTCCGAATGGCGGGCGTTCTCCGTCGGGGAGTTCTTGGGCGGCGCCCGGCTGGCTTTCGATGGAAAGCTGAATGGCTTCGCAGCCCTTTCGGTCGAGCGCAACGCTGGCCAATTCCCCGAGAACGAAAACGTTGGCCGTTTTCCGCCAGCCACCACCCGGACTTCTCGTTCTGGCGTGCAGCCTTTTATCCTGCAATCCCTGGGTAAATAGGAAATTGCAAGTGCCCGCTGGCGCGTTCGGTTCCAGCTCAATGGTGATGGTCGCCGGAAGCTGGATCTGAAATGGGCGGGCGAAATTCGGCTGCGTTGCACCAGTTTCGTCGAGGCTTGTCGGCGCGAGAACATCTCCGTGGCCGAAGGAGTGAACGAGGAGAGCGCGATCCGATGGCTGCCTTCCAGAATTGGGTAACTCGATCTCTTGATCGTTGACGCGAACGGAGGCGATCCGAGATTCGCGCGGTGGAACGAAGAAGACCCGGTGGTAATTTAAGCCGATTGGGCTGGTTACAAAGCGGACGTTTCCCGGCAGGTCTTCCCAGCGAAAGCGTCGGTCTTTATCCGACGATTTGGTGTAACCCTCCACGGCGACCAGTTTTCCCTCGTCCATCGATTCGCGGTCGAAGGGATCGGCGCTAGGCTTAGTTCGCGTTGATAAGTTCCATTGCAATAGAGCCGGATTGTCTCCGACCATGAAGATGCGCGATGTTGCTCGGGAAAGCACGCTCGATAAGCACGCCAAGGCTTCGCCAGTCCGATCGGGGGATGAGAGGTTGTGCCACTTCGGATTTCAGAAGGGCGATGACCACTAGCGCGGTGAAGCAGACGTCAGTCAACGGACGCAGAGATGTTAGCGACCGACTGGTAAGGATCGATCCCGTGACCAGAAGCGCAAGAAAGGCCAATGGAGCACTGAGGAACGAAGAAACTCGCGCGGGAACAATTTTGCAGTAAAGGCAAAATGCCAGAAAAGCCGCGATAGAAACTGTCACGCCCGCAAAGGAAAGGCGGTCTGCCGTTGTCGCAAAGCGAGCAAACGCCACGTAGAGCAGCGTCGCCAGGGCCAGCAGAACAAAACTGAGCGGGCCGATTTCAAGCAACTCGTGGGGAATGAAATATTGGAGCGAGAAGAAGACGCCATCCATCGACGCAAAGGTGGAGACGAACGTCTTTTCGTAGCGGTCCGCATAGCCTCTGAAGACCTCGAAAATGTCGGCGGCGATCGGAAGGTAGAGAAGGCCAATCGCTGCGAGGCTCAAGAAGCCTGCCAAGAAAGTCTCCCGCGAGGGGCGAACGAGAAAGCTCAGAAGAAGGAGGCTACCTCCGAACACTACGTAAAACGGAAGCGTGTATGTTCCGAGAACACAAGTAACCACCATTACGTTAAGCCACGTTCGCGATGGGGTTTGACTCCACCGCGCAAAGGCCACGGAACCAAGCATAGCAAACAGGAAGATGAGACCATAGCCACGTGCCTCGAGCACAGTATTCATCGTGCCGAAGTTGACTGCGAGGAGCCCGGCGTATGCGACGCCAGGAAGGGTCCAGCCGCGCGTTGCGCTGTAGCCGATCAGAAGAGCCAGCGAGGCGAGAACAGCGAGGAAAGAAACCAGTCGCGCACGAATGGGCAAGGTGGATTTCGCGCCGGGAATAAGGGAGCTGACGACGTTGTAGAAGACGTGATTTCTGGCGAGATTATAAGTGCTGATAGCGGGAACAAAACCGCGCGAGCTGTATCTCACGATGCTCATGATCTCGTCTTCGCGAAGCGACGAGCTGGCCTTGAAGCTCCATGTCGGCCAGGCAAGAACGAGTGCAGTTGCGATGATGATCCCGATACAGAGAAAGCTGATGATCCTGCGACCGGCTTGAAGCTTCGGAGAGCCTTCCAGCGAACTGCTCCAGTCTTGAATCTTCGGAATGATGTAATCGAGGGCTTTTCGCGCTTCGCGACGCAAGGCCAAAAAGGCCCACATCGCTGCGACAAATGCCAAAAACCAGAGCGCGCCTTTAAGCCGGCCAGGGGCATCACGCGCGATGCTGATCAGCAGGACAAAACATGCCAGCCGAACGAAAAACCAGGAGCTGATCTTCCCGAGAAATCTAAAGATCTGCACGGCAAAGCATCTTTCGGCTGGAAAGTAGATATGTGGTTATAGGCAATTTGGTGCCTCCAGTTTGCGACAGTCTTTGCGAGGGCGCGAGTCTCTTTGCTGGAGTTGAGCAAGTCGTCGACGGATCTCGTCCGGTCAAACGAGGGGAGAGCGGCCTCAGAGACATCGCCGGCCGCCCGTCGACTTGATGATGTTCAAACGTAGGCGGCTAGATTGTCCTCGAAAGTCCGTGGAGCCTGAGTATCGGTAGGGCGTGCTTGGTCGCGTTCGATCCTGGTTGGGAGTTACCACCATTTGCTGGACACTGGTTGCCTGCGTGATCGTCGCGCTGCTCGTCGCTCCCAAGCCCTGGGAGAACCCGACGCTCGTTGACGTGAAAGATTATGTGCGCGTCTATTCCTGGTGGGCGGGCGCTCTCAATTTGGTGCCGCTGATCTTGCTCGCCGTGACGACGCGATGGTGGGCGCGTCCGCTGCCGGTCGCGATTCGCGCCCAGCCTCCACCGAAGCTCCCGAAGGGATTGGTGCTTTGTGTCGGCGGTGCAATGGCTGCCGGTGCCCTGATTGGACTTCCTCGATTGGGCCAGAGTCTTTGGGAGGATGAGGAATACAGCGTGCGCCGATGCATCGTTGGAGGGTATCGCGTCGATGATGATGGCCAGGTCAGACCCAAGCACTTCCCCTGGAGAAACACTCTTTGGAACTACTCTTCCACGACCAATCACGTCTTGCAGAGTGTCTTGGCCAGATTGAGCCATTCGGCCTGGAGGTGGTTTGCACAGCCTGGCGGACTTCGTCTCAGCGAAGCCGCGATCCGACTACCCAGTTACGTGGCAGGAATTTTGATTGTGCCGCTGCTCGCCTTGCTGATGGCGCGTTTTGGTTTCCCTTGGGAGGGGGCTTTCGCGGCATGGTTGGTCGCGCTGCATCCCTGGCATTTGCGATTTGCCACTGAGGCTAGAGGGTACGGATTAGTTGCTCTCTTTATTCTTCTCGGCTGTCTTTTTGCGGTGGCTGCGCTGAATACCGGAAAGTGGCGGTGGTGGATCGCTCTTGCGGCGACCGATTTTGCACTCCTTTACACATGGCCGCCGACACTCTTCTCCGTTCTGATCCTGAACCTCTGCGTTCTTCTTCGCTTTTTTAAGGACGACCGGCTTGCTCCGGTCAGAAATGTTCTAATGCTTCGCTGGCTCGCTGCTTCGGTCGTGGCTGGCATGATTTTTTTGCAGATGTTCCTGCCATGCGTTCCAGGCCTATTCCGTTACTTGCAAAGCGTTCGTGATTTTGACGGACACCTGTTTTGGCTCAAGAACGTCGGGGCACTCTTTCTGACCGGAAGCCTCTGGACCAGGAGCGGTCAGGCAGTCACCCCCTATATGGAATATCTTCCGATAGCGGAAGCCAATCCCATTCCCTTCTACCTTGCCGTTGCCGTTGCGCTGCTCCTCTTTGTTTTAGGGGTGGTTCGCCTGTGCGTCGTCGAACCTCGGGGGCACTGGATTGTCACCGTCCTGATTCTGCCCGGACTGCTGACCTATGCCTATGCCGTATTCCAGAAAAAGATGCTAATGGAATGGTATGTCGGCTTCATGCTGCAGGGCATTGCCGCAGCGATCGCGGCCGGCGCATTCTGGGTGCTCTCTCCGCTATGGAGATTTCGGGCTGTTCGGTGGGCAGGGCCCGCGTTCGCCCTCCTGATCCTGGTCGCTTTTGGAGTGCTCTCGAATCCGGCCAGAAAATTCCTGCTCACAAACGGGGCTGCCCGCTATCGCGAATCGGTCCTGGCCACGCGGCCGACGCTCGATCCAAACGCGCCCGAAAATTACCTCATCATCACGGCGGCTACTACCCAACCGCCCTACGTTTATGATCCCAGGGTGCGCCGGGCCGAAACGATCGACGAATATGTAGCCCTCATGAAGGAGGCGGACGAGCGTGGTATGCCTCTCTACGTTAACAACGGCTTTCCCACAGCTCTCAAAATCGACTTTCCTGGCGTATTTGCCATGCTAGAGGATACCGTTCTCTTTGATCGTGTCGGTTACTTTTCTGGAATTGACGTGATGCTGGATCGCACTGTGGTCAAGTATCGCCCGGACGGGCTGCGCGCAGCCGACGTTGAACGCTATAGGCGCATCGAGACAGCGCATCAGAGCTCCCGGCGCCCCGGAGACAAAGGGTAACGGCCGATGGACTCGGCGGCGGGGAGATCGCCGCTAGATTTGGGACAGTTCGTCTAGCTTTTCGATAACCTCTGGTGGCAACGAGATATCGCTTGCTCCGGCATTGGCGCGGATCTGATCGGGTGACTTGGCGCCCGGAAGGACCACGGTTATTCCGGGTTTTGCGATCACCCAGGCGATAGCCACTTGCGCCGCAGTGCAGGAGAATTGCGGAGCCAGTTCACGCAAATGCTGGGCGAGCGCCAGAAATCGCGGCAGGTTCTCCTTTGCGAAATATTTTTTCTGGTGCCGATAGTCCTCCGCGGGCGGGAGCCGCTGAGCGTCGTATTTTCCGCTCAAGACCCCTTTGCCAAGCGGGGAGTAGGCAATGATACCAACAAGCTCCTGGAGACAGAACGGGCGCCTATCCGCATCGATGCTCCGGTCTGCGAGGCTGTAAGGGAGTTCGTTTGCGACCACCTGGCCATGGTCGAGCGCGTCTCTCAATAGATCGCTGGAGAAGTTGCTCACCCCAAACCATCGGATCTTCCCTGCGGCGTGCAGCTTGTTGACCGCCTCCATCGTTTCCTGAATCGGCGTCAGCGGGTCTGGCCAATGGGCAAGATAGAGGTCGATGTAGTCTGTTTGCAGGCGCTTCAAACTCAAGTCGCAGCGCTCCAGGATGTGCTTGGCGCTGAGATTGCAGGCGCGACCGTCGATGCGTTCAGAGCCGAAGAGCGGTCCCACCTTCGTGACAATAATCGCCTTCTCTCGACATCCGAGTTCCTGAAGGGCGCTTCCCAAAACCTCTTCTGCCAGCCCCAGACCATAGCCTTCCGCCGTGTCGAAAAGATTGATCCCGGAGTCCAGTGACGTCTTGACCATCGCGCGCGCCATCGCGAGATCCTCCTGCGACGCCACATAATCAGTGTCCCCATAATTGCACCCGGGCCACGACATCGTACCGAAGCCGACGACCGAAGCCTGAAGGTCGGACTTACCGAGTTGACGGTATTGCACCGATCGACCTTATCCCAGTCGATCGGGAAATCAACGCCCGACCTCTGGAAAGCTCCAGGGCTCGCGAATGGCCAGCCCCGCCGCGTCAACGATCGGGCGGCACAGGAATGATGCTCCGGCGGCGGTAGTGACCCCGGGAGATCCGACGCGTCGCCATCCGCTGGCGACGAGTAACTCGATCCGATGTCTTAGAGTTCTGGTGCCGGGGTAGGAACCGAACGCCCAAGGATGGCGCTTAGAAGAAGAAGGATCAGTCGAAAGAGGGGACGTCGCGTTGGGGCGCGCGCGGCTGTTAAACCGCCTTGAATGCTTTCCATTTCGTAATCTGTGAGAACGATTAGTTCCGAGGTTTTCATAAGTTTCCGATAGGTGTTCGGCGTCGGCTGGACGCCTCAACCACAAAGTAGGAATGTCATTGCAGCTTCCAAAGAGCTTAGTGACCAGCATTCGCCGATTGATCCTGAACGGTCCCACAGCGGCCTCGTGGTGGCCAAATCTGGTGAAGCGGGCCCGGCAACTAACTAAGCCTAGTCGCCAGCTTGATCCTAAGTTCGGAGCTCTGGCGTCACTTCACCGACTCGGCCAGCGAAGCGTTCACAGGCGATCGTCGTATTGGAGAGCAGCATCGCGATGGTCATCGGGCCCACTCCTCCTGGCACCGGGGTGATCGCGGCGCATCGCTCCGCCACAGCCGCGTAATCGACGTCGCCGACAATACGATAACCTCTGGAGGAACCCGGATCTTCCATCCGGTTGATTCCCACGTCGATGACGACCGCATTGTCGCCAATATGATCAGCGCCGAGGAAATGCGCCCGGCCGATGGCCGCTATCACGATGTCGGCGGCGCGCGTGATCGCGGCCAGGTCGCGCGAGCGGGAATGGGCGACAGTCACGGTGGCATCGCCGGCCTTTCCGCGACGCATAAGGAGGAGGGCCATCGGTTTTCCCACGATCATGCTACGACCCACCACGACCGCATTGGCCCCCGCGGTTTCCACGCCACTTTCCTGCAGAAGGCGCATGCAGCCGCGCGGCGTGCACGGAACAAATCCGGTTGGGTCATCCATCGCGAGCTTGGCCACGTTGATCGGGTGAAAACCGTCCACATCCTTCGCGGGATCTATGGTGGCGACCACGGCCGGCTCGTCTATGTGTTTCGGAAGCGGCGACTGCACCAGGATGCCGTGAATGAGCGGGTCGTCGTTGAGGTCCCGGACGAGCGAGAGAATCCGGGCCGGGTGAGTGTCGACAGGAAGTTCGTACTTTACCGAGTACAAGCCCAGTTCCGCGGCCTTCTTGTCCTTCGCTCGCACATAGGTGCGTGAAGCCGAATCGTCGCCGACGAGGACAACCGCCAAACCGGGACGTAAACCTTGCCCTTTGAGAAGCTCGACGCGCTCCCTCGTTTCCTCATGAACTTTTTGCGCAATCGCCGTTCCATCAATCCGCTTCATTTCGCAAAAGAACCTCCATCCGCGCTCGCGTGCTTTCGAATTCTTCCTCTTCCAATTTGCGTGGCACGTAGATGGGCGGATCCACCTTCACGAAAATCTCGGAAAAAGGCAACGGGATGATGAAACCATCCCACGTTTTCATCCGAAAGGGACGCGAAAATTTCGCGTGCATCAGTGTGAGGGGACACCCGGTCAACTGCGCCAGGGAAATTGCGCCGGGACCAAATGAATAGCGTGGCCCGCGCGGGCCGTCCGGTGTGATGGCAACATCGTAACCATTCTCGATCAGATCGATGAGCTCTCGCATGGCACGCGATCCGCGGCGGGAACTGGATCCGCGAACGGCCGCCATGCCGAGCTGTCCCATGATCTGGGCGAGGATTTCGCCATCGCGGCTTGCGCTGGTAAGCACGTTGACTCCCTTGCGGAGGCGGTGCGGATAGCCCTCTGAGGAAGGCGAGTGTGATTCCGAGGATACGGTTGTGCCAAAAGCAAATGATGACCGGCTTTTCGATTCTGTTCTTCGAGAGCTCGGACGGGTCTTCAAATCGAAAACGCACCGTCGCGAGCAGCACCCGCAGGATCGTTGTTCCAAGAATTGCCAGAAGCCGTTCGCGGGTCACGTGGACTTACTTGGGTGTTGAAAGCATCTCTTTGAGTATCCGCTGGAGCACGGGACGCGCCAGCGCAGCGAGAGTGGTGTTGGCATAGCCGACCCAGGCGACCGCACTGGTGGTGTCGAGCGGGGCGTCCGGAAAACCTCCAAAGGGGTGCTCATAGACAACTCCTGCCTCGGATAGGAGGAGCGCTGTGCAGACATCGTAGGGGTGGCAAACCAATGACGCATCGAGATTGAGGCGGGGTAAGACCAGTGGCCGCAGATCTCCGATCATTCGATCGTGGCCGGCCAGCAGTTCGTAGAAGGAGCCCCCGCTGCAAATATATTGGTCGTCAAAGATCGTGGGCGAAGCATCACGACCCAGACCGATAAGCTCGTCCCAGAGTTGCTCCTCGATTTGCGCTGTGAGCGCCCGACCCTCCGGGAAAAACTTGGCCATCCAGGCAAATCCATGTCGAAAAGTGCTCGCGCCCGAGGGGGAGAGCGACAAGGGAAACTTCGAGCCATCGAGAACGTTGGTCGCCTCGGCAACAATCCCCCCGCCCCGCGTGCAGCTCACCTGGTCGGCACGCCACTGTTTGCTTGTCGGAATCTCCGTCATTGCCGCGACGAAGATGTCGGAGAGCCTGGTTGCGGATCCGCGCTGCGGCGCGATCCCGCTGAGCGCCCATGCGCTCCGCTTATCATACATGATCCCGCGTGTGCCATCGATCGGATCGAGCAGACATTTCCACTTTGTGTCGGCGACGCGAGTTCCTCGCGGAAAGCATTGCGTTTCTTGCGGACCTTCCATGACTACTTCGACCGGCTCGGAGGACGGCCAATGCAGGCCAAACCACTCTCCGATGGCTTCTTCTCCGAACTTGTCGATGGTATAGATCGTGTCGGCTATCGACTGGTTAGCCACCGCCGCAAGGCTTTCCGTCGGCATCGACTCGCGTCCCTCGGCGACCCGGTTTCGGATCGAAGTGCCCAGCGCGCAGAGGAGCTGGCGAAGAGTCTCCGCAATCGTCGGGTTCATCAGGGACGCGGCCGATTCGTGGAGCGCGGGGATGGTGTGGGAGAAGCCGGTCGTCCCGGACTCGTGCCGGGAGAAGCCGCCGGTACAGTAGGGTCGTAGAGGGACTCCACGGTTGATACCGAAGGCACGGGCTAGGGGATGCAGTGCCGGAAGATGGAGTGACTGTCGGACTGGCAGATGCAGCTTCCGATCTCGGCGAGACTGTTGGGCTGGGAGATGCAGCTCCCGGCGTTGGCGAGCCTGTTGGACTCGGAGATGCAGCTCCCGGCGGCGGGAGGGTTGGGCTACCGTCGGGCTAGGGCGTCGGTGAGGCGGTCGGGCTGGGCGTCGGAGTTGGCCAGGGAGAAACGACATCCTTCCAGACATGCAGTTCCGTAGCGCACACCTCCCATTTCGTCGAGAAGCTCCTTGCACTTTTGGTGCCATCGAGCCAGGTCTGGCGGTCCCGGAGTCTCCGCGGTTCCGGGAAAGATGAGATAGCTGACTTTGATGTTGCTGACCGCCCGGTTAAAACCTGAGGTCCGTGGATTGATTTCTTTGCAAATGCGTCCGGAAGCTTCGCCCATCTTGCTGGAGGGCCCGGCATCTCCCACGATTGCCGGATAGATTTTGCCATCGTAAATCACCGCCGCATAGTCGCCGATCGAAGGGGAGAAGGTGTTATCATCGTTCGAGAGCATGAAGGAGGGAACGACAATCGAAGGGTCGGCATCCGAGATCAGGAAACTGCTGGTCTTGAGCTCGTTAATGACACGGCTGGTTTCATCAATAGACCGCTTCAGCTCCCGATTTCGCTCCATGGCGAGGCTCTTGAGGGTAAATTCTTGTTTGAGCGTGGCGAGTTTCTCTTCATAAGCACGCAGGAGGGGATTGGGACGATTTGTGAGCTTGGGCCAACGATAGCTGGTTTGCGGCTGAAAGGTAGGCGATGAGCCATCGATCGGAAAGTTCCGGTCGCCATCTGAGCCGTCAGTATTCAGATCCATATCGCCCTGCATGAGCAACGCTTTGCGGCCACTCTCCGGATCCTGCAGTTCGAGAATCGTTTCGCAGTCGTAGAAGTTATGACGGGAAAGAATCAGATCAAGGCGATTGAGGCGATCGCGGACGAAGTCGATCTTATTCTTGTAGAGCTTGTCAAAATAACTCGATACCTGAGCCGTTTCCGCCAGTTGCCGCATCTTGGGCAAGACGTCAGGAAGCTTGGGGTCATTTTGGACAAGTTCTTCCAAGGTGCGGCTGGGGTGTGGCAGCTCGGCGGTGAAGGTGATTTGCAGCTTGTAACTATCCGCCTCATTGCGCTCGAAAGAAGCTGGCTCGTCGCTTTGAGGCGTCTCAAATTTGGTAAAGACGGTTATCCCGTTAAAGAGCTGTGAAACATCCAGCGGTTTCCGAGCAATCGTCGGGGTGGGTGTTGGCGTGGGATGGCCTCGGGAGTGGGCGTTGGCGGCGGCTTATACTTGGGCGGCTCGCACGCGCTTAGGATGACAACGATGCACAAGACAAACCAACGCATCGTCAAGCGTAGTTGACGAAGGCCGCGGCAATATCAGCGGGAAGATCGATCATGCTGTAGTCCGAAGAAGAGACAAAGAGAAGCGTCTGCTTGCCTCTTCCCAGGAGCTGTTCCGAGGAGTCTTTGACCTCATGTTCAAGGGTGACAAACTTCCGGTTCCAGTCCGAAATGCGAAGTCGGACAGTAACTTTCTCGAATTCACGAGTCTCTCGGACAAACTTGTGCTCGAAGGAACGAGTTAAAATATAAAAGGGCGTCTCTTTAATATTAAACCTCGGCAGCACCTTGTTGAAAAAGAGCTCGCGCGTTTTGCCAACCCACATGGTGTACATTCCGAAGTAAACGTTGCCTACCGAATTTGTATCGGCATAGGTGGCGATAAAGGAATGCACGAACCATTTGCCTTCGAAGTGCCCGGAAAGATCGTGTCCTCGGGTGCGGACGCTGCCTCCTGTTCAGAAGATGGAGCGGCGGTGACGCCGAGTTCTTTGGCGCGAGCTTCCGCGCGTTGCCGAATCGCCTCCTTGCGCGTGGCGGCAATCGACTCCGAGGCCCCTTCCTCCTCGGGCGGCATGGGAATTTCCGAGACCGGACTCAAGGCGCGTGAGTCGCCGATGAATTCTTGAGAAGATCCCGGTTTGAAGATCAACCAAATAACAAGAGCCAGCGGCAGCAGCGAACCCAAAATCTGCAGGATTGGAAGGCGCAGGAAATATCCATAGGCGAAAATCACGACCGCCAAGCAGCCGATGCAGAACATCTTGACCTGCGGAATGACATTGGCAGGCGTGTTCATGTAACATCGGGTAATGGCGAGAGCCGAGTAGCCGACGAAAAACGTCGCATAAAAGATCATGAAATACTCGAGCTCAAGTTTGACGACCGAGGCGAATAACGCGAACAGACCGGCGAAAATAAATACCGGAATCGGCGACGCGATCACGCTTTCCGGAATCAGTGAAAAAATCGGGCTTTTGCTGGCGGAGGCGTTCGCCTGCAGAAACCAACGCAAGGCGATGTAGCCGCTATCGAGGGTGGATAAGATGCAGATGACCAGCCAGACGACATACGCGGCGAAAGTCCACGCAGAAAACCGCTCATAAAAGAGCCGCAAGAGCAATTCATGGCCGTAGACGTAGTTGGCAATTCCGGTTCGGAGATAAGAGCCGGCACCCCAATTAAGCGCCCACAAAGCCAGGCACCCGTGAAAGAGCAGCATGACAAAAAATTGGGTGGAACCGGCCCAATACGCGGCTGCTATGGAAATTCGCTCGCGGTGCATCTGGATGGCGCGTTGCCACTGCTGTAAGTCGAGCCAGGGACCCACGAGAAAGCCGATGCAGATCGGAATCGCGTAGCCCCAATAGGCCAGATCATTGGTGGGGAGCCTTGGGAATGCTCACCTCGACCCGGACCAACCGAAATCGCTGTCACCAGCAACCAGCAGACTGCCACCAACAGGATCACCGCCATGACTCCGTGGCTATAGCGGATGCGGGTGATATCGAACTCCTCGCCAAGCAACACGGATGCGGCCAGCACGATCAGCAAGGTCAAGGGCAGGTAGAGCGCCCACGGTTGAAAACCGAGCGGCTGCCAGACATATCTGATAAAGGCGAAGATAGTCAGCGTAATCGCCAGGAGCTGGTAAAGAAAAAAGACGAGACGAAACGGCCGGGACCAGGTCTTGAAAAATCGGGCGAGAGACTCCGATCCCGCCTCGCGTCGGGCGATGTGGTGCGTGACCAAACCGAAAGCGAGCAGACCAAGGGCATTGGGAATGGCGAAAGTCAGAAGCCCGAAGAGCCCAAATTGCGTCGTAAATTGGACCGAAAAGAACAGGCCCAGGCCCCACATCCAGGAAAGCGCGATGGAGTTCCCCCACAGCAGGGTGGCAAACCATCGAGAGGGTTTTGGATGAGAGGGCGCCATAAAGCGTCCCGTCAAGTATCAGCCGATCGGCTGATCGTGCAAGCTTGGGACTTTTACCGTTTGGATCGGAAAAGGTTTTTCGGTGAATGCGCTGATTCGAGCAAGGGTTTGCAAGTGAGCCGCGCACCGACTCGTCGCGGACTTCACCGACGCCCGCGAGCCCTTGCTTTTGATGGGGATCTCTGTTGATTCTGCTCCCGATCCATGGCCCGCCGCCCGCTTCAATATCTGACGATTTTTCTAACCTGCTTTATAGATATTCTCGGTTTTGGCATCGTGATTCCCGTCCTGCCGCTCTATGCGGAGCATTTCGGAGCGACCGCCGTGCAGATCGGCTGGCTGGTCGGCATTTTTTCACTCGCGCAATTCTTTTTCGCACCCATTTGGGGGAAGGTGTCCGATCGGCTGGGCCGCAAGCCGGTCTTGCTCCTGGGATTGTTCGGGACAGTTATCGGCTACGTGCTGATGGGTCTGGCGACCTCGGTGACGATGCTCTTCGTCGCGCGTTTGATAGACGGAATTTGCGGAGCCAACATCGGCGCGGCGCAGGCTTATCTTGCCGACATCTCGGCGCCAGAAAACCGCGCCCGAGCGATGGGGCTTCTCGGTGCCGCCTTTGGGCTTGGATTCGTCTTTGGGCCAGCGCTCGGAGGCTGGGCGAGTGTAGCATTTAACTACGCGGCGCCGATGTTTATCGCGGCCGCACTTTCTCTGGTGAATTTCTTTTTCGTGATGTTCTGTCTGCCTGAGTCTCGTCTGCCCGATCCACAGCGCGCCCGAAGTGAGCCCATCTTTCCAAATCTCTTCGATCACGTGGAGAGGTCGACATATGCATGGAGTCTGGCGAGCTATTTCCTCGTCATCGTCGGTTTTTCCATGATGACAGCCCTTTTTGCGCTCCTGCTCTTCCACCGCTTCGGCCTTGATGCGCTGCATACCGGCTATGTTCTCGGCGCGATTGGGATTCTGGGCGTGATCATTCAAGGCGGGCTGATCGGTCGGCTGGTCAGGCGATTTGGTGAGGCGCCGATCGCACTTGCTGGCGCGGTCTCGATGTGTGCGGGTCTATGCGCCCTCGCGCTTAGCTCCGGCATCGGCATCATGTTTATCGCCAGCGCGGCCGTCGGCATCGGGAACAGCCTGCTCATGCCAACTCTCTCGTCTCTCGCCTCGCGGAGCGCGGAGTCGAATTGGCAAGGACGCGCCTTGGGGTTGATGCAGTCCAGTGGCAGTCTGGCGCGTTGGGTTGGACCGATGCTGGCAGGTCTGCTCCTCAGTGCGCAACTTCACCGGGGCGGCGGGAGCTATGCGCTCTGGCCGCTCTTGGCCGCGGCAGCCTGCCTGCTGGCCGCGGCACTGGCCGTTTGCCCGCTTGCCGGGCGCGGTGTTCGCTCGGAAGTGCGGCAGCAGCCGGGCTAGAGATTGTCTTCCCAAGCTCAGCAAGCGCGAAGACTGCAGTTGAGCGACTTTCCGGCTCTGCTACGTTGTCGAGGTGCTTCGGGGCGCCGTTACTTTCTTTTGGTTATTGTTTCTCACAGACGGAGTATTTTCCTTTGTTGACGAAGCGACCACGCTGATCCTTGGTTCTTCGCCCTTGAGCGGAGTCAGAGCCGCTTTCGCGCTTGCAGTGCTCGCGATGAGCTTCCCGATGGCGGCGATCATCGGGGTGACGCCCAAGGCCCCCAAGCGGGTTCTCGTGCCGCCGATCTTGTTTGCCTGGTGGGCGGGCCCGGCCATGGCATATCCATTTGGGCTCTGGAAACCGGCTCATCTGGCACTTGTCCTCGCCTTGCTGCAGGTGCTGCTCGCGTTGGCTGTCTGGTACTTTGCCCCGAATCTAAGTGGCACCCGCAGGACCTTGCCGACTTTCGCTCCGGCGCGGACGCAGCCATTTTCGTGGAAATACTTGCTCGTGGCAGGCCCGGTGACCGCCTTGTTGTTCCTTCTTGTTGCGGCGGGTAGTGTCGCCCTCGGATTTTCGACACAGATCGAGTTGCTGACGGGAGGTTACGTCCGCCTGCGTCCCGACGGCATTTACTTGGTCGAGCGTCAATTTCAATCGGGAGATCGCGAGGTTCGTCTTGCCGGCATGATGCACGTCGCCCGACGAGAGTTTTATTCCGGCGTGTTGCCGCCGCCCGATCCGGCGGAACCATCCGTTGTGCTGGTGGAAGGCGTCACCGACCGCAAACGCTTGCTTGGCGGGCGAACTCTGGATTATGGCCGCTTGGCCAAGCTTCTCAATGTCACTTCGCAATCGGATAGTGTCTTTTCCAATCGCGTCGCCGACGAATTGGGCAAGCAGGGTTCCAGTGCGGAACTGCGGGACAGCCGGCGGCGCCAAGGGACCCGGAATCTATTACAAGCATGCGGACGTTGACGTGGAGAGTTTCCATCCGCAAACCATCGCCTTCATCCTGGCTGTCATCGCGATCTTCCAGAGCAACGATCTTCGCGAAGTGATCGAACTTCTGGTTGACCCATCTTCGCCCATCGCCAATGAAGAGGCGCAAGAACAGGTGATGGATGACATCCTTTTCTCCCGAAACCAACGGCTGGTCGCCGAGATCGAATCGTCCTTAAAGGATTACCGTCGTGTGGTTGTGCCATGGGGCGCGATGCACCTTCCTGAGATTGAATCCTGGCTGCGCGACCACGACTTTGTTCAAAGCGGCGAAGTCCACCGCAAGGCGCTTGGTTTCTGGTAAAACGGACTTGAACACGCGACCGCCATCGCCTAAATTCCATGGCCCTTTCCGGGCGGCTCACGTCCGCAGCGCATGGCAAGCGAGTGGTTTTTTGATGAAGATTATCGACCGGTATATCGGCATGAGCGTGATTGCGACGGCCTTCTTTGGAGTTGTCGTCCTCAGCCTTGTTCTCGTCCTCGGCAATCTTTTCAAGCAATTGCTCGACGTCCTGATCAACAACCCGGATGTTCCGATTGCCACGGTGCTGGCGTTCATGGCCCTGGTGTTGCCTTTTTCTCTCACCTTCACGATTCCGTGGGGTTTTCTTAACCGCGCTCCTCCTGGTGTTTGGACGAATCTCCGCGGACAACGAATTGATTGCCTTGAAATCGAATGGGGTAAGCGTCCCGCGCATTTGTATCCCGGTGTTTGTCCTGGCTGTCGTGCTTTCGGGTATTTGCTTTTGGATCAATATCGATGTGGCGCCGCGAGCCGAACAGCAGATGACCAAGACGATTGTCGATATCGCGACCAGTAATCCCGCGGCCCTCTTTCGCGCCGATGAAGTCGTGGATCAGTTTCCGGACCGGCGGGTCTATGTGGGGTCGAAGGAGGGCGACCGTCTCAAGAACCTCATCGTCTTCGAACTCAATGAAAACAGCGAGCCGATCAAGATGGTCTACGCCAAGGAAGGGGTTTTAACTCCCGATCCGGCAAATACCCGGCTGTTGTTGAGATTGTTTAACGCCCGCTTCGAGGAACGTGACAAACAGGATCCTCGCGAGTTAACGAAGATTCGGCAGGGGATCGAGGTGACCGAGGGCGTATTTCCAATTTCGCTCGAGGAATTCTACAAGGAGTATCTGAGCGGTCGCAGGCTCAGCTCCTACACGTTGCCGGAATTGCTTGGCTACCTTCCGACAATCGCTGGTGAGGAAAAACTGCGCGCGACCGTGGAACTTCATAAACGCTTCGCCGCGTCACTCGCCTGCGTGGCTTTCGCCCTGATTGCGGTGCCACTCGGGATTACGGCTCACCGCAAGGAAACCTCTGTCGGCTTCGCCCTCAGCCTGGTGATCGCGTTTACCTACTTCTTTTTCATTATCATGGCGGATACTTTCCGCGGAAACCCAGCTGCGCACCCGACCCTTCTCATCTGGATTCCGAACATCCTTTTTATCACGCTGGGCACCGTGCTTTTCTGGCGGCTTTCGAAGAAATAGAAAAAACGCCTTGCCGGCGCGGGCATTCCATGATTGCTTCCTAACCCCTTTCCGCCTCTCAACCATGCCAAAGGAAATCGTTGGTCAGATCAAGTTGCAAATCCCTGCCGGTCAGGCGAACCCTGCTCCGCCAGTCGGCCCTGCGCTTGGTCAGCAAGGGGTTAACATCATGGCCTTCTGTAAGGAGTTTAACGCCGCCACGCAGAAGCAGGCGGGCGACATCCTTCCGGTGGTCATTACCGTTTACAAGGATAAGACGTTTTCCTTCATCACGAAGTCCCCTCCCGCTTCCGTCCTCTTGAAGAAGGCTGCGGGCCTGGCGGCCGGCTCCAAAGAGCCGAACAAGACCAAGGTCGCGAAGCTTTCTAAAAAGCAGGTGATGGACATCGTGAAGATCAAGATGAAAGATCTCAACGCGCACAGCGAAGAGGCCGCCTTCCGCACGATTGCCGGAACGGCACGCCAGATGGGAATCGAGATCAGCGATTAGCTTTGCGCGATTCCGCGAAGATCCCAACGATATGGCCCTGGGACGCCAGCCCCTCCCGGTGATGAGCACAAATTGCTGTAGGAGCGCTTGTGTCAAGCGCCCAATGAAATCCACAGCGCTTGCCCAAGCGCTTACAACTCTTTCAACGCAGCGTCGCGTGGGCGTCGCCTTTTAGAGCTTATCTGCGCTCGCGATATGCCCGCCTTTGCCGTGCTGGTGGCGACGCCGCTCCGACCGCCCCCACCGCCACCGCCCCAAAGTCGCGCCGTGGCGCACGTTCCTCACGCGGACGGGCTTCGTTCACGATTAAGTTACGTCCGTCGACATTCTTGCCGTTGAGCGCATCAATGGCCTTTTGCGCTTCCTCAGGCACTGCCCATGGTGACAAAACCAAATCCCCGGGGTCTTTGCGTCATCTTGTCCATGACCAGCATAGCCTCAGTGACTGTCCCGATATTGGGCGAAGAGTTCTTCGAGCGCTCCCTCCGTGGTTTGGAAGGAGAGATTTCCTACATAGAGTTTCATGATGTGCGATATATTTGCTACTTGGGCCATCGCCAATTCTCAGAGCATCAGCCGCAGACGGCATATCGCTATACTACGCTCAGGCTTCAAAAATCGCGTTCTAACCGCGCGTCAGATTCCGAGTTTTTGCACGAATGTAAAGCGAAGTTTTTTCTCCGGTCTGCTGCCTTCAGCGATGAAATGGCCGCTCGCGATTCCAGCTTCGCTGGATCCGTCCACCGTTCGCGTTCGGTATCGAATTTCTGTGACAATACGCTTGACGGGCCTCAAGGATCTAATAGGGTTTAAAGTTCGCCTCCGATTCGGGAGGAGCAATCAATTTCAACAAACCAAAGGCTGCAGGAGACCCGTCTTGGGTCGTTCGCACTGCTCGAACATGCAAAAAAAACGTAGCAAACGCTATTCGGGCCGCGGCCGAAAAGGTCGATACGCAAACGCAAGTACCCGCTTGGCGAGGCCATTAAGACACTGAAGACCCTTCCGCCGACCAAGTTCGATCAGACCGTCACGCTTTCCTTCAAGTTGGGCGTAGATCCCAAGCAAAGTGATCAAATGGTCAGGGGGACTTGCCCGCTCCCGCACGGCAGTGGAAAGACAGTGCGCGTCCTAGTCTTTGCCTCGGGACCGGCGGCGGAGGCCGCGCGCGAGGCTGGGGCCGAATTCGTCGGCTATGAAGACCTGATCAAAAAGGTTACCGGTGGTTTTTCTGATTTCGACGTCGCTATCGCGACCCCGGCGGCCATGGCCGAGGTGAAGAAGCTCGGGAAGGTCCTCGGTCCGCGAGGGCTGATGCCGAATCCCAAAGCGGGAACGGTGACCGAAGACACCGCCAGGGCAGTGAGGGAAGTCAAGGCAGGCAGGGTGGAGTTCAAGCTGGATAAGAATGCCAATGTTTCGGTGCCGGTCGGCAAATTCTCATTCGGCGACGAGGCTCTGGCTCAGAACGGCCAGGCGGTCATCGAGGCCGTTGTCAAGGCTCGGCCGGCCACGGCCAAAGGCTCGTTTGTGGAAGCCATTACTCTTGCTGCCACCATGAGTCCCGGTGTCAGCGTTGATCCGGCTCCCTTCCTGAAAAGCTAATCCTCGTCCCACCATCAACTCTCAACCATCTACTCCCAGATGAGACCTGAAAAAGCTCACATTGTCGCAGATATTCAGACGAAGCTGAAGAACTCGCCGTTCCTGCTCATTGCCGATTATTCCGGCATGCAGGTCAAACATTTTGAGGAACTGCGTCTGCGCCTTGCTCGAGTCGACGCCGAGATCCATGTCATCAAGAATACCTTTATCAAGCGTGCGATTAAGGGCTTGGGCTTGCCTGAACTCAACGGCGCTCTCACCGGCCAGACCGCCATGGTCACTGGCGAAAGCGACATCTGCGCCGCCGCCAAAGTGCTCAAGACATTCGTTACGGAATTCGAGCGCCCGCCGGTCAAAGGGGGCATTCTCGATGACGAAATTCTGAACTCCGACCAGATCAAGGCTCTCGCCGAGCTCCCCTCAAAAGATGTCTTGCAAGCGAAGCTGCTCAGTTTGCTGCTCGCGCCGGCTACCAAACTTGTTCGGGTGCTCCAGGAGCCAGCCGCCAGCCTCGCTCGCCTTCTCAAAGCCAAAGCTGAGGCCGCCAGCTAACACAATCGCGGTCGCAACTACAAAAATTTCCCGTGGCGTTTGAAGCCGCGTTGCGGGACACCAAAACCAATCGGTTCCTTGTCGGGCTGACGGCTGTCGGCCTCAAATGCCCTGAGGCTTCGGGGTGCGACAATACCAAATACCAACAAACATGGCAGACACACAAAACATAGTTGATCAGCTCAGCGCCCTCACCGTTCTTGAGATCGCCGACCTGGTGAAGCAACTCGAAGAGAAATGGGGCGTCAGCGCCGCAGCACCCGTGGCGGTCGCCGCTGCCGGAGCACCGGCCGGAGGCCCTGCGGCTCCCCCGGCCGAAGAGAAGACCGCCTTTGACGTCATCTTGAAGGAAGCCGGACCTAACAAGATTTCGGTCATCAAGGAGGTCCGGGCAGCGGTCTCCGGTCTCGGCTTGGCCGAAGCCAAAGCTCTCGTCGAGAGCGCGCCCAAGACCCTCAAGGAGGGTATCGCCAAGGAAGAAGCCGAAGAGATCAAGAAAAAGATCGAGGCCGCTGGCGCCAAGGTCGAAATCAAATAGTCCGGCAACTCCGGGCAAGTCCGGGAGGCAGGCCAAAAAAGATAAAGTTTTGGCTTGCGTTCCCGGTGCTAAGGTTCACTATCAATAATTCCGCCGACTCACGTCTAGCCTTCTGCACCGTTCGGAAAATCGTTTTAGATCGTTTTATAACGCAGGTCTTCGCACGAGCCGGGAAAGGTTCTTTCCGGCCCGGGCGCTGGCGTTTGTCTTTTTTCGGTTTGCCAATCGGTGCGGCTCGTTGAGGCGGACCATCATTTTCTCATTCTTTCGCCATGTCTGAACGCATTCACTTCGGCAAGCTAAAGGAAGCCATTGAGCCTCCGAATCTCATTGAGCTTCAGATCAACTCGTACAACGAGTTCTTTCAAAAGGAGGTTGAGCCTTCGCGTCGTCGTAGCGTCGGATTGCAAGCCGTCTTCAGGGAGTTCTTCCCGATTTTCGGGTTTGAGGAGAAGTCCAGCCTGGACTTTGTGAGTTACGAGCTGGGGGAGCCGAAGATGTCGGCGATCGAGTGTCAGCGCGAGGGTCAGACCTATAGTGCGCCTCTTTATGTGACTTTCCGCTACAAGGACGAGAAGAGCACGAAGGAGGAGAAGGTCTACATGGGGGAGATTCCTCTGATGACGCCCCAAGGAACCTTTGTCATCAACGGGGCTGAGCGGGTGGTAGTGAGCCAACTGCACCGTTCACCGGGCATATGTTTCGAAACCAGTGTCCATCTCAATGGGAAGTTGCTGCATGGATTCCGGATCATCCCGGACCGGGGTTCGTGGATTGAAGTGCAATTCGACACGAGCGACTTGCTCTACGTCTATTTGGATCGGCGCAAGCGCCGCCGCAAGTTTCTGGCGACGACCTTCCTCCGGGCGTTGGGTTATCCTTCCGACGAAGACATCATCAAGTTGTTCTATCAGGTGATCGAGTTGGATCTCAGCGAGAACCTCGACGAGGAAGAAATCAGCACCAAGGTGCTCTTCGAGGATATTCGTGACGGTGAGATCACGGTGGCTCGCGCTTTTGAGCCGTTGAATGCCGCGACCATCCGCCAACTGATGTCTCTTGGTCATAAGAGCGTCCGCGTGGTCGATACCAAGCAAGATGACACCATCATCAAGTCGCTGAAGAAAGATCCGGCGCATGATGAAGAGGAGGCCTTAAAGGACATCTACCGCAAGTTGCGCCCGGGTGATCCGCCGACCGTTCAGAATGCCCGGAGCATGCTGAAGCGGCTTTTCTTTGATCCCAAGCGTTACGATCTCGGCCGGGTGGGCCGGCATAAGATCAACCAGAAGCTCGGACTCCAGGTTAGTGAAGAAGAGCGCATTTTGGTGAAGGAGGACTTCATCGCCGCCATGAAATATCTGGTTGAACTGCGCAAAGGAGAGGGGATGACCGACGACATCGATCATCTCGGCAGTCGCCGTGTTCGCACTGTCGGGGAACTGCTCGCCAATCAATGTCGCGTAGGGCTGGCGCGCACCGAGCGCCTCGTCCGGGAACGGATGACGCTCTTCGATGCCGGCGTGGACCAGATCACTCCCCAGAAGCTAATTAATCCAAAATCCCTGAGCGCGGTCGTTCGCGATTTCTTCGGTCGTTCGCAACTCAGCCAATTTATGGATCAGACGAACCCGCTTTCGGAGCTGACGCACAAGCGGCGGCTCTCGGCGCTCGGACCGGGAGGATTGAGTCGAGACCGGGCGGGATTCGAGGTCCGCGACGTTCATCCCTCGCATTACGGGCGAATCTGCCCGATTGAAACGCCCGAAGGTCCGAACATTGGTTTGATCAGTTCGTTGAGCACCTTTGCCCGGGTGAACGAGTTCGGCTTCATCGAAACTCCTTACCGTAAAGTCAACAATGGCCACGTGACCGACGAAGTCGTCTATCTGAGCGGCGATCGGGACGAGAATTTTTACATTGCTCAAGCAAATGCGCCGGTCGACGCGCACGGGCGTTTCATCGAGGAGAAAGTGTCGACCCGCTACCGCGGCGACTTTCTCGAGGTGGAACCTGGCAAGGTCCAGTACATGGACGTCTCTCCGAAGCAGCTCGTGTCGGTGGCGGCGGGGTTAATTCCATTTCTCGAGCACGACGATGCCAACCGGGCGCTGATGGGTTCGAACATGCAACGCCAGGGCGTGCCGCTTTTGGTTTCCGACTCGCCCTTGGTGGGCACCGGGCTGGAAGCACGTGTTGCCCAGGATTCCAAGGCAGTCGTCCTCTCGGAAGGAGACGGCATTGTCGCATCGGTTACCGGCAGCCAGGTCGTCGTGACCCGCGATGGATCGTTGCCTGATGGCAAGAAGAAGATCAAGACCGATCCCGCGGCCGGCATCTGGGTTTACGAGTTGCGCAAGTTCATGCGTTCCAACGCCAGCACTTGTATTAACCAGAAGCCGATCGTCCTCAAGGGACAGCGCGTCAAGAAGGGAGAGGTCATTGCCGACGGTCCAAACACCGAACATGGCGAGTTGGCGCTGGGGCGCAACGTGCTCGTCGCTTTCATGCCGTGGAATGGATACAATTTTGAGGACGCGATCCTCATTTCCGAGCGCGTGGTCAAGGAAGACATTTATACCTCCATTCACATCGATGAATTTGAAATCGGTGCGCGCGATACCAAGCTCGGCCCGGAGGAAATCACCCGTGACATTCCCAATGTCAGTGAAGAGGCACTGCAAAATCTTGGGCCGGACGGAGTCATCCGCATTGGTGCCGAGGTAAAGCCGGGCGATATCCTCGTTGGCAAGATCACTCCGAAGAGCGAGACGGAACTGGCTCCCGAAGAGCGCCTCTTGCGCGCCATTTTCGGTGAGAAGGCCGCCGATGTGAAGGATACGTCGCTGACGGTGCCGTCGGGCACCTACGGCATTGTCATGGACGTCAAGGTCTCCTCGAAAAAAGAGGTCGCGCGCAACAAGATGACGCCGACTGAATCCAAGCGGCAGCAAAAGATGATCATGGAGGATTACAAGAAGCGCAAAGACGAGCTGCATGAGCAGCTGACCGCGGCGCTTTCAAACATCCTCTTGAATGAGAAGATCCCGCTGGATGTGGTCAACGCGCAGACCGGTGAGATCATCATTCCCGCAAACCGGAAGATTACCAAACAGCTCCTCCGCAAACTGGCCGCTGTTTACGATCACATCGAGATCGATCCCAGCCCCATCCGCAACAAGATTCGCGAGATCATCGGTCAATACGAGCATCGCTTCGAGGATTTGGACCGTGAGAAGGACGAAAATCTTGGCCGCATTGAAAGCGGGGATGATGTGGATCCCGGTATCATCAAGCAGGTAAAGGTCTATGTCGCCAGCAAGAGAAAGCTTTCGGTTGGTGACAAGATGGCCGGCCGGCACGGCAACAAAGGCGTCGTGGCGAAGATTGTTCCGGAAGAGGACATGCCGTTCCTCGCTGATGGAACTCCGGTCGATATCGTCTTGAATCCGCTGGGTGTTCCCAGCCGCATGAACGTCGGTCAGGTGCTGGAGACACACCTTGGAGTCGCGGCTAAGGCGCTCGGCTTTAAAGTGGCCACGCCGGTCTTCGACGGAATTTCCGAAGAGAAGATCAAGGAATATCTTCGCGAGGCCAAAACAAAGGAGAATTTCACGTGGGTTACCGAAACCGGCAAATCCACGGTGTATGACGGCCGCACCGGCGAGGCTTTCGACCAGCAAGTGGTGGTCGGCTATATTTACATGCTCAAGCTCGGGCATCTCGTCGCAGACAAGATCCACGCGCGTGCAGTCGGCCCCTACAGCCTGGTTACCCAGCAGCCGCTCGGCGGCAAGGCGCAGTACGGCGGCCAACGTTTTGGCGAAATGGAGGTCTGGGCGTTGGAGGCCTACGGAGCGGCCTATACTTTGCAGGAGCTTCTCACGGTAAAGTCCGACGACGTCCAGGGTCGAACCCGTATCTACGAGTCGATTGTCAAAGGCGACAACTCCCTCGAGGCGGGCACGCCCGAATCATTCAACGTCCTCATTAAGGAGATGAAGGGACTTGGCCTCGACGTTCGTGTGGGCGGCAAGGAGCCCGTCTTCACCGAGTCGGCAGCCTAACCAAGTAGCGCACAGAGCGCGAGACATATGAAAGAAGTCAATATTGGCGAAATTTTTGGAGAACAGCGTCCGGTCGGATTCGATGAGGTGGCCATTACGGTCGCCTCGCCCGACAGTGTCCGGAGCTGGAGCAAGGGAGAGGTCAAGAATCCCGAGACCATCAACTATCGGACGTTCAAGCCTGAAAAAGGTGGGCTTTTTTGCGAGCGCATCTTCGGCCCGACGCGTGATTGGGAATGCTCTTGCGGCAAGTACAAGCGCATTAAGCACAAGGGAGTGGTTTGCGACCGATGTGGCGTCGAGGTAACCCTCAGCCGTGTTCGGCGAGAGCGGATGGGCCACATCGATCTGGCCGTTCCGGTTTCCCACATCTGGTTCTACAAGTGTATGCCTTCGCGCATTGGACTGATGCTCGACATGACCAGCCGGCAGCTCGAAAGGGTCATCTACTACGAGGATTACATCGTCATCGATCCGGGCAACACTCCGCTGCAAAAATGCCAACTGTTGACGGAAGCAGAATTTCGCGAAGCCGAGGATCAGTACGGCGACGTTTTCGTCGCAGGCATGGGCGCAGAAGCCATTCAGAAGCTTCTCGAGCAGACCGATCTGCAGAATCTCAATGACGAGATCGAACAGCAGATGGGAGCGACGCGCAGCAAGCAGCTGCGCAAGAAGCTGGCCAAGCGACTCAAGCTCGTGCAAGGCTTTATGCACTCCAAGACCCGTCCTGAATGGATGGTGCTCAACGTGCTTCCGGTTATTCCTCCGGACTTGCGTCCGCTCGTTCCACTTGAAGGTGGCCGCTTTGCGACCTCCGATTTGAACGATCTCTATCGTCGCGTGATCAACCGCAACAATCGCCTGAAGACCCTGTTGCAGTTGAAAACCCCAGAAGTCATCATCCGGAACGAAAAGCGGATGCTGCAGGAGGCTGTCGATGCCTTGTTCGACAACGGCCGACATGGGCGTGCCGTCACTGGAGCTGCGAACCGCCCGCTGAAATCCCTTAGTGACATGCTCAAGGGCAAGGGAGGCCGGTTCCGTCAGAACCTCCTGGGCAAGCGTGTCGATTATTCCGGGCGTTCCGTGATCGTGATCGGCCCGGAACTCAAGCTGAACCAATGCGGCTTACCGAAAAAGATGGCCCTGGTTTTATTTGAGCCATTTATCATTCGGAGACTTAAGGAGCAGGGCCACGTCCACACGGTGCGCAGCGCCAAGAAACTGATCGAACGGCAGACGCCGGAAGTGTGGGACATTCTTGACGAGGTCACCAAGGGCCACGCGGTTCTGTTGAATCGTGCCCCTACCTTGCACCGCCTCTCGATCCAGGCTTTCGAGCCACAATTGATCGAAGGGGAGGCAATTCGTATCCATCCTCTGGTCTGCACGGCTTACAACGCCGATTTCGATGGTGACCAAATGGCCGTGCATGTCCCGCTCTCGGTCGAGGCGCAAATGGAGGCGCGCATGTTGATGCTCGCTCCGAACAATATTTTCTCACCCTCGAGCGGCAAGCCGATCACCACACCGTCGCAGGACATACCGCTGGGTTGTTACTATCTGACGCAGAATCCTCGCGGAGAGAAAAACGACCAGCGCACCCCGCTATTTGCCGACGCTTCCGAAGTGGAGCTCGCCATCTCGGAGGAAGCCATCGGCACGCACAGCCGGATCCGCTTCCGAAATCCGGATTTTGGCCTAAACACGATCTACGGAAGCAAAGAAATCAAGGTTCTGGAAACAACCGCCGGACGGGTCGTCTTCAATCAAATTTGGCCGTCGGAGCTGGGCTTTTACAACAAGGTATGCGGCAAGAAGCAGCTTTCGGACATTATCTGGCGCTGCTACAAGGCCGTTGGCCAGGCGCGCACCGTCGAAACCCTCGATCGCCTAAAGGAGATGGGCTTCCGCTCGGCCACCAAGGCGGGCATCTCGATCGGAATCACCGACATGATCATCCCGCGGGAGAAATCGACTCAGCTCGAAAAGGCCTATCGGGAGATTGCCGAGGTCGAGAAGCAATACCGACGTGGCATCATTACCGATGGCGAGCGCAAGAACAAGGTGCAGGATATTTGGACGCACACTGGTGAGGAGCTCGCCAATGCGCTCTTCCGGTACCCTCGAGTACAATGACGGTCGGAAAGACATGAACCCCGTCTTCATGATGGTGGATTCCGGGGCGCGCGGCAACCGCACGCAAGTAAAGCAGCTCGCCGGCATGCGTGGTCTTATGGCCAAGCCCTCGGGCGAAATCATTGAACGGCCGATTATTTCCAACTTCCGTGAGGGCCTCTCGGTGCTCGAGTATTTCATCTCGACTCACGGGGCGCGCAAGGGGTTGGCCGATACCGCTCTGAAGACAGCAGACTCCGGCTATCTCACTCGCAAACTGGTCGATGCTGCGCAAGATGTCATCATCACCGAAGACGATTGCGGGACCATCAACGGAATCATTGTTCGCCCGATCTACGAGGGCGACGAGGAGGTTGTCAGCCTTTCCACCCGGATCATCGGACGCACCAGTTGCGAGACCGTCAAAGATCCCGTAACCGGAAAAGCAGTCATTACCTCGGGCCAGATTGCCGACGAAGAAATCGCCGCCGCTCTCGAGAAGGTGGGCTTGGAACAGCTGAAAATCCGCTCCGCCTTGACCTGTGAGTCCAAGCGGGGCATTTGCGCCAAATGCTACGGACGCAACTTGGCGACTGGACTCCCCGTGAAGCTCGGCGAAGCGGTGGGAATCATCGCCGCGCAATCCATTGGCGAGCCGGGGACCCAGCTCACCATGCGGACGTTCCATGTCGGTGGCACGGCCAGCCAGACCTTCAAGCAGCCGATCATCAAGGCGAAAAATGAGGGCATTGTGCGCTTTAACGACCTGAAGGTCGTTGAGAGCACCGACAGCAATTTCGTGGTGCTGAACAAGAACGGCACCGTTAGTGTGCATGCCCGCGATGGACGCGAACTCGAGAGTTACAACATCGTGATCGGTTCGGTCATTTCCATCGCCGACGGTGGGGTCGTCAAGAAAGGGGAAACCTTCATCCAGTGGGATCCCTACAACGTGCCGATCATCACCGAAAAGGCGGGCCGGATCGAATTCCGGGATATGATTCAGGGTGTGACGATTCGCAAGGAAGTCGACGAGGCCACCGGCGTCATGGGGACCGTCGTCATCGAGCACAAGGAGGACCTCCATCCGCAAATCGTCATCGTTGGCGAAAAGAAGGAGGTTTTCGCTAGCTATTCGATCCCAGCAGGAGCGCACATCGAGGTCAAAGAGGGGCAGAAAGTGCCTGCCGGCACTCGCTTGGCGAGAACGCCGCGCAAGATCGCCAAGACAAAAGACATTACCGGCGGTCTGCCCCGCGTGGCGGAGCTGTTTGAAGCTCGTCGTCCGAAGGATGCGGCCGAGATTGCCAAAATCGACGGAGCTGTCGATATCGGTGGGACCGTCCGCGGTAAGCGCCGCGTGATTGTCACAGACCCAGACACCGGCGCCGAGGAGGAACACCTCATCCCCCTCTCCAAGCACGTCATTGTCTTCAAGGGCGATTTCGTGAAGAAAGGCCAGCAGCTCACAGAGGGGCCGGTCGTTCCACACGAGGTTCTCGATGTCTGTGGGCCGCAGGAGCTCCAGGAACACCTGCTCAACGAAGTTCAGGAAGTCTATCGCTTGCAGGGTGTCGAAATTAATGACAAGCACATCGAGATCATCGTGCGACAGATGCTTCGGAAAGTGAAAATAACCGACCCTGGAGATACCAGCCTTCTTTGGGGAGACCAGGTCGATCGGCTGGCGTTCGCTGCAGAAAACGAGCGTGTCATAGAAAAAGGCGGCAAGCCCGCCGATGCCAGCCCTGTGCTGCTCGGCATCACCAAGGCTTCGCTGGAGACCGATAGCTTCATCTCGGCGGCATCCTTTCAGGATACCACGCGCGTCCTCACGGAAGCTGCAACCCTTGGCAAGGTCGACCGGCTTCGCGGATTCAAGGAAAACGTTATCATGGGTCATCTCATCCCGGCGGGGACCGGGTTCAAGAAAAATCGCGAGATTGAGATCGTCCACATCGGCGATGCCTTGCAGAGTGAGCCCGAGCCGCACAAGGCCGCGAGCTAGCCATGTCCTCGCCCACTCTTGAAATTATGACTGAACTCCTTGAAGCCGGGGTGCATTACGGCCACCAGACGAAGCGGTGGAACCCCAAGATGCGCGATTTCATTCTCGAAGAGAAGAACTCGATTTACATCATCGATCTGTCCATCACCATCGAGCAACTCGCCAGGGCGGCTTCATATCTTGGTGAGTTGGTCAAGAATGGCGGCAAGATTCTCTTCGTCGGCACGAAGAAACAAGCGCAGGAAGCAGTCAGAGAGGCGGCGGAAGTTACGGGACAATTCTTCGTCAACCAGCGATGGCTGGGAGGCACCCTCACCAATCTCCAGACCATCAGGCGCAGTGTCGCTCGCTTGCGCGAATTCGAGGAACTGGAAAAAACTCCCGCCTTTTCTCGTATGAACAAGCAGGAGACCTCCGCCTTGCGACGCGAGGCTGCCAAGCTGCACCGTAATCTCGAAGGATTGCTCAACATGGAGCAGTTGCCCGACGCCCTCGTGATCATCGACACCAATCGCGAAGAAATTGCCGTTGCCGAAGCGTCTCGGCTGAAGATTCCTGTAGTGGCCATTGTTGACACCAACTGCGACCCGGAAAAAATCGATTATCCAATTGCGGGCAATGATGATGCCATCCGCTCCATTCGGGTGATCCTTCAGAAACTGGTCGATTCCATCGTCGAAGGACAGGGCGTCCGCGGGAAGAGCGAGACGGTTAACGAGCTCGCGGCGGTGGCCGAATAAGTTCCGAGGTCTCGGAACTCGTCCTCGACGGACTTTCATAGTTTATGCCCGATATTTCTCCAACCCTGGTGAAGGAACTCCGCGAGAAGACCAATGCAGGCATGATGGACTGCAAGCGAGCCCTCGATGAAACAAGCGGCGATTTGATCAAGGCCGAGGAGCTCTTGCGCAAAAAGGGTATCGCCAGCGCCAGCAAGAAGGCTTCTCGAACCACTCGGGAGGGAATCATTGCCTCCTACATCCACCTGCAGGGCAAAGTCGGCGTCCTTGTCGAAATTAATTGCGAAACGGATTTCGTTGCCAAGAACGACGTCTTTCGTGAGTTCGTGAAGGACATCACCCTCCACGTTGCCGCTTCCCATCCTCTCTATGTTTCACGCGACCAGGTTCCAGAGACTCTGGTCCAGTCGGAGCGGGAAATCTATACCGCGCAGGTCACGGGCAAACCGGCCAATATTGTGGACAAGATCGTTGACGGTAAGATGGACAAATTCTTCAGCACCGTTTGCCTTCTCGAGCAGGCGTTCATCAAGAATCCAGACCTGACGATCAAGGATTTCGTCAACTCGAAGATTGCCGAGCTTGGCGAGAACATCGTCATCCGCCGCTTCACCCGCTATATGGTGGGAGAGGATCTCGGTAGCTGATTGTCGATTTTGCCTTTTCTCTAGGCCTGGCTTATGCTTTTTGCCTCCCAAGGACAATAGATTTGCTTAAGGAATATCGCCATGATTGATCCAAATTATGCTCATCCCCAAGCTCTTGTAACAACCGAGTGGGTTGCCTCACACCTAAATGAACCCAATGCGAGGCTTGTTGAGAGCAACGAAGATATCCTACTCTACGGCACCGGTCACATTCCTGGCGCCATTCATATCGATTGGCGGGCGGACCTTCAGGATCAAACCATGCGAGACTATATCTCGCCGGAAGCCTTTGCGGAGCTCTGCTCGAGAAACGGAATCACCAAGAATACGACGGTGATCTTTTACGGGGACAAGTCGAACTGGTGGTCATGCTATGCGCTCTGGGCATTTCGGCTCTTCGGGCATGAAAACGTCAAGATTATGGATGGCGGTCGCGATAAGTGGATCGCCGAAAATCGCCCGTTGACGCGCGAGGTGCCCAGCTATCCGCGCACAGAGTATCCTGTTCCCGCCAAGCGCTTCGATGACGAGATCAGGACCTTTTTTGATCAGACCCTCAAGCAGAGCCAGGAAAAGAAGCCGTTGATTGATGTTCGTTCGCCTGGCGAGTTCAAGGGGGAGGTTACTCATATGCCTGAGTATCCCCAGGAGGGTGTCCTGCGCGGTGGCCATGTTCCGGGGGCCAAGAGCTTTCCTTGGAAGCGCGCCGCCAATGACGATGCCACCTTCAAATCCGCGGAACAACTCAGGGCGATTTATGAGGGTGAGGCTGGGCTCGATCCGACCGGCGAAACAGTCGTCTATTGCCGGATCGGCGAGCGTTCCAGCCATACCTGGTTCGTTTTGACTTACCTTCTCGGGCACAAGAACGTTCGTAATTATGATGGATCGTGGACCGAGTGGGGGAATCGCGTGCGGGCCCCAATCGAAAAAGGCTAAGAAAAGTCATTTTTGGGCGGGCCAATACTACTGTAGAATGGCCCGAGGGATTATTCGCCATGTCCTATCCACCGAAGCTTTCAGAGATTATTTCGCTCTTCGAATCCTTGCCCGATCCTGAAAAGCGAGACATGCTGATCGTCTTCGCTGACAGCGCAGGGAACCAGGGACCGCGCTCCGGCGAAACGTTCGACCTTGAAGACGTCCGTAAGGACGAGGAATGTACCGACACGGTGGGCATTTTCCTTCGAGTTGATCCGACCAACTCTTCGCACTTCCGAGTTTCGCTCGGTCCACAAGTGCAAACCCTGACCAAAGCGATGACCTCCATCCTTTGCAAAGGACTCGAGGGGGTGAGTCCGCAGGAGTTGTTGGATGTCCCTGCCGACTTTGTGCCGAAGATCGTGGGGGCAGACCTTGTCCGGCAGCGCAGTCAAACCGTCTACTACATCCTCACCCGCATGAAAAGTGCGGCTCGGGTCTGGTTGAATCGGCAACGAGCGCTTAATGCCGCCGTATCTGCTTGAGTCGGGCATCCAGATCGCGACCAGCCTCTTCAATCTCCTCACGAAGCTGCCACGCGGACATTGAAACCGCTCCGAAGGAAGCAACGGTTGTGCGCTCCATCAAATCGTCAGTGGCTACCGTCACCTCGTAGCGTTCGGCGTATTTCGCGGCCAAACGTTCGATGACACTGTCGGCGCTTTGCTCTGCGGTCGAGTAGAAGACCTGAATTCCCCGCGGTCCGCTGGTTGCTTCGGTGGTTTTGGTCCCGGCCCCATCAAAGACCACGGCTACATTCCAGTCAGTATTATCTTGAAGACCGGTCAGCATCCGGACAAGGGATTCGCGCGCGGCAGCCGTGCGTTTCGCGTGCTGAAGTGTCAAGTCAGGCCACCGGAAAATCATGCTATGTCCGTCAACGATCAGCACGCGGGGTTTCATGGGAAGTCGGCTTCTGGCAAACTTACCCGGGCTGGTGTCATCCGCAACCGGCCAATGCCTTTCTCGCGCCTACTCTCGACAAAAATTTTCACGAGGGTCTGGAGGGGTTGCGGGATTAAATAGCTGAAGGGACGAGGATGAAAGAAGACTTGGATGATTTGCTCCGCTTGTGGCGCCCAGACGCCGTCGAATCCTCCACCTTTCAACGGGACGTTTGGCGGCGGATCGAGCAATCGCGCGGTCCGGCTCAGCGCCTGCAAGGCTTTTTCGAATGGCTGGCTCGGCCGCGGATAGCCTCGTTGGCGGCAGCGCTGGCGACTATCGGTGGCGTATTCATCGGCTCACTGTTTGCAGGCCAGAACGCGCAACGCGCATACCTCCATGATGTTGATCCGTACGCGCAAGTCATTTTGAAATGAGAAGAGGCTTGATCGTTTTCGCAGCAGCGATCGCTACCGGTCTCTTGGCGACGTTTGCTGTCTACTTCTGGAAATCGGAGCGCTCCTCTCCCACCAGTTGGCTTCTCGCGGAGTTTGCCCTGGATGATCAGCAAGCAAGAACCGTCGAGCGGATCCATAACCAATATCAGATGGAATGCGCGTTGATGTGCGCGCGGATCGCCCAGACCGATGAGCAGTTGGCAAAGCTGATTTGCGACGCTCAGCAAGTCACACCGGAAATCCAGACCGCCATAGTCGAAACCGACCGACTGCGTTCCGAGTGCCGGGTGAAGATGCTCGAACACTTTTACCGCGTTGCTGCCGAGCTTCCGGAAAAGAGACGGGCAGAATATCTTCAAGTGGTTCTGCCTGTCGTGCTGCGTCCGGGAGCCATGGCGCAGTCGCACATCCAGTAGTGCTTCGGGTCGTCGAAGCAAATTAAATACCATCTTTTCTCGGCGAGAGCATTATGGGCTCGTGTCTGGGCCTCATGAAGATCCTGACGTTCTCGCGATGTCGCGGTTGCGCGAGGGAGATGACCTCGCCCTCAACGGTATCATGGAGCGCTGGCAAAAGTAGATTGACCGGATACCTGATCAGACTCACGGGGAGCGAAGCGATAGCCGTCGATCTTGCGCAGGAGACGTTTGTCCGCGTCTATGGAAATCGCTTTCGCTACCAGCCAAGCGGTGCCTTCCCCACATGGCTGTTTGCCATCGCGTCCAATCTTGCTCGCCATCACGTTCGGTGGCAGCTGCGTCATCCGACAATCTCGGCGGATGCCGCGGCGGGCACCTCAGGCTCTGTGTTGGAGAGCGTTCAAGCGGCGGATCCTGATCCGCGTGCGAGCCTGGAAAGGGCTGAGCGCACCAAGGCCGTTCGGGAGGCGATTGCTGAACTAGCACCCGACCTTCGCGAGGCTTTAATCCTCTTTACATACGAGGATATGTCTTATGAACAGATCGCGATGATCCAGCGATGCTCAAACAAAGCCGTCGAGACACGGCTTTATCGCGCGCGTGCCTTGCTCCGCAAAAAACTGACACGATGGCTGGCACCCGATTAGAGGCGTGCTAATTAATGGGGTGCGTAATTTCTCGAGAGTATCTCTCACAAGTCATTTCCGAAAAGCGCATTGAGAGGCCACGGTTTCGGGTAGGTCAGGACGCGTGCGCTCCCCAGACGCTGGGAAAATGCCGGAAAAATCCGGACCGCCGCAGTCGTGACGCGATCCCAAATGCTTCTCTGGAAACTTCGCTTCCGTTTTTCTGCTTCTCGCCGCGAGTTCAGCTCTCAGCGTCCGAGCGATTTGGAGGAGGCTTGGTTTGCGCGAGAAAGCGCTCGAAGGCGGCCAAAGTTTCAGCGCTCACATGATGTTCGATTCCCTCGGCATCGGCACGCGCTGCCGAGGAGGAGATGCCGAGCGCCTCCAGAAAGGCCACCACCGTCCGGTGCCGACTGCGCGCCTTGTTCGCCAACTTACGTCCCGCTTCCGTCAGAAAGATTGAGCGGTAAGGAAGCGAGGTCACCAGCCCGTCCCTTTGCAGACGTTGGACGGTCCGAACGACCGTCACATGCGTCACCCCCAACAAGCGCGCGAGGTCGGTCGCGCGAGCCTCGCCGGTGGACGAGATCAACTCCGCAATCGCCTCAACGTAATCCTGAGCCCGCTCCTGTGCATGCTGACGCCGCGTTCGACGCTGATACGCGGCGGTTTCCTTGTTGCTGACGGCGCCAATTGACGCTCCCCTCGGCACCTCCCGGCTCTCACGAGAATTCTCACGCTTCATGGCCATACTTGTATCTGACAGAAAAATGCGGCATTGACAAACCTGGGGTAACTCGAGTAGCTATAACAGGAAAATGTATCTAAGGCTACACATGATCAAGCAAAAAACAAGCCATCGCCGCGCCAGGCGGCTGGCGATTATCACCGCGCTCCTGGCGATGTTTCTTCTGACGGGCGGCACGGCAGAAGCCAAAGTCAAGGTGGCAACCACCATCGGGATGGTCGCCGATTTGGTCCGGCAGGTTGGGGGTGAGCGTGTTGAAGTCGAGCAGCTCATGGGGCCTGGAGTGGATCCACATCTCTACAAACCGACTTCCACGGATGCCGCGCGTTTGAGCAAGGCCGACGTGATCTTTTATAGCGGGCTGATGCTTGAAGGACGGATGGGCGATCTTTTTGCAAAACTTGCCCGCTCGGGGAAGAGCGTCTATCCGACTACCGAGAGCGTCCCCGAGCAGTTGCTGACAGAACCGAAGGAATTTGCGGGGCATTATGACCCCCATATCTGGTTTGACGTGAGCATGTGGGCGCAAACCGTCCCCACCATCGTCAAGGGGTTAAGCGAAGTCGATCCCGACGGAAAAACCGTCTATGAAAACAACGGCGCGGCCTTGACGGAACGTTTGAACAAGCTGCATCAGTGGTGCCAGGAGACGAGTGCACAACTCTCTGAGAACCAGCGCATCCTGGTCACCAGTCACGATGCTTACAACTATTTTGGCCGCGCTTACGGCTTTAAGGTGATCGGACTGCAGGGCGTTTCCACGGTTTCGGAGGCTGCCCTGGCCGACATGGCCAGCTTGGTGGACTTCATCAAGAAGCAGAATGTTAGAGCCATTTTCGTCGAAACGAGTGTCAATCCGGCCGCAATCAAGCGCGTATCCGAAGATGCTGGTGTGAAAATCGGTGGGGAATTGTACTCTGATGCCATGGGGAATCCGGGCGAGTTGCGCAAGGGGTTTGATACGGGGACCTACGACGGGATGGTTCGCTACAACGTCACCACGATCGTAGAGGCGCTGAAGTGAACCGAAGAGAAGAACCGGTAAACATGCGCCGGAACGAGACCGCTCCTCCGGAGCGCACCCCTCCAACGGATTCGAGCAATCTCCCTCTGGAGGTGCACGATCTTACCGTTGCCTATCACAAGAGGCCTGTGCTCTATGGGATCGACTTGACCATTCCCAAGGGCAGCCTGGTCGGGATCATTGGCCCGAACGGCGCGGGAAAGTCCACTTTAATCAAGGCGATCATGGGTTTGCTGCCGCTTTCCGCCGGCTGGGTAAAAGTCTTTGGTAAACCTTTTCGCGAGAGCTGTCATCGCGTCGGCTATGTTCCGCAGCGCGAATCGGTGGATTGGGATTTTCCGGTGAGCGTTATGGACGTGGTCCTAATGGGGCGCTATGGCAAGCTGCGGCTCGCGCAGCGGCCGACGAAGCAGGACCGCGAAGTCGCTCGTGAATGTCTCGAGAAAGTAAAGATGCTCCCATTTGCCAACCGTCAGATTGGCAATCTTTCGGGAGGCCAACAGCAGCGGGTGTTCCTTGCCCGTGCACTCGCCCAGGAGAGTGAGTTGTATCTGATGGATGAGCCGTTTGTCGGAGTCGATGCGGCCACGGAAGCCGCCATTATTACCCTGCTCCGAGAATTGAAGTCGCGGGGGAAGACCCTGCTCGTGGTCCACCACGATTTGTCCAACGCACGCGAGTACTTTGACATGCTCATTTTGCTGAACATGCGCCTGGTCGCTTTTGGACCCACCAGTGAGGTCTTCACGCCTGAGGTGCTACAAACAACCTATGGCGGCAGACTGACCATCCTCTCGGATGTGGTGCAAACGCTGCAGGCGGAACCATGAAGCTGCTCCGCATCCTTCCCGTGCTAGTGGTGGCGGGAATGATCCTCGCTCCGGAGCTGGCTTTCGCTGCGCGCATCAACGAGTTGACGGAATCGACCCTGCTGGACCGCACAGTCCGTTTTTTCACTTTCAAAGATCCGTCGCTCCGCAATGCGTTGCTTGGTTCGATGCTGCTCGGGGTCTGCTGCGGGCTGATGGGGGCGTTTCTGGTGGTTCGCAAGCTTTCCTTGCTTGGAGATGCTCTCTCGCATGCCGTGCTGCCGGGGGTGGCTCTGGGGTTTCTCTGGAACATGTCGAAAGATCCCGTTGCCATCTTTGTTGGCGCCACGCTGGTTGGCTTGCTCGGCGCGGGCACGGTGCAACTCTTGCGCGCGACCACGCGCCACAAAGAGGACGCCGCCCTCGGATTCGTGCTCGCTTCCTTTTTCGGCGTGGGGATTTGCCTCTTCACGATGATCCAGAATCTGCCAGGGGGAAACAAAAGCGGGCTGGACAAGTTCATGTTCGGCCAAGCGGCTGCTCTCGGACACGGCGACGTCATCTTACTAGCCATTGTTACCGCGCTGGCGCTTTGCGCAGTCATCGTCTTCTATAAGGAATATACGATCACCAGCTTCGACCCCGGCTTCGCTCGTTCCCTCGGGATGCCCGTGCAGGCCTTTCATTATAGCCTGATGCTATTGCTTGCCTTTGCGATTGTTTCGTCTCTTCAGGCTGTGGGCGTTGTCTTGGTTTCGGCCATGTTGGTCATTCCGGCGGCGGCCGCCTTCTTGCTAACCGATCGCCTCGGGACAATGCTTATCCTCTCGGCGCTTTTCGGAATGGTTTCCGGCTCGGCGGGGGCGTTCTTTTCCTTTGTCGGTCGAAATTTGCCAACGGGCCCCTTCATGGTGCTGGCGGCAGCGGCGGTTTTTTCCGTCGGGCTCTTTTTTGGTCCACGCCATGGAATCGTTACTCGCTGGTGGCGGCAGCGTTCGCGCGCGGCTCGCATCTCCCGCGAAAACACGCTCAAAGCGATTTACCATGTCCTGGAAGATGAGGAATTCGAAACCGACCAGGTGAGCACCCGCGAGTTGGCGGAGAGACGCCGCGAGACCTTGGAAGAAGCTCACCGCGAGCTCAACACACTGCGCCGTCACCAGTATCTCACTCTGTCCAGCGATGGCGACTCGGCATTTCTCACTCCCGAAGGCTGGCAACGTGCGTGCGAGATCGTCCGAAATCATCGTCTGTGGGAGCTTTATCTGACCAACGCAGCGCATATGGCCGCCGATCACGTGCATGAGGACGCCGAGAAGATCGAGCACATCCTTGGAGAAGAGACGGTGCGGAAGTTGGAAAAGCGGCTCAACTACGCTAGGCACGACCCTCACGGCAAACTCATCCCGGGTCTTGAAGATATCCAATTTGCGGGAGGACGGCATTCCATTCATCCGCGTGCCACCGGCTTTGGAAGCGCGACTAATCGTTAGCCTCTCATGGATGATCTCATTCCGACCTTCGACTGGCAGCGTGTCGTGGTCCAGCCTTGGACGGCGGACTTTTCTATTATTGTCTGGATCGTTCTGATGGGCTTTTTCGTGACCGCGGCGTGCGGACTTGTCGGCAACTTTTTGCTGCTGCGCCGGATGGCGCTCGTCGGAGATGCCATCAGCCACAGCATCCTTCCCGGTTTGGTGGTTTCGTTTATGATCTTCAAGACTGCTGCGACGTGGGTGGCATTCACCGGGGCGCTTGCCGCCGGAATGTTGACCGTGCTGATCATCGAGTTCATTCATCGTCAATCTCGCGTCAAGCCCGATGCCGCCATCTGCATTGCTTTCACGACTCTTTTTGCGATCGGGGTCGTGCTAATGAGCATGCTCGAAAGTACGGGAAGCTTTCATATCGACGCCGATTGCGTGTTGTATGGAGAAATAGCTTTCGTGCCACTCGAACCCCCGATCGTCTGGAACGGCTACTCGCTTGGCCCACCCTCCGCTTTGCGCATGATGGCCGTTTTCGTCGTGGTTGTTTTAGCGATCTTCGTTTTTTATAAAGAACTGCTGGTGACGTCTTTTGATTCGGGGCTGGCCAAGTCGTTGGGAATGCGCACGGCTCTCTGGCATTATGGTCTGATGGGCGCCCTGGCTTTGGTCGTCGTCTCCGCCTTCGAATCTGTTGGTGCTATTCTGGCGGTCGCCATGTTGATCGTTCCCCCAATGTTTGCCGCACAACTTTCCGATCGCCTCCCCTTGCGTTTGGGACTGACGGTTGTCCACGCCGCTCTTAGCGCGATCATTGGTTTGCACCTGTCCGTCTGGCTTAACTGTTCGGCCGCGGGGGCAATGGTCGTGGCCGCGGCATTGCTTTTCGTGATGGTGTGGGCCTCTTCACAGCTAGGGCGTTGGTTGCATCTGCGCCGGAGCCGTTCCGACGAGCAGCTTGACGACATACGCGCCGAAGGTGCGTCCGCCTGAGCTGAAGATATCTTGTCCGCTCTGCGCGGTCGCGGCATACGTGCCGGAACAACTTTGCGTATCAGCGTCCGTCGGATGAGAGATCTCAAGGGTTTCCAGGTTCCGCGGGAATTAACCGTCGTGAAGGTCACGATTAACGAGCCCCATCTCGACCGCTTCAAGCCGATCGCGCGGTGAAACTAAAAAATGAGGTTAGCCAATGGGCTTCCTGGGATGACAATTAGAAGCATGAGCACTTTGAAGTCGTGCTGCGAGGGCGGATCGAAGCCTCACCGAGATCATCACCATCATCATCCCGCGGTTGTGCAATCTCCGAGGGAATGGACCTGCCCCATGTGTCCTGGTGTCGAGTCGGATGCGCCAGGCGCATGCCCAAAGTGCGGAATGGCGCTGGCGCGAAATCCAGCCGTCGCAAGGCAGACGGGCGCCCTCTACACGTGTCCGATGCATCCCGAGGTGAGGCAGGACCACCCTGGCGCTTGTCCAATTTGCGGGATGGCCCTTGAGCCAGTTGAGGCCACCCTGGAGGACGAGAACGCCGAACTGCGCTCGATGCTTTTACGTTTCAAAGTGGGCTTGGTGTTGGGACTGCCGGTGCTCGTTCTCGCAATGGGCGCGCACTTTTTCGGTCTGGATGCGATCCCGCCGAGAGTCTCGGCGTGGATTCAACTTGTCCTGGCGACACCGGTGGTTCTTTGGTGCGGGTGGCCGTTCTTTGAGCGCGGAGTGCGTTCGATAGTCGCGCGAAGTCTGAACATGTTCACTCTCATTGCGCTCGGGACGGGGACGGCCTACGTCTTCAGCGTTTTCGCGCTGCTTTTTCCAGGGTGGCTGCCGCACAGCTTCACGCACGACGGAGAGGTGCCCGTTTATTTCGAAGCAGCCTCTTTCATCGTGGTTCTCGTGCTCCTTGGACAGGTCTTGGAATTGCGGGCGCGCGCTGGGACCGGAGAGGCGATTCGCGCCTTGTTGGGTCTTTCACCGAAGCTTGCTCATCGGGTCGAGGACGGCCGGGAACACGATGTGCCTCTCGACCTCGTTCGGGCAGGGGATGTGCTTCGAGTGAAACCGGGTGAGAAGATTCCCGTGGACGGGAAAGTTCTTGATGGGCGTTCTGCGGTCGATGAATCGATGCTGACTGGTGAGTCAGTTCCCATATCTAAGGAGAAGGATAGCAAAGTTGTCGGCGGAACACTGAACGGAAACGGAAGTCTGTTAATGCATGCGGAGAAGGTCGGGTCCGAGACGATGCTCGCGCAGATCGTCCAAATGGTTGCCGAAGCTCAGCGGAGCAGAGCCCCCATTCAGCGGTTGGCTGATGTGGTGTCCGCGTGGTTCGTTCCTGCCGTGGTGTTGATTGCCGCAATCACGTTCTTGGTCTGGCTCCTTCTCGGTCCGCACCCCGCCTTTACCTACGCGCTGGTCAATGCAGTGGCCGTGCTGATCATCGCCTGCCCTTGTGCGCTCGGCCTGGCGACGCCGATGTCGATCATGGTCGCGGTCGGGCGTGGCGCGAACATGGGCGTGCTTTTCAAGGACGCCGAAGCCGTCGAAGTCTTGGGCAGGGTCAGGGCGCTCGTCGTTGATAAAACTGGGACGCTGACCGAAGGAAAACCAAGCGTTGTCAAAGTAGTGACCCTGACCCCTAACCAGGAGAAAGAGGTCATCTCGCTTGCGGCGGCGCTTGAACAACGGAGTGAGCACCCTTTGGCAGGCGCGGTCGTGCGCGCGGCCGGTGAGACAATGCTCCCCGAGGTGGAGAATTTTGAATCCTCACCTGGCGGAGGAGTGCAGGGGTCCGTGAGAGGCAGGAGGGTCGTGGTCGGAAAGCGCGCTCTTCTGGAGAGATCGGGCGTTCACAACCTTCAACAGCTTGATACGGCCGCGAACGACCTTCAGCGTCAGGGACACACTGTCATCTGGGTGGCAGTCGAGGGTGACCCGGCAGGTCTGTTGGCCGTTTCGGATCCGATTAAGGCAAGCACGCCAGAGGCTATCGAAAATCTGCATCGCGCCGGTCTGAAGATCATCATGTTGACGGGCGACAACAAGGAGACCGCCTGGCAAGTTGCCAGCAGGCTGGGGATTGACGAGGTCGTTGCCGAGATTACACCTGCGGAGAAGCAGGCCAAAGTGCTCGAATTCAAATCCCGTGAAGGAATCGTGGCGATGGCTGGCGACGGTGTCAACGACGCTCCCGCGCTCGCTGCGGCTGATGTCGGGATCGCCATGGGCACTGGAACCGACGTGGCGATGCATAGCGCCGGTGTCACGCTCGTGAAAGGAGACCTGCGAGGCATCGTCCACGCCATCGCATTAAGTCGCGCGACGATGCGCAACATCCGACAAAATTTGTGGTTTGCATTTCTCTACAACGGACTCGGTGTCCCGATCGCGGCTGGCGTTCTCTATCCGTTCCTTGGCCTGCTGCTCAGTCCGATCTTTGCCAGCGCGGCGATGGCCTTGAGCAGCGTGTCAGTCATCGGCAACGCACTTCGATTGAAGAGAACTCCGTTATGATTTCATTGCGACGGCGCTTCCTCGGTTGCCAGGTCGGCGGAAGTTCATGGCATTTCGGCCTCGCGCTCGTCGCGATAGCTACGCTCTTGGTTGGTGGCGTGTCCTGCTCCAAGGCGCCGGAACCCGACCGAAAGGTCAGGATGTATCAAAGCCCGATGCACCCTTGGATTACAGCGGAGAAGCCCGGCAACTGCACGATTTGCGGGATGGCGCTTGTCCCCGTGTATGAGGGAGAGTCGGCCATGAAGGCGGATCCAGACATTGTCGCTCTGAATCCTCGCTCTGTTGATGTGCTTGCCGTGACAACCGTTCCAGTTCGCCGGCTGGACCTAACGAAGTCACTGCGGTTTAGCGGCATTCTCGAGGATGATGAAAACATCCACCGCATCATCGCCGCATTCTACGACGGCAGAATAGATGAGATCTACGTGCAGCACGTCGGGCAATTTGTGGAGAAAGGCCAGCCGCTGGCGGCGATCTACAGCCCCGAGCTCCTTTACGTTGTTCGGGAATATCAAAGCGCCACTCGCGGCGAAAATCCGGCCGTGGTAAGAAACTCCGCGCAGCGCCTGGTTCAGTATGGGCTCAGCCCGGAGCAGGTCGCAGCTTTAGCCAGACAGCCCGATAACGTTTACACCATTAACTTGCTGGCGCCGATCAGCGGCACCGTTTTGATCAAAAAGGCGTTCAAAGGCCAGTATATCAAGACCGGAGAACCCCTGTTCGAAATGGGCAATCTCTCGCGTCTCTGGTTTCATGCTGAAGTCTACGAGCGTGACCTGCCCGACATTCGCATCGGTCAGAAGGCGACCTTGACAACACCGACTGTGCCAGGCCGCGAATTCGAAGGGACCGTTACCTTCATCGATCCGAATTTCGATTCGCGAACTCGCAGCACTAAGGTCCGCATCGAAGTGGACAATCCCCCGGTAAATGGCGAGCAACACGGTCTGCAGCGCGTCCTCCCTCATCGGGCCTACGCGGAGGCTGAGATTGCGGCCAACTTTGGTGAGGCCCTCGTGATTCCACGGTCTGCTGTTCTACGCGACGGCAGACGCTCGGTTGTCTATGTGGAAAAATCTCCGGGAGCCTACGAACAACGATCCGTCAAGACCGGGAGAGTTGGCGATGAGGGAATTGAGATCCTCAACGGATTGAAGGAGGGCGAACGGGTTGTGGCGCAGGGAAATCTTATGATCGACGCGGAGGCGCAATTGCGCGGGTCGATTGCGGCCACGCAATCGATGAGCGCCTTGAGCAAACCCGTCGGTGAAGAGTTCCTGAAGGAGTTGGCCCAGGTTTCTGAAGCTTTGGCTGCGGATGACGAAGTCGCCGCCGTCGAGGCAGGCCAAAAGTTGCAAGAGCTGGCTGTCTCGATTGACAACACAGGTGAGCCGCAGATCGATGGACTGATCGCACAATTAAAAGAGATCCCCAAGATTTCTGCCGCCAACGATTTGAAAGCTCTCCGCCAGGCATTTCTTCCCTGGAGCACGGCGGGAGCGGATTTCGCGCTTGCTCTCAAGCGGGGAGGGCAAGCTTCGGATGTCACTGTCTTCGAGTGTCCGATGACCGGAGACAGCTTTCCCGGTGCGCCTGCCAAGGCGAAGTGGGTTCAATCCGGCTCCGACATTCGCAACCCCTACTTCGGCGCAGAAATGCTGAGTTGTGGAGCGGAGGTAAAACCTTGAGCCCCGCCAGCGGGAGCGCAGCTCCAGCCGGTCCACCAGAGGGAATTGCGCCGCCTGGGAGCATTATTTCGTGGTTGATCGACTGGTCCCTGAGGAATCGTTTCCTCGTTGCGTGCGGCACGCTGCTGATCGTTGCATGGGGCATTTGGGCAGTGCGCCACACCCCAGTTGATGCCATTCCGGATCTCAGCGAAAACCAGGTGATCGTCTTTGCGGATTGGTCTGGTCGCAGTCCGCAGGAGGTCGAAGATCAGGTGACTTACCCGCTTTCCACGAACCTTCAAGGTCTCGCCGGAGTAAGAGAGGTGCGCGCCTCTTCCATGTTTGGTTTTTCGCTTCTGACAGTAGTTTTCGAGGACAGCATCGATAATTACTTCGCTCGGACGCGGGTTCTGGAGCGGTTGAGCTTCTTGCAGACCGTTCTTCCCGAAGGGGTCACGCCGCAATTGGGTCCTGACGCCACCGGGCTCGGTTGGGTTTTCCAATATTATCTCAAAGTCGACCCTTCACAGACTTCGACGAGTGGTCCAGGCAGTGCTTTCGGCGGCTTTGATCTGGGAACGCTTCGTTCGCTGCAGGATTTCTTCATCCGGTACCAGTTGGCGTCTGTCGAAGGTGTTGCTGAAGTCGCCAGCATTGGGGGCTTTGTTCGCCAGTATCAGGTGGCCGTCGATTCGGGGAAAATGCGGCAGGCTGGTGTGAACTTGCGCGAAGTCATGGATGCGCTTGCCAGCAGCAATATCAATGTAGGTGGGAAGGTCATCGAAGAGAATGGAATGGAGTTTGTCGTGCGGGGCATCGGACTGGTCAACAGTCTCGATAATCTTCGGCGCATCGCCGTTCGTTCTCAAGACGGCCTTCCGATTTACCTCGAAGACATCGCTGAGATTTCGATGGGAGGCGATTTTCGGAGAGGCGCACTAGACGTGGATGGGCGCGAGGTTGTCGGCGGGGTGGTCGTGATGCGCACTGGCGAGAACGCGATGCAAGTGATCGAGCGCGTCAAGGAGAAGATCAAGCAGATTGCGCCGAGCCTACCCAAAGGCGTCACCATTGTGCCGTTCTACGATCGCAGCACTCTGATCGAGCAAACCATCGAGACGTTGCGCCACGCGCTCATCGAGGAAGTCATCCTCGTCACTTTGGCCCACATCATCTTCCTCTGGCATTTTCGCAGCATCCTTATCGTCACGCTTCCCCTGCCGATTTCCATTCTCATCTCGTTCATCCTGATGCAGGCGTTTGGCATTACCTCCAACATCATGTCGCTCTCCGGTATCGCCATTGCCATTGGCGTCCTGGTCGACGCCGGCATCGTCATGACAGAGAACGTCATCCGCCATTGCGAAGAGGTTGAAAAGAGTGCAGGGCGTCGGGGGTGGTCGCGCCTGGAAGTCATTCGCCGCGCGGCGCATCAAGTCGGGCGTCCCATTTTCTTCGCCATGGCAATCATCATCCTGGCATTTCTCCCAGTCTTTGCCCTGACGGGACAGGAGGGGAAACTCTTCCATCCTCTCGCCTTCACGAAGACCTTTGCGATGGTCGGCGCGACCTTACTGGGCGTGACCCTTGTTCCCGTGCTTTGCACCTGGCTGGTGCGCGGACCATTTCGCGCAGAAAGCGAAAACCTGGTCATGCGCTTGTTGATGAGGATCTACCGTCCAGCATTGGACTTCGCCCTGCGGCATGGACTTCTCGTGCTGGCGGCCGCAGCGGGTTTGCTGGCATGCGCTCTGTTCTTTGCCAGCCGGATTGGCAGCGAGTTCATGCCGCCGCTCAACGAAGGTAGTCTGCTCTTCATGCCGGTGCTCTTGCCAAGTACTTCGCTCACCGAGGTGAAGCGCATCATGGCCTGGCAGGATCGCGTTATTCGCACCGTTCCGGAAGTTGAATCGGTTGCGGGAAAACTGGGACGCGCCGACACGCCTACTGATCCGGCCCCGGTCGAAATGATCGAAACAACTATCATGCTCAAGCCCGTCGAGTCCTGGCGAGCGGGAGTCACCCGGGAGAAGATTATTGCCGAGCTTTCGGAAAAGCTCAGCCTCATCCCTGGCTATGTGCCCGGATTTTTGCAGCCGATCGAGAACCGGATTCTCATGCTCAGCACCGGAATTCGGGCCCAGGTGGGCATTAAGATCCTTGGGTCCGATCTGGAGACTATCCAGCAGGTGGCTTTCAAGATCGAGGATCTTGTGCGTCAGGTGCCGGGCGCCATGGGTGTGGCTGCCTCGCGAACTCAGGGGAAACCATATGTGGAAATTCTGCCTGACCGCCTGGCGCTCGCCCGGTACGGGCTGAGCATCCGAGACCTTATGGACGTGGTTGAGATCGGGCTGGGTGGTCTCAACGTCAGCACGACGATCGAAGGTCGCGCGAGATACCCGATTCAACTTCGTCTCGCGCGAGACGAACGCGATGACATCGAACAACTTGCCAGCATTTTGGTTCCCACCAAGGAGGGGTTCAGCGTGCCTCTCGGGCAAGTCGCCTCGGTGCGGCGTTCCAGTGGGGCAAGCGAGATCGCCAGCGAGGATGGATTGCTCCGCGTCTTTGTGCAAAGCAACGTCCAGGGCCGGGACCTTGGGGGATTTGTGAAGGAACTCCAGGAGCGCATCGCTCAGGCCGTCGATCTGCCTCCTGGAGTCACCTTGAAGTGGAGCGGACAGTATGAAAGCCAACTCAGTGCTCAGCGAACGCTGATGCTGATCGTGCCGGTCGTTCTTCTCATCATTTTCATGCTGCTGACTGTGGTCTTTCGTTCGGTGCTGGAGGCAGCGCATGTGATCCTGGCAGTTCCCTTTGCGCTCACCGGAGGTGCGCTCCTCCAATACCTGCTGGGATACAACTTCAGCGTAGCGATCTGGATCGGCTATATTGCGCTTTTTGGAACAGCGATTCAGACCGGCGTGGTCATGGTTGTCTACCTGGAAGAAGCGTTGGAAAAGAAGAGGGAAGAAAAAGGCAATGCTTTCAAGCTTCCGGATCTCAAGTCCGCGGTCATGGAGGGTGCGATGCTGCGGTTGAGACCGAAGGTAATGACGGTCAGCACGGTTATCGCCAGTCTCCTCCCGATCATGTGGAGCACACGGGCCGGCGCGGAGGTCATGAAACCGTTGGCGACTCCAGTCATTGGAGGTATGATCAGCAGTCTGTTGCATGTCCTCATCGTCACACCCGTGATCTTTTACTGGCTGAGACGCAGGGCTTTGAGAGTCTAGCAAGACCAAGTTTTTTTCCGGAATGCGGGAGAAAACGCTTGGCGAATGCGATCAGATAGGTATCGTAACCGCCGATGCTCGCCCGCTGTGCCTTAGCCATAGTCCTTTTTGTGCCTGCGGCTGCAGCTGCGGAGAGAGTTCCTTTAATGACAAAGACCACTCTTGTGGCGGCGGCCGTTGAGAGCGCCACCGACAACATCGGCTCCGGGTGGTGCGGCAGGGGGATGCTCTCCATTCTGAAGAACGCGGGTTTGGGGAAAGGTTTGGCGGGAGGCAATGGACAGGACTGGGAATTAATCCTCAGCAAGGCTGGCTGGAAGCCGCTCCGCTGTAGTTCACCGCACCGCGCCCCCCTCGGAAGCGTCCTCGTTTACCTTGGCGATGGCCGAGTAGGAAAGCGCGCGCGAGGCACCCCGGGAGGCTATTACGGTCACGTGGAAATGGTTGCGCTTGGCCCGACGGGGCAGCGTCTCTATGTCGCGGATAACCCCCGCGTGGCGCCGGGAGGCACTGTTCCCGATAATTTCACCGGTCGGGCTTGGGTTCCTCCAGGACGTGCGATCTGGAAGATGCCTAGCGTTGGTGAAGATATTGAGTCCATTCTTCAAGAACGAAAGTCTCTGGCTATGAAGCATTTTCATCGCACCGAGAAGGAACTCGCTTTACTTAACCCGGCAGTCGGACAGTAGAGCATCGTTAGTTCCGTAGCGGAGATGAACGGGGTGTCAGGCGCCTGTGGAGCGCTTAGGAATCACAGGCGCTTGCGCAGCCGCCGTGCAAAAATTTTAAGCTTCCGGGGCACTCTACTTAGCGCCTCCGTCCTGTGCGACGCCCCGACCGGCGCCTGCGTCGTGGGATCAGAACTTGAAGCGCCTTTCGAGGGTATAGATGGGACCTTCCCGCGTTAGCACGCTCGAAAACAGGGCGAAGCTTGTAACCTTCCAGAGTCCGAACTCGGTCTCCGCATTGCGTCGCAGGAACGGCGATAAAGTTGCAGTGGACACTCCGTTGAGCCGTCCGAGAGTAATGTGCGCGTGGAATGGCCGCAGGTCAGGCTCCAAACCTACGCGCAGGACTGCATCCTGGATGTGCTTGTGCAGGGCGAACAAATGAGGATGTGCTTTTCCCAATCCTGCCCACACGACAGTCGGCCTGCTTCCTCCAAAAGTTCCGACGCCTTGGATGGGTAAGAAGAATGGCGGAACTCGCACGAGCGCCAACACTTCCTGAAGCTTCTCTTCCTGCTCTTGAGCGACCCGGTCGAGAAAACTCATGGTAGCGTGTAACTGCTCCTTGGGGAACCATCGAAGACCTTTGATCTCGGGATCCAAGGCGGCCAGCACGGCTCGACAGCTCTCCGGCAGCTCCAGCGCGACAAATAAGCGCTTCGCCATGCAAGAAATTAGCTTCGTCGCTATCAGTCGCAAGAAGTCTCGCCTCCTTGCTACAGGTCGCCGCTGCCGCGCAAAGCGTCGCTGGAAACGTTACTTCCGCATTGGTGTCGAGTCATCGAGGAGGTGCTGCCAGGAAAATGAATTGAGCTGTAGCGGCCGCCTCCCCACGGCCGGGCGCCTCCCGGTCGACGCTGAGGACAGCGCCGCTCCCACGTCCGTTGAATGTTGCTTCGATCGTCATTGATTCACTTAATGCCGGAAGTCTTGATTGATTCGACCAACTGGCGTTGGAAGACGAAGAAGAGGACAAGCGTTGGCACCGCGACCACCACCGATGCAGCCATAATATAGTTCCAGGCGGCGGAATATTGATTTTGGAAACTTGCTATCGCAGGTTGGACGAGCCAGAGGTTTTGATTGGTCGTGATTGTTAACGGCCAGAGAAACGCGTTCCAGTTAGCTAGGAAAATGAACACCGCCAAGGCCGATAAGATCGGCCGACTGAGCGGAAGCATAATGTTCCAGTAAATGCCCCAGTAGCTTGCCCCATCCATAATCGCCGCTTCGTGCAAATCGACCGGGATTCCAAGGTAAAACTGGCGCAGCAGAAATATCCCAAACGCGTTGAACGTGACCGGGATAATCAACCCTGCATAGGTGTTCACCATACCCATTTTCTGCACCAGGATGAACAGCGGGACGATGATCACCTGTAACGAAACCAGAAACGTCGAAAAGATTGTCAGAAATATCGTCTCGCGACCTGGAAATCGAAGGCGGGCAAAAGCAAAACCAGCCATCGAATGGAACAGGAGCGCAACTACAGTGATAGTTCCCGCCACGAAGAAAGTATTCAGGATATAGCGAATAAACGGCAATTGGGTGAACACATACCGGAAGTTTTCGAGGGTCGGCTGCTGCGGTATCAGGCTGGCGTTGAAGATTTCAGCCGGCTCCTTGAGCGAAGCCGAGACCATCCAAACCAATGGCGATGCAGTTATAATCGCGAATGTTGCGGTTGCGAAAATCAACATCCATCGACTCACCCGAAGGACTGACACATTTGGCCCGTTCATGCCTGTTACTGCAGATGGAACCGTCCTCCGCGCGTCAGCCCAAACAGCACAACGGTCATCGCCAGAAGAACCACAACCAGAACCGACGCCATGGCCGCGGCGTAGCCGTAGTGATTGAATTTAAACGCCTGCTCATAGATGTAAAAAACCACGAGCGACGTCGAATTTGCCGGTCCTCCATTTGTCATGACATAGATGAGATCGAATGCCTGAGAACCCGAAACCGCGGACACCGTCGAGACAAGGAGGACGAAGAAACTGGTCGGCCGCAACAGAGGCAGCGTAATCTGTGTGAACATCTTCCAGGAGTTGGCTCCTTCGATTCTCGCCGCCTCGTAATATTCTCGAGGGATATCCTGTAATCCCGAAAGGAAAATGATCATGTAGTAACCCATCAAAAACCAGGTCGTCACCACCAGAATTGCACCGAGCGCAAGGTTCGGATCCCCGAGCCAGGGGCGACCCTGGAGACCGACAAGCTCGAGCATCCGATTCATGAAGCCGACTTTCTCGATCAGCATCACCTTCCAGATCAAGGCAACGACAACCAGGCTGACAACGTACGGCATGAAAAATAAAGTCCGCCAAAGTCCGACCAGCGGGATCCTTTGCCGCACCAGCAGCGCAAGTCCCAGGCCGCTAACGTAGAGCCCGGGAACAAGGCAGAGCACATAGACAATCGTTACGCCCAGACTCTTCGTAAACAGCGGATCTCGCAGCATCCGATGGTAATTAGCCAGGCCGACGAACTTGTATCCGCCGAACCCATCCACGCTGAAAAATCCGAGACTCAACGCGAGCACTATTGGAATCGCTACGAAGACGAGCAACCCGATGCAGTCGGGCAAAATAAACAACCACGCCGCGAACGTCTCCTTGCGTGAGCGTGTCCAGAAAACGCGGCCAACCCGTTGTCGGCGCTTTTTCTCGTGTTCTCCATTGTCCCCTGGCTGCGGAGTCATGCGTCCGAGGTCCTCGAGAGACAATCGAGTCCGGTCATCCATGCAATTAACACCGAACAACCGTTCGAAGCGTCGATCGGTTCAGGGTATGTCCTCCAGATTACGAGGGGCGCATCTGGCACTAATCTCCGGATTCAATACAAACGTCGACAGAGATTCATCAGAGCAATGGTGCTCCCGTGTATCCGGAGAGGAAGCTTTCGATTCGCTGGGATCCTTTCTCGGCGGCCTGCGTAGGATCAGCTCCGCCCAGTTGGCAAGCCTGGATAGTATCCGAGACCGCCTTATAGACCTCCGGTGGAACCCGAGGCTCACTTCTACCGGTCTGGAGTGTCAAGTCCTTAAATAACTTCATCGGGGCGCTGCTGTACCCTCCTTCGGTGGTCGCTTTTTCCAAAGCCGATTTTCGCGCCATCATCAACCCGGCCGCCTTGGACCAGTCAACGACTCTTTGAATGCAATCGTCCTGCATGGAACCCACTGCCCAAACACAGAACTTTGCCGCTTCCTCGGGATTTTTGCCCTTGGCATTGGCGACGATGGCCCATCCACCGAAAACCGTTCTTTGCTGGCCGTTGGGAGGTAAGGGATAGGGGAAGACGCCATATTGGAAATCCTTAGCGTTGTCCCGCAAGGCCCTGACTCCCCAGATACCCAGATTTTGCATGGCACAGAAGCCTGAAGCCAAATTCGCTACGACGTCCCAGCCACCGCCGCCCAGGAGGTTGCGCGGTGCGACCTTCTGCTGAATGGTGTCTTGCCAGAACTTCAGAGCCTGAACGGTGGCCGGCGATGCAAAGGCGCTGTGTTTTCCGTCTGGCGTAGCGATATCACCACCTCCTTGCCACATAAATGGGTACCAGTTGAACGTCTGGTAATAACCCGCTGCAGTTTCGAATAGACAGCCAAATCGGTCCCCTTTGGTCAGCTTGCGCGCGGTTTCGAGGAACTGGTCCCAGGTTTTCGGGATATCGCTCTCCGAAAGTCCAGCCTCCTCGAATGCCTTGAGGCTGTAAAACATCGCCAGGGGGACAACGTCGTACGGAACTCCATAGATCTTTTCATCAACGATCCGGCTTTCCATCACGTTTGGAAGAAAGTCCTTTTTCGCGGCGTCCTCCATATAAGAAGTGAGGTCGACCAGAACGCCACCATTGTAGAAACGAAGAAAGTCCCCGGGGCTGATTATGAAAATATCCGGACCCTGACCCGAGGCGAAAGCGGTCTGTAGCTTGGATCCACCGAAATACTCGTTAGCGGGGACAAAATGCAGCTCGACCTTGACATCGTGGGTCGCATTCCAACCCTTGACACAGTCTTCAAACCATTTGCTTTCACTGCTTTGAGGTACTGGCCGGAGCATAGAACTGCCAGAATGAGAGTGTTTTTGTCGCGGCTGCCTTTCCCAGTAGAAACAAACGGTGAGAACACTGATGATACCGCTGCAGCTGCGGCAACCTTTCCTCCCCTTTTCAGAAGTTCTCTTCGGCTAATGCCGGCAACGGATACAGGGTTACCTGAGCTCATGTTCTCGAATCTGTTTTCTACCATAGTGGCTTTGATGCGCGATGTCATGCTTTCGCTAGATTGCCTTTAAACGCTTGGTGGATCGGAGCTTGGAAGGTGACCAGGCTCGAATCATTGGATGGCGTCGCGCACACCGTTCCTGCAGCTGTGATCTCGATTCTGAGGCGGTCGGCAAGGTTTTCGACCTTCACTTCTTCTGCCGAGGCAACTCCATACTGTTCCATCGTTTGATATTGGCCCAAAAAATCGTCGGCCTTCATCTATTTACAAACGCACTGGAACTCGCGCGTTTCAGGAATTTTGTTCCTAGACTACTTTCACGCGTTATTATTGGGTGAAATACGGAAATCTTGTGGAACGCGACCATGGTCCGCCAGCGGAGGGCGCAGCACGCTTTCATACCACGCGTTGGACGATCGTCATGAGGGTGGCGCTAAGCCAAGTGCAATGGAGGCATTCCGCTTTGGCCGGGTTGTGCCGGCTCTATTGGTATCCACGCTACATGTTCGCTCGGCGCGGCGGGCATTCGCCCTCAGAGATCAACGAGGAGATCCCTGCGTTTTGCGAAGCGCTGATCGCAACCGGGGGACGGTTATCTCCGTGAGTAGGGAGCCCCGACGCACCTGCCCGAGCTGCGGCAATGAGTTTTTTGGAGGAATGGAATTCTGTCCGGTCTGCATTCTTGGCAGGGCTCATGCTGGCTGGGTTGAGTCCGGCGAGTCCTCGCCTGGGGATACACTCAAGCAGACACCGAACCAGCCACCGAAAAGATTTGAGCACTTCGAGCTGGTGACGGGTGAAGACGGAAAAGCGCTCGAGCTGGGTCGCGGCGCGATGGGGGTCACTTACAAGGCGTTCGACATCAATTTGTACTGCCCGGTGACTCTGAAAGTCATCAGTGAACGATATCTCGGTGATGAATCGGCACGACTTCGTTTTCTCCGCGAGGCCCGGGCGGCGGCGAGCGTCCGTCACCCAAATGTTGCCTCCGTGTTCCATCTGGGTAGAACCGGCGACAGTTACTTCTACGCAATGGAGTTTGTAGAAGGTGAAACGCTTGAAAAGCTCATCAAACGGTCAGGCCGACTCGAGGTAAAGCTAGCGCTGGAAATTGCAACGCAGATGGCTGCCGGATTAGCCGCAGCCCACGAACAGCACCTTGTCCATCGAGACATCAAGCCCACAAACATCATGGTGAGGTTGAAGGAGGAAGGCGGTGTAACGGCAAAAATTATCGACCTCGGCTTGGCAAAGACAGTAGACGAATCGGCTTCTGAAGCGGGCATTTCATCGCCTGGAGCATTTGCCGGGACACCCCAGTTTGCCAGTCCGGAACAGTTCGCAGGGGTACAGGTCGACATCCGCTCGGACCTCTACTCGCTTGGCGTGACGCTCTGGATAATGGTGACTGGCCTAACACCATTTCGAGGTCCTTCCGCTGAGGTGATGTATCAGCATCAGCACGCGCCCTTACCGCTTGAGCGACTCAAAGATGTTCCACAGCCGGTCGTCGTTCTCCTTGAGAAACTCCTTGAGAAAGATCCGGCACAGCGATTCCAGACTCCGGACGAGCTGCTGAAGGCGTTGCCGACGATAACGGGCGCTATCGAAGCGCGACGTGGGATCACACGTCGGAACTTGCAGCAGATTCCCCCTCGCACTTCACGCGTCGGAACCCGGAAGCCGCCAACAAGATTAGGCCCAAAGAAGATTTCCGTAGCCAGATTGCCCATCACAGGAAGCGATGTTTTTGGTCGCGAAGAGGACATCGGTTTCCTGGACGATGCATGGGCAAACCAGCAGGTCAATGTTGTTACAATTGTTGCCTGGGGCGGAGTCGGAAAATCGACGCTGGTCAACCATTGGCTCCGACGAATGGCTGCTGAACACTATCGTTCTGCGCAACTCGTATTTGGCTGGTCTTTTTACAGACAGGGCACCAGTGGAGACACTTCGTCTGCCGATGAATTTCTTAATGCCGTTCTTCACTGGTTTGGCGATCCAGATCCACGGCTCGGAACAGCATGGGAGAAGGGCGAAAGATTGGCGAAGCTCGTTGGGCATCGGCGAACATTGCTTGTTCTGGATGGGTTGGAGCCGCTCCAAAATCCACCTGGGGCACAAGAAGGGCGGTTACGGGACCCGTCCCTTCAGGCACTCTTGCGAGAGCTTGCTGCTTTCAATATGGGCCTGTGCGTGATTACCACGCGCCTGCCGGTTGCTGATCTGTCGGATCACGAGGGTAGCTCAGCTCTGCGTCGTCACCTGGAATATCTATCCAGCGATGCCGGAGCACAGCTGCTCCGAGCGCTGGGAGTAAAGGGAGATGAAGCGGAGCTGCAAAGTGCCAGCGATGAGTTCAGCGGCCATTGTCTGGCGCTGACGCTGTTGGGCAGCTATCTGACTGATGCCTACAACGGAGACATTCGTTCACGTAACGAAGTGTCGGGACATCTTGCTCACGACGTCCGACAGGGAACCCACGCCCAAGAAGTAATGAAATCTTACCAAACCTGGTTTGGTGAAGGTCCTGAGCTGTCGGTTCTGCGCATGTTAGGACTTTTTGATCGCCCAGCTGAGGAAAAGGCGATTGCAGCGCTTCTAAAACCGCCTGCGATTCCGGGCCTGACAGAGTCATTAACGAATTTGAGCCCGACGGAATGGCGGACGATTCTAGCCAGACTAAGAAGAGCGCGACTTCTGGCTGGGGAAGATCCGCAGAATCCTGGAGATCTCGATACACATCCTCTCGTTCGTGAATACTTTGGCGAACAGCTGCGAGGCCAACGAAGCGATGCTTGGAAGGAATGCAACAAGCGGCTTTTTAACTATTATCGAACGCTCGCTCCGCAGCTGCCGGATAATTTTGCGGAGATGGAGCCACTCTTCTTAGCAGTAATTTGCGGCTGCAACGCCGGTCTGTTTCGAGAGGCGCTGCATGAAGTTTATATCCCCCGGATTCAGCGGGGGGATGCCCACTTTGCGGCTAACGTTCTTGGAGCAACAGGGCCATTGCTCTCGGCTTTAGGTCATTTCTTCGAACATGGGCGCTGGGGATCGCTGATCGAAACGGCCATCGAAGGGCAAAGTCTCGTTGCTGAAGATCAGCTCTTCCTCCTCATGCAGGCGGGGCTATATCTAACCGTCACGCGAGGATTTGCAGCACCCGAGACCGGAATTTGTTTCGAGCGCGCCGAACCCTTGTGTCATTTGGTAAATCGTCCCCGGCTTCTGTTTATGCAATTGATGGGTCAGGCACGCTATGCACTGATGACAGACAAGCTGTCTGCTGCAATGCAGATTAACCGACGAATTTATGCGCTGGCGCAGGAACAGAATGACGCACGGCTCATGCTAGCTGCCTACCAAGCTTTCGCAGCCATATTTTACTTTTTGGGCGAGTTTGACTCGTCCCGGAAATACGCGAGGCATGGTGTTCAGATCTGGCGCTCGGGAAGCGCCCAGTCTCCTGTTGCGGAAGAGGTCGCGGCGCCAGTCGTCATGTGTCTGATTTATGAGGCCATGTCCGACTGGCATTTCGGAGAGATCGCCTCTTGCCACGCGCTGATGGACGAGGCGATCGCAACAGCAAAGGAGCTGAAGGATAGGTATACATTAGCCATGGCGCTAGCTTGGGCAGCGGGTCTGGCCCACCTTGAGCGTGACCCTGCCGAAGTTGACCGCTTAGCATCGGAGTTGATTGAACTCTCCACGCGTCACCATTTTGCGCATTTTCTAACGCTAGGATCGATTCGCCGCGGCTGGGTGCGCAGCGCTTCCGGTAACACAGCGGAAGGTATTCCCGGGATCGAACAGGGAATAAAAGAGCTTCGGGCGACCGGTTCGATGCTCGACCTTCCATATCACCTGACACAAAAGGCTGAAGCTTTACATCTAGCGGATCGGACCTCTGAAGCTCTTGAGGCAATCAACGAGGCGGTAGCAATTGCTGAAAGATTTGAGCACGGTTATTGCAGCGCCGAACTGCACCGCCTGCGCGGAGTGTTTCTCGCTACTTTGGGTGCTGAGGAGAACCAAATTGAGGCTTCATTTTACAAAGCCATCAGAATCGCAAAGGAGCAGAAGTCGTTTTCGCTAGAGAAACGCGCCGAAGCTACCTACGCGGAATATCGGAGACAAAAAGCGAGTGCGTCAGGGGGATGCAACGTCCGATTACCGCTTTGGTAGCCCCACACCGGAAACTGTGTCTTTGTTGATAATGTGCAGCAGGGTTCAGCAAAAGGAAGGTCATGGTAAGCAGTTGGGAGTCAGAAAACCAACCAACTGAATATCGAACCATGACCCAGAAGAGGAGGCCGACTTTTTGCGTCCGCTTGTGCGCAGTGTGATCCAGGAGTTCTTGGAAGCGGAGATGGCGGCCGAGCTCCTCAGGAAATTTTTCCAAACAATAAGTGAGCTGGTTTACAACCTGCGCTGGCCGACCGACTTTGTAGTTTTTAAGTGTCGAACATCGACTCTTTAGCGAATACCTTCGTTGCTCCGTCCTCGAGAGCCTTGATCACACTGTGGCCGTAGGCCGCGGAATTTCAACAGTGTTCCCTTGTGTATCTCCGAGAAGTCTAGGTATGCCTGGGTGATATCATCAACAAAAGGCCAAATGGCGCCTTATTGATTCAAGTCGAAGTAAAAGGATCGTTTTCGACGCGATCCGGCATTTTGCACACTTGTCAACCTTGTCGGTGCTCATTGAATCTGAGAAATTCTGTGCATTTATCCGACGTCAAGGACAAGTCGTTAGTAGTTGTGGGGCTGTATCTGCCTGCGAGAGGACCGAATGCCTGCGTATAAAACGCATTCGTCACTTTACGCACTTCGTGTGGACTAAAACATCGTAACCTATAAGCGGGAGCATCTTATTACGAGTGCTAAGCTATCAGTAAACACGTTATTGGCGTTGCTTGAGGCGATTCAAATCACATGACTAAGTCGATAAAATGGCATAGTGCCGCGTTGTCTGCGCTCTTTCTCATGGCTGCAGGTTCTGCTCTGGACGCGCTTTCACTCACAGGAAACGCTGAAACCGACTTTGTTACGCCCGAGGCTGTCGTCATTGCCGACGCTGTCAACGCTACCGGCGAGGAGGAGCCCGACGTGGGTCTTCCTCCCGCGTTTCCGTTCCCGACCTCAGGTTGGGACATTAAGGATTTTCGCTTCGTTTACGACGCGGAAGAGGATGCGCTCTATGTCGGGATCAACTTCTTTGGAATTGCCGGCGATGCCGATGGAGACGGCAATCCTTCGAGCACAAGCCCTGCCCTGACGGCGCTCGGGGGGACAGATCTTGCCAACCTGGCATCAAGCGAGGCCATCCAGATTGAATTCGATTGGAACGGCGACGGAGTGTTCGACACGATTGCCGGTGTCCCGACTCCGCCCCTGCCAAAACCCTTCTTGATTGCTCCCGATCTCTCTCCGGGGACTCAGTTGCCGGCGGAATCTACCCGTTTCGGCACACCGATTTGCGGGCTCGAGGGGTTTGTGGGGGCCGCTAATGCCGCCGCACCCGACTTCGAGTTTAAGATCCCAAATGTTTCGACACTTCCTGGATTCGATGCGGCGAGCGGGTTTGAATTTCGCGCCTTCGCCGGCAGTTTTCAGGACGATGGGATCGGAGAGGATTTCACCCAGGTAGTGCTGCATGTCGATCTGCCAACTCCCGCTCCCGAGCCGGTGGCGCCGCCAGTCGTTTCATTGACGGAACTGATCGTAAGCAGATCGTACTTCAACTTCTGGGGAACGGCTGCCGGCGAGGGCGGCATAGCGAGAGTCGAATACAAAGGCGACCAAAGGCATTGGAAAAATTTTGTGCCGGCCAACGGAACGACCTCGTGGAAATTCAAAATTAGGCGCGACAGTTATCACAGCCTGCGCGTTGTCATCCGGGCAATTAATAATGAGGGAGATGCCTCGCCCGAGATGGTTATCGAGGTCCAGCCCTAAGTCGCGGAGCTGCCGCAGAACTTGGTTGGTTGGTCCTAGCCACTTTCGGCGAGATCAATTCGGAACGGTTCCGCCCTTGGTGCTGTAGCGGCGGTGTCCCCACCGCCGGCAAATACCCTCGGCGATGAGGACATCGCCGCTACATTAAGCCTCGACCGTGGAGACACGCTCACTACGGCTGGTAATCTGGGCGGCCTGAGTTCTTTAAGCATGCATGCGCAAGAGGCAAGCTAGTTAGTCACCGTGCCTCGCGTAGGTTTTCTTGCCAGCGTTCAACGGTTGACGGCAGCGCGCGTAAGTGGGAGCGTGCTGCGGAAATATTTTATGCAGGCGAGATTGGTTGAGTTCGGTGAGATTGAGGTCGAGAAGCAGCGATACGAGTACGATGTCGTCATCGAAGCGGGAAAAGTGAGGAAGCGCAAAAAGGGTCCTTCTAAGCGATATCGTGATCAAGCTGGTCACACGCCCTTGTCAATCGAGGAGAAGATCCCCTGGGGTGGCAATCAACTTATTGTCGGTACCGGAGCCTATGGGCGCTTACCCGTGATGCCGGAAGTCCAGGAAGAGGCCAGGCAGCGCGGCATCAAACTCGTTGTGGTCCCCACAGAGGAAGCCTGCCAACTACTAAGCAATCTCCAAAGCGAGGATGCGTTCGCGATTCTCCACACCACCTGCTGAGATGCGCTAAAGCATCGATGATGCGCGGGGCCGCTCGAAAAATTTGTGGAGGCGCTTGTGCCAAGCGCCTGTGGATTTTGCCGGGCACCTGGCACCCTCCCGTATAACTTGTCTCGTTGTAGCGATGAGGACATCGCCGCTGCCAAACCGCCGCCTCGACCGTGGGGACACGGTCGCTACAACGCAGCGAGCTTACACCTTCGAATAGAGCTCTGCGCCTTTGTCGAGAAATTCGGTGGACTTTTCTTGCATGCCTCGGGAGACCGCCTCTGTTTCGCTGATCCCCTGCTCAGCAGCGTATTTGCGAACGTCTTCGGTGATTTTCATCGAACAAAAGTGCGGACCGCACATCGAGCAAAAGTGTGCGGACTTGGCGCCTTCCTGCGGGAGCGTCTCGTCATGGAATTCCCGGGCTGTCACTGGGTCGAGGCTGAGATTAAACTGGTCCTCCCAGCGGAATTCGAACCGTGCCTTCGAGAGGGCGTTGTCGCGGGACTGTGCACCCGGGTGGCCCTTGGCGAGGTCGGCAGCGTGCGCGGCAATTTTGTAGGCAATGACGCCATCCTTAACGTCCTTTTTATTTGGCAGGCCGAGGTGTTCCTTTGGAGTCACGTAGCACAGCATCGCACATCCGTACCATCCGATCATGGCTGCGCCGATGCCGCTGGTGATGTGGTCGTAACCTGGAGCTATGTCCGTCGTGAGAGGGCCCAAGGTGTAGAAGGGCGCTTGATGGCACCATTCGAGTTGCTTGGCCATATTTTCTTCGATCATGTGCATCGGCACATGACCGGGACCCTCGTTCATGACTTGCACGCCGTGTTTCCAGGCCCGCTCGGTCAACTCCCCTTGCACGAACAACTCGGCAAATTGCGCCTCGTCGTTAGCGTCGGCAATACTGCCGGGTCGGAGTCCGTCGCCGATTGAGAAGCTCACATCGTAGGCGGCCATGATTTCGCAGATATCTTCCCAATGCGTGTAAAGGAAGCTCTCCCGATGATGTGCCAGGCACCACTTGGCCATGATGCTACCACCGCGAGAGACGATGCCTGTCATCCGCCGCGCCGTCAGCGGAATGAAGCGCAGCAAGACTCCGGCGTGGACCGTGAAATAGTCGACGCCTTGTTCAGCCTGTTCAATCAGCGTATCGCGGTAAACTTCCCAGGTGAGCTCTTCGGCTTTCCCGCCAACTTTTTCGAGCGCTTGATAGATGGGAACCGTTCCGATCGGAACCGGCGAATTGCGAAGAATCCATTCGCGGGTCGCATGGATATTCTTGCCGGTCGAAAGATCCATGACCGTATCGGCGCCCCACTTGGTCGCCCAACGCATTTTCTCAACCTCCTCATCAATCGTCGAAGCGACAGCGCTATTGCCGATATTGGCATTGATCTTTACGAGGAAGTTGCGGCCGATGATCATCGGCTCGGATTCCGGATGATTAATGTTCGCCGGGATGATGGCGCGACCGGCGGCGACTTCCGCCCGAACAAACTCCGCGGTAATCTGCGAGGGTATCCGCTGCGGAAAGCGGCGAAACACCGAAGGAACGTAGTAGCGATTTCTGGCGTCGCCCGCACCGTCGGCCAGTTGAGCACTACCCGCATGCTGCTTTTCTAGATCATCGCGAACAAGATCCTTTTCCAGTTGGGCGATTTTGGCGCGTCCGAGGTTCTCCCGGATGGCGATGAACTCCATCTCAGGGGTGATCATGCCCTGTCGCGCGTACCACAGCTGCGTGACGGGATGGCCTGCTGAAGCTCGCAGAGGCTGTCGTTTCGCGTTCTTGGGAGTTTCAAACGGCGAGAGTCCGCCACGACGTCCGCTGAGCGCACGGCCGTGGCCGTTGCTCAGGTAGCCGTTGTCTGCGGGTCGCACATGGCGGCCCTGATATTCGGCGACGTCGCTGCGCTTAAGGATCCACTCCTTCCGCAACGGGGGAAGTCCCTCTTCGACATCACCATCGAAGTGCGGATCTCCCCAAGGTCCACTGGTATCATAGACCCGAACAGCCGCATTTTCCTCGAGCGCGCCGTTGAACGATTTAGTTGGGGCAAGCTCGATTTGCCGCATTGGCACGCGAATCTCAGGATGGATCTCCCCGCCCACGTAGACACGACTGGATTTTGGCAGCGGCGTGCTGCTCTCAGGCTCGACGGCGCTTTTAGGTGCACTCATTCTCAGTTTTAAATTTTCTTTGCATTTCGGACCCCGGCGGTCAGCAAGAAAGCAGAGACCGGACCGGTTTCGGTTCGCGGCGCAAAATTTAAAACTGCAAACTTAGAACTCATCTCTGCTCCCTACGCCGGTTTTAGCCGGATCAGGTTCCAAGGGTCTCCCTAAATCGATTTGCCGATCGGGACTCTCAGCTGTGTAAGCTCCCCTGCGTTCTGGAATGATAAACCATTCCTTCGATTCGTCAATCCAGTGCGAGGTCATTTCTGGCTGGCCCCCGCTTTGCCGGTGACCGAGACGGTTTTTTGTTTTCAGACGCGATCGCATTTGTTGAAGTGAAGAACTTCCCCTTCTTGCTATGGCTAGACGCTCTCTGAATGTCGGAATGATTGGTTACAACTTCATGGGCAAGGCGCATTCGAATGCCTGGCGTCAGGCTCCCAAGTTCTTCGATCTGCCTGCCGACGTGGTGCTGCACACAATTTGCGGGCGGTCGCCCAAGAACGTTGAGGCGGCCCGTGAGCAGCTCGGCTGGCAGAATGCCAGCACGGATTGGCGGGCGGTTGTCAGCGACGCGAACATTGATATCGTCGACATTTGTACGCCCAACGACAGCCACTGCGAAATCGCTCTGGAGGCAGCCAGGAACCGAAAAGCGATTCTTTGCGAGAAGCCGTTGGCGATCAATGTTGCCGAGTGCGAGCAAATGGTGGCGGCCGTCAAGAAGGCCAAGGTTGTTAACATGGTGTGTCACAACTACCGCCGGATTCCAGCGATTGCCCATGCCAGGCGAATGCTCGAGCGCGGCGACTTGGGGGATCGCATCTATCACGTCCGGGCGCGCTATGCCCAGGACTGGATTGCGGATCCGAATTTCCCCTTGGTTTGGCGTCTTCAGGAAAAGGTTTCCGGTTCCGGGACGAATGGTGACATTAACTCGCACATAATCGACATGGCCCGGTATGTGGTCGGCGACATTAGTGAAGTCTGCGGGCTCCTGGAGACTTTCGTCAAGAAGCGGCCGATCCTCGAAAAAGTGGGCAAGGGGCTTGGAGCCAAGGCCGGCAAGAAGTTCGGCAAAGTGACGGTGGATGATGCCGTTTCCTGGATCGGTCGTTTCAAGAATGGCGCGATTGCGAATTTTGAAGCCACCCGCTTTGCGCACGGACGCAAGAACCACATCACCCTCGAGATCAATGGGAGCAAGGGATCGCTCTTCTTTAATTTCGAGGAAATGAATCGGCTGCAGTTTTACAACCTCGATGACCCGGAAGACGCCCGGGGATTCCGCGACATTCTTGTCACTGAGCCTAAACATCCCTACGGCTCCGCCTGGTGGCCGCCGGGCCACATCATCGGCTATGAGCACACCTTCACCAATACCTTCGCAGACTTCGTTAAGGCGGTCGTGGACGGAAAGAGCGTGCAGCCACAATTTGAAGAAGGCCTGAAGAACGAAAAGGTGCTCGCCGCCATCGAGGAGAGCTCCCGAACCCGCAGCTGGGTGAAAGTGTGAGGAGCTGCGCGTGGGCACCGCGGACCGAGCCAGGGAAGCATTATGAAACGATTTGAGAATCAGGTGGCGATAGTTACCGGCGCCGGGCGCGGAATCGGCGAAGCGATCGCTCGGCGCCTCGCGGAAGAAGGAGCTCGTATTGCGGTTGTCAGTCGCACAGAAGCTAATGCCCGGAAAACGGCTGAGACGATTAGTGGCATTGCGCCCGATCTGGCCAAACCCTACGCCGTCGATGTCGCGGATTTTGATGCGGTTCAGAAAACTGGTGAGGCCATCCTGGCGGATTTCGGCCGCTGCGATGTGCTCGTCAACAATGCGGGCATTACGCGGGACACGCTGATCATGCGCATGAGCTCGGAAGATTGGGACCTGGTAGTTGACACCAATCTTAAGGGTGCTTTCAATTTTTCTCGAGCCATTCTGCGCGCCATGGTCAAGCAGCGCAAGGGCCGCATTATCAATATCAGCTCGGTGAGCGGGTTGATCGGCCTCGCTGGACAAGCAAACTATGCCGCAAGCAAGGCCGGGCTAGTTGGCTTCACCAAGACGCTCGCGCGCGAACTGGCCAGCCGAAACATCACCGCCAATGTCGTCGCACCAGGTTTCGTCGAAACTGACATGACGTCGGCGTTGAACGAGAATGTCCGCAAGGCCGCCTTGGCGCAGATTCCATTGACACGCTTTGGCGTGGCCGAAGACATCGCCGCGGCGGTCGCCTTCCTGGCGAGCCCAGAGGCCTCCTTCATCACCGGTCAGGTGCTGGCCGTCGATGGCGGCATGAGCATGTAATCGATTTCTCGGACGTCCTGCGTAACTCGGCATCAGGTCGGCGAAACCTCTCTTGCGACCTTCCTCCTTGGTGTAGCTTTGGCCGAGGTTTTCTATGAAAATTCGTAAACTAGGTTCACTGGAGGTTTCGTCGCTGGGTCTGGGATGCATGGGAATGTCCTACGCCTACGGTCCGACCGACGAATCAGAATCGTTGGCGGTGTTGCGCCGCTACCTTGAGCTCGGCGGTAACTTTCTCGATACCGCGGAGATTTATGGTCCTTACAAGAACGAGGAACTTTTAGGTCGCTTCTTGCGGGAGATACAGCGAGAGCAAGTTGTCGTCGCGACGAAGTTCGGCTTTCGCATCGAAAACGGGGCCATCCAGGGGATCGATAGCTCGCCTGCAAACGTTCGCAAGGCTTGTGAGGGTAGTCTGAAGCGGTTGGGAATTGACACCATCGATCTTTATTACCAACACCGTGTTGATCCCGCGGTGCCCATCGAGGAGACTGTCGGTGCGATGGCCGAATTGGTGCGCGCAGGCAAGGTGCGCCAGCTCGGACTTTCGGAAGCGGGTCCTGATACTCTCAGACGTGCTCACACCGTCCATCCCATTGCTGCTCTCCAGTCGGAATACTCGCTTTGGTCGCGTGACATCGAGCGCAATGGCACGCTGGCCACCTGCCGGGAGCTGGGCATCGGCTTCGTTGCCTACAGCCCGCTTGGGCGGGGCTTTCTGACCGGAGCAATTCAGAAGCCCTCTGACCTCTCAAGCGATGACTGGCGGCACACCAATCCGCGCTTTCAAGGGGAAGCCTTCGAAACCAATCTGCGCCTGGCGGAACACGTCAAGAATCTTGCCGAAAGAAAAGGCTGCTCGCCCGCGCAGTTGGCGCTCAGCTGGGTGCTGGCGCAGGGTGACGATATCGTCCCGATTCCTGGCACAAAGCGCGTTCGCTATCTCGAGGACAACTTGGGTGCCGTCGACATAAGTTTAAGCGCAGACGAGTTGGCCCAGATCGACAACCTCTTCCCGCCGGGCGCTGCCCAGGGAGAACGTTACGCAGAAGCAATGATGGCGCTGGTCAATCGGTAAAGGAGCGCCGCGGCGCGGACACGGTCACTGCGGCAGTGATTTGCTTGGTTCATCCGCTTTCGCTCTTGCGTCCGAACAGAGCGTCGACGATGACAAGCTCCCCAGATGACTCGCTAAGCATTGTTCTCGTCTTCCGTTTCTCGGCAATAAAGCTCAGCTTTAGAGGTATTTCCTGAAAGATCAAAGCCTTCTTGCCGGCGATAACGCCGAACGAAAAGAAACGGGCTACGGCTCTGCGTATCCGAGGGCGCGTGCCTCCACGGTAGAGGCCAGGCGAGGATCCGTCTCGAAAGTGACGATTCCCCGACGTTTGCCCTGCCTGGGTAAACGATCGATGACGAACATTCCCCGTTCTTCCTTGCCATTAGCCTTGAGCACGACCTCGACGTAAACGCCTTCGGCCGTCTGCTCGCCGCGGTTTTCCGCGACGACATTGATGAAAAACTTCCCGCCACGTTCCTGTGGTGGACCCAACTGGAGCTCGATGTGTGCTGGCGACTTGCCGGTGGTCACGGCGGTGTAAAGCAGGTAGCCAATTAAGCCGATGACCAACAGGAAACTGATGGCAAAACATATCCACTCCAGCCAGTTTTTCTCCAGCTTGGTCATTGCAGGAGCAGGCGTCCGGCGGATGCTCCCAGCGCTGCGGCCACACCAAGCACTACGGTCTGGCCGACGATGGTGATGATCGGCTCACCGTCCAAGCGACCGAAGAACCAGAGGATGGTCAGCGAAGCAAGCAAAGCGATGACGTAGGAAACGGCGGTCATCAAAATAACATGCATTGCTCCCGCCTTGGCAGCGAACCGTTTTGATCCACGAAACTCGCTATAGAATAAAATCAGTGCGCTTAAGGCGATCGATAGGAGCGCAAGACCGATCAGCCGCCAGGCCGAGATGGAATGCGCGACCAGGACGATCTCCTCTGTCGGCGCGACATTGGCAGCAAAGAGCACTGCACCGCAAAGAGCAAGGACAAGCTGGTTGCTGAAATCCGCCTCCGGCGGCGCCGAGCCTTTTTTGACACCTTTGTCTCGCTCATCGGCGGCGGCACCACCCCCGAGTTGAGACGTGCCGACCGACACGCCAATTGCCACCGTCATGGCTTCCATGATGAGCTTTCCGACGATCTCGTTCAGCTCCATCTCAGACGTGATCTGTCCGAGCAGGAAAAGCATCAGCCCAGCCGTTACTAGGCCGAGCCCCATTTCCTCCACGGAATCGATTGCGACCTCGACCCAGCTAGCATCCTGGCGCATCCCGGCGTAACGATTATAACCGATTAACAGAGCGAAAGTCGCCGCGACATAAAGAAGTAGCCGCTCCGGCTGACTGGTAAATCCCGCCCACCACATTTCCATTGTGTAAAGCAACGGCAGGCTGAACATCAGTCCGCCCGCTATCCCCCGTGCATACTCGCGCAGCGACTTGGCAATGGACCGTTCGGCAGGTGCAGATGAAGCTCGTTTGGGCACGGGAGGAACGTATTTCTGAGGTCAGATCCAACGGACCGGTGAGTGGCTTGGCGGCCCTGTCTGGCTATCCAGAGATTGCACAAATTTCGACTGATTTACAGAAATCCATCGGTGTTAATCTGTGGACCCAAAAGATCTCATGAACTGCATGAGCTGGAAAAATTTCCCGTCAGACGCCGCGAGGACGAATTCAGAACCACTTGTGGAGACGCTTGTGCCAAGCGCCATTGGATATTTCGCTGGGCGCTTGAGAGATGGGCCCCTACAACTCGTCTGCTTTCGGGGTATTTCATTTTATGCAACTTGCCATTCAAATCGCAGGCGTGCTCGGATTTCTGGGCGTTGCTTTGGGAGCTTTCGGCGCTCACCAACTGGCATCGCTTCTGAACGCCAATCAAACCAGCTCTATCTGGCAGACCGCAGTCCTTTACCATCTTGTGCACGCGGTAGCTGCCTTGTGGGCCGCCGGACGAAACCCCACCGTCGTCTGGATCTGGGCAGCGGGAATCGTGATCTTTTCCGGTTCCTTGTATCTTCTGGCGGTCACCAATATTCGTTGGCTTGGCGCGATCACGCCGATTGGCGGCTTGTTGTTTCTGGCCGGCTGGCTGCTCGTTGTCATCAAGCCGCAATGATCGCTAAACACGCCGAGCTCTCGATTCGCACGCGCGGTAAGGGAACCTACGAAATTACCGAGGAGGTCGCCAAAACCGTGCGCGAAAGTGGCGTCGAAACAGGCACCGTGACCATCTTCATTCGCCATACCAGCGCCAGCCTCGTCATCTACGAGAACGCCGACTCCAGCGCCAGAACGGATCTCCACCGCTACTTCGAGAAAATTGCCCCGGAGTCTGGCGACTACGTTCATACTCTCGAAGGTCCCGACGATACGACGAGTCATCTGCGCATGGCCCTGACCCGGACGAGTGAAGTGATCCCAATCGTCGACGGGCAAATGACCTTGGGAACCTGGCAGGGCATCTTCGTCTTTGAGCACCGCAGGGCCGCACATACGCGAACCGTCGATCTCCTCGTCGCCGGCACCTAAAGCTCGGCGAATCCCCAAACTAAAAAAGCCCTCCGATTTTCTCTTGCGCAAACCACATCCTGTCTTAGAAATTGATACTCATTCTCAATATGAAGATCAGTTCTCGGTTTCTCCTGATGTCGGTTTTAGTTTTCCTGGGTGTTTTCGGACCTCGCGCCAACGGCGATGAGACAGCTGCGAGCGTGAAGGGCTATCTGCTCAAGGGTCTCGAAAAAATAAAGGCGGCTTCCGAGGATTTCGTGGCGAATAGCGAGGCCTACTCGAAGCTGGTCGCAGCGAACGGAGGTTCTGTCGAGGCGGCGTATAAAGCTGATCCCAAAAAGATCGATAAACTCATCGCGAAGATGCAGGAGAACTATAAAGCGATGGATAGCTTTGGCTACGAGACGATCGAGGGAATTGTCGCCGGAGTTCCCACTATGGCCGAATACGACATTTATTTGGATGCGGGAGTTCCCGCCTCCGAAGGACCGGAGGATGTGGCTGCCGTGGTATTGGACCTCGGAAACGGTCAAAATATCGATAAGCAAGGCGCTCTGTTCACCTACATAATCGAACCAATGCTCTGGGGAGGAGATACACGTTGGGTGACACCTGTCGATGGAGGTAAGAAGCTGCTCCCGCGCCCAGAGGTCTTGGCTGCTGCTGCCAAGGATGTAAACCGGAAGCTCGGCTTGTTGCTCTCTGACGCCAAGGCATGGAATGCTTCCGTGGCCGACTGTTTCGGTGCAATGATCGTAATGACCCCGACGCTTTCGGACTATTTTGAAGATTGGAAGGAATCTCGTTATGCAAAGGAGAAGTCGGGGCGCTTTCAGGCGGTCAGTCGCGTTTCCGATATGCGTGGAATCATGGGTAGCTGTCAGGTCATGTTTGAGGCGGTCGAGGGACAAGTCGCCGAAAAGGACAAGTCTCTCGCCAAGTCAGTCGACCTCGGTTTCAAGGGTATCATGAGCTTTCTTGATACCATCGAGAAACGCGAAAAGCAGGGGGAGATAAAGGGAGCGGAGATTGACGAGTTGGCGACGCAGGCCAAGGAGAAGACGGACAAGCTCGTCCCGCAGATTGAACAAAGTGCCGCCGTCGCAGGTGTAAAGGTCGAGAGCTGAGTTTGAGGCGGCCGGGAGCCGCAATTCTCATGAAGTGCAGAAAACGATCGTGCGTGGGGCGAGGGCTGATCATCTTCCTGAGCGTCCTCGTTTCTCTGGCCAGCCTCCGAGCCGATGCGATCGACGAATCTGCCGTTTTGCAGAACGCATTTGACGAGGCCCTCTTGGATATCCACGGCGGCCGCTGGTCACCGGCGATTGAAGAGAGCTTGCAGCAAGCCCGCGAACAGTTCGGCCAGATCCTGACCAATTCGGAGGCGCGGCAACTTTGGAACACACCACTTCCTGTCTCCGAGGAAGGATTGTTCCTGACCGCAGAGGCCGTGGGGTTCATGCAAGCGCGGCTTCAGCACGTTGCGGCGCTGGAGATGATTAGCAATCAGCGCACCGGAAACATCGATGCGGCGCGCGAATGGCGCTCGATCATTCGTCTTCCCAAATTCGCCAATTCGGTAGAAGGCGCCCTCGCGCTCCAGCGGCTCGGCGGCAGCCCTACGCAGCGGACCGAGGTCAGCAGACTGCTCGCAAAAGAATATGTGGTCTGGCAGATCACTCGCGCTCGCGAGAAGGCCGACGCGCTCATCCGGCTCATCCACGAGAATCGCGCGACCGCCGAGCTTATCTACGCCCGTGCCGCAGAGATTCAGGGACTGTCCCAGCTGCCAGAATCGCTCCAGCAGCTCGCAACCAAATCGACGGCCCCGATTAACTTGCAAAACGAAAGCGACTTTGCCTCCCTTCTCGCGGGAGCCCGAGAGAACTCCAGTCAGCTGTCGAATTTGGCCGCGCAATGGCGGCTGTCTCTGGAGGCAGGTTATCCCAACTTGCTAAGTCCCGAGGACGTTGAGCGCCGTGAGCGAATCGTGCTCAAGCTTCTTCGACTGATTCCGAAAGAATACCAGTCGGGGGTGCGTGATGGGGAGATAACCATTCCGATTGAATATCGGGAGGCGAAAAGTTTTACCATTCAGACGCGCCAGATCGTCAATGAATTGATGCCAGTGTGGCGCCAAACCAAGGCGGAGGCGCTGGAAAAGAACGGTCCTGATCTTCTGGGCGCGCTGGAAGGCCTGGAAGGTGCCATCGAAGGAAAGACGGCTCAATCCGAAATCGATAATTTTGTCTCCCGAGCCTCCAAGCTGCTCCAGCAAGACTTCGGCCTGACTTTAAAGCGTTCGGGCATGGGAAGCGATGTCGTTGCCGAAACGGCCCTGGAAGTCCGCTCGCTCTTGGGACAGTCCCTTTCTGCGGCCCAGGGCAAGCTCTGGCGGAAGGCAGAGCAGCTTCGTCTCGATGCTTACATCAATTTCGATCTGGAGATAGAGTCGCGGACATTGCCGCGTGATCCTGCGCTTGCCGTCCGGGCCGAGAAAGCTTTTCTGGACGGCCAGGTCGGCGAACCAGGGATCAAGGCCGTCTTGGATGCGCGACTTACCGGAGAGGAGCTCACGGCGGCGTATCAGCGGGCCCTGGATGCGCTGGAAGAATGCAGTGCTCTCGTCAAGGTAGGTCTTTCGCCCACCGCCGCAGTCATCGGCGCGATTTTCATCGTTGCTCGGGAAGGTTTGGAAGCAGTCGTTATTCTCGCCGCTCTCCTCGCAGGACTGCGCGGCGTGGAAAACGCGAGTATTCGTAAGCGCATCGGCGCCGGGGCTTGGCTGGCGCTGGGTGTCACGGCAGTGATTTTGTAGCCTCGCGCACGCTTTTGCAGGGCCTTTCCCACTACGGTGAGACGTTGGAAGCAGTCATTTCCGTCGTCGCCGTCGTCGTTCTGCTCATCGTCACCAATTGGGTTTTTCATAAAGATTACTGGACGGGATGGAACGCGCGTTTGCGCACTCTGAGCAAGGCCGCGCAGCGGCAACAACAGACGCGTTGGGAAGGTCTCGCGCTGGTGGGTGTGGGCTTCGTGACGATCTTTCGAGAAGGCTTCGAAACAACCCTGTTCATGCAGTCGCTCATTCTCGAGGCGGGAATGCGTCCTGTCCTCCTCGGCTTGGCCATCGGTGGACTCTTTATTGGAGTGGTCGGACTGGCTGTGTTTTCGATCGGGGCGAAGCTTCCCTACCGTCGAATGCTTGTTATCACCGGGGTCCTCGTGATCTTTGTCTTGTTTACCTTCATGGGATCCACGGTCAGGTTATTCCAAACCGTGGGTTGGCTTCCTGTTCATCCGGTTCCAGGTCTGGAATTGCCGGCGTGGATGGGGGTTTGGTTGGGATTGTATCCGACGTGGGAAGGGCTGTTGATTCCGTTTGGAACGTTCGCCTATGTCGGCGGGATGTGGCTTCTGGTCAAACTTAATGCGAAGCGCGCCCAGGAGCGCGAGCCCCTCGAACGCTCAACTCCTTTGGCAGCCTAACTGCATAGCGGCGGGGCCACGACCGCAGGCGACGCGCCAGCGTTTCGGACGGTCCCAATCGCCTGCCGAACCATTACCACTAGCCAGACGCCAAGCGGCGCGCGATTGTAGCGGCCGTATCCCACACGGTCGAGGACTCCCGGCGGTGGGGGACACCGCCACGACAGCGGCTGCAAGTCCTGAGCGGCGACCACACTCGGGACCAGCAAAATTCTAGGTGTTGCGATCGAAGGTGTGGAGCTGCCGGATCATCTTCGCGATGAGGGCGGTCCAGCCGGTTTGATGGCTGGCCCCCACACCGGTGCCATTGTCACCATTGAAGTATTCGTTGAAGAGGATGTGGTCGCGCCAGTGTGGATCGTTCTGGAAGAACTCGTTTTCCCCATTGAAAGGTCGTCGCCCGTCGGGACCGCGCTCGAACAACGAGACGAGCCTTCGTTGAAGTTCGAGTGAGGCCTCCCAGAGATTCATCTGCCGTCCGCTGCCGGTTGGGAATTCCACCTTGAAGGTATCCCCGAAATAGAAGCCGAATTTCTGGAGCGCTTCGATCAAAAGGTAGTTCATTGGCATCCAGACCGGACCGCGCCAATTCGAGTTGCCGCCAAACATAGCCACTCGAACTGCCGCTGGAGTGTAGCGAAGCGTTTCTGTCTCGCCCGCTTCGGTGAACGTGTAGGGATGATCAAGGTAATAACGGGAAAGCGCACGGATCCCATGTGGAGCCAAGAATTCGCTTTCATCAAAGAGGCGTTCGCAAATCCTGCGGAGCCGTTCTGGTGGAACGAGCGAAACCAACCGGCGCCCTTGCACCTCGACGCCGATATGATGAAGCTGGTCGAGCAGATGCGGGCGACGGTCACGAAACCACTGCACCCGCTTGCGCAGGATTGGAAACTTCCTCGCCATATCGGTGCTAAAGCTTTCAACAGCAAAGAGAGGAGTGAGTCCCACCATTGAGCGGGTTCGCAGGTAATCAGCGGTGCCGTCCGGTCGCCTGAGCACATCGTAATAG
>CAVPOC010000002.1:0-306290 GCA_963706955.1 uncultured Verrucomicrobiae bacterium | reverse complement strand
CTTCTGAAAGGAAATGGCCTCGCCGATGTCTGGCCTGACGTTTGGCCAATTCTCGTCTTCGGTCTTATCGTGATGGCTTTCGGTGCTTTGCGCTACCGGCGGACGTTGGATTGACGGGCGCCATGCCTCATTCTGCGCCGGGACTTGATGGTATGCGCGGTCGACCGACGAACAGCTGAGGCGCGTCGGCTGACTTCGCGGACTCGCCAAAACATCACCGATGGTAGCGTCAAGGAGATCGACAACAATCTGATTGACAGCCACTTCTTAGTTTAGCTAGCTAATCTCGTTCAGACGGAGTCTGAACGTCCAGTTAGGCAGAAACACGAGACATCGAATGAGGTCCGCGCAGATCCCGGGCGCTAGAGCACGGCGGCTCACTGCAAGCGCGGCGGCGGTCGCACTCGCAATTCTGACGGTCGCTGGAATGCTCACCACGTCGGCAGAGCTCTCCCCAGCGCCACCACGCGCTAACAGCGAGTTAGCACTTCGTGCTCCATTGCGAGCCGAGCTCGACGCGTACTTAAAGAACCGGAGGACACCCGAGCACATCTCCGGGGTGTCGATGCGGGCTGCCTTGCCAGGAGGCCGTTACATAGATGTCAGCGTGGGCTCAACCCGATTCGACGGGGGCCGTCCCGTCTCAGCGAAGACCCTGTGGCAGATCGGCAGCAATACCAAGGCGTTTCTATCCGTCATTCTCTTGCAGCTCGAGGCCGAGGGCAAGCTGTCGATCGCAGATACCCTCGACAAGTGGCTGCCTCAATACCCGGCGTGGGGACGAATCACGATACGGCAGCTGCTGAACATGACGAGCGGCATTCCGCAATACCTCGACGTGCCCGCGTTTCGAGTCGCGTATGCCGCCGCGCCGGACATCATCTTCTCGGCCACCGATCCGGTGTCGTTTGCCATTGGACTGCCTCTCCTGCAGGGCTGGAATTACTCGAACACTAACTATCTCCTCGCCCAGATGATCATCGAAAACGCAAGCGGGGGGACGCTTGCAGAACAGCTACAAAAACGGATCATCGCGCCTCTCGGGCTGCAGGACACCTTTTACTGCCCGGAGGGCTGCCGGCGAGCCGTGATCGATCACCTCACATCCTCGTAATTTTTCGACTCTGCTTTTCCGGAGTTCGCCTCGCTCTACGGCAAGGACCAGCACCGTCGCAACCTCTCCTATGCGCAGGGCGCGGGAGCCATCATCAGCTCGCTTCCCGACCTGACGACGTGGTTCCATGCCCTCTACGAAGGCCGGATGCTTCCCCCGGACCAGCAGCGGGAGCTAGAGAGTCTCGTCGCGCAGGATTCGGGTCAGCCGATCGCGGCCCCTTCACCAGAGCATCGTTTGGCTTTTGCGCTCGGCTTAGGGAAGGCATTGACCGATGTCGGAATCGTCTGGTTCTACGAGGGCGAGACCTTCAGTCAGCGAGTTATGCACATCTTCGCTCCCGAAAGCGGTATCATCGTCGCGATCGCTACAAATAGTCTCCCAAGCGACGATCAGCTCCCACATCTGGCCTTCAAGATCTACGAGCTGTTGAAGGAAGAAGCCCGCCGACACCAGGTCGAGCACGCTAGCGGTTGGTAAATTGTGTCGCCGTGGCGCCCGGTCGGCAAAACACGCCATTCTTGAAATGACTCTTCGATTCGCACCGCTCTTGTAGCGACGGTGTCCTCACCGTCGTGCGTCTTTCGGCGACGGGGACACCGCCGCTTTAAAGGCGGGCGAGATACTGGGCGATTTGCTCGCCGAGTTTTGGTCCGATGCCGCTGACCGAGCCGATTTGCATGGCTGAGCTCTTTCGGATTCGTTCGACGGAGCCGAAGGTCTCCAGCAGAGCCTTCTTGCGCGACTCGGAAACACCGGGAATTTCGTCGAGCAGACTCTCGCTGATCCGTTTCTTGAGCAGCAGACTGTGGAAGCTGTTCGCAAAACGGTGTGCCTCATCACGGATCCGTTGCAGGAGCTTGAGAGCTCCGCTGTCCTCCGGAAGGCGCAAGGGAAGTGGCCGCCCAGGACGATAAATTTCCTCGAATTCCTTGGCCAGGCCGATGACCGGCTGCTCGTAGAGTCCGAGGCGCTGCAGTTCCTTGCAGGCACTCGACAGCTGTCCCTTGCCGCCATCCACAATAATCAGATCCGGCAAGGTGGATGGCTGATCCTCACGCATGGCCGCTTGCTGGAGGATCTGCGAGGGTGATTCCTGGCTAAACTCCGGCGAGTAGTCGATCGCGCCCAGTCGCGTTTCTCGACCGCACCTTTCTCCGGGTGCGCCTCGCGAAGGACCCGCGAGTAACGCCGCCGGACCACCTCGGCCATGCTGGCGAAGTCGTCCTGGTTGGGTGTTCCTCGAATGCGGTAGCGCCGGTAGTTCGCGCGATCCGGAACCCCATCTTTAAAGCGGACCATGCTGGCAACGATATGGGTGCTGGAAATGTTGGAGATGTCGAAACATTCCATGATTCGCGGGGGGCGACCAAGCTGAAGGGCGTCGGCCAAGGCTCGCAGGTCTTCCTGCGGGTCAATGCTCGGCAGCGCCTTTCGTGTGAAGCGAGTCATCGGCTTGGTCGTTCGCTTGAGGTCGTCCAGGAGATTGCGGAGCTCGGCCGCCTTCTCAAAGTCGAGCTTTTCCGCGGCGGCGCGCATTTCCGTCTCGACCTGTTCGATCATCTGGCGCGATGCGCCATCGAGAAATTCGCAAGCTTCTTCCACCCGGCGGAGATAGTCAGTGTGCGCGATCCGTCCGATGCATGGAGCGGAGCAGTTCTTGATGATGTGATCGAGGCAGTGCCGGTAGTCTCGCTCTCCGGGAATCGGCGGCCGACAGGACCGGATGCCGAACTTTTTCCGGATTGCGCCAAGCGTCGTGCGCAAGGCGCCGCTGTGGGCAAACGGGCCGAAGTAGCGCGCCCCGTCATCCTTTCTCAGCCGGGTCAGCTGAAATCTCGGCCAAGGATCGTTGGGATTTACGCGGACAAGCAGGAACCTCTTGTCGTCCCGAAAGCTCACATTGTATTTGGGACGAAATTCCTTGATCAGCCGGCCCTCGAAGAGAACCGCTTCGGCTTCACTGCGGACGATGTGCCACTCGAACTCCCAAATGCTCTCAATGAGTGCGCGAGTTTTGGGGTCGGCGGTGGTCTGACGCGAAGGGGTAAAGTAGTGAGAAAGTCGCTTCCGCAAGTCGCGCGCCTTACCGACATAGATTACCCGTTTCAGGCGATCTCGCATCACGTAGATCCCTGGCTTGTGCGGCACATCGCGAAGTCGGGCTTGCATGTCTTCACCCATGCTGAAACTGTACCACGAAGCAAATACACGAGCATGGAGAATTTCCGGGGGCCACCGGGTGCAGCCGTTTGCTGGGCTTGCGCCACGGCTGGAAGGCACTATTCTATCGCGATTCAATGAAAATTGTTCTCACGGGGCTCGCCTCCCTCGCCCTTAGCCCAAGCCTCCTGGCGCAGTCCGCCGAACCCACGCCTGCAGCCGAGTTCATCAAGAGGGCAAATCTTTGGCAAGTGCTCCAGGCGGGAGGTCCCGCCATGATTCCCCTCGGCATCCTTTCGGTCATCACGCTGATGTTGGTTATCGCCTTCCTGTTTTCGATGCGCAGGGGGAGCGTCGTGACCAAGCGCTTTATGCAGACTGCGGATGCGCTAATTCGGAAGAGGGATTTTCTTGGGCTGCTCGCCGTTTCAAACCGGCACAATGAATCGATCGCACGCGTCGTGCAACGGATGATGAATTTTCTCACCAAGAATCCCAAGGCAACCATGGCAGAAATCCGGGAAATCGCGCAGACCGAGGGGATGCGCCAGGCGAGCGCACTCAACCAGCAGGTCGCCTACTTGGCCGATATTGGCACCATCGCTCCGATGGTCGGCTTGCTCGGGACAGTCATTGGCATCGTCAGGTCGTTTGGGGTTATTGCGATCGACGCGGCAGCTACTCGGCCGACCATGCTCGCGCAAGGCATCGGGGAGGCCCTCATCGCCACCGCTGCCGGTCTTCTTATCGGTATCCCGGCGATGGCCGCCTATTCCTTTTTTCGAGGCCGGGCTCACTCTCTAATTTCTGACTTGGAAGCTGCCAGCACCCAACTCCTCGCTCTCCTGAGCACCATTGGCGTGAAGAACCCGCCAACCAGCGTCCAGGCCGAGAGCGTGGAAGTCTCATGATTTTTCGAGCGCACGTTTATCCCGAGCGGATCATCTTCCAGATCGCGCCGATGGTGGACATTTTGCTCTTCCTGCTGGTCTTTTTCATCCTGACCTGGAACTTCTCCAGGAACGAAGCTGAACTCGACGTGAAGGTCCCCGCAGCGCAAGCGGGCAAGGAGAACCGACGCCCGGCGGGCGAAGTGATCCTTAACGTGAAGAAAGACGGCGGAATTGTGATGAATCGCCGACCGATGTCGTCCGAGGAGCTGCTCGAGACATTGAGCCGCATTGCCAAGCTCTATCCGGATCAGGCTGTCATCCTGCGTGGCGATGAAAACGTGGACTACCGTTTTGTCGTCGATGTTCTGGATGTTTGCCGGGCGGCCAACATCTGGAATGTGGCCTTCGCCACGAGCAAGCCCGAGTAATGCGTCTGGGAGTGGGAGTTCTCCTCCTGGGATCTGCCGGGATGACATTTGGTCAGCAGCCGCCATCCTGGCAGCCGGAGGTTCGCCGGGCCATTCCGGCTGAAGAGTCGGCCTCCACTCCCGCACCACCGCGGGCGATCCCGGTGGCTCGGCCCGTGGCCACGCCGCGTTCGCCGCCGCCGCGGGCGGAACCATACCAGAATCCTAACTGGGTGGAACGCGTACAACCTTCACCGACTCCAACACCGACTCCTCGTCCGCAAGCTACTCCTCGCCCGCAAGACCACGCCTCGTCCGCAGGCCACGCCTCGTCCGCAGGCCACTCCTCGCCCGGAAGCGACTGCTCGCCCGCCAGCCGCTCCCGAAACGGAATCTACCGCTCACCGGCCGGAGGGCCGCATCGTGGTTCCCAGCAGCCCGCCGCCGGCTGCAGCGACGCCCTCCTCCCAGCCTTCTCCTGAGCTCGAGAACGGCGACATCCGGTTGAGCCCGTCAACAGCAACCGGAGAAGCTGCCGCCGAGGAAGAGTTGAATCTGGCGAATACGACCTATTCGCGGAAGATGTACGATTATGCCATTCAGGGTTACGAAAAGTTCCTGATCACCTATCCGTCGGCGAAAGGACGTGACACGGCGTTGTATCGTTTGGCCGAGTGCCACCGGATGCTTGGCAATGAAGAAGCGGCCCGGGCGGCGTACGAGAGACTCTTGCGCGAGTTCCAAGAGGGTGAATTCGCGGGCGCGGGCGCCTACCGACTAGGAGAATATCTCTTCGCCGAAAAAAAATACGATCCCGCGTTGATGCAATTTCAACTCGCGGCCAAGGAGGCTGCCAATGATGAGGTGCGCCTTTCCGCGAAGTACAACATCGCCCGGTGTTTCGACCGGTTGAAGCGACCGGATGAGGCCGCGAAATACTACGCGGAAGTCGCCTCCGTGCAGAAAAACAATCCCTATCTGCAGTACGCCCGCCTTTCGCTTGCCGAAAATGCGGCGGCGGGAGGCAGGAAGAAGGAGGCTCTGGAGAGTTACTCGGAACTGGCCAATGGCTCAGCCCCCGGAGGAATTCGAGCCGAGGCGGCGATCAAGGCGGCCGCTCTCGCCGCCGAGCTCGGCGAGAAAGAACGTGCCCTCAAACTCTTCAACGTCGTTCTCAGCATCCCGGAGAGCGGCGATTGGCGACCGACCGCATTCCTGGGCGCAGTCCGGCTCAACTTCGAACTGGGCAACTACAAAAGAGTCGCCGAACTGGCGGAGAAGGCCCCCTCGGGGCTGCCCGACGAGGCGCGCGCAGAGATTTTGTTGCTCGCGGGAAATTCCGAGCGACAACTTGGCAGTCCGAAAGCTGCGCGGGCCGTTTACGATCGCTTGCTCCAGCAATTCCCGAACGCTCCATCTTCAGCAGAGGCGCGCTTTCATCGCTTGCTGAGCCTTTATCAACTGGATGATCCAAAACTCGTCCAGGAAGTTGATGACTTCTTGAAGGTAGCGACCGACCCGTTGGAGCGGGCGCAGGCCAGCCTGCTCAAGGCAGAAGCGCTCTTTAAGCAGAAAAAATATGGAGAGGCTGCGCCGCTCTACGCCAAACTCAGCGACAGCCGTCTGGCCGAGGATCTGAAGACCAAGGCTCTCTACAAGCTCGGATGGTGCCAGACGCAGACGGCCGACTATCCCGCTGCCATCAAGACCTACACGCAATACATTGAGAAAAACCCGGGAAGCCCGGCTCTGCCATCAGCCATCGCGCAGCGCGGTCTGGCATTTCAACAGAACAAGGAATACGACGCGGCGGTCAAGGACTTCGATCAGATTATCAACACCTATACCGACGCTCCGGATCGGGAGCTTGCCCTCCAAAACAAGGCTCTCGTTCTGGGTCAGCAACAGGACTACAAAGGGATGACGGCCACCTTCCGCCAGCTTCTCGAAAATTATCCCAAGAGCTCCGCGGCTGCGCAGGCGAACTTCTGGATCGGCTGGGCCGCCTTCGAGGAAAAGGATTACAAGGGCGCGATCGAAAGCTTGGAGGATGCGCGCAAATTGGATCAAGCGCAGTTCGGAGAGCGTGCCACGCTGCGGATCATTCTCTGCTATTACTACCTTCAGGATCGTCCGGCCTTGACCAAAACAATTGCTGATAACAAGAACGTAAACGTTCCGGTGGAGATCACCCGCTGGCTAGGCCGCAAGAGCTTTGAAGAGGGTGACTTTGCTGCGGCAGAGCGATACCTCCTTCCAGTCCTGAAGGATTCAGAGAGTCCCGACCCGGCGGTGCTCATCGAGTTGGCAGAGGCGCAGATTCAGCTAGGCAAGACACGCGAGGCGGAGCCGGTGGTCGCACAATATTTGGAATCCGCTCGGGAACCGTTTAGTCGCTCCCGAGGCTTGCAGGCACAGGCGGCGGTCTTCCTCGGAAAAAAAGAATTCGATGAGGCCGCCAAGGTCTGCGACGAATCTTTGCTGCTCCAGCCCGAAGGCCGACTCAATGCCGAGGGACGCTTGCTTTCCGCTGAGATCTCGTTCGCGCGTGGAGATTACGACGGCGCGGCGCGCGCATTTATGACCGTAGCGGTTCTCTACGACGATTCATCGATCACCCCGCGGGCGTTGCAAAGGGCTGCCGACGCTTATCGTAAGGCGAACAACGAACCCGAAGCAGAAAAAGCTCTCCATGAGCTCCAGCAACGTTTCCCGGATTCGGCGAAACCTCCCAAGATTTCCAGAGAGAATTAATGAAGCATCTCCTTTTCCTAGTCCTCACGGCTGCAATGGCCTTCGGCCAGCAACCCACCCTCAAAGAACAAGCGCTCCCCGCGATCAAGGGAAGTATTCTCCTCCCGGACGGATGGCATCTGAAAGAGGAATCCGAAGATGGAGTCATCGTGTATCAAATGAGTCGCGAAAAGGCAGAGAGCGAAGAGGAGATCTTTAGCACCGGTCTGATTCTCAGCGTCACCACCAAGGTGCCCGATCGTGCATCGGTGAAGCCGAGTCAATACGCGCATGACCTTCTGACGTCAGCCCAGGAAGAAGGCGAGGGGGGTAAACTGGAAAAGACGCAGGAGGGGCCGCTCGAGAGCCTGCGTTTGGAATACACGATCGAAAGCGACGAGGGAAACATCAAGGTGATTAACGTCGCGAAGGCGAATGACGCCACGGGAACGCTTTATTTTGCAACCTGGCAATCAGCGGAAAAGGAGGACGCGACACTGAAACCTATCCGCGACGCGGTTCTCTCTTCGATCAAGCTCGATCCTTCGTTCTAAAGGGAAACGCTCCCGCGGACCTGGATAGCTAGCCTTTGCTGAACAGCCTGTTTTCCTTGCGAAGGCTCCGACCGGCAGGCTTTTATTCTCGGGCATGGTCTCGATCCTCAAGCTTAACTGCCCCGATGCGGTCGGGCTGCTGGCACAGATCACGGGGGCGATTGCGCAACATGGCGGCAATCTGCTGGAGGTAAGCCAATATACCGATGTCAGCACAGGCTGGTTCTTTGCGCGTCTGGCCATTGAAAAGGGCCGCGAGCCTTGGCACCCTGACACTTTCATCCAAGCGTTCGCGCCGATCGCTTCCCGCCTGCGCGCCGTGTGGTCAATGCGACTGGCAGAATCCAAAACGCGGACGGTAATCCTCGTCAGCAAACAGGAACATTGCCTCGTCGACCTTCTCTGGCGCTGGCGTTCAGGTGAGCTCGGCATCGAGGTGCCGCTGGTGATCTCCAATCATGAAACTTGCCGAACCTTAGTGGAACGCGAACGAATTCCTTTCGAATTTGTGCCCTTCGACGAAGGAAAACCAGATGCGTTCGACAAGATCGGGAGCTTGTTGCGAGAGGCCCGAGCAGAATTGGTAGTGCTCGCACGCTTCATGCAGATTCTGCCGGGTTGGCTGTGCGACGAATACGCGGCTCGCATCATCAACATTCACCATTCTTTCCTGCCGGCGTTTATCGGAGCAAATCCCTATCAGCGAGCATTCGAGCGCGGGGTGAAGCTCATCGGCGCCACCTGTCACTACGCCACCGCCGAGCTGGACGCCGGACCGATTATCGAGCAGGAGGTCGCCCGCGTTGAACATTACCACGATCCGGAAGATCTCGTTCGGCTCGGACGAGACTCCGAACGCCTCGCCTTGGCGCGCGGCGTTCGCTATCATGTCGAGGATCGCGTCCTGGTGCACGGGGCCAAGGCGATCGTCTTCCGGGACTGAAGCCGCAGGCCATGAAAGATCCTCGTTTCCTCGGTTTGCCTCATCGTGAACCGTTCGTTTTCGTGGACGAAATCGTCGCCGTCACGGCGGGCGAAGCCGAATGCGTCAAGGTGTTTTCCTCCGACGACGCGATGTTTCGGGGGCACTTTCCAGATAATCCAGTCGTCCCCGGCGTGATTCTCGTCGAAGCACTCTCCCAAACCGCAGGAATCGCGGGAGCGTGGGGCTCAGAGGATCGGAAGTTTTTGCTTTCGGCGATTCGGCAGATGAAGTTCCCAGCCGCGGCGCGTCCAGAAGAGCAAATATCCCTCCACGCTCGAAACATCGGAACCATCGGCCGGCTCTGGATGTTCGATGTGAGAGCCGAAGTCAGCGGAACCACGGTTGCCACCGGACAGATCGTTCTTAACGAGGTCCAGACCTCCGCTTGACTGAATTGCCGAACGCCCTCAAGGGCTGCCTTGGAAATTGTTGTTAAGCCCGCCAGGAGACCTCATAGAATCGGGTATGGACGAGCTGGTATTCGACATTCTGGTGGCGATTAGCTCGGTGCTAGCCGGAGTGATTGGCGCGTTGATCGGCCTTGGAGGCGGCGTCATCATAACTCCGTTGCTCGTGCTGGCCTTCGGGATCGATATTCGCTACGCGATGGGCGCAGCACTCTGCTCGGTGATCGCAACGTCTTCGGGAGCTGCGGCCGCCTATTTGCGTGACGGCATCTCGAATATGCGCATCGGCCTGTTTCTCTGCGTGGCCACCACGATCGGTGCTGTCTGCGGCGCCATGTTGGCAATGGCTCTCGACACCGCCGTGCTTTCGGTCATCTTTGGAGTAGCGTTACTGGTCACAGTTCTCCTCTCGCTAAGGTCAAAAAAGGATCTGTCCGGTTCAGATGCCTCGGATCCTCTTGCCGTCAGGCTCCAACTGCCTGCGATGATGCCAACCAGCGAGGGGCTCAAGCCCTACACTGTGCATCGTGTCCTTCCGGGGTTTTGCGTGATGTGGGTTGCCGGCGTGCTCTCTGGATTGCTAGGCATCGGCTCAGGAGCCTTTAAAGTGGTGGCGATGGATCAGATCATGCGGATTCCGTTCAAAGTTACGACGGCGACCAGCAACTTCATGATCGGAGTCACCGCGGCAGCAAGCGTCGGCGTTTATCTCAAACGAGGCTACCTTGACCCCTCTTTGGTCGCACCGGTCGCGCTTGGCGTTCTTGCCGGTGCATTTATCGGCGCCAAACTTCTGCCCGTTGCTCCGGTCAAGCTTCTGAAGACAATTTTCCTGACTGCCGTTTCCGTGATAGGCGTCCAGATGATCGCGAATGGGATGGGTTGGACCTTCAGGTGAGCGACCCATCAACCCTCAACTCCCACTCCGTCGCGCAGGTGCGGGTAGAAAATACCGGAAAGCTGCGCCACTTCGTTAGTCCAGCGCCGGACGCTCAGTCGCCGGGGCACCGGGGTAGCCTTTCGCTGAACCAATGATTTTCGCCACCTATTGGTTCCTCGCATTCGCCATTCTGTTTTTTCCCATCTTCTGGCTTTGCCGCAGACCCACTCTTCGTCTCGGCTTGATACTCGTCGTTTCGGCAATCTTCCACACCCACTATGCTGGGCCCGCCGGAGTGATGCCCATCGTGGCAATGGGAGTCATCGTTTATATTATCGGCTTATCGGACAACAGAGCTGCCAACGCAGTGGGGATCATCCTCTGCGTATTGATGCTCGTCGGGTACAAGTACCTGGTGTTTCTTAGCGCAAATCTGCTCGGAATGTTCCATGCATTGCCATGAAACCGAACACGCAAACAATGCTTCGCTCGGCGCTTTCAGTTTTCGTCGGGCTATTCGTGGGAATTCTCTTTAGCTATCTCGTCTATCGGCTCAGTCTGCCAGTGGAACCGTTCGTCTATGTGGCCTTTTAGCCCTCATCAATGAACGACAAGCAGCTCCAAAACTCGTTGGCGCGGGTGATGTTGACGGGGGTGCTCGTGGCCGCAGCCATTATGGCGGCTGGTCTGGTTTGGTTTGTCGCGACCCACGAGGGGATGCCGACCGGCGACCATGTCTTCAGCGGAGAGCCCAAATATTTCGAGAACCCACTGTCGATGCTTCAGAGAGCCCTTGATCTGAACTGCTGTCGGGCACCGCCGGAGCCTGATCATGATCGGTGTTGTCCTGTTGCTGATCAATCCGCTCATCCGCGTCGCCTTTGCAGCAGTCGGCTTCGCTGCTCAACGGAACAAGCTCTATACCGTCGTCAGCCTGGTGGTTCTGGGCGTCCTTGTTCTCAGTTTTTTTTGGTGAAAGCGTCGAGGACAAGCACATCCGAACAACCGCCTTGATGCATGAGTGAGCCGACGACTGCTCCTGCCGGCGGACAAAACTCTGGCGGATCGTTGCTGGCTCCCCTGACCTTGCCGGCGTTTCGCGCAATGTGGGCGGCAAACATTGTATCAAATATCGGCACCTTGATGCAGTCCGTTGGCGCGGCCTGGCTGATGACGCTCCTGACTCCCTCAACGACGCTGGTCGGCTTGGTGCAAACAGCCGCAACGCTGCCGATTTTCCTAGTGGGTCTGCTGGCTGGCGCGTTGGCGGATCTGGCCGACCGGAAGTCGTTGCTCCTCTGGTCTCAGCTCTGGATGCTGGTCATGGCGGCGACACTCGGGCTGCTGACGCTATTCGGGCTCGCCTCGCCGTGGGTCCTGCTCGCCTTGACTTTTTGTTTGGGGCTCGGCGGCGCTATCAGCCTTCCTACCTGGCAGGCGACTGTGCAAGACATGGTCCCCAAACCGTGGGTCGCCGCGGCCGTTTCGCTGAATAGTATCGCCTTTAACGTGGCCCGCGCTGTCGGGCCTGCCTTGGGTGGCTTTCTCGTAGCCATGCTCGGCGCTGCCGCAGCCTTCTTTGCCAATGCCGCGTCGTTTCTTGCCGTTGTCGCGGCCGTATTCTTCTGGAAACGGCCGCCTGCGGTCCCAAAGCGGCTGAGCGAAGATGTTTTCGGAGCGATCCGCGCGGGTTTTCGATACTTGCTGCACGCGCCCCGGCTGCAGGCGCCGATTATTCGAGCCATTGCCTTCAATCTTTGCGCGGCGGCTGTTTGGCCACTGCTGCCACTGATGGCGCGCGACGTCTTAAAGACTTCCGCGAGCGGTTACGGGCTCCTCTTGGCGGCGTTTGGAGTGGGCTCGATCGTCTCCGCAATTGCCCTGCCGCGATTGCGCAGCCGCTTTGCTCTGGATCGCATTCTGGCCATGGGCTCTGTGATTGGCGCGGTCGCTTTCTTCGGCTTGAGTCTCACCGTTCGGCCGCTGGTCGCCGGAGCATTCTTATTTTTCGCCGGCGCCGCCTGGGTGGGCGTGCTAATCAACTTCAACGTGGCCGTGCAAACATCCGTGCCTGACTGGGTACGCGGGCGTGCGCTCGCATTTTACCTGCTCGCCTTTCAAGGCGTGCTCGCACTCGACGGAGCCCTCTGGGGATGGCTTGCCGGCGTCATCGGCACTTCGCAATGTTTTGCGGTTGCCGGAGTCGGTCTCATCGCCGGACTCGTCCTGATCCGATTCTTTCCGCTAATTATTGACGAAACGATCGACCTTCGGCCGTCCACGCACTGGCCGGATGCACATGCCGATCTTCAGGCGGACCTCGACTTCGGCCCCGTTCTTGTCACCATCGAATATCTTGTCGCTCTGGAAGACGCGGAACGGTTTCGGCTGGTGATGAGGCAGCTGCGAGAGCGCCGGCTGCGCGATGGTGCGATGCGATGGCGTCTCTATCACGATGCGAAACAACCCGAACGCTATCTGGAATTGTTTAGGCTGGCTTCGTGGGGCGAGCACCTGCGGCAACATGAAAGAACGACCATGGCAGATCGAGAACTGGAGGCTCTCGCTCTCCAGTTGCATCAGGGTCCTGGTCGTCCCAAGGTATCTCACTATTTCGGAGTCGAAGCATGAGGTCTCACACAGTTCTTCCCGAGTCTGCGAAAACTTCGGATCGCGGCGACGGCGACTCTCACCGCCAGGGTGTAAAATCCTATCGAACCACTGCGGCATGAAAAGACATCACCAGTAGGATTGTGTTCTCAAGCAACGAGTCCAATGAATTACTTCTTCTATAAGCTTCTTCCGCCTCGACCCTCATTTCCAAGAGATATAACAGAAGCTGAAGGTAGAATCATGCAGGAGCATGTTGCTTACTGGCTTGGTTTGATGAAAGAACTCAAGGTCGTCGTGGTCGGACCTGTTTTAGATCCGAAAGGAACGTACGGAATTGCTGTCTTGGAAGTTGAAGACGAATTGACCGCGCAGGACATTGCTAGCAACGACCCTGCGATTACATCCCAAGCGGCCTTCAGGTTTGAGGTTCATTCGATGATCGATGCGAAAGTGCGACCATAATTGAACGCCGCTGAGATGGATTTCTGGTTCTGCTATCCATGCAAATCTTCGTATTGCTGATCGGTCAAGGTGGTCGCGTGATGGTTGGGTGCGTTACCCACCACTTGACGAACGGCTGTTAAAAGGAGAGGAAGGAACTCGAAGATGAGCGATACGGCGAGCCAAGTCCCGATGCTGAACGTGCAAGTGGATGGGGAATGGAGGCAGTTCCCCAAGGGGACGCGGCTCATCGAGGCGTGCATGAAGAGCGGCCACTTTATACCGCACTATTGCTACCATCCCAAGCTGAGCTCGCCGGGGAATTGCCGCATGTGCCTGGTTGAACTAGGCATGCCGAAAATGACCCCGGAACGCAAGCCAGTGCTTGGCGCCGACGGCCGTCCAGAGATCGCCTGGAGCCCGCGCCCAGCGATTTCGTGCGCGACCGAGATCAGTGACGGCATGGCGGTGCGCACCGAATCGCCGCTCGCCCAAGAATGCCGCAAAGGCGTGATGGAATTTCTCCTCATCAATCACCCTCTGGATTGTCCGATTTGCGACCAGGCAGGCGAATGCCGGCTTCAAGAATTTTCGGTGGAATTTGGCAACGGGGAATCGCGCTTTATCGAGGAGAAGGTCAAGAAGCCCAAACGGGTCGATATTGGTCCGCGCATCGTCCTGGATGACGAAAGGTGTATCCTCTGCTCGCGCTGCATTCGTTTCATGCAGGAAATCGCCCACGATGACGTTCTGGGATTCGTCAATCGCGGAAGCCATACTACTCTCACCGTCTATCCGGGCAAGAAGCTCGACAATAATTACTCACTGAACACGGTCGACATCTGTCCGGTGGGCGCGCTGACTTCGAAAGATTTCCGTTTCAGCATGCGGGTCTGGTTTCTCCGCGAGACCAAGAGCATCGACGTCAACTGCGGCAATGGCACCAACATTCTTATCGGAAGCCGTGAGAACATCATTTACCGGATTACTCCGCGCGAAAACGACTTCGTCAATTCGTGTTGGATGCCCGACAGTCATCGGCTGAATTTTCATTACGTCAACAGCACTCAACGCCTCAAAGAGCCGATCATCAAAGGCGAAGATTTGCCGACGAGCTGGCCGAGGGCGATCCGAACCGCCGCTGAGCAGCTCATCGCTTATCCGAACGCGACCGCCATGATCGCTTCCGCGAGGATGACCAACGAAGAGCTCTTCCTCGCGCGACGCCTTGCTCGCGCCCTCAATATCGAACTCTTCGATGTGCTGCCCCGTCCGCAGGAGGGCGATGGCTTCCTGATCTCGGACGACGGGAATCCGAACACTTCCGGGGCAAAGCTCATCGGACTTGCCACCGGGCGAATGCCCGAGATCGCCTCGGGCGTCTCCTCTGGGACGATCAAATCTCTGCTCGTCCTCGGCGAGGACGCCTCCGAGTGCGGAATTCCAGAACAAGATCTTCGAAAGCTCGAGTCTCTTGTGGTCACCGGCATATTGCCCGACCAGACTACCGCTGCGGCAACTGTGCTGCTGCCCGCGGCGAGCTGGGCAGAGAAGCGCGGCTCGATGATTAACATTAAAGGGCGCCTCCAGCGCCTCAACCAGGCGATCTCTTCACCTGGCAAGGCTCGCGATGACTGGGAAATTCTGCAAGACCTGCTCCAGGCGGTCAGTGGTTCGAATGGCACCTACACGGTAGACGAACTTTTCAAGCAGGTTGCCGCGGAGTTTCCCGCCTTGGCAGGACTCTCGCTCAGCCGGATCGGCGATCTCGGAATCGATCTCTCAGAAAAACTTCCGCTATCCAACGAAAGCGCCTCGCGCGTGAACCAGAAATCGAAGGACCTCGCCGCTCGTGAGTGACTTTGTTTCCTACGCCTCTCGACCGGAAGTGTTCTTCATCTGGACTTCGCTGCTCAAGACGGTGGTCCTGCTGGCGATCATCCTGGGATTCGTCTCCTACACGGTTTATGCGGAGCGCAAGGTGTGCGCGTTCATTCAGGATCGCGTCGGACCCAACCGGGTTGGCCTACCCTTGACCTTGCTCGGCTTCAAAAAGGACATCCCTATGCTGGGCCTCGGACAGCCAATCGCCGATGCTCTCAAGCTCCTCTTGAAGGAAAACTTCATCCCGAACAGCGTTAACAAGTTCTACTATTACATCGCGCCGAAGCTTACGATGATCCCACCGATCCTTGTGCTGGCGGTGTTGCCATTCGGCTCGACGCTCTTCGGAGTTCCGATGGTGATTGCCGACATCAATGTCGGCGTCTTGTACGTCTTTGCGGTGTCCTCCCTTGGGGTTTACGGCATCGTTCTGGCAGGCTGGGCGTCAAATTCGAAGTATCCTTTCCTTGGCGGCATTCGCTCCAGCTCGCAAATGATCTCCTACGAGCTTGCCTTGGGACTGTCGGTCATCCCCGTATTCCTGCTCTGCGGAACCCTTAACCTGCCCGACATTGTCCAGTGGCAGCGCGACCATGGCTGGATGATTTTCCCATGGTGGCCGAAGGGATTCAGCATTCAGCAAATCGCCGAAGGAGACTGGCAGGGCGTCCTGGCATCCTTCGCTGCCGGATTCTCGCTTCAACGCCTCTTGATCTGGATTCCGATGGTCGTCTCCTTCTTCGTTTTCCTCATCGCCATGTTTGCGGAGACGAACCGGCTTCCATTCGACCTTCCGGAGGCCGAGCAAGAGCTCGTGGGCGGTTACCACACTGAGTATTCCTCGATGGGCTTCGCGCTCTTCTTTCTCGGCGAATACGCTGCCATGATCGCAGGCTCCGGGGTCATCGTGACCCTGTTTCTTGGCGGCTGGAGTTTTCCGTTGATCCCGGATGGGTCCGCGATGTCGTTTTTCAACCTGCCCTTCATCTCGCCAGCGGCAGCGAGCGTGATCTGGGGCTTGGTGAACATCGGGACGTTCTTCGCCAAGGTTTCAATCCTACTCTTTGTCTTTATCTGGGTGCGTTGGACTTTGCCGCGCTTCCGCTACGATCAACTCATGAGGCTCGGGTGGTACTTCTTCTTCGAAATCGCCCTGCTCAACATCTTCATCACCGCGCTAGTCCTCGCCTACGTGAAAATCTAGCGTGGACTACTGTAGCGGCGAAGTCCTCATCGCCGAACGAGCCCTCGACAGTCATACGCCTCCCGCTGCGTCTCGCGTGTGGTGTCCGGCGACACGCCGGAAATCGCATGCGGGGATTCGCATAGGCGAATGCGCTCTCCAGAACCAACAGCAGGCCCGAAGTTTAGATCTCTTTTCGTTACACGTGAGAGGCGCGCCTACCCAAATGCTGTGGAACGAATGGAAGCGCGAAGCGAAATCCACAGGCGCTTGGCACAAGCGCCTCCACAAGTCTCGAATCGACCGTGGGGACACGGTCGCTACCGAACGCGACTTCAGCGGAGGTTTTAGAGCTGCCCTAGCCGACGAACTCTGAAGCGATCAGGGTCGCATTGTGCCCCCCAAATCCAAACGAATTACTCATGGCGACCTTGACTTTGCCTTCACGCGCGGTGTTGGGCACATAGTCGAGATCGCATTCCGGATCGGGATCCTCGAGATTGATCGTGGGCGGGACAACGCCATGTTTTATCGCCAGCGCGCAGGCGGCGAACTCCACCCCGCCAGCCGCGCCGAGCAAGTGCCCGGTCATCGACTTGGTCGAGCTGACCATCGTTTTACCGGCGGCCTCCCCGAGCGCCTGCTTGATCGCCTTCGTCTCACAAACATCACCAATCGGCGTCGAAGTCCCGTGGGCGTTGATGTAGTCAACCTGGTCAGGATTAACCTTCGCATGACGCATCGCCATGAGCATGCAGCGCGCTGCGCCCTCGCCTTCGGGCAGCGGTTGCGTCATGTGATAAGCATCGGCGCTTAACCCATAGCCTGAAAGCTCACAATAGATCTTCGCCCCGCGTTTTTTGGCGTGTTCGAGCTCTTCAAGAACGACCAGACCCGCACCCTCCCCCATAACGAAGCCATCGCGATCCTTGTCAAAAGGACGGGAGGCACGTTCCGGTTCATTGTTGCGCAAGGAGAGAGCGCGCATCGCGGAAAAGCCACCGATGCCCAGCTCGGTAATGGTCGCTTCGGTTCCTCCCGCAACAAAGCAGTCTGCGTCATCGAACTTGATCATCCGCCAAGCCTCTCCGATCGAGTGGTTGGCGGTGGCACAGGCAGTGACGATCGACATGTTGGGTCCGCGCAGGTCGTATTCCATGGAAACCAACCCGCTAGCCATGTTGCTGATCATCATGGCAATAGTGAAGGGGGATACCCGCGAAGGGCCGCGGTCAAATAGTCGGCGACATTCCTCCTCCATGCTCTTGAGGCCCCCGATGCCGCTACCCACCATCACGCCAAAGCGCTCGTGATTTACCGTCTCGAGATCGATCCCCGAGTCGGCCAAAGCTATCTTGGCGGCGGCCATCGCGAATTGCGCAAAGCGATCAGCGCGCCGAGCATCCTTGGGCGACCTGAAATACTTGGTCGGATCGAAACCGGCCACCTCGCCGGCAATCTTGCAGTCGTAGGCCGTCGAGTCGAACGCCTTGTATTTGGTAACACCACTCCGACCTTCCGTCAGATTTTTCCAGAAGGTATCCAGGTCGTTGCCAACCGGGGTGATTATGCCGATTCCGGTGACCACTACTCTGCGCTCGCTCATCGAATTATGCTTGGGCTTGGGGAGTCTCTAACTCAGCGGGTTAGGCCACAGGTTGGCAATCAAAAAGTTACTTTGTGCCCATTCCAACGCTTTGCACAACCTGAAAGAGCTTTCCCTCGGTCTTAATGGAGGGCGCAATAATGATCTCCGTCTCCTGAAACTCCCGAATGCTCGCCGCGCCAACGTTACCCATACAAGTTGTGATGGCGCCGACAAGATTCTGGCTGCCATCGTCGACCTGAGCGGGCCCGAAGAGAATTTGTTTGAGGCTGCCGGTGATGCCCACCTTGATGCGAGTGCCGCGAGGAAGATTGGCATGCGGCGTCGCCATGCCCCAATGCGTGCCCTTGCCGGGCGCCTCTTCGGCTTTCGCAAATGCACTTCCCACCATAACCGCATCCGACCCACACGCGAGGGCCTTGCAAACATCACCTCCCTTACTCATGCCTCCATCCGTGATGATCGGAACGTAGCGCCCGCTCCTCTTGAAATGGTAATCGCGCGCCGCCGCGCAGTCAGCAGTCGCAGTCACCTGGGGAACACCCAGGCCGAGCACACCACGGGACGTGCAGGCGGCTCCCGGACCGACGCCAATCAAAACAGCGGCCACTCCCGTTTGCATGATCTCGCGAGTCGCATTGAAAGTAACCGTGTTGCCAACAATTACCGGCACCTTCATCGAAGCGCAGAATTTTTCGATATCGAGCGTCTTATACTCGGTGGAAATGTGCCGGACCGTCGAGACGGTCGACTGGACAACAAAAACGTCCACGCCGGCTTCCTGGGCGATGGCGCCATAGCGCTCCGCCTTCTGCGGAATCGAGCTGACTGAACAAACCACGCCGGCGCTCTTTATTTCTTGCACACGGCGGGCAATCAGATCCTCGCGGATGGGCTCCTGGTAGAGCTTTTGGATCATGGTGGTCGCCTTCTCCTTATCCGCCGAAACGACCTCGGCGAGGACCTCATCGGGGTTCTCATAGCGAGTTTGGACCCCTTCAAGGTTGAGCACCCCCAGGCCGCCGAGCTCTCCCATGGCGATCGCCATCTTGACGTCGACGACCCCATCCATCGCACTGGCCAGAATGGGAATTTTAAGCGTGATCGGCTCACCGTCCCGCCGCGGAATTCGGAACGAGATGTCAACCTCATTCGGATTTATGGTGATATCCCCAGGCACCAGCGCGATCTCATCGAAGCCATAGGTGACGCGGGCCTTTCGGTTCCTTCCAATCCACATTCCCATTTCAGTACACTTTCAATTTTTCTCGTTCGTTAAGGCTGTCGCAACGTGGACAGCGTGGGAGACCTTCGGGGGTGAGATCTTCGAACTCCATCGCGCAAACGCTGCAGCGCAGCCACCCGCGACGAGAGCGGTTTTCGCGAACTCTCCGAGCCATCTCGTAGGCTATCCAAACAGCCAAAATTGCGGCAAGAAAAACCACCAGGTAGATGCAAACCAGTTCTGCGAGGTCGACGCGAATCATGGCTGAGTCTCCGTGGCAATATCACCTCCCCAGAGAAACAGGGCGGTGCCCCAGGCCGGTTCAGTCTCCGAGGGAGCGGGCGCGAACCGGCCGCCCGCAAGGTAACGAATGGCCGCTCGATCGAGGTTTTCGTCCCCCGAAGATTGTTGCGGGAAGAAATGTAACGGCCGACCGTCGGGCGAGACCGCGACCAGGAATTCGGCGGGGGCTCGCCCTTGCTGCGTTAAGGCCCTCACATCGGAGAATTTGAATCCTTCCGGCGGAGTCCAGGCGCGCTTTTCCAATCCGCCTCCAAACTGCAGGGTCGTGGGCGGAGCCGGCTGGGAAACTGGACTCGCCTTGGGCACAATCGTAGCCACGGTGACCGGCGCGGTGCCTGGATCTGGGGGAAGGAACTCGGACGGACCCGGCCGTGGCAACGGTTTCAACTCGGGAGTTTCTTCGTCAAAGCTCGCCACGTAGGATGTCTTGGGCAGATTCCAGACGTTCGGACCGACATCCGCGGATGAGAATAGTGCCGGATCCGACGCTGCAAGAATCGGGGCAAGCTTGGAAGCTTCCGGCGAGCCCGGTAAAATGTAAGTAACTGAAGCGATGCGCTCGGCGCTGCCATTCGATCGAGGAAAGCTAGTGTGAAAGAGGAACATGCTCGCCGCATGCAGAGCGAACGACAGCACGAGCATGAGCGGCAGAGCCAAATGTACGTTGTGGCGGGAGGGCCACTCGAACAAATGGATGCGAAGCTTCACAGACCCTCTCCTTGCTCCTCGGCGGTCGCGAGGACGACAGGGAAGCCTGTCTCCAGCGCCACGTTCATGACCGCGCTTACATTCTCATAAAGCGCGCGCTTGTCGGCCTTGATGATGATCGTCTGCGACCGACCCTGCAATTTCTGGAGAGCTTCGCGCAACCGCGGAAGATCCATCTCTTCGTTCTCAAAGAAAACGGCTGAAAGCGGTGGTGCCGTGATACTTATCATCCGCGGATTCCGCTGCGGCGAGAGGAGAAACGGCGAGCGCGGAACATCGATCGCCACGCCGGGCTGCAGCATGAATGAAGTCCCCAACAGAAGGAAAAAAATCAATATCAGGGCAAGACCAAGTGCTGGAGCAAAGACAACCAAGACCGGATGTGGAGCAGGTGAACGCCGAAGTTTCACGTTTTCGGCCGTTTCTGCCTTCGCACCTCATCCAGGATCGCCAGAATCTCGATTCCAGCCCGCTCCATCTCGTGGACAATTGTGTTTACGCGCGCCGAGAGATAGCTGTAGGCAACGAACGCGGGAATCGCTACCGCCAGGGATGCGATCGACGTAAGCAAGCTCTCGTAAACTCCTGAGGCGATATCCGTTGCGGTCGCATAGCCGCTATGGGCGGCCATTTGCTGAAAAGCAACGAGAAGACCAAGCAGTGTTCCCAACAGACCGATCAGCGGGGTCGCATAGGCGATCGTCGCGAGTAAGGGAAGATTTTGTTCCAGTCGCGGCACCTCCAGCTGCCCCGCCTCTTGAGCGACTTCACGAAGCTCCGAACGCGGCGCCTCGTGATGCAAAATGACCGCATGTGCCACACGGGCAACCGGCCCGGGCGTTCCCGCACACTCCTGCAGAGCCTCGGCGTAGTTCTCGTTGCGCAGAACGTTAGCCAGCCCACGAAGCAGGTCTCCGACCGGGATTGAAGCTCTGTGAAGATAGAGAAGCCTCTCCAGGAAAATTCCCAGGGCGGTGATACTGCAGAGAATGATGAGCCACATCAGCGGCCCACCTTTTTGGACAAGATCTAGCATGCCAGAGACGCCGAAACTGCCTACGTGGCCGGCTTTTTGGCGGCCCACCGAAGTCGTGAATCGTCGCCGCCCAGCGCAGGATCGCCCTGCGCAAGATGCTCAACGACTTTCTGGAGCTTTTCACGGACGCCCGGAACGAAGCCGCGATCCTTGTGCATCACCAGCAAGCACAAATCATCCTGATGAAAAAAGGTTATTGGTCCCTTTTCGGCATGAATGGTCACGGCAGGCACCGCTCCGATGCCCATCCGAGAGGCGGATTGCCGCATCGCTGCAAGCATCTCAAGTGCATGCGCACTCAACGAGACCAAGTCAATCGATTCCGGCACATTGTGCGAAGCGAGAACCTCAGCGCCGTGTGCGAGGATACAGGACTTAATCCCTGGAAGAACTCCACAGAGTTCGACCACGCGATCAATCGACAGCATCTCCTCGGTCATGAAGACCGCCTGGAGAGCATCCTGATCGACAAGCTCGATCCCTCGGGAGGGCGCATGAGAGCGCTCGGCTTCGATCAGCACTGCTTCCGGGACTTGGGGCGCAAAGTCCGTCGGAGGAGCTGTGGGGGGCGCCTTGGTCGTCTCTTGCGGCGGTTCGGCGAAATCGGAGGGGGCACTTGACGGAGGCGGTGCCCGGCTCTCGACCACCGGTCGAAGCGGAGCGACTGGTGGTCTCACCTGAGGTTCAGCGGCCTTGCGCCGAAAAATCGGAAATACAGTAATCGGTCTCCAAGTTTCCGGCTCGCCCGGCTTGATCTCTTCAGTGTCAGCGCCTCCGCTGGCTATTTGAGATGGCGATCCCGCCAGCGGCACCGAACGTTGCCGCGCCTCACTTGCATCCGTTGGAGAGTTTGACTCGGTCTCATTTGCTCCAGGCGCGCTTCCCGCGGGAGGCGAAATCGTCCCCCCCTCACCCGCGAGTTCCTGACCAGCTTTGGGGCGCTCATCCTTTGCTGCAAAATCTTCCAATGACCGCTCCAGCTTGGCCGGCTTGGGAGGAGGCGGCTCCTCAATTAGTTCGCGATGATTAATGAACCGAAACGCGAGCGCCAGCCGGGCAACCGGCAACCTGATCGAGCCCTCAGCGACCTCGCTGGATCGAACATCCTCGTTCGCCAGCTCGGCCAGCCGGGAGAGCGAGAGCTTCGGCACAGGACCAGTAAAGATCTCCTCGCAGGAAAACTCGACCGTCTTTTCCGCATTAAAACCGGGCAAACGAGCCGCTTCCGGGATCTGCGGGGCCAGGTCAGCCAGCCGCAGCGAGACGGTCGTTGGCGGGTTCGAATGATAACGATAGCGTGGCGTGTGAGGCACCCGCCAGGCGGCATCTTCGAGCGTTAGGGAAATCTCTGGTTCTTTCACACGACGTTTCCGATTATCCGACAGTCTGCTATTCTGCAACAGTGGAACTCGATTTCAAATTTTCCTCCGACGGGCTTATCCCGGCAATCGTCCAACAGGCCTCTGATGATCAGGTGCCGGTCGGTCGGGTCCTCATGCTCGCCTGGATGAATCGCGAAGCACTCGAAAAATCGTTGGAGACCGGTCTGATGCACTACTGGAGTCGCTCACGAAAAAAGCTCTGGCTCAAGGGCGAAACGAGCGGCCACACCCAAAAGATCAAACGCTGGTTCGCCGACTGCGATCGCGACGTCCTCCTCTTCGAGGTCGAGCAGGCCGGGGGAGCATGCCACACCGGATACAACAGCTGCTTCTTCCAGGAATTTGATCGAAAGGCCAACGCCTTGGCAATCGTCGAACGGAAAACATTCAACGAGGCCGAGGTCTATAGCAAATAAGCAAGGCCGCCATCCTTTCCACGCGAGCATACCAATGGCAACAAGAACACTCCTCGTCGCCGTCGACCTCGGAAAAGCCTCGACCTCCGTCGCTAGCCGAGCCGCGGAGCTCGCGCAGGCACTCTCCGCCGACATCCTCCTTTTGCACGTGGTCGAGCCGAAGGCTGCCGTCCTTCCTGCCGGCAAAGCGGAGCGTGCCCCCACGGCCGCAGCGTGGCCTTTGCGGACACCGAAAAGCCAAGCCCAGCTCGAGAAGCGCTTGAACGCCGTTGCCGAACCGCTCAAGACGGCGGGCATCGAGGTTAAGACCAGCGTCGTCGCCGGACTCCTCGCCGATGAAATCCTTGACCAGTCCGTCAAATGCCGCGCCGATTACATTATCTTGGGCTCTCGCGGGAAGGCCAGCCAACATCTGGTCTCACGCCAAGACGCGCTCACCGGGATGCTGCGTCGTCTCAAATGCCCGTTGATCATTGTCCCGGTAACAACAGTTTCCGAGTAGAGCCGGCTGCGCCTCCAGTTTGACAAGGATGCTATCAACGGAAACCGTTACAGGGAACACATGATCAATTTCAACAATCTGATTCTGGGCCGACATGAATCGAAAGTGCTCTTCATGTGGAAGGCTGAGAATGGAACCGCCGTTCTGGGGTCATTTCGAGGGATCAAAGACGGCATCGAGGCAATCCTTGCCCGGGAAGGTATTACCTGCGCCCAGCGCGCCAGCCTTGAAAAGTTGCGACCCATCGCAAAAAATAGCGATTGGAATTTCACAGCGCTCAAGAGAAGGCTCTTGCAGCCTGTAAAAAATCGCCTCCCTAAGAACACTGCTGCTCAACGGGTTGTCGGGGCGCCTCCAAAGTTTCGAATGTCGCTAAAGAAAGCTAAGACACACACCATTGCTTCTCCTCGTCGAAGGGCTTGACGGTGCTGTGTAGCGGCGGTGTCCCCACCGCCGACATTATGCCCCCGACGATGAGGACATCATCGCTACAGTGCGCGCCGTTGCAACCTTCCGCCGTCTGACAAGCTCTCCTTAGCCCCAGCGATTGCATCGGTTCACGCGCCCGACGTTACTCAGGTTTGCCTCGCACGAATAAACTTCAAATTTGCCAGTCACGTTATTCAAGCGAAAGCCAGAGCCATACCGGAAACGTGGACCTGCTCCGCTGCGAAAAAAACGCTTGTTGGCTCGCTTGGTAACGGTGATGCCATCCGAAGCAACGCTGAGCTGATACAGATCCGCCCAATCTGATATCAGCAAATCGATGCCTGACGTCAGTAAATCGCTGCCCGGTCTAAGCACTTCGCTACCCGATGTTAGCAGGTCGTCGATGCGTGATTCCAGAACTTCGGACTCCAATTTAAGAGGATCGATGCTAATATCCGCGCGAAAGAGAACTGTCTCCATGCCGACAAACCAGAGCGACCCATCTTCATCAACGAACATGTTGATGTTCTCGTAAACCCCCCAGCGATCGTCTATGGAACCGGCCCCAAGACCATTCACGCCAAGCTGCCAGATTCCCACGAGCGCAAAGCGTGTCGTCGGCGCGACCAAATCGTCGCCATCGCTGCGGTAAAAATCGAGCCGATCTGAATCCCAGTTCGCCACGAGAAGGAGCCAGCTTGCGCCCTCGCGACACAGCCCGACCGCTCCCGCAGTCTCCCCAGCCGCAGCCCTCTCAATCGTCAGGTGATCCAGAGCGGCCGGAGACGCCGCGTTTCTGACATCATAAAAGAGCACCACCGACGTGCCCGCCGCACCGCTTTCGGAGCGCTCATATCCTGCGGCTAGAATATCGTCCGTAACCTGGATCCCGCCGAAATGATTATAGTTGCTGACCACAGGGGTGAGAACTTCCCCTATCTTTAAGCTGCTCCGATCTGCGAAATAGATGTATCCGGACCGCAGCCCGCTACCCGAGACCACGAAGTCGCCGCCTGTAGTTCTCTGAATTCCCTGCTGGTGACTTTTTGGCCCGATCTGCGGCAAATTTACAGTCGATGGCCGCACAATGGAAAACCGCGAGGCGCCACGAGAAGGTATCTCCCGAAACAGTTCTAGCATCTCGGTCTGTTAGCTTCGACGAAGCGCTTAAGTCAAGCGAAGGAAATCCGCGGCAACTGCTTTGAAGGTTCCATTGAAGGACGCAATGGATTGCGAGACCGATAAGCAAAGTTGAAACTTTCCTCGGCAGTCTCAAACTTTGGACGTTTCTTCGAGACTGGCATCCTCACAATCTAGCCAATTGTCGACGATGAGGCGGCGCTCGTGAAGAAGACGGAGGCGTAAGAATGCGGTCACGCCAGAGTGCCGGTCTGGGGTGGCTGTCCTCTAAACAACCCACCAGCCAATACAGGCCCAGTTCAGTGTCGTGGCGGCTAAATTGAGCGCTCTGATCGTCAATGCCGCTAACTGCCTCGATCTCAGCACGCCTCCCTCCCATTCCGATAGTCGATGCACTCCCCCGCCAAGACTCGATGGCTCTGGTTAGGAATCGTTAACAGCACCCTTATGTTTTTACTCGCTGAAATCTAAGCAAAAGTATTACGAAGTGGCCGCAGGCATGATGGACACGACGAGCGACACAAGAATCAATCAAGATCGACCACCGAAAGATCAAAGGTGGCCGACGGTGATCTCGACGGTGACTTTCTTCTACGCCTCGCTCTACCTGGTTCTCTACTTTCAACCACAGCGGTCTGAGACAGTTCCTTGGCCGAGCTTGCCAAACCTGATTGCGGCTTCTCTTCTACTGCTTGGCGCCGTCGGCTCTGTTCTGAGGCGTCGGTGGACCGTGGTCTGCCTCGTCAGTGGCGCGGCACTTGTCTTGCTTGTCTGCACAGTTAACTTAGGCATCTTTCTCGGGATCGTGCATTTTGGCTATGGCAGAACCCTCGGGATCGTCCCCTTGTCCGCGCTGTTCATTGGCTTGTTTCCGGCGATTTCCTGGCCGATATTTTTGATCGCCTGGTTCTCGCGTCGGAGTATCAAAACAATAGTCCGGTCGCTATGGAGATAGACTCGTGATCCCTCTGATATCGATTCCGCTTCGACGACGAATATCGAATGGTCTGCGTGTTTGAGACACAGCGGACATTAACTGACAGAACGAATCGCGTGGCCGAAGGTGCATACAAGGTCAGAACGATGGACCGCCAGGAAGTGGGCCTGGCTATAGATTGGGCGGCCGCGGAAGGGTGGAATCCTGGTTTGCACGATGCGAATTGCTTTTATGCAGCAGACCCAGAGGGCTTCCTTGTCGGCCTGCTCGGAGACGAGCCGGTTGCGACGATCTCTGTGGTGAAATATGGGTCTTCCTTTGGCTTCGTCGGCTTCTACATCGTCGCACCGGTGCATCGGGGATGTGGTTACGGCATCAAGATCTGGAACACCGGGCTCGCGCGCCTGCAAGGCCGGACTGTCGGTCTGGACGGGGTAATTGATCAGCAGGAAAATTACAAGAAGTCCGGGTTTGTCTTGGCGCATCGAAACATTCGCTACGAGGGCACGGGGGTTCGCAGCGCGAACGCCAAGGCAGCCATCATCCCGCTCTCCAAGCTGCCATTCGACGAGATATCGACCTACGATCAGCAGTTCTTTCCCGACACGCGCGTGCAGTTTCTCAAATGCTGGATCAACCAGCCGCTAGGCGCTGCGCTCGGTTTTGTCCAAGGCAGCGTCCTCTCCGGCTATGGAGTCCTGCGCCCTTGTCGTTCCGGATACAAGGTCGGCCCGCTCTTCGCAGATACGCCGGTCATCGCCGAAGACCTCTTCCTGGCATTGCAGCAAGGCATCCCGCCCGACGCGCCAATCTTCCTGGACACGCCGGCGGTAAACGGCGCCGCCCTCGATCTCGCTAGGCGCCACAACATGAGAGCGGTCTTCGAGACTGCGCGCATGTATGCGAACGGGAAGCCTGATCTGCCTCTCGAGCGAATCTTTGGAGTCACCAGTTTCGAACTTGGTTGAACGTAAGAAACGTCATGGCTTTCCGTAGCAGACATATTAGTCGAACATGAACAGCAGACATGGGCGCTCATTCAGCAAAAAGATCTGGAGAAGTTTGCCACCTATCTCGCGGAGGACTTTTGCGACATCTTCCCCGATGGAGAAGAGCACTCAATCGCAGCTTCTCGAATTTTTAAGCAACGCTGACCTTAAGAAGTACGAACTCACTAACTTCAGGGTGACGATGCTAAATCCCGATGCGGCCATCGTCACTTACAACGTGGATGCTCGCGCCGTCATTCAAGGGAAAGAGATGTCGATGCATAATGCCGTCACATCGGGCTGGGCGAAGCGCGAAGGCAGATGGTTGAACGTGTCTGCGGTTGCTTCGGCGCGCTCTTGAAGAAACGCACCGATGTTTCCGTAGAAGTGCGGTTCACCGCCGACAAACTCGAGTAAGATGATCGACGCAACGCTCTAAGGAGCATAAGCGTCTCGCAGCGTCTCGCGTGTGGTGTTTGGCGTCTCGCCGAACAAGGATTTTCCGGCGGGACGCCGGAAATTGCACGCGGGGACGCGCGGGGACGCGTGCGCTCCCAAAATTAGCAATACCCCGGAACTTTAGGCCTGTGTATGTCCGCACGCCGTGGTCGACAACGCGTTGTAGGCGGCGTATCTCTCAAGGGCCGGGCAAATCCACAGGCGCTTGGCGTCGGCGCCTCTCCTTTTTAGTCCACCATCAGCAGGCCCCCGTTTACATGGAGCGTCTGACCGGTAATGTAGGCGCTGGCATCCGAAGCCAGGAAGATGACCGCGCCGGCGAGGTCTTCCGCGACTTGGATTCGCCCGAGCGGGATGTATTTCTCGAACTCGAAGAGGAGCGCGCGATGGTCGGCGTGCATCGGGGTATCCACGGCACCGGGAGCGATGGTGTTCACACGAATGTTCTTCGGAGCCACATCCTGTGCGGTTGCTCGCGTCAGCGCATGAAGCGCGGCCTTCGATGAGCAATAGTCCACCCCGCCTCCGTCCTGGTTGAAAACGGACGCTCGGGTCGACCAGGAGCTTCCAATGTTGATGATGCTACCGCGGGACGCCTTGACCATCTCCGGCAAGACGGCCCGGGTGATGCGCATCGGCGCACGGACATTTACGTTGTAGATTTCATCCCATGTTTGGTCGTTCACGTTGAAAGGGTCGGCAAACGTCATGAACCCCGCATTGTTCACCAAGACATCGATGCGGTCCCTCAACCCGAGCGCCGCTTCGACGATCCGCGCCGGGGCGTCATCGGCGGAGACATCGGTCGCGACCGCGGCAGCTCGCCGGCCGATCGACCGCACCTTCTCGGCCGCCTCCTCGAGGCGTTGGGCATTGCGGCTGACTAGGACAATGTCCGAGCCCCTGTAAGCGAGTGCTTCGGCAATGCTGAGGCCAATTCCGACACTCGCTCCAGTTACAATGCTGCAATATCCGGTCAGGTCGAAGAGGTCTCGGGAAAGGTCGGGAATCGGTGCTTTCATTCGGAATGCCGGGTGGAATTTACAAGATGGTTAGAGCGTCGATTCGGTAGTGCGCTGGAGTTTGGCGGTTCAGGCGGTCCCAATGTCAGCGTGTCCTTCCTCAAACTCCCACTCGATGCCATAGCGGTCGATGGCGTAAAAAAAGCGGATCGCTTTGACGATTTCGCAAATCGCCTCCTTGGCGTCCGCGGTGTCTCCTCCGGCATCGGGAAGCTCGATCGCGCGCGGTTTGATCGGGCTGATGAAATATGGGCGATACTCGGGCGACTCGTTGATCAAATGCACGCCAGCGATGGATTTCACATGCGCGAACACTTCGTCGATGTTGGTAACCCGCAGGCAGACATGCCTCGGGCCGCCGACGTCGTTCGTCTTCCTGGGGGTGATCTCCTGGCGGCCCGCCGGATGGTGAAAGACAAACAGCTCGAGAAACAAATCCTCAGATCGCTTTAAGGAAAACTTCAAGAAACGAATGCTCACATCGACGGATTCCGCGTCGTCCAAAAAACCCGCCGATCTCGCGAATCCCACATTCTTAAAGTGCGGGAAGGTTTGTTCGACGCTGGCACCGAAAAGCGCTTCATAGAATCGCGTTGCCTCTTCGAGATCCGTTACGACCACATTGATGTGTCCGAGCGAATCAAAGGAGAACATAGATTGTTGAAAAAGGCTGAGCGACTCACGCGTTCTCGCCCCGCGTGGTCCGCAAGACAAGCGGCGGGTTCAAAGGAGGTCAAGCAAATTGGGTTGCCTCAACTCTGGAATTAGCGGCGAACCTGACTCGCGACGCGACGCTTCACACAGCTACTTCGTTTTCGTATGAGCCTCCGCCAGGATCAAGATTGGGCGACTAGTATTTACCAAGACCGCGCGGAGCTTGTTGATGCGGACGAAGACGTCACCTGCTTCTTCCTCGAAAGCTATTCGGAGATCTGTCGATACATGCGCGTGATCGGCTACGGCTCCAAGGGCAAGGCCGACAGCGTGGAGGCACAGGTGGCGCGAGGACTTGTGCTCGGGCGCTACTGCTCGCTTCGAACGACGGTCCGGGGAAAACAATCTACCCAGGATATCGCGCTTTTTATCTATCACGATCTTGATGCTCGCTTAGTTGGTTCTGGTCTTGTTGTGGTCAGCTTTGAGACCGGTGGTGAGGTGGCCAGTCAGTTCGCCGACGCCTGGTTCGAAAAGACCGACGCGTTTGTCAGGGGCTTTCTTTCGAATCAGGAGTGAAAGAAGATCTCGCTTCACCATTGCCAGCGTAAAGGCCTGCTCGGAAGCGGCCGGCTGAACGGACGACAGGCTTGGAACGCGTTGTTGTAACAGGGGCGTCTCCGAACAGAGCGCGTCTAGGTGGGCCCGCCGCCGAGAGAGCCCCTCGACCATGAGGACATGGTCGCTACAGAATACCCAGTCCTCTGTAACTATCCGGGTGGCTGGCTGGACGGGTCGCTGGGGAGGCTCGGTTGACCTTGGGGCCGGTCGATAGTCATGCCGCTGGTAGCGCCGGCATATTCGAGTTCCATCTTGACCCACTCGGATCGCGCCTCGCCGAAGCGTTCCGCGATCTCGCGCAACGTCCGCTCAAGCTGCTGAACCGGCTTGAGTCCGGTCGTCAATGGCAAGCGCGGTATCCCTTCAGGCAGCAGGCTCCGCCACCAGCACCAACCCGCTGCGAAGGGTGACGGGACCGGAAGCCGAGGCATCCACGCTGACCCGCCCGGTGCGCGACCAGGCATCGGCCGCGAAGGCGAGTGCGATGTCGTCCATGCCGTTCCACACATCGACCCTCCAGCGCTCGTGGCGCCAGAAGGCCGCCTTGTTGAGCAAATAACTCCACGCCCGACTGGCAGTGAGCCCGAAGAGCGAGCTATCGTGCGCCGGGCTCCATGAGTCCACCCCCAGCTCTGCAGCCAGCGCCTGGGCTTTGTCGCGTCCGCCGATCGCCTGCACCAGAGCGAGCATGGTTGGCACCGAGGCGGTAATGCCGGTGGTGGTCGCGACGAAACCATCGACGACATACCGCTGGTGCGGCACGTAGACGGCGCTGGGATGGCGCTTACGCAAGGTGCTGCGGTAGTACCAATGGGTCGTGCAGCGCCGCCCATTGAGGAGACCGGAGCGGCCCACAACCAGCGCCCCCACGCAGACCCCGATGATGCGGGCGCCTCGATCCGCCTGCTGCTTCAACCAGGCGGTAATCGCAGGGTTGTTGTCGTCGCGCATCGCGGGAACAACCACGTAGTCGGCGCCTGAGGGGTAAGCCCGGTCAAAGCTGGCGAGATCCTGCGCCACCTCCACCTGCAGCGCCGGATACAACAACACGCGACCGCGGCGAGCCGCCACCGGTTTCACGTCGGCAACGCCAGCACGCTGCAGCACTGCATGCGGCAGCAGGAAGTCGGTCATCTCGGTGCCCTCATTCAAGGCGACGATTGCGATCACCGGCTTGCCTGCGCGGCGGGGTTTCAACGCCTCGACGAAGACCTGCGCCTGGCGTTCGGCTACGGCGGGATCGCTCTCCGTTGACGGGCGCGGCATGCCGGTTCCGCAGCCTGTCAGGGCAAGCGCTCGAATGAGAGGTGCGCTCAACGCGCGCGTATCAGTTGGTCTGTAAAAGCCCACCGAAAAACCTACCCATGCCGCCGGCGCAGGACAAGGCCACGAAAAGCGGCGGTGATCGAAGCAAATCGGCAGCCTCCCAGCGTTATCTTTCTGCTAATGCCTTGTTCCTACTTCCTATTACGGTCAACTATGGTCAACTTTGTCTAGTTACCTTGAACTTTCTTGCTGAAAACAAGTGATCACGCATCTCGACCATCTTGTCATGACCGTGAAGAATATCCCGCGATCGGTAGCCTTTTACACGAAGATTCTTGGCATGGATAAAGTCGTTTTTGGCGCCGGACGCGTCGCCCTGTCATTCGGCCGCCAGAAGATTAATCTGCATGAAGAAGGCAAGGAGTTTGAGCCTAAGGCGAGGCGTCCAACGTCAGGCTCTGCGGATCTGTGCTTTATTTCAGACACGCCGATTGACTCGGTCACTTCAAGTCTCATGAGTCATGGGATTGAGATCGTCGAGGGTCCGGTTTCGAAAACCGGAGCTTGTGGTCCGATACGTTCCATCTATCTCAGAGATCCGGACGGCAACCTGATTGAGATTTCAAATTACCAAAACTGAACTCCTGCATTCGGCCATGCACCGACGATGAACTCTGCGGCGCTCTTCTCGGCGTCCCGCCTTTCGCGGCACTGTGCTTTCGCGCGACGCGCGCCAGCACTCTTAAGGTGTGAGTGGTCAACGTCAGACCCGCTATGAAACCGATTGAGGGTTATCGTCTGATTACGTCCGAGCAGCTTACTTGGCGCCCATCCAACTTGATGCGCATCCCGAATGCGGATTATCTCGAGCGCACCGGCAGCGAGATTCTTGGCGCGCGACTGTGGCGGTTGCCGCCCAAAAGCGCGAACACGCTGCACAAGCACATGCGAGCAGAAGAATTCTATTTTGTGATCGCGGGAATCGGACGGATGCGGGTTGGTGAAGAGACGATAACCATCCCGCCGCTCGGCGGCGTTTTGGTCGGGCCGTCGGTATTACGGCAGGTTTTCAATGATTCCGATTCAGAAGTTCTTTGGCTGATCGTGGGTGCACCAGAAAAGGAATTCGAGCCACACGAAGTCGGAAATATGAGTCTGATCTATCCCGTCGAGCCGACCCAGCTTCCGCCGGAACTGGAAGGCGTCGATTGGCCGCCAAAGACTTGATCGTGTTAGCAAACCCGCCGGAAGCTGGCACGCCTTAAGGCCGGTTCGGTAGTCACAAGATTAACGCAGAGGCTCTAGGCCTATCACTAATGGACAACGCATATGACGATACGTGAAAAAATGAAAGCGGGACATCTCTACACAGATCTCGGCGAGGGTCTTGATGAAGAGAGGGAGAGGTGCAAAGAACTGACGTATGATTATAATTTAACCAGACCAAGTGATGGGCAAAAACGAAGAGACCTGCTCAAACAACTGCTCGGGAGCTGCGGAAACTCCATCTGGATAGAACCTCCAGTTCACATGGCTTATGGCAAGCATGTTCACATCGGCGATGGATTTTACGCCAACTTCAATCTTGTGCTTGTTGATGACGGCGACATTTACATTGGTGATAACGTCCAAATAGCTCCCAACGTGACGATTTCGCCCACCGGGCATCCGGTGCATCCCGATCTGCGCAGAGGCGGAACACAGTTTTCGTTTCCCATTAGGATAGGAGATGATGTCTGGATAGGCGCACATGTTGTCATCCTTCCTGGCGTTACCATAGGAAAGAACTCCGTCGTCGGCGCGGGTAGTGTGGTCACGAAAGATATCCCCGAAAATGTGGTCGCCGTAGGCAATCCATGCCGGGTTTTGCGACCAATTAATGAGCGCGACAAGGAGTACTACTACAAAGACAGGAAGGTGCTCCCGTAATAAGTATGTTAAAAAAGGGGCCGCCCTTTTCGCACTCCAGTAGAAAATACGCCGCCGGCTAGTGGCTGATCTAAATCAAGCGCGCCATGAAACATTATCTTTTGGCTCTCTTCATCTTCTCGTCAGGGGTTCTCTTTGGCGAAAATGCAGCCAAGCAGGAGCCAATCGATCGAGCCATGGAAGCCGCCATGGAAAAGGATCCTTCAACTGCGGGCATGATCCAGGCCATTTCCGATGCCGACGTTCAATGGGACAAGAGGATGAACTCCCTTTATACCTCTCTCAGGAAGGCGATGGAACCGGACGAATGGAAATCCCTCGTTGCGGCGCAAAAGGCATGGGTTAACTACCGTGACCTTCAGATTGCCTCCATCGAAGCTACTTATTCGAGAATGGAAGGAACGATGTGGAGACCCGTTTCCGCATCAAGGGTGATGGAAATTACTAAAGAACGAGCGCTGTTCCTCGAGGCCCTCCTGGAGAATATCTCCGAAAGATAAATTTCCGGCAATCGGGACTTAGGTCCGCAAAGGTCACGAATAAAGTCGGCTGAGTTAGCTTGATCCCTGAAAGCAAAGCATTCGACCTCCTCTTGTTTCCGGATACGGCCTCCGTCGCCTGTTGCAGTTTACTCTCAATACTCCAGCGCTTTCAGCTCCTTGTTCAGCCCGCTACTGTCGTTTCCACGCTCCTTGTTGGTTTGTTACCTTATCAAGTTGGATCATGTAGGATTTGAATTGGCTTAGGTCGCTCTCGTTAGCAAACACCAAAACGCCATTTTCGACGCTCCATGCATCGGGCCTCGAAGAGAGCCAAGCAACGACTTGCTCAACCACTGCAATGATTTGAGCTTCCCAATCTCCATCGCTCGTCGAGCGCCGCATGCATCTCCTCCAAGAGCTGACGGAGATCATTGACCATATGTTGTTTCGCCCATTCGCTTATCGGTATGTCCCAAACCGCTTGCTTGCTATCCTCACACAAGTCGTAGGTCGAAGTCTTTTGATCTGCGACGATCTTTTTAGCGTTTTCTACGATCGAATCACTCATGATCAGAGTCGGGTCGCGCCCGAGGCTCTCTGGGTCGAGAATCGTCTCCCAACCGATTGCAGCGAGTTTCCGTTCATAGTCTTTGGTCAGAGACGCCATTTCGGAAAGCTGCGTCTTGAAGAAGCGCTCAATCTCGCCGAACTCGCCTCGTGCCCGGGTGACAGTGGAGTTCGCCTCACCGCCCGAGCTTGCCAGTGACGACACGTGTCTCTGAATCTCTTCCATCGCGATGCTGGCTTCCCGATTGCTGATGAGTACGGTAGCAAGCACTGACCCGGAAATCGCCAGCAGCGAAATGACACTCTTCAGTTCGCCCTGATTTCGGCCGATCGTGCTTCTGAAAACGAGCCAGATGAGCACTCCGCAGCTCACGTTGTAGGCTTGGAGATACGCAGGAGTAATAAAGGCCGGGCTCGGCACGATTGTCAGGAATAGAGCCCTTGGATACAGCCAGCCGTAGGCAACTATGCTAAGACATAGAACTGTCAGAGAGATCATCCATGCCATGCTCCACGAATTAACTCGCGAGCTCTTGAAAGTCTGGCTCGGAGGCAATTCTCCCTGTTTGTTCGTGCCCATCGCTCGGTGCCTTCGGACTTCGCCGATCAGCAGCACAACGCAGACAACTGTTATGCTGATGGTAATGACGAGAACTATCATACCTAACTCTCCTTGAGCACGGCAGCTTTCGCGCGCTTAGTTAAGGTGACGAGTCTTATAGCACCGCTAGGAGTCCGAGGCGGGTTTCCTGAGTAATATTTTAAGAATTACCATCGCGAGGTAGTAAGCCGTTGCACTGACAGCACTGACTCGGAAGCATGTAACAAACATTGCTGCGTTTCTTTGTTGTGATGTTTTGCGCTCTTTAAACAACGCTTCTCTCACCGTTATCACACGCATCCGAGCTCAGCTATACGTCAGAATGCGTATTGCAATGCAAAAGTCCTCCGCGATTCGCCCAGATCGAGACGGCATCGACTCGCTTAACGACTTCCTCGATACCGGGTTCTGGAATAGGATTTCACTGCAAGGCCATCGAACTTTGCGCCGAGTACTCCTAACATCGTAGCGTCCGGCGAAAGAGAAGTGTGAGCCCTCCGAAGAACTCAGAGTCGAAGATATAAAAGTGCCGCTTGCTAATCAGGTGCTCGATCGCGATTCTGCGGAATGCAACGCTTAACTGCACAGTTCGTTTCTAGCTACGCGACGCTATCTGCCTTTCGGCGCAGTTCTCTAGGGCAAGAAGCGCAGCCGCGGTCCGAGTCTCAACACCTAACTTATTGAAAATGTTTTGAACATGCTTCTGCACAGTCCGCGTCTTTGAACTCAAAATTGAAGCGATCTCGCTGTTGCGCTTTCCTTGAATCAACCAATGCATAATATGAGATTCCTGCGTGGTAAGACCGAGCTTTCGAAGCAGTGCAGGTCGCGGAACCTCGGACGCCAAACCTTGAAGTCTCGCCAAGGTTTGAGCTTTCAAGTGCGCCTGAGCCAGATGCGGGGAGAGCAAGCGAAGTTTTTGAACCTCGCCTGGCAAAAAGCGCGAACCACGATTTACGGTGACCATCACGACATTGCCGCGGAGTTCCAGGGGAATTGCCCATTCGAAACGTATGTTGTAGGGTCGCCAAACCTCATTGTAGAGCCCGGTGCGTTCGAACTCGCGTTGCGTAACGAAATCTGTAATTGTCATCAAACCCCTGGCACCATGGGAAACCGCCGGTAACATAGGGTTCTGCGGAATCAATTTCACTAGTAAAGATTGCTGTTCCTGCGTCACGAACGCCCTCTTGAGTGTGTCGACTTTCAAGCTTGCCATCCACGAGCGGTATTCGATCCATCGTGAGCTCAACATCCTCCACTAAGGCGGCGATAGCCTTGAATACTCCCAGGTGAAAGGTCGTCAGGCTATCCTGGGCGTGAAGGCATTCAATCGCGTCCAGCAGCCGGGACACTTCGTAGTGCGGCCAAGCCCGACAGGATCGCTTGTGCTTCGGCGAGAGTGTCCGGTCTTCGGTCTTCATTAATGCGATGCGATTTGGCGCGCGCTTTTGTGTAACAAGGCTTGAAGATTGTCATGCTAAAAGTCATTCCCAAGTAATTCTTCGACGCTACTTTGTTCGGCTCCGAATTGCCTGGATGAGTAGGTATGGCAAGAACCTTAGTGCACAAGGCGCTTGTAATTAGCCTCCTACAGACCAGGGTCCAAGATGCGCACCGCCTCCGATATTGCTTCGAAAGGACTCTGAGCTCGGCTTTCCCCATTTGAATCTAATCGCGCTGTTGGCGCTTGATCCCCTCCGCATGTCTGGACCAGGTGCCCGCTTGACGAGTGGTTCACAGCACCGAGTAAAATTCGCTATGCCGTTCGAACAACTGCTCGCGCTGGCAATACTGGCGTTCGTAGGTTCCTTCACGCCGGGACCCAACAACATGATCGCAACGGTGACAGGCGCGAATCACGGTTTTCGCGCCGCACTGCCGCACATATTTGGAGTGCCGTTTGGATTTGCAAGCATGCTGATCGCCGGCACTGTCGGCGTCGCGGCTCTCTTGCTCACCTATCCATTTATCGCAGCCTTGATCAAGTGGGCCGGCATTGCCTATCTCCTTTTCATCGCCTGGCAGCTCGCGCGCCCGAATGTGATCGGCGAAGAGTCCGAAGGGACCACCATGAAACCGCTTTCGTTCTGGCAGTCCGCTGCCTTTCAGTATGCCAACCCGAAGGCATGGATGCTCGCTGCGGCGACAGCCGGATCGTTCATGACGAACCATGCGACATTCGTTAGCATTGCGATTATTGTCATCGTGTTTTCGATTGCTGCAATGGGCAGTCTTATCACCTGGGCGTGGGTTGGCTTCGCCCTGCGACACTGGCTCAGCGTCGGCCCACGTATGCGAATTTTTAACGTTGCCATGGGCGTGCTTCTGGCTGCGACCGCATTGTGGCTCGCGGCGCTGTGAAGGTGATCCCCGCGTCCCCGTTCGCGGCGAATCTACGTTTCGCTTATCGGCGGTGATTATCGATGGACGCACTATGACCGACCGAACAGCATCCGCAGCACAAAATCGTTGATCAGGAAATCGTGCGGAAAGCCCCAGTCGATTTTCGTCGCTTCGCCGAGCTTGCATCGCTGGTCCAGCGGGCAGTTTTCCTGCGATCTTAGTCTCCTCCAACTTCGATTCGGTTAGGCTAGCCTAGAAACCAGCCGGCCTGGACGGAACGACGTGAAGGCCCATCCGCATCCAGGATGATGGAACCTCGCGATCGTTGTTGTTGTAGCGGTGTCCCCACCGCCGATCGTTGCGGTAGCGGTGCCTCCACGGTCGAAGGGCCCTCGGGCCGTGGGACACGGTCGCTGCAGGGCGCGCTCAGTCGCGAAGTCTAGCTCAATTCCTGGAAGAGAAATATTCGAGGACCTCCTTGGTCTTCGTTTCCGGATGCGGATCCTGTCGAAGTCCCTTGTCATGGAGGAAAGCGACCAGCTTCTTCTTCGTCTCTTCAGCGTCTGACGCATCCGCCTTGGTTGAAATTTCCAACGTTGGCGCGTGATCGCCAAAGTCCCAGCGCTCCGCAACCAGGTCGAGCCCTTGTGCCTTGAATTCCCACTTCATCACCTTGACCGGACCGAGCGCCAGAAGTTTATCCCAATCGAGCCTCGGTTTGGTCTTCGCTTCGACCAGATCCTCCTGGTTGGCGGAGAAGATCTTCTTCACGGATTGCCGGCCGGCGACAGCATTTTCAATCGCCTTCAAATCCTCCTTGTCGTCGAGTGAGTACGCCTCCACCGCTGGCCTCCCCACCACCTGATCCTTTTCGAACTTTCGATCCAGTCTTTCGCCCTTCCGCCTCTTTTGCATCCATTCCTCCTCGATCTCCAACCTCCCCGTTGATCTTAGCTTAACGGTTGTCTCGCCTTCTTCTTCACCAGCGGTCGTCCGTGCTCGAAGTATCACTCTGGCATTCGCCTGCTGGAAAAGTGAGAGATCTTTCGTGTCGAAAAAATAAGCGGTCTTCTTCTCGGCCTCAGCCGGGTCGAGCCCAAGTGCTTGGAGGGCCATCTGAACCTGAGAGACTCGGACAACGAATTTGATCTCGACATTTTTGGCCGCTGCGCTGTCCCCCGCCCTTACCCCCACCGGGCTTCCCAGGAGAGCGACCACCGCTAGGACGAGAAATCTATGGGGAACTTTCATAAAGGGCATTTTCAGCATGTCATATCGTTGCCGAACGGCAGATTTCAGGGACCTCGCTCAGTCTCCAGCAGGTCCACAGATTAACACAGATCGTCTGTGAATCGGTAAATGCGTATTATTTAGATAGAAGAATAGTCTGGTCTTTGCAGCGTCAGGTGAAATCGAAAGCGGCGCTATCAAAGCGCCGGTGACTTCGCACTTCGAGCTGGCTTTTATCAGTTTGCATCCATACCTTCCCGACGACGATCCCTCGTAAGACCGCCTCAGTCCCCGCAGGCGATTTCGTATCGATGACCCACAAATGAGCGCCTCACTACGTCCCCATGAAATGAGGATGAGCGGGCACTCGCAAGCAGGCCTCCTTGCGGGGAACTGGCGCCCATCCTGGCTGTTCGTTCTTCTCGTTCTGGCGACCACGGCCAAATTCGCCGCCTTCTTGAATGCTCTCTCGTTTGGGTTTGGACCCGGGACGCTAGGTCTCCTGGTCAGCATCCTTCAAGCTGGATTGTGGTGGTGGATGGCCCGCGGGCTCGGCATTTCGGGGTGGTCGGAGCTTGGCTGCTGCAAACGGTGTATCTAGTAATCTGCTGGAGCTACTTCGTCTATTTCGGCCTCTATCTGACCTTCGCGACTACTGCGAGCGTCATTGTGGAAGGCGCCACCGCGGTGCGCCACGCCGGGTTGCCCCTGGATATCGGCATGCTCTGGCTGCTGGTCGACCTTCCTTTCGTGCTGGCGTGGTGTATCATGGATCGCAGACGCTGGCGGTGGCGGTGGTCAGCGGTGGCGGCGGTCCCCCAGTTCGCGTTACTCGCGTTCTTAACCGCGCAAGCCCAACGTTCGTTGGAGTGGGCGGCCGCCGAACGCGACAATCGTTACACCGCTCCAGCGGTCTTCATCGCTGATTTGGGTTTGCTGCCGATTCAAGTGGTCAAGGCCGGAACGCAGAACCGCTCCTCGGACTTCCTTTATGGTCCCGAAGTCGCGATCACCCCCGCGACGACGGAGCGTCGCGACGTGCTTCTGGTGCAGGTCGAATCGCTTGACGTTGGCGGCATTGAACGGGCCATGCCACTGCTGGCCGCGCGCATTCCGAGCGCTGTCTATTATCCACGTTGCCTCGCCTATCACGGACCCGGCGGCTCCTCCGATTGCGATGTGGCCGTCGTCGAAGGCTGCGAACCGCTCTGGGATGCGGTTTCCTTCGACCAATCTGAATATTCGTGGCCGAATTCGTGGGTCCGCCGCCTGCGCGAGGCGGGCTGGTCCGCGGCCCTGGCGCACGGCTTGCCTGGAACCTACTTCAATTTCGCACAGGTGATGCCACACCTCGGCTACGAACTATGGGATCTCGACGGCCTCGGGCTCATCGAGCACCCGCGCGAATTCGGCGCCCGGGATAGCGAGCTGGTCGATGCGGTTCTCGCGCGTCTGCCTTCGCTCCCGTCACCCTTCGTGCTGCACGTGGTCACTATGACGAGCCACGCGCCATTCACCCACCATCGTGCCTGGTGGTCGGGACCTCGTAGCGGCAATGATTACTATGACGCGTTGGCATGCGTCGATGCGCAGCTCGATCGGCTACTCAACGGCTTCTTCCAACGTGCTCCCTCCGGATTCGCGGTGCTCTTCGGCGACCATGCGGCAGCGCTGCCATCCAGCACGATCGAACGGGTGGACGGTGTGCAGCGCGAGTATGTGCCGTTGCTGATCCTCGGGGCCGATATGCCACCGCGTATCGATCAACGTTATGCTTCGTTCCTGGATATCGGCCGGACGGTGCTGCCGGCTGCCGGCTGGTCGGGTCGATGGCGCACGTGGGGGTCCGACCTGCTTCCGGCGAATGCTTCCCTCTCCGCAGTTCCATATCGCGGGCAGATGTGGGCGCGTGATGCGGCAGCGCTCGCCGGACAAAAAACGCAGAAGTGATATTCGACTGCTCAGACTGCTCAAGCACGCAAGAGGACCTCGAGCATCGAAGCGCAGCGCCCAACCGAGCGCATCGGGGTGGGTGAACTAGGCTATCCGACTCCGCGGTATCTTTCCAACGAAGCTTGGTGCCCATGTTGCCCAAATCGTCCTCGTCCTTCGTTCTCCTCCTCGTCCTCGATCGTTTGTGCAAGACTTCGAGGACGAAGGACGAGCACGAGAACGAGGAGGAGATAGGCTGCGATGATGGAACCACGGGGAAGCGTTCCGCCGGATGCCAAGGATCGCTAAGGAACACAAGTCAGTGTCGTGGATGATGCACTCCGACGTAAGCTACGCAGAAAACCGATGTTGAAAAGCAACGCTGCTTAGAGAAACCGGATTCCGAATGTCTCTTGTAAGAAAGATCTGTTCGAATCGGAAACCATGCCGCCTCTACGCAAAGGCTGGCTTGCCGTCCGAGAATTAGTTTGAACGAAACCGTCCTGAGTCCGCCGTGAGATTCCGCGCATCGCCGTCCGTGAACGTCCATTTACTTTGAGTTTGCTCCGACTCGAAATAAGGGCTGCCAAAGCGTCGTAGAGAACCGTTCAAACATGGATACGAGCAATTAGTCACTGCGCGGTATCCGCAGCGGCCGCTTCAGCATAGAATAGAATGCCACTTCGCTGCCTGACGTTGCCACGATATGGATCTGCACTATTCGTCATCCTTCGGTTTTCTGACGGTATGGGCAGTCGATGGTCATTCTACAGCCCACGCCAATCCATGGGCCATTGTCCTGTTCGCTTCGCTTTATGCTTAGTATCGTAGAATTGCAACCTTAGGGGACAAACCGAAATGGACAGTGGGACTAAGCAGCTTGCTCTGATAGCCCGGAACCCCGTCAACAACGATCCCGGTTACCAGGTCCAAATTCCGAGACTAATGTTCTGGCGATTTCAGATGATTTTCGAGAACGGCAATTTGCGGCTCATAGTCCGGCTCGTTAGCTACATTTCAATGACCCCCACATCGGATGTGAGGTGACTGAGATGGCAAAAGTTTTGCACGACACGAAGGCCGCTGACAGTTTCGGTGAAGACTGTGGCTACGAGCCCCAGCTGAAACGGACTCTCGGCTCCTTTCAGATCTTCGCTGTTTCGTTCGCCTTCATCTCGGTGGCGGTTGGCATCTTCGGTACCTACGACGACGTGCTGCGGAACGCGGGGCCGGTCGGGATATGGCTGTGGGTCATCGTAGCGATCGGGCAGACTCTGGTGGCACTGGTGATCGCGCAGTTCGCCGCCCGCATCGCGCTCAGCGGCTCCTCCTACCAATGGGCCTCGCGCCTGGCCAACCCGAAGATTGGTTGGTGGTTCGGTTGGATGACCTTCTGTTACCTGGCGCTCGGCGTGGTGACGGTCGACAATGCGCTGGCGAGTCAGGCATTGATGCCGCTGTTGGGCATGGATCCGAACGAAAACACCGCGCGCGTGATCACACTGGTAGTGCTGGTGGTTCAGGCCGCGCTCGCGATCGCTTCGACGCGGATCGTTGCCATGATTAACGGGATCGCGGTGGGACTCGAACTGGTGATCGTTGTGGTGCTGGCAGTCGCGCTGGTCGTGGCCGTCGCGGTCACAGGCAACGGCTCAATTGGCAACCTCATCTCGCGCGGTGTCACCGAGAACGACCCCAACTACTTCGCCGTGGGTGGCGGGTTGATGCTCGCCATGGTCATGGGCCTCACCACGCTCGTCGGCTTCGACGCCGCGGCGAACCTCGCCGAGGAGGCCAAGGATCCCTACCGCAGCGTCCCGCGCGCGATCGTGGGATCGGTCATGGCGGCCTCGCTGCTCGGACTGGTCTTCTTGATCGCGCTCACCGTCGCGATCGACGACATTTCCCAGGTCAGCTCCAACCAGTCACCGGTCGTGTTGATCATGCGCGATCAGCTCGGTCCGGTGATGGAAGGGACACTCCTGGTCGCGATCACGTTCGCGTTCTTCGGCGCCGGGATGGTGACCCTCACCACCTGCTCGCGAATCGTCTTTGCGATGTCACGCGATGCTCGCTTTCCCGCTCACGGGCTGATGCGGCGGGTCGATCCGCGCACGCATACGCCGATCCCCGCGACGATCCTCATCGTTGTCGTGGGGGTCGTCCTGATGGTCGCGCTGCCGGGTGGCGCACTGCTGGAGCTGATAACGACCGGGACGATCATCGGGCCGACCCTTTACGGCGCGATCGTTATCCTCTACCTGTCAGTGCGACGAAGATTGGATCGCAAGGAGGGCGCGTTCGACCTCGGGCGCTTCGAGTTGCCGGTCGCGATTAGCGCGCTGGTGTGGTCGGTCATCGTCGTGTTTGTGGTGGTGACACCGCCGTCGGCGATCGTGCCCATTGTGATCGTGGTCGGTTTGATCTTCGCGGGCGGGCTGTACTTCCTCTCCCTGCTCTTCTTCCACCGCGACGTCCTGGAGACCGAGCCCGGGGAAGTGAACGTCTTCCAGCATTGATCCAGAGACGAACTTGTGACTACTGCGGCCACCAAGCTGACGGGTGAGGTGGTGCGGGCCGGCGATGCCGGCTACGAGGCGGCGCGGATCGGCTGGAACCGCTGTATTCCCGCTATCCCGAGGCAATCGTGTTCTGCCGCGACACGCAGGACGTGGTCAACGCGGTCCAGTGGGCTCGCGAGGAGGGCATCGCCCTGCGTGCCCGCAAGCCGACCGTCGCAAGGCAATTCTTATCTCCGTGCAAAATCTACAAATCGCGGATTTCACCCATTTCCATGATAAGAGTGGACCATAAGTTAATCATTCGCACCCGGCAGGGATCGAACCTGCGACCATCGGTTTAGAAGACCGGTGCTCTATCCACTGAGCTACGGGTGCCGAACTCTCTGATAACCTAAGCCGGGAGTCGGTTCAAGGTGGAGACCGAGGGCAGAAGCTTGATGTCCTTCTTGGGAGCATCGTTAAAGAAGCCGATCGTGCCGGAGCATCCACGTGTGCTATGGAGGAGAAATGCCGAGCGTCTTCGTAAGCTACAGCCATGATCCGGCGAATCCGGAGCATAGTCGAAACGTGTTAGGGTTGGCGGCGTCCTTAATGCGAGATCGCCTGACGGTTTTCGTCGACCAGAATCGGAGCGCGGACGAGGAGAAGATTCCCCAGCCTATCTGCATGGAGGACAGGATCGAGAGGGCCGAATTTGAAGGGTGCGGAAAGTGCTTCGGACCAAGTTGCACAGATAGATGTCTCGCTGATTAGTTAAACAGAATAAATTGAGCCATTGGCAGCCGTTCCTTTTAGCCCTTGGGCGGCGAAGGTATGTCATAACTTTGGGTTATCACCAATATGAATAAATGCCATTGGAAGAACAAAAGGATCTCCGTCACATTCTCCCATGAAGCAAGACATCGCGGAACAGCCCCGGCTCCTGGGCAAGATGGTGCTTTCCCCAGTTCAGCGTAGCTGATAGCGCGCGACGCGCAACTTCCACGCTTTTCTCGTACGGCAGGGCCTTTGGTATTCGTACCTCTGCCGATCTGGCACTAACGAAAGGTCATACCCGTCTTAGCGCGCCGCCAGCACCCGAAGGTTCCAAACCAGCTTTCAGTATACGCATCCTAAGCTTGTCTGAGTCCTTGTCTCCGTGAGCATCGTTTTGGCGGAATCTCGAGCTCTTTCAAGGCGGGCAGAAGAACGGCATCAAGCAGAGATCATCCCTATTGAATTCGAAAACCACATACCACTCTTTAGTGGCAGTCCAAATACAATCGGAGCGGTCGCCGGCTCCAACTGCGGAGAGCAAGCGACACATATTTCATCGTGACGATTTCGTTCTCCTGACCGACGACGATAGCAAATGTCGGCTCGCGCGGATCGAAGACATTTCCATTCTTGAGGCGTTCCGGAATACCACGCTCGTCCATTTCGCCGACGACAAGTTCCTCATTCGTCGCTCCCTCGTGGAAGTTGGGCGCAGGTTGGACAGCTCAATCTTCTTTCGCGCCAGCCGTGATTGTATCGTCAATCTCAGCCAAGTGAAGCAACCACGTTTCCTGAAAGATGGAGGCCTCAGTTTTCTTTTAAGGGACGGAAAGGAGGTTTTGTTTTCTCGTAGGCAAAGTGTTCTCTTCCGTACGAGACGAGGCCTTTAGCAGCAGGGATTCAGCGGCATGATCGTTTGGCGGAACACGATTGACTCAAAACGGCGCTTTCTAGCTGGAAAGTTGGCCGATTTTCATACCTTTTGAATAATGCACGAGGAAACGCATCTAATTTTATATTAAGACGAGATCATGGCTTCTGACGGTGGTTGCGGCTGTCCCATAAAGTCGAAATGCTCTCTGATAGGGATTGGCTATTCGCTTCTCCTTAGAGAGAGGGATTTGAAACTATTCTTTTCCTTCAGGCCTACAACTTGAAACTAAGCAGCCATTGCGCTTAAGGGAGCGGAGCACGCGGAAGCTCTGTACGACGGTTGGACGCGAAAGCAACGTATAAGGTTGAGTTATCACCAATATGAATAAATGCCATTGGAAGAAGAAGAGGATTTCCTTCATATTCCTTCGATGAAGCAAGACATCGCGAAACAGCCCGACCTCCTGGGCAAGACGATGTTCTCCCCAGTTCGAAGAAGCTGACAGCGCGCGCAATTTCCGCGGTTTGCAGTTTGGCAACGCTTCAGGTTGGCCGGCATTTGGCGAAAAGCTCCACCTTTTGGCAACAGTATCGCGACAAGCTCGCATGCATGAAATGTTTGCGCGCCGCAGCTGAAGCAGCGTATCAGGCTCATTTATGATTTACACGATATTCAAAGATCAGGCTGGAGAATACCGGTGGAGGCTGCGTGCCAAAAACCGAATAACCCTTGCCATCTCCGGAGAGGGATATGAAAACAAAAAAGACTGCTCTGATTCGATTGATCTGGTGCGGGAGTCGTCATCAGCGCCAGTGATCGACACGACCAATTAGAGGTCGTTCATGCAATTGCTCGCGTTCCAGCTTAAGGAAGCTTTGGTCCCCGCAAAATCAGAGGGTCCCTACATCATAACGAGAAGCTATTGGCGTTACGATAAGATGCCATGAGAAGAATGTGAAATCTCCGTCACACTGATCCTATGAACCAAGAGAGGGCGATAAACTCCGGTCTGCCTCGCGTAAAGCGTCACAAGAGTAACCCCCAATTCTTCTCCTCGTTCGAGCCGGATCCGAGGAGTCTAACACTTAAAACGGATACAACAGGTTCGACACAACGCACGGAGTGAGAGGTCTTGCTTATGTTTCCGGCGATAGACTGGACATACTTTCAGTTGGCAGCCGCGAAAGAAGTATTCTCCACAATTGCCGTTTAGGAGGATTGGAATCCATTGATTGGGAGAATCTTGAAGAGATACGGATTCAAGCGTGCTCGCCGTTTGTATTCCGACGGATCCGCGAGCAACGGGTGGAAGTGGACAAAGGTCGAACCCGAGTTTTCGCGAGCGTAGAAAGTTCCTCGGCCTCGCTGGCTTCGAGTGGCTGCTGTTCGACGCCGAACGACGTGCTCACACTCATCCCGCAGCTCTACCTTGTCGGATGTTGTGGATCTCATTAAGGGAGATTCACCAAAAAAAGTGCATTGCATCGTCTACGAATTGATCGATACTTCGCCGCTACGCTTTCGACGGCACGCAAGCCCGCGCAGGTTCTTCGGAGAAAACGTTTCTGCTGCCGGCGTCCGTGATTCGGATTCCAGGTCGGCAAGGTCGAGAGAGGAGGCCAAGCCTTCTTACCTCCCCCAGGCCCCAGGCGATTAGAGAAAATTGAATGGAGACCGTACCGATCTTCTCTGCAGCCAACCGTTCGGAAAATTCAAAAACCGGGTGGCATGAGCCAAAAGACTCCCCTTCTTCGGCATTCCGGAAAGTAACCCAGAAAAGTAACCCGCATGTTGGAATTGGGGCCTTTTCCGTCCGCGTCAGTCCGCTTCAAATTCGCTCCCAAATCTTCATCCCAAAAGAACAGTCCAAAGCTGTCCAAGGTCTAAATGAGGCAAATATATCGAAAACGAATAAGATCTTCCCCTTGGCATTCTTAAGAAAAGGTTGTAAGACTCTGTCCGGCGGACTCTTATCGGCGTACGTTCGATAAACTGGCAGATGTGTATTCGCGACGACTGCTTGAGAGAACCTTGGGAATGGCCAGAGAATGGTTGCCGTCGCAAACAGTCGAATGCGTCGCGTACAAGCACCTCGTCCGCGGATCATGGTCGGGTTTCACCAAAGAATCGGCCTTGACCAACAGATAGCGGATGAAAAGCAATTTTAGGAACAGAAATTCCTGAAACTCCGCGACCCCGCCGCGTTTGTAACGAGTGAAGATACTTGCGATCATGATTACGAGCTCCACTTGGGCAGCACTGCAAAACCCCGTACTGCGAAAACTCTGGATTGCCGCGGCTGGGGGGCGGCATGACGCGACTCAAAAAAACCGACTAAAGAATCCGATAAGTCGTTCATCTTTAACTTTTACACTGCACCAAAGTCCTTGCAATGTATGTCGTTTTTCGGACGCAATAGCTGTTTACTGGACTCTTAACCACCTCGTCGCTTTCTGCTGTCATCGCCCGGTTAACTGCACAATTGGGATGTATGAGGGAATTTAGTCGCGATAAGGCCCTGAATCGTGAGCATGATCACTTTTTGTCTGTTACCGTTGCTGTCTACCTCGGAGGAGGTCTATTGTTCCTTCTAGCCGTTCCTCTAATTCTGCGTTTCGAGTGTCCATTCGAGAGTCTCACGAAACTCGGGTGGGTTGAGTTTTCCCTCTGGCTCGTCGCGTTGCTGTATTCGGTTCATTGCGCCAAACGTGGGAAAGGCGTTTTCCGACTCCTTGACCAGTGGGAACAGTCGTTGCTGCGCCGCAGGAAGGATTTTGAGGCCTCAGCCGCCACATCGAACAGGGGAAGACGTGATCGTGTTTTGGTACGAAGATCGCTAATGGAAAAGAACGTATAGCATCGCGACCCGACTAGTGCTCGTAACAAACGACCGAGCTACACGTCTATTGGAAGGCTTGTGTAAGTCACGGGAGCTCATACTGCCGAAGGGCGCGGACTCTTCAGACGGGCTTATCGGGTCATCAATACAGGAGAGCGTATGGTATCGAATACCAAGATTCTGAGGAGAGACCTACCCCGTTGCCGAAGGAAACCGCGGGCTCGATCGAGCTCAAGCCGAAACCCTGCCGATAAGCTGCTCTCCCACATCTCAGCAGGAGAGTCGTATTATTTATAACACGCCTCTCGCACATCCTTAAAGTTTACTGCGCCACTATTTATGTTTATGCGTATCGCGCTCCCAAGTCGCGAATGATCAACGAGGCGCTAATCGCTCTTCCGGACTCCATCCGGGCCCGTCCTAAATGCGTGCGTATTGAGGGCGGCGGCGGTTTTCCGTTTACGTTGCTCCGTAACTCACAGATACCTAAGCTTTAGCAGAGACTCATATGTCACTTTCCGACGGATCAAGAACTCCGGCAATCTTCAAACGGCTATGATGGTAGCTTGTCAAACGAGGCAATGAGAGGCACATATATAGGTCATGGGAAGGTGCTAATCTCACCTATATGGGGCGGCAAGATGCTTGCTCCCTCAGACGACCTAAGCATAACGCCGGACTTAGTACTCGATGGAGCATTTGATATTGCCCTAACAAATTTTATAATACGACATATCCCCGAAGGTTCCACGGTGATTGATGTCGGCGCGAACATTGGCTATACAACGATTCTTTTAGGACGCAGGGTAGGCAAGCATGGCAGAGTCTTTGCTTATGAGGCGAGCCCAAGGAACTACGAGTTTGCCGTCGCAAATGCTAAAATGAATTACTTGTCCAATGTGGATCTGTTTCAGCTGGCCGTTTATAAGAAAGAAGCAGCATTACCCTTTCTTGAACCGTCAAGATTCAGAGGTTGTGGGTCCTTAAAAATTAAAGAAGCACAAAAATCATTGTCGATTAATGTTCCACCGGAGTCTTTCGAAATTATTGAGGTGAAAGCGGTCAGTCTCGATGACCACATAAACAATGTCGGCAGAATCGGTTTCGTTAAGATCGACGTTGAGGGTGGAGAATATAACGCATTGTTAGGAATGGAGCGCCTCATTAAAAACGGACAGGTGGATGTTATATCTTTTGAGTTGAATGCCGGCGCTTTGGGAGATGAGCTTGTGCCTTTAAGAGAGATGCTTAAATCATACGAGGCGTGTTATGGAGTATCTTTCTACACGCTTGATGCGGAAGGAAATACGGTAACACAGGAGTTGGAAGAGTTGTTTAATATACCGCACATCGATAATGTTCTTGTATCTTTTTAGAAATAGGCGGGAACCCGGGAGGCTGGCGTCGACAAGAGGTACGCATGCAGTTGAGTGTATGCCACTACTGTACGAAGCTGCCGAGCCTTGACGTGGGCGTCAGCGGCCTAGATCTTGGGCGTCTACGGAGACGGATTCCGGCTTGGAGCGTGAAACACTCGTATCGATTCGAGGAGGTCTTGTAATTAGAATGAGAACTCGAGAATTGGAAACTGCACTTCGCCACGCTCGGCAGGACGAAGCACTCTGTCTGAGGCTGGGCAATAAAGACGTTTTGCAGGCGAGCTATGGTAATCAAGCTCTGATCGTAAGTGCCTGCGGGCGGCTAGAAGAGGCCATGTCGCTGCTCAGGAAAAAGGAGGCGCTCTGCGTGGAGCTTGGCAACAAGAACGGTTTACAGGCGAGCTACGGCAATCAGGCCTTGATTATGCGTGTGTCGGGACGGTTGCAGGAGGCTATGGCGCTCCTCAAGAAGAAAGAAGCCATCTGCCTGGAGCTTGGCAATCTGGCCAGTATGGCTTACTGCTACTGGAGTTGGGGCCTTCTCGCGCGCGAACAAGGTGATCGCCAGGTAGAGCGGGAAAAGCTCGCTGCCGCCGTTGATATATTTACGAAGCTCAACATGCCGCGCGAACGCGATGCCGTGCGGGCGGAACTGGAGAAGACTAAAGCCGGGTGACGCAACTGCCTAAAACTCCGCAAGAGCTCCTCGGCCTGAAAGGGATGTCCTGAACGCTCTTCACGAAGTATATCGGGTGAAAGCTCACTCCTGCCAGTCCTCGCACTGCTTTTGAGAATATAGAAAGAGGGCCGTTCTGCCTTTCTAGCATGCCAGCCTTCAGGAATTTTCAAAAACAGCCGGTGCCATTGTCAAAAAATTTGTCTTCCTTTGGCGTAGGGAAACTAACGCCGATTGGGATTGGGACCTCTGCTGTCAGCATCAGTCCGTTCCAAATCCAAAGCCGATCCTTATGCCAAGCGAGCAGTCCGAAGCTGTCCGAGTTCGTCTAAATGAGGGTAAAATACCAGAAACGGATTTAGAAGACCGGTGCTCTATCCACTGAGCTACGGGTGCCGAACTCTCTGATAACCCAAGCAGGGAGTCGGTTCAAGGTGGAGACCGAGGAGGAAGGTTAATGCTCCCTTGGGAGCATCGTTAAAGAAGCCAATCGTGCCGGAGCATCCACGTGTGCTATGGAGGAGAAATGCCGAGCGTCTTCGTAAGCTACAGCCATGATCCGGCGAATCCGGAGCATAGCCACAACGTTCTTCGGCTGGCCGCGTCCTTGATGCGAGATGGTCTGACGGTTTTCATCGACCAGAATCGCGGCGACGATGAAGAGAAAATTCCGTGGCCTATTTGGATGGAGGACAGGATTGAGAGCGCCGATTACGTGCTACTTGTCTGCACGGAACTGTATTGGAACAAGGTGCGGCAGAAGGTGCCGAACGATGTCGGCCAGGGAGTCTGCTGGGAGGCTAACCTTATCTACAATGCTCTTTACGAGAACAAGCTCAACACGATCAAGTTTGTTCCTGTCGTCTTTACCGATTCTGAAAGAAAATTTATCCCGTCGCCGCTTAAGGGTGCTACCAGTTTCCTGTTGGACAGCCCGTTGGGTTACAAACGCCTCTTTGCATTCTTAACGGGACAACACCGTCGGCGCTTCCCGAAGCAGGGCGCACAATTGCCCATTATCGCCGAGGAGCTCGTCGAGCCGATGTTCCCGCCGCCCGACACCATCGCAAGCCCCGGTCCGAGTGGCGTCGAGAAGACGAAAAAAACCGCTGCTGCGCTTCAAGGAAGCTTTGCGCGAGCGGAAGAAGCCGCCCGTTTCATCGAGAACCAGACGGCGTTCCGACCGCGGATCGCCCTTCTTTTGGGGACCGCTTTTGACAAGATTGCCGATCGGCTGACGGAAGTGACGACCGTAAAATATGAGACAATCCCCCACTTTCCGCATGTGAACCGCTCAAGCCGCGTAGGCCACTTAATAATTGGAAAACTCGCCGACGTGCCGCTCACCGTGCTCTGCGGTCGCCTCCACCATTACGAAGGCCTGGGACTCGATGCGGTTGTATTCCCGATCCGGATTCTCGCGCGAATGGGAATTTGCTCGCTGGTGTTTACCTCTGCTGCCGCCGGCATAAATCCGGCATTCACGCCCGGAAGCCTCGTTCTTCTCTCCGACCACATCAATCTGCTCGGAAGCAATCCGATGGTGGGCTCTTCGGACGAACGACTAGGCTCCCGTTTCGCGGATATGAGCGAGGTCTACAACCGAAGATACCGAGAAATCGCCCGCTCGAGCGCCGAGAATCTTGGATTTTCTCTCCTTGAGGGCGTTTTCGCCGGGCACACCGGACCAAGCTACGAGACGCCCGCCGAAGTCCGCTCGCTGCGCAACCAGGGAGCTGACCTCGTTGGAATGTCGGTCGTCCCGGAGGTCATCGCCGCGCGGCACTTGGGAATTCGCGTCCTGGCAACCTGCGCAATCACGAATATTGCAGCTGGTGTGGAGACGCAGCAGATCGCGCATAATGACGTGCTTTCGTTCGGACAGCAGCTGCCGGGGCGATTGACCGCCCTATTGGAATGCGTAATTCCGCGGATTGCCGCTGAACTCTGAGCAAGATGTCACTCCATGAGTGATGCTCGGGTAAGGGTTGAACCGCTCGATGCCATCGTCGACGATGAGGACATCGTCGCTACAAATGAATCAGACAGCGAATCTTCTGCGGTTCTTCGCCAGTTTCATTGCGCCGATGAAGGTCGAAGAACGAATAGGCGTGGTCACGCCACGGCTTGAAATTTACCTCTCCAAAGGTCGATACGTCCTCGATGCGGTCCGTGTTAATTACTCATTTGGAGGACTCGATGCAGTCTTTCGCGAGGCTTTTTCCCAGTTCGATGTCCAGGAAAGGGAAATCGCCAATGCGCTCATCCTCGGCTTCGGAGCAGGCAGCGTGGCCAGTATCTTGTGTGAAGAATATAAGAAGGCAGTTCATCTCACTGGCGTCGAGAAGGATCCCGTGGTGATCGAATCTGGCGAAGAAGTATTTTCGGATAGAGCGATACAAAGACCTTTCGCTGCACCTGGAGGATGCCGGCGCTTTCGTTGCGCGGTGTGATCAGCAGTTCGACCTGATCGTGGTGGATGTTTTCGTGGGCGTCGAGGTTCCGCAACAATTCAAACAAGAGGAATTTCTCGCGAGGATTGGGCCGACTCTTAGCGCCTCAGGGAATTTGCTTTTTTAATGTCGCCATTCATAACCAAGAGGTGCGAACTGAATGCCAAGATCTGTTTAGGAAAATGGAGTCGCTGGTCGGCAAAACCGAGTTCTGCCCGATATCGTTCGGGCGAACCGAAAACTGGGTTTTCGTCTGCGACAGGAGGAATCCCTAACCCTAAGGTGGGTCGGCCGTGAGCCCGATCCGGCGCGGCACGACTGCGTAGCGATGGGACACGGCCGCGACAATCTTTATTGTTTTGCCTGTTTGAAGATAAGTTCTTCTTTTCGCATGACGATGGTATTGGAGGGAACTGCCTTGTGAATCAGGCAACCTGCTCCGACGATCACGTTGTCGCCGATCGTCACGTTATTTAAGATCGTCACGTTGCTCGCCACCCAGCAGTTTCTTCCGATCTTGATCTGCCCGATTTTGAATTCCGTTGGGAAGGCGTAGAGGCCGGTTTCCCGGAACTCATGCTTGTGGTTGTGGTCGTACATTTTCACCCCTTCTCCAAAGAACGTGTTGTCGCCAATTTCGATTTTTCCAAAGCAAGTAACGGAGCAATGATTGTTAAAAAAGACGTTGTCGCCGATGGCCAACTCGCCTCCGAAGAGCTGAAAAATACAACTTCTCCGCGTGGTGAAGTTCTCACCCAAGACGATTCTCGACGGCTCGTAAACTTTTAGCAGGTTATAGTCGCCAAGGTTCAGACCATTTCTTATTTCGGCGTCGCATTTGGCCAGCAGAGACGAGCCGGGTGCCTCTGCCCAGCGAAAAGCTACGGCGGCAGATGAATTCCCCGGCTCTCGTAAACTAAGCGTAGGAGCGCTCTTCGCAGGTTCTCAGCTCCGGCCTCAACGGAACGGCTTACGTTTTCGATAAACATGGCCCGATATTCCGAACCGAGCGACGATGTGGCAATTCTCATCGTAGCAACGGACTGGAAAAGAAGCTTTCAAGTCAGTCAGCGTACGTGTTTGAGTGAATCGCGCCTCAGGCTGCTTTGTGATTTGTTGCGCGGACCTGGCGATTTCCCGGGCTGAAATTGTCGTCGGCGGAGGCGATCAATGCGGCGGTGACACCGATACCTCGGACGGTTGGCCCCCGGGTTAACGATTCAAGCCGCGCCCGTGGCGCTTTACCCGATCAGGGGCAGTCGTGTTATAACAGGGTGCCGGTCACGAGAAGCCATTTGTGGAGACGCTTGCCAAGCGCCTGTGGCTTTCGTTGCCGCTTGACACAAGCTCCCCTACACTCTTCGCGGTCGCCTATATAATCTCTTAGACCGCAGTGGGGCTTGTCACATCGCGGCCCTGCTGCCATGCGGTCTCGAGGGCTGGGAAGTTTGGGCCAAGCCGTTTACCCCGTGTTGGTCCATTCATCACTTTGACATTCTTTTCGCGCCCTGATGTGAAAGAGTCCGCCAGTTTCGAATCCTCCCACCTTTCTCATCGAGTATGGGCAATACGACTACCATTACGAGCGGCTGCAACGCCGAGTTTTTTCACTTCTTCCAAGGCTTGGTCCTTTCCGTCCGAGAAAAGCCGCAGGGCTCGACCATTGACATCTCGGTCGTGGACCTCGGGATGTCCCCCGCACAGATCGAGTGGCTCGAAGATCAGAAGGTGACCGTGGCCAATCCCGACTGGGAGTACGGGCTGAGCGCGTCGTCCGGCTTCCCGATCGGGTTCAAGGCGCTGCTGGCGCGCTTGCATGTCCGCAAATATTTCCCCGGCTACGAAGTCTATTTTCATATCGACGCGGACGCTTGGATCCAGGACTGGTTTGCGGTCGAGCTCTACATTGCCGGCGCCCGCAAAGGCGTCATGGCCGTGACGCCGGAGATCGATCGTTCCTACAAATCCAATTACAGAAATTCGAAGTCGTTCCGTCAGTTCCTGACAAAGATCTATAAGGATTTGCACGGCTCGGATTACGCTGAGAAGTATCGCGATTATCCGATCATCAATACTGGCGTGTTTGCCATGCCAGCGAAGTCGGTTATTTGGGACCGCGTCGACGATCGCATTCGGCGTGCCTTGGAGAAGGAACCGAATTTTCACGTCGAGCAATGTTCGTTCAATCTGGAGATTTTTGAGAATCTCGAGGAACACATTGAGAACGGCATCGAGTTCCTGCCGAGCACGTGCAACTGGATGTGCCATCAGGCGTTTCCCATGTATGATGCAGAAAAAGGCTGCCTGGTAGAGCCGTTCTTGCCTCACAGCACTTTGGGTATTATCCATCGAGCCAGCGACGATTTTAAGCAGGCGAAGTCCGGTTCGATTCGCGTGGTCCAGGGCGGGGTGCGCGCTATGAATCTCAAATACTCCGAAGGTGACTACCGTGGAGCGTTCGCATCGACTGAGCCTGAGAAGCTCAAGCGTTGGCAGGATGCCGGGCTGGAATGGTAGCTGGGCGCGTTTCCACCGCGTCCTGAATTTGCCTCCGTTTGTATGAGCGAGCTCTTTCGATGAAGGCGCCTGCCTTCCCACTTCAGGAATGACTCCGCCGCGAACAAGCGAAAGCTTCCTCACCGGCGGCGGCGTTGCCCCTCCTGCTGATCGTCCTGATCGACTCGATGGGCTTCGCAATGCTGACTCCGCTGCTGGCGGCGGAGCTCGCGCCAGACTCGACAGCGGCTATTGGCGCGGGGTTAAGCGAAGATGCTCGCTACATTATCTACGGAGTCGCCACGGGACTCTACCCGATGATGATGTTTTTCGGTGCACCGATCCTGGGCCAGCTTTCCGATCGTGTCGGACGTAAGCGGATGCTGCTGATTTGTGCGGTAGGAATCGTCTTGAGCTACACAATACTCAGCAGCGCCTTTGCGCTCGGTTCGATCATTCTCGTAATGGTCGGCCGAGCTCTCGGCGGCATGACCGCGGCCAGCCAGCCGATTTCGCTGGCTGCGCTCGTCGATGTCTCCGCGCCCGAGAAGCGCGATTTTTGGCTGAGCATGGGATTACTTGCGTCTTCGGTTGGCTTCGTGGTGGGCCCCGCCCTCAGTGGGTTGTTGTCCGACAGCAGCATTATGCCCTGGTTCAACACACAGACCCCGCTCCTCGCCACAGTAGCTCTCGCCGTGCTAAATTTTTGCCTGCTTCTGTTCCTCTTTCGCGAACCGCCGCGCCTAACTTCGGCCCAGAAGCGAGACGCCTCTTTCTCTGCTGAGTGGATTGCACAGTCTGGCGCATGCATTCCAGCGGCCCGGCCTGCGGAGGGTTTCCAGCGTTTTCCTGCTTCAAGAGATGGCTTGGGGAGCATACTTCTTTTTCGTCGCCCACTTCGTAATGGATCGCTTTGACGCCTCGGTGACGGATGCCAGTCTCTTCATGGCAGTCATGGGAATCGGATTCTGCATCAGCTTTGCTTTGGCGATGCCTGTTCTGACGAAGCGTTTTTCAGCGCACGCGATCACCAGCGGAAGCCTTCTCGCAACCGCAGCCTTCATCGTCGTGAGCACCTTCGCACCGAGTATGATCGCGCAATGGATGATTATCCTTCCGATATCCGTTGCCACTGCTGTCTCGTTTGGCGCGCTCATCATTCTGTTTACCGATCTCTCGACCGAGGATACCAAGGGAGAGATCATGGGCATTACCGCTGCCATAAACGCATTCGCTTTCGGCACGATTTCTTTCCTCGGCGGAGGCTTGCAGGCGATCGACGAAAAGACACCGCTGATTGTCTCATTCGTCTTGATGTTTCTCAGCTGGGTCGTTCTGGAGGTTCGAAGATCTCGCTCCTCGCAGGCAGGCTCTCCGAATCGACGCCGGCCGTAGTGAAGCCGCAAGCTCGCTGAGTTCAGCGTTTAACTCGAGTCGCGGCGTTTCCTTCGAAAGTGAAGGAGTAGTGTCGCTCTTGCCACGGAATTTCGGCGTCCCCATCCAGGCATCCCCATCACGCACGAAATTCGATAAACTCGTGACCGTAAACGAGATCTTCCATTGAAAGACCACCCCAGATCCACGCGCACTGCGGATTGCAGCGGCATCCCCTGCGGCAGGGACAAAACGTTTGCCCTGCGCTCAATGCTTTCCAGATTCCGACTAATCTTGTTTGCCGCGCTCCTGTGCGGTGCGGGGATCGAGCTGGATGCCAAGACGCCGTTGAAGGCGCAGATCGCCCGGTTGCAGAAGCAATCGCCCGATTCAGCAGAACGCATGGAGATGGTGCGCGTGCAGATCTTTTTGGACCGCGCGAACTTTCGACCAGGCAAGATCGACGGGCTCGGTGGAGAGTTCACGCAAAAGGCGGCGGATCGCTACTGCCGCGCGAACGGTCTGCCCGAGGGAACCCGCCTGGACGTTTCGAGCATCTCCGCGCCCTATCGCGACTACACCATTACCAAAGAGGATTTGGATTGGATAGGCCCGCAGGCCTCGGAGCCCGCCGGAGCAAGAAACGCTCAAGGCGATGCTCTATGCGGACCTGTGGGAGCTTGTCGCCGAACGATTCCACTGCGACTTGGATTTTTTGCGCGAGCTCAATGGGAAGGCTCCCAAGGGCGAGCTGACCGTAGGCTCAGTCTTGCGCGTGCCGGATGTCACCGAATTTGAAATCGCCAAAGTCGTAGCACTTGAAAAGCAGCGCAAGGAGGAGGAGAAAGCGAAAAAAGGTTCCAGAGAACAGCAGGACGATTCCTCGCAAGCAGCTGCGCCATCTCCCTCGCCGGCCGAGAATGGAACCGCGTCGGCAACACCGGCTTCGGGTGGAGAGACTCCGATTCGGCGCTTGGAACTCCTCCGTGCTGAGCGACTCATTGAGCTCTATGAAGGTGATCGCTTGGTCGCCTGCTTTCCCTGCACTCCGGGGTCGCGCGAGGTGCCGGTTCCGGACGGGCAATGGAAAGTGACCAGCGAATGTCCTCATGCCCTACTTTCGCTGGGACAAGTCGGTTCTGGAAAATGGGGTCCGCAGCGACAATGCCTACAACCTGCCCCCCGGGCCCAACAACCCAGTCGGGGTCGTCTGGATGGCCATCAACAAACCCAGTGTGGGCATGCATGGAACGCCCCACCCGGATCAGATCGGACGAAACGAAAGCCACGGCTGCATTCGAATGTCCAATTGGGATGCTTTTCTCATGAGCGAGCTTGTCGAAAAGAACACCATCATCGACGTAAAGTAGAGGCGGCCTGTGGCACTTCATTGTAGGGGCGGTTGGCACAACCGCCTCCACAACAAGAGAAGTCGACACTGTTACGCTTCTTCGTAGCACCGTTTCGGGAATATGGCTTCCGGCGGGATGCGCCGAACGCTAGAGTAGAGAAGCTTTCTAAGATGCCGGTCATTCGCTCGCAGTTCCATCCGCCCTTTCTGTTGCGCAACGCGCACCTGCAAACGCTGCTGCCAGTTATCTCCAGGAGGAAGATGCGTCTGCCATATCAGCGCGAAAGGCTGGAACTTGCCGATGGCGATTTTCTGGATTTAGACTGGTTGCCAGCTCTCGGCTGCGATCTGGCAATCCTTTCACATGGGTTGGAAGGATCTTCCCAGGACGCCACCATCTGCGGCATGGCCCGGACGCTGCAGCGAGCGGCTGGAACGTCCTTGCGTGGAATTATCGCGGCTGCAGCGGAGAACTAAATCGCCTACCACGCCTTTACCATAGCGGAGAGACAGGCAGATCTGGCGCTCGTCATTGAGCACGCGGCCCGCCGCTTTTCGCGAATCGCTTTGATCGGCTTCAGCCTGGGTGGAAACCTCGTCCTCAAATATCTCGGTGAAGCTCGTCCGCACAGCGCGGTCGCTTGCGCCGCCGCGATCTCAGCTCCCGTCGATCTGACGGCGAGTGCGCGTGCGCTCGACCAACGGAGGACCAACCGCCTTTATCTGCGGCGATTGATCGCCACGCTCGTGCGGAAGGTAAAGGCCAAGGCGAAGCATTTCCCAGAGCAGATCGACGCCAGCCAAACCAAAGGCATTCGTGGATTTGAAGATTTCGACGGACGATTTACCGCGCCAGTCCATGGATTTCGCGACGCCAGTGACTACTGGACGCGGTGCAGCTCGCGGCAATTCCTTGGCGCGATTACCGTTCCGACCCTCATCCTTAGTGCGCAAGATGACCCGTTCTTAACTCCAAATTGTCTTCCTTTCGAGGAAGCGAAGGCGAGCGCACACGTGTTCCTCGAAGCGCCGACCGCGGGCGGCCACCTTGGCTTTTACGATTCCCTCTCGCGCAAGCAAAGCTGGGCTGAACGAAGGATCGTCGAGTTTCTTTCCGAATGGTGCCGGGGTCAGGTCGAGCCTGTCGCTCGAGCAATCGCCGACTGCTAACTTGAAAGCTCCGCATGCGTCGCTTCGACCACATTGATCTTCGCGTTGCGGACCTTGCATCGGTTAGAGAGTTCTACGGCGCGCTCCTGCCCCGGCTCGGCTTTACCGAAGACATGAACATTCCCGGCTGGTTGCAATTCTCTACTCAAGGCGAGGGACCAACCGAGTTCTTCGGTGTGACTCAGTCGCCGGGACACAGGCCGAACGAAAATCGAATAGCCTTTTGGGCGCCGAGCATCGCCGAAGTCGATGAAATCGCACAAGTGCTCAGGAAGATCGGTGCGCGAAATATCGAAGGTCCCAGCTATGAAGGCTCCGAGGCGTATTACGGAGTATTCTTCGAAGATCCCGCCGGTAACAGGCTCGAGGTCTGCTATCGCTTGAAGAATTAGGGGCGCAGGGCGCGCGCAACAAGGCGAACACGGCCTGTGATGAATCGCGCCTTCAGCGCTGTTCATCTTTTCTTTGGACCGTCCCTGGGGCGGCCGCCCCAGGCTGACGTTGAAGTCGCGCCGTTGGCGCTTAGTCATCACGAGCGCCTGCAATCTCGTGGGTAATGCGAGCAAGCGTCTGTAGCGGCGGCGTCCCCGCCGCCGAAGATCGTGACGATGGGGACATCGTCGCCGCTATGGCACAGGCGTGATTGTCAGGGTGTGTGTAACGGGCTTAACGGCGGCGCGCGCAGCAGCTTCCAATTCCCGGATCTTCTCCAGACTCGGTGCACCGCGCATTGTCTTTTGTTTGCGCCATCCTTCCGCCCAGCTTTCCTCGATGATGTGAACGCGCGGGGCCTCGTACTGCTGCTGCTTGGAGACGGCATATTCGACCGCTTGGAAGGGCGCGCTGAACGGGTTGTCCAGGAACTCGGCGGCTAGGTTCACCCCTTTCGCCAATTCCTCCGCGCGGAAAATTTTGAACGAGTTTCCCCACGTTACCTTAAGCCGGGGTGTTGAAGCACCGGTAACCCACAACTCGAGCCGATTCAGTTCCGCATTAAAGGGGAGCACCTCGAGAATTCCACGCGTGCTCTCCGGATCGGTCGGTTCTCCATAGAAGCAGAATGGATAGCGGGTGGACTGAATTTTGACGCTGTCATCGGCGAAGGAAAGGAGACGATGCCCTTCGCTTACGGTTACCCGTCTGGCAGCTAGATCGACCGTGAAAGTCCCGATGTTTCCATCGCATCCCAGGGCCTTCAGAAATGCGTAAGCAATAATCAGATGACCATTGGCGGCGGGGTGCACGCCGTCGGCACCTGCGACATGGTAACGAGGCCCAAACTTCGCCTTTGCCCTCTCCATCGCGTGCCAAAAAACTCCATGAACGTCGGCGTATCGGACGCCTTCTTGCGCGGCAACTTCCCGGGCAATCTGAGCAAGCCGTCGAAGCGTTTGGCGATTATATTCTTCGGCGTTGGTCCAGATCGGGCCGTTCTGATCGAACGCGTCGCTGTCGACCACCCCGGGCGAACCGACAATGATAAGGCGCACGCCGGCGCGCTTCAACCTTTGGACGATCTCAGTAGTGGCGCGTCGATAGCCCATCTCGCGTTCCGGGTCGAACGGTCCATACCCGCCGTCGTTCATCCCGTAACACGTTGTTGCCACCGTCGGCCGAAACGGCAGGACGTCAGAGTCGATGCGGGTAAGAAATTCCCAGGAAGTTTCGCCGCTCAAGCCAAATTGGTGGGTGCGGACACCGCTGACAGGTTGACACGCGAGCAGGTAGGCCTCGATGAAAGCCGAATAGAGGCCCTGTTCGGTAATCGAATCACCGCAAATCGCCACCACATCGCCCGGCCGCAGGTCGTCGGAAGCAAACAGGGAGATCGCGCCGAAAGAGAGAACAAAGAGATAGAATCGAGTCGCCGACCGAAACGCTCGAGTCATCGAGAACATCAGGGTGATGACCAGCGGCGCTCAGCCCAGCCTACCTGACCTTAAGCAATTCCACTTCAAAGATCAGGGTTTCGTCCGGACCAATGACCCCGCCGGCCCCGCGAGAACCATAGGCCAGATTCGGAGGAATATAGAATTCGTACTTCGCACCTTCCTTCATCAGCTGGACACCTTCGGTCCAACCAGGAATGACACGATTCAGAGGAAACTCGATCGGCTTTCCGGCCTTGTAGGAGCTGTCAAACTCTTTGCCGTTGATGAGCGTCCCACGGTAATTGACGACGACGACATCTGTCGCCTTCGGACTCTTGCCCGTCCCCTCCTGAAGCACCTTGTACTGGAGACCGGAGGAAGTCGTGTTGACGCCAGGTTTGGTGGCATTTTCCTTGAGAAAACGCTCCCCTTCCTGAAGGCCGGATTGCGCGTTTGTGAAGGACATAAAGACGAGCGCGAAAGCGATTGTTAATGAGGCGATACGCATGAAGGCACCACTACGTCAGAAGAACGGTGCCGGCAAGATTCCGCTCAATACGGGCCACGAATGAAAGGATACACCTTGCCCTGATAATAGTTCGCCAGACGTTCGTGCAGCGGCTGACTGAGAGGGGGAAGCTCAGAGATACTCGCATTGGCTCGGGCCTGGTCGGCAGAAGTGGCCCCGGGGATGATCACGGAGACCTCCTCGTGGTCGAGGATCCAGCGCTGCGCGAATTGTGCCATGGTTAGCGCTTCGGGCACAAAGTCCTTCAAATCTTCTGCCAACTCGACACCCTTCTCAAATGGCAGGCCGGCAAAAGTTTCCCCCACACTGAACTGCTGCCCGTCGCGGTTATAGGAGCGATGATCGGTCGCGGCGAATTTCGTGTCCTTGTTCATCTTTGCCGGAAAGTAATCCGCTAGCCAGAGGCAGCCTGACGATGATGGCCACTTCCTTCTCCTTCGCATGAGGAAAAAGCGAGACGATCGGCTTCTGCCGAAAAATGTTGAAAATGATCTGGAGCGAAGCGAAGTCCGGTTGCTCGAGACAAATCAGCGCTTCCTCCATCGATTCAACGCTCGCTCCGAAACTCTTGATCTTGCCTTCCTTTTGACATTTGCGCAGCCATTCGAAGATTTCACCCTGGCGCATGATTTCTGTTGGAACGCAATGGAGCTGCGTCAAGTCGAGCGCCTCGACCTCGAGCCGGCGCAAGGATGCTTCGATGGCTTTTCGAACTCCCTCTTCGGAATACTTGTCGGGGTAAAGGTCTGACATTCGGCCAAGCTTGGTAGCGACGAAGATTGGCTCGGAAGTCTGCTTTAAAAAGCGTCCGATCAAGCTTTCGCTGCGACCATTCCCATAGACGTCAGCCGTATCAAAGAAGGTCACCCCCGCCTCGACAGCAGCGGCGAGGATTGCGAGCGCCTTCTCGTCCGAAACATCTCCCCAATCCGCGCCGCCGAGTTGCCAACAACCCAGACCAACTTCCGATACTTCCACACCAGTTTTGTCAAACGTCCGCTTTTTCATGTGCTTAATTGATTAGAGGGATCCACAGCTTTCCGGAAAAGACCGCTGGAGTGCAAGCGCGGAGAGCATCGCCTTGTGAGAACGATGCCACGGCCGAGCCATCGGTGAATCGCGCCCATTGAGCCTCAGGGGAATTAGGCACCGATGGCGACGGCGATTTTTGGAGTGTCGGGCAGCTGTCGGACGTGTCGCCGAAGACATCTGTAGCGACCGTGGGCTCACGGTCGAGGGTATTTCCGGCGATGGGGACATCGCCGCTACAAAGACGCGTGCGCTCCGCAGATACTTTGCGGCGATGGTCTCACTCAGGTCCGACGGCGCATTGCAGCGGCTTTTCCGGAATCCTCTTAGACCAGCTCGCCAAGATCCTCGGGCGAAAGCTGCTCGAGAGCCGTCTGTGCATCGACCGTTCCCTCGAGCAGCTCACGTTTTTTCTCCTGCATCCGAACGATACGCTCTTCCACGGTGTCTCGGGCGATGAGTTTGATCGAGGTGACTACGCGCCGTTGGCCGATGCGGTGGGCGCGGTCAGTGGCTTGTGCCTCCACGGCCGGGTTCCACCAAGGGTCGAAGTGAATGACGGTATCGGCCGCGGTAAGATTAAGTCCCACACCGCCGGCCTTCAGGCTGATGAGAAAAACCGGGATGCTTTCATCGTTTTGGAAACGCTCGACCACCGCTTGACGGTCTCGGGTGGCGCCGTCAAGGCGACAAAACGCAATGCCTGTATTCTCGAGGGCGTCCGCGATGATATCGAGCATCGCTGTGAATTGGCTGAAGACCAATGTGCGGTGACCGCTGTCGATTGCTTCCTGCAGGAGCTCGAGCAAGGCGTTGAGCTTCGCGGATGAGGAGCCCTCCTTGCCCAGCAGCCGTAGATCGCAGCACGCCTGTCTCAACCGAAGAAGGGCTGTCAGCACGCGCATGCGAGCTGCTCCCGAGGACTGCTGGCGAAGCTGATCGATCTGAGTCCGCGCCGCGAGCTGGAGCTCCGTGTAGGCGGACTTCTGTTCGGGGCTCAATTCCACCTCGAGGACCTGCTCGATCTTATCGGGAAGCTCGGAAAGAATTTCCTGTTTGCGACGGCGCATCAGGTAAGGGCGCAAACGCCGGGCAAGCCGATTCCAGAGCGCCCCGCGTTCGCCGTTTAGAAGCGGGATTTCATAACGATCTTTAAAATCACGGCGGCTACCGAGATAGCCAGGAAGCAAAAACTCGAAGAGAGACCAGAGGTCGCGTAGGGAATTCTCCAGGGGAGTTCCCGTGAGGATGAAACGACTCTGCGCCTGCAGCGCGCAGGCCGCCCGGGCGTTTTGGCTATCCGGGTTCTTGATGTGCTGGGCCTCGTCCAAGACCACGGCAGAGAAAGTCATGCCTTTGTAGCGATCGATATCCCGCCGCAAGAGGGCATAACTGGTAATAACCAGACGTGATGTAAACACGTCAGCAAAGCGTTTCTCGCGGTCCGGACCGTCCAGCCCGAGCACAGGCAAGTCGGGGAGAAAATGGGCCGCCTCGCTCTTCCAGTTCCACACAAGCGACGAAGGGCAGACCACCAGGATGGTGCCGGGGAGGGCTTCAACAAGCGCGAGCGTTTGCACCGTCTTGCCAAGCCCCATTTCATCTGCCAGCAAGGCTCCCTCTCTGCGCCGAGCGCGCTCCAGCAACCAGGCGGCACCTTGAACTTGATACGGTCGCAGCTTCTCCTTCATCGTGCCGAGGCCGGTTTCCGGGATGTCTAGAGGAGAGCCTGATTCCGAAGCGTTCCTTCCTTTCCACGATGCGACACTGGCTTCAAGATATCCTCGCTGGACGGTCGGGATGCGGTAACCGCCGACCTCCTGCCGCGGATCACAGTCGCGCAGCACTTCTTCCAAGTCCGACGCAAGCTCAGAATCCGCGACGGCAATCTTTCCGTCCTTCAGACGAAAGTGGCCGCTCCCGGTCTGAAGAAGCCGATTCACGTCGGCTGATGAAAAGATCGCTTCTCTGCCCGCTGTATAGTGGACATGAAAGTCCAGCCAGCCGTCGCTCTGTTCCCGGATCGCAAATTGAGGCTCGAGGCGAACGAAGTCGCGAGTGACATGCCGAAATCGCTCACCTTCGTTCACCTGCCATTTCTGGCGAAGCCTCGGAAGTCCGGCCGAAAAGAAGCGCACGATCGCGTCTTCGCCTCGGAGCACAGCTTTGCCATTGTCTTCGGTGAATCCACATCCCACCAATTCCGCGATTGCCTCGGTTTCGCGGGCGCTATTGCCGACATCGGGTTTGGTATAGCGAAAGTGGATTTCGACTTCCAAGTGTCGCAGCGAACCTTCCAGCCTGAGCTCGACCTGTGGTTCTTCCTCGGTTTGCCGGCGCGAAAGAGAAGATCTCGTGATCGGATCACGGGGTGCGGTCGTTTGCCCGCCCGTGACCGGTTTGATCACCTGCAGAGCCACCGCGAGCGAATGCGCGCAGATGATTCCCCGCACCCGCGAATCGCGGCACAAACAGAGATTCTCGACATCGATAGCGTTCCGCAACTGCAGTCCGGCGAGAAAAGACTTGCCTCCCTCCGTGAGCCTGCCCTTGAGCAAGGGCGGCTCGTAGCTCGCTTCGAGGACGCGACCGGCGGCGTGGAGCGCCCTGGCCTCCTTAAACGCCTGCCAGCCTCCCATCGCGATGAGAAATTTTTCAGTGAGTTGCACAGTCCAATGTCCCGGTTGGAATGACCAATAGCGCAAGAATTGGTCATATTCATCTATCCGATGCGAACCGCCCCTGTGTTCTCTTTCTTCCGCTCAGGGGCGCTCCAGCCTCTTGGCCGACCGTTCGCGCTGAACTCCGAACAGGCTGGCTGCGAATCGGGGAATAACCACATCCGGGCTTGCACGGAGGGATCGTTCTCTACAAGTTCCAAGGAGAACAATGGCCATGGTTGTCAAGCGCCCGAAATTGACTTTCGTCGAGCGGCTCTATTTGCCGGCGATAGCTACTGGGCTGGCCATCACCCTAAAGCACTTCAAGAGACTCATTTCGGGAAAAACGCACACGACGATGCAGTATCCCGAGCAGCGATGGGACGCGCATCTTCCGCCCTGGTATCGTGGCGCCCCTGCCCTGGTGAAGGACGAGCATGGCAAAGATCGTTGCGTCGCCTGCCAACTGTGCGAGTTCATCTGTCCCCCGCGAGCCATCACCATCGTTCCCGAGGAGATCCCTTCCCCCGATCGCTGGGCGAAGGTGGAAAAACGCCCCCACTCATTCGAAATCGACATGATCCGCTGCATCTATTGCGGGTTGTGCGAAGAAGTCTGCCCTGAGGAGGCGATTTTTCTCAAAAAGGAGTATTCAATTACCGGTTACACGCGCCGGGAAATGGTCCACGATAAGGAGAAACTCTACGAGATGGGCGGAGTGGTCGAGGGGCTGGTCTATAAGTGGAACGAAAAGAAATAGCACTGTCCACGCGACGCTGCTAAAACCCGTTTCGCTCCACCGTCCAATATGCAGCTCGCTCTGTTCTGGATTTTCTCCCTGCTCATGCTCATCTTTGGAGCGGCCGTCATTTTCCTGCGTAATCCGGTGTCGAGCGCCCTGAGCCTGGTGGTTTCCCTTGTCTTCATGGCCGCCCTCTTCGTGACTCTGGACGCCTTCTTTATAGGAGTCGTGCAGGTGCTCGTCTATGCGGGCGCGGTGATGGTGCTCTTTCTCTTCATCATCATGCTTCTGGATCTCCGCAGCTGAGCGTCCCCGCAATCTCAATATCGGAGCGTGGACGGGCGGCGGACTTGTGGTCTTCGGGCTGGTCGGTTTGCTTGGAAAGGTTCTTTCGTCCGAACTGGGTTTTGATTTGGAGAAGCCGCCAGTTTCCACGCAGATCAGCGATGTCACCGCGATCGGATTAATGCTCTTTCGTTATTTCAATCTCCCGTTCCAGATCGTCGGTGTGCTTCTGCTGGTCGCCACTGTCGGGGTGGTCGTGCTCAGCAGAAGGGAGCTCAAGTGACCCCAACTCTTGGACATTACCTGGCCGTGAGTGGCCTGCTTTTTACCATCGGCCTGGCCGGTGTCATTGTGCGGAGGAACATCATTGTAATATTCATGTGCCTCGAGCTTATGCTCAACGCCGCCAACCTCTCGTTGGTAGCGTTTTCGCGCTTCAATGTTAACGTTGCCGGCTTGCCGAATTACAACGGACAGGTGCTTGTATTTTTCGTGATCACCGTGGCGGCCGCGGAGGTGGCGGTGGGTCTGGCCATCATTGTGGCGCTCTTTCGCGCCAAGCAGACCATCCATGTTGAGGATCTCACCAGCATGAAATTCTGATGAGCGCCGCCACGGTTCCCTGGATTATTCTCTTCGCGCCGCTGGTTTCCGCTGCCCTCATCCTCTTCTTCGGAAAATACTCGCGGAAGTTTAGTGCCGGCCTGGCGATTGGCGCTGCCTTGCTCTCATCGGCGCTTAGCTGGTGGCTCTTCTTTCAGCCAGGCGACGTCACACCGAATCAGGTCTCCTTGGATCAACATTCGCGACGTCTTCACCGTTCCCATTGGTATGATCGTCGATCCGCTCAGCAGGACGATGCTTGTCGTGGTCAATACGATTGCTCCCCTGGTCTTCATCTACTCGATCGGCTACATGGCTCATGAAGAGGGCTATTGGCGTTACTTCGCCGGGCTGGCGCTATTCCTCTTCTCGATGCTCGGCATCGTCCTGGCGAACAACTTTGTCATGATGTTCATCTTTTGGGAGTTGGTCGGCGTCAGCTCCTATATCCTGATTGGACATTACTACGGCAGGGCTTCGGCCGCCGACGCGTGCAAGCAAGCCTTCATCGTCAATCGGATCGGTGACTTTGGGTTCATGCTCGGCATCCTCATGCTTTGGCATGCCGCCGGTTCGGTCATCTTCGGCGAGATCTTTGCCAAAGTTCCTTTGCTCGAATCACAAAGCCTCTATCTGAACATCGCCTGTATTTTAGTGTTCTGCGGCGCAGTGGGAAAATCCGCGCAGTTGCCCCTTCATGTCTGGCTTCCGAATTCCATGGAAGGCCCCACTCCGGTTTCCTCGCTGCTTCATGCGGCCACGATGGTGGCGGCGGGCGTGTATATGCTGGCGCGCGTCTTTCCGCTTCTGGTTGTCGCGCCGATGGCGAGGGACGTGATCGCCTGGGTAGGCGCCCTCACCTGTCTGGCGGCGGCGCTGATGGCGACACAGCAGAACGATATCAAGCGCATCCTGGCCTATTCAACGATCTCGCAGCTTGGCTACATGGTGCTGGGAGTCGGCGTCGCTCCAGTGCCCGACGTGCCGATGTTTCACCTCTTTACGCATGCCTTTTTCAAATGCCTGCTCTTCCTGTGTGCGGGTTCCGTGATTGTCGCGCTTCATCACGAACAGGACATCTGGCAGATGGGCGGGCTCAAGGGAAAGACTCCGTTGACTTTTGCATGCCTTATCGTGGGAACCTTGGCATTGACAGGTTGCCCGGGATTCAGTGGCTATTTCAGCAAGGACCTGATCATCGCCTGGGCGGTGGTTGAAAAACCGATCCTTGGCTGGATCGCCGTGGCAACAGCGGGACTGACCGCCTTCTATATGTTTCGGCTCCTGGCGGTCGTATTTCTCGGTCCTCCCCGAAGCGAGACTGCCGAGCATGCCCACGAATCACCCGCGGTGATGGTTATCCCTCTCATGCTCCTGGCAATCCCGGCATTCGGGGCGGGCTATGCGCAGGTCGAGAAGATCTTTTTTCACATCGAGGAGCCCGAGCACGTGCCTGAGGCCTTGCACTACGCTCTCTTGGCGCTCTTCGTTTTAGGTGGCGGGCTCGCCCTCGTGCTCTATTGGAAACCGGCGAAGGATCCGATTCGTCATTCCGCTCTTTGCCAATCGGCTTTACATCGACGACTTCTACAACTGGTTCGTGCGAACCGGGCAGGACGGTTTGGCGATGCTCAGTGGCTGGGTCGATCGTTGGATTATTGACCTCTTCGTGGTGCAACTTCCCGCCCGATTCACGTGGGCCTGCGGATACGTCCTACGCTTTCTTCAATTGGGGAACATCCAGGCTTACTCCTTCTTCTTTGGCGCCGGAGTAGTAGGTCTGATTTACATCTTGTTGGCATGATCAGCCCGTTGCTTTGCCTTGTTGTCCTGCCGATCGCGGGTGCGATCCTGATTATCGCGGGAACACAGGCCCGAAACACGGCGGTGGTGGCATCCATGCTAAACTTCCTGGCGAGTCTGATCATCTTTGGCATGTGCCAGCCTACCGGAGGCTACCAGTTCATCAGCTCGTATCCGGTAGTTCCATCACTGGGCATTCACTTCACGCTGGGAGCGGATGGATTGAGCGTTGCCGTTCTCCTCATGTCAACGGCGGTAACGCTGGCGGCGGTTTGTGTCGCGCGGACGCCTCCGAAGAACGGAAACTGGTTCTATGCCAGTCCTGCTCTTCATCTCCGCCGGGGCGATCGGCGCTTTTGCCTCCCTCGACACATTTTTCTTTTACATGTTCCATGAGCTCGCGCTCATCCCGACATTCTTGCTGATCGGCATCTGGGGATCGGGCGACCGCCAGGCCGCCGCCTGGAAAGTGACGACCTACCTGGCCTTTGGCAGCTTCATTCTTCTGATCGGTTTGCTTGGCCTCTACCTGAGCCTGCCGGAGAGCGATCGCACTTTTGACATGCGGCGCATCGCGGAGTTGGCCTCGTCCGGTGCCGCCCAACCCAGCGCGACCGTCTACATCTTGATCGTGCTTGGCTTTGGGATTTTGGTCTCCCTTTTTCCGTTTCATACCTGGGCGCCCCAGGCGTACGCGTCGGCGCCCGCACCGGCAGCAATGCTTGCATGCCGGCGTTCTCAAAAAGTTTGGACTCTATGGGATTTTCCGACTGATCCTGCCGGTCTTTCCGCCGAACCTCTCCGAGGGATTGAATACGCTTCTCTTGGTCCTGGTCCTTGGAAACATCCTCTATGTAGGGTATGTCACGATCTCGCAGCGCAAGCTGGATCTGATGCTCGGCTACGCCAGCGTCATGCATATGGGTTATCTTTTCCTGGGCCTTTTGACATGGAAGACGCTGGGATTGGCGGGCGCCGCGCTGATGCTGGTCGCGCATGGATTATCGATCGCAGCGCTCTTCGCGCTCAGCGGCGAACTCCGCGAAAGGACAGGAACACTTGATTTCGCCGAGCTCGGAGGGCTTGCCAAAGTCATGCCCACCTTCGGGCTGCTTTTCGGTTTTGCGACGATGGCCGCGGTCGGCCTGCCTGGCTTCGCGAATTTTGCGGCCGAGCTGATGATCTTCTTCGGGGCGTTCTCAGCCGGTGTGCCGGTCAAGGTCGGCCTCAACGAGTTTCAAATTGCAGCGGTAGTGGCGGTTTGGGGCGTGGTGATTTCAGCGGTCTTTCTGCTCCGCTCCTACCGACGGATTTTTATGGGTCCGATCGGCGATAAATGGAAGACCCTGCCGGACATTGGTGCTCTCCCCCGGATTTGCATCGCCGGGCTTATCTTCCTGCTGCTCCTGACAGGATTCTTCCCGCAGATCGTCCTGAACTATGTCACGCCCGCTTTGATGTGGCCATGATTTGGATCCCTCCGTTCGCGCTCGAGATTTCGGTGGTCTGCGTCGGCATTTTCCTGCTGATGATGGATTGCTTTTCAAAGATCGACAAAATCTCGCTTGGCTGGGCGGCCATCGCCGGTTTACTCGCGATCCTGGGGCTTTCATTTCTTACCGGTCCGATGCCAAAGAGCATCATTCCTCCGGACTTTTATCTGGTAGATCAGCCAGCCCTCTTCTTTAAGCGCTTTATCTTGCTTTCGACGATTTTGACGATTTGCCTTGGGATTGAGTACGCACCCGTCTACGAGCAATTCATTCCCTCGGCGACTCCACAGGCCGGCTTGGGGGAATTTCTGACGCTGCCACTGTTTACGTGTGCGGGCTTGATGTGGATGGTTTCGGCTGCGGATTTCATCATGATCTTCGTCTCGCTTGAGCTCGTTACCGTCAGCTTCTACGTGCTGGTGGCCAGCATGCGAAAGCATACCGCCAGCCTCGAGGCAGGCGTGAAGTATCTCATCCTGGGAGCGCTCTCCACCGGGTTCATTGTTTATGGCATCACCTGGATCTTCGGCGTCACTGGTCAGACGTCCTTGCGCGAGATTCGCCAGGCGCTGCCGCTGCTATCGCAGGGTTACCTCGTTGCGGTGCTCTTTGGCCTGGGCATGGTCTTGGTTTCCCTTGGCTTTAAGATCGCCGCGGTGCCATTTCAATTTTGGGTGCCAGACGTCTATCAAGGCGCGCCGACTCCCATCACGGCATTTCTTTCCGTCGCCTCGAAAGCGGCTGGTTTTATCGTCCTGCTGAGGGTGCTCGAGCCTTTTTTTGTAATTTCCACGATCGAAGCCAAGCTCCTCATTGCCCTGACCGCCCTGGCCGCTTGCACACTGATCTACGGCAATCTTGCCGCGATGCCGCAAACAAACCTCAAACGTCTGCTCGGATACTCTAGCATTGCTCACGCGGGCTATCTCCTCATTGGGGTAGCCAGCTTTGAGCATGGCCACTCCGGCCCAGTGATTGGATTTTACCTCGCCGGCTATTTACTGATGACTTTTCTGGCCTTTCTCGTCCTGCAGCACGTCGCCCGCGTATCCGGAAGCGATGAGATTTCAGACTTCAACGGTCTGGGCAGAAGGTCGCCGCTCTTAGCCTTAGGGATGTTGATCTCGATGCTTTCCTTGGCGGGCCTTCCCTTCACCGTCGGCTTTCTGGGAAAGTTTTTCATTTTTGAAGCGGCGATGCGAAGTCACCAATACCTGCTCATCGCGATTGGAGCCGTCACGGTGGCAAGCGGCTTTTATTATTATTTGAAGGTGGTCCGAGCGATGTACTGGCAACCTGCGCCCGAGGGCGCCCCGACGATCGCGGTTCCCGCCTTGAGCAAATTCCTGATCGCCTTCCTGAGTATCGGGATAATTGTCTTTGGCATCTTCCCCCAACCGTTGCTCGCGATGCTGCAATAGTAGCGAACTCGCCTCCTGAGAGGTCTCGAGAGCGATCTCCGAAAGTCGCCATAGGCTATCGCACAGAGCGGCGCGATTCTTTGTAGCGACCGCGTCCTCACGGTCAAAGGCTCCATCGGCGCTGGGGACAGCGCCGCTACAGCAGCGCGCTTGGACAAGCCCTGATCGATCCGCAATGCTCCCCAGAATCAATCAACGGCCCTAATAGATCTCGACCGGGGAGCGCTTGCCATCCTCGGGACTTCGCGCGGCAGCCTGCTCGTCTCCCCAAAGTGCGAACGCGCAGATCCCAAACCTCCGTCGTCCAGCGCTTGGAATGCCGCCTCGCTGAACTCGTCGGGAGGGACAAGCCGCGCCTTGAATTTTGCAATCGCCTCGAGGCCGGACTCGACGGCGGCGACGGGCAGGCTTTCCAGCAAGGTCTTAGCCTGGGCGGCAAGCTCGATGCGATGACAGATCATGAGAAGATCATTGCCAGCTGCGATGCCTTTTCTGATGGTCTCCTCGAAGCCGTAGTGATTGAGGATGGCGCCCATGTCCAGATCGTCGGTCATGACCAAGCCATCGAAACCCATCTCTTCGCGTAAGAGGCCGCGGATAAGAGCTGGAGAAAGCGAAGCGGGCAGGTCGCCAGGTTCCAGACCCGAGAGGCTGATATGCGCGATCATCATGCTATCCACCTTTCGGACGAACTCGCGGAAGACGGCGAGTTCATTGCGCTCCAACTCTTCGCGCGAGCGCACGATCACGGGAAGTTCGTGATGAGGGTCAAAGCCAGCGCAGGCATAGCCGGGAAAATGTTTGCCGCAACTCAGGACGCCGGTCGCCCGCAGCGCGGCGTTAAAGTGTTCAGCATTCGCGATGACCTCTGCCGCCGTGCGGCCGTAACACCGCCCGCGCAAGGAATTGTCAGCTTCGTCGTCGAAGGAAATGTCCAGCACCGGACAGAGATCGAGATTGAAGCCGAAAAGCCTGAGCAGCCGTCCCGTAATGTCGCCATGTCGGCGGATGAGAGCTGGATCCCCCTTATCGCGGAGCTGGCGAGCGTTGGGAGGTTCATTGCCAATAAGCTTCAGGCGGGAAACCCTGCCGCCCTCCTGATCGATGGTGATAATGGGTTCGACCCGACTTAGGTCGCGAAGATCGTCGATCAACTTACGCAGTTGAGCCGGCGAGCTGATATTTCGCCCAAAGAGAATGTATCCTCCCGGCTGAAGACTCCGAAAGAAGGCCGCCGCTTCGGCATCCAGCGTAGGGCCTGGAACGCCGACGAGCAAGAGTTGACCCAAATCGCTCGATGGCATAAGTGCGTGAATACACAACCACGTGTCGAAACCAACCGAAAAGATTGGACTCTATGGCGGCAGCTTCGATCCGATACACAATGGCCACCTGATCCTTGCGCGCGATGCGATGGAGCGCCTCGAATTAGATAAGGTGATCTTTCTGCCTGCACGCATTTCTCCGCACAAACTCGACCGTCCCCCTGCGCCCCCGGAAGCACGCTGCCAGATGCTCTCCGCCGCCATCGCCGAAGAGCCGCGCTTCGAAATGGACGCCTGCGAAATTGAGCGCGAAGGACCTTCGTTCACCATCGATACCGTCCAGTCGTTTCGCGCCCGCCATCCCCAGGCCGCAACTCTACTACTTTATCGGCGATGACAACCTGGCTGAGCTGGAAACCTGGAAGGAAAGCCATAAGCTTCTTGAGACCGCGCAGTTTGTCGTTCTCTCACGCGCTGGGATGCCATTCCTCTCACGATTTCCAACCATTACCCGGCATATTGAGATCTCCTCCACCGAGATTCGCAAACGCGTGGCCCGCGGCCTTTCCGTGCGCTACATGGCGCCGCTGCCCGTCTGCGCAATTGATCGCCAAGCTCGGGCTCTACCGCAATGACTGACGGCGAGATCTTGTGCCAGGCCTGCGCCGCCGCCGCGGCAGACAAGAAAGCCCTCGATATCGTCATCCTCGACTTGCGCGGCATCTCCACCTTCACCGATTACTTCGTCATTTGCTCGGCAACCTCGGAGCCGCAGCTCAAAGCCATTTCCAGCTCGGTGCGTGAACAGGTCAGAGACCGGCTCGGACGCACGCCTTTTTCCGAGGATGGCTACCCGGCTAGCCAATGGATCATCCTCGATTACGGCGATGTGATCGTGCACCTCTTCCATGGAGCCAAGCGCCAATTCTACTCTCTCGAAAATCTTTGGAGCGACGCGAAGCGCATCGAGTTCGCTTGATTGCCAACGCGCCGTTTGCAAGCCGAAGAGTCGCGTGTAGATTCTGGACGGAAGCCACTGAGATGAACCTGATCGAGGACATTGAGGTGATCTGCCCGTTCTGCGGATCGGCCTTCACGATCGAAGCCGACACGGAAAAAGGATCCTATTCTACCATCGAGGATTGTGGGACCTGCTGCCGCCCGATCGCCTTGTCGATTCGCTGCCGTCCCGGCAGGGTCGAGACCGTTGAGGCGCAACCAGGATGAATACTCGTCTCCAAAGCGGATCGTCGATGAAGGAGTGCTCCCAAGCCCAGAGCTCATCTGAGGTTCTGACCTTCCCGCCGGCTTGCGCTCGGCAGACTTTCGGAGTACAAAATCACCGCCATGTTTGCGCAACGTGACGCCATCGTGCGCCTGCTTCGGGACGACGATCCGGAGACAGTGCGACTGGTCAAAGAGCAACTGGCCCTGGCTGGAGAGGAATGGATCTCCGGCCTGCGCGATTTGGCGCAGATGGATGACGAGAGGGTCTCGCGTCACGCCCGCGACGTGCTGGCGGAAATCGCTTGTCAGGGGGCGGACGAAGAATTCCTCCTCTTGTGCCACTTTTTCAACGACGACAGCGATCTCGAAAGGGCCTGTTGGATGCTTGCCCACACTCTGGATCCCTCCGTTGATATCGAAGCGTTTGAACATCGGGTCAATCAATGGGGCAGACAGTTCCTGGTCAGGATCTCCGGGACCGTCAGCAATCGTCAACGCGCGCAAGCTCTCGCCGATTTCATGGCCGATGAATTGTGCTTTCGAGGAAACACCGACGATTATTACAGTGAGCGCAATTCGCTCTTGCCGCACGTCATCGAGACGCGCATGGGCATTCCCATCACCTTGGCGATTCTTTACCGGATGGTCGCCGGCCGCGCGGGGATGAAAGTCGATGGGATCAATTTGCCGGGACATTTCATTGCCCGCCACGGAGAGGTGCTTTTCGACCCCTTTCATAAAGGGCGGATCCTAACGAAGGCGGATTGCGAGGAGATTCTCACCCGGCAAAACCTGCGTTTGCGCGCCGTGCATCTCGAGCCCGCGACGCCGCGACAGATCCTGCTCCGGGTGCTCGCGAATCTTCTCTATGTTTACGACTTGCGAAAGGAACTCGAGAAGCACACGCGAGTAAATGCCTGGATTAAGGCTCTCTCGCGAGAGCGCTGAGCGATTTCGGCGGCCCGACCTTCGTCGCACCGCCAACCTAACGGATGCGAAGCGACACCAATTCGAAGCGGCTGTGAACGTTGAGATCCTCAATACCGGGACGGAGCTGCTCCTTGGCAGCGTCACGAACACGCACCTGGCCTATCTCGGTCAGCAACTCTTTCCCGCTTGGTCTGCGGATTGCGAGACAAACGACGATACCGGATGGCGCTGCTATTCGCGACGCGCTCTTGGAGGCTTTCGACCGTTGCGATATCCTCATTGTTACCGGCGGCCTCGGACCAACCAGTGATGACATCACTCGTGAGATCACTGCGGAGTTGCTCGGGTTTCGCCTGGTTGAGGATGAGACCGTCGCCCGCGCCATCATGGAAAGGCTCGCGCGCAGAAGAATTCTCCTGCGCTCGCGCATGCTTCGCCAGGCGATGGTTCCGGAAGGCGCCACGGTCCTTCCCAACGGTCATGGGACCGCGCCCGGACTTTATATCCCGCCCGTCTTGACTCCAGCGCTCTCGACGCCGCACTTGTTTCTGCTGCCTGGTCCTCCGCGTGAGTTGAAGCCGATGTTCGAGAGCTGCGTTCGTCCGATGCTTCGAAGCATTCGTGGAGATCTGAACGACCAGGAGTGCCGCACCTACCATATCGTCGGCTTGGGAGAAAGCGTCGTCGAAGAGCTCATCGGCATGGAGTTGAGCCGCAGGGGTGACATCGAAGTCGGCTATTGCGCACGTCCGAACGAAGTGGACTTCCGATTGATCGCCCCTCGTGCGGTCCTGGAAGAAGTGGAACCGCTTGTCCTGGCCGCCATGGGAACCCACCTGGTCTCGGTGGACGGTGATCAATATCGAGGAGGTCGTGGTAAGTCGGCTCAGCCAGGTCCGAAAGACCCTGGCGGCCGCTGAATCCTGCACCGGCGGATTGCTCGCCAACCGCATCACCAATGTGCCCGGGCGCATCTCTCGTGTTTCTCGGAAGGGTTCGTCACCTATTCCAACGAGGCAAAGATTCGAACCATCAGCGTGCCGGAGAGGCTCCTCGCCTTGCACGGAGCCGTCAGCGACCCGGTGGCCCGCGCCATGGCCGAAGGCGCCGCTGAAAAAGCCGGCGCCGATTTCGGCTTGGGAATTACTGGGATTGCCGGTCCAGCGGGTGGGACTATCGAGAAACCGGTCGGCACTGTCTTCATCGCGATTGCCGAACGAGGCGTTACCACCGAATGCCGTCGCGAACTGTTTCCCACCGATCGGGAAACCTTTAAACAGCTGGCCACGCAGACGGCTCTCGACATGCTAAGGCTAAGGATATTCGAGGATCGGCTCACCTTGCCCGTCGAGACTTGGACAAGCTAAGCCTCAGGAGCAATACGACGCCCCGGTAGTGCTACGGTATGCTGCAAATATAGCCAAGGGTAAGGGCGCCACCAGTTTTCGGCGGTGATCGCCGTCGACCAATCGTTGACTAATACGTCTAAGCTGATTTTCGTCGCCACGCCGCTAAACTAAGTGCAGGCAGCACACACTGTAGCGACCGTGTCCTCACGGTCGAGGGGCTGGTCGGCGGTGGGGACACCGCCGCTACAGGGCTATCTGTGCAATGGGACACTAACTATAAGCTAATAGCTGGCGATCCTCCGTAGCGTATTAGCATTCGCCGCTCGCGCTGGCTACGAAGGCGGCGACATCCTCCTCCGACGTCCGCCAAGAAGTCATCAAGCGGGCGGTGCCGCCAATGAATTCATAATACCGCCAGCCTGCTTTCTGCAGGCGCGCGTGGACCGACGGGGAGATTACGGCAAAGACGGCATTCGCCGCGACCGGATGGGCAATTTCGACGCCTGGGACGACGCGCAATTGCTCGGCGAGAAGGCGGGCGGCCCGATTGGCATGTTCTGCGTTGCGCAACCAGATGCCATCCTCCAGGCAGGCCGCCCATGGCGCTGAGGAGAATCGCATCTTGGCGGCGAGCTGTCCGCCTTGTTTGCAGCGATAGTCGAACTCCTCGGAAAGCTTGCGGTCGAAGAAGACCACCGCCTCACTCAAGGCAATACCCGGCTTGATTCCCCCGAAGCAGAGAACGTCCACCCCGGCGCGCCAGGTAAGTTCGGCCGGCGAACCGCCCACGGCTGCCGCGGCATTGGCAAAGCGAGCCCCATCCATGTGAACGTGCAGTCCATGAAATCGCGCCAGACCGGCAATTTCGCGTATCTCCTCTCCGGCATAAAGACCGCCAAGCTCGGTTGGCTGTGCCAGGCTGACCACGCGCGGTTTTGGATAGTGGATGTCAGAGCGCCTCAGGATCATCCGTTCGATTCCGGCGAGGTCAAGTTTGCCATTGGGCCCGAGCTGTCACCAGGATCTTGGTTCCATTGGAAAAGAACTCGGGTGCGCCGCACTCATCCGTCTCGATATGCGAGATCTCGTGACAAACAACGCTATGGTAGCTCCGACACATCGAAGCCAGCGCGAGAGAGTTGGCCGCCGTTCCATTGAAGACAAAATAGACATCACAATCGGTCTCGAAGATCTCCCGAATCATGTCGGTCGCGCGGGCGGTATAAACATCCTCTCCGTAGGATGGGCAGCAACCGTCGTTCGCGTCAGCAAGCGCCTGAACGCCTCGGGACAAAGCCCAGCCGTGTTGTCGCTGGCGAAATCGTATCGCTCGTGCATTGCGGCGGATACTCTCTGCGGCCTCTGGGCGCGTCAAGCGAGGCCTTCCACCGGTCTTAGCGATGCCCACTGCTGCGTGCCGCAGACGAACTCAGATTACGCCTCGGCCGATGAACCCTAAATGGAGGGCGCCAGCGAAGCGCGCTTCCCAATAGATGTATCGAGTATTCGAATTCAAATCTTATCCGATCATGTCTCATCCAGCGTCCGCTGAAGTGAAGCGTCTCGGCGAGGATAACGTCTTGGGCTTAGGGAGCATATTGCGCGACAACCACCGTCGTAAGAAAATAGCTCTGCATTCTCGTCTGGTCCTTGACGACGTTGGAAGAACGTCCGCGCACTTGGCGAACACCGAGAACATGGGGTGCCCCGGGCGGAAGCGGGCCGGAGCCTGTGTAAACCTTTTTCCGAAATGTCCGCAATCCGGCTTTGATGCCCTCTATGAGCGAGATCGAGAGCGCGATGGAGGCGTGATCCAAGCGGCCGGTCACGCTGGCGCTTGAATTTTTCAGGCGTGTCGATGTGGAGAAGCTCGAGCCAGGCACAGCCCGGAGGCGTTGAGCGAAGAGAACGTAGCCGCCTTTTAGGTAGGCGTTGGAGGTTCGTGTCCGATCGGCATTGTCAGCTCAAAGAGGTTCACTGTCGCGAAAGCGCTCTGAAGTTCAGCTGGGTCTTCTGCTCCGGAAACTGAATCACGGCGACGTCGAGCTGGCCGGCAAGAAGAGTGACGAAGCTCGAGCAGGCCGCGAGAATATTGACGAGCACGGTGCGCATGCGCGAAATTGCTGGCGAGGGGCGTGGAAAAGCAATCCGAATCTAGTCTAACGCAGTTCGAATGGGAGGCCCCGGACGGGGTGGTGTTTCCGTGTGAGCGTTGGTTGCCGGAGGGAAAGTCACGCGGAACGGTGGTTTGCGTGCACGGCCTCAGCGGCGCGGCCACAGATTTTCTTGACGTTCGGCGAGGTTCTTCACAAAGCAGGTTTGGCGTGCTTTGCGCTGAATTTGCGCGGCCAGGGCAGCGATCCTCATCGGCCGCGTCGCGGTGCGGCTCTCGATCTGGAGGATATTTCGCGTGACATCTCGAGTTTTGCTAACGCCATGCACTCCATTAACGATGAAAGGCCGCTTGTGGGTGTGCGGGGAAAGCATGGGGGCGCTCATTCTGGCGTGGATGCTCGCCGGCAAGCGCTTCGCACAGCCGATGGCCGGCGCGATTTTCTCGGTGCCCGTGGTCGATTTATTGAAGCCGACTCCCTGGATTGTTCGCCAGATTGTTCGGACGATAGCGCGTGTTGCGCCAGGCCTGCGCTTCTTCCCTTCCTGGTTCATATCCGGAAAGCTGGAACCCTTGAAGGTGACGCGGGATGAAGAATTTGAACTCCGCGTCCGCAGTGCACCGCATTACATTCACCGCCTTTACCTTTCGCTTTCTCCATCAATTGGGACGGTTGATTGAAGGCAGTGCTCAAGTCGCGGCCGAGATGAAAACGCCCTGCCTTGTGCTGGCCGCTGGTCAGGATGTTTTCCTCCGCCCGGAGCAGGTCCGCGCGTGGTTCGATCAACTGGCGGCCATCGACAAAACATTTCGCCTCTACCCACAGGCATACCACCTGCTTTGGAACGATTGGGACAAGGAGCTTGTGCTTGCCGACATTTTGTCCTGGCTGAACGAACGCTCCGCGGTGCCGCTCAATACTTGAGAACTCGGGCCAGAAATTTGCGCGCGGCTTCAGTTTTGGGCCTGTTGAAGAACTCGTGCGCTTCCGTGCACTCTTGCAACAGATCCGTCAGCGATAAAGGCTACCAGATCGGCAGTTTCTCGAGCGAAACCCATCTCATGGGTCACCAGGACCACCGGTTGACCGGTCTCGCGGAGATCTGCGATGACATCGAGCACCTCAGCGGTCATCTCGGGATCTAAAGCGGAGGTGGGCTCGTCCAGCAGGAGGAACTCTGGATCGATCGCGAGCGCTCTGGCGATGGCGACTCGCTGGCGCTGACCGCCGCTGAGTTGCGCCGGTTTCTTGCCGGTGTGGGCACCGAGGCGCAAGCGCTCGAAAACAGCATCGGCTCGTTGATGCGCATCCGGAAATCGATGAACTTTTTCCAATGGGAGCAGAACATTCTCCATCGCCGTAAGATGCGGGAAGAGGTTGTACGCTTGGAAGACGACGCCGACCTTGCGACGGTGCGCTCTCAGTGCCTTCTCCTCATAGATAAGCGGACCGCCGTTGAGACGGACCGTGCCGGCGTCGGGGTGTTCAAGCCCGGCGATAATGCGCAGGAGAGTCGACTTTCCGCCGCCTGAAGGCCCGATGAACGCCATCGTGTGCTCGAAAGTGGCGTTAAAGCTGACGCTCTTCAAAACCCGGTGGTCCCCGAAGGTTTTTTCAACGTCCGCGCATTGAATAGTCATGGAGGAGAGGACTGTGGAATTTCCTGGATGGGGAGAGAGAGGTCTGGCTCGGGCAACGGCGGTTCGGCGGTGCGATACATGCTCGGCGGAACCCTCCGAGCACGGCTCGATTTCCTCTTGTAAGCTCGTTCGGCAGCAGCCAATTCGGCGGCCGCTCGTTTCGCTGCCGCTTGGTCAATGGCGCGTTGTTGAGCGAGTCGGACAAGATTGGCGTCCTGCCGCTTCTGAAGCGTTGCGACGAGTGCATCCTCCTTCTTGGGCCAACGTAACCCCTCAATTGCACGCGCTGGCTGTTCATTGCTCTGGGTGCCCTTCGTGCAGGCAGATGCGCAGAAGGCGGCAGCGAAGGTCAGAACAAGGCTAGGTTTCATAACGCAACCTCCTTCCCAAACCGTGCGACCAGAGCGAGATCGGGAGAGTGAGGATCAAATAGCCGACGGCTAGGGGAAGGTAGCTTTCCAAGGTGCTATAAGTGGCTGAATTAACCTGCTGCGCGGTGTAGGTGAATTCGGCGAGTCCAATGATTGAGAGCAGCGAAGAGTCCTTAATGATGGAAGCGAACTGCCCCGCCAAGGGGGGAAGCACTTGCCGCAACGCCTGCGGAAATATGACGTAACGATACGTTTGTCCTACAGTCAGCCCAATGGCGCGCGCGCTTTCCAGCTGCGATGCACCCACGCTTTCAATTCCGGCGCGGATGATCTCAGCAATATATGCGCCCGCGAAAAACGAAAGCACCACCACACCAACCAGCAGGCGGTCGTGAATTCCCATGGCATTGGCCACTACATAAAAGAACATCAAAATGAGCACCAGCAGCGGCATCCCTCGCACGCATTCGATGTAACCTATTGATACATATCGAACTATCAACACGTTGGACCGGCGCGCCAGGGCTGCGAGCAGGCCGACGAGTGTGCTCAAGCACAAGCGAAACCACGGAGAGCAGGACGGTAAGCAGCCAGCCCTGCCAGAATGCGTTTCGGTATTTCCACACCGCCCCCCAATTCGTGGTAGTGGAGGCCAGCAAAGCCCAACAGGAGAGAGAAAGGGCCAAAAACAGAAACCCTACGGTAGCTATTCTCGCCCACAACGGGGCGGGGGAGCGAGGCTTATCGAGGAAATTGGTAAGCAGACTGCTCACGCGTCTTCCTAACAGCTGGGCTAATCGTCCGTCAATCCGTTTGTCGCCTGCCCCGTCATGGGAACAAATCTAACATCTAACTTGTTCTCCTTTAGTACTTTGCCTTCTCTCTTTCTCAGCAGCACCAATTGCTGAACGGTTCCCTGTTCGCCTATCGGTATGATCAATCGTCCCCCCTCCTTGAGCTGGTTCACCAAAGGTTCCGGGACATGATCTGGTGCACAGGTAACAATGATTGCGTCGAAAGGAGCTTTCTCAGGCCACCCGAGATATCCGTCGCCCTGCTTTCACGTGCACATTCTCGAAACCGAGCCGGGCGAGAAGCTGCTGGGAGGAATGTGCCAACTCCGGCACAATCTCAATCGTATATACCGCTTTGCATAACTTGCCCAGTATCGCCGCCTGGTAGCCGGAGCCCGTTCCTATCTCTAAGACCCGGTCCTCCTTCGTAAGCTCCAGAGCTTGTGTCATATAGGCAACGATGAAGGGCTGCGAAATGGTCTGGCCATGTCCGATCGGGAGGGGCCCGTTCATGTAAGCAAACGGCCGCATGGCGGCGGGAACGAACTCGTGCCGTGGCACGTCCGACATGGCTTTGAGAACGTCGGGATTGGTAATCCCGCCGGCCATTAATTGGTTCTTGACCATTCCTTCTCGTGACCTGGTATAAGCCTCTTCTGCGACAGCCACCCTCCCTTCGTAGCCTCCGATGAGTATCGCGGCGAATCCGGCGATGAGCCCTCGAAAATTCATGATCCAGCAATTATAACCCGCTCGCGACCACTTAAAAATAGAATGGAATATTTTCTCGCTCGAAGGCCTTCTTTTGTTCACTTAAAAATTCGTCGCCCAGCCTCTGGAAGCCCCCTTTCTCCCGATATTCCTTAAGGAAGGCGTTGATCTTCAAACGCAGTTCATCGTTGTCCTTGCGAAGACCGATCGCCCAATACTCCTTCTGTAAGGGTGCGAGAATCGCCCGCGTTGACTCCGGGTGTCTTTGCCAATTCTGCCACACACTCATCTGATCGTAGAGAAAAGCGTCTGCCTTGCCTTGCACCACCTCGAGCACCGCCGAGTTTTCCTTTTCAACCGAAAGCACCTTGGCCTTCTTCAAGTTGCTCCTGGCCCAGAGTTCACCGGTGGTGCCTTGCCTGACAACAAGTGTGCGCTCGGGGCTATCCAGGTCGGTGGCCTTGGAGAGATCGGATCGCGCGCCTACCAGCAGGGCAAGTCCGATCGTCAAATAAGCATCCGAAAATGCTATCGATTGCCGCCGCTCCGGGGTATCGGTCATCGAACTGATGATGCAGTCGATCCGCTTGTTCTGGAGAGAGGGGATCAGACCCACAAAGGGAATGTTCTCGATCCGCAAGGGACGCCCGAGAAACTGCGCCAGGGCCTCTGCGAGGCTGAATGCTAATTCCCGATCGGCTTTCCGTTTTCATCAATCGTCTCAAACGGAGGGTAAGAGAGATCCATTCCCACCGCCAACGCCTCCGACTTGTTCTCCGACGAGCAACCCAGGAGGACGATTCCTGCTGCGAGCCAGATTCCGAGCATCCTACTTGCGCTAGCGAAAAACGTCCGAGCTAGTGATTGCACGCTTGTTCCACGTGGAACGCTTTTTTTCATGGGTTTGTGAATGAGATGTTAGTAAGCCCCTTAGAAGACGTCCAGCGTGAGTAAAGCTCGAAGACGTGGATGGCAGACCGGGCTTTTTTCTGAAGTCATCCACATGCTATTCGCGGGTGACTGGCGCCGTGGAACAGAATCTGGCACATGCTGGAACAATAGTTTGGCCGGTTATTCACATACCTTAAGGAGATGAAGAATGCGTTTCCTAAATTGTTTCGTCTTAATAGGTCCGCTGTTCCACGTGGAACAGGTGACGTGAGGACGATCTTGGGTGGAGGGGTGCGAGAGAGGGATTACTCTACTATAAGCGCGTCGGTTAGAGCGTTTAATCGACAGCGCACAGAGCATGGCTTAGGCTCTGTTTCGGAATTGTTGAGAAACGGGAGAGAGTGTGGTTATACTCCAAGCAGAATGAAGAACGACGGAAGTGAAGCTTCTCCGAGCAAGGCGGTCGTGAGCGAATTGCAGGACTTGCGGGCGGAATTGCGGGAGTCGGCCAGCAGCTATGCGGCCCGGTTAGATGCTGAGATTGAGCGGGTGTGCAAAGCGGTGGAATCAGCAGGTGGCAATTCGTCAGGTCCAAAGATTCGAGATCTTCGCGATATGCTTACTCTGTTACGGCACCGACAGCTCAAGCCGGATAAGGGACGTCGCAAGGATCTGAAAAAAATCGAAAGCGTCGTAGATGATTTAGCCATGCTTATTGAGAATTGGTAATTTGAGTAAGGAGGACCGCCGATAATTCGGCCGATGATGTGAAAGCGTGGATTTTGGTGATGGCTGTGCTAGCGTTGAGCTCAATGAGCGCGGCAGAAAAAAAAGCACGTGCGATCCTCGGGGGAGGATGCTTTTGGTGTGTCGAAGCAGTTTATGAAACTGTCCCGGGAATTCTGGGTGTGACTAGCGGTTACGCCGGAGGGAATGTGCCAGACCCGTCTTATGAAGACGTCTGCACTGGTCAAACGGGACATGCGGAAGTTGTTCAGATAGATTACGATCCAGATAAAATCAGCTACGCTGAGATCATTGATCTGTTTTGGAAGGCCCACGATCCCACGACGCTCAACCGTCAAGGCCCCGATTCGGGACCGCAGTATCGATCCATCATTCTTTATGAGGATGAAACGCAGAAAGCTATCGCTGAGAAGTCAAAAGCGGCGGCTCAAGCAAACTTCAAGGATCCGATCGTCACTGAGATTGTGCCTTTAGAGGAGTTTTATCCTGCTGAAAAGTATCATCAGGACTTCTATTCCAATAATCCGAATTATCCGTATAGCCGCGCGATCATTCGACCGAAGTTGGATAAGTTCGAGAAGAGCACAAAGTAGGGCTGTCGGGCAGTGAACTTGCCGAAGCGTGGTGCAATCAGCAACCCGCGCAACCGTTTTGAGCGACTGACGGTCGAGTTCGACGATGAGTTTGCTGACGAGGCGCGCAACCCGCAAACGCAATTTTTGCGCGACGACACGCAGACATTGATCAGCTACTCGGATAGTCCGGATATTGGATTTAGGGCTAGCCTGAACCCCTATCGAGGCTGTGAGCACGGCTGCGCCTACTGCTATGCTCGTCCCTACCACGAGTATCTTGGTTTTTCGGCGGGCCTTGATTTTGAGACGCGCATCATGGTCAAACTATCTGCGCCAGAGCTCCTGCGCCGCGAGCTCTCCTCGCCCAAGTGGCAGCCACAGGTTCTGGCCATGAGCGGAGTGACAGATTGTTACCAGCCGATCGAACGCAAGCTGCAGATCACGCGGCGATGCCTGGAAGTCCTGGCTGAGTTTCGAAATCCAGTGGCGATCGTAACGAAGAATCATCTGGTGACTCGAGACTTAGACATCCTGGAAAAGCTCGCTTTGGTGAGGGCGGCTAATGTCAACCTTTCGATTACGACGTTGAACGCAGAGCTCGCGCGGCGGCTGGAGCCCAGGGCGTCCCTTCCTCGGCACCGGTTGCAAGCGATAGAGCAATTGAGCGCCGCGAACATCCCGGTTCGGGTACTCATCGCGCCTGTGATTCCCGGCCTCAACGATCATGAGATTCCAGCGATTCTTTCTGCGGCGCGCGCTGCCGGGGCGCAAGAGGCTGGATACGTGCTACTTAGGCTACCATACGGCGTCAAGGAGATTTTCTCAGACTGGCTCGCGACACACCTTCCCGGTGCGCGGAACAAGATCCTGGATCGAATCCGAGCCACTCGCCGTGGCGCGCTTAATGATCCGCGGTTCGGAACTCGGATGCGCGGCGAGGGCTCCGAGGCAGAGGCAATCCAGCGTCTTTTCGAAGTGGCCGTGGCCCGCGAGGGGTTCGAAAAGGAGCCGATGTCGCTGTCGATCGCGGAAATTTCGAAATCCTTGCGGCGAGCAGCTCGAGTTTGGTCTACATGGTTGAGCCCGATTTCGGCTCAGGGGTCAGGCTTGGTGCGCTCTCGGCAATCACAACCGGCGTTCCAACCTTCACGAGCCCAAAGATTTCTGTAGCAGAGTCACGCTTCAATCGGATGCAGCCGTGTGAAGCAGGACGCCCTGGGACGTAACCTACGTGCATACCGACCCCTGAATCCGTCAGCCGCATCCAATAGGGCATGGTCGCCCCTTCGAAGTGACCACCCTCTGGAACTATGTCGCTGCGGACATCAGCGTCACTGACAACGAGGACGTTCATGGCGTCATAGATCTTTCCGTAAAGGTTTGATGCGTAGTCCTTTTCTTTGGCACGAATCGCAAAATCACCGGCCGGAGTGGGATGCGACTTGCGGCCGGTCGCTACCGGAAAATCCATGGCAATAGCGGTGCGAACCAGGAGAATACCGCGCTGTTCGGAAAGGGAAATCTCCAGTGACACGTTGTCGGTGGTGGCTTGGGAAAGAAGTGCCTGATTGCGGTAGGTCCTCTTTTTCCATCCGCCGGCCTCGCGAAAGACCGCGTGCTCTGCCAACGCGAGCTTGCGCAGCTCGGCCCGCTCGCGTTCTTCGCGGGCTTCGGCCTGACTTTTCTTGATGTCTTCGACGATGGCGCACCCGCCCAGGCCGAAAAACGCGGCTAGGATGGCAAGCGGAAAGATCCTCATCAGTCTCACGAAGCGATATCCCAAGCGAAGAACGCCTCTTTGAAAAGAAAATCCCGCCATTTCCGAGTTGTCAAAATCAAGCGCTCAGCAAATGATAGTTGGTCTTGACGCTAGGAGGGGCCCGAAGGTTCGCGGGAGCGGAGGCGCAATTCCAAACCACTATTGTAAGAAATGACAGACACCGCAGCCGTATCCACTCCCGCCGATTACGCGAAAGCTCCTGTAAATTCCGGACTTAGCGCGGAAGAAAAGATCTCCCTCCTTCACGAGATGGTTCGTATCCGGCGCTTTGAGCAGACGTCGCTCAAGTTCTACAGCCAAGGCAAGATGGGTGGATTTCTCCACCTCTACATCGGACAAGAGTCCATTGCCGTGGGAACGGTCTCGCTGCTGGGCGACGATGACCACGTGATCACGGCTTACCGTGGCCATGGTCATGCCTTGGCCTCTGGAATGGGGATGAACGAATGCATGGCCGAGCTTTATGGAAAGGCGACCGGCTGCTCCAAGGGTAAGGGAGGATCGATGCACTTCTTCGCGCCGGACAAAAATTACTGGGGCGGCCACGGCATCGTTGGAGGACAGACCCCGCTCGGGCTCGGTCTTGCCTACGGGATCAAGTATAAGGGCCTGAAAGGCGCCTCATTGTGTTTCCTGGGCGACGGCGCGGTGAATCAAGGCTGTTTTTACGAATGCCTCAATATGGCATCTCTTTTCGACCTGCCGGTCATTTACATCATCGAGAACAACAAGTATTCGATGGGCACGAGCCAGGATCGTTCTTCTGTCGTCGACAAATGTCTTGCCCAGCGCGCGGAGGCTTTCGGTATTGAGTGGGAACAGGCCGATGGTGAGGACGTCTATCAGGTTCGCGCGGTGACGCAGACCGCCCTGGAACGTGCGCATAACGAGTCTCGGCCAACAGTTATCGAATTCGATACCTACCGCTACTATGGCCATTCGGTTGCGGACGCGAAGCACAAGGGCGGCTATCGCAAGGAGGAGGAAATCGAAAAATACAAGAACGAGCACGACCCGATTCGGATTTTCAAAAACAGGCTGGTAGCGGAAAAGGTTATCAACGAGGAGCAGTACGAGGCGATCGACGCCACGTTAAAGGCCGAAGCTAATGCGGCTGCGCAATTTGCCGACAAAAGCGAGCCGCCGTCGGTCGAGAGCGTGTTTGAAGACGTTTACTACGAGGTCGATCACCAGACCGAAGCAGGTCGAACCGGAAGACACTTTTTCAACGACTAGGCTTGCCGGTCGAGCTCACCCCCCAAAAATTCAGCATTTCTTCGAATTATGGCCCTTATCGAATATCGCGACGCGCTCAACCAGGCATTTGCCGAGGAAATCGAACGCGATCCCAATGTCGTTCTCATCGGCGAGGAGGTGGCGCAGTATGATGGCGCTTACAAGGTGACGCGCGGACTGTGGAAACGATTCGGGGACAAACGTGTCGTGGATACCCCGATCAGCGAAGCAGCGTTCATCGGCATGGGAGTTGGAGCTTCGATGCTTGGCCTGCGGCCCGTGATCGAGATCATGTTTTGGAGTTTTGCGACCGTCGCCTACGACCAGATCGTCAACAACGCTGGCCAGATTCGGTATATGAGCGGCGGGTTGATCAATTGTCCGATCGTCATTCGCGGTCCGGCTAACGGCGGCACAAACGTGGGAGCCACTCACTCGCACACGCCGGAGAATTGGTTCGCAGCTATTCCAGGGCTCAAGGTCGTTTGTCCGGCGACAGCTTACGACGCCAAGGGGCTGATGAAATCCTCCATTCGGGACAACGATCCGGTCATGTTTATGGAGAACACACTTCTTTATGGCGAGCGGGGCGAGGTGCCCGAGGAAGAATACTTGATTCCGCTGGGCGTCGCGGATGTGAAGCGTGAGGGCACCGATATTTCTTTGATCGCGCACGGGCGGTCAGCTCTCATTGCCCTGAAGGCCGCCGAAATCCTCGAGGCTGAGCACAAGATCAACGCGGAAGTAGTTGATTTGCGCTCGATCCGTCCGCTCGATCAGGATGCCGTTCTCAATTCCGTGCGGAAGACTCATCGCGCCGTCTTGGTGGATGAAAACAAGGCCTTTTGCGGCGTCTCTTCCCAAATTTCCACCATCATCATGGAGAACGCCTTCGACGAACTCGATGCTCCGGTGCGGCGCGTAGGATCGCTCGACGCCCCGGCGATCTATTCCCCGGCGGTGGAACCCCTCCAGCTGCCCACCCCACAAAGGGTTGTCTCGAAAGTGCTCGAGGTTTGCTGATCGTAGTCTGAACCCCTCAAAATCGTATGCCTATCATCACCATGCCCAAGCTGAGCGACACGATGGTCGAAGGAACCATCGCGCGTTGGAAAAAGAAACAGGGTGACACCATAGAGACTGGGGACATCCTCGCCGAGGTCGAAACCGACAAGGCGACGATGGAAATGGAGGCGTTTGATGATGGCGTTCTCAAAGAGATCTATGTGCCCGATGGAGGCGTCGCCAAAGTCGGAGAGAAGATCGCGTTGGTCCTGGCCGAGGGGGAATCGCCCGATGGCGCAGAGGCGGCACCGGCTGCCAAGGCGGAGGCGGCCCCGACTGCACAACCCGCGGAGAGCAAAGCCGCTCCGCTATCCGCGGCGGCGCCCGCACCGGCCGCCCCGAGCGGAGAGCGTGTAAAGGCTTCGCCGCTCGCGAAGAAAATCGCGGCCGAGCGTGGAGTCGGTCTTGACGGGATCCAGGGTTCCGGGCCAGGCGGGCGCATTGTTGCCAAGGACATCCCCGCGGAGGGCGCGGCTCCGGCCGCTGCCGCTCCGGCATCTGCTGCGCCAGCGGCCGCTCCGAAGATCCAGGCTGCCGCGGGCGAGGGTGACAAGCGTGTCCCGCTCACGGGCATGCGGCGAGTCATCGCCCAGCGCCTGCTGGAGAGCAAGACACAGTTTCCCCACTTCTATCTTTCGATCGAAGTTGATGCGGGCTCGTTAATGCGCCTGCGCAAAGAACTCAACAGCGCGAACGAAGCAGCCGGGTTGCCCAAGCTGACGGTCAATGACTTTGTCTTGCTCGCCGTTGCCCGGGCGGCCAGCTCGCATCCCTACATCAATGCTTCCTGGGCGGGAGATGCCATCATCCAGTATGGCAGTGTGAACATTTCCGTCGCCGTCGCTGTCGATGAAGGATTGGTCACGCCGGTGATCAGAAACGCTGACAAGCTCTCGCTTAAGGAGATCAGCGCAACCGTCAAGGACCTCGCCAAGCGCGCACGAGATAAGAAACTTAAACCCGAAGAATATGCAGGTGGCACCATCACCCTCTCGACTTTAGGTGCCTATGGCATCGAGCAGTTCTTCGCCATTATCAATCCTCCCCAAGCAGCGATATTGGCGGTCGGAGCGATCGTGAAAAAGCCAGTCGTCAATGCCAAAGGCGAGATTGTCGTCGGAGAGCGCATGAGCGTTTCGCTGAGCTGCGATCACCGCGTCGTCGACGGAGCCGTCGGAGCCGAATATCTCGGAACCCTCCGCAAATTGATTGAGAACCCTGCCTTGATGCTGTTCTGACCAGAATCGATCGCAGCGGCGCTCCCCTCGTGAACGGTGGATTCATGAAACAGGCGTGGACGAGCCGCTGGCCACCTCCAAGCGACCCTTTTTGCGGCACCCTACGCAATCACATAGCGGCTACCATGAATCCAAAAATTGGTAGAGGCGCGTGACACAAACGCCCCGAGAACTCGTCCGCTCGGACCATGTCGTTTCTGATTTTGTTCGTCGCCTCTTCTTTGATGTCGAGACGACGGAAAATCCACTGATCTTCGGTCGAAGCCCATGGATGACCTCGCCGCCTTGCTGAATCGTGCGGAGCGCCTTTTAGTTTTTACGGGTGCCGGGATCTCGACGAGCAGCGGGATTCCGGATTTTCGCGGGCCCCAGGGAATTTGGAAGACGCGGCGGCCGGTCTATTATTCCGAGTTCCTCACCTCAGAGGAGGCTCGCGTCGAATACTGGGATTACAAACTCGAGTCATGGCCTTCGATGCGGGACGCGGAACCAAATGTCGCGCACCGCGCCATCGTGAACCTCCAGAAGACTGGAAAACTGCTGGCCGTCGTTACCCAGAATATTGACGGGCTGCATCAAAAGGCAGGGCTTTCGGAAGAGCTCGTCATCGAACTACATGGGACAAATCGGTGGATTGAATGCCTTACCTGCAAGAGGCGTTTTGAGCCGCAGCCCCTCTTTGATTCCTTTGCGGCGACGACACGGCCTCCGCGATGTCCGCATTGTGCGGGATGGCTTAAGTCCGCAACCATCAGTTTTGGACAGGACCTTGACTCGAAGACTTTGGCGGCCGCGGAAATCGCGGCGATGAGTTGTGACGCGGTGGTTGCGCTTGGTTCAACTCTTTCCGTCTATCCGGCCGCAGCGGTTCCACTTACTGCGGCGCGGCGCGGCGTTCCCTACGCGATCATCAACAACGGCCCTACGGAGCACGATGGCTTGCCGGAGGTTACGATTCGGCGCGAGGGAAATATCAGCGAGATCTGGCCTAGAGCTGTCGAACTCTCGCTCTCGAGCCCTGGCATTTAAGATGCGGCGACTGGCCTTTGCGCTCGTCTGGGCACTCGTCGTTTCCCCATTGTTTGCTCGTGGCTGGGAGAAACTGACCGACTGCGAGTTTCACGAGGGCTCACACAGCGATGGCGACAGCATCGAGATTTTGCGAGACGGCAAGCGCTACATCTTCCGGCTATACTTCGTCGACTGTGTAGAACGCAATCCCGACTCGCGCGCTCGCCGGGCCGCACAGTCGCGCTATTTTGGGCTGGAGGAAACAGCAGAGACTGCGGGGCTGAGAGCGGCCTATATGGCGAGCGCCTTTACAAGGGCCCAGCTGCGTGACCCTTTCGTCGTTTATACGCGGTGGCAGCCAGTCGATGTCGATAGCGGCAATCCGGCCATCCGCGCTTTCGTCCAGACGGCAAATGGTGACGATCTCTCGACCCTCCTGGTTGCTGAGGGATTAGCGATCATACGGCATGGTGCGAAAGCGGTCTCTGATCATCCGGATGGAAGAAGGACCAGCGAGTTCTCCGCCCATCTCAGAATGGTTGAGCGAGAGGCGAGGGGAAAGAAGCGTGGAGCTTGGGGAATCGCGAGCTCCAGGATGACCGACCCTGTCGCCGCAATCGTCGAGGCAACCGATCACGAAAGGCTCCTTACGAACGCCGGCAGGTATCTCAAAGTTCGTGGGCGCGTATCCCGTGTCGGGAGGCTTTCCGGTCGCATGACATTCATCAACTTCAGCGGCAACCCTGACCGCAACGGTTTCGTCGGCATTGTGCGGGAAAAGTTTCTCCATCGCTTTTTGGAGCGTTTTCCGAGCGGCTTGAAGTCGGAGCTGCCCGGCAAATTCGTGGTTCTTGAAGGAACGGTCACGCTCTTCCGAAACATCCCGCAGATCGAGTTGGAACATCCTCGGCAGCTCCGCGTAGAGCACGATCCTTAGATCAGATCCGGGCGTCTTAGCTTACAAAACTCGCTGCAAATCAATTTGAAGATTGTAGAGGCGTCCCGACAACTCCTCCGATCTCGGCGTGTGATTTCTTGCAGTGCGGGCAGACAGCTCGCGTCGTCGCGGCGGTGTTCCCGCCAGGGCGCTCCGAGGTGAGCCTCCACAGGGAGCTCCGTCGACCGTAGGGACACGCTCGCCACTGAGCCCCTCCCGCCCCCGGATCCATCCGAGGGCAATCTCTGACCAGGAATTCTCCTTTCGCTATCGCTGGTGTTGTGCAGAAGGTAGTGAGGTGAATGGGATGCCAAAAATTGTGGTAGGTGTTGTTTTTGCCCGTTGGCATGATGCCTCCGCAGGCCATGTCTGCTCGATCATGCATTGGGCACTCGGCCTGCGCGAGCTAGGGTGTGAAGTTTGGATCGTGGACGCAATCGGCGCGGCTGAACTAAGCCCCCCTGCCGCGGACGGTCTCGCCAGCCCGCAGGAGGAGTTTTGGAGGGCTATTGTCGAAGAATTCGACTTTCACGGGCGGGAATGCTTGTTGATCGACGGGCAGTCGACGAGCTCGGAAGCTTTTCGCGAATTTGCCTCGGGCGCCGATCTCTTCGTCAACTACTCGGGGCAATTCAAGGCGCTCGATCTCTTCGGACCGCGGACGGTCAAGGCCTATCTCGATGTCGATCCCGCTTTTACGCAGCTGTGGGTCGAGGTTTTTGGGAGCGACATGAATCTGGATGGCCACGATGTGTTTCTCACGGTGGGAACAGCGATGAATTCGCCGGAGGCTCTTATTCCCAAGCTCGAGCGGGAGTGGATTTCAGTTCTGCCGCCCGTCGTGGCAAGTTTTTGGCGTCAAAAATTGGGCACGTTCCCGGACGATTCCCGCGGATCCGCCTGGACGACGGTGGCGCACTGGTATGGCTACAATGACATGGAATGGAACGGACGAAGGTACGCCGGAAAGCGCGAAAGCCTGATGTCGATGCGATTACTTCCTCAACATCTTGAGAAACCCTGCGTTATCGCGACCGATTTGCCACCTGGCTGGGACGATTACATCGCTTTTCGCGAAGCGGGCTGGCAAATCATTCGAGCGTCTGAGGTTTGCAGGTCCGTTTCGTCGTATTTGCGGTTTATCGCGCAAAGTCGCGGTGAGATTGGCATCGCCAAGGAAGGCTATGTCGTCTCGCGGACCGGTTGGATGAGCGACCGCAGCGTCGTTTACTTGGCGCTCGGCAGACCGGTTGTCTTCCAAGATACCGGTTGGACGGAAGCGATGGCGCCTGCACCCGGCATGTTGATCTTCCACGATGTCGAGGATTGTGCTCGGGCGATCTCTACCATCGAGAACGAGTATGACATTCACTCGCGCGCGGCGCAGTCATTAGCCGACACCACCTTTTCACCGCAACAGGTATTGCGGCCGTTGTTGGAAAAAATCCTTTAGCGGTTCTCTGCTAAGTGCTTTAATCTGCGAGAAGCAAGAGATCCCCGGCGCTACTCGTTTTCTCCAGAACTATGGCATATCGAATCTCCAGAGGTCAGCCAGGTTGCGGGGGTCGATTAACCATCGGAATCCTGCTGGCCCTCTTCGCCATTATTAGCTACTACGTCGGAACCGAGAAGTTCCAGAATCCTGTCACCGGGCGTGTCCAGCGAGTTGCCCTGAGCCCGAAGGAGGAGATAGCGCTCGGCCTGAACTCTGCACCCGAGATGGCTCGGCAGCATGGCGGTTTGTATCCGGACGAACGCTATCAAAATCTCGTCACAAGCGTCGGAGAAAAAATCGTTCAAGCCAGTCCTGAGATCAATCAAACCCCCTACTACTTCCAGTTTCACCTTCTGGCTGACCCGGAGACGGTCAACGCCTTTGCTCTTCCTGGCGGGCAGATATTCATCACTTTTGGATTGCTGAAATTGCTGGACACCGAGGACGAAGTGGCGGGCGTCCTCGGACACGAGATCGGGCATGTCGTCGGGCGGCACTCGAATGAGCAGATGGCCAAGGCTCAGCTTAGTCAGGGGTTGGTGAACGCCGTGGTCATGGCCGGAGGAGCCGACTATGGCATGACCGCAGGCCAGCTTGCGCAATTCGTCAGCCAGTTAAAGAACACGGCTTACGGTCGCGGGGACGAGCTCGAGTCCGATCAATTGGGCGTGCGCTTTATGATCCGAGCCGGCTACGATCCGAATGCGCTCATTCGCGTCATGGAAGTGCTCAAGAAAGCCGCGGCCGGGCGCGCGCCGCCTGAGTTTCTCAGCACGCACCCCGACCCGGACAACCGGGTCGAACGCATCAAAGAAGCGATTCGCAAAACGCAGCAAGCAAGCCCCTCGGCCTCCTAGGAGACTGTTGAAGAACTCACGCATGTCACGCGCGAGCTCTTTGGGGTAGATATCGGTGAAGCGACGAAGGAGCATCCCCTCAAGGGGCTGTAACTGAGGAGCGACGCCCGTGAGGGGAAGGGGCCCCTCACCCTTCCAAGGTGCCCCAAAGAGTTCGCGCCCAGAAAGGGGTGGGACCCTTTCTTCCCACCAGGGTTGCGCTAATTTTTGGCCCTCGCGGTGTCGCCAAGCTTGTCCGTAGCACTGCGGCTTGCGGGGAGATGGGGTCCCCGCAACCCCATCAAGCCTGCGCTTGGCTCCTTGCGATCTTCCGAAAATTGGCAGCAACGTGGCATACGTGAGTTTTTCAACAGTCTCCTAGGCGCGCGACTAGTTCGTGCGCGCGCAAGCGCAGCATCGGCGGAAACAACCGCCTGCGCCGGAAGAGATTCGTTTGCCCTGGTGGCGGAATTCTGATCAATCTGTCGGAACACTAGAATGATGTTATGGCCGATTATGATTTGATTGTTGTTGGCGGCGGACCAGCCGGATATGTCGGAGCAATTCGCGCCGGGCAACTTGGCAAGAAGGTCGCCTGCGTGGAGATGGATCGGGCGGGCGGAACGTGTCTCAACTGGGGTTGTATTCCCACAAAATCTCTCCTCAAGAACGCGGAGGTTTATCAGCTGCTGACCCACCATGCGGGCGATTTCGGCCTGAAGATCGATGGAGTGAGTTTCGAATGGGACAAGATCATCGGCCGCAGCCGGAGAGTTGCCGACAAGCTCGCCGGTGGCATCGAGATGCTCTTCAAGAAGAACAAGATCGATTACCTGCGCGGGACTGCCGCCATTCCCAAGGCCGGTGTGGTTGAGGCGACTGACAAGGACGGGAAGAAGAAGGAGATCAAGGGCAAGAATATTCTAATCGCCACCGGTGTCGTGAGCCGAGAGATGCCAGGATTTCCTTTCAACGGAACCTCCGTCATCGGCAGCAAACAGGCGATGGTGTTGCCCGAGCAGCCCAAGGATATTATTGTTATCGGAGCTGGCGCGATCGGCATCGAATTTGCCTACTTTTTCAACGCCTTCGGCACCAAGGTGACGGTGATAGAAATGTTGCCGAACGTTCTTCCGGTGGAGGATACCGAGGTCAGCGTCGCTCTGGAGAAATCTCTTACCAAGCAGGGGCTCAAGATTCTCGCGGGCACCAAGGTGGAGAAAGCTGAAACGACTAACCGGGGCGTGAAGCTGACGCTCTCGGGCAAGAGCTCGGAGACGGTCGAGGCCAGCATCGCGTTGGTGGCGATTGGAGTCAGTCCCCTCCTTCCGGCGGGCGCCAAACTTGAAACCGATCCAAAGGGTTGGCTCACGACGAACGAAAACTACGAAACGAGCCTAAAGGGAGTCTATGCTGCGGGAGACATCATCGGTCCGCCCTGGCTCGCCCATGTGGCCAGCTTTGAGGCAGTTCAAGCTGTCGAAGGTATGTTCGGTGTCACGAAGCCCCGGAGAGTAGAGTCATTTCCCGGCTGTACCTATTGCCAGCCGCAGGTCGCGAGCGTGGGACTTACCGAGCGGGCAGCCAAGGATAAGGGCCTCAAGTATCGGGTCGGCAAGTTCCCATTTTTGGCGAGTGGCAAAGCTCTGGCGGTCGGGGAGCCAGACGGTTTCGTGAAACTCCTCGTGGGCGAGCCACATGGCGAAATTCTCGGCGCCCACATCATCGGCGCCGACGCGACAGAAATGATCGCCGAACTGGGCCTGGCGATCTCGTTGGAGGCAACTTACGAGGAAATCACCGCCACCATTCACGCTCATCCCACTCTGAGCGAAGCCGTCCACGAGGCCGCCCATGCCTCCCACGGCCACGCGATACACTTCTAGAGCGCGGCTGACAGCGCAATCCTGTAGCGGCGATGTCCCCATCGCCGACCGAGCCCTCGGCGGTGAGGACACCGTCGCTACAGTTCGTTGTGAAAACGCGGACAAGCCAGAGCCACCGGGGCGACCCGTGCACCAACAGTATCACTGCGGGATTCGCGCGAGATGACTGAGAAATTCTCGAGGCAGGCCCCGGCCGCAAGCGAGAGCAACTTGATCATTGCGAGTCGGCGAAATCTTCTCAGCCACGCTCCTCGTAGAGTTCGAGAGGGAGTCCATCGGGATCTGCAAAGAACGTGAAGCGTTTTCCGGTGAGCTCATCGATGCGCACCTCTTCGAGAGCAATGCCCCGAGCTGTAAGAGCGTTCACCGCATCATCGAGATCGCCGACAGCAAACGCGAGATGGCGCAATCCACATGCTTCCGGATATGAAGCGCGCGGGGGCGGCTGTGGAAATGAAAAGAGCTCGATTTGGCGGCCGTCGGGAAGTGCCAGGTTGATCTTGTAGGAATCGCGATCTGCCCGATACGTCTCCGAAACAATCGTCAGACCAAGCATCTCGCTGTAGAAGTGCCGAGACTCCTCGTAGTTTGAGCAGATGATCGCCACATGATGAACGCCGGCGATCTTGAGATTGAGATCCATCCTGCTTCCTCCCGACCACTCGTCCGGAAGTTTACGCGTGCTTGGTCTTTAGGCGGCCAAGTTTTTGGGGTTGTTTCGCGAGTGGAGCTTGCAGATGGATTCGCCGACGGTCAATGCGTGCTCCCTGGGCCAGGAAGAATTCCCTGAGATCGGCTTCCATGTGGCGACCATCGGGCAGAGCATTCAGATCGAATTGCACACGGCCACGTGATGTGAGCCGCGAGGCGAGATCGTTGAGGAAGAATTCCCATTCAGCAGTTCCCCAAGGGGTTTCATCCTCGTGCCAGTTGAATCGAGTCATGTGGGCGGTGATCAGATCGAAGGGCGCTCCGGTATCCGGAAGTCGTTGCAAAGCCCCGATCCGGTGGATGATTCGTTTGAGGCCGAGCAACGCAATCGTCTCGCGAAAGATCGGTTCGTTGTCCAGGTCCATGCCAAGCACATCATGACCGAGGCACTTGGTGATGTGCAGGAAATATCCCGAGCCGCAGCCGATGTCCAGAATACGTAAGCACGGAGGAGCCTTTCGGATGCGCAGATCACGCACGCGCTTCACATTGGTGCGCATCCAATTCTCCAGATTGAGATACTTCTTTGGCGAGACGCTATCGTGTGGGTTGAAGTAGCGCTCCTTGATTGCGTTAAACGCATCGCGATCGATCGCGTCGATGAACGGCTTTGGATCGAGCGGATATGACAGTCTCAAGAGCGTGGCTTTGGCGCTATCGTAAGCGTCGCGATTGATCAGCTTCTTGAGCTTGTGCGAAAGGCGCATGACTGTCCAATGTTAGCATCCCCCAGGACCAGTCAACAGTTATGTCAATTTCACCCGGCAGATCGCTCCCCTTCTTCGTTGAAGAAAGGTTGCAGGCGGCATCGTGAAACACCGGGAAGAATACGGGGGAACAATTTCTGCATTCACTTGCCTTTCGCAGTTCACCGGATTGAATTGGCAGGATGAACGAGAAATCTGTTGAAACCTCTCCAGCCACGCTGACGCTGGATGTTGTTGATCGCGTCGGCGCATCAGATCCTGCAGCTAATCCGTTTAAGCTCGTCGTTGATCCGGTCATGCGAGCCAGGCTGCGCCGCGGATTGTTCAATTTGATTGAGAATCACGATGAAGAGCTTGCTAAGCATGTTTCGGAAGGCCGCCTGGCTCTGGAGAGCTATAAGGAATATGTTGAGATCTTCGGTCGCAGCTTAAAGGAGACCATGGAAAGTCGTGAAGGGATTGCCTACCTGATGGCCTCGTGTGGTTTCAAGGTGAAGCTCGAAGAGATCAACCTACAACCAGAGACTCGCTGGAAAGAGCAAACATCTCTCGCCACGAGCGGTTAAGTTACCGCTCGGCAAACAGGAAAGCGAAGGGATTCGACGGCGCCGCTTTTTTGCGTTTCGTTGGGGAGGCGGCGGTGCGCAGGTTCGGCTTTTCGAGGACGGGGATTTCCCTAAGCACCTCGATGCGCACGCGGGCAATTCCGCGATGGTAGGTGCCAAGTTCTCGCGCTGCGCCCACGGTCAGATCGATGATACGCCCTCGAATGTAGGGCCCGCGATCGTTGATCCTCACGATCACCGATTGGCCCGTTCTCAGGTCGATTACGCGCACCTTCGATCCGAACGGGAGCGTGCGGTGGGCCGCAGCCATGGCGTTTACATTAAAGCGCTCACCGCTGGCGGTGCGGTGATCCCTATACCACGAGGCGATCCCGGTTTGCACGTGGATCGGCTTTGGATCGTAGAGAGAAGTCTTCTTGCGTTGTGGGGTCACCTCGGTGGCGCACGCACCTAACCAAAGCGACAACAAGATTAGAAGATGGGACCTGAGGGGAATCACGGTTTGGGGAGCTAGGCATAAGGATCGCCATCCTTTTCATAGGGGGCCAGCCTGGACTTCAGCTCTGGCGGCACGTGTGCGGTTACGATAGCCAGGTCGCCTTCGTAGGTGATGTTTAAGACGTGACCGACGCGGTGCACCTCCGCAAGCAAGGCCGACTCGGTAGTGGGAATTTGAAACTCAACCCGCAAGCGCCAGGAACCGAGCCGCACTTCGAGTTCTTGAAAGAACGTGTCCATACCCTCTTTGGTGTGCGCCGAAATAGCGACACTGCCAGGATGGTGGCGAAGCTGGCTCTTGACTATCTCCCGATCCGCTACCCGGTCGATCTTGTTGAAAACGATGAGCGTCTGTTTGCCATCGGCGCCGAGTTCCGCAATGGTCTCCTCTACCGCGAGCATTTGCTCCCGATATTGAGGATGGCTGATATCGACGACGTGAATGAGCAGATCCGCCAACTGAACCTCTTCCAGGGTGGCCTTGAACGACTCGATCACCGTATGGGGAAGTTTCCGGATGAAGCCAACCGTGTCTGTCAGCAAGACCTTCTGCCGATTCGGGAGAACAACTTGTCGCGTGGTCGGGTCGAGTGTCGCGAAAAGTCGATCCTCGGCGACGACTCCGGCTCCGGTAAGACTATTGAGAAGCGACGATTTGCCGGCGTTTGTGTATCCGACCAATGAGGCCACAGGCCAGTTCCGGCGAAGCCGCCCCTCACGTTGGACTGTGCGATTCTTGCGGACGCCTCGCAGGTCGCGTTCCAGACGCGCGATGCGCTCTTGGACGCGCCGTCGATCAACTTCGAGTTGTGTCTCGCCGGGGCCGCGTGTTCCAATCCCTCCTGTTTGACGCGACAGGTGGGTCCACATCCTGGTAAGACGCGGGAGAAGATATTGCAGTTGCGCGAGCTCAATTTGCAGACGGCCTTCCCTGGTGCGCGCGCGACGGGCGAAAATATCCAGGATGAGCTGCGTCCGGTCCAAGACCTTTCGACTGGTCAATTGTTCGAGATTGCGTCCCTGTGCAGGCGACAGCTCGTCATCGAAAATCAACGACGTCACCTGTTTTTCTCCGCACTGCCGGGCGACCTCTTCAGCTTTCCCTTTGCCGATGTAAAATGGCGCGGTCGGCTTTTCCAATTTTTGGACCACCGTGTCGACAACTTGCGCACCCGCAGTGGCGGCGAGTTGACGCAACTCGCTCAAAGAATCCTCAACGTCCCAGCGGCTAACCCCTTCGCGTTCGAGTCCGACAAGAATGGCCTTTTCTTTAAGTTGCGGATGAGCGTCCGGCATTATGCAGCACCCAGGAATTCCAAGGCGGGAGGAGGAATCTCAGACGTATCGCGAAGGCCAGTCAAATCGATATGTTTGAAGTTAAATTGATTGCGAAACCAGGTCAATTGCCTTTTGGCATAGCGACGGGTTGCGAGGGTGACCGCTTCAATGCATTGGCTCTCCGATAATTCGCCACGTCGCAGCGCTTCGAGTTCCCGCAACCCGATGGCCATTCCCGCCGTCGGACCGATCGTTGAAATCTTGGCGATTTCCGTAACCACTCCGCGTTGGAACATTGCGCGGACGTTTTCGGAGATGCGGCCGTAAAGCTCGGTGCGTTCCCGAATAAGCAGCATGCCGCGGAAGTTCGCTGTTGCGGTGGTCTGCCATTGGCTGCGCAGCTCCGAAGCGGGTCGACCGGCAACGAGCGAGATCTCGAGTGCGCGGGAGACCCGCCTGCGATTTTGCAATTCGACCTTCGTCAACGGGTCTACCGCTTTCAAGAACTCCTGCAGCTGGGGATCGGAAAGTTTCGCGAGCTCTGAACGAAGAGACGCGTCTCCTGTCGGCAACTCGGCAAAGCCGTGCGTAAATGCTTTGATGTAAAGTCCCGAACCACCCGCGATAATCGGCAGTTTTCCACGCTCGAGAATTTCGCCAACCTTCTCGCGTGCGAGATCTGCGAAGCGAGAAGCATCAAAGGACTTCTCAGGCGATAGAAATCCGACCAAATGGTGAGGAACCGCACGAAGCAGCCTTTCCTCAGGCTGCGCAGTAAGGATTTCCATGCCAAGGTAAACCTGGAAGGCATCCGCACTAATGATTTCGCCGTCGAACCGGGTTGCCAGCTCGACGGCGAAAGAGGTTTTGCCGACCCCGGTGGGTCCGGCAACAATGATCGGTGTCCTACTGCTCAGAATGGCGACGCTCGCCGCGCTTTTCGTCGACGGCCTTGGCGCCGCTCACGACCAGCTTGCGACCCATGTAGTCTTTATCATGCAATTCGGCGACGGCGCGTTTCGCCTCGTCGATGGTTTGCATTTGCACGAAAGCGAATCCCTTCGATTTGTGCGTATGCCTATTGGAAACGATCTCTACGTTTTGCACCGTCCCGACGCCGCTGAACAGCTCGGAGAGATCGCCCTCAGTCGCCTCAAAAGACAAGTTGCCTACGTAGATGCGAGGCGACGAAACCTCGACAGTTTCCGGTTTTCTGAACCCAGCGGAACGGACGGGCCGCTTAGCGGCGGCGGTGTCGCCGTTGCCGAAGTCGGACTTCTCCAGCGACCTCTTCGGCGGTGCGGCTTGGGTATTCTTGCCCAACAAGAATGCGGTTATCTTTTGCCACCAGGTTTCTTTCTGGGGCAAAGGCACGGGCGTTTCCTGACGGTTGCGGGAGCGGGTAGCTCGGCGGCGGCCCTTTCTCGAGGAGCGGGTCTCGCTGGCGGATGTGTGTTCGGATGACATTGGTTTGATATATGGCAGTGGCGCACGGCGCGGAAGGGCTAGGGAAACTTCTTCGGACGCGCGGTGCCGCCGTTGAGGCCTCAGGCGGTGCCGATCTCTCCGCCGAAGCCGGTTCCTTGCCGGCGGAAAACCTGAGAACAACCATGCAGAAGACCCGCCACCTGAACCACTTCAAAAGGTTCGCGGCGGATCGTATTTGCATTTCATTAAACGACTGAGGCTTGCGCAAAAATCGTCCACCGGGCCTCCCAATGCAAGCCGCAAATTCTTCGAACAACGAAGAAAGAAGGATTGTAACTTTGCCTTTCCGGGAGAGTTAATTTGGGATGCGGAAGTTACGAACCGCTCTACTCCTCGTCGTTGCAGCGTCTGCGATGGGGGTGCTCGCGTGGAGGTGGTGGACGGAGCGCGGGCTCGTTACTTTGGCGTTTACTAACGCGCCGCTGGCCACCGTAATCAAGTCGATTGAGCGTCAGGGGAGAGTGGAGTTCGCGACGAACGCCGATCCCGCCACGCTGGTGACCATGCGACTAAATCGAGCGCCACTCTTTGAAGCGATCGAAACGCTCGCCGTGCGCATCAACGCGAACGCAAAGCTCGCCTACGTCGCGGCGCCAACAAGTGAGCAGATCCGAGCCGCGCTGAGGGCTTTCTCCTCGGGAGCAAATCCAGGTGACTGGATGGTCTTTTCCGCGCCATGGGGGGGAAGGCTCATGGTTGGCAACCTTTCCGCTGTGGACCCTCGCCGAATGGAGTGGAGAATCAGCCAAACACCTGATCGAAATCTCCACACACTCCTCGACCAAGGTGCGCAGAAGACTGGAGCACTTTTTGCGGTTCCTCTTGGCTGGAATCCGTTGCTGACCAAATTGCCCTCGGCGGGCGAAGTAGGCAAGGTGACCGCGAAACTGATCCGAACGGCCAAAGGGACCGCCAAGGAGCTCGTCCTCTTGACCGTTCATCCCCGCACTGATGGCCAACCTGGGCAGGTCGAAGCGGAAAGACCGCCGGGGCGAACGCTGTTTTCCGCGCTACCTAGAACACAACCTCCGAATCTTGAGTGGACGGCCGAGCGAGCGGAAGCGGCCATCGCCGTGCTGCCTCCAGACCAACAGGAGGAGGCTCGCGGGGAGTTCAATGAAATGCGAACGTTCTGGGAGTCGATCCGCCAAATTCCAGAGCCGGAGCGCCGCGCCAAGATCGAGGAGCATCTCAACAACCCAGACGTCGAGGCGCGCATGGAGGAGCAAGCTGCCGCGCGCGATGCACGAAGGACGCCCGAACAGCGCGAACAGAGATATCGCAACTACATCCGGCGAAAGGAGCAGATCAAGGGGGCGCCGACAAAGTCGTGAAAAGAAACTGCGCCTTTTCTCTGGCCGAACTCACCCTGGTCATGGCCATAGCGGCAATCCTGGCCGCGTTGCTCTGGCCGGAATACCAAAGAGTGGTTGAGCGTGCTCGGAGTGTCGCTTGCATGAATAATCTTAGACAAATCGGAATCGCCGTCAGCACATACCTTGCGGATAACGACAATACCTTTCCGTTTATTGAGCCAAATCCCGGCGGATCCCGTCTATGACCCTGAATACGAAGCGCAGCCGATGTTGGCAGAGTTAGGCCCTTACGGAGTGTCGCCGCAGCTCTTGCAATGTCCGAGCGACATGAAGGCGGGCAACTACTTTCGCAGCCGCGGCAGCAGCTATCAATGGCGTCCGATGCTCGACGGCGAAGTAAAGGTCAATCCGGTTGTTTATGGCCGGCGCGGCGGCGCCCGGACAGTAAATCCCGCTCGCATGCGCCTGTGCATGGATTTTGAGCCGGTCCACTTTAATCGTGCCAACCGCCTCTATGCGGACGGGCACGTCGTGGCAGCCATGAAGTAAGCGCCGCCACTGAAGGAGCTCTATTTGCTTAGGAAGTTTGGAGAGCGCTTGTGCCAAGCGCCTGTGGGGTTCGCTGGGCGCTTGCCGCAAACGCCCGACACGGTATCCCCTTCACCTAGATAGTTATTAGTGCTGGCTTAGCTTGGCTATGCTCAGCTCTAAGGTTCCGGATCAATTCTGGGAAGAGACGTTCATAGGTGGCCCTTCGGATAGCTGCCAATGACCTTGACAGCCCGGCAGCTTCTGGAGAGCTCGCGAAAAAGGTCTGCCATTTGAAGGTCCCGGGTGTGACCGACCGCTTCGACGAAAAAAAAGATGTCCTGGCTGCCGTGAGCCGCCGGTCTGCTCGCGAAGTGGCTAAGATTGATGTTGAGCGCCTTAAAAGGCTCGAGCGCGGAAACTAGCGCGCCCGGCTTATCTTCGATCCGCAGCATGAGCATCGTCGTGTCATTGCCGGAAGGTGGATTCCCCATGCGTCCGAGAACGAAGAAACGCGCCGAGTCGTTGTGGGGGGTTCGTTCTGTGGCTAGAAAAATCTCGGCGCAGATGGAGAGTTCGGTTTCGGCGAGTTGATCGAGCGTTTGATTCGCCAGGCCGTGCTCGGGATGATCAATGGGCACGACACCGCAGTCCGCGCCGTCGCGTTTGACTTCGCGAAAAACGTCTTCGGTGGTTGCGAGAAATATGTAGTGAACGCTCGATCCGAACTTACTCTTCGCGGCTTGGTGCGCCGGCGAACCTGCGGGTCCGAGACAGGCGATGGCAACATCCTTCTCCACCGCGAGCGCCGCAGACATGATTTCGCAATAGATGGCGCGGATCGCCTCGGGCGTGAGAGGACCTTCGCTCCGCTCGATCAGGCTGCGAATCACTCGATCCTCTCGTTCCGGAGAATAGATCGGAAGACCCTCGCGGTTCTTGATGGCCCCGATTTCCTTGGCCACCACAGCGCGCTCATTGAGCAAGCGAAGAAGTTCGTCGTCGATGGCATCGATTCTCCTGCGCAACTCATCAAGGTCGCTCATGACGACTTATCTTCCGGTGGAGCGTTCTGCAAAGTGATTTCCGGGCTCGTCTCGACTGCCTTCGGTGCGCTCGGGGTCTCGGACGAGGCAGCCGTTGCGGTGCTTGCCGCCATCGGCAGGCGAACCTTACGCAGTTCCATTACATTGGGAAGTTCGTCGAGATTTCTCAGACCGAAATGGTCCATGAAATTCTGCGTGGTATCGTAGAGCAGCGGCCGCCCCGGAACTTCTGCTCGGCCGGAAATCTTTACCAAGCCGCGATCGAGGAGCGTCTGGAGGACGCCATCCACAGCGACGCCGCGGATGGCTTCGATATCAGCGCGGGTGATCGGCTGCCGGTATGCGATGATCGCCAAAGTCTCCATCGCGGGGGCGCTCAGCCGGGCGGAACGGAATTCCGGGAAAAGCTGTCGGAGCCACGGTGAAAACTGCGGTTTGGTAACCAGTTGCCAGCCGGCAGCGGTCTCGCGCAGTTCATAAGCGCGCGAAGGGTGGGCGCACTCAGCTCCCAGCTCATCGAGGGCGCCGCGGAGGGCCGATTCCTGGATCGCGGAGAACCTGGCCACGTTGGGATCTGCCTTTTCCAATTCGGCAGCACTCTTGACAATGCCCTGAAGATCCTTGGTTGTGACCGGCCGTTGTGAGGCAAACAAGATGGATTCGACGATGCGCTTGAGAGACCAGTCAACGACTTCTTCGCTCATACTGACCTCTCGGCGTTCGCGGTCGCGGGAAAGGTGCGCTCGAGCCAAATTTCTTCAAAATGGTTGTCCTGGCGAACACGAAGCTGTTTGAGACGGATCAGCTCGAGCATGGCGAGAAACGTGACCACAATCTCGGCGCGACTCGCGGCATCGACGAAGCATTCCTCAAAACGCACGGGAACGCCATGATAGATGACCTGAAGCAAAAAGTCGATCTTGTCGGATACGGTGAAATTCTCCTCGAAAATCTCGCGAAGATCTTCCTCTCTCTTGCGGCTCTCCAGCCGCCTGAGCGCCTTTTGAAACGCATTGATCAGATCAAAAATCCCGACTTCGCTGACGAGAAGGTCGCCCGCCGGTGCGAGCTCCGGATTGGAGGGAAATCGGGGGAAGAGCTTTTCTTGGATGGCTTCGCGTGAGCGGAGCTCGAAGGCGGCCTCCTTGAATTTCTTATATTCGATAAGTTGCCGGATCAACTCCCATCGAGGATCGTCCTCCTCGGCATCTTCCTCGGGCATTTGTTGTTCCTTGGGCAGCAGCGTGCGACTCTTGATGTAGAGCAGATTCGCGGCCATCACGATGAACTCTCCCGCCAGATCGATATTCAGGACCTGGAAGGCTTCCATGTACTCGAGATACTGCTTGGCGATCCGTTCAATGGAGATCTCGTAAATATCAACCTCGTCCCGCTTGATAAGATAAAGCAGGAGATCGAGAGGTCCTTCAAAGACCTCAAGCTTGACCTTGTAGTCCACCGGAAGCCTCGCCCTCAGCGGCGCTTGTAGCCCCTTTTCTTCTCTTCACTCGCGAGACGCGAGCGATGTTTCTTGCGATCGGCGATGCGCGTCTTGCGTTTTCGGAGCTGTTGCGAAAGCTTGCCGGTGACCTTGTCGATAGCGGCGTAGAGGTCATCCTCGGCATCCTCCGCGTAAATGTCGGGGCCGGGAACAGCAAGGTGCACCTTAACGATATGCTTCCTCGTCCTCGTCTCGTCATGAAGGAGGACGACATGGGCGGCGAGAATGCTATCCGTGAGTTGCTCCAGGTGAGTGATCTTCTCGGCCACATATGCGTAGATGGCTGCGGTCAGAGTCAGATGTCTGGGGCTAAGGTGGATTTGCATGCTAAAAAAATAATGATATTCCCGGAGCCCGCGAGGAAGAATAATCCACCGCGGCAACTAAGGACGCCGCGGCGCAACGGTGAGATAGTTCCGGACTGAGCCGAAAGCGGCAATATCGATAAGAATCTCGGGCGGCAAACCGGCCTGAAGAGCCGTTGACGAACCGCCGTCGAGATTCAACGCATTCGCAATCTTGAGTGGTCCGGTGATTCCTTTTTCGCAAAGGAGTCGAGAGGCATCGGCCAGGGTAATGGAGGAGGTGGCGATGAGAGCCCATTGGCCTTTTCCGTCGTTCGCGACAATCGTGCGGCGGGCATTGCGCGTGTCATCAAGCCCGGCGACGGGAACGCCCTTTTCCACCAGCCAGGGACCTGCCTGCATGGCTTCCTGCGCGTCGCTTCCCACCTTGAATTTACCGGAACGGACAAGCTCCATTCGGCCGTGGCGGACGGAAAGAACACCGCTAAGGAGCCTGGCCTTTTCGAATCGATGGATAATTTCGCCCTGCGAGACGACCAGTCCCAGCGGAGTGAAATCCTTATGAAAGTACCCGCCATTCGATCCGGCGACGGCACCGACGGTGGCAAGCGCGGACGACAGCGACTGGCGATTTCCAGGCGGGTTGTCGACAACACGAAAAATACTCTTGGAAGAAGGAAACGAAACGCCGGTAAGGCGAATCGTCCGACCATCCGACGAGCCTTCTCCCTCCCAGGCAACAACCTCTCCCTCCAATCTGCCGAGTTCGGTCCACTGCAGGGGAGATGATTCCGCTCGCGAAAAGCAAATCGCTGCGAAGATGATGAAAACTGACAAGGGAGGGCGCATAGCAGCAAAGAAATTCGAGGCAAGCGAAGCCTCCAAGAGAAATCACCAAGAATTTCGCGGCGCTGCTTCCGGTGATTTTCTCTGATGCGCGTGGAAAAGGGGCGCAACCCGGCGTAGTTGTGGGCATGTCCGACGAGGCCAACATATTCGACGACGATTTCCGCGTGCGCCTCGAGCACGTGCGCTTGCAAATGAGCAAGCGCTTTGCGGGAACGTTGCGCGCTGAACGGCGCTCGCGCCGCATGGGCTCGAGCCTGGAGTTTGCCGACTTTCGAAACTATGTGCCGGGTGACGATCCACGACGAATCGATTGGAACATCTATGGGAGAATCGAGCGCCTGATGATGAAGCTCTACGAGGAAGAAGAGGAGCTCGACGTCGGCGTTCTGATCGATTGCAGCGCCTCTATGCACTGGCGCGGCAGCGACGCTTCGCATACCCCCAAGTTCGTGCTGGCCCGGCAGCTGGCGGCGGCGTTGGCCTATTTTGCGTTGCATGGCCTCGACCACGTGGCGCTCTGGTTTTTCGATTCCACATTGCGCGCAGAGAGTGGACGTTACCGGGGGATACCGGCGTTCCATGATGTTCTGCGCTTCTTACGGGCAGACCCATCCGGGCACGCCACCGATCTCTCCTCGAGCTTGGAACGCTTTGGACGTGGCCGACGCCGACGCGGCCTGGCGATCGTCTTGAGCGACTGCCTCGATCCTTCGGGATACGAGCGTGGCTTGAGTGCGCTGGTCGGTCGGCATTTTGCGGTGCATCTTGTTCATCTGATGGATCCGGCCGAATGCGATCCCAGCCAAAGCGGAGACTTGCTCCTCCGCGACTGCGAGAGCGCGCAGGAACTGGCCGTGACGGCGAATGCGACTCTGCGGCGGCTCTATCGCGCGGAAGTCGATCGCTTTCGCGGCGGACTCAAGTCCTGGTGCGCGCGGCACAATGCCGGCTATTCCTTCGTCAGCGCCGACGCCGCTTTTGATGAGATTATTCTCCGAGATTTCCGTCGCGACGGGCTGGTGCGATGAATTTTCTCTTTCCCGCAGCCTTCTTCCTCGGATCGCTGGCCGTTCCCATCGTGGTGCTGTATTTGCGCCGCCCATCGCGAAGGCCGCTGGAGTTCTCCAGCCTGCTCTTCTGGCAGAGAGTCCTGGAGCGCGAGCCGCATCGCAAGTTTCTCGGCCGGCTGCGCAATCCGCTCTCCTTGATCCTCCAGTTGGTGATCATGCTCCTGTTGCTTCTCGCGCTCGCCCGGCCGCAGGAGGTTTCCTCACGCGGTCATCGCTCGACCGTGCTCGTCCTGGATATGCGAGCCCGCATGCAAGCGCCGGGTATCTTTGATGAGGCTCTGCGGGCGGCACAAGACGTGGTCTCCAGGCTTGGTCCTCATGACGAAGTGGCTATCCTGGCGGTGGAGGGAGCTCCGCGAATCGTCTCCTCATTCTCGAGTGACGGGAAGGAGCTGCGCCGAAAGTTGTCGTCGCTGGAGCCCTCGGACGCAGGTGGGAACCTCGATGAAGCCATGGTGCTGGCCGGCAGACTTCTCGACGCTAAACCGGGTGAAAAGAGGCTCATCGTCATTGGCGACCGAAAAGCAGCCGCCCCGGAAAATGCCGAGCAGATTACCGTCGGGAAATCGACAGACAACCTGGCGCTCCTGGCTCTCGCGCAACGGCCGCTGCCGGCAAGTCCGCAGTCTGCCGAACTCATGGTTCGGCTGGGAAACTTCTCTCGCGATGCGAATACCGCTGAACTGGAGCTTTCGCTGGATGGGAAACCCTTCGATTTGCAGCGGTTCCCATTGGGTCCGGGCGAACAACGCGATTTCTCGGCGATCATTCCCAAGGAAATGTTGGCTTCCGGAACCGGCTTTCTCGTTGCAAGGCTTACTTCAAAGGACGCGTTGAATTTCGACAATTCGGCTCGTGCCGTGCTGCCGACCGGCCAGCAACTGCGTGTGCTCCTGGTGGGCGAAGACGATCCGTTTCTTGAAAATGCAATAAAGGCTGACCCCTCGATTGCGATGGAGATCCTGCGGCCGGAGTCCTGGCGCTCTACTCTCGGTGCTGGCTTCGATGTTGTCGTTTTCGACAATTGGCTACCGGCAGACTTAGCCTCCGAGAAGCTTGGTTCCGAGCCGTCCCTCTTCTTTGGGCGCACGCCGTTCAATCTCGCCGGAGAGCAAATCTCGCCCGACTTTCTCGAGGCCTCTGAATCCACTAGCCCACTGCTTTGGAATGTGGAATTTCGCGACATCCGTCTGACCAAGGCAGAGAAATTGACGATTCCGGCGGACAGTCGTTGGCGCGCCAGCATTCCGATGCGAAGCGCTGGCGAGCCGATGGTCATGGCCCTTGAAGATCCGCAGGGAGCACGCATGGTCGCGGTCGCTTTCGCGGTGGCAGATTCCAACTTTCCGTTGCGCGTTGGCTTTCCTCTGTTCGTAAGCAACGTCATTCACTGGCTTGCTGAACGCCACTCGCGCAGCGAGACGCTCGTGAAGGCCGGCGGGACCTTCTTCCCAAGAGCGGGTGAAGAGATCCGCAAAGATCCGCTTCCCCAACTGCAGGCTGCCCGCGAAACTGAACCGGCCGCGTACTCGCCAACGCCGTTGACGGTGAGAAAAAATGGGTTCTACGAAGTTCGTGGTTCGGAGGGAACACGTTGGTTAGCGGTGAATACCTCGGACGCGGCGGAGTCCGATGTGCGAGCCGCTGAAAGCGAGAACAAGGCCCTGTCTTTCACTGGTAGTTGGGGTGCTTTGCAGCCGTGGCGCTGGCTCGCTCTCGCGGCCCTCGTGCTCCTCGTGATCGAATGGTGCCTGCACCTACGTCGAGTAACTGAATAGGAAAAGGTCCTATCGAGCGAGTCCGAGAGAATCGGCTTCGCGCGAGAGGAGTTGCTCAGAAGTAACCACTACGGGATGAGCACGATCTTGCCGCGGGCATTGGGCGACATCACCGTGCGGTGCGCCTCGGGGGCGGAGGAGAGCGGCAGCTCTTTTCCGATGACTGGCTGGATGCGGCCTTCCGCGAGCTGCTTTCCCAACGAGTTGTAGATTGCGCCCAGCTCCTCTCGCGGGGCGTTGGCGAGAATCATTCCGCGAATATCCGCATCGCGCATCATCGCATCGCGAGGGTTTATTTCCACACTGCCGCGGCTGCCAATAACAACGACGCGCCCGCGCGGAGCCAGCAGTTGAAGATCAGCGCCAAGGTTCACGTTGGCGAGCATCTCAAGAATACAATCAACTCCGCGAGCTTCCGTGGCCTCCATGATAGCCTGGCGATAGTCAGCGTCATGATGATCGAAGGCCAGGTCTGCGCCTAGCTTTCGAACGAGTTCGCGGCCCTCGGGTGAACCGGCCGTGCCGAAGACCTTGATGCCCGCGCCGTGCGCCAGTTGCACCGCGGCGGTTCCGACGCCTCCACTCGCGCCATGCACGAGGAGCGTTTCACCGCTGCGCATGTCTCCGCGATGAAAGATTCCTCGGTATGCGGTCGCATAGGGAATTCCCATGGCCGCGCCCTGAGCAAAGGTCGTGACCTCGGGAAGTGGGTGAACTTGATCGGGCGTGCAAACAGCAGCTTCCGCGTAAGTTCCCGAGATGGACCCTGAAAGAAATACACGATCCCCGGCCTTGAGATTACTACCATCCGCAGCCACGATTATCCCGGCACCGTCACTTCCCGGTGTGTAAGGAAGAGGCGGTTTTCGAGCGTAGGTTCCCGCACGAATATAAGTTTCCACAGGGTTTACCCCGATAGCCCTAATTTGAACCAGGATTTGTCCGGCGGAAATCTGTAGGTCTGGCACCTCGACCAGTTCCAATACCTCTGGCCCTCCGAATCGTCCCACGCGAATCGCCTTCACGGCGCAAGCATAGATCTCTGGCGTGCGGTTGCAATCCGCCCCGTCCGCCCACGCAAAAAATACTTGCCAGACCCGCCGCTGCGGGCCGAAAATCTAGTCACCAGCGTGACGGCACACGCCTTCGCGCGCGGCCTCAAACCACACGCTGGGGAAAGGCAGTCCATGAAACGCGGCTCGCTCCTCCAGTTCTTCGGTATTTGGGCGTCATCCATCACCTCCATTTTTACGGCTCACGCCCTCATGGCGAAGTCCGACATCAAGGATCTCACCAAGACGAGCAAAAAGATGCGCCCTAGTCAGGCACAGAAGGCGACTGAGGAAAGCGCTCAGGATGGCACACCGCCTCCGACAGAGGAGCTGCAGGATGTGCCTTCGGATGTTCTGGATCGTTACCCGTGGAAAAAGGAGATCGTAACAACAACATTCTGGATCGGCGAAAAGCCAACGCAGAACAATCCCGTGCCCAACCACAAAAGCAGCTGGGATGCGAAATGGGCCCAGAACTATGGCGGCACCGACACTCCCGATCGCTCCAGGCGCACGGGTGAGTTCATCCCGGACAGTTTCGTCCCGAGTCAAAATCCCTTTTACGTTGCCCTCCCGTACAATGACAAGACCTCGAACGGCCACAAACCCGAGGCGAAACAGGTCATTCCCTGGTTCAAGAAGGAGTACAAGGGACCTCACAAGTCGGTTTGCAAAGGACGGTGGATTGCCATTCGCAAAGGCGATCGCGTCTGCTACGCGCAATGGGAAGATGCGGGACCCTTCCGGACCGACAATTGGCAATATGTGTTTGGGCCCGAGCGTCCTCTCCCGAACCTGAACAAAGGCGCCGGACTCGATGTCTCGCCCGCGGTCCGTGATTATCTCGGTATGGACGACACCGATGTGACGGATTGGAAATTTGTCGACTTCGATGAAGTTCCGACTGGACCGTGGGCCTCCTACGGCGACAACAACACCTTTGTCATCAATCGTCGGGCCGTTGAAGGCCAGGTCGCCGCCCTGAAGTCGAAAGAGAAAACCGCAGTGGACTAAAACACGGCGGCTTCTAAACGGTTGAGATGCTTCATAGCGCTGAAAGGCGCGAAGCGACGACTTTGCCGTCCGGCGCAGGGCTATCCCACGCCGGTTCGTTGGGGAACTCAGTGCGCCTCAACGCTCAATTCGCACCACCGAATTTCTCGCCCCACTGACGCCCGTTTCGGCACCCTCGCGGAGCCCGCCACCGAGTCCGCCTTCGCTCGTTTCTTCGCTGGGAACCGCGGATCAGGTTCTACGTGCCTGATACCTCAGCAGGGCCCAAGGCATGCGCGCAATGCGCGGTTCGGCCGGGCAACTGGCGCTATCACCTTGTTCGCCCTGGAGCATTCCCGCTATTGCCCCGGTTCTCCACATTCTTAATGTTGCTGCGATTATTGCCGCTGTTGCCGCGCTTCTCGTTGTTCTTGATGTTACCGCGGTTCCCTCGCCGAGGCTTATCTGGCTGACCATCACCTGGCTGGCCGGGCTCCACAGTTGGAGGCCGATCGGGTGGCGAACCAGGCTCACCGGGTGGCGAACCAGGCTCACCGGGTGGCGAACCAGGTTGATCAGGTGGCGAACCAGGTTGATCAGTTGGCGGAGCAGGAGGCGGAGAGACGGAGCCGTTAGAACGGGAGACAACCGGGATCGGAAGGGACCTCGGGGATCCCGATTGAGACTGAACCGGCGGATTATTGACCAGTGCACTCTGCTGATCGCGGTCGATTGTGCGCCGCGCAACCTGGCCGGTCTGATCAACGTTGGTATCGAGATTTAAGTTCAATTCCGGCGAGCGGTAATTCTTGATCGAGAAAGGAAGCGCCGTGGAGAACCCGCTACAGAGATTGCTACTCTTGGCGAGGGCCTGCAGGCTGATGTTAGTCACTTTCCCAGTTTGGTCGATGACCTGGCCCGCGCGGATCTTGCGGGTGAAGCCCGGGCCCGAAACCACCGCAGCGTGCTCCAGGCAAACCACCTTGATTGTGGGCCCCAAATTCATCACCATGATGGCCGATCCAGTAACCGCCGCCGTAACCGCACCCGCCTGCACTTTACCTCCGCCGGTACCTTTCGGGGAATAAAAGAGCATGGTTCCTCCGTCCAGGGCCATATCGCGTCCCCCCGCATAGAATCGGAAGAGCGAATTAGCTCCGACCCGAGTCATCGTGAGGTCTGGAAATTTAAGCTCAGCACGAGACTCGCCTCCGGTTTTGAGAGCAGTTTGCCCCTTAATGACGTCGCCAATCACGGCCGGCTGAGGCTTCTGCAATTGTTGCAGGAGGGAGACAATCTTGACAGTTTCGGTGACGCGGGCCTCCTCAAAGGGCTCCGCTAAAAGGCTCGCTGGAAACACAGCGCAAGCGATCAGGCCGACGATTCTTCCATTCATGGTCTAAAAACGAAAATCGAGGTTCAAAATCCCCCCAACATTTACTACAGTATATTCAAAAAACGAGTTTGTCGAGTTGTTGGCCGAGAAACTGGTGGTCGCTACTAGGCGAGCCCATCTTGTGAATTCAAGAGTCAAGGCGGCTCCGACGGTGTTGGTTACGTCGGTTCGGGTATCACCCTGCGGGTAGTAAAACAGCGAGAGAACGTAAAAAGTTTGGAGTTCGAGGGGCGTGAGGATGCGCCAGCGCGATCCCACCCAGAAGTCAAATTCATTGAACCGCGCGGAAGCCGGCTCCGCCGTGAGCGAAATGGCGGCCTGCGTGCCGGCCTGGAAGCTGAATTTCTCGTTGAGAGGGAACTCCTTAAATAGGGCGAACGTCAATGCATTGTTGACGTAAAATTCGTCGAGAGAATCGCCATCAATGTAGCGCTCATACTCGTAACGGATTGAGGCGATGAGGTCGCCCAAATTGGTGAAGACGTAGTCAAACCCGCCACCCGCGTTGAAATAATTGAAGTTCAGTGAGGAGAAGCGGGCGTACTGATAAACGAGGTCAGAAACGTGGCCGTCGAGGTAAAGTCCGCCGATCAGGTTCGGACGGATGCCGGCGCCTCCCCCTCCCACGAAGTAGAGGTCGCCGCGTCCCCCATTGTTGGAGAGGCTCGGGTTTGACGTGTAGTTCAGACCGGCGGTCCCGACCAGGTACGGGTTGAGACCAAACGCCGTTGTTGGGACAGGGACCAGCTCCCCGAAATCCGCCTCAGCTTGCACATATTGCTCGGGAGCTCGCGTTGCGGCTTGGGTGCGTTGAAGCATCGACGTGGTCCTGGTCGCCGTTTCCGCGCGCGCTTCTCGTCCCGTCTGCTGGGCTTTGGAAACTCGGATACAGGATATGAGGGCGGCGAGTAGAAGAATTGTTCTGAGCAGCACGAGCTGCATAGGCGGCTGAAATTTTTGAAAAAGTCAAGCTGTAGTTGTAGTGCGGCTTGCATTCGTGTCTCAGGAGGATTCCTCTGTTTGAGATGCAAATGACCCGCGTGTCCTCGCTAAGACTTCGCTGGCAATTGCTGGCGACGGCGCTCGGCATGGTCGCCGTCTTGCTGGCAACCTTGTTCACACCCTTCGTTGGCAGCCTGAACCTTTACCTCCAAGATTGGCTGCTTCGGATCACCACCCGGGCGGAGTTGCCGAAGGAATTCGCGCTCGTGACTATCGATGAGCGATCGCTAAGCCTCGGGGAGGTTAGCCCGGAGGAGATTGCCGAATCGCGCCCTCTCCAGCTGATGCAGGCAGGCTTTCCCTGGTCGCGAGAAGTGTATGCGGCCTTGACCGAAAAATTAATGGCTGCGGGCGCGCGGATGGTGATCTTCGACCTTCTTTTTCCGACCTCGAGAGAAGGTGACCAGCTCTTGGCCAGCGCCCTACAGCCGCATGCGGAAAAGGTCGTTTTGGCAGCTTCCTTCGAAAATCCGGACTCCCGGGATCGTGGCGCCAACGCACCGCAGCTGGTGGTTCCCAACGAGGCATTCCGTGAAGCGGCGAAGGAAAACTGGGGTATCGTTAACCTGCCGATGTGGAGGGATAATAAGGTGCGATCGCTCTACACCGCTGCCAGCGCCTCAAACATCATCGGCGTTCCCACGCTTCACCACGAAGAGGTGGTGCCTTCACTGGCCACGGTCTCTGCGCGTCTCTTGGGAGCCACTGTTCCAGAGAGCCCCGAACACGAGCCGCTGCGCTTTCGCTATTCATTGCCGGGAACAGCTCGTCTCGTTTCTCTTTTTGAGATCTTTGTGCCGGAGTTTTGGAAGTCAAATTACGGTGACGGAGCGTTTTTCAAGGATCGCATCGTTCTTGTCGGAGCAACGGCTGAGCGGCTGCATGACTTTTATCTCACTCCTTGGGGCAAGCTTTCCGGTCCGGAAATCAACCTGCATGCGCTCGCGGCGATGCTCCGCGGCAGCTGGCTCAAGCAGGCCGGTCTCGCGGCCACCATCGTGGCGATCGTTTTCGCGACGCTGGCGTCCCTTGGCTTGACTTTCTTCTTCCGCGGCAGCGCGAAATCGCTCGCCGCAGGAGTTGTGGGCGGCGCGCTCTTCTGGCTGCTGCTTTGCACAGCCGTGCTTTGGCTCTTTTCGTACTTCTTGCCGACGGCGGCTCCGCTGCTGACGTGGCTTGTCTGCGGCTTTGCAGGTGTGGTCTGCGACGTCTCGATTGAGCGAAGGGAGCGCGGGCGCATGCGGGCGACGCTCGAGCGCTACGTCTCCAGGGACGTCGTGCGTGAAATTGCGGAGAATCCCGATTCCTACCTGCAAAGCCTGGGCGGCCAACGAAAGGAGATGGTCGTCCTCTTTTCGGATCTCAAGGGCTTTACATCAGACTCCGAGCGGCTTGATCCGGCCGAAATGGTGACTCTGCTCAACGAGTATTTTCGCGAGATGGTCGAGGTGGTCTTCACGCATTCGGGGACACTCGACAAATTTATTGGTGACGCCCTGATGGCCACCTGGGGGGGCCTGCGACCTGCCAATCGCGAAGAGGATGCGCAAAATGCGGTGCTCGCGGCCCTCAACATGAAGGAGCGGCTCGCGGCCATCAATGAACGGCGCAACACACTGGGGATCCCCCCGTGGGGTTCTGGCATTGGCATCAGCTACGGACCCGCTATCTTTGGGAACATCGGTTCGCATCAGCGAATGGACATGACTGTCATCGGGGATACCGTCAACCTCGCTTCACGGATTGAGGGCCTGACCCGCATTTATGGGTGTGACATCCTGGTGGATGAACGCATTGCCCGAAAAGCCCGCGAGATCTGTCCCTTCCTTGAGGTGGATGTGGTGCGTGTGAAGGGTCGCAAGAAACCGGAGCGACTGTTTTTTCCCCACAAGGAGGAGCATCTCGAGTGGGCGGAAGCGTTCGCCGCCGCCCGCGCCCAGTATCGCGCGGGCGAATTCGCTCTCGCGCAGGCTGCCTTTGACCAACTCGCGCAGGGCGGCCTTGCTCCGAAACTCGCGGCGCTGTATCGGGTGCGCTGTGAAGCCTTTGTTGCTCAACCGCTCAGCCCAGGCTGGGAGGGAATTTGGGATTTTCTCGAAAAATGAGATTTCTTTCGCCTGGTGACTCACTCGGAGTTGAAACCCCGACAATTTTTTCACATTCTCCCCGCTGTCGATGGACATTGTTTACTTTGACTTGGAGACCCAACGCACGGCGAACGACGTGGGCGGCTGGGACAAGAAGTATCAAATGGGGATGTCGGTGGGGGTCACCTACAGCACGGCTGACGACACTTACGCAATCTATCCTGAAAGCCGAGCCGGCGACCTGGTAAACCGCTTGCGCAAAGCCGATCTCGTGGTCGGCTACAACATCCTGCATTTCGACTACCAGGTGCTCATGGCCTACACCATTCTCGATCTTCCCCATTATTTGCAGACTCTCGATCTCCTCGAGCATGTGGAGAAGGCCTCCGGTCATCGTCTGAAGCTGGACGACCTGGCACAGGGGACCCTTGGCGTCGGCAAAATCGGTGAGGGACTTGACGCCATTCGTTGGTGGAGGGAAGGAAAGGTAATGGAAATCGCCGAATACTGCTGCTTCGACGTCAAGGTTACCCGTCTTGTCCATGAGCACGGCGCCCGGCATCGGGAGTTGTTCTACGCCGATCGGTTCGGTCGGCGGCAACGCCTCGAGGTCGACTGGCAGCGCGGAAACTGATGATTCAACCGCTGAAATCGTCGAAGACGACGTGGTTCGTCTATTGGTTGGATCTCGAGGAACCGGTGCCTGCAGGGAGCGACTACTTTCTTCCAACTCTTCTGATTGTCTGCGATCCAGCGGGGGCGCCGCTGGCCGCGCCCGACATTCTCGAAGAACTGGACCAGGTGCGCGTCGAAACCCTTCTCGTCAAACTTTTCGACCGCTTGGGCGTGCCGGACCGACTGGCCATCTGTGCGAGCGACGAGTGGGATAACGATGCCTGGAAGCAATTTTCCCAGGAGCATCGCGTTGAGATCCGCTTTCAGCGCTTCAATCGTGGCGGCGCCGACGAGTTGCGTGCCTTGGCCCGGACGGTCGTTCTGCGCTTCGCCCGAGATGAAGACTCTGCTCCCCAGTCGAAAGAGGTCGCTCGCGGGCTTGTCAACACCGCCTTGCGTATTCGATCGCCGCGCAAGAAGATCGCTCTGCTGCGTTCGGCTCTGGCGCGGGACGCGGATTGCTCGTCGGCCCGCATCGAGTTGGCCGACGTAGAATTCCAGCACGGTAACTGGAAGGTTTGCCTGGCTGCTTACGATGAGGTAATTGCCCGGGAAACTCCGCGGTGGCGCGACCGAGATCCTGAATGGTGGACAAACCGCGAGACCCGACTTCTGCTGCGTGCCATGTATGGCCGAGGGATGACGCTTTGGCACCAGAACCAGCATGGTGAATCTGCCGCGCAATTTGAGGATCTCCTCTCCTTGAACCCTCGAGACAACCAGGGGGTTCGCTTCTTTATCCCCTTGCTCCATCTGCTCGATGAGAATACTGAAGCCGCCGGACTGCATTTCGAACGCTACGCGCGCGATTATCCGCAGGATTTTGCCGAGCCGTCGTTCCTTTTCGGCTGGGCCCTTTGTTTGACACTCCAGGGCGATGAGACCGGCGCACGTCAAAAGTACCGCGAAGCCATCCTCGGCAACATTTACATTGCCCCCATGTTGCTTGAATCCGCGGAGCCCACTCGTGGCCTCTGGCACCCAAATGAACGGGCCGAACCCAACTATGCGGCGGAATTCATCGATTCCTATGCGCTCCTCTGGGATAGGGAAGCGGGAGCGCTGCGGATCCTTCGGGAGTGCTGGCAGGAACTTCAGCCCGGCATCGCGGGAATCGTCGAACTGCGTGAACGCATGGCTGACTTTCAGGACCAGCGCTTTGAACCGAAATATAAGAAACTCTGGCAGCAGCTCGTCGCCGAAGATGAGCGCCTGACAGCGAGAACGCTGAAGGGCTAGACGAGTTTTTTTGGATTACCGCTACCAGGCCTTCGGTCTTGAAGTAGGCTCTCTCGATGAACCGTCTGGCCGAGGAAAAATCACCCTACCTTCTTCAACACAGGGCTAATCCGGTGGAGTGGTGGCCTTGGTCTGAGGAGGCTTTCTCGGAAGCGAAAAGACTCAACAAACCAGTGTTCCTCTCGGTGGGGTATTCCACCTGCCATTGGTGCCATGTGATGGCGCATGAGTCGTTCGAAAATCCGGGTATCGCCAAGCTGATGAACGACAATTTCGTCAACATCAAGGTGGATCGTGAGGAACGACCCGATGTTGACCGACTCTACATGGCCTTTGTGCAGGCAACCACAGGCTCAGGCGGATGGCCGATGAGCGTTTGGCTCACCCAGGATGGGCGCCCCTTCTATGGTGGCACCTATTTTCCGCCAGACAACCGCTACGGACGCGCTGGATTTCCCAGCATTCTCACCCAAATTGCCCGGCTTTGGCAGCAGGATCGTGAGAGGATCGAAACTGAGGCGTCTCGAGTAATCGCCGCGCTTGCGGAAGCTGGCAAAGGCGCGGACGGCGCGGAGTTTCGCGAGGACGACAGCCCGCTCGTGCGGGGATTCGAGGATTTTTCGCGAAGTTTCGACGAAGATTACGGAGGTTTTGGCGGTGCCCCGAAATTCCCCCGTCCTTCGGTCTTCAATTTTCTGTTTCGATTTGCGACACGGGTAACCGGAGACAAATCAGAGCGCGCTGCCAAGATGGCGCTGCTCACGCTGCGCAGAATGGCTGCTGGCGGCATGCGCGATCATCTTGGTGGAGGATTTCACCGTTATTCGGTCGATGAGTTTTGGCATGTGCCGCATTTCGAGAAGATGCTCTATGATCAAGCGCAGCTCGCGGTCTCGTTTCTCGAGGCATGGCAACTCACTGGCGACGAATTTTTCGCCAGCGTTGCCCGGGAGGTGCTCGACTATGTGTTGAGGGACATGACGCACGCCGAGGGCGGGTTTTTTTCGGCAGAAGACGCTGACAGTTTGCTTGCCCATGGCCGACCGGACCATGCCGAGGGGGCGTATTACGTCTGGAGCCGACAGGAAATCTTTGAAGTGCTCGGTGCAGAAGATGCACGGATTTTCTGCCGCCACTACGCCGTGGAAGAAAACGGAAATGCGCCGGCGGGGAGCGATCCGCACGGCGAGTTCAGGGGGAAAAATATCCTTATTGAGAGACAGGAGGTCGCCACCACGGCGCGGATTTTGAATCTCCCGGTCGAAACGGTCTCCGAGACGCTCGCGGCTGGGCGGAGAAAACTTTTCGATCGGCGCGCGCAGCGTCCACGCCCGCATCTGGATGATAAGGTCCTCACGGCATGGAACGGTTTGGCGATTTCGGCTTTTGCCAAATGCGGTGCGGCCTTGAACGAGCCTCGTTATCTCGGAGCTGCTGCCAAGAGCGCTGGATTTTTGCGGAAGCAGCTTTCTTCAGAGAAGGGACTTCTGCGTAGCTGGCGTGGTGAGGCAAGCGCGATCCCCGCTTTTGCCGAAGACTATGCGTTCCTCATTCAAGGCCTGCTCGATCTTTACGAAGCCGGGTGGGAAGCAAATTGGTTGGAATGGGCGCTGGAACTTCAGGAGCGACAAGATCGGCTGTTCCGGGATGAAGCGAGTGGAAGCTATTTTGGCAGCGCTGCTGGAGATCCCTTGATCAGCGTGCGGATGAAGGAGGATTATGATGGCGCCGAACCCTCCGCCAATTCCATTAGCGCTCTGAACCTCCTCCGTTTCGGCCGCATGCTTCATGACGAATCGTTTGAAGCCCGCGCCAGCGCCATCTTGGGTTCGAGTCGCGAAGCTCTCACACGGATGCCCACCGCGGTGCCGCAAATGCTGACTGCTCTCGATCTGGCATTGTCTCCGCCGGCGCAGGCGGTGGTCGCGGGAGCACCGGAGTCTGCAGATGTCCGAGAATGGAACGCCAAATTACATCGAGAATTTTCGCCGCGCCGAGTGCTGCTCCTGACAGATGGCAATTCTTTTCTTCTGGAACGAGTCCCTGAACTGGCAAGCATGAAGCCGCTCAAAGGGCGAGCCGCGCTTTATCTTTGCGAAGACTTTTCCTGTCAGGCGCCGCAAGTCTTGCCATGAAAGCGTCCGGCTTTCTTCATTGTTCCTTGCGGTCACCGGATCCCGTGCGGATAGGGAAGTTTTACGCCGACCTCTTCGAGGCCGGGTTCTTTATTCACCCGGTGCTGACAGGGCTCGGGGTTGTCATGGTCAAGATTGCCAGTCCTGAGTCTGTATATCGCGGGATCTTGGAATTCTGGCCCCTGGATATCCAATGGGATGGAGCCACAGCTTCGGTGCGCAGAATTCCTGTTGGTGTGCCGCCGATGCAGAATCATGTCGCGTTCCGCGTCGACTTGGCGAAGGAAGAGATCTTCGAAGGGCTGACCTTGCGCGGGATTGCCGCTCGTTACGAACCACGCGGCCCCGGCCTTGTCATCGTTGGCTTCGACGACCCTGACGGAAACTTCGTCGAGTTGTTTCCAAACATGGAGACCATGGAGCTTCCACCGCAGGCGTTTTGCGACGCGCAAGAACTGGATCGCGTCATGGCGGAATGTAGGGCGTTGCTGGACCGATGGGCATCGGTCGACGAGCGTGGCCAACCTATTTATCCGTTGGCGTAGGCAACTTCCGCGAATCATTCGAAAAGGCTTCGTGGTCACTGTAGCGCCGGTGTCCACACCGGCAAAAGAGCTGTCGACCGCCGGAAGACGGTCGCGACAATCACGAGTTTAGTCGCGAAGTCTCTTGATGAAATACTTGGGGGATTCGGCGTAGCCCTGACGCGCGTAAAAACCGTGGGCGTCGGTTCTCCGAGCGTGGCAATGTAATTCGATACGGTCGCACCCTCGTTCTGCGGCGAGACGGCAGGCCTCGCGCTCCAGCAATGTCCCGAGCCCCCTCGATTGCATCTCCTTGTTTACGCAAAGATAACTTATCCGAGCGAACCCTCCCTCTACGGCTATCTGTGGGACGTAGTGTATCGCAAGGAACGCGATCACCCTCGAATCGTCCGCCTCGGCAACGAGAAGGTCTTCGTTTGGATCATTTAGAAGTGCGCTCAACTGCTGGTGCACAAAGTCAGCCGACACCGGATATCCCAGTTCATGGAGCAGGGGGCCGATCTGCGACGCGTCCGAGACCCTGGCCGTCCGGATCACCGCTTGGTGAATAGTGTTGGCGATTCGTCCCTTGTGCATCTTCTCCTACCTGCGGGTTTGCTTCTAAACCAATCAGGTTTTTGACATGTTGATGAGTGAATTTCTGCCGATGGAATTCTTCCCGCCGAGCATCCTATCTCTTGCCGGGCTGCTGAATCTCAGCTAGATAGCGCACGCGCCTCCGGGCAAACGACGATCCAAAGACTGCCATGCAAACTTCTTCGAAAACGCCGGAGGCGGACGGGAAAATTTCTGTGCGCCAACTGCGGGAAAATGAATTGGCGATTGCCGACCAGATCACGCGGGTGGCCTTCGGCACGTTCACGGGTCTGGCCGATCCTGCTTCATTCATGGGGGATGCAGGCTATGTGCGCACTCGCTGGAAGGCCGATCCATCATCCGCGTTCGCTGCCGAAATCGATAGCGAGATCGTCGGTTCAAACTTTGCGACAAATTGGGGCAGCGTCGGTTTTTTTGGACCATTAACCATTCGACCTGACCTTTGGGACAAAGGGTTGGGCAAGCGGCTCATGGAACCGATCATGGAGTGCTTTGACCGCTGGCGAACCCGGCACGTCGGCCTTTTTACTTTCGCACACAGCCCCAAGCATCTTGGTCTGTATCAAAAGTTCGGGTTCTTCCCGCGCTTCCTCACCGCACTCTTGTCCAAGCCAGTCCAGGCGAGCGGGCACGCCTCAACGTGGACGAAGTTCTCGGACAATGGAGCAGGTGGTTCGCTGGATGCCTGCCGGGAGGTCACCGAGGCTGTTTACGAGGGCCTGGATGCGAGTCGTGAGATCCAGGCCGTCGCCGATCAGAAACTTGGCGATACTATCCTTCTTTGGAGCGAGAGCAAGCTGTCAGGATTTGCCGTCTGCCACAGTGGAGCGGGAAGCGAGGCCGGCAGCGGAGTCTGTTACGTGAAATTTGGCATTGTTGATCCGGGCAAAGGCGCGGAGCGCGACTTTAATCGCTTGCTCTACGCGTGTGAGGAGTTCGCCGCAACGCAGGGTGCCTCGCGCCTTCTTGTGGGAGTTAACACAGCACGCGAGAGCGCCTATCGCCAGGCGCTGGCGCGTGGCTTCCGCATCGACTTCCTCGGTTTGTCGATGGCCAAACCGAACGAGGCCGGCTATAACCGACCTGATGTCTACTTGATTGACGATTGGCGCTAACGATCCGAAACCGCGACGGAAGCCTGTTCATCAGCCTTGCCCATCCCGAGTGAAGATCCGTTCGTGCGAATGACTTCTTGGTACCAGGAGAAGCTCTTCTTTTTGATGCGTCTGAGGTCCTTTTCGTCTGTCTCGTCCCGGTCCACGTAGACAAAGCCGTACCGTTTTTGATAGCCGTTGAGCCAGCTGAGAAGATCGGTAAACGACCAACTGCAATAGCCGATCAGATCAACGCCGTCGGTGAGCGCCTGGCGGCATTCGGACAGATGCGCGTTGAGGTAGGCTATGCGATACGTGTCATTGATGACATCGCCGGGCTCGAGAGTATCGAATTCACCGAGGCCATTCTCGGTAATGAATACGGGAAGTCTGTATCGGTTGGTGATTCGCCGAAGCCCAATGCGCAATCCGGTTGGGTCGATCGCCCAATCCCAATTGGAAGTCTCCAAATGGGAATTTCGTGCCGTTCTATACAGGCCAGGAATGCCTACCGACTGAGTCGTGCCCTTCTTCCCCGTGGTATTAAAAGCTCCTTCCGAAACTCCGTCCAGCGGGTTGGATTCATAGGTCAGGGTGTAGTAGTAGTTTACTCCGATAAAGTCTGGAGTTCCCTTTTCAAGGAGGTCGAAGTCGCCGTCCTTGAGGGTGGGAGCGAGTCCCTCTCGTTGTAAATAGTTGAAGGCAACTTCCGGGTATTTTGCCCAGCAATAGACATCCAGCCACCAGCTATTGGTAAGCTCCTCGGCGTTCTCAAAGGCGAGTATATCCTTCGGATGACTCGAGGCCGGGTAGGCAGGAGAATAAGCGAAGCTGGGGCCGATTTTGCCGCCTGGCACGTGTTCTCGAAAGGAGTCGATCACCTTGGCGTTTGCCAGGAATGCGATGTGATTTGCCTCGTAAAACCGCTTGGGATCTTTCACACCGGGCGGATGCATGGCGGTGATGAAGCTGTGCCGAGAGTTAAAATTTTGCTCGTTTAAGGAAACCCAGTATTTCACCCGATCGCCGAATCGCTTGTAGAGTGCGATGCAATAATCGTCAAAGTCCTTGATGATCCGGCGTGATTCCCAGGCTCCGTATTCATCCATGAGGGTTTGAGGAACGTCCCAATGATACAACGTCAACACCGGTTGAATGTTATGAGCGAGCAGTTCATCGATAAGGCGATCATAGAAGGAGAGGCCCGCTTCGTTGATTTCTCCTCTGCCGAAGGGGAACACGCGGGGCCAACTTACAGAGAAGCGATATGCGCTGAGCCCCATCTCGGCCATTAATGCGACATCCTCTCGGTAGCGATGATAGTGGTCGACCGCGATGTCGCCATTGCTGCCCTTGTAGGTCTTGCCGGGAATTTTCGTAAAGTTGTCCCAGATGCTGGCGCCCTTGCCATCCAAATTCCAGGCACCTTCGACTTGGTAGGCCGCCGAGGCGGCTCCCCATAGGAAGTTCTTGGGAAAGGGAGAGAGATTTTGATGAATCATGCCAGAGCTTTACACGATTTTCCGAGAGCCGTGAACCCCCGCGTGCGCGCCGCTTACGATTGTAGACAGGCAGCAATGAACAGATGCGCGGGGCAGCGCAAATCCCGCGCGACTGGCTCGCGTGACCACGAGCGTTTCACGATAACCGGACAGCTGATCAGCGTTCAGATATTTATTTGCTGGCATCGGCTTGGTTCGAGGAGTTCACTGCCGCCGGATATGAATGATCAGCTTATTTCTGTGCTCGCGCCCGACAGGGACATTCTCCATTTCGAACCCCGGCTGGTGATTGCCTTAAACCCGCTCGAGGCAGAAAAACAGGTCCAAACGGATATCCTTCTCTTCACGATCTGCAAGGACCAACCGGGGTTCGAAGTTCGTTCTTTCATGTATTCCTTTGCCGGGGCGTATGACCTCAAAGGTATTCTGCCGCTGGTGGAGAGAAATGCGCGTCGCAAAGCCGTGGAGCTACTTCTCGACTACGTCGAGAGGCGGCATTCCCAGTTGAAAGCGACCTTGGCAAGTCTTCGTCTCACCGAAGCTTCTGAGAAGTTTCCATGACTGGTATTCGGCAGCGCTACTGGCCTGTCCATGGAACCTGCGCGAATCCTTCTACGATCTGCGGGAACGGATCCATTCAAAGCCTCTTATCGCGCTCCTTGATGGAGCTTTCGAGCAGACCATCGTTTGCAGAATCGACTAGAGCGCGTTTGGTGTAGCGGAGGCGGCCCGCCGTCGATCGGATGCCCTGGGCTCTTTGGCGGAGCGCTCCAGCGCGGCTCACCGCCATTCGTGCTTGGGATACTGCCGCTGCAGCTGCTGCTTTAGCTTTGGGTAAACTTCGAGCCAAAATGAACGCAAGTTTTCCGTAACTTGAACGGGCCGAAAATTTGGAGCAAGGACATGGATGGGCAATTTCACCCGTCCTGCTGCGATCTTGAGGTCGCCGGTGACGCCATAGAGGTCCTGGATACGGGCACCTACAAACGGTTGACCATCTGCCGGGTAGGTGATCTTCGCGCGGCGGCCTCCCGGCAGCTCAATGACGTTCGGGCGCGTGCTGATCAACGAGCTGCTGGTGAGCGGGCGAAAGCAGGGACCGCGCGACGCTTAGAATTGGGCGATCTTTGATGTCGCGATAGTTGGTGGCTCCCTCGCAGGCGAGCTGGATCAGGTATTCGCGCTCGGCTGAGCCAATCGGTGGGATTCCCTCCTCGGGAAGAGCTGCAGCCAGAAAATTGACACGCGCAATCCATTGTTCCACTGCATCGTTCCACTGGGTGAGCGTGAGGTCTCCGGCGGCCACGGCGGCTGCCAGACAAGCCGATGCCTCAGCTGAAGATTCGGCATCGCGGTCTTGCGAATCGATAACCAAGTCGCGAAAGACCCGTTCCCGCCGCACGACCACCCGATTCTGCGACTTGTCAAAATGGTAGGCGACGCGCTCTTCAAAATCGTTTGGGAACATTTCCCGCAGCCAGTGCTCTTCAATTTCCGTGGCCAACGAGAAGAGCACTTGGGCTTCCCCGCTGCGGCCTTCGATTTCCGTGATCTCGGCTGCGACGATTAGACGACTGTTCTGCGCGACGCTGGCGCGAGCCAACTGTCCTCGACGGCCGTGAACGACGTCGCAGATCAGCGTGCCTCCGCTGCGACGGCGGGCAACCTGGTCGGCGAATGCTGCGAGCACACACCGTGCGATGGCCTCGTCACTGGCCGCCTCGGTTTCCGTTTTGAGGCCTTCATCGCGTGCGATCTCAAGAAACTGCTGGAAAAGCTTGTCCACCTGCCTGGCAGCGTCGGCATGGATGGCCAGCGGTCGGAGCGCATCGATGCGAAACTTGTGACGGTGTGCATAAGAGAATGCGCGGATGAGGATGAGAAAGTCGGAGATCCCCTGACCAAAGATTTCTGCACGCTCCTCCTCGACACGTCGCTCAGCTCTCAGCAAGAGATTGCGTGATTGTGTCAGGGAGGCGATGAGCGCGGCGGCGCGCACGCAATTGAAATGCTCAGCCGCGAGAAACATCCGTGCATAGCGCGGATGAACAGGGAAGCTCAGCATGCGGCGACCGAGCGCGGTGATTTGCACCGGAATGGCTGTCCAAAGCGCCGAGGTCGCACAGCAGGTTGTTCAGCCCGACGTAGCGATTTCTCCTCCGGAGGATCAATCCACCGGAAGGTGGCGAGATCGCGAACTCCCGCTGCCCTGAGCGAGAGGACAGTTTCAGCCAGATCCAGGCGTCGTATCTCCGGTAATTCTGATGCGGCTCGCAGGGCGTGATCCCGCTGGGTCCACAGTCGCAGGCAAAGCCCTGGCGCGGTGCGTCCCGCCCTGCCGGCACGTTGTTCCGCCGATGCGCGGCTGATCTTTTCAATGAGCAAGGTGTTGATGCCCCGATGGGGATCATAGCGGGCGACGCGCGCCAGGCCCGAATCGACGACCATGGTGACCCCGTCGATCGTCAGGGAAGTTTCTGCCACATTCGTCGAAACGATGATCTTGCGGGTGGTGCTTCGCGCGACCGCCTTGTCTTGCTCGGAGGCAGGAAGCTCGCCATGCAGGGGCAACAGAACGCAGCCGCTGGGCACACGATGATTGATTTCCCTGATAGTCCGTTGGATTTCATAAGCGCCCGGCATAAAGACGAGGACGTCGCCGTCAGTCTGATCGAAGTTCTCGGCGATGGCGTCGGCGGCGAGTTCCCAAGGCGGATCGTCTCGCGGATCGTGGCGCAGGTGCTCAATCTCCACCGGGTAAGTTCGACCCTCAGAGGATAGGAGTTCACCGGGAGCCATATAGCGCTCCAGCTGAGCGCTCTCCAGCGTTGCCGACATGACGACAATCTTGACATCCGGGCGCGTCGTATCCTGGAGCTCGAGAGCGCGGGCCAGGCTGATATCGCTGAAGAGGTGACGCTCGTGAAACTCGTCGAAAATGAGCGCAGAGACTCCATCCAGTTGCGGATTGACCAGCATCTGCCGAAGCAGGATGCCTTCTGTCACGAAAAGAATCCGTGTTTCCGGTGAGGAAACATTATCGAGCCGTATCTGATAGCCTACCTCTGTCCCGAGCGCGCAGCCGCGCTCTTCGGCGACGCGCTTGGCCAGCATTCGGGTAGCCAGCCGTCGCGGTTGCAGAATTATGCAGCGCCCGATGCCGAGCGCGCCGCCATCCAAAAGGATTTGTGGCACCTGGGTCGACTTGCCGGAACCTGTCGGTGCTCGCAAAATCAATCGCCCATGGCCTTGCACCGCCCGAACGATTTCCTCGTCCAGATCATAGATCGGCAGCGGCTCGCCTCCATTGAGTTTGTTTGGCTTCATCGTTAACGTGACCGCGCTGGTGAACGCGAAGACATCAGAGTAACTTTACGAAGCTGAGATGCGAATCATAGTGGCCAAACTTTGCCTCAGAAAGGCACTCGCCAAACTTTGCCCCTTTGTATTATCTGCTCCGATGAATTGGCTTCGATGGCACCTTGTCTTGGCCACCATCACTCTCCCCGTATTCGGATCGAGAGCCGCGGAGAGCGCCATGACCTCAGGCCAAATCGACCAGGCCGTTCGCATTGAATCGCTGACTATTCCGATGCCGGGTGAGTTTTTCGCCGCCATCAATAAGCTCGAACGCCCAAACTGGAAGCAACTGGTTCGCGTGGGAACCCCGGAAGCGACTGCCAATCGCGCCCAAATTGCTCTCGTCTTGGGCACTCTCGTTGCCGACGGCTATATCGCCGTGGAGGCTCAGGACGGGCAGGGCGTCAAAAACATCGGCAAAGAGATCATCAATCTAGCCAAGAAACTGAACGTCAGCCAAAGCGTCCTCGGTCGCGGCAACAGTATCAACGATTTCGCCGAAAATAACGATTGGAACGCACTGCGGGAGGAGCTGGAAGCCACGCAAAATGAAGTCAAGCTCGACATGTTCGAGCAAAAAGACAGCAACCTTGTCACCTTGGTCAGCTTGGGAGCATGGATTCGGGGAACCGAACTCGCCAGCGATCTTGTGGAGCGCGCCTACACGCCTGACGCCGCGCGGCTCTTGCGGCAGCCGGCGATAATCGAATATCTTCTCGAGCAAATCGGCTCTCTCCCTCAAGGGATGAAAGAAGATTCGCTGGTCGCAATGATTCGCGCCACTTTGGAGAAGTGCCTCGATTACGTCAAAGCGGAGACGCCTTCGGAGGAGAATGTCACCCAACTCCACGCTGCCATGGCATCGATGGGAAAGGCAATCGCCACCGGCTTATAAAAACCAAATGCCTCCTCGCCTCCTCCTTTGGCTTTGCCCTATTTGGCTCCTGGTGGTCCTTTCTTCTGGGTTGTTCGCCCAGGAAAATCCCGCTCCGACCCCGGTCCCTGAGACTGACGTCAGTGCCCGCAGCAAAGCACTAGAGCTCGCCGGTGCCTTTAGCAACGACGGGTATAAGATTCGTGACGGCTATTGGCCCGGCGAAATCGAACCGAATCGCCCCCAGTTTCTCGAGGTAAACCTGTTTTCTGGCAACGAATACTGGTTCTCCGCGGCCGTAAACCCGCCCGGACGAAAAATTGCCGTGGCTGTGTTCAACGAAATCGGCAAGCCAATGGACTTCCAAACCTACGAGGACGGGCAGGTTGCGGCCGCAGGTTTCGTCCCGGAAGTCAGCGGTCGCTACTATGTGAAGCTGACCCTGTTGGAGGGCGACAAGGCGCAGTTCTGTCTTTTGTATTCTTATAAATAGTGGCAACTTATCGGAAGTTCTACGAACATGCCGGCGACGCGAACTACCGAAAGCCTCGAAAGCCCACAAGTGCGGCAGTTTTCGGTCTTTCTGCAGAACAAGGTGGGAGCGTTGCTCGAGGTCGTCAAGCTACTGAACGAGCACAACATCGTGGCGCTCGCCTTGAGCATTCAGGATTCCTCCGAATCGTCCATCGGTCGAATGATCGTCAGCGATCCGGAGCGTGTGACTGAACTCTTTCACAAGCATGACATTCCCTTCAGTGAGTGCGAAGTCCTTGTGGTCGAACTCCCTGGTGGCGCGTCAGATCTCAGCAAAGTGCTCTCGGCGTTACTCATGGCAGAGGTGAACATCATTTTCAGCTACCCTTTGCTGGTTCGCCCACGCGGGCGTGCTGTTCTGGTCATGCACGTCGACGACAGTGACTGCTCGAGTTCGGTTTTGCGAGGCGACGGCTTCAAGATTCTGGCGCAGGCGGATCTCTCCCGTTAAACGCGTTGCCAGCGGCGAAACTCCGGTGCCCTGAGGACCTTACCCTCTGACGTTTCGTCCAGGCGGGGACGTTCTGCGGAAATTGAGGACTGCCGACCAGTCGATCGGGGCGTCTCCCAGTTGCCGGAAATGCCAAATCCGCTAGCTTTTTGCCCGATGGGACGGCGTTTTCTTCCGCTAGGGCTTTGGCTTTGCCTGTCCGGAGTCGCTTTGGGCCTGGACGCCCAATCACAAAAGCTGGCCGACCGCTATCTTACGATTCTGATCGCCAACCCGATGCAGCAGACCGCCTTTGACCGGCTGTGGAAAATCCATTCGGAAGCAGGTGAAATTGACGCGCTGATTGCCGTGTGTCAGCAGAGGGCAGCGGAGGCGCCGGTGCTCTATGCACGAGTGTTGCAGCGTGCTGGGCGCACTGTGGAGGTCAAGACTGTGCTGGGTGCGGCAGCGGCGTCCGGGAGCGTTCAGGCGGCCGAGATGCTCTCTGGGATCCTCGAGGAAGAGGGTGATCTGGCGGCGGCGGCGAAGTTGCTGGAGGAATCGACCGCCACTAACCCGAATCCGGCCGTGTTGGTCCGGCTCGGCGAGCTCTTGCTCAAGATTGGCGAGCTCGACAGATCGCGGGCCGCTTGGAACCGTGCCGTGGCCCTCGATCCCGGGGACCTTGCGCTGCGTAAACGGCTGGCCGCGGCGAGCGTTCGCGCTGCCGACTGGAGCGAGGCTGTCGCCCACTTGCAAGTTATTGCGAAGCACGGCACGCCGAGCGAGCGGTTCAATGCTCTTGGGGAGATTTCGCTGCGGCTCGAGTCAGTCGGGAGAATGGCCGAAGCGATCGACGCACAAGAGGCCCTGCTTCACTTGATGGGACCGGGACACTGGCAGCTCGACTCCGCCCGGCGCCGATTGCTGAGTCTGCATGATAAGAATCACTCGCTCGACGTGCTCGAGAAACGATGGCGCGCCGAAGCCGAAAGCGATCCTCGTGATCCTCAGGCCGCTTTGCGCCTGGCCAAGCTCTGCGAATTTCAAGGGGACGACTTGCAGCGGCGCGAGTGGCTAAGCCGGGCAGCAACACTTCTTCCAAGCGATGTTCGCCTCACTTGTGACCTCGCCGCTCTCGATCTTGCTTTGGGAAATCCGCAGTCGGCCGCCACGCTCTACGACAAGGTGCTCGCCTCCAGGCCCGATGATCGCGACATCATCTTTTTGCGGGCCGAAGCAAGCGCACTCATGGAACAGGAGGCAGATGCGGAGGAGCGCATCGAGAACTATCTGCGTGCTCATGCCGACGACGACACGGCCGCTGGGCGTGCGATCGATTTTTACAAACGCATGCAGCTGACCGCTCCGCTGGAACGGAAGCTCTCCGCGGCGTTTCTCGCCCATCCTGACGACCTGCCGGCCGTCTCCGACCTGGTGCGCTTTTACCTCGACCAGCGCCGGGACCAGGAAGCGATAAGTTGTCTGGCGCGGTTCGAAGCTTCGCGGCTTGACGAGCGGGAGGCCGGTGAGGTCGCCTTTAAGTTTAGCGAACTCCTGAGCGCTGCCGGCACAAGGCAGGAAGAGATCCGGTGGGCGCGCAAGGCGTTTGAGCACGATCCCTCCAAACCCGAATACGCGCTCCATTTGGCCGACCTGCTCCAGACCGACGGGCAAACCGAAGCCATGGTCGAGGTCCTGCAAAAGGCTTGCCAGACCTCGGCATCTTCGCCGCCTCGTGAAGATCTGGATCGCCGACTCTTTCTCGCCTTGCAATCTGGTCGGCAAGCACCGCCCGAGGAACAGGAGGAGTCGCTGCAACCCGCAATTCGCGAGATGATCGAGCTACTCGAGGTGCATGCTCAACAAAGCGGCCAGGAGGGCTCCTGGCTAAGATTGGCTCGATGGTTGCGCTGGACCAACAATCGACCAAGTCCGGTCAGTGCGCTCCGACGCGGGCTCGATGCGCTCCCGCAGTCCAAGGCCTTGCAAGAAGCTCTTGCGGTGCAACTCGCCGACTCAGGCGACTCGGGCGGCGCGATTCAAGCGTTTACTCGCCTGGCCGAAATGGCTCCGGAGCGGCACTTCGAAATCCGGCGACGCATCGGTCACCTCGAACTCGATCGCGGAAATGCCGATGACGGCCTGCGCATTTTTCAAGCTTTGGCCCACGAGTCCAAGGATTGGCAAACTATTGCTGATCTCGCTCTCGCGCAGCAAATGAGCGGAAACTGGTTCGAAGCATTCGAGACCTGGCAGCGCGCATACAACCTTGCTCCGCCCGATGCGAGGCGCTCTCTGCGGACGCCGATCCTCAATGCCGCGACGCGTCTCCAACTCTTTACCCGCGCACTGGACTTTTTGGAAAATGCCTGTGCGACCGAGGGGAGCAGTCCAGCGCGTAAAGAGTTGCTCGACGAGGCAGGCTCCTATGCTGTCGAGCACGGGATGACAGACGACTGGCGCTCCCGAATCGAGCGGAGGGCGCGAAGCTCCGCTGACGAACGCTTGTGGCAGGAGTGTTTGGCTTCGCTGCTGGCAGCCGAGGGCAAGGACGAGGAAGCCCTGGGAGTGCTGAAAGCATCTGCAACCAAGGAGAGCGATGACTCGATCGAGGAACTCGATAAATTGATAAAACTGGCGGAGAAAGCGGCAGATTGGGATGAAGCAGCGCGCCTCGCTCGCCGCATTGTCTTTCTGGCTGGCGCCCAGGATGCTCAGCCCTCGATTCGATATGCCGATTTTCTCGAGCGCGCTGGACGACGCGAGGAGGCGGAGAACGTCTGGCGAGCTCTGGCCGCACGACACGCCCGCAATCCACAGGTCCTTTCCGCGGCCGGGGACTTTTTTGAGCGAGCCGGAAACAGCGAACGCGCAGAGAACTCATATCGCACCGCCGCGCGCTTTAGCGGTTGCGCTCCGCAGGTGCTCCTGCGGCTGGGGCGGCTTGCCCTCGAGCGTGGCGACCGCGCGCAGGCTTTAAGCGACTTGGAAGCAGTCCTGCGCGAAACACGACCACAGCCGGAGTCATACAGGGATTGCATTCCTCTGCCGGAGAGAATTTTGCGGACTCCAGCCCCCTCCGTCCGCACGAGCGGGTCGCGGGCTACTCCGTGGAAAGTCCCGACGGAAGCCGACGTGGAAGGCTGTCGGCTTCTGGCGATCCGCGAGATCGGACGACTCGTCGCGAATAGCTCGCACACGAAGGAATGGATCGGGCAACTCTCGGAACCTATCGAAAGGATCTGGGCAACCTTTCATTCAGGGGACCGCACGGCTGCCTTTCTGGAAATCGAGCGCCTGACATTTTCAGAACAGTCCAGCGCGGGGCTCGAGCAGAGCTTCGCCGCCCTTGCCATGGACGTCGAGGCTGACGACGCACTCAGGCGTTGGATTGGCCATTCAGAACAACCTCAAGCCAAGTGGGACAGCATCCTTGCCGCACTTGTCCGAATGCTGGAGGCGAATTGGCGCCCCTCCGGCGAGTTCCTCTCTCGGCTCTTCGCCCAGGCTCCCGCGCTGACGCGCTGGCAGGCTTCCGAGGCATTGGCAAGCAAGAATCTGTTTCGCGCGGCGTGTACTTTGGGCGAAAGCGTGCCCGACGCTCTGCCCGCCTCCCAGGCTTGCTCCGCCTGGATTGAGCTGGCGCGTTGGTGGGTCGCTTTGTGCGAGCCGGACGAGGCCGTTGAGCGCTTCGACAAAGCGATCGAGTCAGCCCCCTCGGCAATTTCCTTTGGTGAACCGCTGTTTGTTGCCATTCGCGCACGGTGGATGCTTACTCCCGACCAGGACAAAGGAAGCTTTGAAGAGAATATAGCCGTCCGGCTGAAAGCCTCCAAGCATCCGCGTTGTGAGAGCGCGGCGGCCGCGTTGATTAGCAGCCTCAAAGGAGATCACGTCGCTGCGGCGGAAGAGCTCGCAGAAATGTTTCCGAGTTTCGGCAGCTCGGATGACGAAAGCTGGTCGCAACTGGTGCAGCAGGGCGGAAACCAACTCGAGGAGTGGAACCTGCATCGTCTCGCGCGTGATCTGTATCGAAACGACCTCGCGCGAGACTCTGCACTGCTCAGTCTCAGAGGCGAGAACTTCCGCGACGCGACCGTCGGTCGATTCATTCTCAACCAGCTTGTTTCCGCCGAAACGCACGAAATCCCCTACCTCCTCAATGAATGGGTCGCACGGGGGGCTACCGATCGCGAACTCTTGGACGCCGTCATCCGGCTTCAACACTCGGGTCGCGTCGAAGCCGCGGCGGTCGTTTACAAGACGTTGTGTGACCGAAATCCGCGCAATGAAGGGATTCGCTCCGGAATTCTCAACCTGATTCAAGCCCGTCTGCTTCAGGAGCCTGGCACGGCGTTCTTTGAACGGCTGCTCGCTGAAGAATATCCAGGCTTGGGGCGAGCTATTGTCCAGACTGCGGGGCTTCGGCTGGCCGCTATTCTCGACGAAGACGGAAAATATGAACGTTCGCTGACCATCCTTGAACGTCTAGGTCGCGAGGGACCGTTAAATAAAGCGCTGCTTCTGCGACACATCCAAGCTCTCTCGAAGATGGGACGCCACCAAGAAGCTCTCTCGGAACTGGAAGCCAGCCCTCTCCTGGCCGCTTCGGCGGAGTTTACAGCGCCAATGGTGGAACTCTACCTCGGACTCGGTCGCGAACAAGACGCAGTGGCGCTGCTCGAGCGGGACATTCGCACCGGGCCGCCACGAAGCAAGTTAGCAGTTGCCAAGCTTCGGGAGATCGCCGGAACTGGTCGAATCGGATCGCACAGCAATGCCACCGAGGTCCCGTCGGGGAATGAATTATCGCCCGGAGGACCGACGCCCACGGCTTCTCGCGATTGGAAGAAAGTGCTCGTCGACCTTGACAATCCGACCGCCTCCAATGAGGAACGCTTTCGTGCCGTTCGGAGCTTCTTAATCGTCCAGCAAGACTTGCCTAGCACCGTCCGAAGTGAGCAGGTGCAGCGACTGAAGCGAATCGCTTTTCGCACCCCGACTCTGCTTCCTGAATTTTACGCGTTACGCAAAGAACTCGCCGAGAAATTCGGTTCAATTGGCGAGCTGCTCAACGAGCTCTACGCAGAATGGGAAGAAGGCCGCGGAAACTATCAGGCGGGTGAGGTCGTCGTTCAAATCCTGCTGCAGCACGGGCGCTATGAGGAAGTCGGGGCCGTGCTGGACAACTATCTGACTGACGCGCATTTCAACGAGCGGGGGTGGGATCAGATTGGCCGTCGGCTCCTGGATGCGCAGCGCTACGAATTCGCGGCTCGCACTTTCGCCGAGCTCACGAAACGGCATGCCCGGGAACGCGACACGTACCTTGCTGCTCGCCCAAGCATTGTTTAAGACCGGGAAACGCGCTGCCGCCGAAGCGATTGTAACGCCCATCACACGCATCGCGGTGCTCGAACCGCAGAGGAATCTCGATCTCATTGAATACTATCTGGCGACCGGGCGTTCCCACGAAGCACAACCGTATCTCCTCGCCGCACCGGTGGATGCGCGCTCGGGTGCGGCATGGATCGAAGCTATGAAGCTATTCCTCGAGCAGGGCGACTTTGCGGCCGCGCGTGAGAGCATACGCCGCGCGATGGATACCCCTCAGTCTGTGTCAGCACGCGCCCTCGCTGATTACTACTTCAAAACTGGCGAACTGCTGCAACATGATCCACGCGTCAACGAATTCGGACTTGCTCCAAGACAGTTCCGCGCCTTCCAGGCTGAGGTTGCCCAAAGACTGCTCGCAAACCATGACTACGAGCGCGCATGGCTTTGGATCGAGAGCATCGCCTCACTTCTTGATGGCCTGCCAGGCCGGACCTTGCTGCAGAGCTTGGAATCCTCAGACTGGGACCGTGCAACTGCGCTCTGGGAAGCCTGCGAGAGCCCGCTCTGGGAGGTGCGTTGCGCAAAGGCCGAGTTTTTCATGCGCCGAGCCGAGGCAACCGCATCCGAGGCGAGCGCGCAGCGGGACCTCGCCCGCGCTCACGAATTGCATCCCGGATCCTTTCCGATTGCCAAAGCATACGTCGAAAGACTTCTCCAGTCGGGTGAGCACCCCGAGGCGCGCAAGGTTCTCCAGGATGTGATTGAAGCTTATGCCGCGCCGGCCGACCGCCGTGCGGCACACGAGATGTTGACCACTCATCCTCTGTCCCCCGCCTTGCCGAAAGATGAATGAATAATATAGTCTGCGATCGTGCGTGCCTTCCGGTGGATTCTTGCCTGGTGTCTTAGTGGCGCTTGTTGCTTTGCGCAGCAGGATGAGAAAAAGCTTTTGGAGCGCGTGCTGGCGAAGCCTGACATGTCGCAGATCAACCCGATGAATGGGAAGAAATTCGACAGTGGAGGATTTCTGGTGAAGAAGGCAGCGGCCGGGTCTTCTTCATTTCTTCACACGCAAAAAGCCTCGACGGAAAAGTATGCGAACGTCCGTTCGTTCCTTGGGATCAAGAATCCATGGATCGGTAGGAAAGTTTACGAGTCGAACCAGGCAAGCTTGTGGTCGAAGAGCTCTATTCGAAATAAAGACACCGGCTATCCCGTTGAATCGGCCAGTGCGGGAAAGTTTCATGAGGGGGAACGCAGAGCGTCTCGGCCAGAGCAGCCATTTAGGGCGTCGCCGTATCTCGCCCAGGGCAGTGCGCAGGGACGGCTCGACCAGCTCAGCGAGCAGATCGACAAGAACATGACCATCGAGCAGGTCCGGGAGATTTTGAACAAAAATCGCTAAGGATGATGCTCTCACCCGCAGATCAGCTCACGCGTCTTTGCCGAGGGTGTGAGAGCGTTTTCAACCGCGACGAGCTCCTAGCCAAACTCAACGAGGGCCGGCCCCTCAGTGTCAAGCTTGGGGTTGATCCGACCGCACCCGACATTCATCTCGGACACAGCGTCGTGCTGGAAAAGCTCAGAGATTTTCAAGATCTCGGTCACTCCGCGATATTGATCATAGGGGACTTCACCGCCATAATCGGCGATCCCAGCGGCAGATCGGTCACGCGTCCCCAATTGACGCATGAAGAGGTCTTGGAGAACGCGCAGAGCTATCAGGAGCAGGCCTTCAAGATCTTGAGCCGGGAACGCTCAAGAATCGTCTTCAACGGCGAATGGTTCGAAGGCATGAGCTTTCAGGAAGTCATTAAACTGAACAGCCGCGTGACACTTCAGCAGATGCTGGTTCGAGAGGACTTCCGCGACCGGATGCAGCGTGGGTTGGCCATCCGTGCCCACGAGATCCAATACCCGATCATGCAGGGGTGGGATTCGGTCAAGATCCAGGCCGACGTTGAGCTCGGGGGGACGGACCAACTCTTCAATATTATGGTGGGACGCGACCTGCAACGGGAGGAAGGAATGCCCCAGCAGGTCGCGATGGTCCTGCCCATCCTCGAAGGACTCGACGGAAAGCAGAAGATGAGCAAGAGCCTTGGCAACTACGTTGCACTAAACGAAAGCCCAGCGGAAATGTTTGGCAAGCTCATGAGCATTAGCGACGACTTGATGGGGCGGTATTACCAAGTCCTGCTCCATGAGGAATTGGGCGCCGATCGGCATCCCATGGAGGCCAAGAAGGAGCTGGCTCGTCGCCTGGTCGCGCGCTTCCATTCCGCCGCCGAGGCGGAGAGTTCGCTTCTCGATTTTGAGCAGCGCTTCAGCAAAAGGGATTTGGAGCATGCAGATCTGCCGGTCTTCTCGCCGACGGGTGAATCGCGCGATTTCGTGAGCCTTGTTGTCGAGGCCTACGCATGCTGCTTCCGCATCTCGAAATCTCGAAGCGACGCTCGTCGTCTCATTGAAGGAGGGAGCATTCAATGGGGAGGTGAAAAGGTCACTGACCCGAAAGTTCGTCTGCCGGACGGCTCGCGCGGTGTGTTGAAACTCGATAAGACGCATGCAGTGCGCATCGTCGAGCATGAGCCTGTCTCGTAGATCAGGTCTGGGATCGCGAGGGAACCACGATGACCGGGCAAGTGGAGCGCTTTAGAATTCCGGTCACCACGCTGCCGCTGAAGAGATGATAGAGCGCACCGTGTCCATGTGATCCGAGCATGATGTAGTCCGCGCGATGTTTCACGGCCTGTTCGAGAATGTCATCGACGGCCAAACCAATCAGGGTGACCGGTTCGACGCTAATTCCGGCTGCGATGAGCGGTTCGGCCAGCGTCTTGAGGCGCGAATCGGGTGCGGAAAGGCTCTCGGTAGTTTCCGCAGGCGGCGGAGCCGCAGCGATTACATCCATTGTCGCGCCGACGGGCACGTAGGTCGCGACCGGCTCGACGATGTGCAAAAGGACGATTCTAGCCGATAGCTGCGGGGCGAGTTCGGCAGCCTTCTGAAGCACGGGTTGCGCTGCGTCACTCAGGTCGACTGGAACAAGAAGAGTTTTCATGGCCATCGGAGCGACAATCTAATACGCGCGACGCAATACTCAAACAGCCATCAATAAAAAGATCTAAGGGCGGTCAGTCCCTTCTAGGTGAAAGGTCCAACCTCATTTTAGGAGGGCGTTAGTCTAAGAAAGGCGCCACCTTTCGAGCCGTTTTGGCCGCTTGCGGCAGGGCGAGGATCGGAACGATACTTAGCCATGCAGGACCTCTTTCCGGAAGAACTCGAGAAGCCGGCTGGGCCGGACGCGCCGCTCGCCACGCGTATGCGCCCCCGGACGTTGAACGAAGTTGTCGGCCAACGTCACATTCTCGGTCCGGGCAAGCTCTTGCGTCGCGCGGTTGAGGCAGATCGAATATCGTCGATCATTCTCTATGGCCCACCCGGCGTCGGGAAAACGAGTCTTGCCCACGTGATTGCGGCGTCGACGCAGTCCCGCTTTGAGCGACTGAGCGGCGTGGAGGGGAGTGTCGCCGACATACGGCGCGTAATCGCCCAGGCTGCCAACCGTCTGCAGAACACGAGGCAAAAGACGATCCTCTTCATCGATGAAATCCATCGCTTCAACAAGGCTCAGCAGGATGTCTTGTTGCCCGATGTCGAGAGCGGGTTGCTCCGGTTGATCGGTGCGACGACGCATAACCCATTTTTCTATGTCAATAGCCCTCTTGTCTCGCGTTCACAAATCTTCCAACTCGAACCTCTATCAATCGAAGATTTGCTCACTTTGATACGGGAAACGCTGATGGACAAAGAACGCGGTCTCGGCGGGCTGCGCTTGCGCGTTGACGACGAAGCTGCCGCCCATCTGGCCAAGGTGAGCGATGGCGATGCGCGCAAGTGCCTCAACGCGCTCGAAATTGCCGCCCGCACCACCCCGCTGGACCAAAGCGGTCTGGTTCACATCACGTTGTCTGCGGCAGAAGAGAGCATCCAGAGAAAGGCGGTGGTCTACGACGCGGATGGCGACGCGCATTACGATACCATCAGTGCTTTTATCAAGAGCCTTCGCGGCTCCGACCCCGATGCGGCGCTCTATTGGCTAGCCAAAATGCTCTACGCGGGTGAGGACATTCGCTTCATCGCGCGACGCCTCATCATCTGCGCGAGCGAAGACGTGGGCATGGCCGATTCGAATGCTCTCGTTGTAGCGGTCGCAGCGCAACAAGCGGTCGAGTTTGTCGGTTTGCCCGAAGCTCAGCTCGTCCTGGCGCACGCCACCGTTTACGTGGCTACCGCTCCGAAGAGCAATCGCTGCACCGTGGCCATTGGAAAGGCCTCGGCGGAGGTGCGCGAAGGTCGCACCCTCGCCGTCCCCAAGCATCTCCGCGATACACATTACAAGGCGGCCAAAAAGCTTGGCCACGGTGAGGGTTACAAGTACAGCCACGACTACGAAGGCGCCTACGTTCCTCAGGCTTACCTTCCCGAAGGTCGCATCTACTACGAACCGAGCGAGAACGGCATGGAAAGGCGCGTTAAGGAACGCCTCGACCACTGGCGAAAGCTCTTCGACGAGGATCAGAAAAGAGCCGCCGAAAGGAGCAAGGGCAAGCAGTGAAGCGCCGATCGAATCGATGAAGCGGTTATATCCCGATTGTCGCGCGCGGCTCTGTAGCCATTCGCCCCATATGGCGCTTCGCAATGACCTCATGTTGAATGCAATGCAACACCGAAGCCATGAGGCGTGCCTTCAGCGCTCGATCTGTGGATGTCTCATATTTTTGGGGCCGTGGGCCCAGGCTGCCGATTGAGACTGCGCCGTTGGCGCTTAACCAGAGAATTTCGCGCAGCAGGTGCGTCTCTCGGGCGCGACGAAAAGAAAGCTTAAACTTCGGCGTGTCGTTGCTATTTGGAAGCGCGCGCGTGCCCTCCGGCCGGCATCTCGCCGGGAAACGGTGTTCGGCCAGGACGCCGAACACCACGCAAAGTATCCGAGTCAGTTTGACTCAAAGTGCCATCGTCTGCCGAAGCGCCAAAAGCGCGGCTTCAACTACGAGCATGGGGCAATCGCCCCAGGTATTGTCCGAATAAGCGGATAAGCAGCGCTGTAGACGCGATTCATCTCAAGGCGAGCACGACGATTTCACGCACCTATTTCCTGAGCAGATACTCCGGATTTAGTTTCTTCAGTCCGGGAATCAGGAATAGTCCGTCCTTGCGGATGAGTTTGCCATCGAACCAGACTTCGCCTCCGCCGTAATCCTTGCGTTGAATGTTGACCATATCCCAATGGATTCGACTTTTGTTGCCGTTGCCGGCGATGTCATACGCCTGGCCAGGTGTAAAGTGGAATGATCCGGCGATCTTCTCGTCAAAAAGAATATCACGCATGGGATGCAGAATATGCGGATTGAAGGCCAGTGAGAACTCGCCGATGTAGCGAGCACCTTCGTCGCTATCCAGGATTTCGTTGAGTTTCTTGGTATTGTTGGCAGTGGCTTTGACGATTCGCCCATTCTGAAAATCGAGGCGAATATTATCGAAGGCGATCCCTTGATAAATTGTCGGAGCATTGAAGGTGATGTGACCTTCGACCGAGTCCTTGAGCGGGCACGAAAACACCTCGCCGTCGGGGATGTTGCGATCCCCGCCGCACATCACCGAGCCGATTTCTTTGATCGAAAAGAGAAGATCGGTCCCGGGTCCTTTGAGCTGAACCCGATCCGTTTTGTCCATGAGTGCTTTAAGAGCCTTCATGCCTGGGACCAGGCGTCCGTAGTCGAGGGTGCAGACCTTGAAAAAGTAATCCTCGAACGCCTCGGTGCTCATTTGAGCTTGCTGCGCCATTGCCGAAGTCGGCCAGCGCAGGACCACCCACTTTGTCTTGTTGATTCGCCAATCCATCACCGGGCGCAATTTCCCTGCCACCAAGCGCATCTTTTCTTCGGGCACATCAGAGAGCTCGGTGATGTTGTGGCTTCCCCGGACCGCGATGTAAGCCTGCATCTTCTTCATGCGAGCCAATTCGAGAGCGCTCGAGGTGGCGAGTTGGCTCTCTTCGACTTGAAGGGCGAGCTCGCGAGAAATCCGCGCGCGGTGGATCTGCAAGAACGGAATCCCCCCCGCCTGACGGGTGGCACGGATCAGCGCGATGCCCATCTCGTCAGGCACATCAAAGAGCTCGATCAGAGCACCTTCGCCCTTCTGAAGCTTGGTAGAATGACGAACTAGGACGCGCGCTAGTTGGTCAAAACGTGGATCGTACATAAGGAACAATCAAACCAGTCAATCACGGACGGTCGCATAATTCCATGTATTACCGTCTGCCAGCGTCCAGGGATTTTCGCGCCCGGACCCGCGGTCAGTCGGACTGCTGCCCCGATCAAGCAGCTTGAATCGCCGAGTAGATGAGCTCGTGTGCGCTCGTCCACTCCTTCACCGCTGCGCGCAAGCGCGCGGTGGCCTCGTCGACGCGACGCTTCAGCTCTCGGCGGTGCCTTCTTGAAATTTCGCCCCGGCGCTCGGCCGCCGCACGATACTCCGCCATCAATTGCTCCCAGTGGGCCAACGCGGCATGCATTCTTTCTTGAGCATTCTGCAACACGGTGTGAAGCGACTCAGAGATGGGCGTCTGTCGCGCCGAGAGCGTCTCGGCCAGGCGCCGTGAGCGTTCCGCAATCTGGGCCTTGAGGATGACCTCGTCAGGGACCCGGCGCAGTTTGGTGACTAGGCCCGCCTTGTTGAGCAACCAGATCGACCATTTGGTCGGATCGAATTGCCACGGTTTTACACCGTTACGATAGTCGTGCTGAAACTCATGATGGAAATTGTGATAACCCTCGCCAAAAGTGAAGAACGCCATCAACAAGCTGTCGCGCGCCGTGCATTTGCTGGAGTAGGGCTGTTTGCCGATCCAATGGCACAGCGAGTTGATGCAAAAGGTCGTATGATGCACGAAGACGATGCGAGCCGCTCCGGCGATGAGGAACGCGCCTAGCGCGGACTCCCATCCGCCCCAGAGATATCCCAGTAAGAGCGGCAGCCCGAAACCCATACCGACAGCAAGCTTCACATAGTGTTCATGCTGCCAGACAGCCAGACGGTCTTTTTGTAAATCGCGAACCCAGGTCAACGGAGTATCCGGTCCAGTTCGGAAAAGAAGCCATCCGATATGGGCGTGGAAGAACCCTTTGGTGATGTCATGCGGGTCATCTTCATGATCGGTAAACTTGTGGTGCCTGCGGTGATCGGCACACCAGCTCAGAGCGGACCCTTCAAAAGCAGCGGCACCAAACAAGAGCGTGAATAGCTTCACCGGCCATCTCGCTTGGAAGGTCAGATGGGAAAACAACCGGTGGTAGCCCAAAGTGATGCTTATGCCCGTCGCCGCAACCAGAACCAAGAAGAGACCGACCTGAAAGATGTCCAGCCCGAAGTGCCAGATGTAAGCAGGGACACCGATAACTGTAGCGAGAAACGTTCCGGTGAGAAACGTGTAGTTCCTCCAATAAATTTTTTTCCTAGGTGGGTTCATGAGTGGCGGTTGTGAGTTTGATCGGGCGCAAGACCGCGTCCGGCCTTACGAAATCGAATGGGGTGCGGACGAGGCAATTTCTCGGTTCGCAGGGGGGAGGGCCCCTCGGCGAATCCCTCAATCGCAAGCCTTTTAATCCTTTGTCCGATAAAATGCTCGATCGCGGCAAGCAATTTAAAATCCTCGGGCGTAACCAGCGTGAAAGCATCGCCGGTGAGCTGAGCGCGGCCAGTGCGTCCTACGCGATGGACGTAGTCCTCTGGATTCTGCGGCGGATCGTAGTTGATCACGTGACTGATGCCAACCACATCGATCCCGCGCGCAGCGATGTCGGTGGCCACCATGACTTCGTACCGTCCGCACCTAAAGCCATGGAGAGCCTCGGCGCGTTGGTTTTGGCTGCGATTGGCGTGCAAGACCGCCACCGAATGGTTCGCAGAGCGAAGTTTCTTGGCGATCTTATCGGCGCCACGCTTGGTCCGCGCGAAAATGAGTGCGCTCTGAAAGTCGGCGGATTCCAATAAGGCGAGTAGCAAATCGAACTTGCGCGTGCCTTCCACCAAATAGACTCCGTGGGCGACTGTTTCAGCAACTGTTTGCTGTACGCCAATTTCGACGCGCTCGGCATCCCGTAAAGCCCAAGCGGCAAGCTCACCGATTTCCGGGGGAAGGGTAGCTGAAAACAAAAGAGTCTGACGATCCCTTGGACATTTCAGGAGGATGCGCTTTACCGCGGGTAGGAAGCCGACGTCGAGCATGCGATCGACCTCGTCGAGCACGACAATTTTCAGGTCGTTGAGCTGTAGGTCGCCTCGGGCCAGAAGATCCTCGAGCCGTCCTGGAGTAGCGACGACGACATCGACTCCGCTCTTGATCGCTGCGCGTTGCAATCCGTAGCCGACACCGCCGTACACAGAGACCACGCGCAAATCTGTCATCCGCGCCAACTCGCGGATCGAGCTCTCTATTTGGATTGCGAGCTCGCGGGTCGGTTCTAGGACCAGGCACCGGAGAGCGCCGTGACATCCGAGTCTTTGCAGTATGGGAAGGGCGAATGCGGCGGTTTTCCCTGTGCCCGTCTGGGCCGAAGCGATCAGGTCGCGGCCTTCCAATGCGGGCGGTATGGCGCGGAGCTGAATTGGCGTCGCGACACCGTAGCCCATGGATTGAACCCCGCGCAAGAGTGGCTTGGTCAATCCAAGCTTGGCAAATGGCATGTGTTTTTCTGGTGGCGAAAGTGGTTGCAAACTCCTTGCTTGTCAAATGGAGCTTTGCAAGCTGATGAAATCGACCCTTGCTTTGCGTCGCCAATGGACTCACAGTAACGGACCGATACGGACTGTTGAAGTGTTTTGCTGCGTTGCAATTTTGCGCAGCGAGTTCTGGCACAGGGTGGCCTGTTCCTTCTCGACGAACCAACGTCAGAACCCATCCTAATACCCCGTGCCGACCCGCGGACGCATTCTTATGAGCCAAGACAAAACAATTGAAATCGAAGGAACGATCACCTCCGTGTTGCCCGGCACCATGTTCCACGTCGCATTGGCAAACAACCATACGGTCCTCGCGCACATCTCCGGCAAAATGCGCAAGCGTTTCATCCGCCTCCTCAATGGCGATCGAGTGAAACTTGAGATGTCACCATACGATCTCGACAAAGCCCGTATCGTTTACCGGCTCGGCTAACGCGCTGCCGATACCGATCTCCTTTCGACTCAGAGACAAAGAAGGGAGACCTTAAAAGGGGAGGATTCTCCTGCTCACGATCTGGGCGGACGTCCTACTCTGACGCGCTTGAGAGAGACCGGAGCTAATCAATTATTTCTGGCCCTCCCCCCGCAAATGTCCTACCCATCGGGTATTCTGTTCCTGTGACGCAGAACTGCGCCTTTTTAGACAACGACAGCTGATCGCATGACAGAGAACCTTCTCATCGGGATTGGCGCTCTCCTCGCGCTAACGGCTGCCCTCCAAATAGCCCATCTTGTCTCAAGCCGATCGCTCCGTCGGCACACAACCGTTGTCTCCTCGCAGTTGCGCGAGCGGCTGGAGGCTCTCCCAGCAGAGATGCGCCAGGATAATTCGGCAGGACGTCAGGAACTTGCGCAGTCCCTTTTTGCGGCATTGAATCAAGTTGCCACGAGCACCCGGGACTCGCTGCGGATGCAAAACGAAGCTCTTGGCAATTTACGAGAGGCCCTGGATCGCCAGTTGGCGCTGATGAGCCAAACCAGTGAGCAGAAGTCGGAAACCTTGCGCGTGGCGCTCGACAACAGGCTGGCCGCCATCCAGCACGACAATAACGCCAAGCTCGAGCAGATGCGCGCAACCGTGGAGGAGAAATTGCAGACGACCCTGGAGCGACGCCTTGGTGAGTCCTTCAAGATCGTCAGCGAGAACCTGCAGCAGGTTCACATCGCCATGGGCGAAATGCGAAAACTCGCCGGCGAGATCGGCAGTCTGCAGACGTTGATGTCGAACGTAAAGAATCGCGGTGGTTGGGGGGAGTTCCAACTATCGGCCATCCTTGAGCAGTTTCTCAGCCCCGAGCAATATGCAAAGAATGTCCGCCCACGCGGCAACGGCGAAACGGTCGAATTCGCGATCAAGCTTCCCGGTCGCGACCTCGATGGCGCGCATGTCTGGCTGCCCATTGACGCAAAATTTCCGAAAGAGGATTACGAGAAGCTGCTGGCGGCAATTGACCGCCGCGATGCGGAGCAGGTGCGGATTTCGACGTCTCAACTCGAGGTTCGCATCAAGGCGAACGCTCGCGATATTTCGCAAAAGTATCTGTGCCCGCCCCAAACCACGGATTTCGCGATCATGTTCTTGCCGACCGAGGGCCTCTACGCGGAAGTGCTCAGGGTTCCTGGTCTCGCGGATTTCATTCAGCGCGAGCACCGCGTGATTATCGCGGGTCCGACCACTTTGGTCGCCTTGCTAAATAGCCTTCAGGTGGGATTTCGCACCCTGGCAATCGAGCAGCGCTCCAGCGAAGTCTGGAAGGTCCTCGGCGCGGTCAAAGCACAGTTTGACACTTTTGGCGAAGTGCTTGCGAAGGTGCAACGGAAGCTGCTCCAGGCGACCAGCGACATCGAGACAGTCGGCACCAAGGCTCGCTCGATGCAGCGCAAATTGCGAGAAGTTGAAGGGATGTCCGTCAAAGAATCTGACGCTTTGCTTGGTATCGGCGACGAGGAACCCGTCATGGCCGAACACCTCGAGGAACAAAACGGCTGTAACGGTGCTCTGCTCAATGCCGAGCGAGCCCTTGACCTCTAGCTAAAAGCAGCGCTCTTCCCAGCGCCTAGGTGCGGCTCGAATCAACAAGTTCCATTAGAAGGACAGCGCTTCGACTCTTCGCGAGGACTTTCTCTGCTCCGCGGGCGCACTGCGTGAGACAAACTGAACTCCGATGCCAAGGTTCAAAACGGTGAGCCTTCTAGCGCTTCCGGGGAGCATTCGCCTAGGAGACTGTTGAAAAACTCACGTATGCCACGTTGCTGCCAATTTTCGGAAGATCGCAAGGAGCCAAGCGCAGGTCGTAGCCGCAGTGCTACGGACAAGCTTGGCGACACCGCGAGGGCCGAAAATTAGCGCAACCCGGAGGGCGCGAACTCTTTGGGGCACCTTTCGGCGTCGCTCCTCAGTTACAGCCCTTGAGGGGATGCTCCTTCGTCGCTTCACCGATATCTACCCCAAAGAGCTCGCGCGTGACATGCGTGAGTTCTTCAACAGTCTCCTAGGCGAATCCCGGGTGTGGCGCTCGGCGTCTCTGCCGAGTGCTAGAATCGGTAGCTGAGAGCCCAAAGAAAGAAACCGGTATGTCGGCCAAAAAAGCCCACCAATTTCCTCAATCTCTTGCTAAAGATTGTCCGGCGAGACGCCGGCTAATCACACCCGGGGACGGGTGTGCTCCCCAAGCGGCGAGAGCGTCAACCTGTGGGCCGGCGGGCGCCTCCCCAGCGCCGATCCCTCGACGATCGTCGCGACGCTCTTTCTATCCGTGTGCTCGCTCAGGGAAGCGAACCCGTGAACGTTCCCGTGCCTTATGCGCCTGCACGGCGCGATCTTTGGGTGGAGCGGTGGTTTGCAGAGAGTCGATCAGCGTTCGGGCGATCTGCGAAACGTCGCGGACCGCTTCATTAAAGGCAGTCTCATTGGAATGGGACGGCTTTGTAAAACCGCTGATCTTTCGGATAAACTGAAGTGCGGCAGCTTGAATCTCCGTCTCGGTTGCGGGCGGTTCGAAATTAAAAAGTGGTCGGATGTTTCGACACATACCCTATAACGACGATGCTCCGTCGGCTATGTCAAGTAGGGGGGCGGTATTCACCGCCGCAGTTGATAGTTGAGGCGACGGGTCTGGCGATTGATTGTCCGCTTGATGCTCGCGCGAGAGTACCATTCAATTTGCGGTGCCCGATAGGGGGTATGATTTCCTGGCAATATAACGAGTTTCAGCAGGTGGGAAGAGACTACGGCAATCCGGCGGAAGTCGAGATTTACGATTCCACCCATGCTGCCTTTCGCGACGTCGAGGCGGAAAGCAACCAGGCGCTCGACCTGCTCGGATTGGCATCCAGCGATGTCCTGATTGATTTCGGATCGGGAACGGGGACATTTATTAGCGAATCACGGAGTTCCCCGCAAATTCATGAGAGCGCCGCTTCGAAGCCCAGGCAACTTGAGTGCGGAGTTGGATGCACCTTTTCCATTGCCTGCGGGGGTGATCGACCACTTTCGGGCGGAGGGGTATGTCAAACTAAAGCAACTGTTCTCGCCCGAGTTGCTTAAGTTCTACGGCGAAGCGATCACCGAGCAGGTCGTTCGTCTTAATACGCTCATCAAGCCTATGGCTGAGCGCTCAACTTATCAGCGCGCCTTCCTTCAAGTAATGAATTTATGGAGCAAGGATCAAATTTGCCAGCAGTTCTCGTTTGGCAAACGACTCGCCCGCGTCGCCGCGGAGCTGATGGGCGTCAAGGGGGTTCGTATCTACCACGACCAGGCGCTTTATAAGGAAGCGGGCGGCGGGTTTACCCCGTGGCACGCAGATCAGTACTACTGGCCGCTAAGCAACGATAATACCTGCACTGCCTGGATCCCGTTACAGGCGACGCCACTCGAGATGGGACCGCTGGCTTTCGCCGCTCGCAGCCATCGTTTCGAAGGTGGGCGGGATCTCGAAATTAGCGACGAGAGTGAAGCGAGAATTCGCGAGATGCTCCAGGCACAGAACTTCACTTATGTGGAAGAACCCTACGAGTTAGGAGAGGTCAGCTTCCATTCCGGCTGGACCTTTCACCGAGCGGGCGGCAATTCATCGGCACAGGCGCGCGCGGTCATGACCATCATTTACATGGAAGACGGCATCAGATTGATAAAACCGCGCAACAACCACCAGCAGCAGGATTGGGAAGCATGGCTCCCCGGATGTAAAATCGGGGAGATCGTCAACTCTAAGCTCAACCCTGTGCTCTGGAAAGAATGACTCTCGACCGCCTAGAAGCCATTCGAAGATTTAGTAGAGGCGGTTGTGCCAACCGCCTGTAGATTCGCTGGGCGCTTGACACAAGCGCCCCTACAACTAATTGCCCCCCTGGATTGAATAGTTGGAGAGTTAGATAAGGCTCAGCGCTTCAACATTAGCTCGGCAAAGCGGATCATGTCGACATTACCGCCGGAGATCACCACGCCAACGTTCTTCCCAGTGACATCGATCCTTTTTTGGATCACCGCAGCAGCTCCCAGACATCCGGTTGGCTCGACGACGAGCTTCATTCGGCTCGCCAAAAAACGCATCGTCGCGACCAAGTCGGCGTCGGAAACGGTGACCACGTCGTGCACCAGCTCGCGAATCACGGGAAAAGTATGCCTTCCCAAATGCTGAGTTTGCGCGCCGTCGGCGATGGTTTCCGGAACATTGATATGGACGATCGCACCAGTTTTGAAGCTACGCTCGCCGTCATTCCCAACCTCTGGTTCCACTCCGATTACCGCGCATTTCGGATTTAGGGCACGGGCGGCCACTGCGCAACCGGAGAGCAATCCACCTCCGCCCAGCGGCACCAGAACGACATTCAACCCCTCGGTATCCTCAAACAATTCCTTAGCTGTCGTGCCCTGACCCGCCATTACGTGCGGGTGATCGAAGGGCGGAATCAAGGTCAGCCCATGTTGGTCGGAAAGCCGGCCGGCGAGCTCTTCGCGATCCTCGAGGTAACGGTCGTAGAGGACGATCTCCGCACCGTAATCGCGCGTGGCCGCCATCTTCGACGCAGGCGCATCGCGTGGCATCACCATGACGGACTTGATCCCGAGAAGTTTGGCCGCCAAGGCGACCGCCTGGGCATGATTGCCGGAAGAAAAAGCAACCACCCCAGCAGCCCTCTGCTCGGGCGAGAGCTGGACGAGCGCGTTGTAGGCTCCGCGGAACTTGAACGCCCCCGCCCGCTGGAAATTCTCGCACTTAAAAAACACACGCGCGTTGACCGCTTCGTCGACTGTCCTCGAGGTCAGGATGGGTGTCCGGTGCACAACGCCGACGATGCGTTCATGGGCGGCGACAATGTCGCGGTAACTAATGGGAAGCTCGCTCACCTGTTCTTCAGAGAAATACTGTAGAGACCGTGTCCCCACGGTCGAGGGCTCGTTTGCGACGACGATGGGGACATCGTCGCTACAGTAGACCGCCTTAGAATTCCAACAGCTTTGCCTGCTCCGCAAAGATAAGTTTGAGACCAAGCTCGTTTAGTTGATCGAGCTCTCTTTTGATCTCGTCGCTCGGCGTATCTGGTTTGATGTGCGTTATTACCAGCGGGCACTTCTTCAGCCCGTCACCGGAAAGCTGACTTAGTCTTTTCATTTCATCCATGAGCAGGCGGGGTGTGAGGTGGCCAAACAGGAGCTGGTCGGGCCGGGCGTTTGCAAATGAAACTTCCACAAAAATGGCCTTCACTTTTCCGGCAGTCATCAACGGGCTAATGGCGTGCCAAAGTCGTTCGAGGTGATCTGATCCCTCGATCGTATCGGCTCCAGTATCGCCCAAGTAGAGAAGGTAATTTTCGGCGTGTCGGATAAGGAAGGCAGTACTCTGACCAGGTTTGGCGTGGCTCAACGGGAATGCTCGCACGAACATCGATGTCCCCTCCAGCGGTGTCTCTTCCTGTCCGGATACGATCGTATAGCGGTATTTGTTGAGGGGCTTTATTCCCCGATCGCCGAAGTTGGGCCAGCTCTTCCAATTGAAATAGGTCTCCTGGATTGCTTCGAGGCAGAAGGGCAAGCCGTAGATCGGTTTGGGTGAATCGTCTGGCGAATTGAGAATAAGCCCTGCGATGTGGTCGAGGTGAGGATGCGAAATCAAATAGCCTTTGATGTTGTTTCGCAATACTTCCAACACGGTTCCGCTGAGGAGTTGAGCGGCCACGGCCCGTTCAATGCCGTCGTAGATCGTCCCGGCGTCGAGACTGACATAGGCGTCCGTCCCGTTGACCGCTACGGCATAAGCCGATAGATTGCTTTCGTCGTTGCCACCCTCCACACCAAGCGGGATGACCTTGAAGATCGGTTGCGCCTGGCAAACGGAGTAACAGATGCCGAGGAGTGTCAGGTAGAGAAAGCTGCGCACGGATCAAGTCAGGTTAACTCGCCCGCGAAAGAGCCTCGCGACGAGTTCCCAAAGCCGAAGATTAAGGTTCGAAGGGCGGATACCAAGTAGAGGTGTCGGGAAAATTTCCAGAGAACTTACTACAATCCAAGTGAAGAGTGTGAGAGCATTTGTAGCGATCGTGTTGTCACAGGGGAGGTCTTCCGACGGTGGGCCCACCTAGGCGCGCCCTGGCGGGGACACCGTCGCTACACGATAAACCTCAGTCCGAATCGCGGTGCACGATCGTCGGAGAGAAGGCCGGCATGCAAACCGCGATGTATTCAGCCCCTTCCGGTGACGGTGTGCTATAGCGCACCCACTCGCCACGCCTGACGATAATCGCTTGCCCTGCGGGAATTTGATGAACACCTGCGTTGCTCTCTACCTGGAGCTCTCCGCGGAGAACGACGGTGACCTCGTCAAATTCTGGTGTCTGTCCCGGCTCACTCCAACCCGATGGACTAACCATGCGCGCGACACTCACCGCTTCAGTTGCGGAGTTGACTCTGCCAACAAACTCCTCGATGACCTTGGGTGGTTGGCCGTGGGCTTCAATGCGAGCCGGTGCTTCGATGATCTTCGGCATATGAGCAAAAGCGATGGGTTAGATTCTTGTCACAGATCCGTGGTCATGTCCGGACATAGGATCCATGGATTTCAAGCGCACGGGGGATTCTCCACAGATGGACACAGATCGACGCAGATTGTAAACCTTCGAATGGAATAATCGAACCTTAGACATATCGATGTCCCAACAACAATCGCCCACGGCGCGCAGACCCAGCATTTGGAAAGAGTGCGAGCGCATTTTGTAGCGACCGTGTCCTCACGGTCAGGCGGTCTCATGGCGGTGGGGACACCGCCGCTACAGCGCGGGTCAAGCTCGCCAACACTCACGATCTCGAATGCTCCCGTGACAATGCTGACGCGACCCGACCAATCAGTTCGTAGGGAATCGGTTCTCGCAAGGGGAACTTGAGGTTGCCCTTGTCGCCGCGATAGGGAAGCAATTTCTTCTGGAGTTTGCGATCCCCCTTCACGGGCGGATAAACGCCGATGTGCTTCTTAAATGCGGCGAAATAGAAGAACATCTTATCGAGCTTAAACGCTGGCATTTGATAACTGATCGTCTCGGTGGCTGCCGGAACCGCTACTCTCACGACCTGCCGTATCCGTTCAAGGATGTCGCGCACATCCGGTGAGGCAGCTGCGATATACGCATCAATGTCCGCAATTTCCGATCGTTTTTTCATGGCGTGCCTCGCGTCGACGAGATAGCTCCCGGCCCCGGCCGGTCAGGTCTTTAACCTTCCAGAAGCGTTGATGCGCCTTGCAAGTCGGTAAGGGTGGCCTTGCCCGCCCATTCAAGGACGCAGCAGAACCAGATCTGGCCGATCCTTGACGCGGATTACGCCGGTCCATCTAAACGTCATATGAAATCGAAATTGGGGCTTCGGATTAACGGGCCCTATTGAGTGGGTCGCTTTTCAATCGTAGAAAGATCACGATATGGGTGAAAATAATTAGGGGTACAATGAACGTGGGGAGGAGGCTCAACGGAAAGCGAAGAAGTGCCGCCATGGACGCGGAGTCCTCGAGAGCCAATCTCGTCGCCGTGCTGACAACAAAGAGGATATCTGCGAACCCAAGCGTGTTCCAGACTTGATAAATCATGCGAGATCGAGGCCGCAGAACCAACAGGACAAGGGCAAGGGTGGCCACCACGATGTCCCCCCAACCGCCTAGGACCGCGAAGGCGAAAGGCAATTGCCCGTGCTCATACAGCCAGAGAAAATAGAAGCCTACGAAGCGAACTAAATGCACGCAAACAAGCCATTTGAGAGGAATGGAAGAAAGCCAGCGGCGAAATTCGCTTGATAACCCGTAAGCTATTAGGAGAAGCGCGACTAAGCCAAACAAGATCAGTTGCGGAAGGGGCGGGTGCACGGAAGCAAGGACGCCAAGAACTCCGACAAGCGCCGCCGATAGGCACCAGATTAGAAGAATAATCACTACTCGATGGCTGAAACGCTGAGATGACATGATATCTCGCCCGAAGCAGGTAGTGGATTTCTCGGGAAAATCGAGAAACAACGGCATGAAACCGTGGAAGGGTCGGCTGCAGCGGATGCCTCAACGCGGCTGTCTTGGCAACGGGCGGTGTAGCCCTTATATCTTCTTTCTGGCTCGTTCAAGCTGTTCGGCGGCAACCGGGCGGATGCCCGTCTCGACCCGCTTTCAACATTCTGCAGAAGGAGATCGAGGTCATAAATCAACGGGCTGTTGCTCAAAAAGGATGAGCTTGTGGCAAAATTTAGGCAGGTGACTCTGAGTGGTTAAGCGATGCCGCGATCAATGGTCGGCAGCGAAAAAGATTGGAAGCAGTTTGGCCTTAGCCAGTATCCGAGTAAGCGCGAGGAGTAGATGCTTGTGGTTTTTGGCGATGATCCTCAGGTTTTGAATGGCCGCGATGAGGTAATCCTGAATGCTTTGTCGCCAGAGTCCGCGCCAGCGGGCTCGCTTAAAGCCGTGCTGCACGGCGGCCTCGGCGAAGTTGCGCTCTTGAAACCATTGCCGGCGCATGCGGTCAGAGCGCGCTTGCGGGGAATGGGATTGCTGGCGCGCTTTATCCAGAAGCTCCTGGCCCGCGTAGCGCTTGAGGGTGCGACCGTTCTTATCACGCGTGCAGAACTGTCGCAGCCTGCAGCTCGCGCAGGTTCCCCGCTTCGGCCGATATTCATAGTAGCCGCGCTTGGCAACAAAGTGGTGCCGGTAAAGGATCTCTCCCGCCGGGCACGTGTAGTAGTCCGCTTCGGGCTGATAGACAAAGTGTTCTGGCGGATAGATTCCTTGGCTGCGCGCATTGCGCAGTTTGCTGCGCAGATCGGCCACATGCGCCCGAATCTCACGCTGTGCCAAAGCAATTAAGTTAGCCGTATTGCCGTAGCGGCTGTCGGCTACCGCCACCTTGGTCTTGGCAGCGGTGACCCGCTCGTGTCTTTCAATGAGCTCGATTAACTCGCTGGCTTCATCGACAGCTCCCGTCGTTGTCGTGATCGCCGTCACCACTCCCGCCTTGTCGTCAAGAGCCCGATGATTCTTATAGGAGGGAGTCGGCCTGCCCTGCTGGTGCCGGACCACCGTCGAGTCAGGGTCGGTGGTGCTGCGCAGCTTTCGATTGACCGAGCCCCCGCTGCTGCCGGAGTCCTGGTCTTCTTCTTGCTCCTGCTCCTCAAGCTTACTCACCTCGCGCCGAACCACCACCTCGATGACTGAGTTGCGGGACGCATTCGCCGCGACCAGAGAGGCATCAAGATACAGCTTGCTGCCATCGACCAGGCCCGCAGCAACACACTGCTCGACGCTCCGGGTAAAGAGCCGCTCAAAGACTTGGGCTCCCCAACGCTTGCGCGCTTTGCTCAATACACTGTGAGTGGGGATCTCATCCTCGAGCCCGTAGCCTAAGAACCACAGATAATCCAAGCGCAGCGGCACAATCCGCATCAGCTCGCGCTCGCTGCGCACATCGTCGAGAAAGAGCAGGAGCATCAGCTTGATGATGATCACCGGGTCGACCGACACATGGCCATTGCTCCCGTAAAAGCCGGTCACTTCGCGGCGCACGAACCCGAGGTCGAGTACCTGATTGATCTTTCTTAGCAAATGATCTGGCGGAATTCGTCTGCCTAAGTTTATCGGTTCCACCCACAGCTCGGTCTGCTTCTGCCAATGGCCCATCATAGCTAACTCCATCCCTAAGCATTTTTCACGCCAGAATGGGCTGATTTGGGCAACAGCCCGTCAAGGTCTGACCCCATTTTTCGTCGCGCAGGACGTCGGCTCCAGATCGTGGCAGCCGAGCATAAAGGCGGTCTTCACGGACGGCTATGATCCTAAGTCTAGGAATTGGCCGGAGCGGTTTCGCCGCAGAGCATGGTGAGGAGCCTTCCTCACTCTTTGTAAGCCGAACGTGGCTTCATGCAGGCGCTCTATGTAGCGCTGATACCACTTCTCCGCTATCCTCGGAGAACGATATCTTTAGATCTCTAATCGGGTCGAACCTTTGCTCTGTTGAGCTTAACTAGCCAGCCTTGACCTGTCTAATCCGGCGAAGGGAAACGTCTTTGGACTATTGGCAATCGATTGCCAAACTTGCCATCGGGACGGCACCGGCCTAAACACGCACCCATGCAGAAGTCCAAACACGTGTTTCCTCTGGGCACGAGCCGCCCGCAATTTTCGAATGACTTGGAAGCCGGACGTCGGTGAATCGCACGAATTTTCCCCTGCTGAGCAACATGGCACCTTTACGATCGCCGAGGGGGAAATGTTCTTTGTGCCTAGCGGCTATTTACATGCCATCGTCAATACTGGCGGGGAAAACGCAGAGTTTCTCGTTGCCTTCTCTAATCATGAACCGGAGGACTTTGGCATGTCCGGGGCCGTTGGGTGCATGAACGCTAATGTAATGGGGAATACGTTGGGCATTTCTCAAACCGCGACAACGGGCATCCGATACTCGCCGGAGGATGTCGTCATCGGTAAGTATGAGGGCACTCTGGAGGTCCCCTGGGCGGCGGGGTTCTCGAATCATTACAAGCTGGCGGTGGAAAGCCTGCCACCGATGCTCGCGACAAACTTCGGCTCTGCCCGGACGGCGCGGAAGCAATTCTGGCCGGTTCTGGAAGGTCTCGCCATGTATTCCCTGCGGCTTCTCGGCACCGGCATGCGGGAGCCGCATTGGCATCCACAAACCGCTGAGATGGGGTACGTGCTTCAGGGGAATGCTCGCATGACGCTGCTAAGTCCAGGCGCCAGCGTCGATACCTATCTGCTCGGCCCCGGTGATATGTATTTCATTCCCAAGGGCTATCCTCATCATATTGAGAACCTCCGCGATGACGAACTGCGGTTCCTTATCTTCTTCGATAATACGACACCGGAGGACATCGGCTTTACCGGGGCCCTGGCCGCTTTGCCGCGGAGGATTATCGCGCCGACTCTGGGCTGCACCGAGGAGACATTGCCAGCAGTCCCTGCCTATCCTGCCGATCTGCTCGTCGTCGAAAAGATCAACTCCCCACCTCCTTAAGGATCGTTATCTCCGGCGCGAAGTTTGGGGAATGAAGTTCGGTTGGCGCAGGCGTCAGGTAGGTCCGCCAAACGGGGTTCCGAATTCCCGCAGGCGTGCTCTGTAATGCTGATACCACTTTCCGCCTCTTCTCTACTCGGAGTGAACAATAACTTCAGATCTTCATGCTTGTCGCTTATTCCAAGAACGTATCCCTGAGGAAACTGCTTCAGACAAACAGCGTCCATCTCGTCAGATTCTTCCTTGCCTAGCACCGGACAGTCGGATTCCCAGCCATCTCGACCACTTCGTCTTCTGATACTTCGCGCATGAAATGTCTGCTACCTCCTCCTCACGGCCGGTGTTCTCGCGCCAGTCAGGCGCCAGTCAGGGGTCAGTGTGCATAATCACATACACATCTCATTTGAAGCCATTAGCTTCCCACTCGAATCCTGCCGATCTAGCCCCGCCGCCTTCAATCCCTGCCCGACCAATCTCTGCCCTCAACCCTATCTGTTAGTAATACCTTTATGCACACTGACCCCTAGTTGTCAGTTGTCCAGAGGTAGGCTCAGCGACCCGGCCCATGAGACGCGTGGATTGCAACCGGAGCGCGAAGGCGGGTTCGCTGCAGCGCATGGTTAGGCCGCTGGTGTCTTTCGGAATACATACTGACTCTCGTCGTCGAGAAATCTGTCCATCGCCATCAACTCCGCGTCAATCCTCTCGTCTGCATCCCACGCTGGCAACGACCAAGAAACGAACTGGCCGCCTCTCACGTCGCCCACCTCAACGTCATCGTGGTGCAAGAGGCACGTGGCTACCTCGCGAACAAAACCATGCACTAACCGACACCGTGCCCCGCACCCCACCGACTGCGCAACTCCCGCACAAGCTGAGCTGAAGCGACCGGGCAGGTGCTCAGTCGGGCGTAGAAACCGTCTGCCAAGTCGCTCTGCTGTGACATGCGTGCGAAGCGGCCTAACGTTGGCGGTCAGCGATCCCAAGTCCGGGAGGGACAGGGATTCGATGCACCGCTTGGTTTGGACTTCCTGTTTCTAATCATCTTCGTAAAAGCAGTCGCATGAGATTGCCTGTCCGCCGCATCGAGGGCAGTGCTTTAGGTCACATCCAAGCAGATGCAAATTCCCACGAGAGACGCCGCAGTCATCGCATTGTGGAAAATCGAGTTCATCGTCCCTTGCCCGTCGGGAATCCGATCAAACTCCGAGCTGTTGATTACGAATTGGGTGGGCGCTATTCTCGGTTTGTTGGCGCCTTGCCAGCGAGGTTCTTTCGAGTTCCAGGACATATTCTATTCCGAACGTCGTAGCTCAGCGCCTTGTTCGGCCACATAATCAGGCTTCTCTTCAGCTCATAAGGAAACAAGCGAGTGCTACCCACAGGCTGCCCGCCGCCAGTCGAGAGTCTAAGGACACTCGTAAGAAAACGCTTCACCCTTCTCCAGCCACCTGGGCTGCACTTCCTGATCATAGATTGTCCAAGGCCTCTTGGCTTCAAACTCTTCGCTATCAGGGCCGGTCAGGAGCCAGTACAAAAATCTCGCTGAAATCGCCGGAGGGATCAGACGCGTCTTGTTCTTAAGGAAGAACTGTTGGTCGAAGAATCCACCCAAGCTGTCTGGGTCGCTTGACGGGGACTGGGGACCGCTACGCAAGTCCGATTGCATGTCGGTATCGACCTCCCCCGGAATACAGGTCGACACGCTCACCTTGGCGAGTTCTACCTGGTAGGAACCGGTAAGGCTCTCCAAGGCGGCCTTGCTGACGCAGTACATACCGAGTCCGGGCAAACGCAGTTCAGCTGCCCGGCTGGAAACGCTTAGCACGCGCGCTCCGTCGGCGAACTGCGGTATGAGGACATTGATCAGTTGGAAAGCGGCGAAGAAATTGACATTCATGAGCTGCAAGAAATCCGCCAAGTCTATGGTGGTAATCGGACCAATCGGCGTGATGATACCAGCGCAATTGACCAAGTAATGCACCTGCTCTCCCTTGACGACCTGCCGGAGGTCGCAACTCGCAGCGCGAATACCATCATGGGTTCCCAGCTCGGCGCTCATCGTTCGCAACGCTGAGCCATATTCCTCCTTTTGGCTCTTCAGATTGTCCAGCCGCCGTCCTATTGCGACAACGCGCATGCCCTCGGCGAGGAGCCGCTGCGTGAGTGCAAGCCCAAGGCCGCGCGTCGCGCCCGTAATGATCGCTAATTGCCGCATGTTCTTTGCCTGGTAGGATTCACAAATTTAAGTCGCGGCCGAGGGTTGGAAAGTCCATTTTGCCGCGCCGAACGTTGTGTAGATGGACTAAAGTTCACTATATCGGGAATCGTAAGGAGTAACTTCGTTTGTTTCACGGATAGGTAGAATACGGCTTCTCGTCCGGTGGAGGTAAGTTCCGGCGGCCATTGTGATTCGACATGTACTGCGCCAAGCATTATCCGAACTCGCAAGCCCTTGAAGGGCGAAGTGAAGCGATGGCAGTCGGTTGTGATCGGAATCGGCTGCGTTTACACCTAATGCGACAAGCATGCTGCGACGAATGCTCTTTTTGGTTGTGAAAAGCTTAGTCCTAGTTGATGTGCTGACAAGTTGTCATCTATTCAAGCTTGGTGGTATAGGTAAAGCTCGTTTTATTTGAGAGCGGAGTGTGGGCGTGCAAGTCGAGAGGCCGTTCGGTGCCGATCTAGGCGATAGTCTTTTGGATGAGTCGCACTTTCAGCGCTAGTTTTGGGGCGGTGTGTGTCATTCCTGGGGCGTTGCCCCAGGCTGAAATGAGGTCGCGCCGTTGGCGCTCGTTCGAGAAAGGGTGTGAATGGGAAAAGGGCAAGGCTTAGAGAGTCTCTGTTATTATCATAGTTCTGGTGTGAGGCGAGACGCCTCACTGGTCACGCGAGGACGGGTGTGCTCCCCATTCCATCTGTGTAATCTGTGGAATCTGCGGATGAGATGGGTCACGAGCTGCAGCCGGCCGCAGGGCCTCTTAGGGCCCCGCCCATGCCGAATTCGGCGATGGGCGTGTTGCCTTTGAGCCATTCAATCATGTTAAGGACAAGATAGTTCCAGTTTTGGAAGCCGCGGTTGAGAATCGGTTCGCCGTTGTCGGGCTGATAGTATTCGTGAAGCGCGCCGAAGCGTTCCAGGTCGCGGCCGAAGAGCTCAACGGTCTTGGTCGCTAATTCTTCGGCTTCGTTGCGGAAGCCGTAGTTGACCAATCCACGCCAGACCATGTAGTTCGAGACGCCCCAGATCGGTCCGAGCCACGACGATGGATTTCCGGTGGCCCGGACGTTGTACATCTTTTCCATGCGCGAGAGGGTGCGGATGCCGAAGGGCGCGTTGAAGGTCCTGGTATCGTGGAAATGTTCCTGGACGATGCGGTGCGCTTGTTCCGGTGTGGCAATGCCGGCCCAGAGTGCGAGAAATCCTGACCAGACGCCGATGCGCTGGATCAAACACGGCCAGTCCCGTGGCATTCCTTGATGCAGGCCGAATGTGCGCTTCGATTCGACCGGCAGCAGGTTGAGATCGACGCTGTAAAAGAAGCCGTCGCGTTCATCCCAGCAATGCTCGTGGATGGCGGCGAGCAGGTCTTGGCGTCCTTCTCGGTAATGCTCGGCAACTTCGTCCAAGCTAAGGCGCCGGCAAAGATAGACCATCGCTTCGAGCTCTTTGGACATGAGAGCATTGAGGTATATGGATCCGGAGCTGCGCGGCGGGCGATAATAGGTGCACGGGTCATTGTCCACCCCGATCGAGAGGTCGTTCTGCCAGAAATAGAGCCCGCAGGAATGCCGGTGATGGTGGCGATAGTTGTTCAGGAAGGTTTGCAGGAAATAGAATTTAGGCCGCAGCCATTCCGCGTCGCCCCCGTCAGACTCGATAAGGAAGGCGGCATGTTGAGCCAGGCACGGCTTGCGCATGTTTTCCTCATAGATGTGCTCGGGCTTTGGAAAACCGTCGCGACCGGAGAGGATCGGAATCCAGCCGTCCATGCCGCCGAATTCGAGAAAATTGAGCACGCAGCCGCGCTCGTAAGGCCTGGCTCGATCCAGTTCCACGCTGTTGCCTGACTTTGGCGAGAATTTGTCGGAGGGCGACGTTGCTCAGCCACGAATCCCAATCCCAGAGAACGTCGGCATACTGGTCGCTGCCCGGTGTTAGGAATGGATGTTTGAGGGCTCCGCCGGGTTCACGGAACATCCCCGCATAGTCCGACGTCAACTTCTCTTCGATCAAAGAAAAGTATTTCTCGGCAGGTCTGGTCATGTTCGGGCGCTCAATATGGACGGCACGAAGTGAGATGCAATTCCTTTGCGGTGCATTGGCCGCTACTTGCCTCGCCAGACTTGCGCTGTTTAGATAGCCGGGAAATTTTTCGCAGTCTTCCTCTATGCGCTGGAATCATCTCCTTTACGGCTGGCTTTTCTGCTGGATGCTTGCGGGCTGCGCAGGACCGGAGGAAACGACTCCGGCTCGTTCCCGCTACGTTCGGGTAGACTGGCTCGGTCACGAAACGTTTGTGATTACCTCATCGATTGGCAAGAAGGTGCTTACCAATCCATATAGCTCCCGGGACTACAGGGCGAGTTCTGCCACGCGGCCTGCGTCCTGATGTTCTGCTGGTTTCGACGGAACGCTCCGATGCCAATTTTGTCGATGCTTTTGACAACTCGCCGACCACCTTTCGAGGAGCGATAGGAATCGGGACGAATAACGCCGCTGGGCTACGGATTCGCGGCATACCAACATACGACAATCCCGAGGCGAGCAGCGGCGAGCTGAATCTGATTTTTGCTTGGCCACTCGAAGGAATGCGCTTCTGCTATTTAGGAAACATTCAGCGTCGGCTCACCCCTGCGCAAGTGCAGCAAATCGGACCGGTCGATATCTTGTTCATGCCGGTTGGATTGCCGGCGGGGCTTACAGATGAAGATAGGCTGCACGATTGTCGGCCAGTTGCGTCCACGTTTGATCATCCCGATGGGTCGATCCGAAGCATTCTCGGGTTTTGCGAGCCAATTTTCGAAAGTCTACCGTCCCCGGAAACCTTCGATCTTGCTCTCCAAGGAGATTTTGCCGCCCAGACCAGATGGTGGTTCTCTTTTAACAACGGGCCGGCGCTCATGAGAGTTTTGATCATCGGTTCGGGTGGACGGGAGCATGCTCTTGCGTGGAAACTCGCGCAGTCCCCCCGCGTGACGAAGGTATATTGTGCGCCGGGAAATGCGGGGACGGCCAGGATCGGCGACAATGTTGACATCGGTGTGGGGGAAATTCCGGCGCTGGCTGCATTCGCGAAACGCGAAAACATCGGTCTTACCGTCGTCGGACCGGACGACGCGCTGGCAGCGGGAATTGTTGATGTCTTCGAGAACGAGGGACTGCGAATTTTCGGTCCACGGGCGGCTGCGGCGCGCCTGGAATCGTCAAAAATATTTGCCAAGGAATTCATGCGGCGTCACGGAATCCCGACCGCGGAATCCAGTGAGTTTTCTGACAGTCTGGAGGCACACGCCTGGTGTCGTGGCGCAAAGTATCCTATAGTGATCAAAGCGGATGGCTTGGCCTTGGGCAAAGGCGTGGTTGTAGCGGAAAATCCCCTGGAAGCAGCCATGGCCATCCATCGCGCTATGGACCTGGGCGTCTTCGGGGAGTCCGGCCGCAGGATCGTCATCGAGGAGTGCTTGCGGGGCGTGGAGTGCTCGATTCATGCGCTTGTCGATGAATCCGGATATTGCCTCTTTCCAGATGCAAAGGATCACAAGCGCGCATTCGACGGAAATCGAGGTCCGAATACGGGTGGCATGGGAACCGTTTCGCCGTCGGGAGCGCTCGATGCAACGCTTATTGAGCGAGTGAAGAGCGAAGTGCTCGATCGCTTTGTTGCCGGAATCAGGGCGGAGAGCATCGGCTTTCGCGGCATGTTGTTTCCGGGATTGATGCTGACAGAGAATGGTCCCCAGGTTCTCGAATTCAATTGCCGCTTTGGAGATCCCGAAACCCAGGTGCTTCTCCGCCGCCTCCGCAGCGACTTGCTCGATCTCCTCGAAGCTTGCGTTGACAACGCTGTCGCGCTGCAGCGCCCGCAATGGGACGATCGGGCGGCAGTGTGTGTCGTTCTTGCCTCAGGCGGTTATCCCGGCACCTACGAAAAGGGAATCCCGATCGGTGGGCTGGACGAAGCTGAAAAGATTGCGGATGTGGTCCTCTTCCATGCCGGGACCAAACAGGATGGGCCGCAGATCGTCACCAATGGAGGACGCGTGCTGGGGGTCAGCGCACTCGGCTCCGATCGCGATGGAGCCAGAAAACTTGCCTATGGAGCGGCGAACACAATCCACTTTGACCAAATGCAACGCAGAGAGGACATTGGCGCTCCATGATTTTTCGCGCTCTCTTGATTTTCGGTGTCCTGGCAGTATCGCTCCGGGCCCAACAGCCCTCACCTTCTCCGACTCCGTCGCCCGAGGTGTCGCCGTCTCCATCTCCCTCGCCGTCGCCATCTCCTAGTCCCACGCCGCCGGTCCAAACGATGCGCGAGCTTATCGATGAAATGAAGGATGAAGATGTGGAAAAGGCGCTGCGGACATTTACTGAGGGCTTTTTCGACACTTCAAAGGTCGATGAGAAGGCGCTTAAGCGAGCGACTTTGGAAGGGCTCATCAATCGACTGTCTCCCGGTGCTGCTATCGTGAGCACCTCGGCGAAATCCGGTCCAGCGCCAGCCACTCCATTTCTCGCAGAGATTCTCGATTCGCACATCGCCTACATCAGGCCGGGTGCGCTCACCAAGGATACGCTGGCGCAATTCGATGCCGCGTTGGCAGGGTTTCCACAAAGCCAGATCGATGCAGTCGTTCTCGACTTGCGCGGACTTTCAGAGGGCAGCGACTTCGAAGCTGCGGCCGAGTTCGCGCGGCGGTTCTGTGCCAAGGGCAAACTGCTCTTCTCGATTCAAAAGCCCAGTGCGAAGCAGGAACGAATCTTTACCTCGAACCAGGATCCTTCTTTTGAAGGGGTGCTCGTCGTCCTGACGGATTCAGATACGGCGGGTTCCGCAGAGGCGCTCGCAGGAACGCTGCGCCTGAACGCCGGCGCGATGATTATCGGATCGGAGACGAGCGGCCAAGCCGTCGAGTTCGCTGAAGCGACCATTAACGGAAACGCCACGCTGCGCGTGGCCATCGCCCAAGTTATTCTTCCCAATGCGGGGGCGATGTTCCCTCATGGGGTGAAACCAGACGTCTCGATTTGGTTGGCGCGCGACGTTCGCGATCAAATCTTTCGGGAAAGCAAGCAAACAGGGGTGAGCCAATTTGTCTACGATCCTGAGCGCCGCAGAATGAACGAAGCCTCGCTCGTCGCGAACCTCAATCCCGAGATTGAAACCGTGCAAGCGGCGCTGCGAGATCGCGGCAAGGCTCCGCCTATCCGCGATACCGTGCTGCAGAGAGCGGTCGATCTCGTTACCGCGATAAATTTTTACAAGGCCAGGAAACAGTAGCCCTGCCCGTCGGCTGCGGCGGATTGCTAGCGCCCTGGCAATATCCAATGCAGGCCGTATCCGATCCAGAGCGGGATCGTGATCAAGCCAATGACGGAAGTGCCGAGGACTACACGAAGCGCAGTTGGCATGTCTCCGTGATGCGCTCTCGTAACCACGATGGGAAAAATGGCGGCCGGCATGGCTGCTTGAATGATCAGCACGGACTTTAGGGGAACATCCAACGGAGCAAACCGCGTGAAGGTCATCATTAGCGCGGGCAGAGCGAGGATGCGAACGGCGGCGGATGCCAGAATCGTCCGCCGCCCGTGGCGCACGGACTCCCAGTTCACATAGTCGGCAATAAGCGCGCCACTGAGAAGCAGTGCCAGCGGAATCGCGCAGACGGCCAGCAAGTGAAAGGTCGTCGCCACCGCCGGAGGGATCCAGGCTTTTGCGCCGAGAGCGTTTAGGACTATCGCTGTCGGGATCGCGACGATGGGAGCATTGATCGCGCGGCGCCAACCTCCGGGCTCGGAATGGCCGGTGAGTTGCGCAACAGCAATACTCCAAAACGCCAGCTCGACGCCGAGAAAAAATGCGAAGAACACACCCAGGGTCTCGCGGTCGAATAGGGCGTGGCAGAGCGGAAGGGGAATGTAGCCATAGTTGTGAAGGCAGGCCGTGAAAACAAAAGTCCTGCTGGCATTGCCTTCCGGGATTCGGAAGCACTTTACGCCCAATCGGGATACGACGATTCCGAGAGCAATCGATGCAAAGCCGAGAATGGGAGGGAGGATCCAGTTCTTCGGATTGGCGAGCCCCTCATTGCCGATGATCGTGTCGAATGCCAGGCAAGGCGCCAGCAAGGTGACGACCAGCCGAGTGAGCGAGCGATCTGCCTCGCTCGAGAGAATATCGATCTTCCGCATGGCGTAGCCCAGTGCCATGACGATGAAAATGGGAGCGACGATCTGAAGGAGAAAGAAAAACTCGGCGATCACGTTTGGCGATCTCGAAGATGCTGGATGCGCTTAGCCGAAGACTAGATTGCAGATGATGACCGATGCGATGACGCCGGTCAGATCAGCGAGAAGGCCAGCGGCAACCGCATGGCGCGTCCTGCGAATCGCCACCGACCCGAAATAGACTGCAATAACATAAAAGGTCGTTTCGGTGCTGCCCATAATCGTGGCGCCCATCTTGGCGATCAGGCTATCGGCACCATGGGTCTTCACCAGTTCCGCGAAGATACCATTTGACCCGCTGCCGCTGAGTGGTCGCATCAGGACAAGGGGGAGCAATTCTGCAGGGAATCGTAACGGCTGGAAAATCGGCGAAAGGATGCGAGCAAGAAGGTCGATCCCGCCGGCCGCCCGAAACATGCCGATGGCAACCAGAATGGCCACAAGAAAGGGAATGATGCGAATGGCAACCTGAAACCCTTCCTTGGCCCCCTCGACGAATTCTTCGTAGACCGGAACCCGCCTGGCGGCGGCATACAGGGGAAACATTGTCAGGATGAATGGTATCGCGAGAAGGGAAATCGCCTCGACACTTCGAGCAACCCAATGTCGGCCGGTCCACTCCGGAGGAAAAGCAAATGGAGTGGAAACCGATAAAAACTCTCGGGCGGCATTGGCAAGCACCTCGAAGGTCGCCGGAAAGTATGCCATCGCCACGAAAAGCACGCAAAAAAACACCAGCGTCAACACGAGGAGAATGCGCCAAGTCGGGCGAAGCGGTGGCACTTCCTCCTCATCGGCGACGAGGTCGTTCGACGCAGGCACACTTTCGGTTGAACTCACTTCCACTTTAGGAAGAGCAAACCACGACAGCTTTTCCAGCGATTTCACGGCGATGATTCCGGCGGCCGTCGAGCAGACCGTCGCGATGAAGGCCGTTCCGATGATGGAGGTGGGATTGGTTGCACCGGCGGCGGAAAGGATCGCGACAGCGGTTGCGGGTATCAGTTGGATCGAACTGGTGTTGATGGCAAGAAAAGTGCACATCGCATTTGTTGCCACACCGGGTCGCGGGTTCAGCCGTTCGAGATCCTGCATGGCGCGCAAGCCCAGCGGCGTGGCCGCGTTCGCCAGCCCCAGCATGTTGGCCGCCATGTTCATGACCATCGAACCCATCGCGGGATGATTGGCGGGGACATCCGGAAACAACCATCGCATGATCGGCCGAAGAGCCGCGGCCAGAAAGCCGACAAGGCCAGACTTCTCTGCCAGTCGCATCACCCCGAGCCATAAGGCCATGATACCTGCGAGCGGCAAGGCCAGCGTCATTACGGCGGTCTTGCAGGCCTCGAAGGCGGCACCTGTTACCTCGCCGAGCTGTCCGGACACCGCCCCGAGAAGAACAGCCAGCAGGACAAGCCCGAGCCAAATCCAGTTGAGCATTGGGGGGCAGTTTGTCTCACGCCGCAGGCCTGGCAGCAAAAGAATTCTTGCGGAGAGTCGAGGAAGTACTGCCGGATCAGTGGAAACCCTTTGAGATAAGAGCAGCTGAGCGCCAAGGTTGGGGGAGCACACCCGTCCTCGGGTGTGGTTGTCCGGCGTCTCGCCGGACAAATCTTAGCAAGGAAGCTGATCGAATCTACCGATCAGTGTTCTTGCCAAGATCGCGCCCGGCGGGACAGCCGAGCCGCTTGCGGCAACGTGCCGCACCCGGGGATGCCGGATGTGCTACACCCGGGACGGAATGAAGCGAAGGCGCGGCGTTTTTGTTGCAGCGGCGGCGTCCCCGCCGCCGAGGGTTCTCGACCGTGGGACACGGTCGCTACAGAAAGCTTGCCTGCAAAGGCCGCTATTTCAGGCGATCGAACGTCTTCTGAAGGATTTCCAAATCGCTAGAGGCCCCGGATTTTGCCCGTGCTTCGGCAATCCACTTGCTCTCGAGCGAATTCTTGGTTGGCCTGTCGATCTCATAGAATACTCCGAAGAGGCCCGGAAAGGGCAGGTTCGCGAGCCGGTAAGCGGCGATCTCGTCGGTCACGTCGTGGCGGGCCTCGTCCTCAGCCGTGTTATCCCACTTTTTCTCGTCGATGATGGTGAAAGCGCCCCCTTTGCGCGGGTTGCCGGCATCGAATGCGCCCGGGAAAAACTCGACACACTCGGAGAGCACCTCGACCACCGAGAAACCGTCATGGTCCATGGCGCGCTCGATCATTTGCATCATGTGATTGATCTGGGTGGCGTGAGTTCGAGCAACAAAGGTGGCGCCCGCGGCGATCAGTTTCTTGATCGGGTTGACTGGCTGATCGATCGCTCCGGTGGGATCGGTCTTTGATCGATATCCAATCGGCGAGGTAGGAGAAGTCTGCTTCTTGGTGAGACCATAGACAAAATTGTCCATGATCACGTAAGTGAGCCGGATATTCTTGCGCGCTCCGTGGTCGAGATGATTGCCCCCGATGGAAAATCCATCCCCATCGCCACCAAAGAGGAAGACATGCAAATCGGGCCGCGAGAGGCTAACCCCGGAAGCCAGCGGCACGGCGCGACCATGAATGAAGTGCGCGCCGTGAGTGTTCACGAAGTAGGGAAAACGCGACGAACAACCGATCCCCGCGAGCGTGACAATGTTCTCGTGCGGCAGCTGCCGCTTTTCAAGGACCTTGTAAAAGCCAGCCAAAACTGCGAAGTCGCCGCAACCCGGACACCAGGTCGGATGGTCGGCCGTGAGAGCCTTCTTGGTAAGTTTCTCCCGCTCGGGGAGCACAGCTGGCGCATTCATTTCAAAACTCCTTCTAAAATCTCGCGGACCCGGAAGGTCAGCCCATCTGTCTTCGTCAGGCTGCGAATCTTTGGATTGCAATATCTCGCTCTGAGAATAGTCGCGAGCTGTCCGTATCCATAAAGGCCGGCGTCGTTCATCTCGATGACAATAACTCGTTTGAACCGGTCGAAGATTTCGTTCAAACCGTCGGGCAGTGGATGCACATGACGAAGGTGAAGCGCGGAAAGGCTTTCGCCCCGCTCTCGCGCCTGGTTGACCGCCTCGTGAATCGGACCATAGGTCGAGCCCCACCCGACAAGTAATGCCTCGCCTGAGGGATCGCCGTGCACTTCCGGCAGGGGAATTTCCTCGGCCAGCAGTTGCAGCTTGCGCCGGCGCTTGGCAGTCATCGCGGTGTGGAGCTTCGGGCTTCCGGTGGGATGACCCATCTCGTCATGTTCGAGGCCCGTGACGACCGGATACTTGCCGTCACGCATCGGGGTTCCAGGTGCAGCGTGACTCGTGACACGATCAAGGGCGTAGGGTCTGAAGCCCTCCTCGCGAGGAGTAAGGTCCGGCTTGGGCTCCTGCATCAAGCTTTTCAGGTCGGGCTCGTCGAAGGCCTCGATTCTCGTAGCCAGCGAGGAGTCGCTCAAAATGATTACCGGCGTGCTGTACTTTCGGGCAATGCGACCCGCTTCGAGAGCGATGTAAAAGCAATCCTCCACGGTCGACGCCGCCAGCACCGCGCGGGGGCTGTCACCATGACCGCCAAATATCGCCTGATAAAGATCACTCTGTTCCACGTTCGTGGGCAGGCCCGTGCTTGGTCCGCCGCGCTGAACATTGATAACAATGAGCGGAATCTCCGCCATGGAAGCCCAGCCAATCGCTTCGCTCTTCAGAGAGATCCCGGGACCGGCACTGCCGGTAACCGCCAGATGCCCGGCGTAAGAGAAACCAAGCGCGAGCGATACTGCGCCAAGCTCGTCTTCTGCCTGAACGAAAACTCCTCCATACTTCGGAAACTCGCTTCGCAGAATCTCCATGATGGAAGACCAAGGGGTGATCGGATAGCCGGCGCCGTGGCGCACGCCCGCGGCAATCAGCCCGTAAGCCAGCGCCTGGTTCCCGTCCATGGTGACCTGCGCTTTGCCGGTGGCAGTTTCCACGCTGTGTTCGAAGCGGTAAAGGCGCGAAAGCACATTGCCGACCGGATAGGCAAAGCCAGCCTGGAACGCCGTCAGGGCCGTGTTGGCGACATCCTCGGATTTTCCGCTGAACCGCTCCGCGATCAGCTTCTTCAGCTTCTCCGTATCGAGATGAAAAATGCGGGCGAGCAATCCGAGGACAAAGATATTTTTTCCCTTGTCCTTCGCAGATCCGCCGAGCGCTTCGATGGTCAGCCCGGTGATCGGAACGCCCACATGAACAAACTGCTTCTTGTTTGGGTCGGGCTGGACATTGTCGGCATCGTAGAGCAGCACTCCACCGTCGCGAAGAAAGCCGATATGGTCCTCGTAGCTGTGCTGATGCAAGGCTACCAGGAAGTCAGCTTCGTCTCCCGCCGAGAGAACTTCGCCGGATCCAATGCGCACTTGGAAAATCGACGGACCTCCCGAGATGGTGGACGGGATCGTCATGTAGGTCATCACCTCTTGCGCGCTGCGGCCGGCCAACCGCGCCAACATCGCGCCCGCAGACTGAATGCCGTCCTGAGAATTTCCGGCAAGCCGGATCACGGCATCGCGAATACTTTGCGGCCTCAAATCAGCCCGAAGTCCCCCAATGTCGGAGGAGGTTGCGTCTTGCAAAACAGGGAGAAAACTCACGATAAAAAGGTTAAACTAACTATCGTCCCATCGGCGGGTTGTCAACGTGTGCATGGAGGTGCGCGCGAGAGTAAATGCGGCGCCGGCAAATCTCGCGGCGGTCGCTCTGCCTCTGTTTAAAGTAGTTCCAGCTCGAATGGGGCAGCCGCAGGCGCGGTTGCGTTCGGGCGGTCAGCCGGCAATTTTGCCGGATACGGGTGCGGATTTCTTTTGAGAATTTCACGCAGAAATGGCGCCGTGCGGCTGCGTCGGGAAAGGGCGACCTCCTCGGGTGAACCGACGGCGACAATCTCTCCGCCGTTGGCTCCGGCTTCCGGACCAAGATCGACGATGTAGTCGGCTTCCGCGATCACGTCCATGTGATGCTCGACGACGACGACGGTGCCGCCCTCGTCAACGAGCCGATGAAGGATATTGATTAGTTGGGCGACATCTTGGGCGTGCAGGCCTATGGTTGGTTCTTCCAGGATGTAGAGAGTCGACTTGCCACGACGGCTCGTTTGGATCTCCTCAGCCGCAGCGGTGGCGCGCCGGGCGAGTTGCGAGACGAGTTTGATCCGTTGGGCCTCACCACCGCTCAATGTCGGACTTGGCTGGCCGAGCTTCAGGTAGCCGAGACCGGTTTCCACCATCAGGCGCAGAGCGCGGCGAATTTTCGGGTGCGCGCCGAAGAATTCCGCGGCCTCCTCCACCGTCATCTCCATGACATCGCCGATCGATTTGCCATTGTATTCGATTTCCAGCGTCGCTCCGTTGTAGCGCTTCCCCTCACATTCCTGGCAAGGAATGTAAGAGGGTGGCAGGAAGTTCATCTCGAGCTTGATGACTCCCTGGCCTAGGCAGGATTCGCAACGACCGCCTTCGTTATTGAACGAAAACCGACTCGCGCTGTATCCGCGCATCCGTGCAGCAGGGAGCGTGGCATAGAGCGCCCGAATTTCATCGAAGACCTTGATATATGTTGCGGGAATTGAACGCGACGTCTTGCCAATCGGAGATTGATCGACCTCCAAAACCGCTCCGAGCAGCTCGGTTCCTCGCTGTGCCTGCCAGGGTGCGTCGTTTGCCGAGGCCGAGAGCCGTGCGCGCTGGGTGGCCGCAGATTTTCGCTGGAGCGCTTCCCTGACCGCTGGCAGCAATACGCCGCCAACGAGAGTGCTCTTGCCCGAGCCCGAGATTCCGGTGACGACAGTCAGCCGATTGATGGGAAAGCGAACATCAAGATCCTTGAGGTTATGGAGTCGCGCTCCGGCAACTTCGATCCAGCCCGGAGCATCCGCCAAGCTCCGCCGGAGCCCACGGAACGGGTGGATCATCGGGTGCTTCAAGCATCGACCGGTGAGAGAATTTGGATGGGCGATAATTTCCGCAATTTGACCCGTAGCGACGACCTCGCCGCCGTGGGCGCCGGCTTGCGGTCCGAGATCGATGATGTGGTCGGCGCGGCGCATTGTTTCTTCGTCATGCTCGACGATAACGAGTGAGTTCCCCTGTCGCGCGAGAGTTTCCAGCGCCTCGAGAAGGCGGGAGTTATCACGCGCATGCAGTCCGATGGTCGGCTCGTCAAGAACATAGAGCACACCTCGCAGGTTGGAGCCAAGCTGGGCGGCCAGGCGGATGCGTTGAGACTCGCCGCCGCTAAGCGAGTTGGACGCACGATCCAATGTCAGGTAGCCCAATCCTACCTGACAAAGGAAGCGCAGGCGCTGAACGATCTCGGTAAGAATGTCGGAAGCAATTTCCTTTTCGTTTCCTTTGAAATTTAAGCCGTTGAATGCTCTTGAGCGAAGCATCGGCAGCGAGCCGCGTGATGCTGGTAATTGTTTCTCCATGAAGGAAGACGCTCCGAGCGGTTTCGTTGATGCGTGTTCCACGGCAGACCGGGCAGGGACGTGCCTCGCCATCATCAAGAACCTCGTGGCTGCGTTCCTCCGCGAGCTCAGCCTCGAGTGCCGAATCGAAGTCCTTCTCCGAATAATCCTCCCACACCTCGCCAAATCCGCGGCAATGCGAGCACCAGCCGTGCGGCGAATTAAAGGAGAAAAGCCTCGGATCCAGCGCCTCGAAGGCGCGGCCACACTCCGGACAATTCATTTCCGAGCTGACGATGTGGAACTTCCCTTTGCTGTCCCGAACGCGAGCCGAGCCCTTGCCAATTTCAAGCGCTCGACGGACGAGTTCCCTCGCATCGCGGCGAGGGAGGACTTCGCCGACCAGTGCATCGATCGAGTGTTCCTTAAACCGCTCGAGCCTCGAAAAGCTGGCGACAGGCGTGATCGCGCCGTCCACAAGAAGAAAATCGATACCATTGCGCGCCGCCCACTCGGCAACTCTTGTATGGAAGCCCTTGCGTGCTTTGATCAGCGGGGCAAAGACTTGAACCGCGCCGCGGCTGGCGAGTCGCTGAACGGCTCCGGTAATGGCGGAAAGCGTCTGCTTTTCGACGGCGACACCGCAGTCGGGACAATGTTGCGTGCCGAGTTTTGAGAAGAGGAGCCGAAGGAAATGATAGACTTCGGTGACGGTTGCCACGGTCGACTTTCCGCCGCCCCTGGTGATGCGTTGTTCGATCGCAACGCTCGGCGGCAGGCCCTCGATGGAATCGACATCCGGCTTTTCGAGCTGTTCCACAAACTGCCTTGCATAGGCCGACATACTGTCCAGAAAGCGTCGCTGGCCTTCCGCAAACAAGATGTCGAAGGCGAGTGTCGATTTGCCCGATCCGCTCAGCCCTGTAATCACGACGATTTTCTCTCGGGGGATTTCAAGCGTCACATTCTTGAGATTGTGTTCACGTGCCCCGCGGAGCCGAATCGCATTGGAAAAGTTGTTCGCCGATGCGCGTGCGGTCGGCTGAAGGAGCCGATCCTCAATTCGGCCGCGCCGGTCAGCCAGAGCATTCCCGAGAAAGCGTCCGGTGTGGGAAGCGTCGCTCGCGACAATCTGCTCGGGAGTTCCTACGGCCACCAGCCGACCGCCTTGATCGCCAGCCTCCGGACCCAGATCGATGACCCAATCCGCGCATTTGATCACTTCGAGATTATGCTCAACGACAACCAGACTTTTGCCCTCGTCGACGAGACGATGAAACACTCTGAGCAGTCGTGCGACGTCGTCGAAGTGCAAGCCGGTGGTCGGTTCATCAAAGATCAGCAGCGCGCCGGCTCCGCTCGGTTCCGCAAGGTGCCCCGCCAACTTGAGGCGCTGAGATTCTCCACCGCTGAGAGCGTTGACGGGCTGACCGAGGCGAAGATAATCGAGACCCACCTCCGCCAGCAGGCTGAGAGGCATGGCGATGCGCTCGTCCTCCTGGAAAAAGGCGATCGCCTCACCCACCGTCATCTCCAGCACGTCGGCAATTGAGCGATCGCCAACCCGGATCTTGAGGACATGCGGTTGAAAGCGGCGTCCTTCGCATTCGGGACAGCGTAAGTAAAGATCGCTCAAAAATTGCATCTCGATCTTCTCGAAACCCAATCCCGCGCAGCGTTCGCATCGGCCATCCCCCGTATTAAAGGAAAACGAGGAGGGAGAGAGGCCGGCCGAAAGCGCATTCGGATGAGTGCCGAAGACCTCGCGAATTGCATCGTAGGCGCCGATGTAGACCGCCGGCGTGGAGCGCGGGGTTCGCGCCAGGGGAGATTGATCCACCATGATCGCGTCGCTGATCTCTTCTCCTCCGGTGATGGAACGGCAGGTCCCAGACGCCCCATCCTCGTCAAACCGAGAAATGCCGTAGAGTCCGGCGTTGCCCGCCAGACTTCGATAGAGGACATCATGGACCAGCGAGCTCTTTCCGGAACCGGAGACGCCGGTTACGCAGCAAAGAACGCTCAAGCGGAATATCGATGTCGAGATCCTGAAGATTGTGGTGCCGAATGCCGCGCAACTTCAGCATCTCGCTTCGCCTTGCGGCGGCGCGCAGGCACCGGAATGACTTTTCTCGCGGAAAGATAATCGGCGGTGAGCGAAGAAAACCCGGGCTCGGAGTTTTGGAATTCGGCCGCCGGGCCACTAAACATCAGCTTTCCGCCGTCGCTGCCACGACCCGGTCCGATGTCAACGATGTGATCGGCCCGTCGAATGACCGCCTCTTCGTGTTCGACGACGACGAGGGTGTTTCCCTTGGCGCGCAGTGCTTGCATGATATCCACGAGCCTTCCGGTGTCGCGCGGGTGCAGACCGACAGTTGGTTCGTCCATGACAAAGAGCGTGTTGACGAGCGAAGCTCCGAGGCAGGTCGTGAGGTTGACCCGCTCAATCTCGCCGCCGGAAAGCGTTCGCGTCGGACGATCCAGAGTGAGGTAGCCAAGGCCGACTTCGTTTAAGTAACGAAGACGCGAAGCAATCTGCTCGCGCAAGAGTTTCGAAGTGGCGTCCCCAGCCGGCAACTGCGCCGCCTCGACCTCGTCGAGAAGCTCACGCACTGGGGTCGCCGCGATTTCGGGTAGCGTTTTATGCGCCGGCTGCAGGCGAAAATTGAGCGCCTCGGGCTGCAGGCGTGCTCCGCCGCACCGTGGGCACGGCTGATAATTTCGATACCTGCTCAGAAGAACCCGGATGTGCATCTTGTAGGTCTTCGATTCGAGCCAATTGAAAAAGCCTTTCACTCCATACCATTGGCCCTGTTCCCACGCCTCATCGGGATTCCCGCCATCGCCTTCGATGACCCAGTTTTGATCTGGTAGCGGCAGTTCCTCGAAAGGGCAGTTCACGTCGATTTCATTTCGCGCTGCCGCCCGCATCAAATCGCGCTGGCATTCCTTCGAGTGACCACTCTGGAAGGGCTTGACGACGCCGGATGCAATCGAAAGCGACCGGTCTGGCATGACGCGGCTCCAATCGATGCCGATTGTTCGCCCAAAGCCGCGGCAGTCGGACAGGCCCCCAGCGGGTTATTGAAGCTAAAAAGTCCCGGCGTCGGAGCCCGGATGGCAAGATCGCAGTGCGGACAATGCCAGCCCGTGGAGAAGGGATGGCTTGAACCTTCGTGCACGATTTGAATTTTTCCGGAGCCGAAGCGGAAAGCCGCCTCAATGGCTTCGTTTAAGCGCAAACAATTCTCCGCGGAAACGGTCAGGCGGTCCTGGATGACGGGCACGATCACAGGAAGAGTGTGCATTTCCGGGGGCTCGTCGGTGCGAATCGCGCGATGATTGAGCCAAACGCGCAAATATCCCTGCTGTCGAAGAAAGGCGAAAAAGTCGGCGGGGGCGGTGCCGATCGGAGCGGTGACGCCAAATGTCACCAAGACCTGGCGCCCGCCGTATTCGCGCACGATTTCCTCGAGAACGGAGCTAGTCGTCTCGGTGCGAATCTCACGCTGACACGATGGACAAAACGCGTGGCAAACCCTGGGAAAGAACTGCTTTAGATAGTCATTGATTTCGGTAATCGTCCCCACCGTCGAGCGCGTCGTCTTGACATGATTGGCCTGTTCGATGGCGATGGCCGGAGGAATCCCCTCGATAAGGTCGGCCTTGGGCTTGTCCATCCTCTCGAGGAATTGGCGCGTATAGGGGCTGAAGGTCTCTACATAACGCCTCTGCCCCTCGGCATAGAGGGTATCAAAGGCAAGACTTGACTTGCCACTGCCGCTCGGCCCCGTGACCACGATGAGCTGCCCAAGGGGCAGGTCGAGGTCTAGACCGCAGAGATTATTTTGACGCGCGCCGCGGACGCGTATGATCGAGGACACCGTCCACTCTACGACGGAAACTTACGCAGTCGCGCCGTCTTTCTCGACATTTTTGAGCTCTTCGGTGCGCAGCAGGACTCGCTGACGCATAATTTTGCCGGACTTGAACTTGACAGTTGCGCGCGCGGGAATCACCACGTCGTGCTCCGGCTTGTGAGGGTTGCGTCCGACACGCGACTTTGTCAGGCGCACTTCGAAAACGCCGAAATTGCGAAGCTCGACATCCTGTCCCTTGGAGAGGGCTTCGGTAATATAATCCAGAGTTTTCTGGATGACGTCGAAGACGTCCTGCTGGACAAGCCCCGTCTCCTTGCTGATCCGCATTACTAGATCCCGTTTTGTAAGATTGGCCATTGCAAATATCTGTTGCCTTGAAGTTTAGTAAGCAGATCTCGGACCGTTTCGCAACCTTGCTTTTGGTTATTTTCTCGATCTTCCGGTTTGAGAGAGGGATTGGCGGACAAGTTTTAGGGGTGAACTGTATGCGTTGTCCCATTCCTGAATAGGCAGAGGCATCCGCTGGGTCCAATTGGCCTCGCAGGCGGATCCGGGCACGTTGAAGCGTTCTTCGGTGCCAAAAAGATCGGGAATCATGTGAATAGCGATCCAGGAATTGCTGGAGAAGAGTCCCGCCGAGCAGGGTCTCCTGGATTTGCGGGCTGAAGGCCTGGGGCAGCTCGGTATCCGGTTTGCCGCAAAAATCCATCAGCTCCCACATACCGTGAATGGCGGCATCGCGCAGTGTCTTGTCTTCGCTTTGGGCGACAAGGAACAGCTCATCCCAGTGGGACTTGACTGGCGGGTGGTCATGGGTCGCGAAAGTGGCAAGGCTAAGGCGCTGATAGTCAGTGCCCGGGATCAGGCGGTCCCAATTGCGTTCCCACTGGGGGATTTTGAAACCTGGGATCTCCAATTGCTCCAAAGTGGGTCGGACGTAAGGGGCAACCTCGCCGAGATCTTCGGCGATCAGGCGATGGTTGGCCGATCTCTTCGAGGAGCATCTTGAAGAGTCGTTCGCCATGCTGGCGGTTGTATTCGCGGTTTTCGTCGTTGCTATCGTCGCGATCCATGAAGCGCGGCAACTCCCCGGCGGTGATTTTCATCACTTGTTCGGGCGCAAGATCCACAAACCTAGAGATTCTCCGAGGGAGGCCACGGGAAGCTGTAGATCCTGAAAAAGCCGAGGGCGTGGTCCACGCGCAAGAGGTGAAAAATACTCATGAGGAGTCGGGAGCGTCTTCGCCACCAGGCATAGTTGTCCTGGGCCATCCGTTCCCAATTGTAGAGCGGGAAGCCCCAATTCTGTCCCCATTTGGCGGTGAAAGGGTCGGCCTTGAACGCCTTTTCAGGCGGCGCGCCGCTGGAATGCTTGAGATCGAAGATGTCGGGATCACCCCAGACATCCGCGCTGTGCCTGCTGACCCCCACCGGAATGTCACCCATCAGCGCCACGCCTTCTTGCTCTGCATGGCTGCGGACAGACAGCCACTGAGAATAAGCGATCCATTGGACATACGCGTGGAAGCGCAGGAGGTCGCGGAACTGCCGCTTGCTGCCGGGAGTGAGAGATTCGGTCCAGACGCGGACGGCGGTGGGAGAGCCGTGTTCGCGCGGCCATTGCTCACAGTCTTCGCACTCGTCATGCCAGCTCACGAGCGCGCGATGGGTCGCGTAAGCGGGCAGCCAGTGGGCATGCGCGCGCTCAAAGTCCGCAAACTCTCTCGATCTGGATTTCTCAGCTGAGCGGGAACGAAATGTCCTGAAAGCGGCGTAGAGGAGTTGTCGCTTGAGTTTTCTTACCTCGCGGTATTGGACGATTCCCTGGCGCAGCGCGGCCAGATCGTAACGAGCAACGATCCGATCGAAGTCCTCCTGGGTTAAGTCGGGGAGAACCCCTGGAAGCGTGGCGATGGTGGTAGGCTCAAGGGCCATTGCGCTCAGGAGGTTGTAAGGACTGCAATCCCCGCCGGTTTCGTTGATCGGCAAGATTTGAACAACCGAAAGCCCCTGCCGAGCAGTCCAGGAAATCAATTCCTTGAGTGCTTCAGTATCGCCAACCCCCAAATCTCGCTGGCCGCGCACCGCGAAGACTGGAGCCAGGATACCCGCGATCTTGTTCTCGGGATTGAGCTCAAGCACATGCGCGTCTTACCGCGCCAAGGGCCTCCTGACAATGGTGAACTGGGCGGCGAGGCACTGGCTGGCGAAGGCACAGCCAGACTAAAGCACGAACTTGAGCGTGATAATCTCGAACGGCTTTAAATCGAGATGAACGACGCCATTGTTGATGGGGAGCGGTTCCTCGTCGCCTTCGAGCAGACTTGTCAACCACGCCTTCCGCACCGGTAGAGTCGTAGTGACCTCCAGCGGACCGCGCCCGCCTTCGGCTTCGTAAAGCCGAACGACAATTCCCGTGCCAGCTTCGGCGACTTTAATGGTTTCGAAGACGACTCCAGGGCGGCTGCCTAGAAAAAACGAATGCGACGCCGGAAGGCTGCCGGCAGCAGGCTTAAGATCGCGGATAATGAGAGGCGCATTCAGGCTATAGGCCTGTTCGACCACGTGGCTGTCGCGCAAATCTCCGATGTGCGGGAGCAGCGAATAGGTAAATGCATGCCTGCCGCGGTCGGCCAGTGGATCCGGAGAAATTGGCGCGCGGAGCAGGCTCAAGCGCATGACATTTCCCTGAATGTCGTGCCCATATTTGCAATCATTGAGCAGCGCGACGCCGTATCTCGCCTCAGAGAGATCGACCCACTTCTGGGCGCAAACCTCGAATTTGCCCATATCCCAGCTGGTGTTGGCATGCGTATGCCGCTCGAGGTGTCCAAATTGGATTTCGTATGTCGCCTTTTGTGCATGAACATCCACGGGGAAGGCGACTTTGAGAAGCTTTTGGCTCTCCTTCCATTCTACTTCGCTCGGAAAATCGATTCGAGCCGAGCCCGCAGTGAGGATGATCTGCTGTTCGATCCGAGACTTTCCAAAGGTGCGGACGATTCTGACTCTACCACGCAGCGGGCCGCTTTCGACCAGTTCCAACTTTTCCAACCCCTCAATGACGTCACACCGTTCTTTGTAGTAGATGTCCACGTCCCAGGCGTCCCAGCGATCGGGGATGTCGCGATGCAGGTGGAAGAGATTTCCCTGTTCACTGAGGACCTCGCGGCGGGCTCGCAGATCGAAGACACTCGCCAGGTGGCCTTTGGCGTTGACTTTCACGCGCAAGAGGCCGTTCTCGAGAATGATCCCGTTGCGCGACTGGGAAGCTTTGACCGGCTGGTCCGTCGTGCGAAGAAATTGGTCGGCCTTCTCGACAACGATATAGCCGCAAGGCGGAACGTCGACGCTGGCGAGCTCTCCGTCTGGCAACTCGATGATTTCCTGACGGCGAAAACCGAGGCTGTTCGCCACGAGAACAGGGTTTTTGAACGAGGCGCTGTCGATCAGCATCGCGAGCGTCGCGAGCGCGGAGTCGCGCACAGATTCTCCGAGTTGGCGAATGGTCTCGTAGTCGCGCTGACTATCTTGGTAGACCCAATTGATCGAAGAGCCGGGAATAATGTCGTGGAATTGATTTAGTAGCACGAGTTTCCACGCGCGTTCCAGAGCAGCGCGATGTGTCTTCGGCGATTCTTCCAGGCCGGTGACATCGTAGAGAGCACGCTCCGGATCCGCTACGGATTGCTTGCGTCCAGGCGCAAGCGCGAAGGTAACGGCATCGAGAAACTCGGCGTCTCGAAGGAGAAGCTCTGATTTACGGTTGGCGCGTTTGTTTTTCGCCTGGCTCGTGTAGGTGCCGCGATGAAGTTCGAGGTAGAGCTCGCCAACCCAAACGGGGGGATCCTTGGCGTCGGCCTTCGCTTTTTCAAAAAACTTGATCGCCTTTTCGTGCTGGACCTGCGGAAGGCCGTCGAAGTCTCGGGCCCGACGCACTTTTTCCAGCATCTCAATGCTGGGACCGCCTCCTCCGTCACCCCAGCCGAATACCAGCAGCGACCTTGTCGCGCGATCGAGTTCTCGAAAGTTTTGCACACTTCGAACGAGTTGACCCGGTCCAGTATCCGCGTTGTAGGTGTCCGCCGGTGGGAAGTGTGCAAAGATGCGCGTGCCATCGATTCCCTCCCAGAAGAACGTATGGTGCGGAAATTTGTTGAATTGATTCCAGGAGATCTTCTGAGTGAGGAAGTAGTCGATCCCGGACTTGCGCATGATCTGCGGCAGGGAAGCGGCATAGCCAAATACGTCCGGAATCCAAACGTCCTTGGTCTCGTAGCCGAGCTCTTTTTCGAAGAAGCTTTTCCCCAAGAGGATTTGGCGAACGAGCGATTCACCAGAGACGAGATTGCAATCTGTTTCGACCCACATGGAGCCTACCGGCTCCCATTGTCCCCGACGGACCGCTTTTTTTATGCCTTCCCAGATCTCCGGATAGTAGGCCTTCATCCACGCGTACTGCTGTGCTTGGGAGCAGACGAACACGTAGCCGGGATATTTCTGCATGTAGTTCAACGCGGTAGAAAAGGTGCGGGCGCACTTCCGAATCGTCTCCCGCAATGGCCAGAGCCAGGCTGTGTCGATGTGCGCGTGGCCGACCGCCGACAGCTTATGCACGGTGTCCCCGTTTCGACGTCCCATAACGGCGCGCAAGGCGGCCGCTGCTCGCTTGAGGGTCGAGGGATCGTCCTGATCGAATTCGTTGACCGACTCGTTCAAGGCGTAGCGCAGTTCGGCGCGACGCTGCGAATTCTCGGGCAGCGCGTCCATCGCTTCGGCGGCAAACTTGAAGTCGAAGTAAAAATTAAACGCCTCGGAGTTTCGACAGGCGAGCTCGGCTTGTTCGAGCTGGAAAAGTGGCTTGCCGTGATAGTCGGGAAGGTTAAGTCCGATGGCATCTCCGGTGGAGTTGGTTCCACCGTTGGCAGCGGCCTCGACAAAGAACTCGAATCGCTCACCGCCTTTCGCCTTCGCGGTGATCTCGACCTCGCGTCGGTTCAGATTCAAGGCGCGAATGAGCCGGCCGTTTTGATAAATTGCTCCTTCAGCCGCAAAACCTTCCGGTCCGAGACTGGTCAGCCGCACCAGAGCAACGACTTCGCGCCCCTTCCACTCCGTAGGGACTTGCCCTTGAAAGCGGAACCAAACAGTATCCCACAACGAACCCCACATTTCTCCAACGGAGAACGGCCGATACTTCGCCTTAAAAGCGCGCTCCGGAGGAACTGGTTCCCCGTGCACAGCCCACGCGGCGATCTCGAGCGGAGCCGTCGGCCAATTGACCAACTTTTCAATGCGTTCGAGAGTCTGTCGGATGCGGCTCTCTGTCAGCAGCGGATGTTTGAGCATGCGAAATTCGCAAAACTAATCGGTCAACTAACGCTGTCCAGCAGCTTCGTCTCGCCTTCGTGGAAGAAGAGTGAGTTTCGCTTCTCATCGACTTGGCCCGCGATCGGTGTGTCTTCCCAGCCGGTTCTCAGCGCCTTCTCCAGGGAAGCGCTCTTGCCCGTTGCCCTCCCAGCTTTGCTGCCGGCATTAGACGACGAGAAGCGATGCGATCTGTCGACGGAAGAGCGCAGATCCTCCGCTCGCCGGGTGTCGCACGCATGCTGCCGATGGAAGTTGCGAGGCAGCGACCCGCCCCACAGCCACGACACGTGCACTGGCGAAGAGGCTTAGAAATGCCTTCAAGACAGGTGCGCTTGCTCTCACCTCCCCAGTAGTCGGCATCCGATTGCTCAACATGCCGAAGCGCGGAGCAAACGAGTGCCACGGAAACACGTTCCACAGGACAAATTCGTCGCTCCGCATCCCAAGGCGAAGCAGCGTGCTCCAGACAATGCTTGCTGTAGGCTCGGAGAACCCCCGCGGCGCTCTCTCCAGCTTGCTTGCCCGCCGAGGTCTAATTGCAGAGAAAACATCGGTCGGCGCGACGTCCGGATTTTCGCCCAGAAGGATTCGCTCGGAAGTCATGGCGATGCCGGTGAAATGCCCGCCGCGGTAGCCGAGAGCCTCTCCAATCAATGCCAGTTGCGCTTTGCCGATGCGTTCTGACAAGTAGGCCCGCAGTTGCTCGCGCCGGATCCGCGGAGCTTGCCGGCCAATATCGTTGGCAGCATCGACCTGCCACCATGGATTGAAGACCGGCCCTCGCGGGGAGGACTTCAACAGGTTTAAGAGGTGTTCGATCGAATCGGTCGATCTTGCTAATTTGGACGCCAAAACAAGAAATTTACCCAGCCGAAATCGACGAGTTTGTAGGGGCGCTTGTGTCAAGCGCCCCCACAAACTTCTTCGGTTTCACTGTGGGAGGTTATCGTGACTTACTAGTTTGGTGCGGCGACACGCACGCGTCTCCTCAGAATTGCGGTGGACTTTTAGTCTCTTCGGCTATTGTTTTTTGAATCGCTTTCATGTTCAATTGGATTCTCAAGACCATCGTCGGCTCGAAAAATCAACGCGAGCTGCGCCGTATACAGCCTCTTATCGATCAGATTAATGAGTTCGAGCAGAGACTGGGTGAGCTTTCAGACGACGATCTGCGAGGCAAGACCGCCGCTTGGAAAGAGGAGCTTTCGGCGATCACCGACTCAAACGCTCTCGAGGCGCGCTTGCAGGAAATTTTGCCTGAAGCATTCGCGGTAGTTAAGCAGGGCGCTCGACGTCTTTCCGATCGAAAGCACACCTTTACGGTGTGCGATCAGCCGACGACCTGGGAAATGGTCCATTTCGACGTTCAACTCATCGGCGGAGTGGTCCTGCATCGCGGCCGCATCGCTGAGATGGCGACCGGCGAGGGAAAGACGTTGGTGGCTACTGCACCGGTCTATTTGAACGCTCTCAGCGGACGCGGCGTTCACGTGGTCACCGTCAACGACTACCTCGCCCGCCGCGATGCGGAATGGATGGGCCAACTCTACGCATTTCTCGGACTGACCATTGGAATCATCCAGCACGATCAGCCGCCAGATTTGCGCCGGGCGCAATACCAGTGCGACATCACTTACGGGACCAATAGCGAGTTCGGTTTCGACTACCTGCGAGACAACGGAATGGCCACCAGCCGCGACCAACAGGTGCAGCGATCGCACTTCTACGCCATTGTCGACGAAGTGGATTCGATCTTGGTCGATGAAGCACGCACGCCGCTGATCATCAGCGGCCCCGCGACCATCTCGACGCATCAATACGACCGCTTCAAACCGCTTGTCGAACAGCTCGTCCGCAAGCAAACCATGCTTTGCAATCGGCTCTCGACCGAGTCGAAGGAGCTCCATGATGGTGGGAAGAGAGACGAAGCCGGGCGCATCTTGTTTAAGCTGAAGCTTGGACAACCACGGAACAAAGGTCTCTCGCGGATGATGGAAGATCCCGAGCTCCGCAAATTGGTCGATAAGGCTGAACTCGAGTTTTATAAAGACACCGACGGGAAGGCGGCCCTTGTGGAGCTCAAAGAAGAGTTGTTTTTCACCATCGAGGAGCGCCAGCACGATGCCGACCTGACCCAAAAAGGACGCGACTTTCTCAATCCTGACGATCCCGATGCCTTTGTGCTTCCGGATTTGCTCACCGAGTTCGCGGACATCGATAACAAGCCGGATCTCAATGACGGTGAAAAGGCGCAACGAAAGGCAGCACGGCAACAATACTGCGACGCACAAGCGGAGCGCATCCATAACATCTCGCAGCTTCTCAAGGCCTACTGCCTCTACGAGAAGGATGTCGAATATGTCGTCGAAGAAAACAAGGTGATCATTGTCGATACTTTCACCGGCCGCAAAATGCCTGGCCGCCGGTGGAGTGATGGTCTGCATCAGGCGGTCGAAGCGAAGGAGGGTGTCCAGATTGATCGCGAGACTCAGACTCTCGCGACGATCACCATCCAAAACTACTTTCGTCTCTACGAGAAGCTCGCGGGTATGACCGGCACCGCCGAGACCGAGGCCAATGAGTTTCACGACATCTATCGCCTCGATGTCAATGTCATCCCTACCAATCGACCCGTCCGTCGCCTCGACGAGAACGATCGCATCTACAAGACCAGACGGGAAAAGTACACGGCGGTCATCGAGGCGATCAGAGATGCTCACGGCAAAGGTCAGCCGGTGCTGGTCGGCACCGCCAGTGTCGAAGCGAGCGAGTTGCTCAGCCGGATGCTCAAGCTGCAGAAAATCCCCCACACGGTCCTGAACGCGAAATTCCACATGCAGGAGGCCGAGATTGTCGCCCGCGCCGGCTTCAAAGGCTCGGTGACCATCTCGACAAACATGGCGGGGCGCGGCACTGATATCAAACTCGGTCAAGGGGTCTCCGACTTAGGTGGCCTTTACGTCCTGGCCACCGAGCGACACGAAGCCCGGCGCATCGACCGCCAGCTGCGCGGCCGTTGTGCCCGGCAGGGCGATCCAGGTCTGTCACGCTTTTACGTAAGTTTTGAGGACGACCTCATGCGGAATTTTGGGGCGAGCGACCGCATGACCAAGATCATGGAGACCTTTGGGCTGAAAGAGGGCGAAGAACTCGAGCATCCTTGGTTGAACAAGAGCGTCGAAACCGCGCAAAAACGGGTCGAGCAGCGCAACTACATGATTCGTCGGCGAACGCTCGAGTTTGACGATGTCATGAACCAACAGCGCGAGGTGATCTATGGCTATCGCCAGGAGGTGATGGATTCAGAGAATCCGCGAGAGCTCGTCTTTGAGGTCATCGACGAGATGGTGCCAAAGAAGGTCGGCGAATATCTTGGCCAAACCGACAGCGAAGAGCCTGATCGGGAGGGATTGTTGAATTGGGTAAACACGACCTTTCCGCTTGGTCTCACGGCGAAGAAAGCGGATCTGCAATCGCGGACCGTCGAAGAGAACAGCAATTGGCTCCTTCAGGTGATCAAGGATGCTTACAATCGGAAGGCGGCGATGGAACATGCCGAAGCACTCCGCGGCTTGGAGCGCTTCGTCATCCTGAATGCTGTTGACCGGCTTTGGCAGGAGCATCTTTATGCCATGGACGGGCTCCGCGAAGCTGTTTACCTGCGCGCCTTCGCACAAAAAGATCCCCTCGTCGAATACAAGAATGAGGCTTTCTCCATGTTTGGCGAGTTGATGGACAACATCAAACTCGAAGTTCTCAACAACTTGTTTCGGAGCACCACCAACTTGCAAGCCTTCGAAACTCTCCTTCGCAGTCTGCCGCAGAATCTCATCCAGGCAGACATTCCCGGGCTCTCCTCCCGTCCGGAGCCGGCTGCTGCTCCGCTCGTGGAGAACAGTGAGGAGCCGCCCGTCCCGAAGATTGAACTTCCTATCAGGCGGGAGGTTCCCAAGGTCGGCCGCAATGAACCATGTCCGTGCGGCAGCGGGAAGAAGTTTAAGAATTGCTGCGGACGATCCGCCTGACGCGCGGCGGCCGCAGTCCCCGCCAGGCGCACCTAGGTGTCCCCAGCGCCGGAAAGCTCCGTGAGGACACGCCCAGAGCGCTGGGCGCGTAGCGCCTACGCGCCCAATGACAGTCTTGCTTGGACCAAACGGCAGCAGCAAGTCCAAGGTGTTCGACGTATTTGCGTTCCCCTCGGCGACGTTTCCTCGTGGCAAGCGACACCAGTATCGCCAAACTCACGATGTTCTTCGGAGTGCGTTCGATTGGAGCGGCGAACATCTGCACAGCTACCTTATCCATGGCCAGAAAGAGATCGTGGCGACGCCATAAGTGCGCGGTCCTTCCTGAAGTAAAAGTACCACAAAGCGTGACGGACCCGATCACGCGCACGATCGATTGCGTGATGTCGCAAAACAAAACTGCTGGGAAAGCCAGCAGTCGCGGCTCCAAAAAGCACCGCACGCACTCGCTGACAAAGGGTTTCGACCCCCCGATGTGCCGCGGCTTCCTGGAGGATTTCCATAGGCACGGATGCTTCCAGAAGCTCATTAACCAAGCGGAAGCCGAGAAGGACCATGCGCTGGCAGCCCATGGTTCGAGCCTGTCTCATCAGTTTTCGCCAATCGATTGTTTGTTGACTGTCGATCACTGCTCTAATATCACAGAGCTGCAGTAGCCGATTACGACACTCCCATGCATCCTTAGCCACTTGAATGCACAGGATTATGAGGAGGTCCTCCGGCGAAAAAGTAGGGACTATCCGTGTCGAAAGTTTGACGTGACGAAGTCGCTCGCACAATTGGTCAAAGTCGAGCGCGAGAGGAAAATCCGGCGGCGTAATGCCGCTGTGAAGATCCACCTCCATCGCCATTTTGCCATCGTTGCGGACAAAGCAAGATTCCCACGGAGCTTGGACCTCCAGTCGGTATCCACGCGACTCGAGCACGGTCTGGGCCGCCGCGAAATCACGTTGGTGAACCCAAAGATCCAGATCGAAGAATTCCCTGAGGGCAAGGTTTCGATAAGCCAGGGCGGCCAAAAGCGGGCCTTTGAATGGAACCGCGAGAATATTTTGTGTCTTGAGTAACTTCAAAATTTCGATCAGCTCTTCAGCTAGGATTATGTTGCGGACAGCATTAGTCCTGAAATAACCCCGTAACTGATCGAGAACAGCTTTGGGAACTCGGCAGTCTTTATGCAGGTTCCAGTAAACCAAAGGCAACAGCCCATGGCGTCGCGCTACCCGCATTAGGTAGGCCACGTCGACGCCTTGTCTCAGCAGGACTTCGACGCGCGCGGCCGCTTTCGAATCCACGCACGTTCTAGCGCAGCACAGGAGCAGCTCGATCTCAGCGCAAAATTGCCCCGCGCCGCCGTTACTGGAGGTCTTGAACATATGCTCCTAACTGAGAACGCGTAATAAAAGCCGACGCTTGTTTAATTAACTTTTTGCAAGCGTCTGCACCATGTAGAGCGTTGCCAGTTCGAAGCGCTCCGGATTTCTTCCGGTAGCTACCTCCGGGCAAGGCCGACTAGCGAGCGCTTAGACCCTCATCGAAATGAACGCCGAAGGTGTCCTCCGAGCCTTTGTTGCTTGGGGATGATCGGCGCCCGATCGGAAAGTGAGGAGGACCGCGTCGGCTGCGTCAGGATGCTGTGGGAAGCTTTTTACCTGCTCCCAGCTTTCATGCGCTTCAGCTATGAGCTCGGCGGCGAGTCTGCCGTCGCTGTAAGAGAGGCGGAAAGCGGGCACTTTCCTTACCAGATCGCAAACGTATCGCACCGCGGCCTCCCGGTGACTCGGGAAATTTAGACAATTTTGAAGTAGCTCCAGCGCGGCAGTCGCGGGGGAGCAGGGCAGAAGTTCGGTGTGACACCCACGGCGGTAAACTGGAAATACCACCGTCCTAATTGGGACGGGATCTCGGCATATTCTTTCCGGTAGGAGGGGCACCACCGTCTTTCGCAGTTCTGAAAGACGCTCGAAAGGCAATTCCTGTCCTGGGTCCTCGCGAACCATTGGAGTCAAAGGAAAGGGAAATGCTCTACCAGAATTCGGGTCCAGGGGGACGACGTCGTCGGACAGGTAGGTCCAGCCGTTTGCGTAGAGGCTTGTGACGAGGGTACTCTTGCCCCGCCCCCAAGGGCCCAGAATCATGACAGAACCAGACCGGTAGGCCGCAGCCCCCGCGTGGAGCCACATGAGGTCGGAGCGTGCCTGGATCAGGCGCAAGACCACTTCAAACCGCAGGCGTTCCACTGTATCGGCCAGCGAACCATACTCGATGCAAGCTTCCGTAATCCCCAAGACATTGTAATTGCCGTCTCTCCGCTTCACCTCCAAACGCTCCACCGTCCTCGTGGGCTCGGACTCGAGCATCTCACCAAAGATACGTTTCAATCCCGCAAGCACCTCGGGGGCATCAGAGTAGACAGCTACCTTGCTGCCGCCGAACCCAACGTGTAATGTCTGCCCGTTCATAGCGACCGTTTCTTCGCTATTTTCCAGGGATTTCCGCACGAGACGCTTCCGCCAACTCCAGAAGACCGTGCTCACGGAATTCACCTACAGCGTTTATGATGTCATCAAACAGCTCATCGCCAGAGCAGCCGACGCGCTCGCCGAGTTCCTGACCAATTTCGACGATGGTGTGACTGCCATCACATAGTTCCCAGATGGCTTTGGCGGAACTATTGAGCGAGAACACCCTCTCACTCCCGCTGGAGTAGAGTAACACCTCGTCGTCTAAATCATAGCAGTTGACGCTCCCCAGCCGGTTAGGTCGGGCAAGCATCGTATCCAGAGGATGTATCAAGGGCTTTTGGGCGATTCTGGAATCCACTGAGTATCCAGTGACCGTCTTCAAGGACACTGTCTAAGCAGCCGAAGCACGCTCCAAAGTCGACTCCGGCATGATGAACGTCCGCAGCATCCTTAATTACCACCACAATCGGTCGTAATGATGTGAGTCCTTTTTCTTGTTATCGTCGGGCCAGTGCTTCTTGTCGAACCAGTGGTCTTTGCCTGGCCAGTAGTTCTTGTCGGACCCGTGGTTTTTGTCGGACCCGTGGTTTTTCTTGGGCCAGAAGTCACACTTAGGTTTGTGGTCATGGCCACGCGACGGAGACGTCATACCGGCTAACACCGTTGAAGGCAGCCCGACAGCGAGAATTACCGGGACAGCCCAGCCCACCTTGAGCAGCAGGGCACGCCTCGTAAAGGAACTTTCGCGATCTGGCTCATTCGCTTCAGAACCCTGCTCAGGTTCATTGGCCGGGAAACTAGACTGGTCTACTGGTTTCAAGCTCCCCCTTGATTTCCTCAACAACCGAATCCGTCGCAGGGGACTTGCCATTTTCAGAATCAGTCGTGCGTATTGTATCAGCATTGATCATAGTGAGCTCTTTTGGGTCTAGTTTTGTAGTAGATCATTCGCACGTACGACAACCTTTAAATTATCGAGATGCATTTTTCCCCAACACGGAGCGATCCCGTACAGTCGTGCCTATTTTGCAATAACTGCCGTTATTGGAAAGGATGCTGCAATTCAGCTCGGGCTCGCTTCCACCGAGTCGACCATTCAATTCCAATTCTCCTCGCCGCCGTAGACCCTCCGGAGGAGGGCCTTGAGCAGGAGAGGGTCTCGAATCGGGTAAACCGAGAGCAGCCGTGCCACGATTCCCGTCATCAGAGCGGCGGCGAAACTGCTTCCCGTCATCGAACGATGGGTGCCATCCTTCCAAGGAACCTCGCCATCGGCAGCGGCCGTAAATCCCACCATCCGACCTTCCGAATACGAGATCTGGCCTTCGTCCATTTCTGACTCGGCATAGTCGACGGCCAGCACGCTCGCGAAATGTGCAGGCCATTCCGGCTCCTCGCCGTGCGAGGCGGCCACTACGTGAACGCCTTTGACGAGAGCCCGGTCCGTCCACTCCTTGTAGAGAGATAAGTGACCGGAGATGCCGCATGCGAAACTGCAATTGATGATGTCGAAACCTCTGGTGATGGCCTCATTTGCGGCGAGCCAAACCTGGGCCGTGCGTCCGGCGAGCTTTGGTCCGAGCACGCGGAAGCTGGTGATGCCCGCTTCTGGAGCGACTTTCCAGATGATCCCGGCGATCGCCGTGCCATGTCCATAGGTGTCCTCTCCTTCGCCCTCGGCGAACTCGCCGAGATTTACGTCATCCATGACAAGGTCGTCGTCGAGTTGCCGGCCACGAAAATCGGGGTGCCCAATCTCGACGCCGGAATCCAGAATGGCGATGCGTATCCCCGATCCGTCGCCGTCTCGGATGGCCACAGCGGCTTCCTCCGGTGTAATCCAGTTGCCAGCAATCCGTTTTTCGATTGAGCCCGGCAGAATGTCTCCGAAAGACATGTCTCGCAGCGTCTGAGAAAACGTGGGTTGAGGAGCGCGATGCCCAGGGAAATTCCGACCACGGTCGGAAGCTCTGCGAAAAGTTGAGAAGGTCTTTCTGCGTCTGTTCATAGCTTTGTCTCGCTATGAGATTCGCAGCTAAGTGCCAGAGCTTGCAGCTGCGGGAAGTTTTCTTATCCCAATCCGGCGAAGTTCTCTCCGAAGTTGGCAGGGGCCGCGAAGCGCCAACCGCCAGATCAGCTTTGCCGTTCTTGCAGAGAGAGCCGCACGCGATTGATGGCCGTCCGGCCGAGCATTAGAGGTTCCTTGCGGCCGGTGAGATGCAAATGACCCGCGTCCCGGTCGATGATCTTGACCTCCAAAAGATGAGTCAAATTAACGAGAATCGAGCGGTCAAGCCGCACGAACAGACTGCTGGGTAGGCGCTTTTCCCACTGGTTCAAGGTTCGATAAATGAGAAACTCCTTACCGTCGCTGAGGACCACGGTGGAGTAATTTCCCTCGGCTACGATGCAAACGATCTGGCGAAGTGGCACCATGCGTAGAGTTCGACCGCTCTGCAAGAAAACGGCATCGCCGGCTTCCAAGGGGTCATCGGCAGCGGGATCCAACCCCGAGCCTGAGAGAATGCGCTTAAGAGCAAGGGCCAGTCTGTCCGCGAACACCGGCTTCATGAGATAATCAACCGCATTCACCTCGAAGGCGCGGAGCGCGAATTCCTCATGCGCGGTGACAAAGACAATCTTTGGCACCGGCGTTAGCTTAGGCAGAAGATCGAAACCCGTCGCTCGAGGCATTTGCACATCGAGGAACAAAAGTCCTGGCTGATACTTTTCACACATTTCGATGGCTTCGGCGACTCCGGACGCTTCGCCGACGACCTCAATTTGGGGATGCTCGGCCAGCAGTCGCCTAAGGTGTTTTCGAGCGGGAGGCTCGTCATCGATAATCAGGGTCCGCCAAGTCATCTTTGACGTGCGTCCCTGAGGCTCGTTTGCGCTTCGTTCGCAGCGTTGACGGGATCATCGATCAGAATCTCGGCCACGACGCCTCCATTCTCCGACCCGATCCGGAACTCGGATCGTCCTGGATAAAGGAGCTCGAGTTGACGTCGCAAGATGGATAGCCCGGCGCCCGAGGGCCGGTCGAGAGGAGCAGTCGGTGGCGGAACCCACGCCCCGGTATTCGAGACCTTAATGTGAAGGGTGCGATTCTCCAACCCGGCCTGCACGAGGATCCGGAGAGTTTCTTCACACGATTCGCGGCCATGTTTGATGGCGTTTTCAACCAGCGGCTGCATGAAGACTCCGGGCACGGGCAACTCTCGAGTATTCGGGTCGATGGCGATTTGGATCCAAAGAGTGCCGCCGAATCTCGCTTGCTCTACGTCCGCATACCGGGCGAGTGCTTCCGCCTCCTGGCCAAGAGGCACGAAGAGGTTTTGACGATTTGCCAAGGCATAGCGCATGTAATCGGAAAGTCCTCTGACCACCAGCGTCAGCCGTTGGTTGCCGTCGGACTCGCTGAGGACCGTGTTGAGAGCGTTAAAAAGAAAATGCGGGTTAATTTGCGAGCGGAGCATGAGGAGCTCGGCCTCTCGACGACGGTTCTCAGCGCCTCTCAGCGCCGCGTCAGCGCGACGGGCATCTTGAAAGGCCCTGAGGAGAAAATAGAGCAGGCTCCACGTTGTGAAGAACCAGAAGCGCGGCCAGATGGATGATGCAATGTAGAGATGCGGGCTGGCGTGATGTCTGCAGCCGCTCAACCAGGCTAAAGACAGGAAAGGTCAGTCCGATGTCAATGAGCGCGAGCGCGGCAGAAATGAAGACAATGTGTATTCCGAGGGAGACGCGACTTATGCGATAAAAATACTCGAGCCGGTAAAGATAGCGCAGGCCGATCGCCAGGAGGAAGCAGGTGATATCGCACCAGATAAGGTAATAGGCATGGCGTTGGAGTGAGCCCAGCAGCTCTGTTTCGTACGGGATGAGGAAAAGCCGCAGCGGAAACAGCCCAAAGAAAAGCAGGAGACATCCAGCAATGTGAAGCTTCCAGAAAAGCGGAAGCCGACTCAGTGAGAATCTCGACTCGTTACCTTTCCAGCTCACAAAGACACGGCGATACGTCCGGCATCAACTCCGACATTGCCAACGTATCTTCCCGAAAGCACGGAAAAACGGTGCTTCATCACTCGCCTCCGACCGCAGACCAGCTTTCGTTGCGCGGTTTGGGCACGCGGAGATCTTTGAAATGCGCCCGCCTCCGTGCACCGGCTGCGTCGAGCGGCGTGGCTGGCGCGCACTCGAGACGTTCGGATCACGACTGCTGCGTCAGGAGCAGCAGCAAAATGATGATCAGCGCGGGCAAAATGACGTAGACGAAGACCTTTATGTAGCTGATCGGACGATCGCCGGCGACGATCCCTGTGTAGCCATTGACGACGATTTGGTAGTTCTTCGGCCCATAAGTATAAGTAACGAGCCACACCGGCACGAGAACATGCTTGAACGTGCGGCCTTGATACTGGGTTTTCACCTGCAAGTCCCGCTGAGTATCGCCGGGCACCTGTTTGGCGCAGAGTTCCCTCATTGCCGTGTCCATTTGCGCAAGATTTAGTTCGGCCGCTTTCCGCAGGTCGACCTGGTAACGTTCTACAGTCCATCCTCGCAGGTAGGTAGGTTCGTAGGGCTTCAGTTCGTCGCCACGGGTAGGGAAAGGTTCCACTTTGCGCAGAAGGGCGAGTTCGACCCCCATCGTGCCGGGAACAGGATCATCGTCGAAGAAATGCTCCACCTCACCTCTAGCCGGTTGCCAGCGGACGCGCTGCTCGGCAACGTTCACGAGCCGGCCATCGGACCCGCGGCGCTGCACGTTCTCGAAATAGACATAGCCGGCCATCGCCGTCCAAGCCGCGTGCACATGAGCGTCAAAGGTCCAGTAAGGCAAATAGAGTCCGTGCAGGGTGTCAGTCAGCGCGGCTTTTTTGAACCGGTCTGGCGCGAACATTCGCGAGGAATACCACTGGCGGAGTCGATCACGGACCTGCGGCTCGGAAAGTCTGGCCGGGAGCACCGCTGTCGGTGTGATTGCATCGCGCGTTGTCTCCAACGGAACAATGGATGGCGAGCCGCAGAATTCGCATCGCTGCGCGGCGCGCGACGCTTCGAAAACCGTGATGGCCTGGCAGTTCTGGCACTTGACTTCGCGTTTGTCGAAGTGCCAATCCCGAGTCTCGGATCCTGCCGAACTCAAAGCCGCAGCGAGCTCGGTTTCCCGGATCGTTTCTCCGAGGGTATCTTTTCCCGGCGTCCATGGCACGATTGTGCCGCAATAGGGACAGACGAGGGCCTGTTTGGAAGCGCTCCATTCGGCGTCCCCGCCGCACTCGGGGCAGGGATACTTGCGCAGTGCTGTGATTTCAGCCATGAGCAGGCCGGTAGCCGAAACTTGAGCTGATCAATGCGCGAGAAAGTCGTCGAGGGCGGCCTTGGTAATGCGCAACTGGCTGCCGATCTTGCGGCCCTTCAGCTCTCCACTTTCTACCGCTGCAATGACGTCGGAAGCTGCCACACCAAGCCGCTCCGCCACCTGCTCGGCCGTAAACACCTCGGGCGCACCTCCGGCGGGAGAGGCTGCTCCAGGAAGCGGAGGCGGCACGCCAGGCAACGGAGGCGGCGTTGACGCCGTCGGTGCGGGTTGACCGACGTCGCGCATCATTTGTTGCGCCATGGCGAATCCCATTGCCATCTCGGCGGGCGCGCCGGCGGCGCCCCCACCCTGAGCCATGCCCTGGCCCATTTGATACTTCACGTAGTCGTTCAGGTTACCGACCACGCTCATGCCGGAACGCTTGTCGATTGCTTGCTCGACTTCTGGCGGCACGGAGACGTTCTCAAGGATAAAGCTTGTCACCTCGAGGCCGTACTTTCCGATCATCGCCGGGTTGATAGCCGGCACCAATGCCTCGCCGAGTTCGCCGTAGCGACTGGCCACATCCAGAGCCGGAATTTTAGCGGTGGCGAGCGCATCGCTGAAGGCGCTGACTACGCGCGAGCGCATCGTATCGGCGAACTCGTCGATCCGGAAATTCTGGTCCGTCCCGACGACTTCTTTAAGAAAGAGCTGAGGGTTTACCACCTTAAAATCGAAAATCCCGAAGGCCCGGAGGCGGACGACGCCAAAATCCTGATCTCGCATCATCACCGGGTTTGAAGTCCCCCACTTGTTGCCTGTGAACAGCCGCGTCGAGACAAAATAAATATCCACCTTGAACGGAGAGACGAAGCCGTACTTCCAACCTTGGATTCGCGCCAGCACCGGCACATTGGGCGTGCTAAGCGTGTGTTTGCCGGGCCAAAAGGTATCCGCAAACTGCCCGGTCATGACGAGTTGCGCGACTTGTGACTCGCGCACGATCAATTGCGCGCCATTCTTAATCGCTTTGTCGTCATCGGGAAATCGCCACGCCAGGGTGTCGCGCGAATCGTCAATCCACTCGATGATTTCGATGAGTTCGCCGCGGAGGAGATTGATGAGGCCCATAGGATAAAAGAAGTTTGGTGAACGTTCGCTTACCCTATGTTCCGGCGAACGCCGGTTCTCCGCGTATCATTCAAGTTAGGCGAAGACGAGCAGATTCTTGCGGGCTAACCGGCTCGCTCGCTGACGCTCCGCGCCTCTTGGGGGTCTGCCAAACAAGATCATTGCGATCTGAAGGAAACGGATCTCGACGACCTTCGCCTCCGATCCATCGTTTTCATTACGCGGCCTTGGGATAATGTCTTTCGATGCTTCATGTCGTCCTGATCGAACCGGAGATCCCGCCGAACACGGGAAATATCGCGCGACTCTGCGTGGCCGCCGGTGCCTGTCTGCACCTGGTCGAGCCGCTCGGGTTTTCTTTGGACGACAAATTTCTGCGACGCGCTGGAATGGACTACTGGAGCAAATGCGATGTGCGAGTTTGGCCAACTTTTCAGGACGTTCGACAGAAGTCTGGCGAAGCACGGTTCTTCTTTCTTACGAAAAAGCGAGGCCGACCCTACTGGCATCAGCGTTTTGAGGAGGACGACCACCTGGTATTTGGACGCGAGACAAAGGGTCTTCCTGAAAGCCTGCTCGCAATGAACGCCAGCCATTGCTTGACGATTCCCATGCGAGAGGAAGCACGCAGCCTCAACCTGGCGACCGCGGCCGGCATCGTCCTTTACGAAGCCGTCAGGCAGCTCCGGATCCTCTAGCATGGACAATAACCACATCGCCATTGACCTTCGTGGACTCACCAAAACGTTTCGCACGTATCGGAAGGAACGCGGGGTTCTCGGCGCCCTTAAAGGACTTTTCCGTCGCAGGCATGTTGAGACGCGAGCCGTGGACGCTGTCTCCTTTCAGATTGCCACCGGCGATTTTGTCGGATTTCTCGGCCCCAACGGCGCTGGAAAAACCACGACCTTGAAAATGCTTTCCGGCTTGCTTTACCCAACCTCGGGAACGGCCAGCGTTCTCGGTTATGTCCCGTGGGAACGCAAGGATGCCATGAAGCGCCAGATCAGCCTTTTGATGGGCCAAAAAAACGCGCTTTGGTGGGACCTGCCGGCCCGCGAATCGCTCGAACTGAACCGGGTCATCTATGGGATTCCCAGGAAGAATTTCGAGAAGATCATGGGCGAGCTGACCGAGATGCTCGATGTGCGCGAGCAGCTCGACGTGATGGTGCGGGAGCTTAGTTTGGGCCAGCGGATGAAGATGGAACTCATCGCAGCGTTGCTGCACAGTCCACGAGTGCTTTTTCTCGATGAACCGACGATCGGCCTTGATGTCGTCAGCCAAAAGACCGTGCGCGAGTTTCTCAAGCAACACAATGCGACTAGCCGGACCACGATCTTGCTGACCAGTCACTACATGCAAGACATCGAAGAGCTCTGCGAGCGCGTCATCCTTATTGATCACGGGTGCGTCATGTTCGACGGAGCCCTCGAAGGCATCGTCGAACAGTTCTCCGGCAGCAAGATCATCGACGCCAAGTTTTCCCGACCGACGGATGCGGACTTTAGCTGTGTGGGCTCGGTCCTAGAAAAAACACCGGATTCGGTGAAGATCGAGGTGCCGCGGGCGCGTGTCGCTGAGGTTTGCCGTTTTGTCCTCGACCGGGCTCCGGTGGCGGATCTCACCGTGGCGGAGTTACCGATCGAGGACGTCATCCGCACTGTCTTTGGGAAAAAACCATCCTGATTTCTGCTCAGAAGTGCAATGTTGCTCTATGACAGTTGACGAATTCCGCCAAAGCGCCACCGAACCCGTCGGCTTAACACCTCCGCTGCGCGCCATGTGGCACGATGCAAACGGTGACTGGGAGTCAGCGCACCGGATTGCTCAAGATGACGATTCGCGTGAGGCCGCCTGGGTGCATGCCTATTTGCATCGACGCGAAGGGGACGATGGAAATGCCGGTTATTGGTACGGGCGGGCGGGACGCTCCGCAGCTCTCGGCCCTCTCGAAGCAGAGTGGGAAGAAATCGTCGGCACGCTGCTGCGCTCAAGCGGGTTGGGCGAGCAGTAAGCGCAGGCTGTTGAGCACGACAATGACCGTACTGCCTTCGTGCACCGCCACGCCGAGTGCGAGGGGAATTGGCAAAAGGGAAGCCGCGCACATCATGAAAACGATGGCGCCAAGCGCGATAGCGATATTTTGATAGATGATGCGGCGTGAGCGAACGCTGAGCGTTCGCGCCAAAAGGAAATTCTCGAGCCGGTCGTTCATTAGAACGACCTCCGCCTGTTCAAGCGCGGCGTCGGAACCTCGCGCGCCCATGGCTACGCCGACATCCGCGGCCGCAATGCAAGGAGCGTCGTTGACTCCATCGCCTATCATCGCGACTTTGCGTGCTCCGTTTTCCTTGAGTTCCTGAATGGCTTCGACCTTCTGCTCGGGCAGCAGTCCAGCGCGAATCTCGCCGATGCCAATGCCACGAGCGATCTGCTCAGCCACGTCGCGCCGGTCCCCCGTGAGCATGACCGTTCGCACGCCGATGCTTTCAAGCTCTTGCAAGGTCCGGGCAGCCTCCGGTCGGATCGCGTCATGGAAAATGATTCGCCCGAGAAGATCAGGACCTGCAACCCAGACCTCGGCGCTTGCTGAGCCCGATTCATCGGCGGGCAGATTTTTCTGTCCAAGCAACTGGCGACTTCCAAGAGCGTAAGTCTGGTCGGCGATGCAGGCGCGCAGGCCCTGTCCGGGGATCGTTTGGAAGTCAGTTACCTCGCTGGTCGTCTCGACGCCCCACTGGTGCGCCATCTTGCGGATGGCGCGGGAAAGCGGATGCTGCGAGAGTCGGGCGAGGGTCCAAGCGATTTGCTTCAGATGTGCTTCCTCTCCACGGAGGCACTCGAAAGATTTGAGGCTAAGTTCGCCGGTCGTCAAAGTTCCCGTCTTGTCCAAAGCAACGACGTTGACATCGGCGAGGGTCTCCACCGCAGCTCCCCCGCGGAATAAAATGCCGCGCCGCGCACCAGAGGCAATCGCCGATAAAATCGAAGAAGGCACCGAAAGAACCAAGGCACAGGGCGAGGCGACGACCAGGAGCGTCATGGCGCGATAGAACGCACTTACCCGGCCGTTTTCTTCCAGGAAGGGCGGCAGATCAAAGGCGATCCACCAAATGAAAAACATCAGCGTGCAGAGTGTTAGGATTGCCCAGGTGTATCCGGTGCCAAACTTGTCAGTGAACCTTTGAGAGGGCGCCTTCATCTCCTGAGCTTCCTGGATGAGGTTGATTATTCTTTGCAGAGCACTCTCACTGGCCTTGCGCAGCACGCGCCCCTCGATGGCGCCCCACAAATTCATTGTGCCGGAAAGCACAACGTCACCTGGCTCTTTGCGAATTGGGACTGATTCGCCAGTGATGCTCGACTCGTCGCAAGCGGTCTCCCCCTTAAGGACTTCAAGATCCGCCGGGATCTGCTCGCCTGAGGTAACGATCACCCTCATCCCGGGTTCGAGCGATGCCACTGTGACTTGTTCCTCGGAACCACCCCGCAGGACGCGAGCAGTTTTCGGAGCACCGCGAAAGAGGGCACTGATTTCTCGTCGTGTCCGCCCCATGGCGTAGTGCTCCATCGCTCCAGAGGCCGAGAACAGGAAGAGCAGCAGGGCCCCCTCACGCCAGGCGCCAATCAAGGCGGCACCGCCGGCCACGGCGAGCATCAGAAAATGCACGTCCAGACGCGCCTTACGAAGGCGTTCCCAAGCGTCGATAGCAGCGTCCCATCCGCCACAAAGGTAGGCGCCAACATAAAGCAGCCAGGCGACGTCCTGATTCACCCTATCGACTAGCGCGCCGAGTATGCCGAGAATCAGGCAGCCCGCGGCGAGCAAAGCGAGAGGTTTCCACTCATCGTCGCCGTGCGCGAACGGCTTGTGCTCTCTGGGAGCATACTGGGGCCATTTCAGAGCGACCCACTTCCAAAACGAAATCGCGGTAGAGCATGTTTGCTTTTCAACGAGCGTGCTGCCGAGCACGTCTTTGACGACGACGCGCGAACTGCCGACCTGCGTTCCCGGTCGTTCGCCGCAGACGCTGCAGACGCCATCTTTGGTTAAATGAGCGCAATCGGGCAGAGCCGCCGATACTGCCCGCGAGACACGGTCCGCCAGGCGATGATCATGATCAGGACCAAGCGTCGCAATCGAGAGCTTCTGTTGGTCCGGACTGAGGGCAACTGCCTCCAGGCAGGGTTCCTCTTCAAGGATCTTGGATACCTCGCGAATTACGCAGCCTTTTTTAGCATCTTCCACAATGGCGACTCGCCTCAACGAAAACTTAGCCTGAATGCAGATTTGCACCAAAAGCTTTCGCAACGCCGCCACATTACGGCAGGAATCGACGGGATATTCAGGTGGCGGCCCTCGAGGGGGCATGGCGAGCCTACCCGCGCCGAATTCCCGAAGCGCGCACTTGTTGTTCGAGGTTGCGAAAACGCTGAGCGAGAGCGTGCACCAGCGCGCCGGCCCATCCACCCTCGCCAAGTCCCTCCGCCATGGTTTTCTTGTCGAGGACGAGAACGGTCACCTCATCCACGGCTTCCACACTCGCAGAGCGCGGCTCGTCAAGGATCAAGGCCATCTCGCCAAAGACATCACCCGCTGCCATCACGGCAAGGGTCTCTTGCGCCGGCGTTCCTTCAGCAGCATCGATCGTTCGGAAAGCCCGGCACTGGCCACTCACGATCATGTAGGCGCTATCGCCCCGATCGCCCTCCTGAATAATCAGGCTTCCCGGAGCGAAAGTCTGGTGAGGCAAATACAAGCCGCCGCGCAGAAACTCACGCACGTCTTGCTGCAGTTCGAGCACGGTTTGGTAGCGATCGGAGGGCTGCGGCGCAATCGCTTTGTTCACGATCTCACAGAGACGCTTGGGAATGTGATAGCGTTGCGCAAACCGATCGATGAGGACCACCTCGCCGCGGCGAGCTTTTTCTACAACCAGATCAGTATTGTAGATGTTTCCGTAGGGCAGCTGACCACAAACGATTTCATAGAGAATTGCGCCCAAGCCGAAAATGTCGCTTCTTTCGTCCATATCGGCTGGGTTGCCGCGTGCCTGCTCCGGGGACATATACGCCGGCGCGCCGACCTCTCCTTCCGCTTCCATTTGCGAAATATCGCCAGAGGCGGGCCGTGTTTTCGTTAAGCGCGCGAGACCCCAGTCAATAACGTACACCTGACCGAAGGAGGCCAGCATGATATTTTCCGGCTTCAAGTCACGATGGACGACTCCGCGATAGTGGGCGTAAGCCACCGCGTCACAAACCTTGAGAATAATGTCGAGACCGTCCTGCAGGCGTTCTCGCGCGCCGGGTCGACGGGAGGGTTCCTGCAGCCATTTGTCGAATCCGATGCCCTCCACCAGCTTCATCGTGAAATAGGGAACACCCTTGTTCGAGATGGCCAACTCGTGCACCGGAAGAATGTTCGGGTGTTCGAGTTGGCCGGTAATCTGAGCTTCGGCGATGAAGCCATCGCGATACATCGGCTCGCGGGCAAGTTCCTTGTCGAGCCACTTGAGGGCAACCTGGCGCAGTAAATTACGATCGGTTGCCGGGTGCACACGACCCATGCCGCCATGGCCAAGCTCGCGATAAACACGCAAATGCGCGGGTATCGGAATGCTCTCCGACTCGATCTCACGTTGCCCCACTTCGTGCTCACCCGCAGTGGGAATGGCTTCGATTACGCGGACCGGCTGGGTCCCGGATTCGCTTTCACTTTTTTCGCTCATGGATGCTCTCTTGAGATGTATCTATTGAAGCTACGCGCGCACTACTCGAATCGATGCTTAAACGATTTTTTCGCCAGCGATGTTACTTAGAATTGTCACCCGACTACAGGCCAATTCAAGTTCCCGTCAAATTGAGAGCGCGCTTGGGTGCGCCTGACAATGCTGCAAATTGCCGCCTCGACCGAACGCCTCAAGCGTGTGACTGAATCAGGCAAAGCCCGAATGTTCTCAAGCTATCCTCCGCCTTGCGGAGAGTCTGGCTCAGGTGGGTCTTGCTTCTGACGTCGGTTGAGATTTTCCATCTTCACCGTACCTACAACACGCATGTTCTCGTCCAAGACCACCAGGTATTGAAGATGAAGTTCGCTCATGACTCTGCGAGCTTCATCCAACGACTGGTTTTCAAAGCAGTAGTACGGCTGCCTTTCCATCACACTGCGCACGTAGGTTGTCTGGCTAGGACCTTGGATGGAAGCTGCATTCTTTTCAGAGCTCTTAGCGACGGTCTCGCTCGTTCCTGTCGTTTGCGCGGCCCTGGTTGGGGTTCTGCCATCAGCCTTTCGCTCCGTTCGATGAAGACACTCCTCTTCGCCCTCCATCCTACCATGTCCTTGCGCGACACCTACCGCAAAAAGCACCAAAAAGGCGTAAGCGGCCAACGGGACCAATACCAGGGGACTTACTTCCATTGGGAACAGTACTAGTTTAACGCGAGAATAACAGATTTCAAACAATACTGCCGTTGTAGCCGAACCGGGTGGCGTTATCAGGAATGAAGGAATCGTCCCTCGGTCGTCGCAAAGCAGGGTCAAATGAGCCTTGCCGGCGTGTCGTTCATAACGAACGTGAATTAGGAAATCCCGCTATGCGATTGAACCGCAGATCGAGGACTGTTTTTGCCCCAATTTCGGCAGTATTGGCACCGCACACGAAACGAGATGATCCCGCTATCTCATGATCTTCGTAACCAGTTACTTACCGTAAGCCAGCACCCGGATTCGAACCGGGGACCTGCGGATTACATTCATCGCGGCTCAGAGTTTTTGGATAACCTTTTCGAGTTGCGAGATTCGGTATCACCAGAAGCGCAAGTTGCCGCGCCGACCGCCGAACGATCACAACTTCGGCTCGATCTTGATGCTTGCTGTGACCGCAGGGGCATTTTTGCTCGTGGCGTGGGTTGCCACAAACGGCCTTATCTTCTCCTTCAGGAGTCGCCGATCCGTTAAGAGCCATCGACGAGTCTCCACCATCATCGACGCGCACCGAGACTTGGGGGTTTCCTTTGCCGCATTTGCTCTGCTGCCGCGGCCAGCCAGCCGCCGTAACTTCTCAGGTCGAACTCGTTAGTTTAGTATAGTGGCACCACTGGCTCAGAACGGAACCACGAGGTAGTCGGTGAGGATCGCGAGAGGATTCCCCTCCCAAGGTCCTCCATTCTTGTTGTCGATCGTCACCCTGATGATGATGAAATTATCGCCAGGCGACACGTTGTTCACCGTGTACCTCGCGTCTCCAATGAACGAGCCGGCGGTCGCATCGCCAAGCACGACGGCTTCGCCCGCGGACACGAAGACGTTCCAGTCCGGCTTAATCCCAAAGAAGTTATTCACCCTAAGGGTGAAGATTCCTTTAAACTTGCTTCTCCAAGGGTGCCGGTAAGTGAACCCGTTACTTACGGCGGCCCTCGGGTCAGCACCCTTCACCGGAAATAGCGGCCGGACCCGCGAGTCATCGGCCATCTCCACAACTTCGTTAAGTGTTTCAGTTTCGTACATATCTTGTCCTTTAATTATTTGTTGACAGGAATTCCAAATGATTGGTCGCTGTCGACTTGCCAATCCAACAATCCGCAAAGGCATTCTTTGCTATTTATCAGGCTGCTACCGGCTTCGCAGCCAGTTGTCTCTTGATGCGGGCGAAGTGTACTCTCTGGTTTCATCGAGTGCTTTCGGCTGGTGTTCAACGGTCTGCCCTGTGAGCATTCGAGCTGGTACCAAGTAAACCACTTTGCATGCTATCCCGGAAATTTCGAAGTGACGAGCACGTCTTTTTTGCCGACGGACGGACCACCGCCTCACCACCTCAGAGCCCCAAGACTTGGTTGCAAATCAATGGGCATAATGGGTGGTCGCTCCAGGTATGCGCTCTTGGGAAGCTTTTTTAGCGGCTTCCCGTCTGCCGCTACCGAGGGCGAAGGCGATGGATCGTTGCGCTATTGGCGCGAAGTCCATTGGGCATACTTCGGAAGAGTATGCAAACGCATTAGAAGAGTGCCAAGCCCGAGAATGCCAATCGTCTGCGAGCGCTTCGAGGTCATCTACCGTGGAGCCCCACCCGAAAGGGCTGCCTAACCTCTCCATCGAGCGGGCATTCAACGGCGGGGCACACGGCCGCTCGACCAAGCAGTAGGCCATTGAGCTCCTAAAACCTCCCGGCCAGCGGCGCAAGCTTAATGGCCACCTTTCAGTCAACTCAGCTCCTCACAGGCTGTGAAGGCTATCGCCAGCGTGCCAATGGGGACTTAGAGGGCATAGCTATCCTAAATATTCCATGACCAGCCGATTAAACTTCTCAGGGTTTTCGATGAACATAACATGCCGGCCGCCTTCTGATTCTTCGAATACTTCGAACTGCGAACCCTTAATTTGGCGATGAATCCATTCTTGCGATTTCCACGGTATTCCGCTTGCTCGACCGCTGATGATCAGGGCAGGGAGGTTAATCCGCGGGATGACATCTCGCCAGTCCGTATGGCAGAGATTGTACAATAGAGTTCCTGCAAGGGGCCGGGGCATCTTCAGATTACATCGGACCATCCATTCTCTCACCTCCGAGGTTGCGTGCCGCGTTAACATCCCATCGATGATCTGTCGGGTTAGCTGTTCTACTTCCTTGCCCCGTAAGGCTGCAATGGTGTCGAACACTTTTTGAGGGGTATCAACAGCCCCCGAATCTTCTACTTCCTGTTGCGTCCAATGCGGATCCGCGGTGAGAAATGGCGACTGATCGACTAAAATAATCTTCGACAGGTGTTCAGGGCCAAACAGGTCGATATAGCACCAGATCACTGCCGATCCCATCGAATGACCCAGAAGCGTCACATCATTCAAGTCCAGCTCAGTTAGGAACTCGTACAGGTCTTTGGATAACCGCGAAATCTTCAAGCCATAGGACACTTTCTGTGATTCGCCGTGAGACCGTTGATCGAGAGCGATAACATCATATCGCGCGCTGAGTGGCTCGATCTGATGTTTGAATTCCTCGGCGCACTGGGACCAGCCGTGAACGAGAACAATTGGACGACCGTTTCCTTGACGTACATAGCTTAACTGGACGTTATCGGACGTGACAAAGGACCGTCGGGGGAACTTATTCATCATTCGAGCTTCTTCCTACTGTCCCCGTATGTCCATCTGTCCATCGATACTGCAAGACATTGCTTGGGTTTTAGAGAACTGCGTGGAGCCCGTCTTGGATCACCTCACTGAAAGAAAATTTAAAATGCTCAGATTGGCTGATTGCTGCACGCGGTGATTCTTTGGCAGAAGTAGGATCCCAACAGTGCATCAAAATGAGCCAACTCGACTAGGTGGGTTCGTCTGACGGATACCCTGGATGATCACCGGCTCCTCATCGAGGGAGAAAAAGCCCAGGCCGTAAACGACGTCCTGATTCGGACAGGTGACGAAGTTTTGTCCGGGATCAATGTAGTCGTTGAGCATTCCGATCTGGCCGCGAGGAGCAACTGGCAACACGCCGTTGAGCCGTCCAGGCGCCGGTGCCTGGGTGATCGCGGCACGGCGGTTCATTTGGTTGACCATGGGCCAGCCCCAGACGTAAACCATGCGGCCGATGGTTTTGGCATATTCGCTGTGCATGATCACGCCGTGCGCAGCGGAGGTGACGTCAGCCGGCTTCGTAGCAATGGGCACCTGCTGGGCAAAGGACGGTGCGGCGAGGAAGAGGCCACACATGGCGGCGAGCAGTCTGTGTTTCGTTTTCATAGGTAGTTTTGGGTTTGAACAGCCGGGTCCTTCCCGATGTTAGGTTTACAAAAAATGGCGATACTATTGGTTTGAGATTTGGGCGATCAGCTTTTACCGGACCGCCGTCAAACGTTCACTGAATAGTTTGAGCCCCGCTCGCATGTTGAAGCGCCCCCACCCGTTTGCTGGACTTCACCTACTCCGTCTATGTAGCCACCTACTTCGCTATGGAATCGTGCGAAGATTCCGCCGTCGTATGGGCCGTTGACGGAAGGGATCCGTCTCGGTTTCGATCGATTAGCGACCCGGGGGCCTGGCACGCGCGACCCGGGGGCCCCGGGACTCGCTCTCATGCATGAGCACAGGGGAGCCTTTTGAGTGCGAACGAGGAGGCCTATTTGCAGATTGAGTGGGTGAGCGGACGAGGGTGGTTTTCGTGACGCTGTTTGTATGCTCTCGCCAAGCTGTGGTGAAGCGAGCCGATTTATCGCGATGGAAATTCTTTGTGAACGTGCAAACGTGAATGCGGCTCAAAATTCTCTACGATGAACGTCGATCAATTTATGTTTAATTACGAGTTGCGCGACCGGTGGAGCGGTTGTGCGCGAGCCGTCCCACAGTAAACATGAACCCATGCTGGCCTCTTTTTCCGAAGGGCCTGCAGCTTTAACAAAACAACCACGATGAAACCCATGAAACCAATGTCACGCGATGACGCCCACGAAAGCGCCAGAGCGATGGTGGCCGGAAGAACTCGGCGAGCATCCCAACTCAGTCGGCGGTCAGAACGAAACGCGTTATGCATTCTTCGGGGATCACAAGCGGCTGGCCGTCGATACGGGCGATGGCAAAGTCCAACTGTATGACACCGGCGATCATCGCATCTCCGGCGTGCAGCAACACCAGAGCGGGAGCGGACGGAAGGTGACGTTCACGAGTCAGCACGGTGAGTTGGATTTGGCGGCGCTGAAACCGGCCTGAAGCGATTGCGGGCCTCTATTGTTCCGCGCAACAGTGCGCGGGTATGCGATGGATTGTTGAGCAATCAACAGGAGAAAACCTATGCCCACAAAAAAGAAAGCCACCAGCACTCGCCAACTCATCGAGCCGACCAAAGGCGATAAACGCTACGTGCGTCGTAATGCGAAAGGCGAATTCAACAAGGTCGTCGATGTCGGCAAGTCGCTCTCTTCTGACAAACGCACGACTGCCAAACAGAAAGTGCCGAAAGGCCAGGGCGACCGGGGTGACCTAGCGAAATAGGCCCTTGCTGCGGGCCATCGAATGCGCACAATCAGGCCCGCGTGAGCCAAAGGCCGAGAGATCGCTCAACGACTTCGGCAACACGCCGTAAGCGGATAGAGCCCGCCTTCATTGAACCTATGCAATGCAAGCCGGTCTCATCCTTGCCAACAGGCGAGAACTGGACATTTGAAATCAAATTTGACGGGTATCGATGCCTTGCCGTCAAGCGCGGCTCAGAGGTTACCTTGTTTTCCCGCAACGAGAAGGTGCTCAATAAGCGCTTTCCAAAAATCGTCGACGCCCTGGCTTCACTCGAAGGGAAGTTTGTTCTGGACGGGGAAGTGGTTGCTTTTGACACGCAAGGGCGACCTTCCTTTCAGTTCTCCAGAGCACCCGTCGCACGAGGTTCCGGTATTTTTCTACGCCTTCGACCTGTTAAACCAGGACGGCGAACTCTTGCTCAGCTCCCCGATCGAGCGCCGTCGCAAATTGCTGGCTAAATTGCTGTCCGACCCCGACGATCCGCTTCGCTTGTCACCGCAGCTGCAGGCCCCGTCGGGACACGTTCTTGAGGGCCGTGCGCAAGCTTGACTTGGAAGGGGTTGTCGGTAAGCGAATCGATTCCACCTACGAACCTGGTGAACGTTCCTGAGCATGGGTCAAGCACCGTGCGAACCGAGAGCAGGAGTTCGTGATTGGCGGTTACATTCCTGGTGCGCAGGGGCTTGATGCATTACTCCTTGGCGTCTACGAGAGCGAACAACTCATCTTTGTAGCAAAGGTGAAAAACGGCTTTGTGCCGCGGATTCGGAAGGAGATCTTCCCAGCGCTCAAAAAGCTCGGAGCTACGCATTGTCCGTTCACCAATTTGCCTGAGAAAAAGGGCTCGCGATGGGGAGAGGCACTGACCGCAGAGAAAATGGAAGGATGTCGCTGGGTCATACCGAAGCTGGTTTGCCAGGTCGCCTTCGTCGAATGGACCGATGCGGGTCACCTAAGGCATTGCACGTCGTGGCAATGCGCGACGATAAAAATGCCAGCCAGGTGATGAGAGAAACTTGACGGTTCTTCGCCGAACATCACGCGACGAAGAGCGAAAGAAAAAGAGGACGAGGAGCTGTTGAGGGCTTTTCCAAAATTCGGCTAGCGGTGACTAAGCGAATGCCTCTTAAAACAACTAGCTAACTCGCGTGGCCAGCCTGGCGATCGGGGTGCAGGTGAATTTCAAGAGCCGACGCGGAGCTGGTCAGACCTCTCCTATCTGTCGCTCTTCATATAGCCCCGGCGTGACGGAGGTGGCCGAAATATGCTCGACGATGGGCGTTTGGGTGCTCAGCCTTAACGCAATCCTTGCTAAAGATGAGCCTCGAAACAGTTAAATCCGCGATCGAAGAATACCGCGATAAGATGCACGCTAAGAAAGGCAAAATCGTTACCTTCGGCAAAAGGGGACCTGTTGGCTTACAGATAATTGATGTTTGGTTGCTGAGCTTGAAGAACAGGACCAACGCATTCAAGCATTGGAGAAGAAGTTGAGCTCCCTGAAAAGAGCGATGCTAGTGAACGGGCGTTTTGGCAAGCGATGCACTCCGCAGCAGATACACGAGCTAAAGCTAACGGCTCGTGCCAAAACTCCGACGCGGTTGATCGCGTTTGTCTCCTACGCACGATGGTCCTTCGAAGCACCTGCGCCGTCCAACATGAAGGATACCGCAAACAGAAATCCAACGTTTCCTAGGTACAAGACACGATGGACGTAGACAAGGCATCCGAAGCGACATGATTTCACCGACGCGCTCTAAGTCTCATCGAGGACTCCAATGAGCCAGCTGCTCCATTTCGGCGAGATCGTCGCCATGAATGCCTATTTGTCTCCGGACAAGGTAGGTGCGCGCGATCTCACACGATCCTTGACCTTTCGCGGGTGGAACGATCGGTCCTGCAAGCTCGCCAATGCGCTTGTCGGACTGGGGCTCGAGAAGGGAGATCGGATCGCCGTCCTCGCGTATAACTGCCTTGAATGGATGGAAATCTATGCGGCGGTCGCCAAGGCGGGGCTCGTCGTTGTGCCGATCAATTTCAGGCTGATTGGCTCAGAGGTCCGGTACATCGTCGAGAACTCAGAAGCTAAAGCCATCATCGTCCAGGACGATCTTCTCGACCGCGTTGAAACAATCCGAGCCGAGCGCCTGATCGCCGAGGACAAGTACATCCATTTCGGCGGCAGAACGCCCCCAGGCTACCGATCCTACGAGGACTTGGTCGCGGCGGGCGCGCGGTCTGAACCATTGATCGAAACTGGGCCCGACGATCCCTATGCCCTTCTCTACACATCTGGCACTACCGGCAAGCCCAAGGGCGTCATTCGCAATAACGGCAGCTTCGTCCTGCTGGCGTATCTCGTTCAGGTCGACTGGGGTTTCAGTCGAGATGACTTGGGCCTTCTGGTCATGCCGATGTGCCACGCGAACTCTCTCTATTTCGCGTACGTATTTGCCGCCTGCGGCGCAGCCTCCTGCGTCTACGACCGGAAAAGCTTCGAACCGGACCATCTGCTGAGAACGCTCGCCGGCGACAGATTCACCTTCACCTCGCTGGTGCCAACGCACTACATCATGATTCTCGGATTGCCCGAATCCGTGAAGCGTAAGATCAGTGTAGAGAGCGTCACCAAACTCCTCATCTCCTCCGCGCCAGCCCGCCAGGACACCAAGCTGGCGCTGATGGAATATTTCAGGAGATCTCGGCTCTATGAGGGCTACGGCTCGACTGAAGCGGGATGGGTGACCTTGCTGCGTCCCGAAGAGCAGCTGACCAAGCTCGGTTCCATCGGTCGCGAATGCCTCGGTACCGGGAGGATCAAGCTCCTTGATTCAGAAGGCAACGAGGTCGTCGACGGCGAAGTCGGTGACCTCTATTCGCGCACGCCTTACGCGTTTCAGGGCTACTGGAAGTCGCCGAAGAAGACTGCTGAGGCGTTCCGAGGCGCGTATTGCACGGTAGGCGACATGGCCCGTCGGGACCAGGACGGCTACTACTATCTCGCCGACCGCAAGAGCAATATGATCAACAGCGGCGGGGAGAAGATCTATCCATCCGAAGTGGAGCAGGTTCTTGGCGCTCATCCCAAGATCAAGGATCTAGCCGTGATTGGCGTCCCTCACGAGAAGTGGGGGGAGGCCGTTCATGCAGTGGTGGTTTTACATCAAGATCAAGGCGCATCGGAGTCCGAAATCCTCGATTGGTGCAAAGATAGGATCGCCGGATACAAACGACCAAAATCGATCTCGTTTATTGCTGAAGACGAAATGCCGAGGACTGCCACCGGAAAGCTTTTGCACCGGGTTCTCCGGAGCAGGTACGCCAATCACGAAGCGCGCAGCGCGGAAGGGGGTGCGCCGTGACAGGGCCAGAACCAAGCGAGGCGCTCTCGGGCGTCGTCATGGGAAAAACCGCGGGCGCAGCGTTGGCAGGGGAAGGAGCGACTGAATCCGTGCCGTCTACGGCAGTGGAAATTGATGGCGGTGGCCTGGTCGCCCGCGTGCTCCAGTCCCAAGGCGTGAAATACCTATTTGCGGTCAACGGCGGCCACACTTGGCCGATCCTTGCTGCGCTGCGCGACTATGGGATCAAACTCATCCACATGCGCCACGAGCAGTCATGCGCCTACGCGGCAGACGGATGGGCGCGAACCACCGGAACACCCGGCGTTTGCAGTGTCACAGCCGGCTGCGGACTGACTAACGCCGTAACCGGCCTCTGTGCCGCGGGTCTCGCCGGGAGCGCGGTGGTGTGCATTGCCGGCCAGCACCCGACGACGGAGGACGGGCTGGGCTCGTTTCAGGAGGCGTATGGCAGCGAAGTTTGCCGCTCCTTCTCGAAGTTCACCAAGCGAGTAATCGACTGGTCGACGATCGAAGTCGATTTGCGGCAGGCGTTTCGCGATGCGACGGATCCGCCGCAGGGCGTCGCCCTGGTCGAAATCCCGACGAACATTCTCTACCGAGGCGGGCTTGAGAGCAATCAACGCCGCGGCGCGAAGGTCTATGCGCCAGGCGAGCTTCGGTCGGGAGCGGACCCGCACAGCATCGAGCAGGCGATCGAGATCCTCCTTGCCGCCAAGCGCCCGTTAATCGCAGCAGGCGACGGAATCTTCTGGTCGGGTGCGGCAGCCGAGCTACGCGAATTCGTTGAGCTCACCAGGATACCGGTATACGCCCGGCGCACCGGGCAAGGCGCCGTGGCGGAGGACCACCCGCTTGCAATCCGAGGTCCATGGAAGAAGCCGTTCACCGGGCGCGCCGACGCGGTGTTGGCGATTGGCTTTCGGTTCTGGAGCGGCGAGAAGTTCGGCGAGGCACCCACTTGGAGTGAATCCGCACGTTACATTCAGGCTGACGCTACGCCGACGCGGATCGGCCTCCATGTGCCGGCAGAGGTTGCCATGGTCGGTGACGCGAAACTCGTTCTGCGGCAGCTTTCCGACGCAGCGCGCGCGAACGACTGGAGGCGACTAAGCCAGTCGACCTGGCTCCAGGAGGTCGCCGACGTGCGGACTAACTTTGATCGGGTAATCGTCGAACAGGAGCATAAGCACCACGACGACGTACCGATACACCCCGCAAGGGTTGCGCGGGAGCTTTGTGAAGTGATCGATCCGCACGCAACGATCGTAATCGATAGCTTCACGATGAGCGGCTGGATGTCGCAATGGTTTCACGCTCGCTTCCCCGGCCAAATTCTCGACGCCGGCCCGCTCGCACCCGTTGGCCACGGCGTCGGCATGGCCATCGGTGCTCAACTTGCACGGCCCGGAAAACAGGTCGTGCTTATAATAGGCGACGGTGGTCTCGGCATCAGCGGTTTCGATCTCGAAACTGCGCGCCGCTATGGCCTGCCGATCGTCGCGGTTTTGTGGAACAACAGTTCCTGGGGGCCGAGCTTCGACGAAATGCCATTCCTGAAAGGTCGGACCGATCCGTTCGAGATACTACCGAACCAACGCTACGACCGGATGTTCGAACTCATGGGTTGTCACGGTGAGCACGTCGAGCGACCTGAGGAGTTTCGCCCTGCCCTCGAACGTGCACTGAGGGCCGGCAAGACCGCGCTCGTCAATGTCGTCGGCGACCGCACGATAGGCCATCCGAGCCTTGGCGGGAATCTGCTTGGCTCGACCCGCGTGTAGTAAATTGGGTATTGGCAACTGCCTCGAACGTCTTCACCGTATCGGCGGGTGCTCAATCACCCCGGGGGCATAAGGTCCTTGAGGGACTTGACGCGCAGCTTTTCCATCTGGCCTTGGGAGATCGAACAAGTGGCGGAGCTTGGTTGGCTTGACATCACCTTGAGTCGGCGTGCAAACGGGGGTGGCCCAGTCCGTTTGGCAGAACTGTCCGACAAGAAAGATGCTAGAATGCCGCGGCCAAGAAGGCAGATTGAGCCTGAAATCAGCAGGCGGCACAAACTCTTTGCCATGCGTGCGGCCTATGAATGCTGTCCCCGAGGCGGGCGATTTGCCGGGACAACGATTCCGCCGGTAGTCAAGGCATACTTGCGCATTTATCCCAATGTCTTCACGGTTTCCACTTGCAGGAAGAAATGATCCCGCGCATCCCCGCTCGTGTAACGTTGCCTTTGCGTAGGCTTTGGAAAAGACTTCGACAGTCGCTTTCAACGGATTGGAGACTCTTGAAGGAAGAAGAAACGCCCTTTGTGGAAACCCATGCCACTAGGAGGATGCGGCGGCGGTCACAGCAAGCATCATGAGTGGACCGAGACTGTGGTCGTCATCCTGGTGGCGTAGCGGACGTCTTTTTTCCACAACAACGAGCCTAACCACCCTTGTCGCCGGCATTCAAACCCGCCAAACACAAAGAACACCCGGCGATGTCACCCGTGTTCCAACGCCTTACAACGTCGACCAGGTTTTAACGGAAACTCGAGGTTTTCGGGATTCCGCTCTCGGACGATCAGGCCCGCAAAGGCTTGCGCCTCAGAATTTCGTTTGGATCGCTCGCTCGACTGCATATTCCTCATCGCGCTCTGGTGCTCAATTCTCTCTGCGGCGCCATGACACAGAAGGTTCAGACATGCACGCAGATTACCCAAGCCCACACGTGAGTCGCGCCAACTCGTGAAATCGGCAACCGGTAAAAAAGAGGGCGGTTGCGAGGTGATATGTCAGGTGCCCAAAGTAGCTGCGGCGATCCTGGCGCAACTCGCGCAGGGCAGGTGGAATTCCGGTCTGCACCAGAGTGAGGGAGTATCCGTGCCGTTCATAAGTGTCGCGGTGACTTTCCATGCTGTAGACGAAGTATTCTACCCGCCGGCGCGTTGAGCGAAGTCGGACAGCCGCAAAATGCCATACCAGTTGCGCTCCTGTTCTTCAACCTCGGCGTCGAAGCCGGCCAACTCCTGTTTATCGCGGCGGTACTGATGGTCGTTAGCTTGGCTCGCAAGGCGCTCGACATTCGACACCCGACATTGACACCCGCTTTCCTTGGGCCTGGCGCGTGCCGCCCTATGCCATCGGAAGCGTCGCCGCGTTTTGGTTGATCCAGCACATCATAGCGTTCGGAACATGAACACGAATTAACCGAAGCCATGCCCAGCCCGAAACCTGAGCAAAAGCCGCGAAAAGCACGCCCGTCAAGGAGCCCACAGCACGGCCTCTCGGACAGTCCTTAAGGGCAGACGCAGTGGGGCGCCCTCCAAGACGGACCTTGGTATCGGCTGCGCCGCCAGAACATCGAAATCCTTGAGCGTGTCGAAATCAAGGCCTGAGCGTTCTTCCAAGTCGGACAACGTTATCTGGTCCACCGAAAAGCGACCCGGATCGAACGGTGCTCTAGGTTCCGCGGCCTCCGGTCGCGGCGGCATTACACTCGATTGGTCCATCTGAAATGCAGTTACGCTCAGCTGACCTTTGGCATCGTCGATTACGACCACTACCTTATAGAATTGCACCGGGACCTTTACGCCTTCATACACGGGATCAGATTCTTGAAAGATCGGACCGGTGAAAACAGACCCTCTACTATCGCGGCTTCGCTCTTGCGAGAGAATCCAGTCTTCCAAGTCGCCCCACGTCATGTCGTTGAACGAATGCACCTGGGGGCAGGAATTGGTGTAGTGATGGGTGTCCGCGTTGGCCAAGCGTGCGGTGCCTTCATTACCCCAAACGGGATCAAGCCGGCGAACCATATGTCCGCGATCGAATACGGTCGGAACATAGAACTCAGCTCCGCCCACTTGAGCCTCCTGGGGAATCCGAGGATCTATCTTCCATCCCGGCCTCTTGATATGAAAAAAGGGGGCGCTGCCGTCGATATTGACCCCCGTTATACAGCAGAGACGACGCGATCGGCTCATGGCAACGCTGAAGTTTTGGTAGCGTAGCTCAAATGGCCTTTCCTTCGGCGCTCGCTCGACCTGAACAAGATCGTCCGTGACCTTGAGCAGAGGAAGCGAGGAAGTCGCTTCCAGCGCCAAGAAAGTCGGGTAGGTAGCCATTGCGGTCAGCATAATCTTCAGGACTGCCGCGTGTGGCTTCAGCTTCAATGCCCGGCGACGCAAGCATAAACGCACGCAATTGCTCAGGGAATGGAGCCATCTATTGTTGAGCAAGAGAGCTAGACAAGAAAACGGTGGAAGAAAAGCACAGATACGATGGCTTATATTTGCAACAGCTTTGTTGGGCGCGACGCTGGCGCCAAAATCGTGGCTGTCTACCGCGAGAACGAAAAGATTGCGGTGCATCACCACGCCGACAGCAGGCAGCGGGAAATGAGGCGGCTGTCCCCTTATTCTCACGATTTTGATCGCACCAGACTGCGCAAGGAACTCGAAGGGTGTTTGCCTTGAGACATTTCTTAAGGCTCAAAACCGCATGGCCGATCTGCGCCACGAAGCGATCAAGCTAACTCGCTCAATCTTCGAAAGGCTGGTTGTTGTGTTCGACAGGGAACTGAACGGCCGGAAGTGAACCGGGAATTTGCCGGTCGCGTTGACGCCAGAAATGGAGAACATTCAAACGGACTATGCGCTACAAACTTTTAGGAAGGAGCGGGCTGCGGGTTTCCGAGCTCTGCCTTGGCACGATGACGTTCGGCGAAGCTTGGAAAGACTGGGGCCTCGCCACGTCGAAAGACGAATCTCGAAAAATCTTTGACGGTTTCGCTCAGGCCGGCGGCAATTTCATCGACACCGCCAACAAATACAACGAGGGCGGGAGCGAGAGCCTCCTCGGCGAATTCCTGGAATCCGATCGGGACCACTTCGTAGTCGCCACCAAATACACACTCTTCACCCGAGAGGACGACCCCAACGCGTGCGGCAACCACCGCAAAAACATGGCCCGCGCTCTCGAGGCCAGCCTCAAGCGGCTAAAAACTGACTACGTCGACCTCTATTGGGTTCATGCTTGGGATTTCATGACTCCGGTTGAGGAAGTGATGCGAGGGCTCGATGATATGGTTCGTGCAGGAAAAGTGCTCTACGTGGGGATCTCCGATACCCCCGCATGGATTGTGTCGCAAGCCAACACACTCGCCCAAGTCCACGGCTGGAGCCCGTTCGTTGGATTGCAAGTCGAATACAGCCTCGCACAGCGCGAACCTGAACGTGATCTGCTTCCGATGGCGCGCGCCTTTGACATTGGCCTCACCGCATGGTCTCCGCTAGCCGGTGGCATTCTCAGCGGCAAGTATGCCAAGGGGACGAAGACGAATTCTGACACCGCTCGCTTCAGCAGCGAAGGCAACCCTCCGGATGAACGCAAGCTGCGCATAGGAGAAACGGTAACCCAGTTGGCAAACGAAATAGGACGTTCCGCTTCGCAAGTGTCACTCAACTGGCTGCGCCAACGCCAGGCCGTCGTTATTCCGATTATCGGAGCTCGCCGGATCGCGCAGATTGAGGACAACTTAAAATCTCTTGACTGGAAGCTAACGGATGAGCAGTTGGCGAAGCTGGACGAGGCCACCAAAATCGAACTCGGCTTCCCGCATGATTTCCTGACCAATGATTTCGTCAGGCAGATGGTGTTCGGTGGAACGCACGCCTCGATCGATAATCATCGCGCGTGACGCACCTCCTTTGCGAGATCGCTGATTTCGCGGAATCGACAGCCGGAGGACACCCGGTGAGGCGAACACAACTCGCATCGTTTACGCGCTTTGCATACTCAGCCCTGCCAACCGTGATTGCCACATCGGGGGTTTGTCGTAAGTTCCGGTTGCCAAAAAAGGGGCCACTCGTGGCAAAGAAACTCCGGAACCCTATGCGCGTGAACCATGCCAAAGAAAAGTCTCCGTTCATCTAAAGGAGGCGTGTCCATCCCCGGCCAGGTCGAAAGGCGACTCGAGCGTGCCGCCGCCGTCTGGAAGCGCCGTTGCGAAGGCGCCACTCACTCAACCCTCATGGCCGAATTCGGGATCTCGAAGACCTGCGTGCACAACTACATCGCAGAACAGCGCGTTCTTTTGCGCACCGGAACCGCGGACCTCGCCGCCCGCGAACGCGAGCAGGCTCTCGCCCTCCTCGACAACGCGATTGACGGCTCATTCCGCACATCAATGCGACATCACGATCCAAACCGAGATCGCCGGGAAAAAGGGATCGGTCATTATCTCGATTGAAGAGTGGCAGGCCCGCATTCAAGCCTGCGGGGCTCTCGTCAAGCTGATCGACCGCAAGGCCAAACTGCTGGGCATGGATGCGGCCGTCCGCACTGAACCCCCGCCCAGCGTGGCCTCGGAGAGCGAAGAGCAGCGCGCCCGCGCCCGCGAGGCGCTCAGGGTTTGGACCCGCTTTGCCGTAGACCCGAAAGACTTTGGGGGTAAAAACCTGTCATGATCACGCTCGAGCGGCTTATCGCGGAGATGTCCCTCTTGGGCACCGAAGAACACTCTTACCGGGTGACGCCGGCCTCTTGAATCCCTTGAGCCAATTGAAGGTCGGCTTGGAGTAGGGCGTTTTTCGCCTCAAGCTCAGCAATCGTGGCTTTGAGCCGATCGCGTTCCTCTTCCAGGGCATCCTGCATGGACTTCATCGCCGTGAAGTCTTTATTGATTCCGCAGATTCCGATGACCTCCCCGCGGGTATCCAGAAGCGGCATTTTGGTCGTGTAGTCCCAGGAGATTCTGCCATCACGGTGAACAAGCCTTTCGATTTTTCCCACGAGTGTTTCTCTCGTCTTCATGATCCTCTGCTCGTCTGCCGCAGTTCCTCTTGCCGTCTCCACCGACCAAAAGTCGAAGTCGGTTTTCCCGATGAGGTTCTTCGCACTCGAGGCGCCAAGCAGTTCAGCGACCGCTCGGCTCGCGCGAAGAAACCTTCCGCGTCGATCCTTAAAGTAAATCTGGTCCGGCGTGTTCTCGAGTAGAAAGTCGAAGAGGTCGATTGGGCCGTGCTCTTGGGAAGCTGAATTATCATGACAATTCACCTGTCTGGCGCCGCACTCCCGCAGGATCTCCATGACTTGCTCGGCTTGCACAGTGTCGGTTTTAACCAAGACGAACCGGCCATTTTCAGAGAAGGTCGTGGCATAGGCCTCGATGACCTTGTTCGGCAATTCACAATGTGCAAGATGGGTTTTAAAGGCCTGGACGACACGGTGCGTGCCGCGCTTGGTTAGCAAAGCGGGCTCGGTGCTGCCCCAGGACACCGCCGGAGCATAGCCCGACCAAAAGATTAGCGAACCGAAGCTGCCTGGCTCTTCGGACACGATGGCCTCATCGTAAACAGTGTATTTGAATCCAGCGTGAGCCAGTCTCCCGACGGATCTGTCCAAGTCTCGTTCATTGTCGAATATCCCCACTATGGTCGTCATCAGAAGTACGATTACCCGAGTCTATCGGGTTCATCTAGGTACAAAGGCATTGGGAGCGCGGAGTTTCTAAGTTTCTCGAAAAATCGTTGGCGATCGTGCCGAGCTCTCGTCCTGCCGCGAACGAGTGAGGTTGCCGACCCCGTAGAAATACGCTGTTCCATGGAAGCGGGCTGCCTGCCGTAAGGCCACCCCGTGATTTCGCCAGCGCCCGGCTGTCGGGCTGCTAAAGGGCGAGTTTCGCCAGTGGGACTGCTTGCGGCGAATCGGGCGATTGATCGTGACACCGAATGTACTGCACGCGGTCAAGCCAAGCAGGTTACCGCCAAGGCTTGGATGGCCTATCGATTTCTCGCACCAACGGCTACATCGTCGGCGACTTTCACCAAGACGGAAGCTTGCTGAGTTTCAGGAATTTGTTTTTAAAGACGCTTTCAGCCGCTATTGTTGGCAAAAGATCCAATTCTTCCGTGAAACCCACCCCGCAGTTGCGAGAGGAGGTCGACCGCACGGTATCAGGTCCGGCAGAGATCGATGCTCCCTGCGACACCCTGGTATTCGAAATCGGGTGAGGTCCATGAGAACAGAGGACAGACGGGTCTGCCCGAGTTGCGGTAATGAGTTTTCCGGAGCAGTGGAATTCTGTCCGTTGTGCATGCTGCACGGGGCACTCGCTGATGACGTTGAGTCCGGCGAGTCTTCTTCTGAGCGGGTGACCAAGCCGAAATCGCAAGACGTGGCACGACGATTTCAGCACTATGAGGTAGTAGTCGGCGAAGACGGGAGACTTGTCGAGCTAGGTCACGGCGCGATGGGCGTAACCTACAAAGCGTTCGACATTGACCTTCGATGCCCCGTGACATTGAAAGTGATCAGCGAGAAGTATCTCGGCGACGAATCGGCGCAGCTTCGTTTCTTACGCGAAGCGCGCGCGGCGGCCAGCGTGCGCCACCCGAATGTTGCCTCGGTCTTCCACTTGGGGAGAAGCGCTGAGGGTTACTTCTACGCCATGGAGTTTGTAGAGGGAGAAACTCTGCAGAATCTCATCAAGCGCTCGGGCCGGCTTGAGGTAAAGTTGGCTCTGGACATTGCGATGCAGGTCGCCGCCGGTTTGGCCGCGGTGCACAGGCAAGCGCTCGTTCACCGGGACATCAAACCGAGCAATATCATGGTGAGCTTTGACGAGGAGGGCGCTGTGACAGCCAAGATTATCGATCTCGGCTTGGCCAAGACAGCCGATGAAGCCGATGCTCAAACCACGATCTCGGGGAGCGGCGCCTTTGCAGGAACACCAGAGTTCGCCAGTCCGGAACAAGTTATCGGAGGAGAGGTAGATATCCGTTCGGATCTCTACTCGCTTGGTGTTTCGCTCTGGCAGATGCTGACAGGTCAGGTGCCATTTCGGGGTTCGCCCGTCGACGTTATGTCTCAACACCAGCACGCTCCCTTGCCGGTTGAGGAACTCGAAAGTGTGCCGCAGCCGGTCGTCAGCCTCATTGAAGTGCTGCTCGATAAAGATCCCAAGCAGCGTTTTCAGACACCGGCCGAACTTCTGAAGGCGTTGCCGACGATAACGGGCGCTATCGATGAAGGCCTTACAATTACTTATCAGAGCTTGGGGTCGAGGCCCGATAGAGATTCCTACTCCGTAACCCGCAAGCCGCCTGCAAGACTGGGACCGGAGCACATCTCAATAGCCAGATTGCCAGTTACAGGGAGCGATATTTTTGGGCGAGAGGATGACATCGCTTTCTTGGATGGTTGCTGGGCAAACGAGGATACAAATATCGTCACGATTGTGGCCTGGGCAGGTGTCGGGAAGTCGACACTCGTCAACCATTGGCTCCGAGGGATGGCCGCTCAACATTATCGTTCTGCGCAGCTCGTTTTTGGCTGGTCCTTTTACCGGCAGGGTAGCAGTGGCGGCACGTCGTCAGCAGATGAATTTCTTGACGCAGCTTTAGCTTGGTTTAGAGATCCAGATCCACGGATAGGGACGGCGTGGGAGAAAGGCGAAAGATTGGCGAAGCTGATCTCCCATCGTCGAACCTTACTGATTCTGGACGGCTTGGAACCGCTCCAAAATCCGCCTGGTGCCCAAGAAGGAAGACTCCGTGAGCCTTCCCTCCAGGCTCTTTTGAAGGAGCTTGCTGCCTTCAATTCGGGGCTTTGTGTAATTACCACGCGGTTGCCGATTGCGGACGTTGCAGATCACGAGCGCACCTCAGCCCCGCGCCGGGACCTGGAGCAACTCTCCAGCGATGCAGGTGCAAAACTGCTCCGAGCGCTGGGCGTCAAAGGAGGTGAAGCGGAGCTGCGAAGTGCCAGCGACGAGTTCGCTGGCCACTGTCTCGCTCTAACACTGCTAGGCAGCTATCTGGCCGATGCTTATAACGGGGATGTTCGTCGCCGGAAAGAAGTGTCAGACCACCTTTCTCACGACGTACGACAGGGAGTTCATGCTCGGAAGGTAATGGAATCTTACCAAACCTGGTTTGGAGAGGGTCCTGAGCTGTCCGTTCTCCGCATGTTAGGTCTGTTTGATCGGCCCGCTGACGAAAATGTGCTTGGAGTCCTGCTGAAATCACCTGCGATTCCTGGCCTCACAGAGTCGTTGATTAACTTGAGCCCTACCGAGCGACGAGCGATTGTCGCCAGATTGCGAAGAGCAAGACTCCTCGCCGGGGAAGATCCGCACCATCTCGGGGATCTGGATACACATCCTTTGGTTCGAGAATACTTTGGCGAACAACTCCGCAGTCAACGACCCGAGGCTTGGAAGGAATGCAATCAGCGGCTCTTTAACTATTATCGAGCGCTTGCGCCGCAGTTTCCGGAAAGCTTTAGGGAGATGGAGCCACTTTTCTTGGCGGTAATTTGCGGCTGCAACGCCGATTTGTATCACGAAGCGCTGCATGAAGTTTACCTTCCGAGAATCCAGCGGGGGAATGCGTCCTTCGCTGCTAAGGGCCTCGGAGCCCGAGGGGCATTGCTCTCGGCTTTGGCTCATTTCTTTGAACAGGGACGCTGGGGTTCGCTCGCGCAAGCGAGCGCCAAGGCTCAAAGTCTCACTGCCGAAGATCGGCTCTTCGTCCTCATGCAGGCGGGGTTATATCTAACGCTCACGCGAGGATTGGGAGCACCGGAGGCGCGAATTTGTTACGAGCACGCGGAGCCCTTGTGTCATTCTCTTAATCGTCCCCTGCTCCTGTATTCCGGACTGACGGGTCAGTGGGTATTTTCCCTCGTCACCGAGAAACTGAGTGCAACGATGCAGATTGCCAAGCGAGTGTATTCACTGGCGCAGGAGCAGCACGACTCTGCGCTAATGATAGGAGGATGCCGCGCTTTGGCCGTCACGCAGTACTTTCTGGGCGATTTCGAGGCCGCGCGACAATACGCGATGTGTGGTCTCAAGATCTGGCGCTCGGGAGACGTACACTCTCCGGTCGAAGAGTTCATCGCGCCCGCCGTCCATTGTCTCGTATTTGAGGCCCTATCCGATTGGCATTTCGGTGAGACGGCCCGTTGCCACGCGACCATGGCGGAAGCCATCTCGCTGGCGAAAGAGCTGAATGATATGCACGCGTTAGCCCTGGCACTACTTTTTTGGGCGGTGATTCTCGGTCACCTCGAAGGTAATCCTGCGGAAATGGCACGCTTGGCTTCGGATTTGATTGAGCTGTCGACGCGTCAGAATTTTGCATTTTGGCTGCCTGCAGGGGAGATTCTCCGCGGTTGGGCACGCAGCGCTTCCGGTAACACGGCTGAAGGCATCTCATGGATCGAGGGCGGAATACGGGACTATCGAGCAACCGGTGCCATGCTGCGCATGCCATATTTTCTGGCCCTAAACGCTGAGTCTTTGCACTTTGCGGATCGTGTGTCCGAAGCTCTTGAGGCAATAACGGAAGCGGAAGCATGGGTCGAAAGATCTGAAGAGCGTTGGTGGTGTGCCGAACTACGTCGCCTTCGCGGTGTATTTCTCGTGGCCATAGGCGCTAACGACACCCAAATTGAAGCTTCTTTCTGCGAAGCCCTCAGAATCGCCCGGAAGCAGAAGTCGGTTTCGCTAGAGAAACGCGCAGAAGCAACCTACGCGGAATACCGCCGCCAAAAAGCGAGTGGGTTAGGAGGACGTGGACTTCGACTGCCCCTTTGCTAACTTACCTTCGGCACTGGTAGAACCGCTGCCGTCCGTCTCCCCTCTGCTATCCTACGCCAACCTTCCCCTCAGTGACTGGACGTCGGGCGTGGTGGCACGTATCCTCGATGGGACAATGCCCGAATCGTGGATTGACGATCTAAACCCCGAACAACTTCGCGCTGCCACTATGGGCGAGGGCCCGGTTCTTACCATTGCGGGGGCCGGCACCGGCAAGACCAAAACTCTCGCGGCGCGGGTGTTGGCTTGTGTCACAGGGGATCGATCCGGGCCGGATCATGCTTCTGACGTTCACGCGCAGGGCTTCAGACGAGATGTTGCGCCGGGCCCGGAGAGCCTTGGGTGAGACCGGAAGCCGCACGCACGGAACTGAAATCTACGGCAGACCACTGACTGTCAACCTCGTCAACAGCAGTGGTGAAATCATAGACTACGAAAGACTCTTCGGAGAATACCTCACCCACAAACTCACGAAAGAACTATGAGTCCTGGCCGCGCAATCGATCATCTCTTATTCGCCGTTCCCGCGTTCTTTGACTTCAACACTTTCAATGCGCGGGTAATCAACGGATCGATGCCGTTTTCAATATCGGTCTTGTTGTTGAGTAGCTTGATGTCGACTGCTACGCCCTTGCCTTCGTAGCACACCATGTCAGCTGAAAAGTACTTCTGGAACGACAAACAGTAACGCCAGCCATTGGGGAGTTTCTTCTCAAGTTGATACGAGAATATGCCGTTGGTATGATTACCTATGATCGTAACATGAGGCAGTTGCTTTATCGTCAGCGCAAAGGCCTCTCCACCGCTGAAAACAGAATCACAGGTCAAGAGTACGGTTGGCCCGGTGAATTGTGCGTCACCTTGCGGTTCGATGTACCAGGTCTTCAGGCTTGTAAAGTCATCTTCGCCTGGGCCAATCTTTGTCTTCCTGCGGAAGGCGACTCGCTTGCGGTCGCAAAACCGATTGATGATCGTGATTACATTACTATCGTCACCGCCGGGGTTGTTGCGGATATCGATGATGACGCCGTCCAAGTCCTTGAAGTGACCGGCAATCTTGTCCAGAGCGGCAGTCAAACTCCCCTTTTTAACGCCTTCCAGCTCGAGGATCCGAATGTAACCAAATGCCCGTGACCTGCAATAGTGAAGCATCCAGGCCTGAGTCTCTGTAGGCTGCCCGAAACCATTGGCGACAAGAGTCTTCTCCGTCGTTTCGAAGAGTTGCTTGATCTCTCGGCTCGTGAATTCCTGCCAAAATCTGGGCTTTATCTCTGGGGTGAAGTATCGTTTCTTCCGATCCCCACTTGCTTTGGCTATCAGCTCGACATGCCCGTCATGCAACGGGGCGAGCATTTGGCAGAGAATATTGAAGAGCTCATCATCACTGGTCTCCCTTGTGACTTTTGGTCTGTAGGTGTCATACTGTTTTTTCCAATCGACATTCCTCAGTTCGAAAAATGGATACCTGTTGTGGAAGGTCTTCCACAACTCTTGGAAATTCTTTTCAGGGTTGCGAATGATCATGGCAGTGTCGATTTTGGGTATTGGGGAGCCATGGAGCAGAGAAGTAGCATAAGGCGTTCAGTTTTGTGGACGGCTCGGAGTCCTCGGGTGTAAAAGTGGCCCGTGGCCACAAGATAGAGGACGTGCGCCAAAGGTTGCAAGGTGAGCAGGAGCTGATCGCTCGGCTACGAACCGCAAACGTGCGCTTTAGCGATGCTCAGACCGAACGTATCTGGGCAATTGTCTCAGCACATCAAGCGGGCCTATCGATCCGCAGAATCGCGGGCGCCACCGGACTCAGCTCGAATCGAATCCACCGACTTCTCACCACGTCCGAAGCCAGCTTCACCCAGGTGACCATGTGCGGGAAGATGGCGCCCCACCCGAGGCTGCCCGGTTTCTCCCCGCACTTCGGCCAGGTGCGCCAAGCCGAATAGCGCGACCACGACCCCACTGGTAGAGCTAACCTGGGATAACGGGATATTAGATCGAGGGCATCGTTCAACGACGCTCTGATGTTTCCAGGACTCCGCGAATCGTCATCGCTGTTCATAGGGGCAATTGAGCAAATGCAATACCGCGACGGCGCACGCGGTGGCGTTCATTGCTCTGCGCCATGCGCTAGATGCTATGAAAGCAGGCTCGGCGCGATTGACCAAATATTGGTTATCCGACCTGTACGCACGAACAAACACGGTGCGACCAAACCACCGCGAACAGACCCTATCTAGATAGAACTCAGGGCCTGCACAAATACGGTCATCAGGTGACCGGGATCATCGGCCACCGAGCACAATAGTCGGCCACGAGGAGGCACTTTGAACGGTCGATATGACGGGAGTCGGAACGTAGTTTGTATCGGAAACCTGGGTCGTCCGCCATGCGGCCCGAGAGTAATCCCTCGAGCTGACCCGTGACCTCTCTCGCACCGGCCAGCGTGAGCTACGGATCAGAGGAGGTGTTCGGCCTGTTTGGTTGACACCAACTTGAAACGTTGGCGGACATGCTCTAACTGCGACTCTAAATCGGAGCCTGATTATCATAACATGTTGATAATAAACATGTGGAGTTTAGGGATTCGGACTCCTGATCGCGTCGCGATTCAAGAAGCGCAAGGGCATTCGACAAGGCTAACACACACGGACAAGGTCGATCTTCCTCCCACTCAAATTTGCGCTTATCGCCGAGCCACCCATCCTTCAGTTGTCCATGGGGCGAGAGCCTCGATCGCGAGCAGTGGGCGATCAACACGTCAGCAGTTCAGAATGCGAAATGTGTCCAAGAAGTGTCCAAGCAAGATTGCTCAAAGATTCTTAAAATGTAGTAAGTAACTGATTTTCAACCGAGCCAGCACCCGGATTCGAACCGGGGACCTACTGATTACAAATCAGTTGCACTACCGCTGTGCTATGCTGGCGACAATGGCGCAAAAGCATGGCACGGTTGGATGTGGTGGGCAAGGCGTTCTGCATCATCAGCGGAGGGCAGACAGGAGTTGATCGGGCGTGTCTTGCCTGGGCTATTCGGCGGGGGCTTCAGCACGGAGGTTGGTGTCCCAAAGGGCGTCGCGCCGAAGACGGCGAGATCCCTGCGCGTTACAAGTTGCTTGAGACGCCTTCGGCCCGGCCTGCCCAACGCACCAAGTGGAACGTTCGGGATAGCGAGGCGACCGTGATCTTCTCGCAATCCGCAAAACTTTCCGGGGGCTCGTGGAAAACGTGGGAAGCCTGCAAGAAGTTCCACAAACCGGTGCTGCACCTCTCCGCGGAAACGTTAACGGTGGGCGAAAGCGCCATTCTCCTGCGAAAATTCTTGCGTCAATATTTAGTTCGCCGGCTGAATGCGGCGGGCCCGCGCAAGTCGGAGGAGCCCCAAGCAGGGCGGTTTGCCCGAGCTGTGCTGACGGCCACTTTCGGGCGCTAAGTCTTAAGTTTTAGGTTTGTAAGTTTTAAGAGAAAACGCCGACAACGGGCTGAGATCTCGAGGCGTTAAACTTAAAACTTAAAACTTAACACTCCTTAGACTGACACTCTCATCGGCATGAGGACGTAAAGGAACGGCGTGTTGATCTTGATGACTCCGGGGCTCATCTCGTCGATAAGCTCCAGATGGACCTCGTCGTTGGGGAGGTTTCGCAGAGGATCCATGAGGAACTCCGGATTGAAGGCGATAGATAAGTCGCGCCCGCGATAAACGACGGCCAGCGCTTCCCGCGCCTCTCCCACCTCCGGAGTGTTGGCGGCGATGTCCAGGTTGTTGCGAGAGAAATTCAGTCGGACTGAGCTGGTCTTATCATTGCTTAGCAAAGAGACGCGTCGCACGCTGTTGAGCAGGGATTCACGCTCGATGGTAATACGTTCCTTGGCCTCTCCGGGGATGACCTGACGGTAGTTGGGATAGTTGCCCTCGACCAACTTGGAGACAAGCTGCGAGCCGTTCTGCTCGAAGGAGACCAGGTTCTCGCCCACCGCTATCTGGATTTCACCCTCGTCGCCCAGCATCCGCTGCAGCTCCGTGACGGCTTTCGTGGGGACGATGAAATCGCGCTCGTGACTGTGCGGAAACTCCAGATCGCTGTCAAACAAGGCGAGGCGGCGCCCGTCGGTTGCCACGAGCGTCAGCTTGTTTTCTTTGAACGAGAAAAGAATTCCGTTGAGCACGTAACGGGTCTCGTCCACCGAGATGGCGTACGATGTTCTGCGCAGCCCATCTTTGAGTTCCGACTGCCGGATGGTGTAAGTCTTGGCATCCTTGAACGAGGGGAAGGCGGGGAACTCCTCTTTGGCGAGGCCGTATATCTTAAAAAAGCTCGCGCCGCAGCGCAGCGAGGAGATGTTCTTGGCGTCGGTCTCGAGGCTGATCTCAGAGGCAGGAAGTTCGCGCACGATGGCGGCAAGCCGGCGAGCGGGCAAGGTGGTCGCGCCGGCTTTCTCTACCTGGGCGACGATCTCGCAGCGAATGGCCACTTCCAAATCCGTCGTGGTGAGACGCAAACCGGTCTTGGTTGTTTCCAAGAGCGCGTTGGTGAGCACGGGCAGTGTCGAACGTGTGCTCACGACGTTCTGAATGCGTTGCAGCCCTTCCTGGAGAGCTTCTTTGGTGACTGCGAACTTCATGTCATTGTTGAAAAGGTCTCATTTATTGAGCCGACCTGGCGAAGTCAAACATTAGTCCCGCGCGTGCAATCGTGCGAAACTCTACACCGCGGAGGCTTTTCGATCGGGTCGTCTTCCAACTGAACGGGCGCGCTGCTTCAGCGTTGAAGCTGACTGTCGAGCAGGCGGATGACGTGGCGGGTCTGCTCATCCTCTTCGATACGGCGTTTGACGAGCTTGCAGGCGTGGATCACCGTTCCGTGGTCCTTGCCTCCGAAGGCGTCTCCGATATCGCTGAGCGAGCTGTTCGTCAGCTCGCGCGACAGGAACATCGCCACCTGCCTTGGGAAGGCGATGTTCGCTGGACGTCGCTTGCTGGTCATATCGGCCAGGCGCACATCGAAATGCTCGGCCACTTTGCGCTGGATCTGCTCGATGGTGACGGCGCGGCGTGCCTGCTCCTGGAAAATATCACGGAGCAAATTCTCGATGACCTCCCGGGTAATTTCGCGATCGCTGAGCGACTTGTAGGAAGCCACGCGCATGAGCGCTCCCTCGAGGCGCCGCACATTATTGCGGATGCGATCGGCCAGAAATTCGATCACCCAAGACTCGAGGGCGATATTCAAACTCTCGGCCTTTTTGTTGAGAATGGCGATACGGGTCTCGACGTCGGGTGGCTGCAACTCCGCGGTCATGCCCCATTCGAATCGCGAGACCAGCCTTTGCTCGAGCTTCTCAATCTCGCTGGCGGGGCGATCGCTCGAAAGCACGATTTGCTTGTGGCCGTCATGCAGCGTGTTGAAGGTGTGGAAGAACTCCTCCTGGGAGCGTTCCTTGCCCGCGAGAAACTGGATATCATCGATCATCAAGATGTCCGCGTAGCGGTATTTCTTGCGGAACTTGACCAGCGTTCCGTGCTGAATCGCATCGATGAATTCGTTGGTGAACTGCTCGCTGGAAAGATAGACCACACGAGAGGACTTATGGCTGCTTATGACGTAGTGGCCGATGGCCTGGAGCAAGTGTGTCTTGCCCAAACCGCTCCCTCCATACACAAAGAGAGGGTTGTAGGTCTTCGCTGGAGATTTTGCCACGGCGATAGCGGCACCATGCGCAAATTGGCAGTTTGATCCGACGACGAAGGTTTCAAAGGTGTTTCGGGGATTCATCCCCGAAGTGCCTTGTCCGTGCGAACGCTCAGGAACCATGGCACGTGGTGGCGGGTGATCGATGCTCGCAGAGGAGAATGTGGGAGGATCGCCTTCCGCATTTCCTGGAGCAACAAATTGGATCTTCCGCGGACTCCGCAGCACTTCCTGAGCAGCATCCTGCACCAGGCGCAAGTAATTGCTCTCGATAAAGAACTGATGGATCGGATTCGGCACGCGAAAAACGAGCTTGAGTCCGTCGTCAGAAACAACATCTACGCCTTGAAACCAACGTTCATACCCGTCGGTACTGATCCGTTGCCGGATCACCTCGGAAACCGACGCCCATATGGTCCCGCAATTCAATGTCATAGAAAGTTATGCACGAGATCCCTGGCTTGCCCCTCGGAACCAGCTCGGCAGCTTTGACCCTTCTCAGAACAACTGAAAATCGCGCGCGCGCCAAGTTTTTTTCAGAAATTCTGGGAAGAAAGTTCATTCTAATTCGTTCACTGATAGAAGGTTGAGAAAATTCGCGCAGGATGGGTGCCCCAAACCTGCTCCTCACTCTCGCCAAGCCTTGCGGCTGGGCGTGACACGCGCGCTCATCTTCATTGAATCGGGGGATTCAACATCTTCACAAGTTGTTCACAACACGCTTGCCTTCGTCTGCCGCAAGCGGCGCGAGAATAGAAATCCCTAACGCGAGTCACTCAAGAAAAAAGGGTTGAACGGGCCATAAGAAATTTTTTTCGCCTTTGCGGTAAAACGCTTGACGAGCGGCCGGGTCAAGCGCCCATGCGGGTGCAGCGGGCGAGGTATTCTTCGGTCGAGCGGACTTTGGGTTCGGGAGTTTTGAAGCAAACGGCCACGGCGAAAGTCACGACCGCCCCGAATGCGATTCGCCAGGGAAACTCAATTCGCGGAAGCCACGCTGGGGCCCAGAGCGATGCGGTGCTCATTTCCGGCGGTATTTGGATGGAGAAGTGTCCAAATGTCGTTATGCAGGCCGCTAAGAACTGCGACTACCAGGAAGCCGCACACCATGGCGAAGAGGTTTCCTGCTTCGCTGCCTCGCCGCTTGGTTAGCAGACCTACCAGGAAAACGCCGAGCAACGAGCCGTAGGTGTATCCAAAGATGCCAAGGACGATGGGAATGATCCGGGCGTTCAGAACGATCTTGGCGTAGGCGGTCGCTGAGCCAATCAGGATCAGCAAAATCGAGAAGACCACCGTGCTCACCCGCGCCGCGCGAACGATCTGGGCTTGCGAGGCGTCCGGTCCGTATGTAGGGCCGATACCAATCCTCGGTGAAGCTTGTCGCCAGAGCGTTGAGCGCAGTGCTCAATGACCCCATCGCAGTGGCGAAAATGCCCGCAATCAGAACTCCGCGCACTCCAGGCGGAAGTTCGTGGACAATGTAATAAGCGAAGGGAGCGTTCTTGCCGGGCTCCTGGTAAAATGCCCAGAGAAGCATTCCGACGAAAGAGAAACGCCATGACCAGCGGGAGATCGGCCAACCCCGACATGATGAGGGAAAGTCTGCTCCGGTGGTGGTCTTTCGCCGTGAGCATGCGCTGGACCATGTCTTGATCGGTCCCGTGCGTCGCCAGCGTCGTGAAGGTGGATCCGATCAGGGCGGCCCAGATCGTGTACTCGCTTTCGAGAATGCTGCGAACGTTTTCCCCAAAGGTCCTGCTAGCCTCCACGCCACTGGAAAAGAATTGCCAATCGTCGGGTTGGTTCAGGGCGGCGGTAACGCCTTGCCAGCCGCCAGGAATAGCTTGGAGGAGCGACCAGATGGCAAATCCGAGCGAGCCGAACATTATGCAAGCCTGAATTACGTCGGTCCAAACGACTGCCTTGATGCCGCCGAGCGCGGTATAGAGAGCGGTCAGGGCGGTGATGACTGACAGTGCGACGATATAGATCCAGACTTGTTGCCAGATATTGAGGGTCTCGCCACTTACCATTTCGTATCCCATCACGAAGACGATGGCTGCGACGTAGAGCCGCGTTCCGCTCGCAAGGGCGCGTGTGATCAGGAAGATTGCCGACGCCGTGTCCTTAGTTCTGGTTCCAAAACGGAGCAGCAAATACTCGTAGATGGAGACGACGCGAAAATCGTAGTAGGGCTTGATGAAAATGTAGGCGATGATGACGCGGGCGAGAATGGTGCCGAGGGCCAGCTGCGCATAGGTGAAGTTGCGCTTCTCATAGCCTTCACCCGGCGCCCCCAGGAATGTCGCCGCACTTATTTCCGCGGCCAGGATCGATGCCAGCACCGCCCACCAGGGAATATTCCGGTTGCCTACCGCGAAGCTCTCGAGATCCTTGCTCCCGCGCCCTTTGTAGAGCCCGATCGCGATGATGACGGCGAAGTAAAGAAAGACGACGAGCCCATCGACCAATAGACCACTTGGGGAATCTGGTGCCATCCCGCTTTTCTCTTAATTGGCCGTTGTAACTGGCTTGGAGAGGATTTTCGAAAAACGTCCGCTGGCCTCATACTTGAGGCGACGTTCCGCAGGGAGAGATTCGGGAGCGGCTTCGACATACCCGCCTTTTTGCTGCAGATAGCTGAAGGCTTGGGTCGAGAGTGCAACGATTCGCTTGAGACCTTTCTCGCGGGCAAGGTTCTCGGCGAAAGCCATAAGTTTCTGACCATAGCCTTGGTTCTCGTGCGCCTTGCTGACGTAGAGGCAAGCGAGCTCACCCGCAGCCTCCTCGGGATAGACGTGCAAGGCGACGCAGGCCACCGGGGTGCGGTCGACTTCGAGGAGCCAATAATCTTCGAGCCGTTCGAGGATTTCCGCGCGGGTGCGGCGAACCAGCTCCTCACTTTGCACAGATTGGCGGATCAGCGACATGACCGAACGAACATCCTTCTTAAAGATGCGGCGGATTTGTTGGTATTCGTTCGAGTAGACCATCGTGCCAAAGCCGTCATAGCTGAAGATCTCGGTGAGAAGCGCCTCGTTGACTCCACCATCGAGCAGATGCACCCGCGGGACGCCTTGCATGCAAGCCTGCGCGGCGCATTCCAGCTTCGAGGCAATGCTCTGCGAAAAGTCGTCGCGCTGTCGTTTGACCAATTCCAAAGTGTCGCGGACCGATAGCTGACGTGGCAGGACCGAATGTCCGGCGAAGGCCGAGCTGGGCGCGAGGTAAATGATCTTCGACGCCGAGAGTTCCTCACCCACTTCAACGGCCGCCGCATCGGAATTCACCCGATATGTTCGGCCTTCGCCATCGAAGCCCAACGGCGGCACCACCGGGACGATTCCCTCGTCAAGCAAAAGGCGCAACGCCTTGACATCAATGCGTTCCACCCGGCCGGTAAATTGGTGGTCGGTCCCTCCGAGGATTCCTGCCGGATGGGCGATCACCGCATTCATGTAGGCGGCGCGCAAGTTCGACGGCGGAGAGGCCTTCCATGATTTGGTTCGTTAAGCGGATGGCTGCATCGATGCTGACCTGCAGGGTGACTTCATCGGTGATGCCGGTTCCATCCGAGTTTGTCAGGTTGACTCCGCGCTCGCGCGCGAGCTTGACGATCTGGAACCCTGCCCCGTGCACGAGGACGACCTTCACGCTCAGAGAACGCAAGACTGCCAGATCGAGGAGAATGTTGGGAAAGTTATCCGAAGCAGCCACCTCCCCATCAAGGGCAATGACAAAGACGCGCTCCCGGAACCGGGGAACGTATTGGAGGATCTCGCGGAGGTCGGAGACGTTCACTTAGATGTGGAAAGCTGCCGGGATAGCAACTTACGCGGCGCCCTCAAGACGAAAGTCGCCGTCCAGCTCTGCAGCAATGATTGATGTCAGCACGGCTGGCGCTTCCAGAGCCGCCAGAATTCCGCAGTCTGGCACGGGAATCATTCTGGAGCGTTCGAGCTTTCGCGAGATCTCTTCTCCGGCGGCCAGAGGGAAGCCGGAGGCCCGCTCTGGCCAGAGAATGCTCACCGGATGCGGGACCCGCTCCAGGCGCGATTCAATGTCGAACGCCAGCCGCCCGCGGAGAAATCCAAAGATGGCATGCTCGGCGCCGACCTGTTGCGCGCAAGTCGTCAATGCGCGCACCATTTCCTCATTCAGGCGGGAGGGATCGCCCAACGCAAACTTGGTGAGCCATCCTCTAATGAACGGCGCTCGGGAAAGATAGTTTCGATAAACGAAGCGGTTCAGGCCGGGCAATCCGACGAGTGCCACCATGCCAGAAGCCCCCCATTTTCCCGATTCCTTCAGTCCCGTTGGCAGGAGAAGGATGAGCCTGCTGACCCGCTCGGGGTGTCGTGAGGCCAGGAGGAGGGCAATCCCGGCAGTGAGGCCGCTGGCAACGACAATAGGTGTCCGATCTCCGCAGGTATTCCGCAGGAATTCGGCCAGGCTTTCGGCGTAATCTGTGGCATCCATCGTTACGCCTGGCCTTTCAGATTCGCCAAAACCGATCAAATCAGGAACGATGACCTCGCGACCAAAGGTAAAGTGCGGGTAGACTTTCGACCATTCGTAGGAAGAGGCCCCGAGATAGATGCCGTGCAGAAACACTACGGGATCTCCGCTTCCCGAGATGTGGTAGATCATCTCCCCAAAAATTGTCTCGGTCACTCGCGTCGCGAAGATGGCCGGAGATATATCGTCCGGGATGCGTTCCCGCGGCGCGCGACGAAAGCCGTAGCGCACCGCCAGGGCCACCGCGCCAACCAGGCTAACGCCAATTCCAATTCCTAGCGCCGGCTTACGTTTCCAGAGATTCAACACGCCCTCCTCATAGCATGAAAAAGATTGCTTCCATAGAGCACTCTTCAATTTCATTGAGGAATTTCGAGCCCCGTTATTCTGGCCTGGAAATGCCGGTCGAAATGAGAGACCCGGAGTGCGCAATCGCGAGACCGCGATCCAGGAGAGAGTGCAGCGCCCGGAGCGATCGCCTTAGCTACGTTTCGCTGGCGTTGGCGGGCTCGATTTGCGCCTCTCGTGAGCGGCCAGCTTTATATCAGCGCAACAATTCGGGGACCTTCGACAATCTCCCCAATGATGCGGCCACCAGTCTTGCGCGCGACCTCCGCCTCGTGCTTCTTCGGCACGATCAGGACCATCCCGATGCCCATGTTGAAAACCTGATACATTTCCGACGGGCTGACCTCCCCACCACGTTGGATGATTTGAAAGATCGGTGGGATTCGCCAGGAACCCCGGCGAATATTTGCCTGACAGTTCGAGGGCAGCACGCGGGGTAAATTGTCCACGAGCCCTCCTCCAGTAATGTGGGCCGCGCCGTGGACCGTCCCAGGTCTGATCGAGGCTAGCGCCGGTTGATAGTTCTTGTGCACGCGCAGTAACTCATCCCCGAGGGTAAGGCGAAGTTCAGGGAGGCGCGAAGTGGTCTTCAGGCCCATACTCTCGAAGAGGACCGCTCGCGCGAGGGAAAAGCCGTTGGTCTGCAATCCGTCCGAAAGAAGACCGACCAAGGTGTCGCCCGGCCGAACGCGCGAACCATCGAGCATTTTCGGGCGGTCCACCACTCCGACAATCGTCCCGGCGATGTCGTATTCGCCTGGTCGATACATGCCTGGCATTTGCGCGGTCTCACCACCGATGAGCGCGCAGTGTGCCGCCTTGCACGCCTTCGCCAAGCCGCGGAGGAGCTGCCGGAAGACCTTCGTCTCGAGCTGGCCCGCGGCGATGTAGTCGAGAAAGAACAACGGTCGCGCGCCAAGCACGGCGATATCGTTGATGCAGTGGTTGACGAGATCCTGACCGATGGTGTCGTGACGTCCGACGGCAAGAGCCACTTTCAGTTTCGTGCCAACACCATCAACACTGGACACCAGCACCGGCGCCTTCATTCCTTTGAAATCCGCTCGGAAGAGTCCCCCAAATCCGCCGATCTTGCCGAGCACCTCCGGTCCGTGGGTGGCGCGGACAATCGATTGGATCCCGCGCTTGAGCGTGTTGCCAAAATCGACGTCCACACCGGCTTGAGCGTAGGCCTTTAGCGGACTGGTTTTCATAGCAAGCGCGCCTGCTCCTTTTCGAGCAGCTGGATTCGGCCAAGCCGTTTCTCCATGATAAATTTGTCGAACGCCGCGTCGTAGGGGACCGGGTAATTGCCACTGAAGCACGCGGTGCAAAACGTGTTCTCTGATTGACCTGTGGCCGTGATCATCCCTTTCAGGTCAAGATAGCCGATCGAGTCAGCGCCGAGATAGTTTCGGATCTCGTCGAGCGTGCACTGATTGGCGAGCAGCTTTTCCGGATCGGGGAAGTCGATCCCGTAATAACAGGCAAACTTGTGCGGCGGACAGCTAATGCGCATGTGAACCTCTTTCGCACCGGCCTCTCGGAGCGTAACTACTCGCGAGCGCGCGGTCGTGCCGCGCACGATCGAGTCATCTACCACCACCACCCGTTTGCCCTTCACCGCGTCCAGGATGAGATTCAATTTTACCCGCACATTGAAGTCGCGAATTCGTTGGGTTGGCTGGATGAAGGTGCGGCCGATATAGTGATTGCGGACGAATGCCGGAAAATAGGGAATGCCGAGTTCTTCGGAATAGCCAAGGGCTGCATAGACGCCAGAGTCCGGCACAGGGATGACGAGATCCGCTTCGACGGGATGCTGGCGCGCGAGCTCGCGGCCCATCTCAACTCTTGCCTTACTGACGTTTATGCCGGCAATCGTGCTATCGGGGCGAGCGAAATAGACGTACTCGAAAATGCAAAACGCCTTTCGTGTGGAGGGGAACGGCCATTCCGAACGAATGCCCGAGTTGTCAATGATCACGACCTCGCCGGGTTCAACTTCGCGGATATATTCAGCTTGAATGAGGTCCAGTGCGCAGCTCTCCGAGGAAAGAACATAGGCGCCGTCCTTGCGTCCGATGCAGAGCGGCCGGAAACCGTGAGGATCTCGAAAGCCAAGGATCTCGCGCTCGCCCATCAACACGATCGAGAAGGCGCCTTCGATACGCCGCAGCGCGGAAAGGACGCCGCCCGAACCGCGCGGTTGCGCGAGCAAGTGGAGGATAATCTCGCTGTCGACAGTGGTTTGGAATATCGAGCCCTTGGCTTCCAGTTCTTCACGAAGCTGTGCCGCATTGACGAGGTTGCCATTGTGACCGACCGCGATCTGGCCACGGCCAGTATCCACCACGAAAGGTTGAGCGTTCTTGATTGTGCTTGAGCCCGTCGTCGAATAACGCACATGGCCGATCGCCCGGGTGCCGGAGAGTCGTTCCAAGGTGTCCGGCGAAAAGACCTGCGAGACCAAGCCCATTCCCTTATGGACGGTGAAGGGACTCTCCGTCCCTTTCGCGGAAACTATACCCGCACTCTCCTGCCCGCGGTGCTGCAAGGCAAACAGACCGTAATAGGTGATGCTGGCAGCCTCCGGATGGCCGAAGATGGCGAAGACGCCGCACTCGTGGGTGGGTTTAATTTTCTGTCGCACGCTTGGTCGATGGAAGACAGCGGGAAAATGGAGAGTTCACGCCATCTTTCAAGGCTTGAATAATCGCTCTGCTGCGTTCGGCCGCGGCCCGCTGGCGCCGCCGCTACGGATGTCGGCGGCGAGCAGTTCTCCGACCCTGTGCCGGCAGATGGATGCGCACCACACGAAGAAGAGAGCTCGTGGCAAAGCGTTCATATCAGTTCACGGAACCGGCAAGGCGATCAGGAGAATGCTCGTAATCCAGATTCCCAGGCATTCGGGCTGACGTCGAGACGGAGGGTGTCAGAAGCATCAAGAAACGTAGGCACGTTCAACGACGCCGTTTTGCCTCGAGAAGAGGACGCACGAGGTCACGAGCAGCTGGCCGCGGCTTGCAAAATCCGCAAAACTGCGCTGGCGGAGCGCATGACTTCTGCTGCATAAAGCAATATGCCCTCATACCGGCCGAATGCCGCAATTATTTTGCGAAATTGCCGGGGCGAGATTCTGCTTTGCGAGCGCAGCGATGTCTCGGGCTGTTGGCAGTTCCCGCAAGGAGGCGTGAAGAAGGGCGAAACTTTGCTGAACGCATTGGTGCGTGAGGTCGAGGAGGAGCTCGGTCTCAAGCCGAAAGATTATCGCGTTGTTTCAAGCAAAGGTCCCTATCGGTACCTTTTTTTGAATGGTCGGAAGAAGAACGGATACGACGGCCAGGAACAGCACTATTTCCTCGCCGAGCTCACCACTCCCGAGGCGGTCATCCGCCTCGAAGGCTCTGACGAGTTTCGGGCAGCTCGGTGGCTCCCACCGGCGTCCTTCGACCTCGATTGGATTGGACCGATGAAGCGTGAAGTTTACGTGAGTGTGTTCCGCGATTTTTTTGGAATTGAGCCGGCGTGATTTGCAACCGAGGAAATTCTGTTGACTTGCGGTGCGAATCGAACATTCTCCCGCGGTTCTCATGTTCACTCTTACCGCCTTCGTCGTGTTGTGCGGCGCTCTCATCGGCGGAATCTGGTGGGCCTGCCAAAACGACTCGGATGCTCCCTAACTAATCATCCCTCGGTGACCACGCTCGGCTGGCTGCGATTCGAATGGGACTTGAGGACGCTTCCAGCTGAAGAAAGCAATGTCCCGCCGCCTTTCATGCTGCGCGGGGCCGACAAAGACGAGCGCGACGCCGTCGAAACGGTCGTCTCCAACGCATTCAGCATGGATACCGGCTGGAGTGACATCCAAAGAATGTTTGGCGCGGTCATCGTTAGAAATGTTCACGCAGGTTTTGCGTCGGATCCGCCGGATTGCATGATTATCCAGCATGGCCATCGAATCATCGCTGCCTCGGTCGTGAACTCGCGCGAGGGCGTCGAGAATCACCTGTCGACCGGTCCTTGTGTTCTTCAGGAATATCGTGGGCGGGGACTTGGGACGGTTCTCTTCAGGACCTCGCTGGTCGCTTTGCGTGAGGCAGGCCTCTCCCAAGCCTACGGAATCAGCCGGGAAAAATCGACCGCTGCCCGGTTCCTCTATTCGAAGTTTGGAGGGACGGGAAGCCGCTGGGCTCCGGATTTTGAGGTTGCGCAACGAATAGCTGCGTGATGCTATTGGCCTGCGGCAGACAGAACCTGCGCAGCGTATTGGGGAGGGAGACGTGATGAACAGGTTGTTCAAGGAATACGAGATCGGCAATTTTTTTGACGAGATGTTTTCGGCGCCGGGAGTTGTGCGTCCCCATTATCAACGCCTCGCGCGCCGCTTTTCGGAAATGGCCGACGGAGAGTTCGATCGCAAGCGGCTCCTCGCCGAGAAGTCTTATCTCAACCAAGGGATCACCTTCACCGTCTACAGTGGCGATGAAGGGACCGAGCGTATCTTTCCCTTCGATCTCATTCCCCGGATTATTCCGGCGAACGAATGGGAGCACATTGAGCGCGGGCTGATTCAGCGGCTAACTGCTCTCAACCTATTCCTGCACGACGTTTATCACGGCCAGCGTATCATCAAGGAGAAGATCATTCCTGAGGAGATTGTCCGAGGCGCCAAGCATTTTCGGCCGGAGTTCATGGGCTTCGATGTTCCGAAAAAGATCTACATCCATATTTGCGGAACGGACCTGATTCGGGATCGGAATGGCGTCTACACAGTTCTCGAAGACAACAGTCGATGCCCCTCGGGCGTGTCTTACGTCTTGGAGAATCGCCAGGCGATGAAGCGCGTCTTTCCAAAGCTCTTCGCGCGCTATCAGGTGCGCCCTGTGGACCGCTATGCTCAAGACTTGCTCGGCGTCTTGCGCTACGTGGCCCCCCACGAAGACCCGGAGCCCACCGTGGTGGTTCTTAGTCCCGGCATCTATAATTCCGCCTATTTCGAGCACTCGTTTCTCGCGCGTTCGATGGGGATCGAAATCGTTACCGGGAGTGACTTGGTCGTGAAGGATTCACGAGTTTTCATGAAGACCACCAAGGGACTTCGGCAGGTTGACGTTATTTACCGCCGAATCGACGATGATTTCATCGATCCCACCGTCTTTCGGAAGGACTCTGTCCTTGGCGTTCCGGGCATCATCGAAGCGTATCGCAAGGGAAACGTAAACCTGGCGAATGCGATCGGCACTGGCGTGGCCGACGACAAGGTCACCTACTATTACGTCCCCAAGATGATCAAATTTTACCTCGGGGAGGAACCGATCCTTCCAAACGTAGAGACCTATCTCACCACCGATGAGACGGACCGGACGTTCATCTTGGAAAATTTGGACAAGCTGGTGGTGAAAGCGGCCAACGAAAGTGGCGGCTACGGAATGATCATTGGCCCTCACGCCACCAAAGAGGAGCTTGAGGAATTCCGGGCGGCGATTCTGGCGGACCCGCGAGGATACATCGCGCAGCCGGTCGTGCTCTTGTCCCGCTCTCCCTCCTATTGCGAAGGGACTGCCGAGGGTCGACACATCGACCTGCGCCCGTATATTCTCTGCGGCGAAAAGACGAGCATCATTCCGGGCGGCCTTACGCGGGTGGCCCTGCGCAAAGGCTCGCTGGTGGTCAATTCCAGCCAGGGCGGGGGCAGCAAAGATACCTGGGTCCTCGATGAGAACGGCGAGCCGGAGCTCGCCTCTCCATCGCAGTCGCAGAGTCAATCTCAGTCGCAGGGCCAAGCACAGGCGCAGCGCCAATCGCAGTCGCAGTCCCAAGTCCAATAGGATGCTTGCGAGGGTTGCCGACTCCTGTTTTTGGCTGAGCCGCTATATTGAGCGCGCAGAGACCAATGCACGAATCCTCGATGTCAACATGCAGCTGATGCTCGATTTCGAGGATCAAAATCCCAACATGCTCCCTCAGCACTGGCAGCCGGTGCTTGCTACTCTCGAGGATCAGGAGCTCTTCAGCAACCACCATGAGAAGATCACGCCGGATTCGGTGATGGAATTTGTGACCTTCGAGAAAAAGAACCCCAACGCCATCATCTCCTGTATCGCGGGGGCCCGAGAAAACGCCCGCACCGTTCGTGAACAGATTTCGAGCGAGATGTGGGAGCAACTCAACCGCACCTTTCTCTATTTGCGCGACGGCATGGCCCGAGCGGACTTTCAAGACAGCCCGATCGATTTTTATCGCGGTCTCGTCGACAAGTTGCATGCCTTTCAAGGAACTTCCGATGCGACGATGATCCACGGCGAAGGCTGGGATTTCCTTCAGCTCGGCAAGTATGTCGAGCGGGCAGACTCAACCTCCCGCGTGCTCGACATCAAATATCATATTTTGCTTCCGAGCGGAGAACAGGTCGGCGGCCATGTGGACATCACCCAGTGGATGGCGGTTTTGCGATCGTGCAGTGCGCTCGAGGCCTATCTGAAGACGAATGTCGGCGAGGTCTCCAGTTGGCAAGTCGCAGAGTTCCTAATCCTGCATGGAGAGTTTCCGCGTTCGATACGCTTTTGCGCCAACCAGCTCAACAATGCCCTGCATAGCATTTCCGGTTGTGAGGCAGGCTATTTCAGCAATGAAGCCGAGCGTCTTTGCGGAATGCTGCGCTCGAACCTGAACTACACGACCATCGGCGCTATCTTCGAAGCCGGCTTGCATCAATTCCTGGACCAGACGCAGGTCCATCTCATCGATATTGCCACGGCTATTACCGAGACCTACTGCAGTTGGATGGACGAATGATCGTCTGAGCCGGAGCACTAGCGCCGCACCTCTCACCGGGGCGCTTCGATTGACAGGCGATCTGCGCGCTCGCATTCTCTAAGTCCAGTGCATTCCTTTTCGTACCGCGACAAGGTTCTCCACTGCGAGGACGTGAACCTTGAGAAGCTGGCCGACCAAATCGGGACGCCAGTCTACGTCTATTCGGGCCAAACCATCCGGACCAACTTCCGCCGGCTCCGCACTGCGCTGCAGCCCTTGGATCACATGATCTGCTATGCCGTGAAGGCTTGCTCGAACCTGGCAATCCTAAGCCTGCTCATTCGCGAGGGTGCGGCGTTTGACATTGTCTCCGGCGGAGAACTCTTCCGGGTCTTGAAAGCGGGCGGCCGCGCTGACCTTTGTACTTTCGCAGGCGTTGGAAAGACCGAAGAGGAGATTGCCGAGGCGTTGCGCGCGGGCATTCATTGCTTCAATGTGGAAAGCGAGCCTGAGCTCGAACGCATCAACGCGATCGCCGAACGGCTCGATAAGAAAGCACCCGTCGCGGTCCGCGTAAATCCGGACGTCGATGCAAAGACCCACAAGTATATTTCCACGGGGAAGAGCCGAAACAAATTTGGCATCGGGCTTGATCGTGCGGCGGAAGTTTACGCGCGCGCAGCGGAGTTGTCGCACTTGCAGTTGCGTGGTCTGCAGACCCACATCGGCTCGCAGATTCTCGATTCCCAACCTTTCGCCGAGGCCGCGGCGAAGCTCGTTCCCTTGGCGAGGTCGTTGCGCGATCAATATGGCATCGACTTCTTCAGTATCGGAGGCGGCGTAGGAATTGTCTATGATCCGGCTCTAGCCAGTGGCCATCCGGAATGGTGGAAATCAAGAGATCATCCCAAGCGGATCACCCCAGAAGACTATGCCGCCGCCATCCTGCCGATCCTGCAGCCACTGGGAATGCGAATCCTCTTCGAACCGGGCCGGTTCCTCGTCGGCAATGCCGGCGTCCTCCTTAGCACGGTGCAATATGTCAAAGAAACGCCCGCGAAAACTTTTACAATTGTCGACGCCGCGATGAACGACCTGATCCGCCCCGCCCTCTACGAAGGTTATCATGAGATTGTCCCCCTTCGAGAGCGCCCTAACGGCGAGCAACTGATCATGGATGTGGTCGGACCTGTGTGTGAAAGCGGCGACTTCTTTGCGCAGGACCGCGCAGTCTCACCCCTGGCCCAGGGAGATCGCATCGCGTTGATGAGCGCGGGCGCCTACGGCTTCGCGATGTCCTCCACCTACAACTCGCGGCCGCTCTTGCCCGAGATCCTTGTCGAAGGCGCGGCCGCGCATCTGGTTCGCAGAAGACAAACCTACGCGGACCTCATCGAAGCAGAAATCATCCCGTAAGCAGTCCAAGCATTACTCTCGCCCGCGACGAACTCAAATTGCCTAGACGCGATTTGCGAAGCGCCTGTCTACGGAGATCTGCGATCAGCTGGTTGCTGCGGTGGCCACGGCCGCCATGCGCTTCTTGCGGCGCCGCTGAGCTTCGGCGACAAACTCCGCCTGTGCGTCGAAGGGCGGCTCGCTGCCATTGCGTAGCTTGTAGACACCATCTGATTGCATCACTTTGGCTTTCACATTATCGCGCCAGAACCACTCAAGAATCTCGTCCACATGCTCCTTCATTCCCGGTGTAACGACCGGAAAGACGGTTTCGACGCGACGGAACAAATTGCGGGGCATCCAATCGGCGCTGCCAAGATAGACCTTGGTATCGCCTCCATTCTCAAACCGGAAAATGCGGCTGTGCTCCAGAAATCTTCCGACAATACTGCGCACTTCGATATTTTCGCTGACGTTGGGAATACCGACTCGCAGGGCGCACATTCCACGGACCATCAAGCGGACTTTAACGCCGGCTGCCGATGCTCGGTAGAGAGCCTCGATCATGCCTTCCTCGACGAGGGCATTCACCTTGACATAAACTCCGCTTGGCCGACCCGCTTTGGCATGCTCGACTTCGCTTTCAATCAACTGCTGCAAGGAGTCGTAGAGATTGAAGGGGGCCACGAGTAATTCGTGCATCTCCGGAAACTTCGATACACCCGTCAAACAATTGAACGTCTCGGCGAGTTCCTCGGTCACAGCCTCCCGGCAGGTGAGAAGCCCGAGATCGGTATAGATCTTGGCTGTCGAAGGATGATAATTGCCGGTTCCGAGGTGGGCATACCTGCGAATCCCATCGCCCTCGCTGCGCACTACCAGTGTGGCCTTGGCGTGTGTCTTCAGACCGGTAACCCCGTAGACGACGTCCACGCCTGCCTCGCGCATCAGCCGCGCCCATTTAATGTTCGCGGCCTCGTCAAAGCGCGCCTTCAGCTCAATCACCACGGTGACCTGCTTCCCGTTGCGCGCGGCTTCGATCAGCTCCTGGACAAACGGCGAATCGGAGCTAGTCCGGTAGAGCGTTTGCTTGATCGCGAGCACGTGGGGGTCTTCTGCGGCCTGGGCCAGAAAATCGACGACCGTTTGAAAGTTGTCGTACGGGTGGTGCAAGAGAATGTCACCCCGACGGATGTGAAAGAAGATATCCGACTCGGTTTCGAGTGAGACGACAGTGTTCGGCGAAAAGCGCTTGTAGCGAAGATCGGGTCGATCTATTTGCAGCGCCAGCGGCATGAGGCGCACGAAATTCAGTGGACCGTCGATACGGAAGACGTCTTCCTCTTCGAGATTGAAGATATCCAGCAGGCGCTCTACGGTATGCTGAGGGCAATCGTGTTCGACTTCAAGTCGCACGGCAGCTCCTCGCTTGACCTTGTGAAGCTCGGCTTCGATGGCATGGAGGAGGTTTCGCGCTTCTTCCTCATCGACGTAGAGGTTGCTGTTGCGCGTCACGCGGAACAGGTGCACTCCCTTGACTTCCATACCATGAAACAAGCTCCCCACATCGTGCTGAATGATATGCCCGAGAAACACGTAGTCATCGCCGTTCTCCTGTTTCGCGAACGGGACGACCCTCGGGAGGATCCGCGGCACCTGGACAACCGCGATGTCTGTTCCAAAATCTTCGCCGCCCTCCAGTTCGACGATCACGTTGAGACTCTTGTTGAGAAGCTGGGGAAACGGGTGGGCCGGATCGATCGCCAGGGGCGTAAGGACCGGGTAGATACTCTTGGTGAAGAACTTGGCAAAATGCTCCTGCTCGCTTGGCGGAACGTCAGGATACGTGTGAAAGCGGAGACGCTGTTCTTCGAGTTGAGGTTGGAGTTGATCCCGCCAGCACGCGTATTGGTCGTCGACCATCCGCCGCACTCGGCGGCTAATTGCCGCGAGCGCCTCGCTGGCCGTTAAACCATCGGGGCCGGCTTCCGATGAGTGCATCTGTTGCTGTTGCTTCAGACCGGCGACGCGCACTTCGAAAAATTCATCGAGATTGGAGCTGACAATGCAGAGAAATTTCAGGCGCTCGAGAAGCGGATTCGATTCATCAATCGCCTGATCGAGGACGCGCTGGTTGAACTCCAACCAACTCAGCTCGCGATTGATGAAGTAGGAACCATCCGTAAAATCCATGCTGGCATCGTCCGCCTACGGCCAGCAAGGTCAAGGTGAGATTTTCGAGATTCTGCTGCTTCAAAAACCCTGCTACGCTCGCTCGAGCCAGGCCTGGCTTGCGTACTTATTGGCCACCAGCGCCTTCGCCCTGGCGACTGTGGCCGTCGACAGGGAAAATACGCCCGCTTTCCCGGCGACCAACTCAAGAAGGTGTCGTGAAAAATTCCGGGGTGGCTTCACGTTCTGAATGCTTCCCTGGTGCAGGAACCCTCGGCGGGTCCTGCGCTGCGCGCCGCCGCACAGCTTACGATCCCCAACGCCAATCACGTCGTGTAATGCCGGAGACGTGAAGCAGGCGGGGCCATCGGCGCAATGGAACGGTTCTGCCAGACGTGCCGCGCAACCGATCTTCGTTAATGCCGCCGCAACGCCCGAATGAATGAGCTGATAGGCCTGAATGGGCCGCACGCTGGCCAGCGCCTCGCTCGAGGGAACGAGCAGAGCGAACGTCCAATCGTCGAGGTGTGCCACGATTCCGCCGCCGGTCCATCGGCGCACGCAGGGCAGACCGGGGAAACGGTCTCTCACTGACGCAAGAGGCAGCGAGTATCCGAAGGAAACAGTCGGTTCCGCCCATCGATAGATGCGCAGTAATGGGCGTGGCGTAATCTCGAGCAGCGCTTCGTCGAGCGCCATTTGTTCGGGGCCGTTTCGGGCAGTTTCGTCATTAAAGAGATCAACTACATCGAAGAGCGGCATTGCCAAATCAACAGCGTCCTGCGTTCAATTAGTCAACTCTGACATCTGGCCTCGATCTGAAATCTACCATGGCAAAACCCGCACTTGGCAAAGGACTCAGCGCATTGATTAACGCTCGCGTCGCCGCTCCCGCCCCCAGGGAAGAGCTTGGCGAGCGCGTCCAGCCCTTGCCGCTAAATCAGATTACACCCAGCCCGCTCCAGCCACGACAGGAGTTTCGAAGCGAGCATCTCCAGGAATTGGTGGAGAGCATCCGGGAACGCGGCATCATTCAGCCGCTCATCGTTCGGCAGGTGGGCGACACGTACGAACTTATCGCCGGTGAACGCCGCTGGCGTGCCGCGCGCGAGCTCCAGCTCACCGAAGCCCCAGCGATTATCCGCACGGCAAGCGATCGCGAGGTGCTTGAGCTCGCGCTTATCGAGAACCTCCAGCGCGAGGATCTCAATCCAATCGAGGAGGCCGGCGCGTACGAACGGCTCCATCGCGATTTCGGCCTCACCCAGGATGAGATCTCCAAGCGCGTCGGCAAGAGTCGAGCGTCGATTGCAAACGCGATGCGACTGCTCGACCTGGACCCGGGAGCGCAAGCGCTCCTCAAGCAAGGGCGGATTTCCGTTGGGCACGCCAAAGTCTTGCTTTCCCTCAAGTCTCACGAGGAACAACGGCTGCTCATGGATGTGATTGTGCGACAGGGAGCCTCGGTCCGGGTGGCGGAAAAATTGGCTGCTCAGCAACTTGCCCGACTAGGAAAACCTTCCTCCAAACGCACCTCATCAGACGAAGCGACGCTCTCTCCCGCTATCCAAAACCTGCAAAATCTTCTCACGCGACGCCTCGCTACACGCGTGGTCATTCACCATGCCGAAAAGCGTGGAAGCATTTCCATCGAATACTACGGCAATGATGATCTCCACCGCATCCTGAGCGAGCTGGGTGTCGATCCGGAGCAGCCGTGAAATCATATCGGAAGGAGCTTTGGTTTGATGCTCCAAGGCGGCGAGAGCTCATCAACATCACCGACGATATCGCAAAATGTCTGGCAGAGAGTGAAGTTGGCGAAGGTCTTTGCCTCGTCAATGCCATGCACATTACGGCAAGTGTCTTTATCAACGACGACGAAAGCGGCCTGCACGCGGACTATGAGAAGTGGCTCGAGCACCTCGCGCCTGAAAAACCACACCGGCAGTATCGCCATAACAACACCGGCGAAGATAACGCGGACGCCCACCTTAAACGCACCATCATGGGCAGAGAGGTCGTCGTGGCGATCACCAATGGAAAGCTCGACTTCGGTCCCTGGGAGCAAATCTTCTACGGCGAATTCGATGGCGGTCGCCGAAAGAGGGTCCTCGTCAAAATAATCGGAGACTGACAGCTCCCTCAATTGAGCAGGCTCCGCCTCGATTGGATTCAACCACAGAGGGCACCGAGAGCACAAAAGCTCATGAACAATACGCTTTAGACCGTCTCTGAGGGATGAAACGTTGAAGTTAATGAGGAGGGCCTCACCCGTCGCTTTATTAGCCGGAAAGTTGTAGAGGCCCTCGTGTCAAGGGCCTGTTGAAAATCAGGCGGTTGACACAACCGCCTCTACAAGGGTTCAAGCACCGAGCCTGCGCGTCCCCCGCCGGGCGCTCGCTCAATGGGGCAGAAGCGAATGGAGAAGCTGACCCAATCTTCGCGAACACTTCGGCAGCAATTGCCACCAGTAGCGCTAAAGACTTGTCCGGCGGGATGCCGGACATCACACCCAGAAGCGTTCGATCGACTGAGAATCGCTGATCGACCCACAACCCGGGACGTGTTGATTGAGAACTCTGTGTCCTCTGTGTTCTCTGTGGTTAGCTAGGCTTGCCGGATGAACATTCATCGGCAGCAGTTTCAGGTTTTCCAGCTGTGCGATCGACAAGTCCTCTTTCAAGACTTTCTGGAAAATGGTTTGAAGTGCAGATCGTGCAACAAACCATCGGAGAGTCGGTAAACCCAGCTGTGCAGCTCTAGTCGCTGACCCATCTTCCATGCGTTTTGGACAAAACTGGTCTCCTCCACGTGACGAGTCTGGTCGAGCACGTTGAGTTCGCACAGAAGATCCTCCTTGTCTTCCTGCATCAGACCGTCGAAACGCTCCGGTTGTCGTCGGTAAATGCTGCGAACGTGCCGCAGCCAATTGTCGATTAACCCAAGCTCTTGATCCAGCAGCGCTGCGCGCACACCCCCACACCCGTAGTGCCCGACGACCATGATATGCTCTACTTGCAGCACGCTTACGGCGTATTGAATGACCGACAAGCAATTGAAGTCGGTGTGATTGACGACGTTTGCTACGTTGCGGTGAACAAAGACCTCTCCCGCCTTTAACCCCAGAATTTCATTGGCTGGAACGCGGCTGTCCGAACAGCCAATCCAAAGATATTTCGGTGTCTGAACGTCGACCAGCTTTTCGAAAAAATCTGGCTCTATCTGGGTCATCCGCTGAGCCCACCTTCGATTCGATTCGAATAGGGCTTCTAGACTCATGCCCTAGGACTAGCAAACCGAGTGCCGAATTGCGCGGAAATTTCACTTCCTACTCAAGGAGCGCCGAACACAGGCGCTCGCTAGCCCCAAGCGCTCAGCGTCGGATGAACCTCAGATCGCTCAGTTCGCTACCACTCCACGCTGGCAACGATCAGTCCGGTAGAGTGATAAGGCGTGCCGGGGCCAAAATCCTGAGAGACCATTTTCTGCCCGCTGCCATATTCGGCAGGCGCGGCCGGGTTCACCAGCTGCCAAGGGCGTTTCGTGAAGATCTCCTTGACTATTCCTTCAATGCTCGGCCCTCGCTCAGCGGGTTCTGCGGGAACAACTTCACGCCGCTCCGCCTCCGGGGCGACAAACTCTTGTGCGGCAACCGTCCCAACGGAGAGAAGCCCAATCATCAGCGTTTTCATGGTCTTCTTCATACTATCCAATCTAACATTTTCGACTGGCCATGCAACCCCAGTGCTATCGGGCTGCTCCCTGTCGGGCAGGGGACACTTCGCCTGACGCAGGACACAGCCCGCGCGTTCCTTTGATCGGGGGAGATCTCAAGCGACGACCGAGGTTCGACATGGAGGCGGCTTTGCGAGGGTCGCAAATCGGTTGCAGGATCAGTATTGAATAGCCGTCGTCGCGCTCTAAGAATGCAGCATGGATTACCTTTCGCGGGCGCGCAAAGTGGTGGAGATCGAGCTGGCCGAAGTTCGAACGGTGGCGGCGCGCCTCGATGCCGGATTCGAAAAGGCTGTCGATTTGATCAAATCGGCGGTGGAAAGCCGCGGGAAGGTTGTCGTTCTCGGGGTCGGCAAGAGCGGACATGTCGGTGAGAAGATCGCCGCGACGCTCACCAGCACGGGCTCGCCGGCCGTCGTGCTCAATTCGCTCAACGCTCTTCACGGTGACCTAGGCGTAGTTAGCGATGGGGACGTTGTCCTCGCTTTCAGTTATAGCGGAGAAACCGATGAACTCATCAACATCCTGCCTGCTCTGGCACGCTTCAATATTAGAAAAATCGCCATTACCGGCGCGGTGAATTCGACTCTCGCCATGGCCTGCGATGTCGTTCTGGATGTTCGGGTCAGCCAAGAGGCGTGCCCATTGAATCTCGCTCCAACTTCGAGCACGACCGCGATGCTGGTCATCGGAGACGCGCTGGCTATGGTGCTGCTGGAGGCGCGCGGATTTAACAAGGAGGATTTCGCACGTTACCATCCTGCCGGTCGACTCGGGCGCGCCCTCCTGTTGAAGGTCCACCAGATCATGCGTGGAGAGGATCAGTTGGCGAAAGTCTCGCCGGACACTCCGATCGTCGACGTGATCAAACGGATGACCACCTTGCGGGCCGGGGCGGCCGTGGTGGTCGACGCCGCCGGCACCCTCGAAGGAATCTTTACTCACGGCGATTTCGCGCGGCATTTTCCGCAGACGCCGGACATCGGCAGATGTGCGGTCGGCGAATTCATGTCGCGCAAGCCAATCACCATCTCAGGCGACAAGCTTGCCGCGGAGGTTCTTCACGTTTTACAGATGCACCGCATCGACGAGATTGTTGTCGTCGACTCTGGGGAACGTCCTATTGGAGTAGTCGACTCGCAGGACCTCTCACGATTGAAAATCCTCTAGCTATAAAACCTCTCCGCCGCTAAAACTTATCCACCATCATCTCTCCAATGGCTCTCGCAAATGATCTCCGCAAAGGCATGGCCATCCGTTACAACGGGAACCCGGCCATCGTCCTCGAAGTCCAGCATCGCACGCCCGGCAATTTGCGCGCCTTTGTCCAAGCCATCATTCGCTATATCACCACGGGAAAATCGGCCGACGTGCGATTTTCCTCAACCGAGAAGGTGGACCTGGTGGAGGTCAATCGCCAGCAACTGGAATTCAGCTACAGCGATCCTCACGGTTATCATTTCATCGACCCGGATACCTATGACACGATCACCCTTCAGGGGGATCTCGTTGCCGATGCAAGGGAATACCTGGTGGAAAACCTGAAAGTGGAGGTTCTCAGCATTGAAGGGCGTCCCGCTCAGGTCGAGCTCCCTTCAGCGGTCGCGCTGAAAGTGAAGGAATCGGCCGAAGGCGTCCGAGGCGATAGTGCCAACAATGTGCAAAAGCCTGCCACGCTCGAAACCGGTAAGGTCGTGCAAGTCCCCCTCTTCATCAAGGAGGGGGAGTCGGTCAAGATCGACACGCGCAGCGGCGCCTACCTTGGGCGCGCCTAAGAGTGTAGCCACGCGATTGAAAAGCGGGAATCGCCAGCGTGCGCGCCGCGTCGGCTCAAAACCCAAAGGCGTTGGAAAACGGCTGAATCTGTCGATGACGGGAGTAATTCCCCGACGAGTTCCCAAGCGCTGGGTCAAACTGATCATCGGCTTGTTTCTGATTTTTCCGGCGCTTGTCCTCACGCAGGCTTTCTTTACGGCGTTCGCCCGCACGACGGTGCACGATGGGTTTTGGCTTACCGAAGAGTTCTGGTTTTTTTCCCTCGGGGTAGTTCTCTGGATGGTGGCTTTCTTCGGCCTGCCGCGTCCGCAATGGCTGTATGTCTTCGGGCACGAGCTGACCCATGCACTTTGCGTGACACTACTCGGGGGAAAGGTGCATCGCTTCCACGTCGGCAGCAAGGGAGGACATGTGCTCTCGGATCGGACGAACACGTTGATCGCTCTGGCGCCTTATTTCTTCCCGTTCTACAGCGTTCTGGCGATCGCGATTTATGGAATCTGCGGCTTGGTTTTCGATGTCGCGCCTTATCGTTCCCTCTTGTATGCGGTCATCGGAGCCACCTGGGCGATGCACATGTCTTTTACCTGTTGGATGATCCCGAAGGGCCAGCCTGACTTACACTATGGCGGCACATTTTTCTCAGTGATGATTATCTACTTGCTTAATCTGGCGCTGCTTGCAGCGCTTTTAATCATCGCGTCGCCTCAACTCACCTGGCAGGGGTTCGCGTCTGAACTCTTGCAGGAAGCGGTGGACTTGACACACTGGGTCACGCTGAAGCTTGCTCAGCTTTGGTGAGCGGCAGCGCTGAAAAACTGCAGTTTCTTCTCGATCTTCAAGAAGACCTCGGCGGATGCATTCGGTTCGACCGTTGGATGCGCGAAGCGCTGTATCATGAGAAATTCGGATATTACACTGCAAATATCCGCGAGTTCGGCAGGCGGGGTGATTTCACTACTTGGCCGATAGTTAGCGAGAGCTTGGGGGTCGCCGTGGCCCGCTGGATCCTGCAGAACAAGTCTTCGGACCGCGCCGAGGTAATCGAGATAGGAGCAGGCAACGGCGAACTGGCTGCCTCAGTCATCAAGGCGATCGGCTGGTGGAAGAAACCGCGATACCACATCGTTGAAATCTCCTCGTGTCTTCAGGGGGTGCAGCAGAGGCGTCTCGGCTCGAAAGCCGTTTGGCACGCCAGCGTTTTGGAAGCGTTGGAGGTCTGCGGCGGTGCGGCGATCGTCATCTCCAACGAGCTTGTCGACGCTTTTCCTTGTCGAGTGTTTAGGAAGAACGGCGACGACTGGCGAGAGTTGGCCCTGCGCGTTGAGGACCAGGCGGCGGTGGAAGAGTGGATATCCACCGCGTTACCTACATCGACCGTCTTCCTCGAATCTTGGCCAGTGGGGCAGCGGGTCGAAGTTCACGAGAGTTTCCGCGTATGGCTCCGCGCGTGGCTGCCTGGCTGGAAGTCGGGCAAGATGCTTACGATCGACTACGGCGACCTCTGCCCCGGGCTCTACAGGCGCCGGCCAAATGGAACCTTGCGCGCCTACGCCCATCATCAGCGACTCGAAGGCCGGGAAGCCTATGCCGGATTCGGACTGCGCGATCTCACCGCGGACGTGAATTTCTCCGACCTCCAGCAAGAACCCGCGCTTTCCACAACGGCATTCGGTCCCCTGACCGAGTTCCTTTCGATCAACGGCGGCTTCGCCAGGAAGAGTCACGCTTCTCAGGCGCTGCATTCGCCCGGCGGCCCAGGGGAAGCTTTCAAGTATCTGGTGCAAACGCGCTGATCCTTGGTCTCCTGAGGAGAAGACCGCCTCCTTCCCGACAGCTTCGTTGGGAAATCTGGCTTGTCCGTTGGCGCAGCGCCCGCGCACAATGCGTGCATGCCTGCGGAACCAGCGCCATCGGAGCCGCCGAGTGGAGGCGCCTCAGAGGAGCGAGACGTTCTGATCAAGGTAATGCGACAAGAGTTACGGGTCTCAAGAGCTCTTGGTTTGAATTACCTGCAGTATGTTCCTGAGCGGGTGCACGGCAGCCGGGACGAGCACTTCCCAACCATCCTGTTTCTGCACGGGCTTGGTGAGTCGGGGAAGGATCCATCCACTGTCTTGCGACACGGGCTCCCGCTGTATGTGGCGCAGCATCCCAATTTTCCCTTCATCGTTATTGCACCGCAGTGTCCTTGGAACACATGGTGGCCGGAGTTGGCGGATGGGCTTGATCAACTCCTTCTTCACTGCGGAACAACTCTTCCCGTCGATCTTAAGCGGCTTTATCTGACCGGCTTGAGCATGGGTGGATACGGCTCCTGGTACTTGGGCGCGCTTTGGCCGGAACGCTTTGCCGCCATTGCTCCGATCTGCGGTGGGGGAATAGTCTTCCACGGCTTTCCAAAGAGAGTGGAAAGACTGAAGCATACTCCGGTTTGGGCATTTCACGGCGCCCTCGACGACGTTGTGCCCCTCAGTGAATCACAGCGGCTCGTCGACGCTCTCCGCGAATGCGGAGGGAACGTCAAATTGACGGTGTATCCGCACGCGGCCCATGACTCATGGACCGAAACATATAACAATGCGGAATTGTACTCTTGGTTTCTAAGCCATAGAGCTAACGGATAAAGTTTGTAATCTGTAGCGACGACACCGGCGCTACAGGTGTCGTCGCGCGGCTTAGCTAAGCACGCTGATCATGCGCCCGGATTATCCAGCTCCAGGGAATGGCGCCATGGCTGAGAATCCAGTCATTGAACTGCTGGAGCGTCCAGCCGTCACGCTCGACGAAGCGATGATGAAGTTTTTGCACTTCGATCCTTCCCAGGAGGTAACTCATCGGCACCGTCGGAGAACTCGTGTACCAATTGACGTCCCCCATCGCGCGGGCCTTGGTAAACCCCACCCCTTTGACTAACATTTTGCAGGCGCCTTCATAGCTTAGTGAACCGTCGTGCAGACCGCAATCGATGACGATGCGATGAGCCCGCCAGAGGGCATCATGAATTTGCTGGAGACGAGCATAACGCCCCTGAACCAATCCGCGCTCCACTACGAGGTGTTCGCACCACATCGTCCAGCCTTCGTAAAAGATCGAGTGTCCGGAAAGCCGTCGCAATTTGCTCGGGTGCCGGTTTTGAATCGCGAATTGAAGATGGTGGCCGGGGTAAGCCTCGTGAGCGCTGGTAAGCTCGAGACCGAAATGCTGGCGAATCTCGGCCAGCTTCTTTTTTGGAGCGGCCATCCCGAGGCTTAGATCGTTGACCCAGAAGATTCCTTCTTGCTTCTCGGAGAACGGGGGAGGGGCGTTGTAGGCAGCAGTTGGAAAATGGTGCCGCAAAAATGGTGGAGCAGGCAGAACTTTCAACGATTCGCCCCGTGGGAGCGTGGCGATTCCGAGCTCGGCAAGCCGGCTCTTGATCGCAGAGGTAGTCCTTTCATATTCCTCGATGAGTTGACGTCGGGGCGTCCAGCGGGCCGCGGCTTCCTCGAGCATTCTCCGGGCATCCTTCGATCCGTGGCGTGCGGCTTCGCGCTGGAGAAGATACCGCGTCTGCTCGATCAGCCGTCGACCATTGGCCAAGGCCTCGGGCAGTGTGGAATCAAAGCCAAGTCGCTCCCGCATCAGGAACTCAAAATTCCGGCGGCCGATGCAGTAGCCGCGGGCCTCTCCGGTCGGTTTCTTCGAGATCGCATCCGCGTAGGCGGCAAAGGCTGCACCAGCCGCATTCAAGAGACGTTTCGTGGTGGCGGGAAAGCGCGAGTGACGAAGGAGTTCGGCCTCGATTTCGTGAAGAAATTGCGTTGCGCCTTCGCAAGAGCGGCGCGCCAGCTTGCTCCAGAGAGGGACTGGATTCTTCACGCAGGCAGCGCCAGCCGCTAGGTAGTCTGAAAGCTTGGCCAGCCGTGACTCGATGGCTGGCAAGACGGGTGCCAGATTCTCAGTATGGCGGATGACGAGGTCGAAGATGGCTTCGACCGCGGCGTCGCAATGAATTTGGGGGTTGTTACGCCAGCGCTCAAGGTCTCTGGCATTGAGCAACTCCGTGCGAATCATCGCGAGGAAAGCGCGCCGATCGAGCCAGTCGTCGCCGCTAAAAGAGGCCTCCGGCATCCTTTCGATCATGTTAAGCGTCCCCTCGAGCAGACGAATCTGCGCGCGGTAGGATTTTTCGTCGTTGCGACCCAGACGCGCATTGAACTCGTCGAGTCCCAGCCGGCTGGCCGACTCTGGAAATCGCTGGTGCGTTTCGTCTAGAAACCGATCTACCACTCCGCGGAACGTTCGCACGCTGGCCTCATCCACCGCGGCGAGAAATCGACGTGGGGAAGGAATGCTCACCGCGTCGAGGAAGAAAGGATCTTCCCGTCGCTGTCAACCGGGCCAAGCGCGACCGATTCAATAGCGTTCGCCAGGTCCCGCATCTTCGTTACTTCGGCCTCGGTGGGAGGTCGGCCTTGTGCCTCCGCGGCAAGGTCGCGCAGACTCTTGATTCGGGAGGTCATGGTAGAGACAAACTCGGTTTTCTTGAGTCTTGGATGCAGGGTGTCGAGCCGGTCGATGTAGTAGTCCATGATTTCGACTCGGCCCAGCACGAGGGCTCGGTCCGGAGTGTAATTTTGTGAGCAGCTGTTCGCTGCGAGCTGAAACCCGCGAAGCCAACCGCCGAGGCTAATCATGTGAGACATCTGCTCATCGTGAAGGTCGAGCATGGACTTCTCAACGTCCGCTTGGGCGCGAATAAGTTCTTCACGCATTCCCGGCCAGTCTCCCTTTTCGCTGTATTCGAAGAGGCTTTTGCTTCGTTTGGTCAACCTGTCTCCCACCCCGAGCGCCCGCGACTGTCGGATGAGCGCGCGACCGATGTCTTGAATGTCCTGGGAGCGCTCTGCAATGGTTAGCATGAATCCATCGGCGACCAGGGCGCCAATGTGCAGCGAGGTTTGAAGTCTGTTGTCGTAAACCGCGCCGCGTGGATTTTCGGCAATAATGTCGAGGGGGACAGGGCCGAAGCTACTGAATTCTTGGAGTATCTGTTTTATGGAAGGGGCAGTGATCTCATTGACGCCCGATTCGTCGCGCATGAAATCCTCAGAGGCCGCCTCCCGTTCTTGATCAACCGGCTCCTGGGCGAATGAGGCCGTGGCGCAGCCCAACGCCAGGAAGACCAAAACTCGAGGCGCGATCATTCGTTCTGGGACTCATTACTCCATTTTCTTGTCAAGGCAAAGAACTTGTCGCAAAGGAGCCTGCTGAAGATATTGACGACATGATCGTGGGTCTACCGAGGGAAATTAAAGAACAGGAGTTCCGGGTCGCTTTATTGCCCGCCGCTGTCCACCAGCTCGTCAAACGCGGCCATAGGGTAGTGGTCGAAAGCAATGCTGCGGCGGCACTCGGTTTCGACGACAGCGACTATGAGGCTGCCGGAGCAAAAGTAGCTTCGACACACGAGGAAGTCTTTGCCACCGCTGATCTGATCGTGAAGGTCAAAGAGCCGCTGGCGTCGGAGTGTAAGCTGCTGCGCAAAGGTCAGGTTCTCTTCACTTATCTCCATCTCGCTGCCAACCGGCCACTCACTGAGTGTCTGCTCGCCACCGGGGCGACCTGCATTGCATACGAGACCGTAGAAGTCGATCACCGCTTGCCGCTGCTGGAGCCAATGAGCGAAATAGCCGGGCGAATGTCCGTGCTCGTTGGCGGGTACTTTCTCGCCAAGCACAATGGAGGCAAGGGCGTGCTGTTGGGCGGTGTTCCTGGAGTTCTGCCGGGACGCGTGGTGGTTTTGGGCGGCGGCAGCAGCGGAATCAATGCCGCGCGCATGGCCACCGGACTTGGGGCCGATGTGACGATCCTTGAGGTGGATCTCGAACGCATGCGATTTCTTGATATCACCATGCATTCAGCCCACACGCTCTACTCGAGCGAAGCGAGCCTCACTGAACTTCTGCCGAATGTGGACTTGCTGATCGGTGCGGTTCTGGTCCCTGGTGCAAGGGCGCCCAAGCTCATTTCGCGCGAAATGCTTCGGAGCATGAAGCCCGGAAGCGTCCTGGTTGATATCGCCATCGATCAAGGCGGCTGCGCGGAGAGCTCGCGTCCAACTACCCACGATCATCCGACCTTCATTGAAGAAGGAATTATCCACTACTGCGTGACCAACATGCCCGGCGCCTATGCCCGAACAGCCACCCAGGCGCTTGCCAACGTGACCTATCCTTACATCGAGGCGCTTGCAGATTTTGGGCTCGCCGAGGGCCTCCGACGCAAATCGGCGTTGGTCAGCGGCGTAAATGTTCACGACGGGCGTCTGACGTGCAAAGCCGTAGCGGAAGCGCATGGTCTGGCCTATTCTCCTCCACTCTGACGATGACTCTCGAGCAACAGATTCATGGGATCGGTGCGAAGGCGCGTGTGGCGGCGCGATCGCTGGCAGGCCTGGCCACCGAGCGCAGGAATGCCATCCTTCGCGCGATGGCCGAAGAGCTGCTTGCGCGGACTCCGCAGTTGCTCGAAGCCAACGCGAAGGATCTTGCCGGCGCGTCCGAGCATGGTCTTAACAAGGCCGCCATCGACCGGCTTCGCCTCACCGAGAAGCGGATCGCAGAGATGGCAGGTGACATCCGGCGCGTTGCCGATCTCCAGGACCCGGTCGGACAGACGATTAGCGAGTGGACACGGCCGAACGGCCTGCGAATTGCAAAAGTGAGAACTCCCATCGGAGTGATTGGCATCGTTTACGAATCGCGACCCAATGTGACCAGCGATGCCGCCGTGCTTTGCATCAAGACAGGAAACGCGGTCGTGTTGCGCGGAGGTTCCGAAGCGCTGAATTCGAACCAGGCAATCGCGGAGGCGCTGCAGGCGGGCGGGGCTTCAAAGGGCCTGCCGGCGAATGCAGTCCAGCTGATTCCCACCAGGGAGCGGGAGGCCGTGGCGATCGTCGCGGCGATGGATCAATACATCGATCTCATCATCCCGCGTGGCGGTCATTCGCTCATCGAAACCGTTGTTAGTCACGCTCGAATGCCAGTGATCAAGCACTATCAGGGGATCTGCCACGTGTATGTGGACGAAAAAGCGGATCTGGAAATGGCTACGCGGATCGCCATCAATGCGAAATGCCAGCGACCCGGGGTCTGCAACGCAATGGAGACGCTCCTGGTTCATCGAGGCGTTTCCGCGGAGTTCCTCAAGGAGGCCGCACCGGCCTTTCAGCAGCGGGGTGTTGAGATTCGAGCTGACGAGATCGCTTATGCCCAGCTCGCAACATTGAATTATCAGCCTTTGGTTCGAGCGGAGGAAAAGGACTGGTCCACTGAATACCTCGACACCATAATGTCACTGCGCGTCGTCGACGATCTCAACCAAGCTATCGACCACATGGAACGCTACGGCTCTCACCACAGCGATGCGATCGTCACCCGCGACGCCGAGGCGGCTGAAAAGTTCCTCAATGGCGTGGACTCGGCGACCGTGTATTGGAACGCCTCGACTCGATTTACTGATGGCGGCGAGTTCGGATTTGGCGCGGAGATCGGCATCAGCACGGATAAACTTCATGCCCGCGGCCCGATGGGCCTGGAGGAATTGACCAGCTACAAATATCTGATTCGGGGCGATGGCCAAATCCGAGAATGAAAGCGACCCGCGTTTTTTACGAGGGGTATGTGCAAGGAGTCGGATTCCGCTGGACTACCAAAAGAATTGCTCACGGCTACGACATTTCCGGATGGGTCCGCAATCTGGCCGATGGGCGCGTGGAATTACAGGTGAGTGGTGCAGATGACGAGGTCTCCGCGTTTCTTCGCGCCATTCGCGAAAGTACGTTAGGTGGACACATTACCGCGGAGCGCGCGACCGAAATCGAGCTCGCAAGTCCCTTCAAGGGTTTTCGCATCGTCTAGTGAACGTCCCGGCCGTTTCCATCTCGCGACTGAGCAAACATTACCCTTTGCCTCTCCGGCGGCAACGGGTCGTGGCGGTAAACGATCTCAGCCTCGAGATCGCGTCGGGCGAGATTTATGGGTTGCTGGGGCCCAACGGCTCCGGCAAGAGCACCACTCTAAAGGTCCTTTTGGGCCTGGCTACTCCGACCCACGGGAAGACGATGATCTTTGGCGTCGACAGCCGTGACTATCGCAGCCATCGGAGTGTCGGCTTCCTGCCCGAGAATCCTTACTTTTACAAGTTCCTCACCGCGGAGGAAACATTGCAGTTCTACGGCAGAATTTGCGGACTCCGCGGCCGAAAGCTCACGGCACGGATTGCAGAGCTCCTCTCGCTGGTCGGACTTGAAGGGGCGCGGCACCGTCGGGTTGCCGAGTATTCGAAGGGAATGCTCCAACGGATCGGTCTGGCTCAGGCGCTGATCCAGGATCCGCAGCTGATTGTCCTTGATGAGCCCACCGCGGGCGTTGATCCGGCCGGTTCACATCAAATCCGCGATCTCATTCTCGAGCTGAAAAAGCGCGGCAAGACCGTATTGCTGACTTCGCATCTGCTCGAGCAAGCACAGGAAGTTTGCGATCGCGTTGGAATTATGTCCCGCGGATCGATGATCAGTGAAGGGCGCGTGGCTGAACTGGTCACCATTGAAGACCAGATGGAATACCTCATCCAGGATGCTCCCGCGGATCTCACCGAAAAGATCGCCGCCCTGGCGTCTGTCTCCGGCGCGAAGTTGTTAGAAGCTCGAAGGCCAAAGCTGACACTCGAACGGGTATTCTTGGAGGCAACCCGGCAAGCTACTGAAAAACCTGGATCACCCTCCACTGCTGGTTCCTGAAAGGGTCAGCTCCCTGCAATGAATTACTTTGTCACCGGGACGGACACTGCGGTCGGTAAGACCTACGTCACTGCTCTGCTCACTCGCGCCTTGCGACGCGCTGGCCTAGACACGGTCGGGCTGAAACCGATCTGCTGCGGTTCGCGTGATGACGTCGAGGCTCTCTGCGATGCGTCGGAAAATGAACTCTCTGCCGACGCCGCGAATCCTATCTGGCTTGCCTCTCCCGTGGCGCCGATGGTCGCGGCGCGCATTGAGAATCGAGAGCTGGACATTGGTGAATTGGAGAGGTGGTTTCGGCATCATCGAAGCAGACGGCGCTCCCTGCTCGTCGAGGGGGTAGGGGGATGGCTCACGCCGGTGACGGCCAAGTTGAGGGCAGCCGATGTCGCCGCGCTATTGAAACTTCCCGTGCTCCTGGTCGTGGCCAATCGTCTCGGGTGTCTCAATCACACGTTGCTGACGATTGAGAGCATCCGTGCACACGACCAGGAATGTCGCGGACTTATTCTCAACTCACTACCGGGTATCGCCGACGTCGCCACCGAGACAAACCGGCGAGCGTTGGAGGAGATCTGCGACGTCCCCATTCTCTTCGAGATCGCGACAGACCAGCGGACCATTGAGCTGGCGGTCGCCTAGGCTTCTAGGGATTCAGCAGCCTCTCGAGCAGTTCTCTGCGCCGCTGATGTTCTTCGTCACTTATCACGGAAACCAAAACGCTACCTTCCATTTCCGGGAGATCTACCCATGAACGGCATCCGCCGTATTTCTTTTCATTCTTGAGTCGCAGAGGCGGCTCGAGCCGATAGACTCGAACAAAGGCCACATGGACTCCTTGAGTATCGCTATATTGATAGCGTTCTTCGACCACGTTGTCCCGAAGGACATGAAGCTCTCGCAAGCGCGCCAGCTTTCGCCGATCGGCGATGAGTCCACTCCACTCGATGTGCGCGGTGTAGCGCAACTCCAGTTGTTCACCGGGCTCGTCCGGTATGGGAGTGTCCTGAGGCAGCGTGGTTCTTTCTAATTGTTCGTGAAACCAAGTCGGGAAGAGGAGAAATTCATTGTGGCGGAAGGCAAAACCAGTTTTACCCTCAGCAACTCCGCCCTTTCGAAGGATCACGCTTTGGAGGCCCCTGCCGAGCGCCTCACAAATAATGGCCCATTCTTTGAAAGCGGCGTGCATACAAACTATAATTCACCTTCTAGCGGGCATTTTCGTCAAAAGGAAACAGGCTTGCCTCATGGTTCATCGATTTGACCTTCACGTCCATTCGTTCTTTTCGTCGGATGCAGCCAGCAGCCCGGAGGAGTTGATCGAGGCGGCGCGGTCGCGAGGCTTGAGCGGTATCGCCATAACGGATCATGATACCTGCGATGTGCATAAGTATCTCATCGAAAATGAACTTGAACGAGCTGATGGCCTTCCAGCCCATGGATTTCTGGTTGTTCCGGGGGTGGAGGTGTCAACGGCGCAAGGTCATCTGCTTTGCATTGGGACCCTCCTCCCCAACATGCGTGGACAACCTGTGGCGGAGGTCTTTCGGGCGATCGAAGACCGTGGCGGCGTGGCGATTCCCTCCCATCCCTACGATCACTGGAGAGCCGGAATTCCCGAAGATGTTCTCGACACGCTGGACCTTAAGGCGATTGAAGTTTTCAACGCCGCCGCAAGAAAGGATTTCAATGACCAGGCATTGGCGTATGCGACGGGTCGGGATCTCTCGATGACTGCTTCGAGCGATGCTCATCACGCCTCTGCGGTGGCGGTGAGCTTCACTCACTTTGACCTTGAAGATCTGAGCCTCACGGATCTGCTTCGGGCTATCCGTAAGGGCGGCACACCCGAGGGACATTATCTCTCGGTGCGCGAGGCTATGAAGAAGCAGCTTGGCGCGTTCCTTCGTCCAGGAAACCGCAAACCGAGCTGAAAGCGGGGTTGCAAACCGGTTCACGGCTGCTATCGGAAAGAAATGCGTTTTTTTCTTGCGCTCCTTGCCGTCGGTCTCCTCTTCCCGGGCGTCTTCTCGAGCTGCAAGAAGAAGCCGCAGGCCGCCGCTGCGGTCGCTGAAGTAAGTCCAACGCCGACACCGGCAGCGACCCCCGAACCGGTCGACTTGAACTCGGAAGTGATCGTTCTCTGTTACCACCGATTTGAGGACAGGCCGAAGGATAGTCTGGCTATTAAACCTTCCGAATTCGAGACCCAGCTGCAAGTGCTGAAGGACAATGGCATCACGGTGATACCGATGGCTGACTTTCTTGCCTGGAGACGTGGCGAGAAGAGCATTCCTCCGAAATCGGCGATCATCAGCATCGATGACGGCTATATTTCGGGATATTCGGTCGCATGGCCGATTTTGAAAAAATTCGGATATCCGTTCACCATGTTCATCTATACCGACTACGTGAAGGGTGGCGTCAAGTCCGGTGGCCAATCGATCAGCTGGCAGCAGTTGGCAGAGATGCGTGATGCCGGTGTCGATATCCAAAGCCACACGGTCACGCATAGTGCTTTGAACGCGCGGAAGGGAAAGAACGACGAGCAGTATGCAGCATGGCTAAAGAATGAGCTGGCAGGCTCCAAGCAGGCTCTCGAGCAGAACCTCGGCATTCAGGTCAAGGCCATCGCGTATCCTTATGGACTCCATAGCGAGGTGGTGCGCGAAGCTGTAAAGCAGGCTGGCTACGAGGTCGGCTTTACCGTCTATGGGCAACGTATCGGAAATGCAGCTGAGGCGACGATAATCGGCCGATACGCCATCGAGTCAAATAAGCCGAAGGTGTTCGAGCAGGCCGCGAGCTTCACTGGCTCCGTGGAAGGTGGTGGACAGGGCGCCGCCATGCCCGCCGCCGTCACCATGGTAACCCAGCCAATGGAGGGAGAGACCGTTTCCGACCCAAGTCCTGAGATCAAAGCCAACATAGCGGCTTTTGGGAACGTCGATCCGAAGAGCGTGACCATGCGCATCAGCGGCGTCGGCTTGGTGCCCGCTAATTACGACCCGGCCACCAAGCTCGTCTCCTACAAGCTGACACAGAAGCTTTTTGCCGGCCAGGTAACAGTCATCGTTGGCGCGACGGTGAATGGGAGGAAGGCAGAGGCCCGCTGGTCCTTCAATGTTGCCCCCAAAGAGGCCGTTCAGGCTGGCACCTAGTTTCGGCGCGCTCGACGCCACCACGAAAGTCGACACGCGGTTGGCAACAAGCGCCTCTAGAATGTTACGAATTTTCTAGAGGACTGCCAGAGTGAGGCCGCCTCTCAGTCGGCCAGCTGAGTTTGTGGCGCGATGGCGTTGCGGGCTTGAACATTGAGTCACGCTTTCAGCGCTGCAGGTCGGATATCCCTGTGATTCCTTGGGCGATACCCAAGGCTAATGGCACGCGTCCCGGAAAACGCATTCACATAAGTGAGTAGCGTGGCAAGAGCAACTCAGAGGGCGAGCTCTTCTCGCCTTCATTGGAAGGCGCGCCGCGGGCTTAGTAGCTTCACAGCTTTGCACGGCAAGAGCGCTCCAGGCCTCAATTGGGCAAGGAAACTTTGAAACTCTGCGCCTTCGTTGCCTTAGTAATAGAATGAACGGGCATTTCACCTTGCAACACACCTCGGTGACCGGTGCAAGGCGGTCCCATCTAACGGGATCTTAGACTGATCCTAACATTGATAAGAGCCAAGCAAAGCAAGCATGAAAATCATACCATCCTTTTTAATCGTTTGTGCCTGTGTATTTTCGATTTCTGGAAATTCCTTAGCCGATCCAGAAAGAGCCACGGTCCTGATCGACAATCCGACGAACAAGACAATCCAATATCAGCTTAAGTGGGGCGCCGACGGTCAGTGGAAGGATTTCACTTTGGCCGGTGGCTATGAAACGACCCATCGAAAAAGGTACATTCCCACAGGAGTTCCGCCGCCATACATTAGATTTTCGGCGTTCAGCACCTTTGACGGTGGGGCGGAGAGAAAATACAAGTTAGATATTGGATGGGACAACAATCCCCGGCGATATCACTTTCAGGTCAGCAACAACACCATCTCCTTCTATAAGGATTGATTGCCGGCACTCCGCTTCGAATCCATGGAGCGGAGACACTCAGCGAAAGCGTCTTTTCTGGCTGACATCTTGATTCTCTAAGAACAGTTCCCCACTTTCTCTCAGAGCTCACGCGCAAACGATGCCTGGGTCGATGCCAGGATGCGCAGAACTGATCGCGAGCCGCCTTTTGGCGCTCGCCAACGCATGCTTCCGTAGATTCGTCTTTGGCGCCGGTTCGCAGAATCCATCCGCGGGCGTCCTACGCGCCCACCGCGCGGCTCGCCATCTTTGATGGCGATTACCTGACTACAACAGTCGGATCTATAGCTTTGATCCGCTCCAGCGCGCCGTCGACGCCATGATAGCGAACTTCTTTCAAAATCCGTGGTTAACGCGGCGGCTCACCAAGACTTTATAGGCCATCGCACGGTTATATGGAGAACACCGAGCTTGCCGCAGCGCGGGCGGTGGCCTGACCTTTTTCCTCCTGAGGATTTCTTCTTGTGGCTTGGACCTTGCGAGGACGACGCTGTAGAATGGTGTCGATGCAAGGACTTGTCGAAAGCGAGAGCAAAATGCATGTGGGGAATGGACCGCGATTTGCAATCTAGTCTTCGACATCAGCGCATCATCGCCAATGCGGGCTCTGGTAAAACGCATCGACTGACGACTCGTTACATTGAACTGCTCGAGCGCGACGTCCCGGCGGAGCACATCGTTGCCCTGACGTTCACGCGGAAGGCGGCGGGCGAGTTTCTCGACGCGATCTTCAATCGTCTTCTCAGGGCTTCCGGTTCAGACGCCGAGGCGCGCGCCCTGGCGCGTGAGACCGGCATGCCAAGACTCACTCCGGAGCGGTGCATGCGGCATCTTCGTCAGTTGGTGGAAAAACTTCCGGTTATCACTCTCGGAACCATTGACAGTTTCTTCGGAAGAATTCTCCGCGCGTTTGCTTTTGAATACGGCGTCGCGCACGAAGTAACCATTATCGACGATCACCTCCAGGGGGTGCTGCGTCGCCAGGTTCTTACCGAGGTTTTCCGTGCTCAACTACGCGTTGATAACGACTTCGAGGAATTCCTGGAGCTGATTCGACAGCAGAATCGAAATCGCGAGGGCCGCAATGTCTCTCGAGCATTGGACCATGCGGTCAAAGTTTTGCACGAACGCTTTCTGTTGACGCCCCCCGAGAGACCATGGGGCAGCTCGTCCACCATATGGCCAGAGGGGTGCCCGTTGCTCGCGGCGGCGGATATTTTCAATCTGGCCGCCAAATTCGAGCGAGAGCTGTGGCGGCTTCACCCGAACATGGAGGCAGCGGATCGCGACGATTGGCAAGCGTGGTTACGCGAAGTTCGGGCTTTGCAGAGCGGTGTAGCCGCATCTGAGAGGTTGATTGGCTTCGCAGTCCGATCGCAGGATCCCCCTTCGGATAAGGCCTGGCCCGGCCACTTCACTCTGTCTGCCAACAAGACCCCGTTTCGGTTTCCGAATAGCTTGCGCGATTCTGTCGCGGCGCTGGGTCGCGCGATCCTTCGTCTAGAGCTCCTCGGCAGACTGGACCGTTCGCGGGCGCTTTACACTCTCCTAGCGCGTTTCGAATGTCGTTATCAGATGCAGGTGCGCGACAATGGACAACTTACCTTTCTCGATGTCGCCGGATTGCTGGCGACTGGAGCGGGCACCAGCTGGGGCGCGAAATCGTTCGATTCTCTGGGTCGGCAGGAGATGAACTTTCGTCTCGATTCATCGTACGATCATTGGCTACTCGATGAATTTCAGGACACCAGCCGACTGCAATGGCAGGCGCTCCGCGATCTGGTCGACGAAGTCATCCAAAGCGACAGCGGCCGCCGCTCGTTCTTCTACGTGGGCGATACGAAACAAGCGATTTACTCATGGCGTGGAGGCGATCCGCGGCTTTTTGATGAGGTCGCTGAGTTTTACAATGCTTCTGGGACGGACCGGATCGATACCAGCGAAGCCCTTGACATTTCGTTTCGGTCGGCTCCCGAAATCCTTGACGCTGTGAATTCCCTGTTCTCGCCAAAGCAACTCCAGCGCGTGGCACCCATCTTTGACTTTTCCATGGAAGTTCTCGAGCGTTGGCGTTCGGCCTGGCGGCATCACGAGCCATGCAATTCCTCTCTGCACGGTTATTTCAGCTGGCGTCCCCTCGATATTGCCTCGGAGGAAAGCAAGACTCTCCTCGACGAGGAAGCTGCACGATTAATTCGTGAAGTTGACCCTCTGGCGAAAGGATGGTCGTGCGCCGTCCTTGTCCGGACCAACAACCGCATCCTCGGTGTGATCGAGGCCCTGCGCCGCGCAGGGTTGCCCGCCACATCCGAGGGGCGCATCTTCCCCTGTCAGGACAGCGATGTCGCGGCGGGCCTCCTCGCGCTGTTGCGGTTCGTCGCGCATCCGAACGATGCCTTCTCCTACGGGCACCTGCAGATGACTCCTTTGGCGATGGTCCTGGGCGACGACGCTGATCTGTTTCGTCGGTCGACGCTCACCCGAATTCGCGAAACTGGATTTCATGGAGCTCTCGCTCATCTCATTCAGAAAATCGACCTCGCCAAGAACCCGTTCGCAGCCGCCCGCGTCGAAGAACTGCTCGTGGCCGCCTCAGAGTTCGATTCGGCATGGCAAGGCCGCGCCGGATTGGATGAATTCATTTCCTTCGCTCGAGAATTTGAGTTTTCCGAATATCCAGCGGGCAAGACGATTCGAGTGCTAACGATACATGCAGCCAAGGGCCTTGATTTCGACATGGTCGTTCTCCCGGAGGTCGATGGGCGTTCTTTCTCTTCTCGCCGCGACCACTTGGTGCACCTTCATCATCAGGAGGACGGAGCCGTGCAGTGGGGACTTGAACTTCCTCAAGCGAAAGTTTGCGCTCTTGACCCGACTCTCAGTGAGGCTTGGGAGCGACAAGCCGCCGAAGAATCTTATGAAGGCCTCTGCCTTTCCTATGTTGCGGTCACGCGCGCAAAACGCGCCCTCTATGTTCTCGCGCGCCGCTTGCGGGGAGGACCTCAGAGCAAAGACTTCAACCGCCTGCTGCACGAGACGTTCGGTCGCTCTGAGTCTGTCTTCGGAGACCCGAACTGGCATCTGGCTGGAAAAGAATCTCAGATTACACGCTGTGTGGACGAGACGATCTCGTTGGTCGTAGGCGATCATCGGACCGTGTCGACGCCACTGTTACCGTCCCAAGCGAATGGCGCGACAATCAGCGCGGCGGCGTTTTTCGCTCGTGCGCATGCTCGCAGCGTTGGCTCGGACGTGCATAGGGTCCTCGCGAAGATCTCATGGCTGGACGAGGGTCTGCCAAATCTTGCAGACCTGTCGCCGGCCAGCGCAGCGCTGATCTCTAGATTTCTGCTGACCAACACCGCGGCACGTCTGTTTACCCGGCCTGCACGACCTTGCACTCTCTGGCGCGAAAAAGCATTCGACGTCGTGGTCGATGGACGATGGATAAGCGGCATCTTCGATAGAGTGGTGATCTATCGAAATGAAGCCGGCCACGCCCGCGCAGCGGCTCTTTATGATTTTAAGACCGATGAGCAGCCGCTTGCGGAAAGTTACAGCGCGCAAATGAGCTTGTATAGGAAGAGCCTCGGCTCGTTGATTGGTCTTCCCGACGACAAAATTACTTCCATGTTGATCCTCGTGCGCACCGGAGAAGAGCTCCCGGTCCGCTCCCCAGGAGACCTGGTTCAGATGAATCTCGTCTAGAACAGAAGTAGGTTTTTGGGAAGTTGTAGCGAGTGTCGTTGCAGTCGAGAGCTTCGCCCGGCGGTGAGCCCCCGAGGCGCGCCCGGCGAGGTTACTGCCGCCACAGCGCCGACGACGTAAGCGTGACGCGATGGATTCGTCGCAGCCCGCTAAATTCGCGTGTGCGAGACGATCACACTATTCTTAGGAATTACGACGATCCCATCACGGACGTAGAAGCCCTCACCGGTCATTTCCTTGTCTTTATTCTCTGGTGAGATGACGACGTTGTCGCCGATACGCGCGTTCTTGTCGATGATCGCATTTTGGATACTACAGTTCCGTCCAATCCCGACATGTGGAGGGCCACCGCCGTACACCCCCAGGTCCGCTTCATAGTGATCGGCTCCCATCAGGATCACGTTCTTGAGAACCGTCCCCTCGCCGATGATTGAGCGAACTCCGATGATGCTGTGGTCAATGGTGGCCCGCTCGATGACGCAGCCGTCGCACAACAACGAGCGGTCAACCTTCGAGGAACGCACGATGCTCGCAGGCAGAAAGCGCGCATGTGTATAGACCGGCGCACCAGGCTCGTTGAAGCTGAATTTCGTGTCGCGATCGGTCAGGTTGAGGCTAGCCTCAAAGAACGCGCCGATCGTTCCAATGTCTTCCCAATATCCCTGGAAGATATAGGCCTGAACCCGGTATTTCTCGATGGCGGCGGGGATGATATTCTTACCGAAATCTGCGAAGTCGTTGTCCAGGCATTCGACGAGAACATCGCGTTTGAAGACGTAGATTCCCATTGACGCTTGATAAAGATCAGCGTCCGACGGTTTGCCGATGGCTTTGAGGAGATCAGGTGGAATTCGCAGGTCGTCGAGAATCTTCGGATCCTTTGGCTTCTCGACGAACTCGATGATCCTGCGTTGCTCATCGGTATGCATGATCCCGAAGCCCGTGGCCGCCTTTCGGTCCACCGGTATCGTCCCGACGGTCAGATCGGCCTTGCTTTCGACGTGCTGGCGCAGGACCTCTCGGTAATCCATGCGGTAGAGTTGATCGCCGCTGAGGATGATGTAATAGGCGAACGGACGCTCCAGGAAGTAGCGCAAATTCTGTCGCACCGCGTCGGCCGTTCCCTGATACCAATGGGAGCCTGCGGGTGTCTGCTGGGCAGCCAAAATCTCTACGAAACTTGGCGTGAAGTTGTCGAACTTGAAGGCCGAGGTGATGTGCTGATGCAGCGACATGCTATTGAACTGCGTGAGCACGTAAATGCTGCGAATTCCTGAATTCAGGCAGTTGCTTATCGGAATATCGACAAGGCGGTATTTACCACCGAGTGGAACGGCCGGCTTCGCTCTCTCTTTCGTCAGGGGGAAGAGTCGGCTGCCGGCCCCCCCTCCCATGATGATGGCCAGAGTGCTCTCGACGGGGACAGTGGGCGGAACGTCGCTCATAGGGACCCGCATTTTGTTCTGCTCTCCATAAATTGTCACGATCAATGGGCAGCGTGAAAATGCCGGTGGATCCGTATTTTGGCCGCTACCACTTTTAGGTGGATGAACACACAGGCCGCCCGCCGTTTGCGCTGACGTTCCGGAATGACAGAAAAGCCGACCGCGCCGCAGTGCCCACCGAGACTCACAAAGCGCCAACGTTTTTCGACCAACACAGACCGCAGCCAAAAAATCGCGTTTTCTACGCGTTCACTTCCGGCAGTCTGAAGGCACGAGCCACTTCGACACCGCGCCCCTCGCTGTGCGGACGGCCGGAGGGAATTCTCGGGAAACTTACTCTTCGAGCGGAGGATTCTCGGCCCGTGCAATCGTGGCCGAACCTTCCGCTGGTGAACTTTCGGAATCGGCGGCCGGAGTTTTTCCACGCACCTCTTGCTCCGCGCGAAGCCAGTGTTCATGTGCTTTCCCCTCCGGGCATCCCTCTTCGCAGTAAAAGCGATAGGCAAGCGCCGCAATCTCTGCTTCTTCATCCGAATGCACTCTGATCGGCGAACTGGGTAAACTTTCTTCAGACATAGGTCATCAACCGACGACAGCCGCTACGACCGAAGCCGGTTTTGTAGCATTGTACTAGATGTGAGTGGCGGTGCATTCAGGGTTTTCCCGATGTCCACTTCAGCCCAGCATGAACGCATTAAAGGAGGCCATCGGTCCCAGCGTAGGTTGCCATCACGGGAGGCTGACTGCTGCGAAATCCTGAAACTCAGCGCGCGAAATATCTTTGTAACAAAGATAGGCTATGAAGACCAATGGAGCGGCGGCGTGGCTGACGATGCCAACCAGACTGGATGCCGCGAAAACCTATCGTTGGGTCGGAAGAGGCGATGGGCGGAGTGGATCTACTGTGCAAAGTCTCGTGTTTGCCCTCTCGTGGTTGATTCTGTTTTGGTGTTGGGCGCTTTATCCGATCAAAGTGGACGTCGATGGCATAGCACCCGGCGTGCCCGAACCCAAGGGCCGCCAGGTGATCGTTCAACTCTTCAACTGGCCCTTCACTAGAATCACGGAGGTCCTGCCGGAACTAAAACGGCTTGGTTACAGCCACGTTCATGTCTCACCTCCGCAGCAGAGCAATGAACGAGTCTTAACGTGGTGGGGTCGCTACCAACCAATCGACTTTTCGTTCATCAAAGGCCCCTTGGGAACTGAGGAAGAGTTTCGGCAGATGAATGCAGCCGCCGGTCAACTGGATATTGAGATAATCGCCGACGTGGTCTTGAACCACACCATCGATCTTACCGATGTGCCGGAGGGTTCGGTTACTTTCAACCCGGCAACCGGAGAGATGATAATCTATGACTTTCCTTTGTTCGGGCCCAGTGACTTTCATCCTCGATGCTCCATCGATGACAGCAATCTCAACAGCGTTCGAAACTGTTGGCTGGACAACCGCAACGCTGACTTGAAGACGGAGACTACGCGCGTCCGCGAGATCGCCCGCGCTTATCTGAAAAAATTGGTCGATCTGGGAGTGGATGGTTTTCGCTTTGATGCGGCCAAACACATCGAACCGGACTTTTTCGCAGATGTGCTGGCGGCGGTTCCAAATACCTTCGCTTTCGGAGAGGTCATCGAAAGTGATCCCCAGAAATTCCCTCAGACAGAAGCGATCGCCTTCTACGATTTTCCGCTGGTGGCGACGATGAAGCAGGCGTTCGGCTTTGGCGGCGATTTGGATGTCTTGCGCAAGCCCGCGGCACAAAACCGAGCTTTACCTGACGCCAAGGCAGTCACCTTTGTAAGAAATCATGACATCGATCGCGGCCAGGCACGCGATCGTGGACTCCATGAAAGTGCCCAAGGCATCTACGGCATTGGTTGGAATGGACCCGGCGAAGAGCTCACTGAAGCCGACATTTTGCTGGCCTATGGCTACATTTTCGGACGTGGGGGCGGCGTTCCGTATGTCTTTGTTGACATGGAACCGACGACCGAGGGCGATAAGAGGAACGATCGGTTCAACGATGAGCGCATCGTTGCATACATCCGCTTCCATAACCTCTGCCTGGATGAGGAAGCGGGAGGACCGCGACCCGAGGAGCCCGTCAACCTCGGCTCCGAGAATGCCATCGCATGGCAGCGGGGGAAGGACCGCCTGGTGATGATCAACAAATCGGGAGAAAATCTTCCGTTACACGATCTTCAAACGACCTTGAAGCCTGGCCGCTACGTCGAAGTCCACGAGGGTTGGTTGCTGGAGGTGCGAAGCGATAGCACCATCGAGCAGTGGGAGCTGCCTGCCCAGACGGCAGCCATGTTTGTGCTGCAAAGTTGAACTTGCGGCATTAAGCCAGAGAACACAGAGAAAGGTCAGAACAAAGGGGCCGCCTGCTGCCATGGCACATTGAAGTGGTGGACAGCAATTGCTGACTGGAATAACCGCCTCAGTAGTCTCTTTATTGGCAAGCTCTGTGTCCTCGTCCTCTGTGGTGGGCAATTTTGGTCGAGCCTTGTTGACGGGGGCAAAAATACAGGCCGTCGCGACGAGTGCCGACGACGGCCTGCTGTTCCCCCCAGAACGCTCACCCAAAGTTGACGAACCAGGCTCGTCAAGTGGGTTCTAACTACTAAAACGGTAATGCCGGCGCGAAGTTTCAGCCTTTCTTGGAAATGTTGCGTTGGGATCTGACTTGATGCGGGCTGCAACGTGCAAAATCTGTTTTAGAAGTCGGGAGGTGTCTGGTAACTTAAGGAAACGAAAGAGGTCAGACTGAAGCCAGAGCCTCCATCGCCAGCAGACGGCGCTGGACGATTTCGCACCACCTGTTGGAGCGCGGTCCTCCTGTCGGCGCAAAGCCAGGCGCCGGGTGCCCAAGATGCGCTTGCGGAGATCTGCCGGATCTATTGGCAGCCTATCTACCTCTTTGTCCGGCGCCGGGGTTTCGATGCAGACGAAGCACAGGATTTGACGCAGGGTTTTTTTCTGCATCTTCTCCACCACAAAACGCTGCGCCAGGTGAGCCCGATCAAGGGTAAGTTCCGTTCGTTCTTGGCTGCTTCTCTCCAGAATTTCATCCTCGATCAAGTGGACCATGCGCACCGCCTCAAGCGAGGTGGACAGATCGACTTTGTGCCTTTCGATACCAAGGAGGCAGACTATCGGCCTCAATTGGCAGCGCTCGATTGCTTGACTGCAGAGAAGATCTTCGATGCAAGATGGGCACTGGCTTTGCTCGATGAAGCGATGACGCGGCTCGGACGAGAATACGCTGCGCAAGGGAAGATCACCATCTTCGAAGCGCTGAAACCCTTCCTGGATCCGATCAACAACAAGGTCTCGCTCTCTTATGAGCAAGTGGCCAATGAGCTGCAAGTAAGTGTGGGGGCGGTGAAGACGCTTATTCATCGTCTCCGCAAGCGATACTCAGCCTTGTTACGCGAAGAAGTTGGCCGCACGGTCACTGATCCGAGTGAAATCGATGGAGAAATCCATGCCCTCTGTGAAGCTTTGGTCGCGACGGAGGGCCGGTTGAACCCATAGAGATGGATCAGGAACGCCGTTGCCTGGTGTGCGGAACACCATTGCCGACAACGCGAGAATTTTGTCCTGTTTGTATTCTGCGTGGTGCTCTGACAGACCAGGGTCAGGGTGAGTCGCCCGGCGAGAAAGTCGTGACAAGCCCGCCAACAACAGAACACCGGTTTGAACATTACGAACTCGCCAAGGGCGAAGATGGCCTACCGATCGAACTGGGTCGCGGCGCGATGGGCGTTACCTACAAGGCCTTTGATGTCGATCTGCATCGCCCGGTAACCCTCAAAGTCATTAACGAAAAGTATATTGGCGATGAATCGGCTCGGTCTCGTTTCATGCGAGAAGCGCGCATGGCCGCCAGCCTCCGCCATCCCCACGTCGCTTCGGTCTTCCACTTGGGCAAAACGGACAACGGCTTCTTCTACGCGATGGAGTTTGTGGAAGGACAAACGCTCGAAAGCCTGATCAAGCGCTCGGACCGGCTCGAGCCGAGGCGCGCCCTCGAAATTGCTTACCAGGTCGCAGATGGGTTGTCTGCCGTGCACAAGCAAAAGCTTGTTCACCGCGACATTAAGCCAAGCAACATTATGGTGAGCTTTGGCGACGGAGAATCCGTCGCGGTGAAAATTATCGATCTCGGCTTGGCCAAGACGATCCAGGATGAAACGTCGGAACCTTCGATCTCGGTGGTGGGAGCCTTTGTCGGAACTCCGGAATTCGCGAGCCCTGAACAGGCTGCCGGAGTTGATGTCGATATTCGCTCAGATCTCTATTCGCTGGGGGTGACGCTCTGGGAAATGGTGACCGGGCATGGGCTTTTCAAGGGCCCCCCTGCCGACGTCATCCACCAACATCAGCACGCGCCCTTACCGCACGAACGGCTTGAAGGCGTTCCCCAGCCGATTATCGTTCTCTTGGAAATACTCTTGGAGAAAGATCCGGCGCGCCGATTCCAGAGCCCAGCCGAGCTCCTGAACGTGATTCCCTCGATAATGGATTCAATCGACGAAGGACGAACGATTACTTACCACAGCTTGGCCAAAATTTCCGGCGGGAACGCCGACCTCTTCTCGCGCCGGCGGCAGGGACGGCATCCCCCTGAAAAGGTGTCGATCGCCAGGTTGCCGGTCACAGGAAGCGACATGTTCGGCCGCGATGAGGATATCGAGTTTCTCGACAAATCCTGGGCAAATCGCGATGTCAACGTCGCTTCGATTGTCGCCTGGGCAGGGGTGGGCAAGTCAACGTTGATTAATCATTGGCTCCGGCAGATGGCTGCCGAGCACTACGGTTCTGCCGAACTGGTCTTCGGGTGGTCATTTTACAGGCAGGGCAGCGGTGGCGAAATTTCATCCGCCGACGAGTTTATCCATACGGCCTTAGATTGGTTTGGAGATCCCGATCCGCGGATCGGAACTGCCTGGCAAAAAGGGGAGCGATTGGCCGACTTGATCGCGCATCGTCGAACCTTGCTGATACTGGATGGCCTCGAACCGCTGCAATTTCCCCCCGGTCCGCAAGAGGGACGCATTCGCGACCCTTCTCTCCAGTCGCTCCTGCGTGAGCTCGCTGCCTTCAATAGTGGTCTCTGTGTGATCACAACGCGACTGCCCATCGCCGACATTGCCGACCACGAACGGACTTCAGCCCCTCGTCGCGACTTGGAGCATTTGTCGAGCGATGCAGGCGCCAAGTTGCTCCAGGCCTTGGGTGTGAAAGGCCATGATGATGAGTTGCGCAATGCGAGCAATGAATTCGATGGGCATGGCCTTGCTCTGACGCTCTTGGGCAGTTACCTCACGGACGCGTACGGGGGAGACGTTCGGCGAAGGACTGAGTTGTCTGAGCACCTGACTCATGACGTCCGCCAAGGAGCTCATGCGCGGAAGGTAATGGAAAGTTACCAGATATGGTTTGATGAGGGTCCGGAGCTCTCGGTTCTGCGAATGTTAGGGCTGTTTGACCGTCCGGCTGATCCCAAAGTGCTCGATATTCTCCTCGAGCCTCCTGCGATTCCCGGTCTGACCGAATCTCTGCTCGAGTTGAGCCAGACAGAGTGGCGGGCCGTTCTTGCCCGCTTGAGACGGGCTCGCCTCCTCGCCGGCGAAGATCCTGACAATCCGGGGCATATCGATGCGCATCCCCTCATTCGCGAGCATTTTGGCGAGCAGCTCCTGAGCCAGCGAATTGAAGCTTGGAAGGAAGGTAATAGGCGCCTCTATCAGTATTACCGGACCCATGCGCCGCACTTGCCGGAAAGCTTTCGAGCAATGGAGCCGTTGTTTCAGGCGGTGGTTCGGGGCTGCAACGCAGGTTTGTTTCGGGAAGCGCTTCGTGAAATTTATATCCCGCGGATCCAGAGAGGGAACGCTTGCTATGCGGCTCACGTATTGGGCGCCAGGGGCGCTTTGCTGGCGACGTTGGCTCACTTTTTTGATCGGGGGCGGTGGGGTGCCTTTGCGACGAGCAGCGTCGAGGGCCAAGCGCTCACTGCCGAAGACCAACTTTTCGTTCTCTTGGAGTCGGCCTTGAATCTATCGGTTACCCGCGGCACACAGGCCCCGGAAGTGCGAGCCTGTTATGAGCGCGCGGAACGCCTATCTCGCTCTCTCAATCAGCCCCTGCTGCGTGGTCTCGCGCTGATTGGCAAATGGCGTTACTCGCTCGTCACCGACGAGCTCAGCTCGACGCTGGAAATAGCGAAACAACTCCAAGCTGTGGCCCAGGAGCAGAATCACGCTTCGCTTTCGATGAAGGCTCACATGGCGCTGGCCGCGACACTCTACTACTTGGGGGAATTCGAAGCAGCACATGATTACGCCGCAAAGGGCGTTGCCGTTTGGCGGTGTGGAGAGGGCAAGTCTCAGTTTGAGGAGATTGATGCGCCCGAGATTGCGATGCTCTGCCATAGGGCTCTTTGCGAATGGCATTTCGGAAAGACTCTCGCGTCTCGTGCGACCATGGCGGAAGCGATCTCCGTCGCCAATGAATTCCAAGATGGCCACGGTTTGGCTGTGGCGCTCTTTCACGCCACCGTGCTCGCTTATCGTGAGCACAATCTGGAGGAGGTTGAGCGCCTTGCCTCCGAACTGGTTGAACTCTCAACCAAGCAGAATTTCGCTCATTTCGCTGCCGTAGGAACTGTCCTCCTTGGTTGGGCGCGCAGTGCCGCCGGCAACACCGCCCAGGGCATCTCATGGATTCAGGATGGAATGGAGCGCTTACGCACCAGTGGCTCCCTGCTCGGCATGCTTTCCATGCTCGGCCTCAAAGCCGAAGCTTTACATCTCGCGGGCCGCACTTCTGATGCTCTCGAGACGATAAATGAGGCCGAAGCGCTCATGGAAGCATCCGGAGGATCGTGGTGGTGCGCTGAGTTGTCCCGCCTTCGAGCTATTTTCCTGATCGAGCTCGGGGCAGAGGAGTCCAGGATAGAGGAAGCCTTTGCCAAAGCTCTCAGGATCGCCAAGCAGCAGAAGTCAGTCGCGCTCGCCGCGCGTGCCGAGGCAACATACGCGAAGTACCAGCAGGAAAAGAAGGTCCTGGTCGGAGAGGCTCCCAAGGAGGGGCACGCTTAAGTTGCGAAGCTACGATCGATCCGACCTCTTTCTTAGCGAGCTTTGCTTTAAGCTTAGCTGGGCAGAGGGAGAATTAGATCTGTCGGTCTGAACGTCTCAACGCCTTGCCAGCGATTGTCGTCCAACGATCCCGCTTAGCATTTACTCCCCTGGCAAGAGTCTGACTGGGGCTTTGACCTTCACCGTCGATCGCCAAGCCGCGATCTGTGCAGCCGCCTTCCAGGCCAACTTACCATAGAGTAGAGCGATCGGGCTTGATGTAAGCTTGCAACTTACGGCGCTTAGGACACGATGTTTGAGTCGTGAAAACACATCTTCAGCATCTCATTCGCTTAGTAAGCTTTGTTTGCATCATTCTACTTTCATTCGGCACGTGCGTTGGCGAACCGATTTCTTTCGAAAATATCATTGCCTTTGGCGATAGTCTTACGGATGTTGGTAATGTCGCAGGTGTCACTGCCAAGAACGTCGCGCCTCGGATCAACGGCTATTATCAGGAAACGCATTTTTGTGATAATCTCCTGTGGGTCGAAATCCTGGCTAGGTATTGGAAGCTTTCCGGGCGGACTCCTGGCCGCGGCGACACCACCACACTTCCTTCGAAAGTGACCGGAAACACTTGGGCATGGGGCGGGGCGGAAGCGGCCTCCGGCACTGACCGGCCCAGTGGAGTCACCGGGCCGATCCCCAATCTTCTCACGCAGGTGCAAGAATATCTGGCGAAAAATACTCCGAGGCAAAAGACACTCTATGCAATCTGGTCGGGGGCGGACAATCTCCTGGTCGGAGGGCAGTTCGGACCGCAGGCGGCCGCGGCCGCAGTCGACGCGGTCAAGACTGCGATGATCGATCTCGAGAAAGCTGGCGCACGACACCTGCTCATTTTCAACATGCCAAAGATGGGCGATACCCCGGACGCAAAATCGGGGGGCGCTGCCGCCGCCGCTGCCGCCAATGGGTATTCGGTTTCTTTTAATGTGGCGTTGAAGGCGGCGATTCGTCAGTTGCGGAATGATCGGCGTTACAATGCAAAGATCTATATGGTGGACGCGTTCACGGAGCTTGTCCGCATCGTGAACACCGTTGGTAAGGGCAATACTTACAAGCCGCGTTTCTTCGTTCCAGGCCCTCCGGTCTCCATAGATAATGTGACGCGCACGGGCTTGGATTACTTCAAATCAAATGGGACCTACGCGACGAACTATCTCTTCTGGGATGATGTCCATCCAACGACTCAAGGTCATCAGATTGTCGCCGGGCTCGCCCTTCGAGCAGTTTCTAAGTGAGCCAGCGGAGGCCGCCCGATCTCTGAAAAATCACGTCAGGGCCCCGCTACACGAGGAACCAGAACCAGCGGTGCAGCCGAAGCAGTGGCCGGCGACGGCGATGGGCATATTTTCCAGTTGCCTATGATCGACGTCCCATAAGAAGAGTGGCTTTTGGTGTCCGGCGTGAATGCCGAGCTGCTGATTGAAATCACAATCATAGACCTCGCCGCGCCAGCTGATACTTAGCGTATTGCGGCACATGAGACCGGCTACCGAAGCAGGATTGAATGCTTCGATCAATAGCTGCATGTAGGCCTGGAGTTGGCCGTGGTGGCGGAGCCACGAGGCGAAACGAGCGATCGGCATGTTGGTGATCGTGTAGAGGTGGTGAAAGTCGATGCCGAAATGCTCTTTCAATTCGCGCTTATAATCCGATTCGAGCTCCATCTGGTCCGGAGGTAAGAACGCTCCGTTGGGATTGTAGACGAGGTCAAGAATGAGATCATCCTGTCGCCCGCACCCCAGGCGGTTCAGAAGCTGGAGCGCTGTGATACTGGCGTCGAAGACACCGTCTCCTCTTTGGGCATTAACATTTTCCGGGGCATAGCACGGCATGGAGGCGACGATTTTCAAACGATGAGCAATCAGAAAATCAGCCAACCATTCGTAGCCAGGATCCAGAAGAATGGTAAGATTGCAGCGGTCGATGATTGTCTTGACGTGAGGCAGGTCGCACAATCTTTCGACGAGATACCGGAAATCGGGAACCATCTCAGGAGCCCCTCCGGTAAGGTCCACGATCTCGATATCCGTGCGAGCGAGCCATTCGACGATCCGATCAATAGTCTCCCGCCTGATAATCTCTTTACGTTTCGGACCCGCGTTAACGTGGCAATGGATGCAGGTCAGATTGCACAGTTTGCCGAGGTTAAGTTGAAGGATCTCCGTCCTCCCGCGCTTGAGCGTCACCTGGTGATCTGCCAGCGTCTCGGAAAAGCTTCGTCTGTTTCCGTTAAGTTCTTCTGTCAGCGTGCCGGGCATGTCGTTGCGTCCAATTCTCTCTTCATCCTCGCCGACATTTGGTTGCGCTCTGTTCAGCGCCGGCTCGGGTAGTGTGGCGGCAACCCGGTGCTCTTGCCGCAAAGATAGCTCGGAAGAGCGCCTTCTGCAGCCACGAATCCAGCCAAAGTGATGAACAGCAGCATCTGAGCGCGACCAGACCTCATGGCGGATGCGCTAAATCGATCTCACCGCTGAAATCGCTGAGGGCGGTTTCTCAAAGCAGATTTTTGAAAAGGTTGGCGGAGCGGAACGTCGCGGATTTCTGGGGCACCCTGCCACGCCCGCGGGCGCTACGCTCGCTAGCAGTGGACGGGCTCCCCACGGTCGGGCTCTCGGCAGACAGGCGCCAGGACAGCCCGCTGCATCGATCGTTGAATTCTTAAAAGAGTTCCGAGAGAAGCTCTGCACCAGGAATGCAGCGCCTGATGAAAGATGAGAGCGTTGCTCCGCGGGTTGGCGTCAATTTCTCATCGCACTAGCAGGCTAGGGTCGGTAATTTGCAGTGCGCCTTGCGGGTATACGTTTAAAAACCTCAGGAAAATCATGAAAGAGGAAACACGCAAAACCATGGACGAACCAGCGCGGAAACCAATCCCCGATCTCCAGCCTGGAGGTTACAGCGACGGGCATCCGCTAGATGACATTCATTATCTCGAATGCAAAATCATTCTCAAGGGAGAGCGCTTCACTTCGGTCGAGAATTTTAGTGAGTTTAGCAATATCGTGCGTCGCACGGCCGAGGCGTCTAGCGTCGGGTACTCGACGGAAGATTTTAAAGGTCTAAGGCCCCAGATTCGGGAAGTCCTGTTCGTGGATACCCAAGACTTTCGGCTTTACAACAACGCCTTCATTTTGCGCCGGCGCGTCAACTACGTGGATGGCTTTGCCGTGGGCGACCCGGAAATCGTCTTCAAATTTCGCCACCCGGATCTGCAGACAGCAGCAGAAATGGACGTGCGCCCGAGATTCGTCGATGACTACCGGATCAAGTTCAAAGCGGAGGCCTTGCCAGTGAAGGATCAGATCGGCAGCTTTCGATTGCTCTACTCTCACAATGCGCAATTTTCGTTGAGTCACGTGCACGAGGCGGATCGCACCTCGATGAAGACTCTGGCACGCGTGTTTCCGGTCCTCGAAGCGCTCAAGAGCTCCGATACTGAGAAGGTCGCGTTGGTCAATGCGACAGCGGTCGAGGAGGTTCTCTTGGACATTGGGATGTTAGACTTCGGCAAGCGAATCACTGGCAAGGCGAACGTCGCCGTCTGGCGAACCCGCGGCGATGAAAAACAGCTCGTCGGAGAATTTGCCTTTCAATGCAAGTTCAAGCGCCGCGACGAAGTCCACGAAGCCGCCAAGAAGCACTGCGAGCAGTTCTTTTGCTTGCTCCAACAGAACGCGGAGGACTGGCTCGCCCTCGGAACGACCAAGACGGCGGCGGTCTACCGGCTCAAAGGCAATCCGCCTCAGAGTCACGAGTAGAGGCGGGGCCGTCCGCGCGCGCGCCGCGTTTAAAATCCGCGTCAGAAAAGAGAATGAAGCAGCTGAAGAGCTTTCTGGAAGGCGACTTGCTTGGAGTTCGTCTGGCCGCGAACATCTTCGTCGCCACGAGCGTCCTTTGGGTTCTGCTCCGGTTCGGAGCCGACACCAATCCGATCTGGGCGATCAGCGCAATGATCCCCGCCGTTGATCCTCAGATGAAACAGGCCGTGGTTAATTTTCGTGGTCGTATACTCAATGCGCTTTTGGGCTGTGCGACAGGATTGCTCTTTTTGCTGATTGGCGGAGCCAGTGAATGGAAACTTCCGGTTGCCTTGGCAGCAACCGTCTTGCTCTCCTCCTACGTGATCCGCATTCCGGCAATGTGGCGTCAGGCGCCGATTACCGCCGCGATCATCATTGCCGCCGTTTTGACACATCATTCCAAGCTAACCGGGATTGAAATCGGGCTCAAAAGAGTTGGTGAGGTCATGCTGGGGTGCCTGATCGGTTTGCTCGTAACGTGGTTTATGTCCAAGATCTGGCCCTTGCGCGACGTGGTGAAAGCGGAGGCGTGAGGGGGGCCATCTTTTCGCCCGGCGAACGCCATCGCTCTGGTTCACAGCGGGTGTTGCCAGATGTTTTGCAGCACCAGGAAGAGAAAGGCCGTCGAACATCCGAAGGTAAGAAGTCCATTGATGGCCGAGATCGGACCGAGGCTCCTCCACGGCTTTTTGAGGACCAGGTCACCGTACCCGAGAGTTGTGTGTGAAGTTCCGGCAAAATACCAACTCTCGGCGAACGAGGATAGTTGACCCGACTTCCAGAAAAAGGTCGCCCATATCGCAGTCTCCGCGAGGTGTGCTGTGAATAGCACGCAAATCGCAACGATCACGACGAGAATATCCGCTGGCCTGTGTGCCACGGCCGCCTGTGCCCAATGTCTGAACAACATCAGAAAGTCCGCGAGTCCAAAGAGAATGCCGGCATGCAGAGCGGCGATGAACGCGGCCAGCAGCAGCGCCAACACATAGACTCGCAGCTGAGCAGGCATGGGTTGGTTAAAAGTGCCTGCTGGGTGCTTCATACTCCGGCATAGATAGATGAAATCTTCTCAACGAACATTGATTGCATTGTGATTCGGCCGGCGACGCCGTGGAAGCTCCATCTCCGCGATCCGCATGAAGCTCTTGTAAGTTGTAGCACCTGCCTCTATTGCAGATGCCTGAGGCGCACAATTGCATCCCGTGGTGCTGCCTGAAAGACTCTCCTCTCTACATGAACCCAGCCACAATTCCTCTATTCGCCTGCGCTGTTCTCGGGGCCGCCGTGTCGCTATCTGCCCAAACACCGACACCAGAGGTCTTCGAGCCGCTGCCGACGCTGAGTGCCAGCACGATCCTGCAGCCGCAGTACCTCTCAGGTCCAAACTTCAGCGTGCGCGACCCTGTCCCAACTTACTCCGGCTCGAACCAATACACGATCGATTCCGACTACGGTGTATTTACGGCGGATGGGAATGCCATGCTCATGCGTCGGATTGCGGAGATTCAAGGAATCGCCGCCCTGGAAGCCATGTCGCAGACGAGTGAGTTCACCCAGGCTGCTGCGCAAGCGGCGGCAAGACCGCTCAATGTGGCGCAAGACTTGGTCACCAACCCGCTTCCGACGATCGCGAGTGTGCCGCGCGGGATCCTGGGTTTTCTCAACCAGGCCGGGCAGGCGGTGAAGAACGTCGCCGAAGGAAACGATTCCGGTTTGGGTCAAGGTCAGCTTGTCGAAAACTTGAGCGGCTTTGCCAAGAGTAAACGCGACCTTGCCCTCAAGCTCGGGGTTGATCCCTATTGCAACAACCAGGTCTTTCAGAGTGAGCTAAACAAAGTGGCCTGGCCAGCGTTTCTCGGCAAGTTGGCGGTTGGATTCGGGATGGGCGCGATCGGTGGCGCGGCTGGCGCTACGATCCATGGACTCGATTGGACCGCGACATTGCAGGCTTCACTGCGCGACAAGAGCCCCGGGGAACTGCGTCAGATGAATCTCGGCCTGCTCACCGACAACATGGGCATTGCCCCGGACGCTGCAAATGCGTTTGTGAACAACGGTGCGATCTCGCCGACGACGCAAACGCTCACCGTTGCCGCCTTGGGGCAGCTTGGGAACATTCCCGGTCAGGGCGAATTTGTCCTCCAAGCTGCCAACAGCCAGGACGAACACGAGGCTCTGGCCTTTCAGCAGAGCGCTCAGATCATGGCGAACCTGAACAACACTTCTCCGGTGGCCCGCATTTCACATCTCAACGGACTTACGGTCTGCCAGACGAAGGACGGCACCGTTGTCGTGCCGATCCAGTGGGACTATGTGGCTTGGACGCCCATGGCCGAGCGCTTCATCACGGCGTTGAAAGCCACGCCTTTCGAACCCACTCCTACCAGCTACCTGATTGCCGTTACTGGGGTGGTGTCTCCGATCGCTGCCGAAGCATTGACCGCACGAGAAGTCCAGTTTGCCGAGAAGCAGCTCTCCAACCCACTCAAATGATCAGCAGCTTCAGTTCTCCACTTTCATGGGCCCTACTTCGGGATCGATGTTGGTGCAGATATAAAAAACGGTCTGACCTAAGATGCCTCCCAATCCGGACTTTTCATGGGTATCGGCGTGAAACTGTGAAAGGGAGATCGAACTTGTTTAGCCGCAAGGCGCGAGTTGTAGACCTCGACAAGCTTTTCTGAAGGCCCGTAAACGGCTTAGCTTGTCGCCTTGACGCCCCGGAGAACCATCGGTACGGCTTTGGTCTAGTAACCGGCGCTTCGCTTCCAATGAGAGGCGAACTGGCAGTTGAGCCACCCCGAGAATGCGGCGCATGATTTCTACGCCGGCGTACTGAAGGACCAGAGAATCGGAGTGCTTCTGGTTTTCCAAAGCGGCTTGCCCCCACCAGGAGACGGCGTCCTCGCCATGTTCGGAAAGCAGCAGATGCGCATAGAAGACACCGATGTCGAATTCAGGATCTCCACAAAAGCAGAACTCCGGATCGATGACCCGGAGATCTCCGGAAGCGGTCTGCAGCAGACTGCCGGGAAATAAATCCCCGTGAATCAGGCTCGGTCCCTCGTCTCGCAGATAGCGTTCGCCGAGCTTTGCGACGATGTCGCAATATCTGCGGTCCTGGCGCAAGTCGTCGGCGGCGCGATCCAGGCCGGGAGTGATTCGCTCCAACATATCGGACAAAGCTCCATCCCGGCGCAGCGGAATATCGAAAATGTGCTCATGGTTTAGCCGGCGCATGGCGGTATTGTGGAAGCCTTCGCGCTCATTCGCTGGCACAACCAGGCTATGAAGAGCGGATAGGTACTGCGCCAGTTCATTCAGCTGCCGTTGGTTGAAGCGCCGCGATCCTCGATAGCAATCAATTAACGGTTCAGCCGCGGAGAGATCCTCCATCACGAGGAGGGCCGATTTTTCATCGAAGTCGAGGAGATTTGGCATCATCGCACCGACCAGCGAGTCTCGCATGGCGAAGCGGTAGAATCGCGCTTCTGAGGCGGCGCGTTCAACCGGTGCCGCAATCGAGGGATATTTTTCTACCCAGGGGTGGGCCTGCTTGAGGATCAAGCTTCGATCGGCAAGCCGCACCCGAACGACGCAGTTCATGTTGCCCTCGCCGCCAAGCTCGGCGGCGACCCCTTCACCAGCCTGTGCCAACCCACGTTCGACCAAATAGGCCTGCAAGCCGGGCAGGTCTTCCCGATCGAGCTGGAAGTAGTGGCCTCCTGCGCTGTCCGAACCGGCGGTCATATCAAAGGAGAGTTCGCCGGTTGCTGAGAGCCTCGATCATCATATCGTCGCGCGTAATACCATCGATGGAGCGTTTGCGGACTCACACCGAGATAGAAAAGAGCAATGAGAGCTGTATTGACAAACAAGGTGCGCGCGTTGCCCAGGCGTCGGAACCGCCTTGGCGACGACCAAAGCGGCGGATCGAGCAGGGTGATGGGACCAAGCCGACGAAGGCGTCGGGAGAAGTCAATATCTTCCATGATCGGGATGTCCGTGAACCCACCCAATTGGCGAAAAACATCGGTCTTCACAAAGAGCGACTGATCGCCGAAAAGTGGCCCGGCAACCTTGCTGATGCGCCGCAGCAATCTCTCCCACCATGTCATCCAGGCACGCCGATCGTCGAATCGTCGATGAAACGCTCCTCCAGTGACTCCGGGCGTGCGGGCGGCCCCCACGAGCGAGGCAAGATGTTCCCGGCGGAGCTCGGAGTCGGCATGATGAAAACAGAGGAGCGCGGCGCGTGACATCTTCGCTCCGGCATTCATTTGCGCTCCCCGCGAAGGTCTTTCACAAACAACGAGGCGTATTCTACCGATTCGTTCCAAGTCCCTCAAGCTTTGCGATGGTTGCACGGCCGCGACAAGCCATTCCACGGCCGCATGATCAATCTCCAGGCGGTGGATCAGATCGACAACCAGAGCGTCATCGCGCCAGACAGGGACAATCAACGCAACGAGCGGACCGTTGATCGCGTTCATCCGTCCCACCATACGCAAGATCTCCGGCATCTTCTCGGAAAAGAGCGGCCAACGGAAACGCAGTTGGCCGTAAAGGGATGTATTCGGCCATCGCGGCGTTGTGGTTAACTCATGCCACGAGGAGCTGAAGAATGAGGAAAGTGACGAACGTCGCCCTTATATTAAAGGCACCTCGCCCCGGTCAGGTGAAGACACGCCTGGCAAGCTCGATCGGAGCCGAACGGGCGACTCGAGTCTATCGTGCGCTCGTGGAACATCAACTGGCGCAGATTCCCGCAAGCTGGCGCATCGCAATTCACTTTGCGCCGGTCGACGCTGAGGCCGAAATGCGCAGATGGCTGGAGAAGCTTTCGCCTCGAGGGACTAATTTCATGCCTCAGCCCGACGGCGACCTGGGCGTCCGGCTGATCTCTGCGATGGATCACGGATTCGCGGCGGGCGCCGATCTCGTCTTTTTTCTTGGAGGAGACTGTCCGGGTATGACCTGCAGCTACCTCGAAGAAGCGGAAGCAACTCTCGCTAAGACCGAGATGGTCATCGCGGGGGCTCTCGACGGAGGCTACGTCCTCCTCGGCTTGAGAAAACCGATGGCCGCGGTTTTCGAAGCAATTCCGTGGAGTTCAGACGCCGTTTTTGCGGCGACGCTTGGTCAAGCGCGAGCAGCCGGGCTCTCCTACCAGTGTCTCTCACCGTTGGAAGATATTGACGATCTTGAGAGCTACGAACGTCAGCGCGTGATTGCTCCGGCGCTTTTCGCATTGTGATGCGGACGATTTGTAATTGTCGCGGCGGCGTCCCCGCCGCCGGCAGGGGCGCCTAGCTCGGCCGCGCGGCGAAGATGCCCGAAGATGAAGATCCGCCCCGCCATGCTGGCGCGGAGCGCCTGCGGGCGTGGCATCGCCGCTGCAGACCGCCCTCACCGTGGGCTCACCTAGGCCCGTGCTGGCCGGGGACACGGTCGCTACAAAGCTTGGCATTTGGAAAGCGACAGCGAGAGAGGATAGATTATGGGATGAGACAGCTCGACTTCTTCACGAACGAAAGCGCCCTGCTTGACGGCCTAATCTATGCTGCCGAGTTCATTTCGCGCGATGAAGAAGGAGAGCTCGTTGCCGCGATTGGCGAACTTCAGTTTGGAGAAATCAAGATGCACGGTGTCGTCGCCAGGCGGCGCGCAGCGCACTTTGGAAGAAGTTATGAATATGAGAGCGCCAGGGTGGGGGCGGCGCCTCCGGTCCCGGAATTTCTCTTACCGCTGCGCGGGCGAATTGCGGAGTTCACCAAGTGCAGTCCTGCAGAGTTCGCGGAAGTCCTTATAACCGAATATCCGGCCGGAGCGGGGATTGGCTGGCACCGGGATGCGCCGGCCTTTGATTTTATCGTGGGTATTTCACTGCTCAGCGAGTGCACCATGAAATTCCGTCCGTGGCCGCCCACAAGGGCACCTCAGGCTCAGAAATCCGTGTCCTTATCGCTTGAACCGCGTTCATTATATGTTCTTCGTGGGCCTGTGCGTAGCCACTGGCAACACCACATCCCGCCGACGAAACGCCTGAGATATTCGATCACGTTCCGAACCTTGCGCGGCCCGCGAGATCCATCGCGCGCGCGATAATCTTATTTAATCGGCACCGCTTGATCGAAGCGAACGTTCAGCGCAAGGCGTCCTCGGCGCGCGATCATCAGCGTTTAGAACCGGAGTGTTGTTGGTTCTAAGGCGCGCACGACGGATGGAACGCGTATGCTCCCAGAGCGTTGCGGACCGGTCTCGACTGGCAAAGCGCATTTTGTAGCGAGGATGCTATCCTCGATGCTTGGCCCACGACTTCGATAAGATCGCGCCGAGGGGACTTAAGCGTCATCGTCTGACTGCTGCGCGGCGCTTTGCTGGTTCGGGGAGCGCACGCGTCCCCGCCGCGTCCCCGCGTGCAATTTCCGGCGTCTCGCCAGGAATATTTGTTCGGCGGCTTCAGCGCGTAGGATCTCGTTGGTAGCGACCGTATCGTCATGGTCGAGGTTCCATCAGGCGGCGGGACGCCGCCGCTACAAAAACGAAGCGATGGTCAGATGTGTTTAAGATTCGGAAGTCTTGCCCTGTAACTCATCCAATCATATTGCTTGTTGCATGCTCCCGCAGTAGCAGGCTGCTTTCAGGCCATGGCAATCAGCAAGAAAGCGAGAGCGGTGGCCAGAACCAGCAAGGGCACTGCCCAGGACAAGAACAAGTAAACCTGTTCCTGCACGTAACGTCCAAACCAGCGCATCGGCAAGTTGAACCGGAACAGCGTCAGGTTGATGAGCAGGCTTAGCCCCAGCGCCAAATAGTTCAATGTGAACAGCCGACGCACGGTGTTGTCAGTGGAGCCGAGCATGCCGTACTCCGCATTCAGGGTGAAGTTCAGAGCGATGACCGCAAAGAGTCCGCCGACGATCACATTGGCCTGCTCAAAGGCCTCGATCTGAAACTCGCCTTCCTCCATCCTGTTCAACCAGATGGCCAAAAGGGGGATGGACAGTGAAGCCAGCAGCGGGATAAAAATCAGAGCGGCCGAGCCGCCGGCCCACCGTTGCATAGCCAGGGAAACGGTCACGCGAGACAGGTACTCGCCGTACCAACCGTTCACGACATCCCGCTTGAGGCTGACGATCCCCGGCAGCCAGTCCCGGAGCTCATTCGAATCCGGGGGCTGGCTGAAGTCCAGGTCGTCCTGCTCGAATTCTAGCGATAGCCGCTCCACGCTCTCGCGCCTGGAGACCACCTCGACCTGCAAGCGTTGGCGGTCAAAAGGAAACCGCTCTACCTCGAAAGGGGTTTCGAATGTGGCTGTCGTGCGCACCATCATCTCGACCCGTCCATCCGGAAAGATCCGGAGAGCGCGCATTTGTTGCGAGGGCTCCCCAGAGAGATTCTGCAAAGAGACGACCGGGGTCCAGATCTCGGCGATCTTCGCCGCGGCGGCCTCGTCTCGGAACTCCAAGAAGCCCTGGGGCGCAGATTCCGGAGGGTATTGCAGCCGAAGGTCCTGCCACCGCAGGCGCAGATCCACCGTTGCCGTGTAGGCGGCTTCCGTCTCGTCGATCGAATCTACCTCCACATAGCGCAGGCCCGTCAGAACGACGACCGGCAGGCCCTTACCCAAAGGCAGCGAGCTGAGAACGCTCGGCGGCGCCTCCGTCGGCGCTTCCTGTAGCTCGGCGCGCCCTGGCAATGCCAAGGCGGACGAGAGCACGAGACCGAGAAGAAAAAGGCTCTTCATGGAGACACCTCTTTGTCGGTCTTGAGGTCCGAGATCTGCGACTTGGTCCTAAGCTGCTCGTGAGCCTGGGCTAGAGCCTTCATCTCGTCGCAGAGGTTTCTCAGTCTCCGGAATCGGTTGGTCGCGCCGCCCCGCTGCGAGATTGACAAAATGCCGGCTTAGCATTTCCAAGGGCCGCAGCAGCAGTCCCCGCACCACGATGAGGATGACTCCCGCCAAGACGACGATGCCTGTCAGCGCCAGAAGCCCCTGCCAGACCAACGAGCGGCCCGCTGCCGCCCTCGAGCTGCTGAACTCCCGCGCCATGGCGACCTTGCCGATGGGATTGCCCGCGTGGTTGAACAGCGTCAACAACACCACGCCGTACGGCACATCCTGTGCCGAGCGGACGTACTGGGCCTCCGTAGGCCCACTGAGATCGCCCTCGCTAACGAGCTCTTTCATCAGGGCCCAGTTCGTCGAGTGGACCTTGGTGTACTTGCCCCTGCGGTTCTGCTCGGTCAGGACATCGGGATCGAGGCCCTCGGCAAACATTAACTGCCGCAGTGGCTGCTCTTCGACGAACAACGCCATCTCAAGGCGATAGGCCGCTTTCAACGCGTGGAGCAGAGGGCCGAAACTCATTCCCAGCTCGAAGCTGCCGATATGCTGGCCGCTGGCATCCATCACGGGCGTCACCCCGAAGATGGCCGGCCCCGTTCCGGCAATGGCCGACTCTTTGCGCGAGAACAGATCGCGATTGACCGCGACGACCATCGGCCGGAACTGGTCCTGGTGGTCGCCATACTGCTCGGGCGCGTGCAGCCGCAAGAACGAGACCGCCGGCGGGAAGTGGAACTGGGCCCGATCGACGCCGTAGCGCTCCTTCTGCCGCTTGAACATCTCGGCGCACTGGGCCAGCAGAGCTTCCCGGTCCCGGGCGGCGAAAGCCTCGCGGACCGCGGGCAGAGCCGCTATCAGCTCCGCCCGTTCCAGGGCGCGGTTTTCGGCCGCCGTGAGGTTGTAGCTCCAGAGGGCACGTATCAGCTCGAACTGGTCCTGTTCGACCGCCGAGGTCAGCCCGCTGAACAACCGATTCGAGAGCACGGCGATCGCGGTAACGACCACCACGACCGAGACGATGAGCACACCAGGTGCAGACCTCTGGAACTTCATCGAAGCTCTCTCCTTACTGTTCAGAGTTGTCCGTGGGCTGGCGCTCTCCCGCGCCTGTTTCTAAGCGGAGGGCAGGCATTGCGTCAGGCATGGGGAGACGCAGTATCTGAACCGTAACCCGCTTGCGCAAGGACATTGTTCAAAGCAAACCTCCGCTCCACAGCCAATCGCCCGACGCGGAAAGGTCGAACCGGGTATGGGCGCATCCTCGGCGAGTGGGCAAGACGTTCTTTAGAGAACCACCACGTGCATGTATCGGAAGGGCGGCTCCCCTGACCTAGGAAGTATCAGGCGGCAAAACTGTGAATGGCTCGGTAACCGCCTTGTGGCCTGCAACGTGGACTTTACCCTACGCATGATGTAGTAGAGGCTAAGTCGGCGGTGTGAAGAGAATGTAGACCCATGAGTTCGGACACAGTGACGGACAAGATCGGTTTGATCACCAACTCCGCCTTGTTCCGGCGGGTCGTGATCACTCTGATCTTGGTCAACGCGATCATCGTTGGTCTTGATACTTATCCGGAGATACACGCCCGCTATGGCAAAATCCTTCATCTGACGGATCGCATCATTCTCTACCTGTTTACGCTAGAGTTAGTCCTGCGTTTCCTTGGGTCGAATCCTCGTCTCGCGTTCTTCCGCAGTGGGTGGAACCTCTTTGACTTGATCATCGTGGGGGTTTCTTATCTGCCTTCGTCGGAATTTTTCACAGTCGCGCGTCTGTTTCGCATCCTTCGCGCGCTGCGCACTGTTAGCGTGTCGCCTGATTTGCAGAAGGTCGTCAACGCGTTGCTGCGGAGCCTACCTGCTTTGGGTCATATTCTGGTCCTGCTCGCCCTGCTGATGTATGTCTACGCGGCGATCGGGACGTCGTTGTTCGGCCAGATTGCGCCGAAATATTTCGGCAGCTTGCACCAAAGCGTGCTTACCCTCTTCAGCATCATCACCCTCGAGGGATGGGTCACGGTGATGGACGAAGTGGTTCCGCACATGCCGGCCGCCTGGATCTACTTTGTGACTTTCATCCTGTTCGGCACCTTCGTGGCTTTGAACTTCGTGGTTGGGGTGATCGTCAACAACCTTCAAGCTGTGGAGATCGAACAACGTGACGATATCGCCGAGATCCGCAAAACGCTCGACCGAATCGAGACGCAACTTCAATCAAATCAGGACCGACCTGACGAAGATTCGCGCACGCCTCAGCAAAAGCTCGAACGCGCCTCATAGCGCTAGTTAGCGCGAGGCGGGAGGGTTTCTGCCACCCACGCCGAATAGCCGTGTTCAGATCAGCTCCGACAACTTCCGGAGTGTTAGGAACCGCGCCGTTGGCGCTCAACTAGGCCATTTTGTGGTGCTCCTCAACGATCTTTACCGGCCGGGTAGGCAGTCAGTTCTTTAACAGGCCAACAGCCTTTCCGATCAGTCGATCCAAGATGCGATCCGGCAAGATTCGCGGCAGCACCCAGCCCGAAAACCACTTTGGAACCACCGTATATCGTGTCTTTGGTTTTTTCGCTTCGAAGATCTCCACCAATCGACGACCGCAGAATCTCCGCAGATAACCCATCTTTCTTCGCCGATTCGACAAAGAACTTTTGGAAGCTAAGCATCATGGGCGCGTAGTCGCTCTCCGCAAATATTCCCAACTCTCTGGCCGAAGGCTTCTCCCAAATCGCTGTCTTGACAGGTCCAGGTCCGACCAAGATCACATCGATGCCATAGAGTTGCAGTTCCCGCCGTAGTGAATGTGACATCCCCTCGACGGCATGTTTGCTACCGACATAAGCTCCGACAAATGGCGCCGCAACCTTCCCACCGACAGAACTGATGTTGATGATCCGTCCAGGTGGATGGGTTACATTTTGTTGAGCACCCAAGAGTGGTAGGAAAGCCTGCGTGACTGCAAATAAGCCGATGACATTCACCTCAAATTGGCGGCGGATATCGTCCAAGGGCTGCAGCATTAAGGGTCCGGAAGTTGACATTCCCGCGTTGTTGATCAGGCAGGCCAGGCCTTCCTGTCCTACCTCCGCTTCAACTTTCATGGCCGCGTCCGCGATCGCCAGATGGTCAGTGACATCAAACAATAGCGGTGAGAATTGCGGACCGAGAGCCCGCTGCAGTTTCTCGGCATCCTCCTGCCTGCGCACACTGCCGTAAACGTGATAACCCTTGAGAGTGAACGCTTGGGCTGCCGCATAGCCGATCCCGGTAGAGACGCCTGTAATAAGAACGTGTTTCATGACGCGATTCCTCTTTTGGTTACTAGCGTTTGGCCAAATGTGGACGCCTCGAGCAAACTCGATCGGCTTGCCATTCGCAGTGGCCTACTCTCGCTCACGACTCACCCTCCCAGTTGAAGAGAAACGAGAATCTTTCGCTTGTTGAACTTCAGGCGCATCGGCCGAAAACAGCTAACCTCGCTCCGACGTAAAACGACGTGATTGTTCGTGAGATGACCGACCCCGCATCTTGCTGTGTGGGAAGGATAGGTTATTTACAGATTGCGCAGATCTCCACAGATTCAGAAATCCGGATCTGTGCTAATCTGTGGACCTAATGTCGGATTAGGAACTAGACGGCGTCCTAAGCTTTCTGCGATCAGCCGAGCGGTTGAAGGATATGCTCCGGAGTTCGCATACTTCGTCGGGGCGGCCGGAGAGTGTTGCCGAGCACACGTGGCGACCGTTGTCTAATGGCCCTAATGCTGCGGAATGAATTTCCGGAGTTCGATTTTCCCAGGCTGATCCGCACCTGCATCGTGCACGATCCTGGAGAGACCATCACCGGCGATGTGCCTGCCATCGATCAGGATGCGGCAACTCCGAAAACAGTCAAAGAGCGTCTCGGCCTGCTCTATATCTTCTGCCGTTGCCGAACGCACTCCACGCGGAATTGGTCGAGTTGTGGGAGACTATGAATCGGTCTCTTCGCCGGAGGCTACTAGAGATCAGCACACCAAGACTGAACCGGGAGGAATTCGATTATCGATTTAGCCCTCGGCTACGGCCGGCAATACACCGGAGAACACCCAGTCATTATCGCGTTGCGGGCGGCGCTCGGCCACGAGAGGTGCCGTTTAGCCGAGAAGTCTAAAGTTGGATCCCAGGCTGAGGGCCAAGGTGTTAAGTCGAAAACTTGTAGACGCGGCCCTACGACTCATCGGATCTAGCGATATTGCTGCAGCCTTCGCGTTCGCTCACGGATAGAGCTTTTCCTTGTTTTCGAGCATTCGAATGAACTGCTCGATTCGCCTAGCGCGTGTATCGGACTTTTTGGCGGTTTGAATTCTGAATAAGATCGCGAACCGATTCTGGCTGTTGAGTGTGGAGAAGAAGGCGCTCGCCTGCGGGCTGTTCTTCAATGCTGTTTGCAAATCAGCCGGCACGGTGGCAACACGGGGCGAATCATATGCTGCCTCCCAGCGCCCGTCTTGCTTGGCGCGGTCGACCTCCGCCAAACCCGCTGGCTGCATGCGGCTTTCGCTAATCAGCCTCTCGGTTTTTTCTCGATTGATCTTGGACCAGATGCTGCGCCTGCGCCGCGGCGTAAATTTCTGCAGCCAGCTCGTCTCATCGTAGCTTTTGCTTTGACCGTCGATCCAGCCGTAACAGAGCGCCACCTCTACCGCTTCGGCATAGGACACCGAGCGCCTAGCCGACACTTTCTTTGCCAGCTGGATCCATAAACCCGATGACGTCGCGTGGTTCGCATGCAACCAGTCGGTCCAGGCTTGTTGATCTTTAAAACGCAGTATTGGCAGATTCTGTGCTTTGCCAGCCTCCATGTTTAAAATCGGTCTATGAGAAACGTGTCCGCTGCTCGGGACAAGGGTTTGATTGTGCAGAATCGTAAGCCGACGGTAGCTGGGTGGCTAGCGCACTGCCAACCGTCGCGCCGTTGCGCTTAACCATTTCGCCGCAGGTGTGCCTTTCACGTGCACCAAATAACGGCTTGATCGCCAGCATCTTTTCCAGGGCGCACACGCGTCCGTGCCCGTCAACCCGTTGGTGGAGGATGATCCACTGCCCACGACGGGTCGGCTCCCGAAGGGTGGTCGATGAAGAAGACCCACCTACCACCTTTGCAGACAGCGACCTCCATCCCATGGTGGTGGACTTCAATCGGTTGCCATCCTGGTCTGTGCCGGTAAAGCGCCATCGCGAGCGGCATAGGGCGAAGGCTCCGGAGACGGTCGTGTGGTGCACGACAACGTCCATATGCGGCTTCAGCCCAATGTAGCCCGCCATCGCCTCCCGAATCCCAGCGGCGCCGCACGCTACTGCGACGGTCCCGTGGACCTGATCAAGCCGGACCACACTCGCGTCTGGGTGGTACATTGCGGCCGCAGCCTCGACGTCGTGCGCGTTGAAAGCTCTCGCAAGCCAGAGGTCCACCAGTTCTGGTGACGGAGCGCCCGTGACGATTTCCTTCTGTGATGTAAGTGCCTTCATATTTTCTCAGCAGTTCCTCAGTTTACGTACGCCATTCCTTCAAGGGGTGCCCAATACCTTCTTTCTGACCCAGCGATGCTTTTCGGGTATGGTGTGGGGTGGAACTTCGTCACTTACGCTACTTTGCGGCGGTCGCCGAGCTTCGCAATGTAACCCAGGCCGCGAGGAGGCTTCACGTCGCTCAACCTGCTTTGAGTCGCCAAATCCAAGACCTCGAAGAGGAGCTTGGTCTGAAACTGATTGAGCGCAGCACGCGTGGAATTAAACTTACCGAAACCGGAAAATTCTTTGCCGATGAAGCACGTGCCGTGCTTGCTCGCGTCGAAGAAGCTTTGAGGGCCGTTCGTGCGCTCGGTCGCGGCGAGATTGGTGAACTCCGCGTTGGTTATGCGCCTTCGCCGACGAGGGAGATTCTTCCACGCGCTCTGGCAGCTTTTCAGAAAGCTGCGCCGAGTGTGCGTGTAACGCTTTTGGATCTCGCCAGCGATGACCTCGAGCGCGCATTGCTCGACGAGCGCGTTCACCTTTGCATAATGGTGAAACCCGGTAGTCGTCCACAGCCCGGGATCCTCTTCGAGGAGATCCTGCGCTACCCACTACGTGTGGCGGTAGCTCGTCAACATCGCTTTGCCCGATGAGGAAAGTGCCGCTCCGTTATCTTCTCGATGAGCCTCTCGCGGCTTATGTTCGTGCCGAGTATAGCGAATACCACGAGATGCTCGAAACGACCCTCGCGAATTTCGATCGGAGACCAGACATTGCCGTAGAGTGCGATGGTGCCACGTCCTTGCTTGCCGCAGTCGAATCGGGCCGCGGTATCGCGCTCGTGCCGGAGCTCTTCCGCAGTTTGGCCGGCTGAAGGGTGAAGTTGCGCCCGATCAAACCGACGCCGCCTCCGATGATTGTGGGTTATTCTGACACAACTTCAAGCGCATCCGATGCCATCGCACAGCGTTACTCACCATTCGCGCGAATCGCCTGGAGTCCGATTTCGAAAAATTCGTTAGATAGCTGAGCTCCAGGAACCGGGCGCAAATTGACAAGGTGGTCGCAGCCAAAGCCCTTATCTGATTTGCACCGACGATAGTTTCTTCATCCCCGGCTGCGGCGAAACAGAGCTAGGCACAGGGACAAGACGGGTCACTCTTCCGGGCGCATGCGCGCGGCTTGCCTGAGGAGCGCCGCGAAGGCTCGCTGGTCAATTTCGGAAGGATCGCGGACTTTAGTGTGCCGCACGTATTTTCCCTGGCCTTCGAGCAACCCTCTTGGATCCTTCAATGATGATCCGCTAAAGAATCCGAATTGCACATGGTCAGCCGCAGAGTAAACGTAGGCTACGGGTCGGATGCGGCTGATCCAGCAGCCGTTTCCCCACTTCACGGCTTCGCTTAGCCCAGGAGCAACGCGTTTCACCAATCGCCGAAGCGCGCGAATGATTGCCTGATTGCTGGGATTCTGATCCCTTAGGTAATCATCGAAGCTTGAATAGGTCTTCATTCGTGGCCCGTGGTTGTTGACGTAGCCGTTCAGGGGTTATTCGGCACTTCAAATGCTTTGAAACAGAATGTAACATTTTAAACATTTAACAATTCTAAGATCGCAATCCCTCCTGATCTACGGAAGAAAGTTCTCTTCCGATAGCGTCCACTGAAATCTCTCACTTGGAAAAGTTAACATGCCTATGCAGACGTCCGTTTTCAGCGATCTCGTAAACAGTGCTTTCGATATGGCTGCAGAGCAGGCCAGCGCCGACGAACCGCATCGCATCAATGTGGTCATTGACGGGCGATCGGTTCAAATCCGGACGCCATACCCTTCGCCGGAAGATTGGCGTGACCAGGTCATCTATTTCCTGATGGTCGATCGTTTTAATAATCCGACCGCGCCACCGAAGCATCAACCCTTCGATGGCGAGCACGATGCATTTCAAGGAGGTTCGCTGGAGGGAGTGCGCGAGCAACTCGGATACATTAGGACACTCGGCGCCGGGGCCATCTGGTTGACTCCGGTTCTGAAGAATTGTTCGTATGAAGATACGCTCTACCATGGTTACGGCATCCAGGACTTCCTCTCGATTGACCCGCGCTTCGCCTCGGACCCTGCCGCCGCCAGTGAGAATCCCCAACTTGCCGACATGGAGCTTCGCCGTCTCGTTGACGAAGCGCACGCACGCGGTCTCTACGTTATCCTCGACGTCGTCCTGAACCACGCCGGTAACGTGTTTGGCTATGACCTCGGTCCGGGACAAAATAATGAACCCATGACTGATTTCCGTGACCAGCCATATAGCATTCGGTGGCACGACGAACGTGGCGGTCCTGGCTTAGCCGATATTAGTCAAGCCCCGGCGAACCTTTCCAGCGACGCTGCGATCTGGCCACGTGAATTGCACAGCAACGACTTTTTTCGCCGGCAAGGCAGGGGCGGTGAAGGAGGCGGCGACTTCAATACACTCAAGGAATTCGTCACGGATGGGGCGAGAGTCCGTGAGATCCTGATCCGTGCGTATCAGTACGCGATCGCCAAATTCGATGTCGACGGCTTTCGTATCGACACGCTCAAGTACGTGGAGCGGGATTTCGCGCGCACGTTCGGCAATGCCATGCGCGAGTACGCTCTCAGCATCGGGAAAAAGAACTTCTTCACCTTCGGTGAGGTCTTCGATACCGAAGAGAAGATAGCGCAATTCATTGGCCGCGATGCGGGAGCCGTCGAAGACCCGATCGGCGTCGATGCGGCATTGGACTTTCCATTGTTTTTCGAACTTCCGAAAGTGCTCAAAGGTAATCAGCCGCCGACGAAGATAGCTGAAATGTTCCAACATCGGAGAAACGTCCAGCGCGGGCTGCTCAGTTCGCATGGGGAAGCGTCGAGCTACTTCGTCACCTTCCTGGACAATCATGACATGCACTCTCGGTTCTATTTCAGCGATCCCGGCGAGCCACATCGTTTCGACGATCAACTCACCATGGCGATTGGTTGTCTGTACTGTCTGACTGGCATCCCGTGCCTCTATTACGGGACCGAACAGGGCCTGCACGGCCTTGGCGGTATCGATCTCGCGGTGCGTGAATCCTTGTGGGGTCAGCCTGGGAACATTTTTGACCGAGAGCACCCTTTTTATAAGGCCATCGCGCAAATCGCGAAGGTTCGTGCCAAACAACCTGCGCTCCGCTACGGCAGGCAGTTCTTCCGCCCGCTCTCTGGCGATCGTGTCCGCTTCGGCATCTCACGTGTTAACGGTGGTGTGCTCGCCTTCTCACGAATCTTAGACAATCAGGAGGTCTTGGTAGTCGCCAACACGCATACGACGCAATCTTTCGTCGGTGAGGTGGTCATCGACATGGCCTTGAGCGCTGACGATGACGAGATCGAGCGGCTTTTCAGCAATAAATCCGAGTCGCAGGATCCCGGCCACGTGGTCACCAAGGCGGCCGGCACTGTCGAAATTCACGCGCCAAATGGCGCGATCACCGACGGCCCCGTCCGGGTTGTAGCAGTTTCGTTAAAGCCGATGGAAGTCCAGATCCTTCGAAAAGCGCGCTGAGATAAGTCGTTGGCAGATTTTTTAGATGCCGTCAGACCGCTTCGGTGGAACAACGCTACACAGCCCCCCTGCAATTTGCTGGGTTGACGCGCTGTTCGAGGCTCCACTAGGCTTCTCGTGGTCCGACATCGAATCCGAGTGGTCGCATGATAGGTTTCAACCACGTTTCTTTGAACTGCCGTGACGTTGCGGCGCAGGAAAGATTTTACGTGAAGCATTTCGGCTTTCAGCGCTCGCGCACCTTCCGACCCGGCAAGCCCAATCAATTCGTGATGTTGAAGCTGGGCTCGGTTCGACTGGAACTTTACCCAAGTGATTCGGTGAACGCCGGGCAGAAAGGTGGCGAGCAAGGCGTCGGCTTCAAACATCTGGCTTTCGACGCTCCCAAGCTTGAGCCGGCGATTGAATCCTTGCGGGCCGATGGCATTGAACCCGATCCAATCACTGACATCAGTAAGCACATTCCCGGTGGCCGGGTCGTTTTCTTTCGTGATCCCGAGGGAAATCTTATCGAGTTCCTCGAAGGTTATTACGACGAGGAGTGAGTCGCGTCACGATTCGGCCGAGTCGCGTCGCCACCTCAAAGCTCAGTCTCGATCGGATCGATGAAGCGCTTGCCAACGGCCGTGCGCTAGACGTAGCGTTAATTCGTCACCGGCTGGACATCAATGGGCGCTGCACGAATGGAATCAGTGCAGCTCGAGTTGGGGGAGCGCCTGCTCCGTCAAAGCAAGGCCTTAGGGGCCTTTCTCGATTCGAAAAATGGGGCCCACGATTAAGACGCATGAATCCATTAGCCATCGTAATCTATTCAGACCTGATCTGCCCTTGGTGTTACATCGGTCGGCGACGCTTGGGACAAGCTCTCCAACTCGTGGGGCTCAGCGAACCGCCGAGCATTGTCTGGCGGCCCTTTCAACTCAATCCCGACCTGCCGAAATCAGGCTTGGATCGAAGGGCTTACCGGACGGCGAAATTTGGCAGCTGGGAGCGATCCCAGGCGATGGATCGACGGGTAACCGAAACCGGTGAGACGCTCGGGTTGGTGTTCGATTACGACCGAGTTCTCGTCACGCCCAATACGATCAACGGCCATCGCCTGCTCTGGTGGGCCGGGGTCCTGAGGTCGCCGCAGGACGCGTTGGCGGAGGTGCTTTTTCGGGCCTACTTTTCCGAAGGCCGCGACCTTGGTGAGATCGAAGTTTTGGCGGACGCTGCGGCCGAAGTCGGGCTTTCACGCGAGCGGGCCCTGCTTTTCCTTCAAAGCGACGATGGGCGCCAGGAAGTCTTGGCGGAAGAACGCGAAGCACGCCGCCTTGGCATAGATGCCGTGCCGTTCTTTTTGCTCAACGGGATCTTTGCGTTCGCCGGCGCGCAACCTCCGCAGGCCTTCGTCAAGGCGTTTCGTGAGGTTCTCGGACCCGAAGCCTAAGCGTTCAGGGGAACTTAGCCCAAACGGCGTTCTGGCGGCCGAATCTTACCATTGTTGCCAATTTCGTAGACGAAGCCGAAGATAGACTCTGTGTCAAGATAGTAGTGTTCGTCCTCGTCGAACTTGCCACTCTGAATTACATCGATGCCGCGCTTCCGGTACTCTTCCAGCTCTTTTTGGCAGTCATCGACCCATTCTTTGATGTGGTGGAGACCATCGCCTCGCCGATCGAGAAATTCCGTATAAATGTTTGTCCCGGCGACCGGCTGGATGAGTTCCAACTGGGTCGTCCGATTCCAGACAAGGGCTATGATAAATTTATGGTCGATGGGTTGGCCGCGGTAGATTGCATCCCGTAAATCAGGCGCGCAGAAGGTATAGATATCCCAGGGGCCGATGCCGAGACGCTTTGAATACTCGGCGACGCTCTTTTCAACGTCCTCAACGACGTAGCCTATTTGCATGATTCTCCGCTCTTTAATATTTTCCATAAGTCACGCGCTTTTTATTTATTCACGAGATCGAGTTCTCGGGTCTCGCAATCGCAGAAGCATCGCTTTCGTTCGAAAGCCAAACCACTCCCGCGATGATGTGTGTTGGGGTTGAGATTTGATATTGATAGTCGCTAACCGGACTGGAGCGTGGGACAAGACGTTTGGTCCTGTCGATGCCTTTTTCTAATCGCCCTGGTTCGTTGATATCTTCTTTCAATTCCGTAAAGATGTTGTGCGAATCACGCGCAACACTTCAAACCGGAACTCCCGAACGGTCCACCAACCCTCCGAATTTTGCGCCGGCCGCACGGCGTATGTCGGGTAGGCGGTCACCATTGCCATTGGGCGCGGATTCGATGCGAGCGGGATTTCCACCGCATTCTCTAGCAATCTCGCAGCGAGCGCTGTCCAACCCGTCTGGTGAGAGGCGCTACGACCGGAAGGTCCTGTCATGCACTGGCGATGGCATTTTGGCGTGCCGGATTGCTGCCTTGACACACGGCTTGGTTCGCTCAAAATGTGATCTTCTGGAAGGCCCCCCATGAAGGCTACCGACGTCTTCATCTTTGCGAAGAAACACCAAGCCGAGATGGTGGATCTGAAGTTCGTCGACATGCTCGGGTCTTGGCAGCATTGCTCTTTTCCGATCGACACCTGGGACCAAGGGACGTTCAAGGAGGGCCTCGGCTTCGATGGGTCTTCCATTCGCGGATGGAAGGGCATTCACGAGTCGGATATGATGGCGGTGCCGGATCCGGACACCGTCTGCCTCGATCCGTTCTTCACCAGGCCCACGGTGAGCATCATCGCCAATGTCGTCGATCCCGTGACGCGTCAGGACTTCTCGCGAGACCCGCGCCATGTTGCTCGTAAGGCCGAGGCGTATCTGCGCGAGTCGGGCATCGCCGATATCTGTTATGTTGGTCCCGAGCCTGAGTTCTTCATCTTTGACGAGGTCCGCTACGAGCAGAACCAGCACAAAGGTTACTACGAGATCGACTCGGTCGAAGGTGCGTGGAACACGGCCCGCATCGAGGAGCCGAACCTCGGTTACAAACCCAGCTTCAAGGGCGGCTACTTCCCAGTCAGCCCAACCGATACTTACCACGATCTCCGCGGAGAAATGGTCTACGAGATGCGCAAAATCGGCATCGCTGTCGAGGCGCACCATCACGAAGTGGCTACCGCGGGACAGAGCGAGATCGACATGCGGTATGCGCCGCTGCTCAAGATGGCCGATCAGTTCATGTGGTACAAATATATCTGCAAGAACGTGGCGCGGCGTCACAGCAAGACGGTCACGTTCATGCCCAAACCGATTTTCGAAGACAACGGCAGCGGCATGCACACTCACATCTCCCTGTGGAAAGGGAGCAAGCCGCTCTTTGCGGGGGATGGTTACGCCGGCCTGAGCGAGCTAGGCTTGCACGCGGCTGGCGGACTGCTCAGACACGCGGCCGCGATTCTGGCCTTTGCAGCTCCGACAACGAACTCCTACCGCCGTCTGGTGCCGGGCTTTGAGGCGCCGGTCAACCTCGCGCTATCCGCGCGGAATCGTTCAGCCGCGATTCGCATTCCGATGTACTCGAAAAACCCCAAAACGAAGCGGCTCGAGTTCCGGTGTCCCGATCCGAGCTGCAACGGCTACCTGGCCTGGCCGGCGATGGTCATGGCAATGCTCGATGGCATTCGCAACCGGATCGATCCAGGGGAACCGCTCGATCGCGACATCTACGAGATGACGAAAGAAGAGCTGGCCGGCACCAACAAGACGCCCGCATCGCTCGACGAGGCGCTGCGGGCGCTCGAGGAGGACCACCACTTCCTTACCGAAGGTGGCGTCTTTACGGATGATCTGGTGCGCACCTGGATCGACTATAAGCGCGATAACGAAATCGACCCGCTCCGCCTCCGCCCGCATCCGCACGAATTTTCTCTGTATTTCGACAACTGAGCGTGGACGCCAGCCAGCACGGCTGCTTCGATTTTCGGTCGACCATTTCCAAGGCTGAGATGACACGAGGTATCGACGCTCAGATCGAGTGTGCGGCCGAATGTTCCGCGACAGCGAGTGAGAAACTCATGGGCAGAGGCTCGTCTGCCTGGAAGCTTGCATAACCAACCTTTGGAACGTGGCGCGTGGTCGTGCGCTAAGCTGAGCTCTCTCCGGAGCGCTCATTGCTCTAGATTGAACCGCGTCCACGTTCCCCTTCACGCTGACGAGTAAGTCAAAATTGTCGCTCCGCTCTCTAAGGAAGTTCGGATGCACGGATAGGAGTTTGGAAGCTGAAGTAAACTGTAAGCCCAATCCCTCGAAGGAGAAACGTTCCAAAGATCCTAATAGCGCAACCCCGGCAGACTTTTCCGACCGCCCCCCATCGCTTCGCTTTCCCGTGGGGTAAGGGGTGCGCTCTTGTCGATCACATAAGATCGGCTCAGGGTGTAAGCCTTACCGTTTTTACCTTCCCTCACTTCCCTTTGCTGAACTTAACACACACAACTCTATCAAAGACCCATGGAAAAGCGCGCGAGGCGTTGATTTGTCGCTCTCCGTAGCGAGATTGATTGACAGAGGTTTCCTCCATCAAACACGCACCACCTTCAACTTCCCCCCTTATTTTATGGACACGCCAACACCACCCGAAGATGAACTTGACGGCTTATGGCTTTTTGACGGCCAACGCGAGAGACTTGACGACGCACTAGTCAAAACGAGATTCCGCTCGCCAGACGATCAATCGGCTCCTGTGCACGGGACATATACTAGGTTTTGCTATCATTACGTCGCTCTGCGCTCCGGATCTCCCCAATCAGAACGACCCCGCCGAGACCCTCTAGGTAAGCCTATACCCCAGCCCGAAGTGGAACGGATCAGTAACTACATTCTTGAAATTTTTGACGAGGAGGGAAACTTCGGCCATTCCGAGTGGAACGGCGATGTTCGGTGGGGAAAAGGAGATGACGAAATCGGGGCATGGAAATTCAGCTATGCGTCCATAAGCCTGACGGTGCCTCCCAAGACTAGTCCGTACCTGCCAGAGGGCGACACCTTGGCTCTGCAACCCTCGCTAAGCCTGGAACCCTTCAGTGCGAACGACGCTCGCTTTCCTCGCAACGGCGCCGATAAGAAGACTCCTGTCCCGCTCCCGGTGTCGCCTGGCTCCCCTCCTCCCAGCCAGTACGTCTATTACGATCCGGATCAGGCCCAGCTTGTATGGGTGCGACCAGACCTTCGATTGTCGCTACGGTTCACCAAACCGAAAGCCGCGCTGCGCGGTAAGGCCCAAGAACTTAGCGTGGATCCCTGGAGCAACACATTTGTTCATTCAGTTCCTCAATGGAGCTTGCCTTTGGCAGGCTGGGATCCTAGCGAGCTCGACGATCCCGTATACGGTCGAGCCATCGCCGGTTCCGGGACCGGACCAACCAAAAGCTCGGATGGGCAGCCACTCGACGGAAATCCGATCTTCGCCGTTCCAGAGTTAGATTCGGGAAACTACGGGAAGTAGCACTTTGAAGGCTGGAGTGACACGAGGTTTCGACGCTCAGAGCCCAGTGCGCTGGCGAAAAGCATCCAAAAATGCGTCCGGAGAATTGCGTCGGACGTTTAGTGTTTAGAGGTTCGCTTTGGATAGTTGGCTATAGCTCCATCTCACGGGAGATGTTCGTCGCGCGCTCAACCGCGCCGTCAACCGAGATTGTTGGGGCACGGTCGCCGAACGAACCGACTCCTAACGATTGCACACCATGAAAAAGGCACTACGGATTATACAACTTGCGCTTTGTATCTCTTTCTTCGTCGCGATGTCTCTCCTAGCTCAGTCAGGCGGAGGCGGCAGTTCGGGATCTGGCGGCGGCGGCTCGGGATCTGGCGGCGGCGGTTCGGGATCTAGCGGTGGCGGCTCGGGATCCAGTGGAAGTGGCACGAGCGCCAGCGGGAGCAGTGCGAGCGCCAGTGGACAGGGGACAAGCAGTGGCGGAGAGGGAACGGGCGGTAATGCAAGCGGCAGGAGCGGGGAGGGAACAAGCGCCAGCGGTGGAGAGGGAGCCGACGGCGGAAAGGGAGCTGACGGCGGAAAGGGAGCTGACGGCGGAAAGGGAGCCGACGGCGGAAAGGGAGCTGACGGCGGAAAGGGAGCTGACGGCGAGGCTGGTGACGGCACTGCCAGCGACTCGCGCAGTCGAAGCACTGGTAGCCAGGGCAGTAGTACCAGCAGCGGCAACACTGGGAGGGGTCGTGATTCAACCACTGGCACAATCCTTGGCGAGCCCGACGAGGATAAACGCCGCCGTGCTGGCGAGCCGAAGGAGAACGAATAGAATATTTGAGCGCAGCGGGCTAGCAAAAGGGCTGTCTCGATGCCCGAATACAAACCCACCTTTTAAGCTAGGCCGATAGAACTCCAAGCGAGCCACGTCTACGATCCGTAAATGATCTCTTTCGGTTAACGCGTTGCGCTGACTGAAGGTTCCGAGAGAGTCCTCCTTGTGCAGCCGCACGAATGGCGGCAAGAAGTATGATCCAAATTGCGCTCGGCGGCACGCCTTGTCGCCGTCACCATTCTCATCGGATTTAGTTTTCTTCGTGCAGACACGGATCGGGACGCGCTCGGAAAGCTCACCGCTCGGATCGGAGACAGATTCTGTGGCGCAGATGGTGCGCAGGGTAGGGTCTGCCCTACCGCTCTGAAATAACTCGCGGGAGCTCGACTATCAAAAACTGGTCCGCTTCCGGTCGAGCCATATCGGTTTATCTACGCAATCTCGGCGCACGAAGGACGAAGTGTTGGATGCTGCCGTCGAGAAACTGAGTTCAGGCGGGGACACGAGTGATCCACTAGGCGAGGCCGGTCTTGGGGTGGCCAAGCGTCGGGAGGATCTTTTGGCGATGATCAAGCGCCTTACCCGTCTAGATAGGACTACGAAAGCAGGGCTTTTCTGTAAGTTGTATCCGCCGTTCTGCGGAGATTAGGAAAGTTCAACTAGCTTTTGAGGATGCGCAGTGAATGAATCGAGACTTGAAGAACAATGGTTCACCCGGGTGACATTCGACTGCACGCGGAGACTGCGGATCCTCAGGACGGCCCAGTGGTGATCCTGTTGCATGGTTTTCCGGAGTTCTGGTGTGGCTGGCACAAGCAGATAGGCCCTCTGGCTAGTGCAGGCTTTCGCGTGATCGCTCCCGACCAACGCGGTTATAATACGAGCGTCAACACACGCGCAGTTCTTTTCAGTATAGGCTGCGATACAAAGCTTCCGCTGGAATAGTGCGTCTAGTAGAGGAGATATTGCGATGGACAATGACAATCGAAGACGAATCGCGATGCCTGCCGGTGGGCGGGAAGCTCTCAGGTTGAGGTTCCGGCAACTCCTCATCGACGAAGTCCAGAGTCGACGCGACGAGACTTCTGAACGAAAAGTTCCCTGAACAATTTTTCCGATACCAACCCGGTTCAGCTGAACAGATCTTTATGTCGACCAAGATGCAACGGATCGCGATCGTTACGGGCGGCGGCAGCGGGATTGGAGCGACCGTCGCGCACGCACTCGCCGGAGACGGATGGATGGTCGTCCTGGCTGGACGACGCAGAGAGGCTCTCGAGGCGGTCTTAGTCGCGGGTGCGGGGCTGACCGGCAAGCTGGATGCGATTCCGACAGACGTCACCGATGAGACTAGCGTGCGAAACTTGTTCGAGTCCACCGTGCAGCGTTACGGCCGACTGGACCTCTTGTTCAACAACGCCGGGACCGGAGCACCTTCAGTCGATATCGATGCCCTCGAACTCGAGGTCTGGAACAAGGTGGTCGCCGTCAACCTTACCGGCGTTTTTCTCTGCATTCGTGAGGCATTCCGAGTGATGCGCCGTCAACGGCCCCAAGGCGGCCGCATCATCAACAATGGATCGATCTCCGCCCATGCCCCCCGGCCGCGTTCGTTAGCCTATACCGCTACGAAACACGCCATCACCGGCCTCACCAAAGCAACCGCTCTCGATGGGCGGCCGTTCGACATTGCCTGCGGACAAATCGATATCGGCAACGCGGCGACGGAGATGGGCAGCGGAGCAGCTTCCGGAGCTGCCCAGGCAGACGGCAGCGTGAGACCTGAGCCCTTGATGGATGTCGCCGAAGTCGGGCGTGCGGTCCGTTACATGGCAGATTTGCCACTCGGCGCGAACGTCGCCACGATGACGATCATGGCGACGAAGATGCCGTTCATTGGGCGAGGTTGAGACTATGGAGAAAAGTCGACCCGGCATCAGCGCATGGGAGATCGATCGAACGATCGTCCGATTTCCGGACCCTGCCGTCGAAGTTGTCGACGAGCGTTTCCGCTCGCTCATCGTGTGGCAGGAGGTGGTAGAACGCCTCTGGACCGGAGGCCGCTGGCTGGAGGGTCCGGTGTGGTTCGGCGACGGGCGCTACCTTTTGTTTTCCGACATTCCCAACGACCGGATGCTCTGTTGGAGCGAGATCACCGGTCAGGTGACCATCTATCGTCAGCCGTCGAACAACAGCAACGGGAATACCCGAGACCTGCAAGGACGACTCGTGACCTGCGAGCACTTGAGCCGACGAGTCACCCGAACAGAACACGATGGCACCATCACTGTCTTGATGGATTCGTACAACGGAAGGCCGTTAAACGCACCGAACGACGTCACGGTGCACTCGGATGGGTCAGTGTGGTTTACCGACCCAGGCTGGGGAATCGAGGGCAACTACGAGGGGAAGAAAGGGGTCAAGGAAATTCCCCGTTACGTCTTCCGCGTCGACGCCGATACCGGAGAAGGACTTCCGGTCATCACGGAGATGGACCGGCCGAACGGCATTTGCTTCTCCCCCGACGAGTCGCGGCTCTACGTAGTCGACATCGGTTATATCCGGGTGTTCGACATGGAGGGGACCACCCCGGCCAATGGGCGGGTCTTCGTCGAGATGAGCCCGGGCGGCTCTGACGGCATTCGTTGCGACCGGGATGGCAATGTTTGGTCGGCAGCCGGTGGAGGCGGCGCCGGCTTCGACGGGGTGCATTGCTACAGTCCCGATGGAGCCCTCCTGGGACAGATCCATCTGCCCGAGATCTGCGCGAACTTCTGCTTCGGCGGCCTGAAGAAGAATCGGCTCTTCATGACCGCCAGCCGGTCGCTTTACAGCGTCTTCGTGGAAGCTCAAGGCGCTCAGCACCCCTGACATCGAGCCATCCGCGTCATGGTGGGACTGCGGTTAGCGCATTGAAGGTCGTTATGGAACGTGCGTAGACGGCACCCGGTCGCTCGCACTATATTGCGACAGTTCCCTTAGGGCGGTTCCGTCTCCTCAGACGCATCCCTCCATCTCAAGCTCTTGCGAATGACGTGAACGATCCCACTGATCTCGCGACGGCGTCAACACGCGGTCAGCCATCGATCGTGAAGGCGGCGATGAAGGATATGAGGGAACCGAGTTGATTTCAGAGATACCGTTCCTGGGGTGCAGAATTTCACGCTCGTCCTACTTTATTTTCGAAGCATGGGAGCAATGCCATGACTAAAGCCGACCTTTCCGACGTCTATCGAAACTACATTGCCTGCCTGAATAAGCAGGACTGGCCGACGCTTGAACAATTCGTTCATGATGAAGTGTCCTATAACGGTCGGCGGATGGGGTTATCGGGTTATCGCGAGATGCTGGAGCGAGACTTTTATGAAATTCCGGACCTTTATTTTGACATTCGGCTGATGATTTCCGATCCGCCATATCTGGCGAGTCGCCTGGGCTTCGACTGCACGCCAAAGGGAAATTTTCTCGGACTCCCTGTCAACGGGAAGAGAGTTTCCTTTACTGAGAATGTCTTCTATGAATTTCGACGAGAAAAGATTTGGCGAGTTTGGTCGGTTATCGATAAGGCCGCTATCGAAGCTCAGCTTTAGGTCGAAGATTAATCCCGTATCGGCAATGATCCTCGCGGCGCCCTACGGAACGGTTTTTCAAAGTTCTGGCATCCAAATTGCCGCGCGATTTCCTCGCACGAGCGACCATCGGCAAGCTACAACGAAAGGGCCCCATGAAAAATGTTCCTCTCGCCGTTTTCGCTCTAACAATGGCTGTATGTCGTGCGGATCTCTTCGACAATGAAGCTCAACTTGCAGTGAAGTATGGTAAACCTGCGCAGATCAGCGGTGACTCGAGGCTGTATCATTGGGGAGGGATTTACGTAGCCGTTCAGCTCAAGGAGATCGGTCAGGGATTTAAGGTGTCGGTCTCGGAGGCGTATAAACGAGCAGATGCGGGCCCGCTTACAGCTTCCGATATCGAGAAGTGTTTGCCCCCCCGGACTGCGCGTGGAAAATGGATTAAGCGTAGCGACACGCAATGGAAGCTGGGTAACAAGCCGATAGTTGCCAGATTAGTCGAGCAGGACACTATGATCATTGTGCGACGCGTGAGATAGCAACACGCGGTCCGATCCCGGTTTGGCAGTTTAGATCGAGACACGCTGGCGATCTAGGAATTGATCGCGGGGACGGGAGGCGTCTACTTGCGTAGCTGCCTTGCCAGGAAGTCCTGAGTGAGACGGATGATTTCCTTCGACTTCAAATCCAGCGCGAAATGTCCGGCGTCCAGGATGTGCACCTCGGCTCGGGGGTCATCCTTTTTGTAAGCTTCTCCACCGGCTACCGTAAACGAGGTATCGTAGCGGCCCCAAAGAACAAGCAGCGGCGGCTGATTGTCACGAAGCCACTGCTGCCACTTCGGGTAAGATTTGACGTTATTTTGATAGTCATAAAAGAGATCCAACTGGATATCCGCCTGTCCCGGCTGGTTGAGGAAGTAATATTCGTCCATCCACAAATCGGGGTTGTATAGCGCGGGGTCGGGCGAGGTGCCCAGGTGCCTTTTGCGGGTTGCTTCAAGAGACAACAAGTTGCTTCGCACCTCAGCCTCGTGAGCCGGTCTGTTCTCCCAGAATGACCGTCGGACTGCCCAAAGAGGAGATAGGCCCTGTTCGTGCGAGACGGCATTTTGGATAATCATCGCCTCCACTCTTTCGGGATGAGCCAAAGCCATACGAAAACCAACCGGGCCGCCGTAGTCCTGCATGAACAGTGTATAGCGATCCAGATGCAGTTGCTCTGTGAAGTGCTGCATGACCTTCGCCAAATGATCAAAGGTGTAAGCGAAGGTTTTAGGATCCGGCCAGGAGGAGTGTCCAAAGCCGGGATAGTCTGGAGCGATGAGATGATATTGGCTGGCCAAGTCCGACTCCAGCAGCGCCTGATACATCCGGGAAGAAGAGGGCAGCCCGTGGAGAAGCAGAATCGTAGGTCCATCTTTCGGTCCGGCCTCTCGATAGAAAATATCGAGATCGTCGACCCGGACTGTGCGGTAGAAAACTTCGCCGAAAGCATTTGCGAGGTTCATGACGAGGATGACTCCAATTGGGATTAATGAGACTCGCTTCATCGAATCAATCAGCTGTAGACAGTTAGAATGTAGGCGTTAGTCGATCTCGAAGATGACCTCCACCACGACGGGTGTGCCGATTGGCAGACTTTGAACACCGTAGACCATCCGCACATGACCGTTTTCGGCACCGAAGAGTTGAACAAACAGTTCCGATGCACGGTCAGCGACGGCGGCGTGCTCGACAAACTGCTCCGTCGTGGCCAGAGCAACGCTCAGCTTCACCAGCTTCTTTAAGCGATCGAGGTCGCCGAGATGTTGCTGCGCGACGGCCAGAGCGTTCATCGTCGCGATCCGCACCGCCTCCCGGCCTTGCTCGACAGAGAGGTTTTCTCCGAGCCGTCCGGTGATGGAGAGTTTGCCATTCACCACCGGAAGTATCCCACTCAGAAACAGCAGCGAGCCGACCGAGGAAGCCTCGACATAGGCTCCCAATGGGGTCGGTGCCTTCGGGAGCACCAGGCCGAGTTCACGCAAGCGCGAACCCGGTTTGGGGATGGCGGATTTATTATCGACCGGCATGGACCCCTCCATCGACTCGGATGTTTTCGCCCGTTACGAACGTCGCATTTTGAAGATAGAGCACCGCGTCGACAATGTCAGAAACTTCACCCATCCGACCGAGGGGATGAAACTTCGCCAGCGCCGCATGATTATCTTTGGCGTGCATCGGCGTGTTGATCGTGCCGGGCGACACTGTGTTGAACCGGATGTTGTTCGCTGCGTATTCCAGCGCTAACGCCTTACTCACAGCCGGCATTGGCGACTTCGACAGCACCGCCAAAAGTGCGGGCGCGGCGCCGCTCGGTTGATCCGCGAGGACCGTCGAGATGTTCACCACATGTCCCGAATTTTGCTTCTTCATCTGCGGAACGACCTGTTGCGACATGTAGAAGAAGCTGGCGACGTTGGTATTCATTACCAAATTGAAGTCATCCTCGGTGTAGTCCGTGAACGCCTTGGGCATGAAGATTCCGGCGTTGTTGACTAGCAGATCAATACGGTCGAAATGCTTGAGGGCCGCTTCCACGACCTTGACGGCTGTTTCCTTCTTGCTGACCTCTCCATCGACGAGGATGAGATCAGGCGAAGGCTTGAGGTCCTTCGACTTGCTGATCGTGCGGGAGGTGCCTACGATCCGCCAGCCGCGTTCGAGCAGCGCCTGTGTGACGCCCAGGCCGATGCCGCTGGACGCGCCCGTAACTATGGCGACAGGCTGTTGTTTTTTTTCCATGACGACAGGATATCACACCCGGTGATCATTGAGAAACTAAGGTGATTTTGGACTCCCGGTAGCGAGGCAAATTTTTGACCACGCACTTGAGACACTTTGTTGCCTCTAAGATGTAACATCTGCGAACAACAATTGTTCGATGACCGCCAGGGCAGCTGCGATCAGTGTCCGAACACTCAAGAGCAAGAATTCCGTCTAGCAAGTCCGAGACGCCCGTAGCTAGACAACAAACCGTCCCGCCGGCTCGCCAGGGGAAGAACTACAAGCGTCCCAGCATACTTTCCCGTTCTGCTCGACATGCATTGGTAAATTCATGCCATGGATCAGTGGCTCCCCACTGTTGTTGGAATTCCAGCAAGGTCATCGGAGGGCGCTTGTAACACTCGACGATGTCGTCGGCAACCTTCTCGGCTGCTGCTAAGACCGCTTCACCGCTGATCATTCGAATGCGGCCGACCAGCGAATACATGGCGATCAGTGAAGCCAATTGGGACACATCGTCAATGGTTCGATTAATCGAGTCGAAATAAAGGCTCCCCACTTCCTTGAGGAATTCGGAGTAAAGCTGTTCACGATTAGCGACGTCTTTCGCCAGTATTTCACGGCGCACAGCGTACCGCTGGTTGAGAAAGGTCGTTAAAAAAGTGGTAAGACCCCCGACAGTCGTTCCGAGGATGGCAGAAAGGGCGGCGATGATTGAACTGTCCATTGGCGGTAGGCGAAGTCGGAAGCTCTTCAAGGAGGCGTTGAGGTCTCCGCTTGTCGAAGCGGGGACTCCACATAGACCTGATCGAGCACTTTCAACATGATGCTATTGGCTGTCGGCTTCCCGTCGGGCGATACGGTCAGGTTGGTCCACACGACGAGCGTCAGCCGATTGGTGGGATCGTAGCCCATGAACGAGTTGTAGCCAGGCATCTCACCGCCGTGGAAATACAGCGTGTTCGGTCCGAAGCGCAGCTGGGTGATGCCGTACCCGTACTGCTGGCCGTGAGGCTTGCTTGGGTCCTCGGGCTGTAAGCTGTCGAGCCACCGGTGCTGATAGTCCGCGTTGAACACCCTGCCGCCAACCAGCGCCTGCATCCAGGTGACGAGGTCATTGGCGGTGGAGATGACGCCGCCGGCAGCCGAGGCATACGAAGGGTTCTGGCTGGTGTAGTCGTTGGGCTTGAGTGTTCCGGCCCTGGCCGCGGTCTGGATGTCGGGCGGGTAATCCTGGTCTACCAAGGCGTAGGAAGAGCCACCGTACATGTAGCCGTGTGAGTAGGGATCCGGAATAGTGTTCGAGGTGCTGGCTGGGAGCGCGGTGTCTTTCATGCCCAGTGGCCCGAACAAGCGGTCCTGAAGGATGCTGGCCAGCGGCTTTCCGTGCTCGCGCTCCTCGGCGATGAGGCCGAGCAGCGCGTAGTTGGTATTGTCGTAGTGAAAGGCCGTCCCGGGCGGGAAGTACGGCGGCTGCTTGAACGCGATGGCTAGCACTTCGTCCGGGGTCCAGACCTTGGTTGGGTCTCGGTCGAGGCTTGCCGAGACCTCGGGTGCATCGGTGTAGTTATAGAGGCCGCTGCGCATCCTCAGCAGGTCAGCGATGGTGATCTGATCGCCGTCGGGCACGCCCGAAACGTATTTCGAAACCGGATCGCCGAGATCGAGCCGACCTTCCTGCGCCAGTTGTCCAATCACCGCGGCCGTCATCGTCTTGGTGTTCGAGGCGATTCGGAAGTGAGTGTCGGGACGTGGCGGGATCGTCGCACCCAATGTCGTGGTGCCGTAGGAGACGGTGAATTCGCCCTGAGGTGTGGACAGGATGACCACGGCACCGGGAATCAGCAACTCCTCGGCTGTCGCGTCCACGGCCGCCTGGAGCGCGGCTTGGTTTATTGGCTTGAGCGCCGACGCGTCTTTCGTGGTTCCTTCGCGCCCCGCTACGCTTTGCTCGCGGTCCTGTTCCCTGGGAGACGATTCTTTTTGTTGGGCGAAGCTCGAGACGCTAAGGCCGATGGCTAACCCAATGGCAAGTCCTGCGTGGAGTTTCATGATCTACTTTTGGGAGGAGTTCTCGTCTGTCTTCTATCATTCGGGAGAGAACTCAAGAACGCAATCCTCTCCCAAGGCAGTCCTCTGCCGTTCTTTCTCTTACTGCCTCGAAATTCTCGCCATCAAACCCGTTCTCAGTGAGCATTTACACCGCTCCTGTAAATCAGGACTCCATCGAAGCGATATCGACGGCGCAGATGGTGCCAGCGCCGGCGATATAAATCTTTTCGTCCAAATGTACCAATTTCCCAGCACCGATCCCTGTCGATCCTGAATGGGTCAGACGGTCAGCATCGCGAAAAAGGAAATTTCAAAGAAAAGTCGAGCTCTCCGGACGTCCCGGTAACTTGGGAAAGTCGTGAGTGAGGTGTTAGATTTCGACGTCATCAGGGACTCCGAAAGCAACTGGGCGTGGCCTCCGGATATGAAGAAAGAGCTGCTAGCAGGAGATGTCTACTACGCCAAGGTAGGTATCACGAACGTTTCTTATCGCGCGATTTTCAAACCAACGGATAAAACGGTTGAGTCCGTAACGGGAAAGTCGAAAACCTCGACAGTGGTTTGGATGTTACGCGGCTGGGGATGGTGGAAATGGTGGCAACGGCGGCACGGTCCGCGTGAGCAACTCGTCCCTCTCTCAAAGCTCTTGATCAGAAAGGCGGCAAAAAGGGACTTTCTGAACAGGTTAATGGGACGGCCAAAAGCAAGGATTCTACAAAGCTGCGCAAGATCTATAACGTTTGTCATCGCAGTGCTCCGAACGCGGATGACATCGCCGGGACGAAGTTTGGCGCCAGGGAACTCAAAAGCAGAGACGGTTATGCCGCGAAAGGCCAGGACGGCCTCGACGGAAAAGATGGAGGCTTTGAGTTACTTTCTGGACAAGGGGCGTCCTGGCTGCACCCGTATGTGCTGAAACCGTCGTCCAGTATGCCAAGGAACCCTGGCTGGCGGCGATCGCCGACCGGCCAAGTGGCTCCTGAAGGAGTACCAGGCCGCTTTCCAGGGATGTGAAGGCTCAACCAAGTTGCTGTCGACCTTCGCCGATGCTGGGGTGAGCTCTGAGTGCGTATTGGGTCCGGCCGGGGAGGCCCTCTCCGTATGTTGCTGGGCATGGGTCCGCCGGGGAGGTCCTCGCCGTAAGTTCTCCGGGCTCGAGCGGTGGTTTCAACGTCAAGGTCTGGAAGGCGTCCACCGCCAAACTGCTGTGGACGACAGCGAACCCTGCTGGCCGCATCACGAGCGTGGCATGGAGTCCCGATGGCAAAGTGCTCGCGTGGGCTCTGAAGATCAGACGGTAATGCTGTGGGATGGGCCAACCGGCAAGCTGCGGTCGACCCTGCCCGCGGATGCCGACCCGTTTCTGCGATTGCCTGGAGCCCAGCCGGAAGGTGCTTGCCACGGGTTCTTCCAAAGTGAAGCTGTGGGATCCCTCCACCGGCAAGCTGCTCTCCACCTTGCCTGGCTCCAGTCTCCATGTGAACAGTCTGGCCTGGAGTGTCGATGGCAAAGTGCTCGCCTCCTCAGGGCATAAAAGCTTTGTACTGTGTAGGTTATTGGACACGTCGACTGTGAAGTCGTTGCAAGGCTTGGACACCAGCTCTCCGACTGCCCTGGCCTGGAGTCCTGACGGCAAGGTGCTCGCCTCCGGCTCTGAAGATTTTACGATCAAGCTTTGGAATGGATCAACCGGCCAGCTGGTCTCGACTCTGACCGGGCACCGTGGCCGCGTTAACAGTCTGGTCTGGAGCTCCGACGGCAAGGTGCCTGTCTCCGGCGCTGAAGATCATACGATCAAGCTTTGGAACGCAACGACCGGCCTGCTATTGTCGACGTTACCTGCGCATGACGGCTCCGTTGATGGCGTTGCCTGGAGTCCCGACGGGAAGGTGCTCAGCTCGTGCTCTCGCGATAAGACGGTCAAGCGCTGGGATGCCTTAGTGGTGCTAAACCCGCCCCCTCCTTTGCCGGACGACTGGTGTCACCAACTTGCGGCATGAAATCGATGTCTTTCTCGGCAAGATCAATGACAACCTCGACTACTTTGGCAATCCGGTCGGGTGGGTTCCCCGACTCTCGGCCCTGACCAATCTCGAGATATTAAAGCAGTCTCAGTCTCTCATTGTCAGCTGCTCTACTATGCGAAGAATCTTGAATTAGAAGATCAGAATGCAAAGCAGGCTGAAGACCAGTTGAAGTTCCTAATCGATCAGCTAACGGACCAGACCGACGAGGCCCAAAAGAACTTGGTCGATGCTTATAAGCAGCTTGACACCGTAAAAATCGAATGCGACGCCATTGACAAAGAGATCCGCCAAAAGACATCCCGTGTCCGCGAGCTGAATGATCAGATTACTCGCGAGTTAAAGGATGACGCAGCGCAACAAGCGATCTTCACCGGGGCGCTCAAACTTGCTGCCGGTTTGCTGCATGTTATCCCGGTGGGCCAGCCCTACCTCGGAAATATCGGGGGTGGGTTGCTCGATAACGTCTCACAGATCGATATCCATAGCGACAATCCGCTGGGCGAAACTTTCAAGACGATGTCCGGAGTTTCCAAGGACCTCGATACCTTTACCAGACCAACAAGGACCAGTTGACCGAAGATCTGACCTCTCCCCTGACTCGGCGGATCACATCCGCCCAGGGCGCGATCAACACGACGGATAGCTTTATGGACGACTTCAAAACGAAGCTCGGCGAATGTGACCAAGCTTTGGAAAAAAAGTTCGGCTCGGAGTTGGAAACCTTGCGGGATGCCTTAGGGAAAATCCAATCGATCAAGACGAAAAATGACCTCAGCCAGAGAAAGGAGGAACTGGAATTCGTTGGCACCAGTGAATGGATGTCCCTGTATACCGAAAGCGAAGTCAAGGAACGGATCAAGGAAATCGAGGACTGGAACGCGCCGAAAAAAGCCGCAATTCTCTCCAAAATCTCCGCCCTGGAATCTGATTAATCAGACTGCTCTCGGGGCTGAAAGACTTCCAGGCTAAGAAGGAGGCCCGCACCAGCCAAATCAAGAAGGCCGCCGAATACATCAACGGTATTGCCAAGGGCGTCGGCGGGATCGGTGACGGCGTGCAGACGATGCTGACCCGTGTGGATGAAAGCTCGG
>CAVPOC010000001.1:0-237609 GCA_963706955.1 uncultured Verrucomicrobiae bacterium | reverse complement strand
GCAGCTCAATCATCTGCCTGAAATAGTTATAAACAGAGTCCGGATCTGCCTGAGCTCGCCTGGCATTGATTTCTCGATAGTTTGGGTTCACCGCAAGCCATGCTCTCTTGGCGCTCGTAAAGCCGGCCTTCTCAGAATCATCCCACTGCATCGGTGTGCGCGAGTGATCGCGACTCGTCTTAAGCGTGTGTGCAAGAAACTCCTGGGGATCGACCTGATTGGTAAGGACCTCCGCTTTCCATGCGTTCTTGACTTCAATATCGTCAAATTCCTCTACCTGCGAAATGGATAGTTTGTCATTCCCAATTCGTCTCCTTGATAGATAAAAGGCGTTCCCTTCAGCGTGAGCACCATCGTGGATGAGAAGCTTTGCTGATTGCACGCGGAACTCGGGAGAATCGTCTCCAAAGTGCGAGACTGCACGGGGATTGTCGTGGTTCGAGAGGAAAACCGTCTGCCAGCAATGCGTATCCAATCCTTTGTCAAAACGGCTATAGATGGCCTTCAAATCGGGCAGAGTCCACGGCTTCCATCGCCAAGCTTCCCCGCGGTCCAGTCGAACGACATCGAAGTGGAAGATCATATTCAGCTCATTGCGGCGTTCGTCCACGAGCAAGGGCGTTTGCTCGAGCGTGACCCCGAAGGCCTCTCCCACCGTCATAATGTCATACTTCGACAAGACCTCACGATTCATTTCCTGGAGATAGTCGTGAAGCTTCGGCCCTGACGCGTAGATGAATTCAGGACGGCCATCGTAGCTGTCTGGGAAGTTAGGAAAGGTCTGGTGTTTGGAGATGAAAGGGATGACATCCATGCGAAAGCCATCTACACCCTTCTCCAGCCAGAACTTCATCAGATCATAGACTTCCGCGCGGACTTTCGGATTTTCCCAATTGAGATCAGGTTGCTTCTCGGAAAAGAGATGGAGGTAATAATCGCCAGTGGCATCGTCTTTCTTCCAAGCAGATCCCGAAAAGAAGGAGACCCAATCATTTGGCTCCCGGCCCCGCTTCGGTGGGGCCCAAATGTAGAAGTCTCGGAACGGATTGTCCTTCGACTTGCGGCTTTCGACAAACCAGATGTGCTCGTCGCTGGTGTGATTCACGACCAGATCAAGAATCATCTTCATCCCGCGTTCTTTGACCGCCTCGAGCAACTCGTCGAAGTCATCCATCGTGCCAAATTCGGTCATTACCTTGCGGTAGTCTCGAATGTCATAGCCATTGTCCGCATTCGGTGAATCGAAATGAGGACTGAGCCAAATGACGTCAATGCCCAGAGTCTTGATGTAATCGAGCTCCGAAGTAATCCCCTTGAGGTCTCCGATCCCGTCGCCGTTGGAGTCCTTGAATGAGCGTGGATAGATCTGGTAGATGATGGCCTCTTTCCACCACTTCCTAGTGTAGCCGTTGACGGTAGTCTCGTCGGGCGAGTTCACTGTGAAATACGAAGTCGCGCCGAAGAAGGTGAACGACTGGCCGATTGGGACCGACCAATCGGGTAAGGCATCTCTGGGGCTACCCAGTTTTCGTTCCGATCAAGGGTTCGAGCACCCTCGCTTGCGACGACTATGTGAGCACCTGTTCGGTTTTGGGATCGAAGAGGGTAGTCCTGTCCATATCGAAGTGGGCGACAACATCCTCACCCAAATGGAAGATATGGTCGCCCTGGATTCTAGCGATAATGCTACCCGCGCCTGTCTTCAGATACACAAGGGATTCGGCACCCATCGGCTCAGCAATCTCCACCTTCAAAGTAACCGGCGTCGTGGTGACGTCCGATCTTGGCTCATTGGTGATCTGCTCAGGGCGAATTCCAAAAACAACCTCCTTGTCGACATACTTGGCCCCAAGTGCTTCGATAGCACCGCTCAGAGGAAGCGTCAGCGGGTTCGAGTCAGCGGTCTCAACGAAAACCAGCCCTCCATCGCGCTTCTGAATCTTGCCCTTGATCAGATTCATCGGCGGGCTTCCAATAAACCCGGCCACAAACATGTTCTCCGGCTGCCGAAACAAGGTCAGCGGATCGGCCACCTGCATGATCAAGCCGTCGCGCATCACACAGATCCGATCCCCCATCGTCATCGCCTCCACCTGATCGTGGGTCACATAGATCATCGTCGAGCCCAACTCCGCATGCAGACGCGAAATCTCCGAGCGCATCTGCACCCGCATCTTCGCGTCCAGGTTCGATAACGGCTCGTCAAACAAAAACACCGTCGGATTGCGCACGATCGCCCGTCCCAAGGCCACCCGCTGCCGCTGCCCTCCTGATAACGCTCCCGGCTTGCGCTCCAGCATGTGATCCAACCCCAACGCCTTCGAAGTCCTCCCCACAATATCCGAAATAAACTCCTTGGGCTTCTTGGCCAGCTTCAGCCCAAAGGCCATGTTGTTGAACAAATTCATGTGCGGGTAGAGCGCATAGCTCTGGAAGACCATCGAGATCCCCCGATCCTTCGGCTCCAGATCGTTGACCACCTTGCCCCCAATGGCGATCGTCCCGCTGGAGATCTTCTCCAGCCCCGCCACCATCCGCAAGGTCGTCGACTTCCCGCACCCAGAGGGACCCACCAACACCATGAACTCCCCGTCCTTGATCTCCAAATTGATGTTCTTGACCGCCGTGAAGGTCGGCCGCCCTCGATCATCGGTATACGTCTTGACCAAATTGCTGATCTTTACTGATCCATCTTCTTTCGGTTTCATGGGTCCGCCTCGGTTAGCTTGCATCGTTGTCTTAGCCCTTCACAGCTCCGGCCGTGAGGCCCGCCACAATTCGATTCTGGAAATACATCACCAAAATAATCAAAGGAATCGTCACGACCATCGATGCCGCCATGATCGATCCCCATGGCTGTTCGTACGACGTCGCACCGCTGAACTGTGAGATCACGACCGGGACCGTTTTCATATTATCGGTGACGGTAAAAGTGAGCGCAAAGAGGAATTCGTTCCAAGCACCGATGAAGGCGAGCAGTCCAGTCGAGATCAAGCCCGGCACTGTCAGGGGAAGCAAGACTTCCCAGAATACAGTCAAAGGCGACGCACCGTCGACGTAGGCAGCTTCCTCGAGTTCCTTCGGCAGACTTTTAAAGTACGTTGTCATCACCCAAACGGTAAACGGCAGCGTAAAGATCAAATAGGTAAGGACTAGACCAGGGCGCGTATTGAAAAGCCCGAGACCTTTCAACATGACGAACAATCCGGAGAGCACGGCGATCTGCGGGAACATGGTCATGGTCAACACCAAATAAAGCACCGACCCCTTGAAACGGAACGGAAGCCGGCCCAGGGCATAGGCACAGAGGCTGCCGAGGCCCAGAGCGATAATGACAGTCGATCCTGCAATGATGATGGAGTTGAGAAGGCTGCGAACGAAACGTGCATCTGCGAAAACAGCCTTGTAATGAGCAAACGTTAAAGATCTGGGAATGACTTCCGTTGAAAAGAGCTCTTGACTTGGTCGGAAGGACGAGACGAGCGCGTAGATGGCTGGAAACAGATTAAAAATCAGAACTGCAGTGACCAGAACCCAAAAGCCCACCTTGAGAAGAATCGACCTGGTATCTTGCTCTTTCATCTTACTGGAAGCTGGTCTTGCTGATGCGCGTGTAGAGTATCACAAAAACCATGATGAATAGGAGGATGATCACAGAGGTGGCGGAACCAACTCCAGCGTCCAAAAAGTCTATCAACTGCAGCCGATTGTACGTCGCCATGGTAGCCATGTCGCCCGCGCCGCCAACCATGATATAGAAAATGTCGAATACTCGGAGTGCGTCGAGAGTTCGAAAGATGAGGGCCACCAGAAGCGTGGGCATAATGAAGGGCAGCGTCAGATAGAAAAACTTGCGAATCCCCGTGGCTCCATCAATTGCGCCCGCCTCGTACATATCGCCAGGAATCATCTGCAAACCGGCAAGGATGAGGAGGGCCATGAAAGGCGTCGTCTTCCAGACGTCGACAGCGATAATGACAGGAAGGGCCGTCTCCGGAGTAGCGAGCCACGCGATCTTCTCCGGGATGATGTGGAAGTTTGTCAGCAGGAGATTTACGACACCATAGACGTCGTTGAACATCCATTTCCAAATTTGCGACGAAACCACAGTGGGGATGGCCCAAGGAACAAGAAGAGCAATGCGGAAAAACGTTCTCCCCTTGAATGGAGCATTCGCAATCAGGGCCACCGCCAGACCCAAAATGGTCTCAAGCGTCACCGAGAAAAAGCTGAAGACCAGAGTATTCCAAACCGCGCGCCACCAGTCCGGATCGGAGAAGACAAACGCGTAATTCTCGAAACCTACGAAACTTGCCGGGGTAACCCCGTCAAGCTTGTACTTCATGAAGGAGTAAACGATAACTTGAGCGAGCGGAAAGCCGATCACCAGCAGCACCACGAGCACCGCCGGCACGATCAGGTACCAAGCTAAGCGCCTCTGCTTCTCGTAGAGATCGACGGTTCGAGCCACTTTAATGTCCTCGAAGCAGGGAAGTTATCGGGCGATACGCTTGGCGACTCTTTCGACGTTCTTAACAGCGCTGTCAGGGGACTCGCCGCCGGTGAGCACCTTGTTGACGCTCTGGAAGAAAGCCGTGGAAAGCTGATTGTAATCAGCGCCCGTGACCGTCGAAGGACGCGCCACGGCATTGCTCAGAACATCCAACATGTTCTTGAAGTAAGGATTTTTCTCGAGAACCTCCGGGTCCGAATAAAGGGCCGGCCGTGCTGGAAGTTGAGTCAACTCGATGGCGCGCTTTTTCTGAGATTCTGCCGAGGCCAGGTATTTAACGAGATCGGCCGCAGCGTCAGGAGCCTTCGAGTACGCCGAGACCATCAACTGCCAGCCACCGAGACAAGCCGCGTTCTTGCCGTCCGCGCCACCCTTGGGCAAAACGGTTACGTCGAACTTTCCGGCAATGGCGCTTTTTGGATCATTGCCCAAGGCGTAGGCGTAGGGCCAGTTCCGCATAAAGGCCGCGTTGCCGGCCTGCCAAACGTTGCGCGCTTCTTCTTCGCCGTAGGTGGTGACGCCCTTCGGTGAAATCGTCCCTACCCAGCCCTTCGCTGTCTCAAGAGCCTTGATGGCATTGGGATTATTAATGGTCACCTTCTTGTCAGGCTCGACGATCGACCCACCGTTGAAGCTGTAAATCCACTCGATCGCATTACAAGTCACCGACTCGCTTGCCTTTCCTTGAAAGACAAAGCCGTGAAAGTCCCCCTTGCCGGCCCCGCGTTCACCCTCCTGAATCTTCTTCGACATTTCGGTGAGTTCTTCCCAAGTCTGCGGGGGCTCCTTGAACCCATATTTTTCGAGGAGATCCTTACGATAATAAAGAATGCCGGCATCCCCGAACCAGGGGACGGAGACCAACTTGCCGCCGACGGTGTTGTTCTCGACAATGCGCGGGAAGAATTCCTTAATTTCCGCCTCGTTGTAATACTTCTTCATGTCAACGGCATGCGGCGCGAGGATGCCTTGCCAGATGACGTCGACCATATAGCAATCGATATCGGGACTCTTGGCCGCCCAGGTACCTGCTGAAACTGTTGCAGCGTGGCGGACGCATCATTGGGTCTGCTGATGTACTCGACCTTATTACCGGTCTTCTTTGCCCACTCCTCAGCGGCGGCCCTCGTCCAACGGCCGCCTTCTCCCACGTCGGAGTCGCCGGCGAAGCGGACAGTAACTCCCTGGGCGAACACGGTCGCGGAAAGCCCGAGGCTCAGCGAGAACGAGCAGAGCAGCGGAACAAGACGCGATTTAGCGGAGCATTTCAGAAAATTAGTACGAGACGATTTTGAGAGGGGAACGAGAGAGCGCATAACACTAGGGTTAACTGCTCCTAGCAGAATGAAAACGTCTACGTGCGTCAAGATAAATTCGTTGGCTAAGCCACGCGCCATATCTCTCGATGCATGGAAGTCCGGGTGTAGCGGAATCGTGGAACCGCTAAAGGATCTCGCCGGCCGTTTGCACCATCTTTCCGGAGGGCTTAAACGCTCTTGGGTCGGCCGCGATCGTCGCAACACGCCCGCAATTTAAGCGTTCTTTCGCCGCATACTGTTTTCCGGGGAGCGCACGGGTCCTCCGCGTGCCATTGCCGGCGGGACGCCGAACACCACACGCGGCGACGCGTGCTCCCCAGAGTTCCGATCGCACAGAGAGCGTGTCGCGCCATTCTCCTCGCCGACGGGGAACGCAGCAGTTCCATTTAGCGCCAAATGGCGCGCCTCTCATATACCGTCGCTGAAGGCGCCATATGACCTTCAATCCCACGCGTCGTTAAAATTGAGATTTCGAGACGGTGTTGGCGCGGGAACTCGAGTGTTCTCGCGAGATTCTTCGGCGGTGATATGTCCGTGCCGAGAGCTCTCTCGATTCTTTGGACTCCAGGATCCATCCCAACGAGCTTGGACGTTCTCGTCAATCCGACGCGCGACCATTTTGGCCTCGGTGGTCTCATAGTAAGCAATGAGTCGCCGCATTTTGACCATGTATCGCTGGTAGTCCTGCTCATTTCCCACGTAAACGACACCCGCCTTCTCGTCTTTGTACACATAGAAGGGCTGTCCATTCCTGACGCCCCAGTAAAGCTCGTAGGGAGGCAGCGCAGCGTAAAAGTCGCGCTGTCTTTCAGTTTGGGGGACGCGAGCCAAAAAGCCGCTTTCAGAGAGCGAAGTCCTTTGTGCTCTACTTTCAATGGCACCACATCCTCCCAGAACCAGAGAGACGCAGATCGATGCGAGAGAGGCGACGCAGACTGCTCGCGATGAGCGGCGATCCGTTCTACTTTGCCTTCCAGGATTGGCTCTCATGCGTTTCCCGGCTCGCCAAAACTTCAGAATCTTCATATTCATAATAAGAGGTGCGGGCGGATCCAGGGACTCGAACGCTCGCCATCTTGTGACGGGGGGAATGATGGAACGCGACTTTGTCATTCGGTCCGCCGACTACGTATGAGTTCTCCCGCGGCCACGCAACACATTTTCCGACGTGGCGCACCGGGCCGGGATTGGCCGTTGGGCGAAGTCGAACTCCGGATCACGAGCTTATCATCACCGGGACCACCTTGCCCCGGCAACCCTGGTCGATGTCGTTGCCTGCCCAAAAATGGTAAGGGCGCTGCGGGTTGAAAACCGCAGCGCCCATCAAGCGTTTGCCTACAGTCCGAAGGGACTAATCCACAGGACTTGCCGCGCCGAAGTCCTTCCACGAACCATACCAGCGGTAAACGAGGTCGTTATCCATATCACGGGCGACTTGCTTCTCTTCCTTTAGCTGAGCCTTTTTGGCTAGCTGCTGGTACTGGGCGTATTGCGCCTTGTTTCCGAGGTAGACGACGCCCTTCTTCTCATCCTTGTACGCGTAGATCGTCCGCCCCTTCATTGTGCCCTTGTGGAGTTGATAGGCGGGAAGCGCTGTATAGGCCGCCTGCTGCTTCGCCGTGGTGGGCGTGCGCGACTGGAAGCCAGCCGACTGAAGGAGCGACTCCTCCGTGGCGGATTCCATGCTCGCGCAACCGGCGAGCGCTAGAAGCGCGCAGATCGTGGCGCAGAGGGAGCCGAGGAACAGGTTTGAAACACGTTGAGCTTTCATAATGGTATAACTTGCCGATTTCTCCATCGCGCGTCCAGAAGCACGTATCAGCCTGCACACCAAAAGTCCAGCCGTAGTTCTTTTCCGAGTAGGGTACACCTCCAATGGCGGGACCTTTTCCGAAACTAATTAGGGTTCACTACGAACTGAGACTGACGCCATTCTCGAATTCGTAAGGCATATGTCCAACGCAGAAGAGAATCGACCGCACCTTGTGCTCGCCGACCGCTTAAACCCATTAAATGAAGTTTCATGGCAAGACTCATGTGAGATTGGCGGCTCAAGATCGCTCCCGCCCCAGAAAGAGCAAGGGCGCTGCAGTTTGGAAACCGCAGCGCCCTTCAAGCCTACTGGCGCGGAGGCACGCCCTTGCGAGTATCTAATCTACCGGCCTCGCGGCACCAAAGTCCTTCCAAGAACCATACCAGCAGCGATAGACGAGGTCGTTGTCCTCTTCGGCGACCTACGGAATGCGACTGTCATACCAACTGTTGTAGGTATGCACGTCTTTCGCTTCAAGCGCGGCCTGGGCGGGCGTAATCTGATCTTGGCTCAGCTTGGCATTGGTAGCCAGCTGTTTGTACTGGGCATACTGCGCTTCGTTACCCACCCAGACCACCCCGGCTTTCTCATCCTTATAGCCGTAGAGTGTGCGTCCTTTCCACGTGACCTGATGGAGTTGGTTGGCCGGCAGTTTGGCATAGGCAGCCTTCTGCTGGGCCGTGGTTGGCGTCCGGCTTTGGAAGCCGGCCTTTTGAAGCAACGACTCCTGGCTCGCGGGCTGCATGGTGGTGCAGCCCGCCAGCACGAGCGCGCAGATCGCCAGAACAGAACCTAAGAACAGTTTGGGAGACACTTTGCTGATCTTTCATGATTGGGATAGCGTGTGTGGTTTTGAACTTAGTTATATTGCGCCGCGCGCTCTAGAACCAGGTCTCAGCCTGGACGCCGAAGACCCAGCCGTAGTTCTTGTCGGCGTAGGGTGTACCTCCAATGGCACCTTGATAGTCGTCGGACCATACCGCGAAGGTCGCGAAGGCGCGCAGCTCAGGACGGGTGAAGAAGCCGCCGCGGGGTTTGATCGTCGGGGCGATCGTGAAGATACCCAGCGAGCCTCCATCGCCAAACCCTGCCCCTGTGCTCCGGTTATTCGAGAGATAGGCGAAGGCGGCTGCACCCTGAATTGCAAACGGACCCCACAGCCAGTAGTAAGGCCTGATGCCGGCACTAACCAGATGGTTGTCGCCTCGAGGCGCTGTGAGACCGAGCCATTGCGTGACCTGGTAGCTGGTGAAGCCCTGATCAGTAGAACCGATAGCTCGCCCAAGTGCCCAGGGAGAAGTTATCCGTTGGATTCCACACCCAGAAGATGTTCGCCCGCCCTGCTGGCTATTGTTGTAGGGATTGACGCTCCTGAAGGGACCATCCGTTGGTGCCATCCGGACTGAGCGTGATACCATCCGCAGCGAGCGCAGAAAGGTAAGCGTTGTTCAGCTTATCCAGGTTGACACCGCTGGGATCGAAATCCACCAAGCCCCAGCCATAGAGCAGACCGACTTGGATGAAGCTCAGCTTGCCCCAGGATGGGAGGCAGATCCCACTGCTGGACAAGACCACCGCCGATGCCGCCCGAATTGTCGACATGGCCTTGGCCGGTGGTGCCGTCGTTGTAGTCGATCGGTAAAGTCCCCGCCGTGCTGTAGGAGCCGATCAACACCAGTTTCAGCTTGCCACCGAGGAAGTCGACATCACCCCAACGCAGGTCGAGAACGTGCCGGTAGAAGTCACCAGTCCCGCCGTCCACATCGAGGGTGAAGTCGTCGAAGCTGGTGTCATCCAGCCAGAAATCGCCGGTGCCGCTTTTGATGCCGCCAAAGTAGGCGATGGCTAAGCTGCCCGGGCCCAGCGGAATATTATAGGCGCCCGCGCCGATTCCCGACGTGTTCAGGAAGAAGTAGTCTGACGGGTGAATATCATACCGGTCGTAGAACCGCTGGCCGCCCCAGAAGGTGACCTCCGGAGCGCTCTTGATGACATTCTTCATCTCGAGGTAGCACTCAACAATTCCCGCACCCCAGCCATCGTTGTCGAGGTTAAGAGCGACCTGCTTGTCGACGCCGTCGAAGAACTGGAAGGTCATCTTGACCCTGACATCCATCACGTCGGGATCATCTCCCAGCATGTGATCGAGGATCGGGCCGGTCTCAACATAGAAGTCGTTTTCGTTGCCGAGACGTTGGGTTTTGCCAAAGGCTGACGTCCGGGGTATTGAAGTTGAACGTCTGGCCGACGCCATTGGCGGTAAAGCCGGTGCCCGCACGGAAGTAGCCATGCCACTTGAAGTTGCGGGTAAACGTATCAAAAGCCGGCATAAGGACCGGCCCTTCCATCGCGATCGCTTTGCCATCGGGTCCGGTAATCGTCCGGGACTTGGCGACAGAGGCGGTCAGAGCGACTTGTGACTGCATCGACTTGACTTGGCTTTCCATCGCCGCGAGACGCTTCTCATACTCCTGCTGCATTTGCTGCATTTGGGCTTTGAGTTGGTTCATCTCGGCGTCGGACTGCGCGCAGAGAGTTCCGAGGCTGAGACTGGTAGCGCCGGCTACCAAGCCAAGGAACATTCCTCGTGCACGAGGCCGCGAAAGAGAGTTCGTTGCAGGGCGGAACGGTATTGGCAGTAAAGGCATACGCATAGAGGAGGGTCCTTTGTTGGTTAACTGCCCCGAGAGAAAATTGGGAAACGCCTGATAAATCAAGAAGATTTTTCAAGAGAATGAAAAAAAATTGAACATTTTCGATTTTGCTATTTTTGCGGCGCTCTTTTTGGCGCCGCCAGCCGACGTTGAGGAGTTCCGTCTTGCTAACGTTCGACTCGCTGATTGGTTCGCTGGCATGATTTCGGTGACCGCTCGCCAGGCTTCTCGACGCATTCGCACCGGTAAGACGCGCACGACGACCTGGAAAGAGCCAGTTCTCCGAACGAGCAGCCGTGGCTCGCCTCGCCTGTTGCGTACGAAGATATCGCGATTGAGTGTTGCGAGCAGCGAAAGTGGCCTCCGAGATTGCGCCGTCCACGCGACGTTACTAGCGCGCTATCGCTCCAAAGCCGGCTGGGATCTCCGAGTAGGCACAGGGCAGAGAGTCCCGCGAAGGCTTGCGCTGCGATCTTTGGATATCCAGCAGCTAGTCGTGCCTGCCTACGCGCGTTGCGCCGCAATTTCGCAGAATTTCGACTGGCTGCCTCGGCACGCTTGTTCTCGGTTCTGACCAACAGGAACTCCCCGCTATGAGAGAAAGTCATCGCGTAGGCTTCGATAACTTCGTCGGGCAAGCGATAGTCGGCCAGATGGGACTTAAAGGCCCGAACGATCGTTTGATGATCTGGCTTACGATGAGAAGCTGTTTCGGGCGTTCCCCAAACCACCGGCGGAGCCGAACCTGGAGCGAAGACGAGCCCGAGACTATGCCCTTCTCCAGCAATAATCCCCTCATCGAAAACGCTGTCTTCGAAGCCGGCCCGCGCCAAGCGCGTAACCGCCTGATCCACATCACGGGCATTGTCAAATATGGCGACGATCGTAGTCATCAAAGCCGGTATGGGCCGGCGATAGTGACAAAGGGTGTCAGCGTGGCAAGATATTTCGCCTTAGCCGAACGCGCATGGCAGCCGGACGGAAACTTTGCATAGAGAGCTGATCACGCAAAGGAGCGCAGGAAAGTAAGCTAAGCTTCGCCATTTATAGTAAACTACGACGTGGACGCTTTTGCGGATGCAAATCTTAGTATTATTTCTGGTCGCAGGAAAAGATAGGGCGACCTTCTGAGTTTTCGAGCCGATCACTGGGTCGGCCCGGCAAACCGCGGCGCGGCAACATTTATTTCACATGCCGGGGAGAGGACGACGTCCGCGTGAGATGGAGAGAGAGTTACGTGAGAGGTCAAGGGGCGGCTCTCGGCCTCAAACACGATCGGGCACTTTAGAAGCTCGGCTTCAGTGTTGTTTGCGGCCGGGACCGTATTCTCTACTCCATAGCTAACGTTGCCGGGTAATCTGCTCTTTGATCTTGCGTCCGCTTCAGGTCGGTCCTACAAGAGGCTGCAACCCCGAAACAGAACAAACTGCTGCATGGCCAAATACTCTAGCATTCTGGACCATGTGCAGGCTCTTCCTTCAGCAAACCTGTAATCCCGTCCTATGAGCAAACATCTCGTCTTCGCAGTCTTCCTCCTCTTCACAGCCATTCGTGCGGGCGCCTGGACGGACGGAGAACTTTTAGTTTGGACAACTGACAACCGTGGCTATCGCGCCATGGCGGAGCTTGGCAAAAAATTCGAAGAAGAGATGGGAGTTCCCGTCAAGGTGGAAACCCAGGAGGGGATCACCGACAAGTTTCAGGCAGCCGCTCAGACCGGCAAAGGCCCGGACATTATTTTCTGGGCGCATGACCGGATCGGCGAATGGGCCGATGCGGGCCTTTTGCAGCCTCTAGAAATTAAGGACGATTTCAAGGGAACGATGATTCCCATGTCCTGGGACGCTGTAACGCACAACGGCAAAATCTGGGGATATCCAGCGGCCCTCGAATGTGTCTCTCTGATCTGCAATAAGAAGCTGGTCAGTGCGAAACCGCCGACTCAGCTATCGGAATTTCCTGCATTCGCCAAGGAACTTCAGGCCAAGAATCCGAAAGCGATCGCGATCATGTGGGACTATAAAGTTCCCTACTTCACCTTCCCGTTTCTGGCGAGCGCCGGAGGTTTTTCTTTCAAGAAAACTGAAGGCGGCTATGACATTAAGGACATCGGCGTGGACAATGCCGGCGCCATCGAAGGACTCACCGCAGTCGTGAATCTTATCAAAGAAGGCGTGCTGCCGAAAGGTTCTACCCAGGACGTCATGGAACAAAAAATGGCCGGCGGAGAGCTCGCCACCATGGTCAATGGTCCGTGGACATGGGCCAATCTTCGCAAGAGCGGAATCGACTTCGAACTCGCTGCCTTGCCTGGGGTGGGCGGGAACCCTGGGCGACCGTTCGTCGGCGTTTGGTCCGCGCTCATCAACCGCTCAAGCCCGAACGCGGAGTTCGCGACGCAATTTCTTGAAAAATCCATCTGCACCGCGGAAGGCCTCAAGGCCCTTGATGCCGACGCGCCGCTGGGCGTTCCGGCGGTGAAGTCGCTCGCCGAGGAGATGAGCGCGGCAAACCCATTGATCAAGGTGACCTACGAGAACTGTCTCAACGGCGTGGTCATGCCCAATATTCCTCAGATGGGCAAGTTCTGGAGCGCAATGAAAGCGGCGTTCGAGATCTCGACAAACGGGGAGGCCACTCCTGAGGCCGCGTTGAAGGACGCGAGAAACAATATGGGGAAATAGGCGTGAAGGGGCTGCCAATTCGACAGATCCTTGTAGTCCTGCTGGCGATTCCTGCACTGGCCCTCAGCTTTTTTATCTATCAGACCGGAAACCTTTACGTTGGGCTAGGGCTGCTCGTGGTGACCTGCTTGGGGATCTATATCTACCTGAACCCCTCGGCAAACACCTTTCGATACCTCTTTCCAGGTTTTCTCGGTTTCGGCGCTCTTCGTCATCTTTCCGCTCGTCTACACGATACTGATTGGGTTCACCAAGTACAGCTCCCAGAACCTCCTTACCTTTGACCGGGCACTGGCGCTGTTCCGCCAGGAGACGGTTGCTGTTGAGGGCGCTGCCACCTACAAGTACACGTTGTTCTCCCAGGGGGGCGGCCAATACGTTCTCTATCTGGAAGACGAAAAGGATCCCACCAAGCGATTTGCGTCCGATCCTTTCCCCCTTGAGGCAGGCGAGAAGCCCAAGGGCGACAGAGAGCCGATCAAACTGAATGCGTCTGCCTGCGGATGGCAAAGTCTCGGGCGAGGCCATGCAAATGCCTCAAATCAATCGAGCGAAACTGATGAGCCCCTTTAAAGACGCTGAAGTTCGCCCTTCCGGATGATACCTTGGTGGGACTGGAAGGGCTGACGAAATTTGCTTCGCGACAGCGACTTTGGAAGCTGAATCCGGACGGAACGCTCACCAATGTCAAGGATGGGACGATTATTCGTCCCGATTTTGGGGAAGGATTCTTCGTCAACGACAAGGGAGAGAAGGTTGGCGTCGGCTTTCGCACGTTCGCCGGCTTTTACAATTACGTGCGGATCCTTACAGATCCGCGGATTCGTGGACCGTTCGTGAGGATCTTTGTCTGGACGTTCGCGTTCTCGGCGCTTTCGGTCCTGCTAACGTTCTCGGTGGGGATGCTCCTCTCTGTGCTGCTGGAGCAGCCGGATATCCGATTTCGACGAACCTATCGCACCCTTCTTATTTTGCCTTATGCGGTTCCAGCGATCCTCTCGATCCTTATTTTGAGGGGATTGTTCAATCAGGAATTTGGCGCGGTCAACGAAATGCTCAGAGGGATTTTCGGCTTTGCTCCCGAATGGGAAACGAATCCCTGGGGGGCTCGAGCCATGGTGCTGTTGGTCAATATCTGGCTAGGCTACCCTTACATGATGCTTATTTGCACTGGGATGCTCCAGTCCATTCCCTCATCAATCTATGAGGCGAGCGCGATTGATGGGAGCAACAAGGTGGTTGATTTCTTCAGCCTTACCTTGCCGCTGGTGCTTCCCGCGATGATTCCGATCCTCATTTCGTCTTTCGCTTTTAATTTCAACAACTTTAACCTCATCTTTCTCCTAACTGGCGGCGGGCCGCAGATGGTCGGCGGCAATGCTGGCGAAACCGATCTTCTCGTGAACTTCGTGTACAACATTGCCTTCCGGGATTCGGGCACCAACTACGGGCTGGCCGGCGCCATCGCCACCCTGCTTTTCATCCTGGTTGGGGCCCTCTCCTGGATCAACCTAAAGCTAAGCGCGCGGCAGGTGAAAATATGAAACTGAAACCCGAGCAGAAAGCGAAGCTTGGCAGAGTGGTAACCCATGGGTTGCTGATCAGTTTCCTGGTTCTTGTGCTGGTGCCATATATCATGGTTGTCTCGGCTTCATTTCGGCGGGGCAATTTTGCGCCGAGCGGCTTGCTTCCAGACCATTTCAGCCTCGAGCATTGGAAATACGTTCTGGGCATTCCCTACGAAGAGATAGTTAATCCGGCCACAGGAGAAAAGCGCGTCGTCAAGGCGGAAACACCGCCATTACTTTGGTTCTGGAACTCGGTGAAGATATCCGCGATTGCCACGATAGGCATCCTCCTCCTCTCCGGAACAGCGGCCTATGCGTTTGCGAGGCTCCATTTCAAGTTCAGATCCACGACGCTCAGCTCGCTCCTGATCCTCCAAATGTTTCCCATGGTGCTCGCGTTGGTGGCCATCTATGTGATTCTCGATTTCCTCGGCCAATACTTGCCCGCACTCGGCCTGAATACCCACCCAGGGCTCATTCTGGTCTACTTGGGCGGAATCTCGGGTTACATCTGGATGCTCAAAGGGTACTTCGATACGATTCCGGCGAGCATGGAGGAAGCGGCCCGGATCGACGGGGCCACGCAGTTCCAGACCTTCACGCAAATTCTCCTTCCGATGAGTCTTCCCATCTTTGCGGTCGTGTTCATTCTCTCCTTCATCGCCTTCATGTCGGAATACCCGGTGGCGTCCATTGTCCTGCAGGCGCGGGAGAATTGGACACTCGCGGTGGGCGCCAATTCCTTTTTGGCAGAACATCAAAAGCTCTGGGGTCGCTTTGCTGCACTGGCCGTCTTGAGCGGCGTGCCGATAACAGTCATGTTCCTCGTCTGCCAAAAGTATGTTGTGAGCGGCCTGACCTCAGGTGGGGCGAAGGAATAGGAGCACACGGAAGACTCCTGCCACCCGTCCAGTCTCCTACGCTTTGTCATTAATCGGTTCAGCATAGAGCGATTTAAGACGTGAAACCGTTAGAGGGAAGCTCCGACGCCGAGATCCGCTCATCTGGCATTCTCCTCCATCCCACTTCTCTTCCTGGCCGCTTTGGCATCGGCGATCTCGGACCATCCGCTCATACTTGGGTCAACCAACTCGTCCACGCCCGGCAAAAGTGGTGGCAGATCTTGCCGCTGGGTCCGACCGGCTATGGCGATTCACCCTATCAATGTTTTTCGGCTTTCGCCGGTAATCCTCTCTTGATCAGCCCTGAACTGCTCGCCAAGGACGGTTTGTTGATGCCGGACGATCTCGCGGTGGGACCATTTCGGGAAGACCGCGTGATTTTCGGAAGGGTCGTGGAGTGGAAAACAGCCCTGCTCTCGCGCGCATGGACCAATTTCCAAGCCAAGCGTGACAACGTCCTCCGCGACGCTTTGGAAGAGTTCTCGCAACGATCACCCTGGCTGGAGGATTTCTGTCTCTTCATGGCCCTAAAGGAAGCTCACGGGGGAGTGAGTTGGTTGCAATGGCCTGAACCGATTCGACTCCGCCAGGAGGCAGCCATGGCTGAGGGCCGGCGAGAACTCGCCGAGGCGATGGCCCGGCATCGCTTCGTTCAATTTCTGTTCTTCCGCCAATGGGGCGATCTGAAGCGGCATGCCAACGAGCGTGGAATTCAGTTAATCGGAGACTTGCCGATCTTTGTATCCAGCGACTCCGCCGACGTGTGGGCCAATCCCGATCTCTTCCATCTTGACGAGCATAGGCAACCAACGGTGGTCGCGGGAGTGCCGCCAGACTATTTCAGCGCCACTGGGCAGCTCTGGGGAAATCCTCTCTACAACTGGGAAGCGCTCCAGGCCACCAAGTATCGTTGGTGGCTCGATCGGCTGATTGCGACGTTGGACCAGGTCGATATGGTGCGACTCGATCACTTCCGCGGGTTTGAGGCCTACTGGGAGGTTCCCGCCACGGAAAGCACCGCGATAAATGGACGCTGGGTCTCCGCGCCTGGGGCGGACTTTTTCAGTTCGGCTCTCGAGCAACTCGGTCGTTTGCCGTTGATTGCCGAGGACCTTGGTCTGATTACCCCGCCGGTCGAGGCTTTGCGCCGGCAGTTTGGCTGGCCGGGCATGCGGATCTTGCAGTTTGCCTTTGGCGGCGCGACCGAAGACCGCTTCTTGCCACATAATTACGAGCGACACACCGTCGCCTATACTGGCACGCACGATAACGACTGCACGCACGGGTGGTACGCGCGATTAACCGATGCCGAGCGCGACTTTCTCCACCGTTACTTGGGGAGCACTCATCCCGAGCCCGCCTGGGATTTGATTCGCCTCGCATGGGCTTCGGTGGCCGATATGGCCATCGCGCCCCTCCAGGATGTCTTGGATCTGGGCAGCGAGGCTCGCATGAATTACCCCGGCCAACCCGCCGGTAATTGGGACTGGCGCTTCCAAGCTCACATGCTCACAAACGAGAAACTCGATCGCTTAGCGCAATGGACCGAAACCTACGCCCGGGCATGACAGCGGCCAGAGCATCGCGGCGGCCGCCAGTATCAAGAGCGTTACCGAGACCCAAGTAAGATGTCATGAGGACCGAACGGCGGAGCGGAAACGCGGACCGCGAGTGGTGGCGTGGCGCGGTGATCTATCAAGTCTATCCGCGAAGTTTCGCTGACAGCAATGGGGACGGGATCGGCGACTTGCCCGGCATTACGTCTAAGTTGGATTACATCGCCCGCCTCGGAGTTGACTGTTTTTGGGTGGCGCCCTTTTTCAGATCGCCGATGAAAGATTTCGGGTACGACGTTTCGGACTATTGCGGCGTCGATCCGATGTTCGGCACGATTGAAGATTTTGAACGAATGATGCAGCGAGCCAATGAACTTGGCTTGAAAGTGATGATCGATCAGGTATTCAGCCATACCTCCGATCAACATCCCTGGTTCAAAGAGAGCCGCTCCAGCCGAGACGATCCGAAGGCGGATTGGTTTGTCTGGGCCGAGTCGAAACCCGACGGCTCGCCGCCCAATAATTGGCTATCGGTCTTTGGGGGCTCGGCGTGGCAATGGGATACCGGCCGCTGTCAGTATTACATGCACAATTTCCTCGCGAGCCAGCCTGACCTCAATTTCCACAATGAGGAAGTGCAGAAGCAAATCCTCGAAGTGGCAAAATTCTGGCTGGAGCGTGGCGTGCAGGGCTTTCGCCTGGATACCTCGAACTTCTACTTCCACGACAAGGAACTGCGCGATAATCCTCCGTGGGGAGACACTCCGCGCACGGACGGCACGGTCGCGCTGAACAATCCTTACGCGCGTCAAAGGCACATTTACGACAAAACGCGGCCAGAGAACCTGGCCTTTCTGAAACGTCTGCGTGCGCTGCTCAACCAGTATCGGGACACCACGATGGTCGGCGAAATCGGCTCCGATGATCCTTTCGCAACCATCGCGGAATACACGTCAGAGAACAACAAGCTGCAGATGGCCTACCTTTTCAATCTGCTGACGCGTGAGTTCAGCGCAAAGCACATCCGAGAGACCGTGGAGAGCCTGGAAGCGCGCATCGGTGATGGCTGGCCGTGCTGGTCCTTCAGCAACCACGACGTGATTCGTGTGATGACGCGCTGGGGCGGTGCCAACCCGCCGGAAGACCTTGCCAAACTCTTGATCGCTTTGCTCCTTTCGCTGCGCGGCAGCGTTTGCATTTACCAAGGCGAGGAGCTCGGACTGACCGAGGCCGACATTCCCTTCGAAAAGCTGCAAGACCCCTACGGCATCGCATTTTGGCCTGAATTCAAGGGACGCGACGGGTGCCGCACGCCGATGCCCTGGACGGCGCAGGAGAAGTTTGGCGGTTTCTCCAACGTCGAACCATGGTTGCCATTCCCCGAAGAACACCGGGAACATGCCGTCGACGTTCAGGAATCGAGCCAAGGCTCGGTGCTAACTGTCTGCCGGAAATTTCTTGCCTGGCGGCGGGAGCACCCGGCCCTTCAATCAGGCGGCATTCACTTTGTAGATGCCTCTGAAGATATTTTGGCATTCATTCGGGAGCACGCAAAGGAACACGTCCTGGCTGTATTCAACCTGGCCGGGAAGCCCGCCTCCCTGGCGCCGTCCATGGATGTCACTCCGCTTGAAGGCCACGGCTTCAGCGGAACTCTCTCTTCGCGCGAGATAAAACTGCCACCGCACTCGGCGTTCTTTGGGCTTGTGAAAACCTAAGGCCCCGAAACTCCGCAGGTGCTCCGCAGCAGGACGAAAGAGTGGCGAGCGCGGGGCATGAAGTCGTCATGACACTGCCGGGCGGGTCGCCACCGAATACTTTCGCTTCGGCAACGTCGAGGTCGTCGAAAACGTCCGACCGCTGAAACCAAAATTGTTTGGAAACACGCATTTCTGGCTGGAAACATAATAGTGAACATCCGGACTGGCGTCTGCCGCGTGCAAGTCCCACGCATCATTGAAGACGGTGCGATCGTCCACCGTCATGCGATTCGTCTGCCGAAGGTGATCAGCCCAGGTGGATAGTTGGAATTCAAGACGGAAAAGTCCGGGATTGTCCAGGCTTTCATCCAGCCGGCAATCGAACGCGCCGTTGCGCCGAATAGTGGCCTGAACTCCCTGCATCAAAGTGTAAAACCTCTCCCGATCTTCTTTGGCGATGGTATATTTGATTGTAACGGTCACAGGCCCGTCGTCGTGATCCGGGCAAGCGGGAAAGTTCCAATCCGGAGTAAATGGCGCTGCATCAACGATCGCCTCGGCGGCAAAATTGATCGAAACGCGATGGCCGATCGCTAACACCGCGAGCGCAAAGATGGCGGCCGCAGAAAAGGTAAGTGTAAGACCAGCATGCGTCACACCCGCACCCCATATCAGCGCGCCAATCGCGATCCCACCCTGTCCGAGCATGATCTGAAAGGCGTTCATCCGGCCACGCACCCACCCCGGTATGACGCGCTGTCCGGCGACCCAAAGCTCGGATCCGGCCAACGACCAGGCCACGCCCGCGAAGAATGCACAAACCATCAAGCTGGGGAGCTGACGCAGGAACGCCATCGTGAGCAGCACGCAGACCAGTATCATCATGGAAATCGACGTGATTGCATTCTGCGAGGTCTTCGCCCTCAGGTAGGGAAGCGCGAAAACGGCTCCCACCAAGGAACCGATTGCCAGACAGGTAAAGACGAAGCCTAGCTGCGCTGCGGAAAGCTGCAGTTCCTTGAGCGCGATCACAGGCAAAAGCGCCGGTATAATCGAAATCACCAGTGAAAAGAGCACGTTCCTGAAGAGAACGACCTTCATGCCGTGCGAATGACGAGCATAGCGCAGTGAAGAGATAAACGATTCGACGAAGCTTTCGCGAAGCTCCAGCAACTCGTCCCGACGCGGCTTCCACTGCCACACAGCAGCAGCGACAATCAAAAACGAAACAGCATTGACGGAAATCAGTAGTGGAACTCCCAGCAACGGCAACAGGAAGCCTGCCAAGGCCGGACCGACAATTCCCGAGAGGTTCAGCTGCACTCCTCCCAGAGTGATGGCCGATGCCAGTTCATCCTTGCTGGCGATATCAGGAACGATCGCCCCCCAAACGGGAGCGTAAAACGCCACCCCCGCTCCGAGCAGGAAAATACAAAGGAGCACGAGGCTGGGGTTAGTCGCTCCCGTCCAGGCTCCCACAGCAAGCAGTGCCGAGCACGCGGCTTGCCAGAGCACGGCGGTAACGATGACGGTGCGACGGTTGGCAATGTCAGCGACCGCTCCTGCCGGTAAAGTGAAGAGAAAAAACGGCGCAGAGGCAGCGGTCGCCATCAGCGACAGCAGGAATGACGATGCTCCCAGATCGTGCATCAACCAGGTCGCGGCGATATCTTGCGCGGAGACGAACGTTCCCGAAAGCGCGCTGGCCAGCCACAGTCTGCGAAAAACCGGATTTTTTAAAGCGAACCAAGTCGAAGTCGAAGTCATATCCAGTCGAGGTTCTCGAAAGAATAGATAGCAGCCCGCAGCGGCAGACTCAATCGCATGCTTTGGGTAACCTTACTTCACTTTTTCGGGCTCTCGCGACACCCGGGCAGTGGCCCTGTTCGTCCTCGTCCTTCCTCCTCCTCCTCGTCCTCGAGTTGGTGGAGGTGGTTTCGAGAACGAGGACGAGGGACGAGGACGAGGACGACAAAACATCGCCGGCAGGGCAACTGACTCAATTGCATTCTTCGGGGCAACCTTACTTCACTTCTCCAAGCTCCGGCGAAACACGGGCAGTGGCCCTGTTCGTCCTCGTCCTTCGTCCTCCTACTCGTCCTCGAGTTGGTGGAGTGTTTTCGAGGACGAGGGACGAGGACGAGCACGAGGAGGACCAATATCGCCGGATCATGCATCGGTGGTCACTTCGACCATTCTTGCCTTCGGCTTGGGCATTCTCGACGTATTCACGAAAGTTCGACCCGAAAAACCGAATCCTTCGAGGTGCATGAACGCTTCGGTCGAGAGGAAGTGGCGGACCATAGGTTCAGTTTCACCCACGTGCAGCTCCCAGACTTTTTGGAAGACCTTCGTCTCGTCGATGGTCATACGCAGGTTCTGGCGCAAATGCTCCGCCCAGGTGGAGACGATATACTCCAAGCGGAACAATCCCGGTTGCTCCAAGCTTTCGTCAAGTTGGCATTGAAAAGCGCCGTTTCGTCGACAGATGGCCTCAACTTCCTGCGTTAAGAGACGAAACTGTTCTCGATCATCGTTGAGGATATTGTATTCGATGGTCACAGTTACCGGGCCATCGTCATCGCCTGGCGTGACGGGAAACTCGTGCTGGTGGCTTATCGGCGCCGCATCAACGGCCGCTTCCGCGGCAAAATTGATCGAAAATTTATATCCCAAGACTAAGGCGAGGAGCGCCATGAACGCTGCCGCCGCGAAAGTTATATCGAGGCTCAGGTTGTTTGCTCCCACTCCCCAGATGACGGCGGCCACCGCCATGCTTCCTTGCCCGATCATTATTTGAAATGAGTTCATGCGGCCGCGGACCCACCCAGGCATTACCCGCTGTCCGGCTATCCAAATCTCAGATCCTGCGAGCGCCCAAGCGACACCTGCAAAGGTGGCGAATATCATCAATAGATAAATGTGTCGCACCAAAGCCATCGAAACCAGGACGCCGCTCATGATCACCATGGCGGTGGAGATGATGGCATTCGGAGAGATCCGTTGCCGGAGAAACGGCAAGATGAAAACCGCACCAACCAGCGAGCCGATGCCGACGCAGGTAAAGATTAAACCGAGCTGCGCAGCCGAAGAATTCATTTCCTTTAACGCAATCACCGGCAAGAGGGCCGGGATGACCGAGATCACCACCGAAAACAAGACGTTCCGGAAAAGGATCACTTTCATACGGTCCGAATTGCGCGCATACCGCAAGGAACTGATGAATGACTCGGTAAAGTTCTCGCGAAGCTTAGAGGAAAGAGTCTGCCGAGGTTTCCATTGAAGAACCACGAGCGCAACAGCCACAAAGGTCAATCCATTGACTGAAATTAAGAGTGGTGCGCCCAACAGTGGCAACAGCAGGCCCCCCAAGGCCGGACCGATAATTCCGGAAAGATTGAGTTGGACGCCTCCCAGGGTGATGGCAGAAGGCAACTCCTCCTTATCGACGATATCGGGAACGATCGCCCCCCAGACGGGCGCCCCAAACGCTAAGCCGATCCCGAGGGCAAAGATGCAGGCAAGGACAAATGGAATCGCTAAGAGATCCGTCCAAGCGGCGATGGCCAGCAGGACGGAACACGCAGCTTGCCAGAGGACGGCGCAGACTATGACGACTCTTCGGTTGACAATGTCAGCAATCGCCCCCGCCGGCAGCGTGAAGAGAAAGAACGGTGCCGACGCCGCTGTGGCCATCAACGAGAGTGCAAACGCCGAGGCTCCCAAATCATGCATCAACCACGTGGCCGTAACGTCCTGGGCGGAGACGAAAGTCCCCGAAAGCACACTAGCCAGCCAAAGCCGGGCAAAAACGGGATTTCGAAGAGCGAACCAAGTTGAAGTCGAATTCTGATCCATCAAGCCGGCACGAAAATACCTGTGGGGAACCGAGCCGCCACTCAAAATTGCTCTACGAACGAGGCGGGATCGGTGACGCTCCTATTTTTCGATCATTCTTGCCGCCTCGTCCAAGGCAGCCTGCGGAGTAGCTTGTCCGTTGGTGGCTACCTGGAGGGCGGCGCCCATTGCACTCCAAAACCTCCCCATTTGAGGAATGTTCGGCATCACCACTCCGTTGAGAGCGTTTTGGTAGGTGATCTTGATCAGCCGATTGTCGGCGCTCATCTTATCCGCGAGACTCTTGAGCGCCGGAACGCCAATCGCCACGTCGGCGTCAATTGTCTTCAGACCTTCCTCGGTGCAAACATACTTCTCGAGAAACTGCGCAGCCAGATCTGCGTTCGGACTTGCGCGATTGATTAACGCCGAGAGGACGCCGACGAAGGGGCGGCCAGGTTTGCCACCGACCCCGGGCAGCGGCGCCAAATCGAAGTCGACTCCGCACTTGCGAAGATCGAGCCACGCCCATGGACCGCTCACCATCATGGCCAACTCACCGCTACACATCTTCTGGCTCACGACACTGTAGCTGATTCCCTTTGGCATGAGACCGGAGCTGATCAGGTCAACGATTTGCTGCAAGCCCTCCACGGCGCCGGGGGTGTTTACTCCTGAGTCTGAAACGTCGTAACCACCCTCAACCGGTTTGAAGGCGTATCCGCCATTACTCGCTAGGAATGGCCAGCTGAAATACGGGCTGGTGTAGTCCCACATGATCGGACTGACTTTCGGATGCGTCGCCTGAAGTGCCTTCGCAAAGGCTTTCATCTCCGAGAGCTGCGTCGGCGGAGTTCCCGAGACAAGCTGCTTGTTGTAGATCAGCGAAACTGCTTCGAGGGCGAGAGGATAGCCCCAGATCTGCTTGTTGTGGGTGACGGCCTCCCACGCGAGGGGAAGAAAGCCCGCCTTGAAGTTATCACTGATCTCCAAAGGCCGGAGGAGCCCGGCATCCGCCCACTCACCAAGGCGATCATGAGCCCAGACAACGATATCGGGTCCTTTACCCCCCTGAGCGGCGCTCTGAAACTTGTCAGTGAGGCCGTCCAGCGGCTCCACTTTGACGGAAATGCCGAGCTCTGTTTCACACTTCTTGCCGAGGGCTGCGAATCCCTGCCACCCTTTGTCTCCCCCGATCCATACCAGAACTTCGCCATCGACCCAGGCAAACGCCCGCGTTGAAGTGAGAGCAATCGTTGCCGCGAACCAGAACAGAAAAATCCTTTTCATACGACCTTTTATTTTTGGGGTGGAAACGGACTCCGTAGGCGAGTCCACTACTCAATCTGTAGAGGATTGCTCTTGGCGGAACAACTCAAGGTTGAGCGAATTTATAATCCGCGCTCTGATTTGGGTAAAAACTCACTCGGCGGGTGGTGCGCTCAGACGTGTGTCTTGCGCAAAACAAAAAACATAATCGGCAGGACGTAGGCAATGACCACCGGCCATTGAAACATACGATCCATTTCCCGAAGGGCTTCGCCGCTGACGTCCCGGCCGCCGATCCCTTCAATCAGAATAGACGCGCTCAGCGCGCACCTGTGCCAGCGTGCCTGACGGCATCCGGAGCGCGGTAAGACATCCCCCGTAGACGCAACCGGTATCAAGACCGTAGAACTTACCCTCCACAATGAACGGCACAGCCGGGTCCGAACCGTATCGTTTGTGCCCCGCGACGAGCGGCCGATCCAAGACGATCTCGTCTTTCCAGTCGCTCGGCAAGTTTCGGTCCCCGGTCATCACCTCCATCGGCTGCTCGGACAAGGCCACGCCGTTCAAGAGCCCACCGTGGACCGCAATCAAATCGGGACTTTCGAAGAGCGGAGGCATCCGGGCGACCTCATTGAGGAACTTTTCGTAGAGCACCGGGGGAATCAATTGCTTCGTGACAATGCTTTCGGCCTTTGGACTAGCCCCACCCTTCCACTTGAGATGATCGAAATCATGGTTACCCAGCAGGCAGACACAATCCAATGACGCGAAAATTTTAAGCACCCCGACAGGATCTGGACCCTTGTTGACGAGGTCGCCCAAGAGAATGAGTTTGTCGTCCCGCCGGGGTGAGACATGGTCCAGCAATGCGGAAAATTCGCGACTGCATCCGTGGATGTCGCCGATAAGAATCGTCTCCATGCGTCGCTGTTTCTAGGGTTCAACGTGCGATGCGACAATGAGAGAATCGCCGGGGCATCGATCCACAGCAGGAGCGTCGTCCGACTATCGCGTTCGCTGGTCGCCGACGGCACGATCGATTATTCGAAAGAGCTCCTGCTCGGAAGTTGCGTTCGCGGGACCTGTTATTCGCTTGAGGACGCTTCCGCGGCGATCAATGACGTAGATGTTCGCCACGCCTGGCTGGTACTGGAGTCGTTTCACGACCGAACCATCCCAATCAAGCATGACGGAGTGGGTAAGACGGTTTCGAAAGAGCGCGCGAACCACTCCATGGAGCGACTGGGGAACCATGGAAACATCCGCCACCCCGTCAATGTCTATCTGGGTTCCGTAACGCTCGTAGAGGCTCCTGATCCAAGGCTCGAGCTGTTCGGAGCCCGCACGATCCGCTACGGTCATCGCGGTGACCTTTTCCTTCGGAAAACTGTATCTGCGACAAACTGAATTCTGATCACTGAGCGCGAAATCGCTCACTTGCTTGAGTGGCGAAGCCATGGTGGCGCCGAGTCCTACCAGGCCGAAAAGAGAAAACCAGAATTTCACCTCGCGGCCGCTTGAAAATACTCCCGGCCCTTCCAGATAGCGGGTCGCCGGGCCACCAAGCGGAAAAAGGCAAACCATTGAATCGCCAGGAGCGCACAAATTCCAATCGGATGAAGGAGCGCTCCGTCAAGGGGCTGCCGAAATCGAAAGACACCAAGCACGCGAGGCAACAAGGCCGCGCCAGTGCCCGCCAGCGACAATGCGAGTTGAAACGCGGAGCCGTTCACACTGGCAGCGACCAGCGAAAGGATCGGAAGGACCTGACCACCGAACAGAAGGAGCGTCGCGATTCCGATCAGACGCGGCGAGCCGAGGCCTTCGCCAGCATTTCTGGCGAGTCCACGCCACACCTCTGCTCCGGTCGAAAACATGCGACAGCTGGCAATGTCCGTCGCGTCAAAGAGATCGGTCCGAAACCCGGCTGATCGGAAGACGCGCGGCAGCTTCGGGCCATCGTGGAGCGTGTCCCGGATGGCTCGATGTCCGCCGCAAGCGAGATAGGCGTGGCGAAGCGCAACAAACAACTGACCGCAGCCTGCGCCGAAGGCCGGATGAGGATCGATTCGCATCCGCCGGATCGGCAGAAATCCCAAGAGCACAAAATGGATGAGGGGAACGAGCAACCTTTCCGAAGAAGTGCGAGTCACCTGCTCGGGCACGCCGCTGGCAAGCGCCGCACCACTTTGCTCGAGAAACCCCGTCATCCGTGCAATGGCGTCAGGTTTCAACCTCACGTCTGCATCAACAAAGATTAGGATAGGATGCGAGGCGAGGCGGGCGAGCACATCGCAGGCATGCTGTTTTCCACACCAGCCCGGCGGAAGAGGCGGGGCGGTTTCAATGCGCACGCGGCGATCGGACCTGGCGATCTCGCGAACAATTTGCGCTGTTCGATCAGTCGACGCATCGTCGAGAACGATCACCTCAATAGGCGCAGCCGTGCTTTCAAGAATCGAGCGCACGGCAGGCCCAATATTCGCCTCCTCATTCCGCGCAGGAATGAGCACCGAAGTCCCTGCAGGATTTCGCTGCGCGTGCGGCGGCGGGCGGTAGAGTGCGAGATTGCGCACGAACAAAATTGCTGTGGCCGACGCCAACACAAAGCCGATAAGGGCGGCGATCAAGTGCGTTCCTCCGGCTGATGGTCACGCGCAAAAGCCGTCCCGCTCAGGCGGGCGCGGAGCATGCACCAGGCGTCATAGATAGCACCCACCCCCGAAGCCCCTCTGTCGAGCAGAAGCCAATCGCGCGGATCGCGTCGACACGAGTGGCGAGCCAATTCGTCCTGCGTATGCTGGAGCGCCTCGGCGAACACTCCCGTCCATTCGGCATCGGTTCGGCGAACCTCTTTGCTGGGGACGATGCCTCGACCGAATGAAATAAGCACCTCAGGCCTCGGCTCCGTCCAAAACGTGTACTCGATGGCCAGAGGAAGAAACTCGACCTCTGGCATTCGAGAGGCGAGCGCGCCGATGCCGCCCCGCAACTGGATCGGGCGCGCTCGCACATCCATGAAACAGCCTTGAGGGGTCAGCCAGACCATGTTGCGCTTGACGCCCAAAATCGCGCAGGTGGTGCGTAGAAACGCCGCCGCGCCGCGCGTCGAGTCCTGCTGGACTGCATAGATTCCTATCTGCTTGAAAATTCTGTATCTTTCGACTGAAGCCGCGTCCATGGGCGCAAAGGAACTCCGATTTGGAAACCACCTTCGCGAAAGATCCAGACACACCAGCGGATCCCACCAGGAGGCATGGTTGAGGTAGATGAGCAGTGCGCGAGAAATGTCCGGTCGGAGGGGACGACACTTCAGAATTCGGATTGCGTGGAATCGCCTCCGCATATAGCGGCGACTGTAAGCAGCAAACAGCTTGACGACGACGGCAGACACTCGCGGGAGCGCTCTTGGAGTCATCGATGATTCAGGCATTCGCATGCGGCCGGCTCTTCCCCGAAGCGTCTCGATCGAGCGCATCCGCGGCAATCCAGCCTGACATCAGGACCATCGGCATCCCTGGTCCGGGGTGCGCTGCGCCGCCCGCAAGATAAAGACCGCGCACATCGGGGCTCCGATTGCCCGGCTTGAACGCGCCGAGAAAACGCCCATGGCTTGCCAGTCCATAAATCGCGCCATTGAGCACACGATAGCGGCTATCGATCTCGGCGGGCGTAAGCACGTGTTCACAAACGATCCGGGATTCGATGTCCCGCATTCGCGCGGTGCGCTTCAGCTTTTCCAGGATCACACGGCGGTACTCGGGGAGCATCCTTGCCCAGTCGTGACCGGGGCGAAGATAAGGGGTATGCACCAGCACATAGAGAGCTTCTCCGCCCGCGGGCGCCACGGAGGGGTCGGTTGCGGCCGGAGCACACACATAACAGGTGGGATCGGGAGCGGGCTGGCCCTTGCCATAAATGGCCTGAAATTCCAGATCGGGATCGTGCGAAAAGACGAAGTTGTGGTGAAGGAGATGATCGTACCGTTTTTTCAAGCCCAGGTAGAGGACGACACCCGAGCACGCCGGTTCATACGTGCGCCGCTTCTCAAATGCAGTTGCCGCGGCGCCCCCCACCAACTCGCGATACGTTCTCACCGAATCGCAGTTGGACACTACCGCATCGACCTTGACGACTGAGCCGTCTCCCAAGCGCAAACCGCTCACCACTCCGCTCGCCGTGACAATGCGCTCTACGAGCACGTTGCTGCGGACCTTGACACCAAGAGACTCAGCCAAGCGCGCGAGCGCCTCCGGAATGGCGCCCGTCCCACCCATCGGGTACCAAACGCCCTCGCGTGTTTGCATATGCGCAATTCCGCACAGAACCGCTGGGGATGCGGCAGGGGCTGATCCGACATACTGCGTAAAATGATCCACCATCTGACTAACGCGCGAATCCGGAATATGGGCACGCACAACCCCCGCGACCGAACGTCCCGGCTTCATAGCGAGGATCTCGCCGAGGATGCCCGGCTGAAACGTCGCGCGCACATCAAACATGTCGCGAAGACCGCCGACCGGTTTCCAAAAAAAATAGTGGTCCGAGATGCGATGCATTCTTTCGGCGAGAGCCATGAAGCGTCGATAGCCCTGGGCAACTTTCGGCTTCGCAGAGAAAGTGGAAAGCTTCTCGACCATCTCGGCGGTATTCGCAACGAGATCAAGAGTCGAGCCGTCGTCGAAGAAGGAGCGCCACTGTGGATCAAGTCGCACCAGATCGAGCATCTCCGCGAGATCACGTCCGGCCTCGCGGAAAATTCTATCCAGCACCCTCGGCAGCGTTAAAATCGTCGGCCCCATGTCGAAGCGGAACCCCTCGCTTTCGAGAACTGCGGCCTTTCCCCCAATCCAGCCATTGCGCTCGAAGAGGAGGACTTCATAACCTCGGGCGGCCAGCACACAAGCCGAAGCCAAACCACCGAGTCCGCCGCCGACCACACCCACTCGCTTCATGACTTGGCCTTTCTTGATTTCTCTCGATGGAGCGCAGCCCTGATAAATGATCTCAGGGATGTAAGACGCAGTGACGGTCGGCCGTAGGTCATCGTGATATATGAGGAAAAGAGGTGTTCATCATCCTCGTGAGGCTCGTCGAAGTGCGGCCGCATTTTGCCACGTCGCGTCGCGACGACGTGAGGATAGGTCATCTCGAGTAATCCTTCGTCGCCGCGAGTAACTCCGAATCCACTCGCCTTCACCCCGCCGAAGGGCATGCGCGGGTCTGCGGTTGGCACGATCAAATCGTTCACGACAACAAAGCCGCAGGCCAACCGGCTCCCGAGAGAGCGGGCACGCGAGACGTCGCGTGAGAAGATGGAAACGCCGAGTCCGAAGGGTCCCGCGGCGATCCGAGTGACGGCGGATTCGTCGTTAGCGGCCTCCTCCATAGCCAGGTCGGCCAACCCCTCGTCTATCATCCGAGCGAACAGATCGACAGCGAGCGGCGCGACCGCCATAACTCTGCGCGGTGCGATGCAGCTCGCACCGGCATTCAAGCGCACACCAAATTTCAAGGCTCGGATGACCAACTCCTGATCCGCGTCCGCAAGAACGAGAACCACATCTTCGCCGGAAAGCTCGACCACCGCGGGGGTATTGGTGCATGCGAGTCGCGAGAGAACGTCACGCCCATTTGTCGAGGACCCGGTGAAGATCACTTTGTCCGCAATTGCTTGCTGAGCGGCTTCAACACTATCGGGAAGAAGGGTGAGTAGCTTTCGGTCAAGGCCGGCCGACCAGGCGAGCTCAGCAAACCGTGCCGCAAGCGTGGACATGCCCGCCGCTGGTTTGAGAAGAACGGCGTTGCCAGCGGTCAATGCGTGGAGCGCTTGGACTGCTGGAAGGAAGAGGGGGTAATTTCCAGGGCCGATGACAAGCACGGTGCCAAGAGGCTTTCGCTGGACTTCGAAGGACACCCCATGTAGCCAGAGTGGTCGCCCACTTCGTCCGCAAACCCGGGTAGAGAGAACGCGTTCTGCCCGACGCTCGAGCCATCGACACGCGTCCACCAGCGGCAGGACTTCGGAAACGAGCTTCTCCGCAACCGGACGGCCCGTCGCCCGAGAGGCAGCACCCGCCAGAGCTTGGGGGTCTTCGGCGATCAGTTGCCGGAGATGGCGAACAAAGTCTAGACGGCGGGCGACCGGCAACGCCGCCCACCTCTCTTGAGCCGCCCGTTCAGCTACGCCGAAATTCCGCTTTTCAACGGTTTGGCTTACGCAAGTATTCATTGAGCCATCTGAAGCGTTTCAGCAACCGGCTGGCGAGCGGGCGCAAAGCACCCGGCTGAGGCCAGGCCGAGATCTGCGAGGAGCAAGCGCGAGCTTATCCGCGCCGACTCGAAGATCACCGGAAGACCGCTCCCGGGATGCGTGCCCCCTCCGACAAGGTAGACACCGTCCAGGTCTTCGAAACGATTGCGCGGGCGCAGATGCAGCATCTGACCAAGGCTGTGTGCGAGGTTGAATGTCGCTCCGCGATGGATCTCGTATCGGCTATCCCAGTCGGCAGGCGTGATCAGTCGCTCAAAACGGATGCGCCGCTCGACGTCAGTAAATCCCGCCTTGGCAATTTGCCGGAGCATCAGGGCTCGAAAACGGCCATGTTCCCGCAACCAATTTACATTTGGATGTTGGTGGGTTACCGGAGCGAGCACGTAAAGAGTGCTCATGCCACGTGGGGACAGGGTTGGATCGGTCACGCTGGCATTCTGCACATAGAAGGAAGGGTCCTCAGAGAGAACATGCCGGTTCTCAATCTCATCGAGGTTGCGCGCATAATCCCTCGCGATGTGAATATTGTGATGCGGAAGATCGAAACAGCCCTCGATGCCCAGATACATCATGAACGTCGAGCACGAGAACTTCTTCCCGTCGATCTTGCGATTCGTCCAGCGACGACGCACACGATCCGGAACCAAGCGGGACATCGCCCGAGCAAAGTCAGCATTTAAGACAATCGCGCTCGCCAACTCTACACCCGCAGCGGTGCGTACGCCGATAGCGCGCCGCCCTCGGACAACAATTTCCTCGACCGGTTCACCAAGCCGGATCTCGACGCCAAGGCGCCTGGCGAGCCTCGCCATGGCCGCGGTTATCGCCGAGCAGCCTCCGATCGGGTGGAAAACTCCATACTCGTACTCAATGAATGAAAGAATGGAGAAGAGACTCGGGCACCGAAACGGCGACATGCCCAGATACTTCGACTGAAACGAGAAAGCCAGACGAATGCGCGGATCACGAAAGAACCGCTTCAGATAGGTGTCTATCGACTGATGAGGCCGCAGCATCGGCAGCATCTTTAAGAGCCGGACGTTGAAAATGTCGCGCCAACCAAGGAATGGAGACTCCAAACATGGCTGCATCCGCCGAAGCTTGACACGATTCTCGTCGAGGAAGCGCCGAAACCCGCCCGCGTCCTCTAGACTCAGCTGCGCAATCTGAGCCTCCATCTGCGAAACCTCTGCGGTCGCATCCAGCTCTCCGCCTTGACCAAAAACGATCCGATACTGCGGATCCAACCGCACCATCTCCACCTCGCTCCGCAAACTCGCTCCAGCCGCGGCAAAGATCTCCTCCAAGACGCGCGGAAAAAGAAAAAAAGTCGGGCCCAAATCGAACTTGAATCCGCCAGCGGAAATCGCGGAGGTGCGTCCGCCCACCACACTAAGCCGCTCAATCACCTTCACCCGCAGCCCGGCATTGGCCAGCAAAATCGCAGCCGCCAAGCCCCCAGGACCGGCGCCGATGACAACGACGGAAGCACTCATATAACGAAAACCTGTCTGATGGTCTCTACGCCCTTAAGGCAGCGGCGGATTCATCCAGGGGTTATATTTGTCTACCCGATCTTCTCAGTGCGACTTGAGCACGTGCTTCGAATTGGGCCCGAACCGGCGAGGCTGCCGGGTGAAAGAACGGCCACCCGACGGCCGTTTACATTAGCGAGCGCGTGCAACCACTGCGCCGGCTTGGCTCGGCGAACACCCGATAGGAAATGTATCCAAATTCTGCGTGAGCAAATGGCTTAGCTCGCAGAATTCGTTACGGGAGGGGCCGGCAGGACCGGATTCGTCGATGAGACGCGACTGCGGCGAAATTGGCGCTGCGCCGCCAGCCGAAAGACTAAGCGAAGATGCGTTCTCGATTACCAACTTGGCGGAGCAGTCTGCCAGATCGACTTGACGTAGAACCTCTATAACTCTGTTCCGCCGGAGCCCGGCGACCCTATGCATAATCGACGCATAAGCGATATCGCGTCGAAAGGAGCGTGGACTTTGGCATCGTTGTCAAAGTAAACAAAGACATCGCGCCCTCGTGATTGAGGGTGCGGTCGCGGCGCAACTAGCTTGGCGCCGGCGGGAGTTCGCCCAGCCGCCCAGCTGCGGACCTTCCTCGCCCAACTCTCCAGCGCAGAGGGCGTATAGCCACTGACGTACAGCTCTGTGTCTCCATGCAAGCGCACGTAAACAAAGTCGCTAGTCGCGTCCTCAAAAAACGGCCATTTCCCAGCCGTATCTGCCACGACCAGGGCGATATTCTGTTCGCGCAAAAGCGTAATGAAATCGCGATTCTCGAAAGAGGGATGACGCACTTCCAAGGCGTGACGCAATGGACACACGGACTCTGCCTTTGTCCACGCCCGCCCCGCCACCTTTGCATCGTGCTGGCACGCGAGGCCAGCCGCTGCCGTCGTGGTCCGCGGGAGCAATCGGAAAAAAGATTCCAGGCGCGCGCGGTCGTAGGCAAAATTTGGAGGCAATTGCCACAAGATCGGACCGAGCTTTTCGCGCAGGCGCAAGATCCCAGAGGCGAGAAAGTTTGCCAGCGCCGTGTCCGCGTCCTTCAGCCGCCTCATGTGCGTGAGAAATCGGCTCGCCTTGACGGAAAAAACAAAATCCGCGGGAGTCGCTTCGTGCCAGGCATGGTAATTCTCCGGTCTCTGCAGAGAATAGAAGGACCCGTTGATCTCGATCGAGTTGACCTGTCGGGATGCATACTCGAGTTCGCGCTTCTGGGCCAGTCCGTTCGGGTAGAACCGACCACGCCAGCCGGAATACCTCCAGCCGGAGATTCCGACGCGGATTCTCGACCTCACCCCGAACTTACCCAAAGAAGATCGCCGATCGGGATTGCTCCTGGTGATCGGAGCCCATGCGTCAGCCGTCCTCGGCTTTTCGGCGCGCTTCCTTCTGCAGGGCTTCCCGCTTGCGGCCGATCGCGTGCTCCGCGCGCTCAGCCAGTTCCAAAGCTCTCTTTTGATTTTCGCTGAGGTTGCCGGCTGCCTTGCCTGCGGGGATCGCCGGATCCACCGTATTCTTAGAATTCGATGGCTCTTTCACGACAGCTGCGCCCTTTGTCAGGCAAGCTTGGCGTCAATGGTGATGTCAGCCTTGAGCAACTTGGAAACTGGACATCCTTCCTTGGCCTGCTTGGCGATTTCCTGGAACTTGCTTTCGTCGAGGTTTGGGACGGTCGCTTGGACATCGAGGTGCACCTTGGTGATGGCAAAGCCTCCCTCGACTGGCTCAACAGTGACCGTGGCGGTGGTTTCGATCTTCTCGGCCTCGAAACCAGCCGCACCGAGTTGCCCGGAAAAGGCCATGGAGAAACAGCCGGCATGAGCGGCGCCGATCAATTCTTCCGGGTTGGTGCCGGGTTCGTCGCCGAATCGTTTTGCGAAGGAATAACCCACGTTGGAAAGCACTCCGCTCTCCGTTGACACAGTTCCTTCCCCAGTCTTTATACCACCTCTCCAAACAGCAGATCCTTTGCGCTTCATACGGACGGGATCGTATGGCGCAGAGGCGCCGAGCGTAAAGAACTTTTCGGCCGCGCTTTCTTCGTGCCGGGCAAAAAAAAGGGCGCAGCTCCGGGCAGGCGATGGTTATCACCTCCAAGAAACACGCAGTCTTGATTGCAGGTTCGATTCCGCGATGTTCCCTCCAATATATCGTTATGAGCGTGACAAAGAATCCTTTCTCTTTCACCCGATTCGCTAAATGGGCCTCACGGGCGGTCGGGCGGCCCGCTGCATTTACCATCGCTTTTGCAACATTGGTTCTCTGGGCGATATCAGGACCGCTCTTCGATTTCAGCGATACCTGGCAGCTCATCATAAATACGGGGACCACCATTATCACCTTCCTGATGGTTTTTCTTATTCAGAACACGCAAAATCGCGACGCGGAGGCAATGCATGTCAAGCTTGACGAACTCATTCGCTCGAATAAGACCGCGCACAACGCCCTGCTTGATCTCGAGGATCTTGAGGAGAGCGAGCTGGATCGAATTCGGGCCGACTACGAGCAGCTTGCCGCGCAGGCACGAGGCGAGCTGAAACGGCGCAAACCCGCCAGGCCGAAACGAGAAAAACCGCCGAAGCAAACTCCGGAAACCTGACTCCGTCAGGAGGCAACTTCCATACGTTCAGGATCTGAGGCTCGGGGCACGTTCAGCGAGCTTTGAGAGGCGAGCTCTTCCGATACCTCCTCCGTCACAACGGAGAATGCTTCCAGCGTATGTTGGCCAAAGGAAATCGTCAGTGGCACATCGCAGGCGTCACGACCCCGAGCAATAACGGTGCGCCCGATCCTTCTGCAATTGTGGCGAGGATCGAAAGAAAACCACCGACCGTTGAGGTAAACCTCCATCCAGGCGCTAAAGTCCATCGGATCCGGCGCCGGAGGAACACCGATGTCGCCGAGGTAGCCGTTGACATAGCGAGCGGGAATGTTCAAACAGCGGCAAAGCGTGATGGCAAGATGGGTAAAGTCCCGACACACACCCACGCGCTCGCGAAAGGTCTCCAGCGCCGTGCGATTTGATCTCGCCTTGCTATAGTCGAACTCGACATTTTGATGGACGAAGTCGCAAATCGACTGCACACGCTCCCAGCCGGCTGGCGTTGAGCCAAACTTCTCCCAGGCGAAGCCCGCAAGTTCGCTATCCGATTCACAATAGCGGCTCGGCAGCAAGTAGACCATGGCGTCCTCTGGCAGTTTGAAGATCTCTTCCTGCCGGGCGTGTGGAACGACGGGGTCCAGCTCACCACTGTCGCGGATTATTCCTCGATTGGTGAAGCGGATCGTTCCTGGCTTACCATGAACTCGACCACAACGGTTTCCATTGTTGTCTAGAAACTCGTCGAAGTGATACTTGGGTTGGATCTCAAATTGCTCCGGGCTAACGAGATCGTGAAAGCGCGAGGGATGCAGCTTGAGGTAGAAAAGCACGGTCGCCTCGGATTCGAGACGAAGCGCGATGTCGAATCCGAAAGAGATAAGCATTACGAGAATCAGGTCATCCGCGCGACTGGCCAATGTGAGAGCACCCTTGTCAGGAGGCGCACACCAACTAGCAGGGCGCGTTCATCGATATCGAATCTCGAGGTATGCAAGAGCGTCTTTTTTTTTCCTTCTCGGGCGACGCCAAGCCGAACCATGCAGCCGGGAACCGCGGATAAGTAGTCGGCGAAATCTTCGGCGCCCATACTGGGGCGACCGGCGGTGACGACGTGCTCTTCGCCGACCACCGCGCGAGCCGCTTGAAGACAAACGGCCGTGATTTCCGGATCATTGACAACCCCGGGTAGTGGTGGATCGAATGTAACCGTGATGGTGCCGCCGAAGGCTTCCGCGCTGGCGCGCGAGAATCTCTCAATCAGTTCTCGTGCTCGATGCAAAACTGTCGCATCCAACGCGCGAATCGTCCCCTTGAGTCCGACTTTGTCAGGGATCACGTTGGAGGCATGCCCTCCTTCGATCTGCCCGATCGTTATCACCAGTGGATCGCGCGCGTCGGTCTGGCGCGGAGTCGCCTGGTAAATCAAGCCTACCAGATGCGCCGCCATCGCGATCGAATCGACGGTATCGTGGGGACGTGCACCATGACCGCCGCGGCCGCGAACTTCGATCGCGAAATCCTGACAGAAAGCGGTTTGAGGACCGGCTGTCAATCCAAGCTCGCCCGCGGCGGTTGTGGGATCCACATGGAGTGCGACGATGGCGGAAACGTCATCGAGGGCGCCGTGCGCAATCATTTCCCGTGCACCATGACCGACCTCCTCCGAAGGTTGAAAGATCCCCCGCCAGCACACGGGAGCCGAGCCGGCGGATTTCAATGCGAGCAGAGTTCCTAACAAAATCGCGGTATGGGCATCATGGCCACAGGCGTGCATCACCCCTGTGTTACGCGAGCGGTAAGGGACGTCGTTCTCCTCCAGAATGGGCAGCGCGTCGAGATCGGCGCGAAAGGCGACAACCGGAACGTCCCTCGCCGAGTTGCCGGAAATTTCCGTGATAATTCCTCGGCCATCCGGCCCCAACCTATAGGCAATGCCTGCGGCTGCGAGGTGCTCGGCGACAAACGCGGTCGTTCGATACTCATTGCCACTCAGCTCCGGAGAAGCATGTAAGTGGCGTCGGAACTTGAGAACTTCCGACTCAAGTTGTGAGACGGAACTCTCCAAACGTTGTATCAAGGCTAGCGATGGAAGCGCTGCGCTGGTGGACATTATCGCGAGGAGCCGAGGATATCCGGAAATCAGTCGACCGCCAGCAGCAATCCTCTCCTCATCTTTGCAGGTCCCCAGGGATGGTCCTTATTACACTCGATATCGGACCGGGAAACCGTGGGTGACGAACTATCGTGATCTAACGAGCGCGCCTCTTTTTCCCTTTGGCTTTGGGTTGACCTACACGTCTTTCGCCTTTGGACCGGTCGAGCTCAAACCGGGCAACCGGTGATCGCATCAGCGCGCGCTACAAACACAGGCACTCGCGACGGTGAGGAAGTCGTCCAGCTCTACATTCGTGATATGGTGTGCTCCGAAGGAGCTCGACCACAGCAGGAGCTCCGAGGATTTCAACGGATAACACTACAACCGCGAGAAAGGCGTGAAGTCCGCTTCGCGCTCACCGATGAAGTCCTCGGATTTTTCGGTCGAGACGGAGATTGGCAGGTCGACCCGGGTAGCTTCCAGGTCTGGATCGCTCCTCATGCGGAAACGGGCAATCCCGCGAACTACGAACACTGAGTCGAGCTCGGCGAGTCAGGAGGCAATAGTAGCCTGTTGATCCAAAGCGGCGATGGTGTTCTGTGCCCGGTGCATTTCAGCAAGAGAGAGGAGAAAGGCCAGCGTGGATTCCGCGCCCTGATTTTGATTTGCGCGATCAATATGCAACCCGTCGCGGCAACCGCCCGTCTGCGCATCGTAAAGCGCAACCCCCAGATCGTTTCCGCCTTGAAACCATTCAAAAGCCTTCGTCGCCTGAGCCAGCCAGTAGGCGTCGCCGGTAGCCTCGTGAGCCTCCATGCACGCGCAAATGGTGGCATGTGCCTCGACAGGTTGCTGGTCGAACGCGGCGGGCGGTTCGCCGCGCTTCCAAAAGCCATTGGAACCAATCGGCCGAAAGTGTCCTTCCGGCGCGAGCTGGTGCTCAATCAGCCAACCGAGGGATTTGAGACCGATGTCAAAGAGATCAGGCTGCCCGGCCCAACGCCCTGTCATGATCAAGGCAAGTGGAAGACGGGCGTTGTCGTAACTGACGACGTCTTCGAACCAAAGCCAGTCGTAGTGAGCAGTCTTGTCGTAGGCGGCGCGCAAACGTCGAGCGAGCTCGAAGCGAAACTGATTGGCCATCAGATCGCCGCTCAGAGTCCGAAGATATTCGTGCAGCCCGATGACCGCGAAGGCCCATGATCGCGGAGACTCAAACTCCCACACCGCGGGCAAGGCCTTTCCGAAAAGCTCTGCGGCCCACGAGCGGTATCCCTCTCGCTGTGAGCGTCCCACGCATGTTCCCAAAGCCCACAGAGCTCGTCCGTGGCTGTCCTCGGATCCGATTTCGGACACCCACTCCCGGTTATGCAACATGAAATTGCGGAACCGACCATTCGTCCGGTCAAAGGCACTGTGAAGAAAAGCTGCATAGATGCTGCTCAGTCGCGTCCTTTCGGGAAAGCATTCTTCGAGTTCCTCGAGCAGCATCATGAGAATAAGGGCGCGCGCGTTGTCGTCGGTGCAGTAGCCGTGTTCGTAGTTGGGAAGCGTATAGACGGCGTGTTGTAGCATTCCCGTGTCATCGGTCAGGCACATGAGATGATCGAGCCGCCAAACGGGAAGCGCCGCTTCGCGGTCCAAGGTGGCCGGAACAATCCGTTTGACGGCCATGGCCGAATGTTCCACCCGTGCGCGCTCGAAGCTTCGCACATAGTCATGGGCCACGGTCGGCCAAGTCATGGCTCGTCCAATCAGATACGCAGATTTGCGCATCGCATGCCGCGTCGCCTCGTTTTGCAAAAGATCGCAAACCGCCGTCGCGATAGCCTGACTGTCGCCGAATGGAACAATCACCCCGCGCCCGTCGGCGAGTAGCTCCTCGGCGTGCCAATAAGGCGTTGAGATCACCGCCTTGCCTGTGCCAAAGCTGTAGGCCAAGGTGCCGCTCGTGATCTGGGATTTCTCCAGATAAGGCGTAATGTAGATATCAGTCGCTCCGAGAAATTCGACCAGCTCCGCGTTATCCACGAAGCGGTTGAAAAAGATCACGTTTTTCTCCAGCCCGTTGCGCTTGGCAAGCCGTTCGAGACTCAGGCGATATGTCTCACCCTGTCCGGCCAGGAGGTTCGGGTGCGTAGCTCCCAGAACAATGTAAACAATCTCCGGGAATTCGCGGATGATCGCCGGCAGCGCGTTGAGAACGTTTTCGATCCCCTTATTCGGAGAAAGCAGGCCAAACGTCAGCATGACGGGACGTCCTTCCACGCCGAATTTGTCTTTGTAGTAGTTCGGATCGATAAAGGGCACATCTGGGATGCCATGCGGAATGAGATCGATCTTCTCGGCAGGCGTCCCATAGATCTCGCGGAGAAACTCGGCTCCCTTTGCGGTCATCGCGATCACCCGGGTCGAGAGTCCAATGACCTCCTGGAGCGTCCGTTTCTGTTCTGGGCTGCTCTCGTGCAAGATCGTATGCAGAGTGGTAACGATGGGCATCCGCAAGTTTCTCAGCAGAGTCACAATATGGCGGCCACTGGGCCCCCCAAAGATCCCAAACTCGTGCTGAAGACAGAGCACATCGACGTTGGAAAGGTTCAAGAAATCGGCCGCCCGTCGGTATGCGGAAATATCCTGTTCAGAAATTTCAAATCGAACCTCGGCCGGATAGTCGTATCCCTCCGACCGATCCGTCATCGCCACGATGAAGCTTTCCAAGCGTTCGTACTGCGTGGCGATCGCCTCTCGCAAATCCGCTGTAAACGTGGCGATCCCGCACCTCCGCGGAATGTAGTCCGCCAGGAACGCGATTCTCTGCACATTGCTTGACTTCTCCATACAGCCTACTTCGTTACGCGCCACGACCGCGGCCGCCTTCATGGAAAGCACGCATCCGCACTCGCTTTTCCGAACGATATCCGGCTAAAATTCGCCCATGAAAGGCTTTCTCGCAATTCTAGCGATCCTCGCAATCCTTGTTGTGGTTGTTCTTATCGGCGGCTGTGGAACTTACAACAGACTTGTCGGTTTAAAGCAGCAAGTCGATCGCAGCTGGGCAGACGTTCAAAATGTCTACCAGCGGCGCGCTGATCTTATCCCAAATCTTGTCCGCACCGTGGAGGGCGCGGCGAATTTCGAGAAAACGACACTTACCGACGTGATCCAAGCGCGCCAGCAAGTGACCAACGTCCAGGTCGATCCAAATGTGGCGCCCTCCGATCCACAAACCCTCCAACGGTTCCAGCAAACCCAAGATCAGCTGTCCAACACGCTTTCTCGGTTGCTTGTGGTGGTGGAACGTTATCCGGAATTGAAGGCAAACGCGAATTTCCAAGAACTGCAGGCCCAGCTCGAGGGAACTGAGAACCGGATTGCGGTGGAGCGCCGCAAATTTAATGAAACGGTTCAGACCTACAACACAGCCGTGCAAACAATGCCGACCGCGCTGTTTGCCGGACTTCTTGGCTTTTCGCCCAGACCCTACTTCACTGCACGCGAAGGAGCAGAGTTGGCTCCGCAGGTGGATTTCAACTTCGGCGGATCTCCTCGCCCATCGCCAACGCCTGCCACCAATCCATAGCGCGGCGATGTGCCGATCCTCTCAAGGATGAACGATCATCCGCTCCGCCAGTGGCTTTTGCTTCTGGCGGTTCTCATCGTCGGAAGGGGCTTGCTTTTCGGCGCTGATCCACTCCCGTCGAAACCGACCGGATATGTGGTCGATGCAGCGGGTATTCTCTCGCCGCAGCTCGTCGCGGCATTGAACCAACGTCTGGAGGCGTTCGAAAGGGAAACCTCGAATCAAGTGCTCGTCGCCACCTTCCCAAGAATTCCCGACGGATATGCCTTGGAAGATTTTACGCAACGCACCGCCGAGGCTTGGGGTGTCGGGCAAAGCAAAGACGATAATGGTGTTGTTCTTTTCGTTTTCCCTCGCGATCGCGTAACGCGCATTGAGGTCGGCTACGGGCTCGAGGGAGTGCTGCCAGACATCGTCACGAAGCGCATCATCGAAAACGAATTGCTCCCCGCTTTCCGAGCAGGGGACTTCAACACTGGAATCAGCCGCGGGGTGAACGCAATACTTCAGGCCACGCGCGGAGAATATCGCGGCTCCGGCCGGACCAACGCCGATCGCGGAGAAGAGGCTGCAGGGCAGTTGGCTCGTGTTTCTGTTATTCATTCTCGTTCTGCTTATGATAGTCGCCGCCAATCGGAACGTTGCACGACGCGGTACTTTCTACGGCCCCCGCGGACGACGGACAGTTTGGATTCCGCCAATGGGGGGAGGTTGGACCGGCCGTGGCGGTGGCGGAGGAAGTTTTGGAGGGGGAGGGTTTAGCGGCGGCGGTGGGAGCTTTGGTGGTGGAGGCGCCAGCGGAAGATGGTAGGGCAGCAGTGAGAACTCACGACTTTCTCCGCCAACTCGACGAGGCTGCGGTTGTTCAGGCTATTCAGCAGGCGGAAAGCAGGACCTCCGGCGAGATCCGTGTCTTTGTCACCGCTCGTGACGTCGGGGCAGATGACATCATCGGTCGCGCGGCAGGCCGTTTCGAGAAGCTCGGGATGGGCGCGACTCGGGATCGCAACGCCGTCCTGCTTTATTTCGCTCCACGCTCTCAGCAATTTGCGATTATCGGCGATAAGGGCGTCCATGAAAAATTCGGCGCCGACCTCTGGCACGAAATCGCCTCGATGATGGCCGACAAGCTCCAGGCCGGTCGTTTCACCGAAGCGGTCGTCACCGGCATCTGGATGGCCGGCGACCTTCTCGCTCGCCACTTTCCACGGCAACCTGACGACCGCAATGAACTGCCGAACGAAATCGACCGCGAGTAGCGGCTTCCTCTCCCTATTGCCAGTAGCCGGAGCGCCAATAGCGACGCCCGTCGCTTACGTAATAGCGCGGATCATTCCAGACCAAATCACGGCGGGGACGCTGCACCCACCTCCCTGGAACCCAAACCCAATCGTTCCCACCCCAGCCATAGTATCCATTCACCCACACTGAATCAGAATAGGAGACTGGAGCGACCGTTCTTCGCTCATAGCCGGCGGCTGGAATATCGTTATTAACCACATACTCGCGCGGTTCGTAGACGGGCACCGCCGGATCGAGTGCGGTGAACAGCGCCTGTCCAACTGGATCGGGTGGTAAGACGCGGCCGTATTCGTCAACAACACATCCGGCCAGACACAGAGCAGTCAAAACTGCGAAAAGCACTTTGCTCATTTCCCTGACCTCCTTTCCGTAAAACCATCGCCCATGGCGTTTGGGAGTTCAATGCCCCGTCACTACTGCTCGTAAGATGGTGTTAAGACCTTAACGCCGGGTCAGGGCCTTCCCCGATTGCAGAGACAGAGAAGCGCAATTAAGCTAGCGGTCTAGCGGGTTTGTGCTGGCTCGCCCTAGAAGCCATGAAAAAAGCGGCCAAGCCGTCCATTGGAACCAAATCGCCGCGGGAAGATTTGGGCAATTCTCGACCGAAGCGGCGGACTCGAAGTTCGTTCCTGTTGGAAGCTGATCTCGGAATTCCTTCTGTATTCCGAGCGTCGTTCGAAGGGCACCTTCCCTACCGACGTATTATCGAGTGATCTTCCGCTAAGGGCTTTCGACATCGAGGGTGTCCTCGACACGCACGTGTTCACGGTAAAGGTTCGCCCCGAGGAGGTGCTCAAGCTCCTCCCCTGCTTCGATCTTTAAACGGAAGAGCCAACCCTCGGCGTAGGGGTCGTCCACAACCCGCTGCGGATTCGTCTCAAGATTGCGATTTACTTCGAGCACAGTTCCGCTAATCGGAGCGCGAACTTCTCGCTCACCATCGGCGGAGCAAATCGTTGCCACGATGTCTCCGGTCTTAGCGGCGGAAGAGATTTCCGGAAGTTTGACGCGTAGGATCTTACCGGCTATTTGCGAATGGCACGCCGTGATTCCCACAACCGCACTCTCGCCATCAATTCGAACCCACTCGTGGCTCGGCGTAAATTCCATATCGTCTGGCACGTGGTCGAATGTCATCGAAAGAAAGGATCTGGTAGGTTGCTTGAACCCGCTTGCTGCGCGAACCGTACCTTGGAGAGTTATTGTTCCCGGGCTCTTACACGCGATGCGAAGTGCGTAGTCGATTAAAGTTCCATGAAATGGTGGCCATTGGCAACTGACAATGATGGCATGACGGTACCGGCAGAGAAAGTCGCTCACGCGGAACTTAGAAAACTGATCGAGTCACCCGATGATTTTTACTCCAATCGGCTTGTGCGCGTGGAGGCTCCCCAATGAATGTGCTGATGGTCGATGTCGGTGGAACCAACGTCAAGGTGATGGTCTCCTATGATGATCAGCTGCGTAGATTTCCATCAGGAGATAAGCTCACCGCAAATGAAATGGTGCGTGGGGTTCTGGAGCTTTCGGCTGGGCTCGATTTTGATCGAATTTCCCTCGGTTTCCCCGGACTCGTCGAGAATGGCTGGCCCGCTTGCGAACCGCACAACTTGGGTGATGGGTGGGTCGGATTTGACTACTCCAAGGCCTTTGGCAAGCCGGTACGCTGCATCAATGACGCGGCGATGCAAGCTCTGGGCAACTACGGGAGTGGGAGACTTCTCTTCCTCGGGTTTGGGACCAGCATAGGAGCCACCGTGATTGTCGATGACATTGTTGTTCCCATCGAAGTCGGGCTCATTAAGCTCTCGCGCAAGACCCGGCTCATGGACCGAGTCACTAAACTCGCCCTGAAAACCCACGGGCAGGAGCTTTGGACAGAAGCCGTTGTGGAGGCTGTCGAAATCTTGCAAAATGTCGTGAAGCCGGACGAGACGATTCTCGGAGGCGGAAACGCACAGTTCATCGATCCTTTGCCGGCAAACTGCCGCTGCGTTGACAACCGAAATGCGTATGTCGGCGCGCAGCGGCTCTGGGAAGGATCCGACCTGTTCGCCAGCGCCTGCCCCACCTCCTGGCGCATCCATCGCAACGAGGCACACACCGCACCCTGAGCTTTCTACCGCGGAATCTCCGCGTAGCCAATGAAGCGACTCATGGGATTTCTGCCCTCCGGCTTCGGAATGACAAAGTCAAAGACGCTCACGCCGAACTTTTTGTCACCACGAAACGTCCGGCCGTCGCTGGCACCAACCATCAGCGGGCGACCGTCTGAGCGCGCTTTCCCGAGGTAAATCATGGTATGGGTCACCGGCGGATCGACGTCGGCCGAATATGTCCCTGTCCAGAATAGAAGATGCCCGGGACGTAGCGCGTCGAGTTCAAAGCTATCCATGTGAGTGCTCACCACAGGGTGAAAGACATCAGCTCTGCGAACCCATACGTATTGTTGACTCGCGGTTCGCGGAACGTCTGACACTCCCATTTTTTGAAGTAGAAAATAGATTGTTCCCGAGCAGTCCATGCCTCCGCGCGTCGGTTCTGCCGAGCCATAAAGATAGCTAAGGTTTTGCTCGGTCAATTCGAGCGCCGCCGTCAAGAGTTGCTGAACTTCTGGCGGATTGTTGTAAAAACTCCGCAAATCATCAGGTTTCAATGAGGAGACATCTGCCGTGGTCGGAGACGGCGAAGGTGAGGGAGTTGCCTGAGCCGCCTCACTCGAAGAGGGGGGTTGCGGCTCCTCAGAACTCTGCGCTTTGTTTTCGTCGGCGTCTTGTGAGTCAGGAGAGGCAGTCTGCGCTTTCGCCGAAGAGCCCGCGGTGGACTTCTGTTTGTTGCCCGTTGGTGAGGTTGACTGAGTCGAGGATTTCGAACTCGTCTTCGCTCCACTTTGCGATTTGGATCCGGCCGCGCTTTTCGTCCCCGATTTGCTTGAAGTGCTCGACTTCGTCTGGCTAGTCGTCTTGGTCTTTGGCTGTTTCGACGTGGTCTGAGCGAACGCGGTCGGGAAGCCGAGAAGAAAGGCGAGCCCGATGAGAGGGCAGAGGATCCGCGACACGAGACGAACCCGAAAGAGACTCGCCGCCCAGTCTCGATAATCAGACAGAGAAAACATCATGTGAATCGTTGGGATTGCCACAGCGGGATGTGATAATATAGTTCAGAAAAACAACCAAAGCTGCACCGACAGCCGAAAGCCAACAATATGATGTCATACCCGCCTTCGCACTACGGATCAGATCCTGAATCTTCAGGGAGCTTTCCCGACTACGAAACTGCAGAGGAAGTCTGGAGGTCTCATCGGAGGCGCGAAAGCTATCTTCCCGCTGTTTTTATCGCTCTCATCATCGGCGCGCTCATTGGCGCTGCGTTAAGTCGGCGGCGCCGACCAAAAGAACCTGCAGAGATAGCAAAGGAATGGCTCGAGAATGCCTATGGCCAGCTAAGTGAAAAACTTCCGCAGATCGCCGAGAAAATCCCGCAGCTTGCTGAGAAACTTCCCCAGCTCGCCGAGAAGATTCCCCATCTCGCCGAAAAGTTTCCCCAAGCGAAGAAAGCTACCGCCCAATGGTGCCAGGCGGCCTTTCTCGAGCAGGCCAACCAACTCGGCAAGAAACTAAAATGGTGGTGACCAATCTATGAACTCAGAAAACTCGTCTCTCGAATCCACGATCAAACAGACATTCCAAAATCTAAACGAGTCGTGTACGCAATGCCTGCAAGACTTCGAAGAGAGGGTGCGCTCTTCACCGCTAGCCGCGGTCTCGCTCGGCATGTCCGTGGGCTATCTGCTGCGCTTTTTCCCGATCACATTCTTCCTGGGGATTCTGATCAGGCTTTTTCTATTTGCTCTCAAGCCACTTATTCTCGTCTTCGGCGCGGTAAAGCTTTTTGAGCTCATTCAGCAAAATCGCGGCGAGAACTGGTCAGCCAGTGAGGAACGTGAGCCGCTGCTGGATTCTCCGTCAGGTCCTCCGGTAGAATAGCACTCGAAACAAGCTATTTAGGATGAAACGTCCCCCTGGACGTTTTCATCCTCGACGTCGTTCAGAGCAACGAGGCCGACAATGCGTAGGTCCTTATCCACGACCGGCAGGTGGAATAACTCGTGGCGGCGCATAAGCTCGCGCGCCTCCTCGAGTGACTGATCCTCGAAGCAGTAGTACATCTTTTTCGCCATACTGCCACGAACCAAGGTTGTCTTGGGATCGTGACCGTGGGCGGCTGCTGCTCGCTCAGGGTATTTGCCCTCGACGGTGCCAACAAGCCGATCTCCGGCAGCCACCGGAAAGCGCTCGGTCTGAAGAGATCGCATCGTTTCACCCGCCTCCTGCACGAGTGCTTTTCTCCTGCAAAGGTTTTGGTTTCTCAGAGGCGAGCTCTTTGCAATGCATCGTTTTCCGAAGTGGATTTTCTTTTTTCTTTGCCATTGGATTTCCTTTCTATCGGTATCGACCACCAGCCTCAAGGCGGCCCATGTTTTCCCCACCCGATCCATGCCGGACAGTCGATAACGGGGCGTTCCCGATAAGGGTATCCGGCGCGGACACACGCAGCCCACTCCCGTGATCCGATCACCGGGGGACGATCTTGTATGCGATGTCGATGCGGAGCGACAAGGAGCAGAATCTTCGTGCCTGGCGAGACCACGCTGCCGTCTTGCAAGGCATAGTCGACGACACTCCCTTGGAACAAATACTTGATAAGATTGCACTTGCTGCCGAGAGCGAGGTCGATGAACTTTCGTGCGAGATCTTGGTAATCGATTCGGCTCGCAGCATCATAACTCAGAGCGCCGGACCGAGTTTGCCGGAAACTATCAGACCTGGAATTGGGGCGAAGATCCAGGAATCAGAGGGCAGTCCATGTGTTTTAGCGGCACGCAAGGGTGAAACGACAATCGTCGAAGATATTGAGAGCGATCAACGGTGGCTCGGCAGCCGTTGGCGTGATGATTGCCTCGCGCATGGCTTGCGGTGCTGCCAGTCCAAACCGATCATTGATCTCGAGGGACGTGTAGTCGGGTCTTTCGCGATCTACCATCGTCTCCGCGATTCTATGCCTCGCTGGGAGCCGCTCGCTACTATGGCCACACTCTTAGCAAGCATAGCAATCGCGCATCATCGTAACAGGATCGCCTCACGAGAAAAGGAGGAACAGTTCCAACTGGCCGTCGAGTGCGCCGCCATTGGCACGTGGGAGTGGAATATCTCCAATGACGAATTCGTCTGGTCGGAGCGCTGCCGGCAGATGTTCGGAGGTGCAAACGAAACAAAAATGACACTTCAGCGGTTTCTGGACACAATCCATTCAGATGATCGTGAGCGAATCGCACATGCGCTGCAGAAAAGCTTGCACCATCAGAACACCTTCAAGCTTGAAGTTCGATGTGTTTGGCCGGACAGCGCGGTGCATTGGATCGTCGCAACGGGACGGGTAATTCCCTCTGGCGAGACAAGCGAGGGTGGCGTTTGGCGCGGCGTGGCGATCGACATCACCGACCGCAAGCAGGCCGAAGCCCTCGCCGCAGAGAGTGTTGCACGTTTTCAGCGTCTCGCGGACGCCTTGCCAGAGAAGATATTTACCGCAACTCCGGATGGCGAGATCGACTATCTCAATCAGCAATGGTCGATCTACACGGGCCTCCCGCTGCGTGAGGTGCTGCGTCTCGGTTGGCGGGAGTTTGTTCATCCCGATGACCTCGATGAAAAGGTGAACCGCTGGAATCAGGCGTTCAAAACCGGAACTCCCTTCGAATTCGAACATCGCTTTCGCCGTGTCGACGGCACCTACCGCTGGCATCTGAGTCGTGCGCAGCCAATGCGCAGAGCGGACGGGACGGTAAGTATATGGGTTGGCTCGAACACGGACGTCGACGACCTCAAACGCGCACAGTTCGATCTGCGGGAGAGTGAGGGTCGTTGCCGGCTGGCCATGGAAGCTGCAGGTCTTGGCTTTTGGGATTGGACTATCGGGAAGACTGTAAATTGGTCCCCGGAACACAACCGAATGCTTGGGATTCCTCCGGATCTACACGAGGGCTCATACGAACTGTTCATCAGTTATTTCCACGCCAGTGATCGGGAGGCCGTCCACCATGCGCTCCAGCGCGCCAAGGAACAAAGGGTGGATTTTGAGGGAGAGTTCCGCTCCTCAGGGCTTGACGGCGAGATTCGCTGGTTGTCAGCTCATGGGCGCGCTTATTACGACGAACAGACTGGACGCCCTGTCCGCATGATCGGTGTAATCCGCGACATCACCGAACGCAAAAGATTCGAGGAGCAGTTGCGTGCCCATCAGCAACAGCTCCAGTCCGCGCTGGCCGCAGCGGAGCTCGCCCGAGAACAAGCCGAATCTGCGGGGCGCGCGAAGGATCAGTTTCTGGCCGTCCTTAGCCATGAGCTGCGGACCCCGCTGACGCCAGTGTTGATGGCTGTGTCGGCGATCAGTTCCGAGAAAGGCCTTTCCGACGAGGTGCTCGATGCGCTCGACATGATCCAGCGCAACATCAAGGTCGAAGCGCGCCTCATCGAGGACCTGCTCGATCTGACGCGAATCGCGCGGAACAAAGTCGAACTCGAGCTCGAGCAGCTCGATGTCCATGTCCCGCTTGAGCAAGCGCTGAAGACCTGTCAGCCGGAGATCGATGCGAAGAATCTTCGCCTCCGTCTGCAGTTGTTCGCAAGGAAGAGCCTGGTGCTAGGCGACTTCGCCCGCCTGCAACAAGTCTTCTGGAATTTGATCAGGAATGCGGTCAAGTTTACTGCGGAAGGAGGAGAGATTCGGATTCAGTCATACAACAAGGATGGGCCGATCGTGGTCGAGGTCTCGGATACCGGTGTCGGCATTGGTCCCGAACTCTTGACCCGTATTTTCAATCCCTTTGAACAAGGCGAGTCCGATACGGTGCGACAAACCGGAGGGCTCGGCTTGGGGCTCGCCCTCTCGAAAGCCACCGTGGACGCCCACCACGGCAGCCTCATCGCCCGGAGCAAGGGCAAGGATCAAGGTGCAACTTTTGCCCTTGAACTTGCCACAGTCCGCTAAGCGCAACCGATGAACCACCCCTCACGCTCGTTAAGAATTCTCCTGGTCGAAAACCATGAGGACACCCTGAAATATCTCGCCAAGTATTTGGAGATTCAAGGACACGAGGTTCGCGGCACTCGCGATATGGCTTCAGCCATCAAGGCATTTTCCTCGTCGAAATTCGACATTCTTATTAGCGACATCGGTTTGCCGGACGGCGATGGCTGGCAATTGATCCGGCAGCTTGAGTCGAAACCCTTCGGCATCGCTATGAGCGGCTTCGGCACGCACTCTGACCGTGAGAAAAGCTTGGCCGCAGGCTACAAGCATCATCTCACGAAGCCTTTCCTCCCAGAGGATCTGGATGCGCTCCTGGCGTCTGCCGCGGCTCAACTGCGACAGGATCCGTAAGCTTTTTAGGGGCTTGCCCTGAGGAGAGCCTCAGGAAAATGATGGTCTTCTCCAAGACACGCTCGGTCCCCTGAGCCAGTGCGATTCACGGACAAATAGAAAGGAACCTATGCTTAGTTGGGCAATTACCTTCTTGATCATAGCGCTCATCGCGGCAGTTCTGGGCTTCGGAGGAATCGCGGGCTCGGCAGCATGGATTGCGCAAGTTCTCTTTGGTATCTTCATCATCCTGTTTTTGGTATCGTTCCTCTTCCGGGGACGTCCCCCACGACCCTGAGCGAGTTACCAAGGTTGCTCTCCCGGGCACTGAAACGAGGCGATGGCACTGAGAAATCTCGCGGCGAGAAGAAGTTCTTTAACCAATCAGGGCAGACTTTTGACAGGCGCGATATATTCTTGGCAGATGACTTCTGCCAATACCGTCACATCCGTTGAAAAGATGGGGTTGCAAGAGAGTCAGGCTCTCTGCGCTCTCCTCGATGCAGGCCGAATCGCCTTGGTGGAAGTGAATGGGAAACGCCAAGTGAGTCGCTGGAGCGCCGCGGCCGAACGGATCTTTGGCTGGCAAGAGGAAGAAATGATCGGGCGCAGCATCGTCGTTCTTGCGGCTGGCAAGGACTTTGAAGATTGTCTTGCGGCTGTCTCTCACGACGGAGTGTCTCAATGCGAGGTCCTTTGCCAGACGAAAGATGGCACGATCGTGCCCGTGGAGATCTGGGCTCTTCAGATTCGACCGGACAGTCGTCGTCTCCTTCTGGCGTTCAACGACGCAACCGAATCGAGGTTTCTCGAGCATGCTTTCCTGGATGCTGCCGACCGCGAGCAACGGCGGATCGGCAAGGAGATGCATGATCATCTTTGCCAGCAAATTCTTGGCGCCGCCTTCGCGGTAAAAGCCCTCGCAGGAGACCTCGGCCGTGAGGGATCGCGCCACGCTGAGCAACTTCATGAACTAGCCCGCATGGTCAATGAAACGGTTGCACAAGTGCGCGACATTTCACGGACCCTTCATCCGGTCGAACTCGAGTCCGGGGAACTGCCGTCGGCAATTCAAGGTCTCGCGGATCGGATGAAAGATGCCCTCCCGTGTGAATTTCATTGCTTGGGAGACGTCCCCCGGCCGACTGCCCAGTCCGCCCTTCATGCCTATCGCATCATTCAGGAGACGATCCTCCATGCGCTTCATCACACGGACGCAACCAAAGTTTCCATCCGCCTTTCGGCGAAAGGGGATTCCCTTCGGATTGAGATTTTCGATAATGGCGCAAAAGAAGGCCCGCTCACTGCCGACGCAAATCACATCGCCTCCAAAACCCTTCGCTACCGCGCCAAAGCAATCCGCGGACAGCTTCGCCTCAAGTTCCATAGCGGAGTAGGAACGAGCGTTGGCTGCACCTTTCCCCAGACGTCATGACCTCGAGCAAAATAGAAAACGACCCTGCTAATTCTACCCAGGTCAAGCGACGCGTTCTCATTGTTGACGACCATCCTGTCTTTCGCCATGGCATCACGGCGCTGATCAATGCCGAGCAGGATCTGATGGTGTGCGGAGAAGCCTCCTCCTCGCCCTCCGCCCTCGAGGCCATGCGCACGCTGCGGCCCGATGTAGCCCTGCTCGACATTTCCCTGCCGGGAACCAACGGGATTGAGTTGATCAAACTGATGAAGGCCGAGCAGCCGAATTTGCCCCTCCTGATGCTTTCTATGCATGACGAATCGCTCTATGCCTTGCGCGCCTTGCGTGCCGGTGCGCTAGGGTATGTCATGAAGGTCGAAGCGCTCACCCATGTCCTGGCCGCGCTGCGCAAAGTCCTCAAGGGAGAAATTTATGTCAGTCCCGAATTCAGCGAGCGGCTCATCTTTCAAGCGGTTCAGTCTGTGGAGGGCGGAATGGGCTCTCCGGTCGACAAACTTTCCGACCGTGAACTCGAGGTGCTCGAACTTCTCGGACGTGGACTGGGCACCAAAGCGATTGCCGACCAACTTCACTTGAGCGTCAAAACCATTGAGACGCATCGCGCACACATCAAGGAAAAGCTCGGCTTCAAGGACGCCAGCGAAATGGTGCGCTTCGCCATTGAATGGGTGGCGCAGGAAAAGGGCAGCTGACACAGGCAAGTTAGAGTCGAGAGGACGGCTGCGCCTGTGGTTGAGAGTCAATCAACCGCGGTTATCACTCAACTCTCAACGAACTCCTCGCTACCGCTTGACGACATCGTTCATCGCTCTGATCGAACCGTCTGGAAAACAAATCAACGCCCCACGCCCGTGCATGTTCCCAATCTCGGTCAACCAAGGTTGGTTGCTCCACTTGTAAGGAGTATAAGGGTTCTCGTCGAACATCGTGGGAGTATAGTGAACCTTGGGACGCCCATCCTTAGTTTTTGCAACTACCAGGCGCTTGACGGTGGGACATTGCCACACATCCTCGGGAGCGCCATAGGGCTCAAGCTCGTTCAACCACCAGTCCTCGTACGCTTCTAAGTTATCGGAGTTCCAGATTTCCTCGGGTTCCTGCGGCCAATGTCCCTTGTCTTGCACATACGCCGCCAGGGACACTTGCAGCGAACGCATATTGGTGACACAGCGGACTCCCTCGGCGCGGTCCCTCAGGTAGGGAACGCCTTTGAAGACTATGCCGACCAGGACCGCCACTATCCCTACTCCGACGAGCAGCTCCACCAGGGTAATCGCCCGATTACCGAACCTTGATCTGCGCTTCAGTGCCTAACTAAAAGAGTTGGAATTTCTCTCCTCAACCCGAGGTCGTCGTCGTGGTGGTGATCGACGAAGTCGTTGTGCCAGTCGCATTTCTGACACCGCAGAATCTAAACTTTACCGTGAAAAAAGCCGTAATACCAAATCCCCCATCTGTCGTATTCGTGAAGTCCGTCACCGCTACCTCTCCCTTCCCATGAAATGAGGCATAAGGAGAGGTTTGGTCGATTGTTCCATGAAAGAAGCCGTTCATGAAGGACAAGATTTGCAGGCTAGTCTGCGTAGAGGATTGCGGGGGAGTCGGAGTAGGCGACGCTGTCGGAGTAGGCGACGCTGTCGGAGTAGGCGATGTTGTCGGAGTAGGCGATGTTGTCGGAGTAGGCGATGTTGTCGGAGAAGACGATGGGGTCGGAGCTGAAGTGCCGCCGAAGTTGGGAACGTTGGCACCGCCGTTATCCAGCACGCCGGCAATGCTGTTGACGTTAATGTTGGCCTGAACCAGTCCGCGATAGACCGTTCCTTCAACAAAGAACACATAGTCGTTATAAGGGTCCGTTAGCAAACTAGCCACTGTATTGCCCGTTGGAAATTGCGGATTACTCGTTTGCCTGCCCCCGGAGTAGGTAAACCTGAAGACGCCCGTTAAATTTCGACCTCTCGCTGTTGCCTGATAGCTACCGTCCACACCTGAGACCAGTGGAGATCCATTAGTGAACGGAGGCGGGCCGGCACTGGCGTGAAGGTATTCAGATGCCACGATGAGAATCAGCAGGGCGGCGAGAATCTTCATTCAGTGGACCTATATCCCCTACCGCCTAAGCCATGGCAAGATCAAATTTCCGAACCAGTGACGCTTCAGACGCCCTTCGTGACCGGCTCAAGACGCTGATCTAAGACAGAGTTGCCACTGCGAAGATTTGTTCCGTAGCGGCGGCGTCCCCGCCGCCGAGGGCCCCTCGACGATGGGGACATCGCCGCTACAACCAAACTTCCTCCGACAGGGCGGCTGGAGAACTTTACGAATCTGCGCTGGCGTGTTCAAGCCAGGCCAGGGCCTTGAGGTAGCTCTGGCGATCGAGAAAGTGGCGCAATTGCGGATCACAGTTTGGACGCAGCCGAGCAATGGCAGCGTCCAACCGGGAGGCCGCTGCCTTCAAGCGTTCGAGGTGAGCACGCGGGTCGCGGGCCCGGAGCTCCTGGTCGGCGATCACGTCGAGCCTCTCCTGAAGCGCTTCCCGAAGTTCGACGAGTTCTCCGTTCATAAGGGAAGCGAACGCTCTCGCAAGCTCTTCGGCGGACCCAGAATTTCCGAAAGAACCACCGCATCGCGCAAACCTCCTTGGGATTGGAGAAGTTCACGAATTCGAGGAGGCTGTGTCGGCGCCTCAGGTTGCGAAGGCTTGGCCATCTTGTGGAGATGTTCGAACCTGCGATGATCCCAGCGCACCGACGGCACGTGGACCACAGCGGGCCTTCTCTCCGGCTTGGGAAGCGGCGGTGGCACCAGCCGATCTGGCGAGGGCTGAGGCGCGACAGCCGGACGCTCGATCCGCTTTGGCTCGATTCTCTTCGACTCGACCCTTTCTGACTCCGCCCTCTTTGGGATGGCTGGCGGTGGAGCGTCCTCTGGTAGTCCAAGCGCTTCCCTGAGCCGGCGCATGGCCGTCTCTGTTCCTGTCGCATCGGGAGCTGGCTCGTGCTTGGCGACCGGTTCGCCGGTGGCGTCAGCCCGCTTTTCCAGCTTGCGCTTTTCGCGCGATTCCTTCGATTTCTGGATAATCCAGTTGATAATGCTGATCAACGCGATCAGCAGAAGGATGACGAGCTGCTCCATGTGCGTAAACTAGCCGACCGACCTCAACTGCCGTGAGTCGGTCGCTCAGTGCCGGCGATCGACTCACGCATGCCGGTATCGGACTGGATATTCTTCATTTTCAAATAATCCATCACGCCGAGATTGCCGCTACGGAAAGCTTCTGACATCGCCAATGGCACCTGGGCCTCCGCCTCGACGACCTTTGCTCGCATCTCCTGCGTGCGCGCCTTCATTTCCTGCTCGCTGGCCACAGCCGCGGCGCGGCGCATTTCCGCTTTCGCCTGGGCGACGACTTTGTCCGCTTCCGCCTGCTCCGCTTGAAGCTTGGCGCCGACGTTATCGCCGATGTCCACATCGGCGATATCGACGGAGAGGATTTCGAAGGCCGTCCCGCTGTCGAGCCCCTTTTGCAGGACCACCTTTGAGATACGATCCGGATTTTCGAGAACGTCTTTGTAGGACACCGCCGAGCCAATCGAGGTGACGATCCCTTCGCCCACGCGCGCGATAATTGTCTCCTCGGTGGCGCCTCCCACAAATCGATCGAGGTTGGAGCGAACGGTGACTCGCGCGCGGACCCTGACTCCGATGCCATCGCGGGCGACGGCATCGATCGTGGTCCTCCCGGCCGACTGCTGAGGATTCGGGCAATCGATGACTTTGGGATTGATGCTGGTGCGCACGGCCTCGAGCACAGTCTTACTGGTGCCTTTGATGGCCAGATCGATGGCGCAGGCGCGGTTAAAGTCCAGGGTAATGCCGGCCTTGTCCGCAGCGATCAGCGCAAGGACGACATGGCTCACGTTGCCTCCGGAGAGGAAATGCGCCTCCAGGGAATCTGTCTCCAGGGGGAGGCCCGCCTTCACGGACGTGATACGGCTGTCAACAATGAGGCCGACGGGGACTCGGCGCAGACGCATGCCGATGAGTTTCGCAAAGGGAACCGGAGCATCCGCAATCTTGGCACGAAGCCACACGCCAAAGAAGTTGGCTAAAATGAGCATCAGCACGATGCCGATGACCGCGGCGATGCCGACAAGAATTAAGGCAATAAGATTCATTTGGTCGATCTGAGTTGGCGGCACAGCTTATGTACTAGCTTGCGCCCGGCTAGACCTTTTTTCGCACAACAACTCGTAAGCCTTCCTCTCGAACAACCACCACGGGCTCGTCACGCCCGATGAAGTCGCTCTCCGCCACGACGTCTACCCGACGGCCCTCAATCGAGGCGGTGCCTGCCGGACGGAGTGGGGTAAGGGAACGGCCCTGCGCTCCCATCAGCTCAGATGGAATTGCCCGCTCTCCGACTCCTTTAATGAGACTCTTTTGCAGCATGATTCTTCGTCCGATCGCCGTGCGCGGGAACACTGCGAGCCACGCTACAAAGCCAGTGAAGGTCAGGAGGCAGACGGCGGCAAAAACGATCGAACCCGTGACAACATTATAGTAGACGAACGCGACCGTGATGGCGCCGGCCAGACAAACGCCACCGAGCAACCCAAGCACCATTCCCGGCACGAAAACTTCCGCGGCCAGCATCAAAAACCCCACAATGATTAGAACAACAATCGCTTCGAACGGACCCATGGCTCGTCAAACGTGACTTTGTCGCTGCAGTGTCGGTGTCCCCGTTCGGGCGCGCCCAGGTGGGCCCTCCGGCGAAGGTTCTCTTTGCAGCCGCCCTGTCCTCACGGCCGAGCGTTTGGTCGGCGGTGGGGGCACCACCGCTACAGCGAAGTTTTCGACGAGCATCCCTTTAGTTATCATTCTCGTCTCGAGGTCCAATGGTGCGTTCGCCAGTGAAAAATTCCTGAACCGTGCCGACGGTGCGAAGCGTTGTATTCTTCACCCCGTTGGCAATGCCTCCGAGCGTGCCCCCTACCCTGCCGACAAAACCGCCCACAGTTCGACCGGGTTGCGAGTCAGTGAAACGTTCAGTCGATTCGGTCGGCGGCGGCAGCCCTGGTTCCAGCGGCGCGAGCACAGTTCCATTTTCGGCCGAGATTTGAATCACGCCGACCTGCGATCCCATGCCACTGTAAAGTCGAAGGACCCAGGTCGGGGCGCCACCGTCCGCGTTCGCCCGCAACGTGTAGTCCACCCAACTGAAGCCAACTTTTTTTGCGATGGCCTGCTTGTTGGCGATCTCGAATGCGCGATCCGAATCAAGATTCAAGCGGGTCAGTGGAATCGCCGGTTGGGCGCTGAAGTCCGAATAGCCCCGCAATGGGGTTCTCTGCGAAACGACAACGTCGCCTGAAGCAACGATCTCCCGGATTCCTCCCCTGGCCCCCGGATCTCGCAGCACTACTTTCCACTCCTGAGGTTGAGGCTCACCCCGATCACCTGCAACTTCGACCAGATCAGCCGAACTGTCCGTGCTCTTCTGCGCAGCCTTGACTGCCATATACGCGGTTCCCCCGGCCGCCCAAGCCGACGCCGCCAGCACCGACATCCCACACCAGAACACTAAGAACTTACACATCGTAAAAAACCATCACGCACAACCGCGGAGTTTTCCACGCAAAAATCCGGCTGGCAGTAAATGCATCGAGGTGCGAAAAGTGAGGCATGCTGGCGGAAGTGGAGTCGCTCCGTAAGTCCCTGAACATCTACAAGGGGCTGGTCGAAGTGAGCGGTCTAATCAACTCGATTACCGACTACGACGAGCTGCTCCGGGCGATCCTTGATGTAGCCCGGCGGGTGATTCTCGCCGAGGCCGCGTCGCTCTTTTTCGTCAACAAAGAGACCGGTGCCGTCGAACTCGCCATTAGTTCGTTTGCCGAAGGTCAATTTGTCCAACCAGACATTTCCGTCCCGCCGGGCAGAGGCATTGTCGGATGGGTGGTAAGCCATGCGCAGACCCTCCTCATCCCGGACGCTTATGAGGATTCTCGCTTTTACAAGGAAGCCGACCAGCAAACTGGTTTTCGAACACGTTCAGTCCTCTGCGCACCGCTCATGCGTGACGGCGAGGTCATCGGCGTTCTCCAGATTCTAAATCCCCGCGACAAGAAGAGCTTCGACGAACAGGAACTCGATGGCTTCACCGCCTACGCAAACCTGACGGCCACCGCGATCGAAAAGTTACGCGCTCTCGAGCGTATGCGCGCTCAGGAACGGGTCGAGCGTGACCTGGCCATCGCCTGCGACATTCAGCGAGAGCTCCTCGCGCGCGCGATTCCCGTTCGGATCCCCGGTGCGGTCTTTGCCGCCCATAATCAGGCCGCTTCCAACGTGGGCGGCGATTTCTATAACGTTTTCGTGCGTAGTCCCGATGAAACATATTTTGCGATCGGGGATGTCTCCGGCAAAGGCATCTCGGCCTCGCTTCTGATGGCGCAGACCCTTAGTGCAATGCAGTTCGTTTTTGCAGCGACGGCCAGCCCTTCGGAGGCACTCACCAAGTTGAACGCGACCCTCAACGAGCGGATCGTCCGCGGCATGTTTGTTACAACGATTGTCGGTCGCATCATCCCCTCGGCGAACCGCATTGAGCTAGCCAGCGCCGGGCACTGCAAGCCGCTCGTCGTGCGAGGAGACGGCTCGGTTCACGAAATCGAAACGCAAGGGTCCCTGCCTCTGGGTATCCTGCCCAAGGTGAACTATCGGCAAGGCAAGCTAGAGCTCCACCCAGGCGACTGGCTCGTTTGTTTCACAGACGGATTGTCGGAATCCCGGAATCCGCTAGGTGATACTTTTTTCGAACCGAAGATCATCCCGTCACTTGAAGGCAGGAAATTCTTGTCGCCCCAGAATATTGTCGACCATCTGATCGAATGCGAGCGCCGGCATCGTGGGCACGGCCGGCAGGCCGACGATCTGACGATTTTATCCGGAGGCTTAGCGTGAAAACCAAGTTTGCCTTCACCAGCCATTCGGGCCGGATGGCGGAAGTGCGTCACAGCGCCAGGTTGTTTCTTAAGAAATGTAGTTTCGACGAATCTTCGATAGAGCTTCTCGTGTTGGGCCTGGACGAAGCCTGCACCAACATCATCCGGCACGCCTACGGCCAAGACGAAAAGCCAGTTCGCCTGGAGATGGAACGACTGCACGATCGCGTCCGGTTTGTGCTCCGCGATTACGGACGGGCTTGCAATCCGCAGGGCATCCGCAGCCGCCCACTTGAAGAGTTCCGACCGGGCGGCGTCGGTGTATATATTATTCGACAGGTTTTCGACTTTGTAAAATATGAGCCGTGTCGACGTGGCACAAGACTTGTCCTCGAGAAACGATTTGCCACCCCGGAAGTTCTTTCCAACGGAGAACGCTAGCCGCAGTATCCGCCTGCTCTTCCGTCGGCATCCATAGAAAGTCCCACTAGCAACTTGGCTGCGCCCAGCGTAGGGGCGGAAAGGATCTCACGTTGGGACAGAGGAAGTCACCGAAGTCCTGCGCACGCCGGTCCTGGGCTCCCGGCCTTTGGGTCCTCAATCTTTTCTAACGCTCGGAGTTTCGTGCTTCTCCGGATAGTGATCGTCGCAATGAATTTCAAAAATATCGACCGAATCATCAGTCGCGAAGAATAAGGATCCGGATTGGCGCTCGAGCTTGAAGAAGTATCTCGACTCGCCCCCGCCACTTCCAACCGCGTCAGCCTGCGCACGCATGATGTCGGCCAAGAGTCGTAAGCCCGCCGGATTTCCCGAAATATAGATGGCACGTTTCCCAGAGTTTGTCTTCCCGGTAAGAACTCGCACCGCGCCGCGGAGAGTCTGGTTTTCACCAAGAATTTCATTAACAGTTTTCATCTCAAGCTTACCTCCCTTCCGAACGAATAGACCGAAGCGCCTGCTCCGGAAAGGTTATTTTTGAATCACAGGCAGCTCCCACACTCGAGCTTAGATTTTGCGCCGAATCGTAAACAAGTGACTGTTGAAGGGAGTCCAGCCCCACATCGGTCGGACCTCGATTTGAAAACCATCTTCTCTGAAAGGAAGCGAGACTTCATCGCGAGTCGGAAAATTTTTCCCTTGCACCGGAATCCATCGGGTAAAATGGACAAACCATTCCTCGGCCTTGGTCGCGGCGAAGCGCCAATTCGGCTCGTTCAACGCGAGCCGGATCAAAGCGACTCCCTGCGGAGCGATGCTCGCCGCGATTCTCCGGAGCAGTCGTTGTTGATCGTTATCGCTGAAATAATGCAGCACATCGAGCATGACGACATTCCCGCAGTGCTCAGAAAAGTTGATGGCATTCCCTGCGCGAAAGCTCTCCTGGCTTCCCGAAAGAACCGCCTTGGCAATCTCGATTTTTTCCTCGTCGAGGTCCCAGCCGACAAGCGGAGCGCAATGTCCGCTGGCGCGCAGATAAGCGGCGAGGAGGCCCATGCCGCACCCGAGATCGAGCAAGGGAAGTGTCGACTTGCCCAGAGCTTTCGCCACCGCCGGGTAGGCTGGGTCTAGCGTGATCTTGCCGATCGCGTAGTAGTAGAGCCGCGGCCAGCGCTTGTAGAGGCCGGCGGCCTGTCGAACCAACGAGCTCATCGTCGGACCATCCGACCGGCGGCTTGATGATAGGCCGGGAGCACCAACAATCCAAAAAGCCCCCACAGCATCGAGAGGAAGGCGCCTCCCAGGGAAATCGAGACCGCCTGCGCCGCCGGAACTCCCCACAGGTCTCCCAACAGGGTCACAAACAATTGTTCGCGCACGCCAAATCCCCCCAGGCTGATCGGAAGCGCTGAGATGATGTCGACCGCTGGCATCAAGGCAAAGAACGCCACCATGGGGACCTGAAGCCCAAACGCTCGCCCACTTAAGTAGAAGGTCGCAAAGTATGCCAGCAGCACCAGGATCGAAAGCAAGGACGCCACCAACGTCTGCCGCCAAGCGATGACAAACTGAAGATAAGTCTCGGTGAATTCGATGATAATTTTGCGGAGCGGAAAACGCGGCGGTAACCGACTGGTGAGCCCGCGTGCACTCAACAGAAAAGAAACTCCGAGCAAAAGCACAACCAAGAGAAGATAAGCGAAGACGCCCTTGATAAGGCCGGCAACGAGCGTGCTGCGCATCAGCCAGTCCAATCGCCAAATGATGAAAACCGCGGAGCAGAGAATCAGCGCGCCAAAGCCGCTCATTCGATCCATCAGCACCGATAGCAAAGCCGCCGTTTTCGGTTGACCTTTCGCGACCAGCCAAACGACCTTGACTGCGTCACCACCGACCGCACCAACCAGAAAGGTGTTGAAAAAGAGGCCAACAAAACTAAGACGAAGAGTATCCCAAGGGCTGATGGAAATCCCGAGGACGCGAAGAAAAATACCCCACCGGACGACGCTGATCAGATTACCCGCGCCAGCCACCAGGAAGCCCGCCATCAACCAGCCAGGATCTGCGGATGTCAATATCTGCCAAGTCCGCGTGCGAAAATCCTCTTTCCAGAAGATCCAGACCAGCAACGCTATGCTGACAAGCGACTGCAAAAAAATCGGAGTCCATTTCTTCATCGGGAGCATCGCGAAACATCGCTTGTAGCGAAGTGTTGCCGGCGAACCCAGCTGTTTGTCCTCAAAGAGCCTGGCGAATAGTTGGCCGTTTCCGTCATCTCTTGGCTTTTTTCCACCAGAGTTTCCGTTAGAGTTCTTCCATGCCATCCGCGCGAGCCGAGTCGCCTGCTCCCGCCGCAGACCATCTTTCTGCGCGATCTTTTTCGCTGCCAGCGTGCTGGCAATATCTGAAGCAAATCTCCAGTTTGTTCTCCTTTTTCGCGATCGGTCTTATCGTAAGCCCAATCTGCGCGCTACTATCGCGCGGTTTCGGCAACCAGATTCCGCCGGCATTCGGCCAGCGCTTGATCCGCGGCTTGTTCAAGGGATGGCTGCAGGTCTCCTCCCGGATCGGGGTATTCGACATTAGCTTTCCTGACGCCGACAAGCTCCGAAACCTACGGGCAACGGTGCTCGCCCCGAATCATCCGAGTCTCATCGATGCGGTCATCTTGCTTTCGATTGTTCCGAATACCGTTTGCATCATGCGCGCTAACTTGATCGAAAGTCCATTTCTCGGCGGCGCTGCCCGACTGGCCGGCTTTGTTCCCAACGATAAGGGACCCATTCTCATCCGCCAGGGCATCGAAAAGATCCGGGCAGGCGAAAATTTGCTAATCTTTCCAGAGGGCACTCGCACGGTGGCTCAGGCCATTAATTCTTTCAAGCATGGCTTCGCCTTGATTGCCAAGAAAACGGGTGCGCCGATTCAAACCGTCTTCATTGAACGTGAGGGACGTTATCTTTCAAAGGACCTTCCGCTATTATCTTTAGCGCGCCCCCCGTTCCGATTTCGACTGCATCTCGGGGAACTTTTTCGCGCTGCTCCAGAAGAAAGTGCCCAGCAACTCTCGGCAAGGCTCGAGCGTTACTTTCGCGAGCACCTTGAAAATACGGGCGAAGACATTCGCCTGGTCCGGCGCTCTTGAGTCCCCCGCCTGCGCTCGGCGGCCGTTCGCATCTGGTTATCCTGCCCAGTTACAATAGCGGTCATTTGCTAAGGCAAACCATCCTCACTGTGCTTGACAAGTGGAAGCCGGTCTGGGTCGTCCTGGATGGCAGCACCGATTCGAGTGTGGCCGAAGCGCACGCTCTACAACGAGATCAGAGCGAGTTGCGTCTCTTCTCACTGCCACAAAATCATGGCAAAGGTGGCGCGGCTCTCGTGGCGATGAAAGCAGCCCTGGAGGCGGGATTCTCGCATGCACTTCTCATGGATGCCGATGGCCAGCATTCCGCCGACCACATCGCCCGCTTCATGAGAATGTCCATCGACCATCCTGAAGCGATGATCCTCGGTGTCCCGATCTTTGGACCGGACGCTCCTTCCGAACGTGTGGAGGGACGCCGGGTCGGCAATTGGTTTGCCAATCTTGAGACGCTCTGGGGCGGCGTGCGCGATTCGCTTTTCGGGTTTCGAGTTTACCCGCTGGCACCGACGGTCACGATCATGGAGTCGATCAAGACAGCTCGGCGCTTCGACTTTGACACGGAGCTGGCCGTGAGGCTCTTTTGGGCAGGCGTTCGCCCGATTAATGAATTGGCGCCGGTGCATTACCCGGCGCGCGAGCTTGGTGGAGTCAGCCATTTCCAGTACCTTCGTGACAACTTGCTGCTTGCAGGAACACACACACGGTTGTGTCTTCTAATGCTCACGCAGCTTTGGTCGGTTTGGAGATTGAGACACCAATGGAAACACGACACCTTGTCCTAGCCGGCCGGCTTGCGGCGATTGCTGGGGTCCTGGCGAGGCGGGGACGGCTCCGCGCCATCGCGTGGGCGGTCCATGACTTTCTCTGGCTCTATCCCACTTTGCGAAGAAATTGCACCTGGCACGGCAAAGTTCTCACGCACTTTGATACGCAGGAGCGCGCTGTTTGGCTGACCATTGATGACGGACCGGGCAGCACTACCTCCGATATTCTGGACGTGCTCGGCAGACACAATGCCAAAGCAACCTTCTTTGGGATCGGTCGAAAGATCGCCGCGAACCCATCGCTCTGCACGCGAATCCTTGCCGAAGGTCACACACTCGAGAATCACACCCAATCACATCCAGCGGGGTGGTGGTGGGTGATGCCACGGCCATGGGTGCGACGCGAGATCGAGGAGGGCTTTGAGACAATCCTTCGCGCAACTGGACGACCGCCGCGGTATTTTCGATCTCCCGTCGGCATGAATAACCTTTCGGTTCATCCCATTGCGTCTGAGCTTGGGCTAAGAGTAACGGGATGGTCTGCCGACGGGTGCGATGGATGTCCTGCAGCTCCGACCGCCATTGCGACCAGGATTATGCGCGCGATCTTCCCCGGTGCGATTATCCTTATGCATGAGAACGGACGATCACGACACGCGGTCGTAACGGTATGCCGAATTCTGGAAAAACTGGGTGAAGCGGGATATCGTACGGTCATTCCGCCCGCGAACGCCCTTCGTTAATGCACGCGCCTTTATCCGCCGAAAAACCGCATACGGAGCGCTGGGCCTACCGAAAGCTTTACTCGGCGAACATCTTCGCGCTGGCCACCAGAATCTATCCCTTCTTTCGCAGGCCGGGTGCCCAAGCCCTCAGCCGAACAGTTGCCTGGACCTACGCCGTGACGCAGCCCGCCATTCGCAGGATTGTCCGCGACAACCTCGCGCTCTTGCGCAAGGAGCCTTTCTCCGAAAAAGACGCCGTCTCGGTCTTTGTAAATTTTGGCGCAACCATCGCGGACTATGTCGCGGTGGGAGCGCTTCCGACCAGCGAGGCACTCTCCCTTTGTGCCGAACACGAAGGGATCGAACATCTTCAGGCGGCCACTTCTTCGGGTGAGGGCGTGATCGTCGCTACCGGCCATTTCAGCTTCTTTGAGTTTGGCGCTGTCGTCCTCGGTCAAATGGGTAAGAAGGTTACCATCGCCACACTTCGCGAACCGTCCGATGATCTCACCTCGTGGCGAGCTGCCTGGAGACGACGCTGGGGCACGGAAACCATTGCCGTCGGCACAGACCCGTTCTCTTCGCTTCAAGTCGCCAGAGCGATCGACGAGGGTCATTGCATGGCGATGCTCGCAGATCGGCCGATCTCAGAGCGAGGCGTCCCGTTCGATCTGCCCAATGGCCGAACCATGCTTTCCTCCTCGCCCGCGCTACTCTCGTGGATGACTGGATGCAAGATTCTACCTGTCGTTGTCACCCTCCTGTCGAATGGAGGCTATCGAATTACCGCCAAACCTGCCGTCGCAGCGCACCGTGTTCCTCATAACGAGCGCAATGCTGAGATCGCGCGCTGCACCCGCGCTCTTGGAACGGCGCTCTTCGAGGAGATCCAGCGCGCGCCACTGCAATGGTATCAATTTGTCCCGGTTGGCCTTTGAGGCAGTTGCTGCTGCTGCTGAGCGCCGTCTCCGTTCTCCAATCGCAAGAACTCCCTTCAAAAGACGTGGAGGCGCTCCTCGCGCGTCTGGGAGACAGCCGAGGCGGCTCAGGCATGCAGGCGAATTTCCGGGAAGAACGCCGTCTCGCTCTGATGGAAAAGCCGGTCATCGAGACCGGCATCGTATCCTTTCTTCCTCCAAACATGTTTCGACGGGAGGTTAACGGCGGCAGCTTGACGGTTTGCAACGGCGATACACTTTGGATCTTCTATCCCCAATTTCGTGAAGTCGAAAAATACGCGCTTTCGTCCAATCGCCCGCTGCGGGAGTCAATTGCGGCTATGACCTCGGGCTTTGGGCTTCAAGACCTCGGCAAAAACTACCGAGTCCAAGCCTGGCAAATCGCTGACGGCTATAGGATGAAGCTCCATCCAAAGACCTCCAGCCTGCGCAAAGCGGTCACCGAAATCCAGGTCGATATCTCCGATCAGCTCTACGCAAAGCGCGTGGAGATCTCTGGCGCCGAAGGAGACCGAACTACAATCATCTTTTCCGGTGAGCGAAAGGTAAAGCTGTCACCGGAGGACTTCCGCTTTCAGCCGCCGGCCGGAGTTCGCGTCTCCGAACCGATGAGCTGAGTCGTCGTAAGGAACGCGCCCTTCTCCAGTGAATGGAAATATTTGTGGAGGCGTTTGGCCGAGCGTTTGTCGATTGGCGAGCCGTTTCACCCACAAGCGCGCAGCCAGTTTTCTACTCGTGGCCTGGAGCAGGGCTCGCGAAGGAGTACTGTGGAAAGTGTACTCACAGTCGAGGCTTGGGCCTTTCGGCGGCGGGGACACCGCCGCGACAGTTACGCCTCGATCTCGACGTCGCCCTCAAAGCGATCGGAAGCAGCGAAACGCACCGGGCCGCGCACCGTCAGTTTACGGCAGTGGAGCAGCGAAGGCACCCCATCAGCTAGAGCGGCGTCCAATTGATCAACGAGCTTGAAGTGGTCACCATCAAGCTCGATTTCCGGCGGAATTCCTTTCCGCTCGGGCGCAAGCATCGCCCTGCCGTCATCGGTGATAACATAGGCATCCGAGCGAAGCGCGAGAAGATCGGCCGTTGTTTTAACAGGCGCAAAGCGCGTCCGCGGAACAACAACGGCGCCTGCTCCGGGAAAACACTCGATGGCGGCGCCCATGGCAGTCTCGAGTTGATAGACCGGAGGCGACTTCTTATCGCGCGGATCCACCGTTTTCTTGTTCCGGATCATCGGCAAGGGCAGGAGACCGCCATTGCGGTCAAGCGCCTCCGCCAAGCGATCGAGCCGCAGCCAAAGATTGTTGGTGTTGAAGTAGCGATGGCGATCGATGTCCTGAAAAGCTCCCATGTCTTCGTCCGAGCATTGCGCGGATTCGCGCAACAGGAGTTGGCCATCGCTCGCCCGCTTGGCAAGATGGCCGCCTTTACGGTCCGCACCCGTTCGCGCGGTGACTTCCATCAAGAAGGGCATGTCAGAGCTCGCGAACCAGTTCAGAAGCGCGGGGTCCATGGTCGCACCAAGGTTGTCGGAGTTGCTCACGAACAGGTAGAGATATCCTTCCTTGATCAAGCGATCGAGCATCCCCGACCCGAGGATGGCCGCATAGAGATCTCCATGCCCGGGGGGACACCATTCAAAATCCGGATCGGACGGCCACTCAACGGGAGCCAGCGTATCCACAGTGATCTTTGGAACTTTGTTCTGGAGGAGCTCGAGGCTGGCTGGATCGCCGAGTTCCGAATAGCGAGCCAGATGGGCGCGAGTGTCGTCGCTCGTGCTGAAACTATTCATCAGCAAGAAGCGCACATTCGCGCCGGTCTCCTTTCGGGCGGCAAGCACCTGGCGGACGATCAAGTCGAGGAAAGTATTCTCGTTGCGCACCGGCAAGAGGGATTTCGCCTTTTCCAATCCCATGCCGGTTCCCAGGCCGCCGTTGAGCTTGAGCATAACGGCCTTGGCAAGCACTTCGCGATCTCCCTTCTCCTGCGAGATCTGCTCATAGGTGGGCAGCTCTTCAATCGGATGGATCGAGCTTTCAGGAATCAAGCCGCTTTCATTGCGTGCCAGCAGGCTGAAGGAGCGTTCAAATGCCGCAATCGCCGCTTCGCTCAGACCTGCTGACTGCATCTTTTCACGAAAAGGAGAGAAGGAGGGCTTCATAGATTCGAGGAATTAAGCTTCTTTTCCGGCGGCCCGTCGTTCGGCCTCCGCTTTAATGGCGCGAACAGTCGTCTTGGCCTCGTTCAGAGCCTGATTCTTCAGGCCCGCAACCAGATTCGTGATCGGGACAACGAGATTTGTATAGCACATCAGCGTCTGGCCCTTTCCGTAAGGTTCAATCCGGAGGGAACCGTCGCTCGATTTCGCCAACGGCGAGCGGAGCAAATTCCATCTGACCTCATACGAGTTCCCCTTTTGAATGTAGGCGTTTCGGACCACGTAGGTAATGCTTTGGACCACCGGCATCTTAACCTTGTATTCCACATCCTTAGTCCCGTCGGGATTGGTCGCAATTACCTTTGCTGCCAGCATACCAGGGGTGTAATCGGGTGCGGCGGCATAATCGGTAAAAAGGTCCGCGACAACTTTTGGCGGCGCATTGACGACCTGGTAGAGTTTGAGCCTGGGCCAAGGCACGCCCTGAACGTTTTCGCTCAACACAACGACTTGGCCGCTAGCGAGTTCATCGCGATTATTCTTGGGGACCTCGTCAAGAAGACCGGCTCGCAGATCAGAAAAAACGACCATCCCGACCAAGCAGAACAGCACTATGCGTGAAACCATGGAGCTGATGTATCCCGCCCGACGCAAATTTGCAAACCGACAAACGCCTGAAATCGCCTTAGGTTCTTCTTGGCAATCTGAAGACCAAGCTCGCGAAGTTGTCGGGCCTCTGCATTGCTCGGCGCACTCATCATCAAATCTTCTCCCCGGTTGTTCTTGGGAAAGGCGACGACGTCACGAATATTGTCAGTTCCCACCACCAGCATGACGAGGCGATCCACCCCGAGAGCAATCCCACCGTGAGGAGGGGCGCCAAATTTGAAAGCCTTGAGGAGGTGAGGAAAAAGCAGATCTTGCTTGTCGGGCGGGATGCCGAGCACTTCGAACATTTTTGCCTGCAGCTCGCGCTCATGAATCCGAATGCTACCACCCCCGATCTCCACACCATTGAGGACGACATCATAGGCCTGAGCGCGAACTTTGCCGAATTCGCCGGCCTCCAACAAAGGAATATCTTCGCTTCGCGGTCGCGTGAACGGGTGATGAACCGCGGTCCACTTCTGTTCCTCATCGCTGTAAGTCAGCAGAGGAAAGTTGACCACCCACAAGAATTCGAGAGCGCTCGAGTTCTTGTTGAGGCCCAACATCTCGGCAACCCGCAGCCGAATCCGGCCAAGAACGGTGCAAGCTACCTCCCATTCGTCTGCACCAAACAAGATGAGGTCGCCCTCTTCGATTCTGAGGCGGGCGGCCAGCGCGCTCTTCTCCGCTTCGGAAAAGAACTTCACGATCGGTGATTTCCATTCGCCATTTTCAACCTTGATAAAAGCAAGTCCCCGCGCACCCGACTGGCGGGCGATCTCGGTGAGATTTTCCATTTGGCCGGTTGTGATCGCGGCTAGACCTTTCGCATTGATCGCCTTGACGACCCCGCCGGACTCAAGCGCCGCCCGAAATACTTTGAATTGGCTGTCACGAAAGACATCGTCGAGAGCGACCAGTTCGATGCCAAAGCGGCGATCGGGCTTATCAACCCCGTAAGCGTCCATCGCCTCGTGATACGTCATCCGATGAAACGGACGTGGAACCTCCACGCCACGAACAACGAGAAAGATCTGTGCCAGCAGACCCTCAATGAGCTCGAAAATTTCCTCCTCGGTCACGAAGGAAACTTCCACGTCGATCTGGGTTAATTCGGTGATTCGATCTGCACGCGGATCTTCGTCGCGGAAGCACTTGGCAATTTGAAAATAGCGCTCCACTCCGCCGACCATCAGCAGCTGCTTGTATTGTTGCGGAGACTGAGAGAGTGCGTAGAACTTCCCTTGGAAAATTCGGCTGGGCACCAGGAATTCCCTGGCTCCTTCCGGAGTACTCTTGGAAAGAACGGGCGTTTCAATCTCGATGAAATCTCGTGCGTCGAAGTAGTCGCGCGTCGCCTTGTTCACCTTATGGCGTATCGTGAGATTTCGAACCATCTGCTCGCGCCGAAGATCCAGGTAGCGATATTCAAGGCGAAGGTCCTCGCTGACCGCATCTTCGCTCAATGGAAACGGCAAAACCTCCGCGCGGTTAAAGATCTTGAGCGTATCGGCGACCACTTCGACTTCGCCTGTCGCGAGCTTGGGATTTTCGGTTCCCGGCAGTCGCGGAGCAACTATCCCTTTGACCTGAATGACGTCCTCAGGGCGAAGTCCATGCGCGACGGTAGCGGCCTCTGGGTGTTCCTCAGGACGAAAAACCACCTGCGTAATCCCGTTACGGTCGCGGAGATCGATGAATATCACACCGCCGTGATCACGGCGGGAATCAACCCAGCCGCAAAGAACGGCCGGCGTCCCCGAATCCGATCTGCGCAGAGCGCCGCAATCTATCGTCCGATAAGTCATAAATTGAAAAATTAACCACAGGGAACACCGACATCGCCGAGGCTGTTGTTTTCCCCTCGGCGCTCCTGGTGTGCTCTGTGGTTAAGCGCTTTTTTGGCGATTTCGCAGCCAATCCGCAAGCTCCGTGTGCAAGATCTGTTCTTCTTGACGGGTAGCCAGCACCTTGATCTTCACCTGCGGCCACTCCTCTCCGACCAGGATGACCAGCGAGGCACCTGCTTGATCGGCAGCTTGGAATTGCTTTCCAACTTTCAGCGCAGTGAGCGAAAAATCGACCCTCAGTCCATCATCGCGAAGTTGCTGCACCAGGGTCAATGCGTCAGGCCGTCGTTCTTCCTTCGCGATGACGATGAAAATATCGGCAGCATGGCTTTGCGCGATCCAGGTCTCCATCCTGTTTCGAGCGTGCGGAGTATCATCGATCAGGTTCGCGAGGACGACATCGCCCATTCCGATTCCCAGGGCGGGCAGGGAAACCTTGCCGTCGCTCATCAGGGCGAGCAGCTCATCATACCGGCCACCTCCGGCTAGGGCCCGCTCTCTTCTGCCGCGATCGAACACTTCAAAGACTGCGCCGGTGTAGTAAGCCAAACCGCGAACAATGGAAAAATCCACTTCGACGTATTTGAGCAAGCCTCTTGGCTCGAGATGTGAATGGAGAAGTTCGTGAAAGCGCGCCAACGGTGCGCTGGTAACCAGCGAATCGGCAGCAACGACCCTTTGGCTCCAATCCGCCGCCCAAGTTCGCAGGTCGTCTAGCCTGATATCAAGGGGATCGAGTTGCTTTTGGCTAACCGAATCTTCCTGTCTCTCTGCTTTATCGATCACCGCCAGCAGTTGATCGAGATCGGACCTTTCCACACCGGCACCTCCTCTCTTCTCGCTCAGGAAGCTCGACCAGACCTCGCGGCTGCTCAGGCGCACCACGAACTCTCTTTCCGTAAATCCAAGCTCGCGCATGAGATCGATCGCGAGTGCGATCATCTCGGCATCGGCGGCCGGTGAAGACTCTCCGATGATATCCGCATTAAATTGATAGAACTCGCGCAGCCGGCCGCGCTGCTGTTTTTCGTATCGAAAGAATTGGGGACAACAAAACCACTTCAAGGGTTTCTTAAAATCTTTCTCCCGCGCGGCGACCATTCGCGCCAGCGTTGGGGTCATCTCCGGCCGCATGGCAACGTGCCGACCGCCCTTGTCCATGAAATCGAAGAGTTGGCCGAGCAGTTCTCCGCCGCTCTTTTTTTCATACAACTCGATCGGCTCGAGAACAGGGCCGTCATATTCAACGAACCCATACCGACGAGCTACTTTGCGCCACGTGTCGAGAATGTAGTTTCGCCGCGCGCAATCGTGCGGATAGAAATCGCGAAAGCCGGGGAGACTTTGCATCGTCAGCGAAGGTCCATGGTCGCCTGGTTGAGCCGAATCGTCGAAACACCCTCTTGCGAGCGCCGCAAGCAACGGACCTGTGAAACGACCTGCTTCACGCGCGCAAATCGAGAAGGACCTTGCCGTTGCGTTTCTCGCTGGCAGCCTCCTGAACCGCCGATAACAGATCGGGAAGCGGAAAGACGCGATGAATGGGCACGCGCAGTTTTCCGCGCATGGAAAGACTCGCCAGCGAGTCCCACATTTTGGTGGCCCGCGCGGGCGAAAGCGAGCGAAGCCACCGACTCGCCCAGAATCCTTTGAATTCCAAGTTGCGAAAAATCAAGAGCCCGTTAGGGATCTTCAGCGGTTGCCGCGCCATCGCTCCGTAGGTGACGAGCACCCCAAAGTCCGAGAGGGCGTTTGCGAGGTTGAGCGCACTTGCGCCGCCCACAGCGTTGAGCCCGAGTCTGGGGCGATGCGCGCCACAGAGATCGGCGGAGATCTCGCGTAAGTCGCGACCTTCAAGGACCACTTCGTCCGCGCCCAGCGCCTTCAAGTCTTCGATTACATCCGAACGCCGAACGACATTTAGCGTTTTCCAACCACGGGATCGAGCGATCTGGATAACGCATCGTCCGACCGCGGAATTGGCCGCGTTCTGCACAACCCAATCCCCCTTCTGCAGGCGCACGAAGCTGTTGAGCATGCCCCAGGCGGACACCGGATTGATCGTCAGCATGGCGGCCTGAAACGCATTCATCTTCGGTGGCAATCGGATCGCCGTGGCAGCGTCAGCCAGCATAAACTGCGTCCAGGTGCCACGGCGCATCGGAAGAATGAGGTCGCCCACAGAGAAGCCGTTGGTGCCGACGCCGAGCTCGATCACGCGACCCACTCCCTCATTTCCAATGATGGCGGGGAGCTCGGGCAATTCCCCGTATTTACCTTCGATCACATTAAGATCCGCCGGATTCACCGGAGCGGCCAGCATCTCGAGCAGAATCTCGCCCTTGTCCGGTCGGGGACGCGGACGCTCCTCGAGGCTCAGAACGTCTGCGGGTTTGCCGAAGGCCGTCAGAAAGGAGGTGAGCACGGGTCAAAAGACAGTCTCGATCCAGCCGGGGTCATCCCACTCTCCCGGCCATTCGTAACCAAATGGCGGCGGACCCATGAAGAACGGATCGGAATAGTAGGGATGGTTCTTCCATTCTCCAGACTTGCCTGTTTGACTGCGCTCCGTGGCCTCGAAGTAGCCGGTCGATTTACCCAGATAGTTGATGAGGTCGGCGCTGGCGCCGCCATCGGTGAGACGCTCAAGCTGACGATTCGTCAGCCGATAAGGTGCGTGAGTGCTCCGCAAATAGCTGATGACAATCGGCCCCGGCACACGTTTTCTGACAAGCTCGTAAATATCGTCGTAACCCAGGACCCGATGGTTGGCGATCTTGGCATAAGTTTTCTGGTCCACGCCCATTGCCTGCAGCTTGTCGAGAACCTGGGGCCGGTCACTCTGCCGGGGCGTGACACACGCGTTGAGTGCGCTCAGCGCGAGGCCTAAACAAACAAGCCGAAATTTGTTCATCGAGTTACAGTGCGCGCATTCAACCGCTTTAGTTGCGCGTAACAAGATAAATTCCCGCCGAGAAACGCCAGAGGATACCAATGACTTGCCAGGCGAGTGAAATCAAGATCACGCCGTGGACGGTCAGATAGACGATATCTGCGAATCGACTCTCTGCGCGCTGCCGCAACTGGAAGGCCAGCCAAGTTAGCCCGAAGACGAATGGGATCCATAAACTTCCCATGAATCGATCGCCGCGACCGATCGGCCAATACCAACCATACAAAAGCAAATAACTGATGCCCAGGGCCGCCGCAAAACAAAGACCGGCGATGTTTCCAGGACGCGCCAGAAGCTGCCTGAAGGCAGATCCGGAAGCAACCGCCAGGAGAGCACACAAACCTCCCAGCAAGATGAGATAGATGCCCCGATGAGCCAGCGGCTGCTCCCACTTTTTCTCCGGTGAACGCCAAAAAAATCCGCTCCATCGCAGCTTGGCTTCGGGAAAGAAAAAACGGGAAAAGACCTCCCAGGTCCCACTCCCCAGGCGCTTTAGCGCATCATCGAGACCGTGCTTCTTGAAGTACAAAGCGGGAGAAGGTTTCTCTTCCTCCGGCAATTGCTCGAGCTGCACCCGCCCAGGATATTTGTCCTGAAACGGCCACGCCTCGGTCATAAAGTCGTCCATCCACATCCAATATTTGGTGTAGTTGAAAAGCGGCGACCCGAAATGTTTCTCAGTGAACAGAGCAAGCGGGAGCACGCATGAGGGCAAGGATGGCGAATGCGAGGACCATTCCGGTGAGGTTGCGAGGGACGCGCCATTCGGTGTCCCCGCGGCGCAGGGCCAGGAAAGCCCGTAAGCAAAACGCCAGGCAAAACACGATCAAGAAGGGCAGTAGCGAGGGCTTCGCAAGAAACGCCAGGCCACAAACAAGACCGAAAACAGTGTAGAGCCAGAGCGGTCCTCCCTGCAGGATCCTCCAAGCCAGAACTATCGCGAGGAAGAATAAAATATAATACAACGGCTCGGGTTGGAAATATGTGCCCCGCACCAGCAAGACTCCCAGACTGCTTAGGAGGAGCAAGTTCGCCGTGGCCAGGGGATCAAGCCACCGCGCCACGACCAAACCAAACCCGGCAAGGAAGATGACGCAAAAAAAGGTATTAAGCCACTTCCCCCGTGCAAAAAAGGAGGTCTCGTCTTCCGTGTAGACCGACCGCGCGATCCAGGACCAGAGTGGATGGCGCACTCCATCGCTGCGCTGCGGAAGTAGATCGTCGCGTGCCGTGGCAGCCAGCCACATTTCCGCGCCCTGATCAGAGGCGACGGGGTCCTGATTGGAATGCCGAATCGTTACGGCCGCGGAGATCAGATGAACGGCAAGGACGATGGGTAATGTGATCCACAACGCCGCCCATCGATGCGCCTGGAACCATTCAAAGGCTAAGGCCACATGCACCTCACCCATCCAATCATTGACTTGTCTTTTCTTGCACTTCCATCCCTTCGAACAGATGCAGGCTCTTCGTAAGGTCGGCTTTCGTCCAGGCCAGCAAAGCGGAGACCGCCACAACGATCAGAGTGCAGGCAATGACCAACGGACTTTTCAGGAGGTGCTCGGGTTCGAGTTTGGCACCCTCCTCGCTCATGGCGCGGTGGAGATAAACGCAGATGGCAACCACGACCAGGGGGAAGACGAAGACCAGATTCGGTCGATAGACCGCGATGGCTATGCCCATGCAAAAACAGAAAAAGTTTGCATACGTTACCATCGAAAGAATGAGCGATCGTTCGGTATAAACACGAAACGATTTTCTGTAGTCGCCGCGACGCCGGGCGTCGCCGATGAAGCGAAATTCTGCATAACGTTTGCCGGCCATCAGCAGCGCGCCAAAAAACCACCATGCCAGCACGATCGATAGCGGCGGATAGTAGTGGGAGGGAAGCAACGCATACCATCCAAGCCAGAGCCGGACGGGATTGTTGAAGGACTCTGCAATGACGTCCAGGTAGGCGCGGTCCTTCAGGCGCACGGGCTCGACGTTGTAAGCGATACCGCTGAGCAATAGCAGGGCCAACGCGACAAGATATCCGACATTGAACCACAGCGCCGCGAGCACAAAGGCAACCACGATGAGGACGCTCATCAATGTCCACAGCACCGGGAGTTTGACCTTGCCGGAAGGCACCGGACGGAACCGTTTCGTCGGATGCATGCGGTCGAAGGGAGCGTCGAGAATTTCGTTGACGATGTAGTTCGCTGACGCGATCAGGCACGCGGGGAGGAGCGACAAGAATATGCGCAGAACAACGTCACCAGTGTTCTGGGGCACTTCGGTCCGGCAGTAGCGCCAACGCGACCAGATGTCCGAAGAAGATGAAGACGTTCTTCAGCCAATGATCAATACGGAGTACCTTGACATATTCGATCATCGCGGGAGTTTTACCTTCCGCGTTTGCAAAGCAAGCAACAGTTTCCCCCTCCCAGGTGGGCTCGCGCGGAGGGAAAAATCCGCCACCCATTGATGAACACGCCGCCGAATTCGACATCGACAGTTTCTGGCCCCGTCACGGTAGGTGCCGCTGGCTGGAGACTTTTCCCGCACGAGACGGTGACCTCCACAAATGATCTCGCGCGCGAACTTCCCCCATGGAGTGCGGTCCGTGCAGCCTCGCAAATGGCGGGTCGTGGACGCTTTGGGCGCTCCTTTGTTTCCGATGTCGGCGGCCTGTGGCTGTCGGCAACGCTACCGGCGTCCGGCGACGCGAGCCGTTGGAACGGATTTTCGCTTATGGTCGGTCATCACCTGCTCCTCGCTCTCAAAAAGCTCAACGTTCCCGAGGCGCGACTACGCTGGCCGAATGATCTGATGAGTGGACGAAAGAAGCTTGCCGGCCTGCTCATCGAACAGGGAGGTCGTCACAAGCTGACGGTCGGGATTGGCATGAATGTCCAAAATGCGCCGTGGACGTTTGACCCGTCACTTGCCGAGAGCACTACTCGGCTGGCAGACATCTCAGGCGCGGTTCCGTCGCTCGACGCCCTAACGGTCACTATCCTTGATCGATTCGAGGATGCCTACCATGCGATGCTCGCTGGCGGACTCGAGACAGCCATCCGTGCGCTGAACATGCACTGGAGCAGTTGCCCGGTTGAAATCACTTTGACCGCCGGGGAAATCATTGGCGGCAGATTTCTCGGACTCGACCAAGCGGCCAATCTCCGCATTCTTACAGCGCAAGGTAACGAGCGCCGCGTGCTGCATCACCACGTCGCACGCCTCAAAGAGGTGGACTAAGTTCGGAACCTAGAGCTTCACCTCAATTTGACTGCACTTTGGTAATAACAGTTGTAAGTTTCACGCTGTCAGGCCTCCAGTGCTTTTCGCATGAGGTCCAGCGGCTGAGTTGTAGCGGGCGCTTGGCACAAGCGCCTCCACACTTCCCACCGGCCAAGATCATCTGTTCTCAGCAAAGTAGTTTCATTGGAACTGGATATTTTCCAACTCGCCGAAGACGTATCCGATAAAGATGTTCACCTCGGCCCGCAATGGAACTCGGTTTTCATCGTCCGAAATCCACACGGTGCCGTTCTTGAATTTCCCATGCGGCGCCAAGCGGCGCTTGGCGAGATCGATTCGTTGGATCTGAAAGTCCAGTTTGATGACTTTGCGGAGTTTGTTTCCGACCCTGATTTGCTCGTGTCGCACGACAGTGGCCTCGACCAGAAAAGGGGCATCGCCTGGAAAAGCCACGACGCCAATTTTCTCGCCGTCGTTCAACGGTTGGCTGCGGATGAAGAGCATGGCTGAAACGATGTCACGAATCGGCTCGACCTTGATCTTCTTCCATCTTGGCACATTTTTCGGATCAGACGGTAACTGCGCGAAGACGCCAGAGACCGTCTGATTTAAAGACCGCTTCGGTGCGGACCCGTTTCTTCGCATAGCGCTCGACCTGTTCAAAGGCGACCGGCTGCAAACCCTCTTTTAAAATGGTGGCCTTGTGCCGGGCATCAAGTTGCCAGAGCGTCCGCGCCAAACCGTTCGTTCCCCCCTTGACTTCGACCATGATCTTGTCTCCGGAATACCACACTCTGGCTTCAGCGCTTGCCGCGCCGATCTCCGACCAACCAAAGCGGAACTTTCCCGAAAATGGTCTAACTAGCGGAAAAGGCCCGAGTGTCTCGGGACCAATTCTGGCAAGCCATGGGTCGGCCGCCTGACCAACTGAAAGCATGACCGCAGCGAAAAAGGTGGCTGCGGTGACTGACTTCATGCCGCAGGCACGACGGCCTCGAGCGATTTGCTTGGTGCCCAGCCTTTTTCCCCGCCTGGCGCGCTACAGAATGTCCACTCACCCCGCTCTTGGAGAATTCGGACCGACGAGGCGGCGGGAAGACGCGTCACTGTCGCGGACTGGTTTGCCGGCGAGGAGAGAAGTGGGACACCTTCGCTGTCCCGGACGACGGCGACATTGCGCTCAGAGACGCGCGGATCGGCGAGATATCCCAAGAGGAAAATGCCGACCCCAACAATCAGGAGCCCGGTCGCACCTGCTAGCGGAAGGGCCCTCCCGGCCCTGGCAAAGATGGCAAAAAGCAGGAGGAACGCTCCCACCCAAGCGAGAGCGGAGCCTCCAATCAAAAGGGCCCCGATCGGCGCGTGCTCGGCCACGATATCGCGCCAACTCGACGGTGTCAGCGGAACGCCTTGCGAACGTTCGATCTCGGAGAGCGCGATCCGTGCATCGATCATGCGAGGGTCAAGCGTGAGCGCTCTGCGCAGGCTCAGTGCCGCCTCGGCGCGCCGACCCGACTTCTGCTCTGCCATCGCCAGGTTGTAGTAGAGTCCTGCGCTCGAACCTTTGGTCGACAAAGCGGACCTGAAGTGCATCGGCTGCCGCCGGATACTCGCCCTTGGCAAACGCGGCTTTACCTTCGGATATCAGGTCCGCCTGGAGTGGGCTCACCAGGGCGAGAACGAAGGAGAATATCAGCCTACTTGCGCAACTCATGATCGAAATCTCTTAGTTGAGCGACGACTTGTTGACGTTCGGCGGCCTCGAGCGTGGGCGGCGCGTCGCTTGGTGAATATTTCCATTCATCGTACCGGCTGAGAATGGTGCGCACTGCTGCTTTGCTTTGATCGCCTACCTTCGACCTCTCGAGCAGTTCACCGAGGTCGGACCTCGTCCCGTTGTTCGACAGGCAGGCCTGCAGGAATTGCTCGGCATTCCGGAAAAATTGCTCCGGACCGCACTGAGGGTCTTCCATTTTTCGAAGAAGGGCGCGCTTGTTGCGACGAAAGGCGGATTCTTTGGCAAACGATGAAGTCGCCGCAATCCGTCCCAAGCCGATGAGCAGAGCCGCGGACCAAGTTGCTGCCAAGGCGCCATTGACAATTAAAAAGCTTCGATTGTAGGCGAACGAAGAGAAGGAGGCCGGCGTGTAATCCGCCGCGAGTTGGTCCTCGACTTCGACCGGTGCCGCCGGGCTTGGCGCGATCTGCGGCTGGGGCGTGGAAGTTGCCGCAGCCACTGGAGATGGATCAACCTTGCCCCCCTTCGCGGTTACGGCGACCGCATTACTTCGAACGGTAACGTATTTCTCGATGGCGGGGTCAAAGAATGAAAGCTCAGCGATCGGTGTCTTTGAACGGTCCTCGCGCGCCACGATCATATACTCGAATCGCTTCTCTCCGTTGAAGCCGATGGGATCGCTTTGGCTCGCCTCGAATTTCTCGCCAGGTGGATACGTCCGCCACCCTTCGGCGTCGAGCAGAACCGGCGCTCCCATGGCGTCGAAATTTCCCCTTCCCGAAACGGTAACGTTCAAGGAGATCGGATCCCCCGCAGCCGCCTGCTTGGGTGCTGCCGCGGCTTGCAGCGAGAACTGGCCGATGGCCCCGCTAAAATTCTCAGGCTGGCCATCCTTCGGAAGCGGTTTGACTTCCAGCTTAGCGGACTGAGTGGAAACTGTTGTCTGCCGAACATCTCCCGCTGAGAGCATGTTGCCGAAAAACCCGCCAAAGAAGTCATCCATGCCCGAGCGACCCGGAAGCTGGATTTGTGACTCCATCGTTGCCGGGGAGATCTCAAGGGAGCCGGCTTTCGCGGCGGTCAGCGCGGTCTGGAAGATGACGAGGTTGTATGCCCGTCCGCCAACCTCCTGTTGCTTTTCGATCGGTTTGGAAAAGCGCATAACCGTAAAACCATCACCCGAAAACGTCGGCCGATCAGGAAGGCGCACCGGATAACTGGCATCGAAATAGAAACGCAACTCAACCGGAACGACCTCGCCGACATAGACGCTTTTCTTCGGAATGATTAGATCTCCAAATGCAATCTTGGACTCGTCCTGCTGCGATCCGCGCGCCGAGCGCGGGGTGGCTTGCGCCGCTGGCGGCGGAACTGATTGTTGGCCTTTCTGGCGTTGGGGAACGGGGATGGCCGGCAGAACCGGAACGTTCCCGCGACCGCCTGAGACGCTCAATTTGAGCGGGGAAGTCGTAACGGTCTTTCCGGCGATAACCATCGGGATCGCCGGGATGGTAAATTCTCCCTGTCGCAGCGGGACAATGATGTAGCTGTATATCGACGTGGCACTCGAGTTAACGCCCCCCTTCCCCATCTGCCACTGCATCTGCTCGGATTTTCCAACAAAGCGGGCATCAATGCCGTCGATGTTCAACTGCTGCGGAACCTGGGCACCACGGCCACCCGTCACTGAGATGTTGAGCCGCACAGGTTGACCGACAGCAGCGTAATCCTGCGACAGCTCCGCGCGGACCTGCTGTGCCTCACCCGCGCGCGTGACACCGAACACCGCGAGCACGAAAAGGAGAACAAATTTCTGCATGCGAGCCTTCATCACCAATCCTTCAAAGTATCCTCCAGTTCCTTTCGCTGCATCAATCGCACGCGATCCTCCTCCGAGCGAAGAGAATTTAATAAGCCTCTCGCTTGGGCTGGGCTCATCTCGCCCTCCTTCTCAACACCCTCGCTCGCGCTACCTTCCGATCCAGCTTCTTGCTGCGGCTCTTCGCTTGGCTTCAGGTCGCCCTTCTTCTTCTCACCAGGAGTTGGCTGAGGTTGTTGATCTGAGTTTTTGGCCATCTGTTGTTGCCCTTGTGGTTGACTCTCATTTGCAGGCTCGTCCTTGCCTTCGCGATCCTTCTGCGGCTGATCCTGACTTTGCTGACCTTTTTCATCCCGCTCAGGCTTGGCCTGCTCTTGATCCTTTGAAGCTTGCTTCTGTTGCTGCTGGTCGCCTTTCTGTTGCTTTTGCTGCTGGTCCTGCTTTGCCTGATCCTGGCCCTGTTGCTGTTGATCCCGCTGCTCCTGCTTTGACTGGCCCTGGTTTTGCTGCTGCTGCTCCTGCTTCTGTTGCTGCTGGTCCTGCTTTGCCTGGCCCTGGTTCTGCTGTTGCTGATCCTGCTTCTGCTGCTGATCCTGCTTCTGTTGCTGCTGATCCTGCTTCTGCTGCTGTTGATCTTGCTTCTGCTGCTGTTGATCTTGCTTCTGCTGCTGCTGATCCTGCTTCTGCTGCTGCTGATCCTGCTTCTGCTGCTGCTGATCTTGCTTCTGCTGCTGCTGATCCTGCTTCTGCTGCTGCTGATCTTGCTTCTGCTGCTGTTGATCCTGCTTCTGTTGCTGTTGATCCTGCTTCTGCTGCTGCTCTTTTTCCTGTTTCTCGAGATCTTCGAGCATCTTTTTGACAATCTCCCGGTTCTCCTCCGCCTGCTTGTTCTGCGGATCAAGCTTCAGCGCTTCGGAGTAATGCTGGATGGCATTCTTCCAATCAGCTTTCTTTTCTTCGTTTCCTTTAGCGGCTTCGCCACGACGCACGAGAGCGTTCCCGAGATTGTAGGACGAATCTTCACGCAACTTTGGATCCCCGCTCAGAAGCGACTGCGTAAAATGATCCACCGCCTTGGCAAAATCCCCAAGTTTATAGGAGGCGGCTCCAGCGTTGAAATGGAGTTTGTCCGATTGAGGAGTCGCTTGCAAACGCCGTTCGAAGTCCACCTTGGCCTTTTCGAAATGTCCAGCCTCATACTCCTCGAGTCCAGTAGCTGCGGTGGAGAGCGTCGCCGAAAAACCAAACAGAACAAGGGCGGTCGCGCCTCTACGAAGAACGATCGGCCTTCTTCTGTCGCCGAGAAGCAACCAAAGAACGAGCAATCCCACCGCCACGCCCAACGGCCATTGATAACGTTCGATCGGCTGTCGTGCCGACAAGATTCCAGTTTCCGCCTCGTCGAGTTTGAGAATTCCGTCCTCAAAGATATTGCGCGCTGCCTCGGCGCTCAGTGGGACGTAAAAACCTCCTCCCGCTTCCGCAATCTCCTTCAGCCGCTTTTCGTCAAGCTTGCTTTGCACCGGCTTTCCGGCAGTGTCGCGAACGAAATCGGTTCCCCCCTCGTCACTACGCAGGGGAATGAGAGAGCCTTCCGCGGAGCCAATGCCAACGGTAAAAACACGCACGCCGAGCTCGCCAGCCCTTTTCGCAGCGGCAACGCCGTCGGCATCCAATTCCTCGCCGTCGGTCAAGATAACGAGAGCGCGCGTTTGCCCCTCCCCCTTTCCGAAGGCCTGTTCGGCAATGCGAATCGCCTCGGCGATGTTCGATCCACCCTTAGGAATCACCGCGGTGTCGAGTTCCTCGAGAGAGGTTAAGACCGCATTGTAATCCAGAGTCAGCGGAGCCTGGAGAAAGGCCGAGCCCGCAAAGGCCACCAGGCCGACGCGATCTCCTCGGACCAAGCGCAGCAAATCCTGCGCGACGAGCTTGGCCCGTGCCAACCGACTGGGCGCCACGTCAGTGGCAAGCATGCTGCGCGAGGTATCGATCGCGACGATCACATCACGGCCACGCTGCTTAACCTCGCGCTGAACGAAACCCATTTGCGGCCGAGCAAGAGCCATGGCGATAAGACCGAAGACCGCTAGGATCACGGCCGACTTCAGCGTCCTCCGTCCCTTGCTAACGGTCCCCGCAAGCTGTGACCGGAGCCGCGGAGCCACCACTTTGGAGAGGAGAGCATCGCTACGCCGCTGCGACCAAAGGTAGAGCGCCGCGACGATTGGAACAATCGCCAAAGCGAAAAACCACGCCGGCTGTGAAAAAGTCAAGGGAGACGTTTCCATACTGTTTGAGAAAGGAGAACCTCCGATCCGAGCAGGACAAATCCTGCCAGGAGGAACATCGGAAACAAGTCACGATAGTCCGCTGTCTTTTCGACGCTTACCTTTGTCTTCTCCATCTGGTCGATCTCATTGAAAACGTCCTTCAATGTGTGCGTGTCTGCCGCCCGAAAATATTTCCCTTTGGTGACCGAAGCAATCTGCCTGAGCAGCTCGTCGTTATATTGCATCAGGACATTTCGATAGACGGTTCTGCCAAACGGATCAGTAAAGGGAAACGGAACCTCTCCATTGGTGCCTGCTCCGATCGTGTAAATTCGAATGCCGAGGGCTTTGGCCGCCTCGGTAGCCGTCAACGGGGTGACGCGACCCGCGTTGTTGTCGCCATCAGTGAGAAGAACGAGCAGCTTGCTCTTGGCCTCTTTGTCCTTAAGACGGTTCGCGGCCGCGGCAATGGCCGAGCCAATCGCCGTCCCATCCTCAACCAGCCCGATCTGCAGGCGATCGAGGTTTTGGATTAACCAATCGTGATCGAGTGTGAGCGGACTGACGAGATAAGGACGGCCGGCAAAAGCAACAATTCCGATGCGATCGTTCGGTCGCTGTCGAATGAATTCCTCGGTGACCTTTTTGACCGCTTCAATCCGATTGGCGCGCTCCGAGCCAATCGTATAATCCTCCGCCAGCATCGATCGCGACACATCCAGAGCCAGCATGATGTCCACTCCGCTGGCCTCGACGCGAGTAAGTGTGCGGCCAAGCTGCGGCCGGGCCAGCGCAATGATCAGACTGGCTAGCGCCAGATGCGTCAGCAAAGCGAGGAGCGCCCCGGCGCGCGATCGCCGCCGGCGGCCGAGCGAAGACAACGCCGAAGTGCTGGAAAACGTCACTCCCGCCGTGCCTCCAACACGACCTTTCAATACCGCGAGGATCGGGAGCAAGAGGAGAAAAAGCAGAACCCAGGGATGGGCAAAACTAAAACCAAATGGACTTCCTTCGGTCATTTGGAAACGACAGCTTGCGGCGGACTCTCTCCGCGCACGACCCGTTCGGCGATCTCGAGGAGAATTTGAATCTCTGCCGCCGCCGCAGCTTGCCGCGCGTACTTGAGCAGATCAACGGACTCGAGGAACTCCGAAATAGCCGCCTTCTCGTTGTTGGTGAAGGCGGCGTTGTCGCGCAACGCTTCCAGGAATTCGACGGACGTTCGGGTGACGGCATCGAGGCTGTGTTGATCACGAATGTAGGTGCGCAATGCATCAGAAACCCGCACACCGAAACCATACGGGTCAGCCTCTGAAGCTTCGTCACGCAGCTCTCGCAACACCGCGAGAGCCCGTTCACGCGCGCTGAGCACGGGAGCCGCTCGTTTGCGCCGCGTGAACCAGAAAAGCAGGCCTACGAGGACGAGAAACGCGAGGCCGGCCGCCACCGCCATCCAGACGGGATACGGAAAGAACCAAACCGGACCGGCAATGTCGTGGATTGGTGCTGGAGTCGCTTGGGCTGTCGGAGGCATCATGCGGCGGTCAATCTTCGTTCCCGGCGCTCAAAAAAGCTTCGCAGCGCCACCAGATAATCCTTGTCCGTGCCGAGTGGCACGAAGTCGATTCCTCGCGCGCCGAAAAGCTTGAAAAGCTTTTTGCGTCGGCCTTCCTCCTCCGCGGCGAAGGCATTGCGCACGGAGGAGTTCGAGGTATTGATTTCGATCTGCTCACCCGTCTCGGCATCCTCGAAGGTGACCAAGCCTACATTCGGAAGCCGTTCCTCGCCGGGATCGAAGACGGGCATTGCCACAAGATCGTGGCGCCGGCCAGCGACGGAGAGTGACTTGCTATAATCCGGAGCCAGAAAATCGGAAATGAGAAATACGACGGCGCGACGAGAGATCACTTTGTTCAGGTAATCCAAGGCGGTAGTCACATTTGTTTGCCGGCCTTTGGGCTCGAAATAGAGCATCTCGCGGATTAAGCGCAGTGTATGCAGGCGTCCCTTTTTCGGAGGAATGAACAACTCGACATCATCGGAGAAGAGCAGAAGTCCGACTTTGTCGCTGTTGTTGACGGCGCTAAAGGCGAGGATCGCTGCGACCTCCGCGGCCAACTCCCGTTTGCTAAGCTCCACGCTGCCAAAGCTGCCGGACGCGCTCACGTCCACCAGGAGCATTACCGTTAGCTCCCGCTCCTCGGTAAACTTCTTCACGTAGGCTGCGTTCATCCGCGCAGTAACATTCCAGTCGATGCTGCGGATTTCATCACCGGGGGTGTATTCGCGAACCTCTTCGAAGTTCATTCCGCGCCCTTTGAAGACGCTATGATACCGTCCGGAAAATGACGCGTTAACGAGTCGTCGGGTGCGCAACTCGAGATGCCGAATCTTCTTCAGGATCTCGCGTGGGTCTCGATTCATAACAGCAGAGGGGGACAATCAGATCATCAGGGCCGTCACTCGAAGCAGCCGCATAGCCAATGGGAAGTAGAGCTCCAGCCGAGTCGACTAGGGAACGGGCAGTCCGGCAAAGATCTTTTCCACAATCATCTCACTGGTGACCGATTCGGCTTCGGCTTCGTAGCTCACTCCGATACGGTGGCGAAGCACATCCAGCCCAATCGACTTGACATCCTGGGGCGTCACATATCCGCGACCAGCGATGAAAGCCTGGGCCTTGGCCGCCAAGGTAAGGTAGATTGTCGCCCGCGGGGAGGCGCCGAGGCGAATCATCCCATCGAGTTTGAGCTTGGACACCGCCGGATCGCGCGTCGCCCAGACGACATTAACGATATACTCCTTGATGCGATCATCCACATAGATCGAATTAACCACGCTGCGCGCGTGAATAATTTCCTCAGGCGAGACGATCGGCTGGACACTCAGGAGCGGCGCAGAGGTCGCCATCGCATCGAGGATTTCACGCTCTTCTTCGCGCGTTGGATATCCAACGTTCACCTTGAGCATGAAGCGGTCGAGTTGGGCCTCAGGAAGTTGATAGGTCCCTTCCTGCTCGATCGGATTTTGCGTCGCCAGCACCAAGAAAGGATCGGAGAGCGGATAGCTGGTGTCGCTAATAGTCACCTGGCGCTCCTGCATAGCTTCGAGCAAGGCACTCTGAACCTTGGCTGGCGCGCGGTTGATCTCGTCTGCGAGGATGAGGTTGGAAAAAATCGGGCCCAGTTTGGTCGTAAATTCTCCATCCCTGGGGTTATAGATCAGCGTGCCAATCAAATCGGCGGGAAGAAGATCCGGTGTGAACTGGATGCGCTGAAAGCCGGTGCGGATACATGCTGCCAGCGTTCGCACCGTTAGCGTTTTGGCCAAGCCGGGCACCCCTTCGAGCAAGACATGGCCATTGCAGAGAAGGCCCGTGAGCAAGCGATAAACTAGCTTCTTTTGGCCAATAACGACCTTGCTAACTTCGGCAACGAGTGGCTCGACCCACTGACGCGCTTCTTGGACCTGATTGTTTGTTTGCTGTGCGAGAATACTCATGTGAAATACGGAAGAGGAATTTTTGACAGCGTATTTACATCCTGAGACAGCGAGCTTGGGAAGGCGTTCATTTTTTATTCGCGCACCAGATAGGGTCCCACGTCGAAAAGATCGCCGATTTTAACAGCTTCGTAGCGTCTCTTGTCCACCCAGACATCGTAAGGCTTCTTCGTTTTCTTGTCCTCCGTGGCCACCTCCACGGTCAGGATGTATTCGCCCGACGATTGGGCGGCGCTCAGCCCGCCTTTGCGGCCAACGGTCACCTGCTGCTCTGGGGCGGGAACGAATTCCTTGGCGACGACCCTGCCGGTCATGCGAGCCTTTTCGATGGCGGCCCCGCTCTGCCAGACGGCGAGGACGAGAAAGCCGATCAGAAAAAGGCCGAGGAGCAAAGCCGCCGCAATGACGCGCACCGGCAGCCTTGTCCTGACAACACGGGAGTTCATCGTCGAGAACTCAATCTTCGAGCTTCCTCCTGAAAGTCTCGACCAAAGCCAGGGCTTCCTCCACTTCCGCCAGCACCGAAACGTGGCCCATCTTTCTCCCCGGACGGGCTTCCCGTTTTCCATAGAGATGGAGCTTGGCCCGCGGTTCGGAAAGGATCACGTTCCAGTCGGGCTCTCCGCTTTTCCAAAGGTGTCCCAGAAGGTTCCACATGACGACCGGACTGAGCAATGATGTTGAGCCCAAGGGGAGTCCGCAAACGGCGCGGAGCTGTTGCTCGAACTGGCTGGTGACGCACGCATCGAAAGTGTAGTGGCCGGAGTTGTGGGGACGAGGCGCCAGTTCGTTGACCAGCAATTGGGAGTCCTCTGTGAGAAAAAATTCAACCGCGAGAAGTCCAACCACGTCGAGAGATGCAGTGATTTCGCAGGCGAGGCCGACGGCCGCGTCCGCGATTGTCTGCGGGAAGCGACCCGGCACTATGGAGATGTCGAGGATGTGTTTCCGATGCAGATTTTCCGCCGGTGGGAAAGCCAGCATGCGACCGTCCAGACCCCGGGCCACCACCACCGAGAGCTCCGCTTGAAAGGGGATCCATTCCTCGAGGACGCCGCGTCCGGAGTGAAAGCGCGCCCAAGTCTTTTCGACGTCGACGTCTCCCTCGAGCTTCAACTGACCTTTGCCGTCGTATCCGAAATCGGCGGTCTTGAGCACCGCGGGCATCCCAATACTGTCGAGGGCCGTGCGCAAACCCTCCGGCGATTCAGCGACGGCGAAGGACGCATGGGGGAACCGATGCTCGCGCAGGAATGCCTTCTCCCTTTCCCGATTCTGGCAGATGTGCAACACCTCGCCCCGCGGGCGCAGCGGACGGATTTTCGCGACTTCCCTGATCGCAGAGAGGGGAATGTTTTCGAACTCGAAGGAGATGACATCGACTTCCCGAGCAAATCGCTCGAGCGCAGCGAAGTCATCGTAGGACGCATTGACTTCCACGTCGCTAATCTGTCCAGCCGGGCTATCGGGGTGTGGCTCGAAAGCGTGAACGCGATAGCCCATCCGCCGCGCGGCAATCCCAAACATGCGTCCGAGCTGCCCACCACCGAGAATCCCCACGGTCGAGCCCGGGCCAATGGAAGCTCCTTCCGATGCGAAAGCCGCGTTGCTAAGTTTGGACACTTTTTTCTGCATGTTGGATCGGCTGACTTACTGGCTTGCGCTGAGCGCCATTACTGTGATCCGCCATCTTCCTCTTGCGGTCTGCTTTGTGCTTGGACAGGCCGTAGGCGCCGTGCTCTGGGCGATCCTGCCCCGCTACCGCAAACTCGCAAGGGAAAATCTCTCCGTCGCCTTGGCATTGACGAGCTCGAAAAGAAGAAAGCTGCCCGACCCAAACATCAGGCGGACCGCTACTGGCAGATGGCGAAGACGCGCGAAGCCAACCCGCCGCTTTCAACTTCCGTTCGTCACCAGCAAAACTTCGCTCGCGGAGCTCATCGAGCAACTCCTAAAGTGGCGGGAACAGCTCCGCGCCCGTTTGCGGCTCTCCTCACGAACGACACCGGGACAATGCATCTCGCCGACGGTTTTGGCGTCCGCTGGTGGTGATCTTCAGCTCGACTTAACCGCGCCTGACCGGCGCGCGCTCACCGAGCAGCATTGTCCTCGCCATCAAGTGGAATGCAACCCGTGCTTTCTGCGCGAGTGCCGCTGGACTTTCGCTGCATGCGCTCCGTCGCTCCTGAAGAAGCAGCCAAAGCCCTTCTCGCTATCCTAAAGTGGTTCGCTCCGGAAAGCACCGGCCTCTCGGTGTCGTTCCCGGGGGAGCGACGCACCGAAAAATTGACTTGAAGAAAAACGAAAACGCTTAGTCGAGGCGCTTCCTAATGCCGTAGGCGTTATTGCGGTCCACCAGGAATAGGTTTACCCCACGACGTTGCAACACGAAGGTGTTGTTGTCGCCGTACTTGCTCCACGGCCCTGGGGGGACATCGCGAGCCTCAACAAATTTCCAATCGCAGACATCCTTGCCTCGCATGCCAAGGTAGTCGCGCACCGCCGGCGACACGTCCAGACCCGCGCCCTGGTTTAGATTCGGGAGCGGTCTTTGATTTCCGAAAACATACTGCCAGTGGTCGGTTCTGAATGGCCCACAATCTTCCCACTGCGCATAGGCAATCCGGTTGCCCCGTCTTACCGCCACCCACCGGCCCTTGAGCACGCTTTTTCCAGGCCGCTCGAAAGTTTGCTTGAACCAGGGAACGGCCCGGCGCGCTTCGGCTTTCGTCGTCCCGCGAGATACATCATTGTAGGGAAGCGCAATATAGAATGGGTTCTGCCGCGGAACGAATTTGGCAGGAATGAAGTTTCGGCGAAGCGCCGGATCCGGATTATCCAAGCCCCCATAATTCTGCGCCCAGCGTTGATCCCATGAGCTCTTATAATTGGGAACGGGATTGTTTGCTGTCGGCCGTTCCCCGACCCAGAAAACTGTCGTCACAATGCCGCGCTTCCAGGGTAGCGATTGAATCCCGACCGGAAGTTCGTCCCCGCGACCACCTGCGGTTCGAGTTTCAAGAGCGCATTCTCACGCAGCCGCATGGCCGCTTTCTGGAAGTCTGTGCTCGAGGAAATGGGTGATTGCGCTTCGGAAGCTCTCAATATAGCAGTCACGAAAAACACAGCTGATATAGCGGTAGCGATTCTCATACCAATCAAAAGGCGGCTTGGGGCGCCTACTATGCCCGCTGCGCTGCGCGGCCGCAACTGAAAACGTAGAGCCCTCATGTCCGGCGCATGGTGGTATCCCGTAAGAAGCGCGGGTCGCTCTCGGGGTAATTCAACGTGTAGTGCAAGCCACGACTCTCGCGACGACTGATTGCGCAATCAACGATCAAAGAGGCCACCGTGACCAAATTGCGCAGCTCGAGCAGCTCCGTCGAAACTTTGAAGTTCCAATAAAATTCCTGAATCTCTGCATGCAAGTTGCGCAGGCGCGTGGCTGCGCGATGGAGCCGCTTGTCGGTGCGAACGATTCCGACGTAGTCCCACATGAGCCGGCGGATTTCGTCCCAGTTGTGGTAGATGACGACAAATTCGTCCAAGTCCTGGACTTGGCCCGGCCGCCACTCCGGCAAATCGAATTCGAGGCGCGGCTTGCGGTTGCGCATTGATTTTCCCGTTGCCCTGTGCGCGAGCACCAGGCCTTCCAACAGTGAATTACTGGCCAAGCGGTTGGCACCGTGCAAACCCGTGCAGGCGACCTCACCAATCGCATACAGCCCACGCAAGCTCGTCTCTCCATTGAGGTCAGTTTTCACGCCTCCGCATTGGTAGTGGGCGGCGGGAACAACGGGAATCGGTTGGGCGGTAATGTCTATCCCGTGGCGCAAGCAGGTCTCGTGAATGGATGGAAAGCGCGCCCGGATAAACTCCGCCGGCTTGTGAGTAATATCGAGGAAGACACACTTGCTTCCGCTTCGTTTCATTTCCCCGTCAATGGCGCGGGCAACGATATCGCGTGGAGCCAACTCTTTTTGCGGATGATGGTGCTCCATGAAGCGTCGACCCCTGGCATCAAGCAAAACGCCTCCTTCGCCGCGAACGGCCTCCGAGATAAGAAATGACTTCGCTTCCGCATGGTAGAGACAGGTCGGGTGGAACTGAATAAACTCCATGTTGGAAATCAAGGCGCCGGCCCGCCAGGCCATCGCCACTCCATCGCCGGTGGCGATATCCGGATTTGTTGAATAGAGGTAGACTTTTCCACAACCGCCGGTGGCGAGCACGTTGATATCACTGCGCAAGGTCTCCACCTGACTACTCGCCTCATCGAGGACATACACACCGACGCAACAATCCTGCATCGCGTAGCCCAACTTGCCCGTGGTCAGAAAATCTACGGCCATGTGATTTTCAAAGACGGTGATACTCGCGTGCGCGGAGATTTGGCTGATCAGGGTTCGTTCAATCTCCAGTCCAGTGAAATCTTGAGAATGAAGCACCCGGCGCTTGGAGTGCCCACCCTCCCGGGCCAGATCGAGTTCGCGCTGACCGTTGGCGAGCTGCCTCTCATCGAAATGCATTCCGAAATTGATCAGCTCGTGGACGCGAGCGGGACCCTCGGTGACTACCGCGCGCACGACCTCCTCGTTGCAAAGCCCGGCACCGGCGACAAGCGTGTCGCGAACGTGAAGGTCAAACGAATCCTCTTCGCTAACCACACAGGCGACACCCCCTTGCGCCCAGGCGGTGTTCGAGTCCGCCAGCAGGCGTTTAGTCACCAGCGCAACGGATCCCTTTTCTGCTGCCTTGAGCGCAAACGAGAGACCAGCGATGCCGCTGCCAATGACGACGCAATCGAATTCTCTCATCACAGCAGGGGGTGATTATGCGGGCGGCAGCAGTTTTTCGGCCAGGCGGACGTTAAGTCAGGTTCGCGCGGCGATGCCGATATTATCAATTAGGCGAGCTTTGCCGAGAAATACCGCCACAGCCAGGCGCATTGGACGGGAAAAGCTCCTCGCCGGCTCGATGGTCTCGGCATCGACGAGCTCCAGGTAGTCGATCTTCGTTCCGGGAATCTGCTCGATGAGGCGTCGTCCTCTTTTCAGAATATCAATTGACCGCGTTGCGCCGGCGGCGAGCGTCAAGGCAGCATAAATGCCAGGAGCGACAGTGCGTTCCTCGGGCGTCAGGTAATCGTTACGCGAACTCATTGCCAGACCGTCACGCTCGCGAACTGTGGGATGACCAACAATTCGAATGGGAACATCGAGATCACGCACCATTCTTCGAATGATCGCAAGCTGCTGCCAGTCCTTTTCTCCGAAGATGGCGATATCGGGGCGAACAATCAGGAACAACTTCGCGACGACGGTGCACACACCGCGAAAATGGCCCGGCCGTGAGGCGCCGCACAAAGATCGCGAAAGAGAACTCTCTTCCACGAAGACGGAATGGTCGCCGCGGTAGATCTGTTCGACCGAAGGACGAAAAACAAGATCGGCGCCAGCTCGTCCGCAAACATCCAAATCGCGCTTCCAGGAACGCGGATATTTCGAGAAATCCTCGTTGGGACCAAACTGGATGGGATTGACAAACACTGAGATAACGACGGTTCCCTTCGCTCCGGCAAGCTTCCGTGCGCAGCGAATTAGAGCAGCGTGGCCCTCATGGAGAGCGCCCATTGTGGGAACCAGCACCACTGGGCGAGTGGCCTTTGCGCGAAACTCGCGTGCAGATACCGGAGAGTTCGCGATCTTCATCGCTCGCGCGGGAAAAGGGAAACTAAGGTGCCGCGGACGCAGGAGTTCCTGGAGCTTGGGGAGTGGGAGCAGGAGCGGCCGCTGCAGGCGCAGTCGCATCCGAACTCGACGCCGGTGCAGGACTGGACATGAGCGATGGCGAGGCCGCAGGCACGGCGCTGTTCAGTAATTCGCGCTGAATCTGGCTCCGGCCGACGTCTCGGTGCGAGTAGGCGACGGCCAGCATCAGGGTAATGGCAAAGAACGCCACCCCAAGCCATACGGTAAACTTCGCCAGCACGTGCGTTGTTTGCGCCCCGAAAATGTTCTCCGTAACGGTGCCCCCGAAGGCGGCACCGAGCCCCTCACTGCGAGGAAGCTGCATCAAAACAACCAGCACGAGCAGCAAACAAACGACCACATGAAGAACAAGCAGAATGGGCAAGAGCAACCACATAGGGCGGAAAGCGAAAACTGCTTTATCGCATGGGGTTTGTAAAGGGCCTTCCTGTCGAATCTCTTGACCCGCCCCACGCATCGTGAGAGTCTCGTGACCCCTCAAACTTGCCACCTGTGGACCTCAAAGAGATTCGAACACTGATCGACCTGATGAAGAAGAACGGCTTGTCCGTCTTCAAAATGGAGCGTGAGGGGTTCAAGATCACCCTCAAGACTAGCAGTGCTAGGAATGCAGATTCGATCATCGCCATGTCGGCCCCGGCGCCCGCCGCGGTCGGGTCACCGCGACAGCCAGGAGGCGCCCAAAGTGAAGGAGCTGCTCCCGAGACTTCACATAAGGAGATAAAATCGCCGATGGTGGGCACGTTCTACGCGGCGCAGTCGCCTGAGGCTCCTCCCTACGTCGCCGCAGGCCAGGAGATTACTCCCGACACTGTCGTCTGCATCATCGAAGCCATGAAGGTGATGAACGAGATCAAGGCCGAGATCTCGGGCGTAATTGCCGAGGTCTTGGCCGAGAATGGAAAGCCGGTGCAGTTTGGCCAGACACTTTTCCGTGTCAAATAGATAAAGCCCTGCCAGCACGGGTTCCCCGTTTGCGAGCTGGTTGACCGTCTAGCAATGTTCAAAAAAATCCTTATCGCCAATCGCGGCGAGATCGCCCTCAGAATCATCCGAGCCTGCAAAGAGCTCGGCATCCAAACTGTCGCCGTCTATTCGGAGCCCGATTTGGAAAGCTTGCACGTCCAGTTGGCGGATGAGGCGATCTGCATTGGGCCCGCACCGAGCCTGCAGAGCTATCTTAAGATTGATCGCATCATCAGCGCTGCCGAGATCGCTGACGTCGATGCGATTCATCCCGGCTACGGGTTTCTTGCCGAAAACGCGCATTTCGCCGAGGTATGCGCAAGCTGCAATATCAAGTTTATTGGTCCGCCCGCCTCCGCCATTCGGCTTATGGGCGACAAGAACTCTGCGCGTGACTGCGCTCGCAACGCCGGGGTTCCTATCTCTCCGGGAAGCGAAGGGATCGTCGATAGCGAGGAGGAGGCCATCAAAGTCGCGCGAAAGGTTGGATTTCCGGTCATGATCAAAGCGGTGGCCGGGGGCGGAGGACGCGGAATGCGGGTCGCGAGCAACGAAGGAAGCCTCGTGCAAGGCTATCATGCGGCCCGCCTCGAAGCGGACAAGGCCTTCAGCAATCCCGAGGTCTATATTGAAAAGTTCATCGTCAATCCTCACCACATCGAGTTTCAAGTTTTTGGTGATGAGCACGGCCGGGTCGTGCACCTCGGCGAGCGCGACTGCTCGATCCAGAGACGCAATCAAAAGATCGTCGAGGAATGCCCATCGCCCCTGATGACTCCGGAGCTAAGGGAGAAGATGGGTGCGGCCTCGATCAAACTGTCCGAGAAGGTCGGATACGCGAATGCCGGCACCATTGAGTTCCTGGTCGATGATGACGGCCATTTCTATTTCATGGAAATGAACACCCGTATCCAGGTGGAGCATCCGATTACCGAGGAAGTTTACGGGTGCGATCTCGTGAAACAACAAATCCAGGTCGCGGCCGGAGAGCACCTCTCCCGTCACCTCGTTGACGCGATCGCACGGCATCATTCGATCGAATGCCGAATAAACGCGGAAGATCCCGCCAATAACTTCATTCCCTGCCCTGGCGAGATTAAGCTCTATTACGCGCCCGGCGGGCGCGGGGTGCGTATCGACTCTCATGCCTATGCGGGCTACCCCGTGCCACCGCATTACGATTCGATGATTGCCAAAGTCATCACCACCGCCTCGAGTCGCAAAGCCTGCATCAACCGAATGTCGCGCGCGCTGGGCGAGTACATGATCACGGGCATCAAGACCACCATTCCCTTTCAACAAGCTATCTTGCAGAACGCCGACTTTCGCCGGGGCACCTATCACACCGGCTTCGTGGAGAAGATTTCGAAGAGTGGCATTCCCATGCTTTGAACCGAGGACGTGCCTGCTGATGGAACGGCCCTGCTGCGGAGACCGCCGCCCAACGCCCTCAATCACCCTTTGAATTGACGCCGCGCCGCCGACCAGCCAGTATCACCGCCCCTGTCGATTCATGCGCCACACCATTTCTATCCTCGTTGAAAACAAGTTCGGCGTTCTTGCTCGGATTGCGGGAATGTTCAGCGGGCGTGGATTTAACATCGATAGCCTGAACGTTGGTCCGACCCTCGACGCCACCGCTTCCCGAATGACGATCGTCGTTCGTGGTGACGACAAGGTCCTCGAGCAAGTGATGAAACAATTGGAAAAGCTGGTCGACGTCATCGATGTGCAGGATTTCCGCGACGAGGAATATGTCGATCGTGAGCTCGTCCTGCTGAGAGTGACCGCAACGTCAAAAACGCGCTCTGAGGTAATGCAAATCTGCGATATTTTTCGCGCCAAGATTATTGACGTGCAGGCCGAAACACTCGCCATCGAAGTGACCGGCACCGATAGCAAGCTCAACAAGTTTCTCATGCTGATGGATCGTTTCGGTATCCTCGCACTTACCCGGACCGGGAAGGTGGCCCTTCCCCGGACTCGCAAAAATACCTAACCCGCGAACAAGCCATGCCCGCCAAAATCTACTCCGACAAGGATGCCGATCTCTCGGTTCTTCAAGGCAAAACCCTCGCCGTGCTCGGCTTCGGCTCGCAGGGTCACGCCCATGCCCTCAATCTTAAAGACAGCGGCTGCAAGGTCATCATTGGCCTGTATCCAGCCAGCAAGAGCCGCAAAGTGGCCGAGGACTATGGATTTGCCGTCCATGACACCGCTGAGGCGGTCCGACTTGCCGACGTGATCATGGTGGGAATTCCGGATACCAAACAGGCGGCCGCCTACCAGAAGGATATCGCCCCGAATCTCGCTCCCGGGAAGACCCTTCTCTTTACCCACGGTTTTAGCATTCACTTCAAGACGGTTGTGCCCCCTGAGAACGTCAATGTCATCATGGTCGCGCCGAAGGGACCGGGACACATCGTGCGCCGGCAATTTACCGAGGGCAAAGGTGTGCCCGTCCTTAATTGCCGTCTACCAGGACCACAGGAAGAATGCGAAAAAGATCGCTCTCGCCTGGGCGAAGGGAATCGGCGGGACTCGTGGTGGCGTGATTCAGACCACCTTCAAGGAAGAGACCGAAACCGATCTCTTCGGCGAGCAGACTGTGCTCTGTGGAGGAGCATCAGCGCTCGTTCAAGCCGGCTTTGAGACGCTGGTGGAAGCTGGGTATTCCCCCGAGATGGCCTACTTCGAATGCCTCCACGAACTCAAGCTGATCGTTGATTTGATGAACGAGTCGGGCATTGCCGGAATGCGATTTTCCATCAGCGAAACTGCCAAGTGGGGCGACGTGAGCGTCGGTCCGAAGATCATCGACGCCTCTGTGAAGAAGCGGATGAAAACTGCGCTCAAAGAGATTCAGAACGGCAAGTTTGCCAAGAACTGGATCAATGAATACGAGTCCGGTTACAAGCGCTACCACGCGCTGCTCAAAGCAGGTGAAAAGCATCCGATCGAAAAGGTCGGCGCGCGCCTGCGTGGCCTCATGCCGTGGATCAAAAAGAAAAACATCCGCGGCGCGCAGGCTGCCTATTGATGGTCGGCGCTTACCATGCTCCTCGGATCGACAAAGTCTGAAATTGACCGGTTTCTCGGCAAGCCGGTCATGGCCAGAAATATTTTCGGACTGACCGGCGAAAAGGCCTTCAAATATCGGCAAGGCGATTTCGATGTGGTGGTCGGATTTCTCAACGATCTGGCGCGATATTGCGCCTCTGTTCGCAGGAGCGGACCCCTGAAAGAACTCTCGCCGCCTGAACTTTCCATGGTGCTCTCGCTGAACGCCCCTGCCGCGCTCTGGAGCGTCGAAGCTTCCGAAGCGCCCGCGAGGACCGCTTCCAAGGGAAAATCATCCAAAGGCACCCAACCGTTGCGGACGACATACCTGCGCTATGTCGAACGTGATCCGAACATGAAAGAGAAGGTTGTTTGCGAGATTGTCGGTTGGATGCCGCCACGGAAGGCATACGCATTTTTCTGTCTTCCCGCCCGGGAGGGGCAGCCTCCGCTGCTCGCTACTGAATGGGCGGTAAATCAGGCCCTCGGATAAAAATGCCACGGCGTCGTCCCAGGGCTTCCGAGCGCGTGGCGTGAACTACGACTTCGTCGTCATCGGGGGAGGCAGCGCCGGATATGCCGCGGCGCGAACCGCAGCCGGCGCCGGTCTGAAGACCTGTGTCATCGAGGGGGCCCGTGATGTCGGAGGGCTCTGCATCCTTCGCGGGTGCATGCCGAGCAAGAGCTTAATTGAATCTGCCAACCGCTTTCGGGCAATTGGTCACGCGCCCGAATTCGGGCTTCGCGTTGAAAATGCCCAATATCGATATCAGCGAGATCCTCGCGCGGAAGCGGAGGTTGATCGATGAATTCGCCCACTACCGCCGCCAGCAACTGGAAGAAGGAGACTTTGATTTTGTCCGTGGGACCGGGTCGTTCATCGACACGACAACTGTGCGGGTCCGCCCTCTCGATGGAGGCGAGCAGACCATCACCGCAAAATCGTTTCTCATCTCCACCGGATCGGAGATCAACTTTCCCGATATTCCCGGTCTGAGCAGCGCAAGTTGCCTCACCAGCGACGATGTGCTGGACCTCGCAGCGATCCCAGAATCTGTCATCGTTCTCGGGGCAGGACCGGTGGCCCTCGAACTCGCTCACTATCTCCACGCCTTTCGGTCCCGGGTCACGATCCTGCAACGCAGCGCACAGGTTGCGAAAGGATTTGACGAAGATGCAGCGAAAGTCGTGGAGCAGAGCTTCCGCAAACGCGGCGTGAACATCTTCACGAAGACGAAAATCCTGCAAGTTGAGAGCAATGGGGCTACCAGCCGCGTCATCTTCGAGCATGAGGGAAGCCGCCAAACAGTCGAGGCCGCGGCCATACTTAATGCGCTGGGTCGTAAACCGAAGGTAGCCGGACTCGGGTTGGAAAACGTGGGCGTCGACCTTGCCGATGGAGTTATTGCGGTTAACGCTCATCAGCAAACCTCTACACCGACTATCTTCGCGGCGGGAGATTGCTGCGGTCCCTTTGAAATCGTCCATCTGGCCATTGAGCAGGGAGAACGAGCCGCCCGAAACGCCGCCCGATTGTTACAGAACGACTCGAAGCTGGAGAGCATGGACTATCGGCTGAAGCTTTATGTCGTCTTCACCGAGCCGCAAGTGGCGGTTGTCGGCCTTTCAGAGTCGGAAGCGAGGGCCAAGAACATCGACCACCTTGTAGCCAGCTATCCATTCTGCGATCACGGAAAATCCATCATCATGGACGAGATGGACGGTTTCGTGAAACTCCTCGCCGACAAGTCCACCCGCGAAATCATTGGAGGTTCGGTTGTCGGACCGGACGCATCGGAATTGATTCACGAGGTCGTCGTTGCCATGCGTTTTCATGCAACGGCAGGAGAGCTCGCCACGACTCCGCACTACCACCCAACCCTGAGTGAGATCTGGCTCTATCCCGCTGAGGAGTTGGCGGGAATATCACCCGAATCGGCGATTATCCTTCCCGGAACCCACAAGGCCGCCCCTCGTAAGCGCCTGAAGGATTGACCTGATGGAAACTGGGGCTAGATTCGGAGGAGATCTTCCCTATGAATTTGAATAATCTGACCAGTGGCTTTGTCCTGAAACTACCTCTACTTCGTCGAAGAATGTTCTCGCCAGCGACGTGGACATCAAGGGAACGATCAAGTTCGAGACCGAGTTGATCTTCGACGGCAAGTTGGAGGGTGAGATCTTCTCCGAAGACGGAAACCTCACGTTAGGCAAGAACGCCGATGTTCACGGGGAACTCAAGACGAAGTCCGTCGTCGTGTATGGCAGCGTCAAGGGAAACATTTCCGTCCTTGAGCGCGCGGAGCTCAAATCAACTTCCCAGCTGACCGGAGATCTCAAAGCGATGCGCATTGTCATCGAGGAGGGTGCCATTTTCGTTGGAAAATCGGAGGTCACTCCGAAGTCAAGTGCGGAACGTTCCGGAATCTCCGCGGATCACGACCAAACTCGCAAGATTCAGCCCGCTCCTGTTACTGCATAGCTCCTGATGCCCCAGCTCCCGCGCAAGGCGCCGTCCCGCTGTCCGCACTGCGGGTTTGTCCAGGACGAGCCGGAGCACCTTATTTCCACTTACTGCCGCGGATGTGGCAGCTACTATCAGGTCTCGCCCCCGAGCGCGGGCTTGGCGAGATACTCGAGCGAGGTCCGCACCCGGATCAGGCGCAGGCTCCCCAAGGTCCCCCCGCGTCAGGTTCGCTGCTACCATTGTGGGCAGGCTCATGAGGTCTCGGGGTGTGCGCGAACCACGCTTTGTCCCGAATGTAATGCAGCTATCGAACTCTCGGACGTCACCGTCTCTTCGAGCACGACAAGGCCGATAGATACAAGAGGCAATCTGATCATTACCCCGTCTGGATACATCAGCAGTGCGCTTACCGTCTGCCACGAGGCCCTCATCGCCGGGAGGGTGAGCGGAACTTTGGTCTCCGAGACGGTCGTGCGCCTCGTCTATTCCGGGCGACTCAGCTGCCAGATAAGAGCAAAATCAATGGTCATCGAAAAAGAGAGTCGTGCGGAGCTCTCCTATCCAATCGAGACCAATGAGCTAATCGTGTATGGCCAGGCAACGGGAAATTTCGAATGTGCTGGACGCATCTGGATCGACCAGGGAGGTCTCATCGAAGGCCGAATTGCCGCGCATTCCGTCATTGTCGAACGCGGAGGAGTTCTCCTCGCGGAGAGCTCGGTCCGACCGACGGTCAAGGAGGATTCGGTGACGCACGAGGACGCCTTCGATGTCCTCCTCGCTGGTGATCATCCTCTGCCTGCCTAGTCCTTGGTCTTTTCCGGCCCCGGGGGTAAGAACGGAACAATGGCATCCAGCTGAGCTCCGGCCGTGCGCGCAGCGGGCGAACGAGGGTAGCTGGAAACAAGATTGGAGAAAACCTCGCGCGCTTGATCGAACTTTCCGCTCCGCATCAGGATGCGGCCTTCCAGAAGTGCGGCGAAAGGTGCGGCGTAACTACCGGCGTCTTTTTCCTTTAGTGACCGTAAGGCAGCCAGAGCCTCGTCGGTCTTTCCCGCCACCGACAAATTTTCTGCGAGACCGAGCCGCGCCCCACCCACTAATGAACTCTTCGGAAACGCACTTAGAATCTTCTCATATTGCGTGGACGATTCCTCCAGCTTGCCCTCTCGTCGCAACGAATCGGCCAAAAGAAAGTAGGCGTCGGCGGCAGGTGCCGAACCCGGATACCTTTCAATCACCTCGCGCCAGGCAGCCGGATCCTGGGCTTGGGCGAAGAAGGCAGCCGCAGCCTGGCGTTGGCTGTGAGCTCTGATAAACCAGATCGCCAGCGCCGCTGCTACCACGAGCGCAAGGCCGACGCAGACGAGAATAATCGAGCGATTCTTCTCCCAGAAAAGCTCAGCTTCGAAGCCTCCGATGTCGTAAACGCGATCGTCGGCGGGAGGCTGGTCACTTTTCGCCATCTCGCTAGCCCCCCACCTCTGCGCGGGCAGCTTCCGCCAGTGGCGTGCTCAGGTAGCGCTCGCCCGTCGAGCAGGCTACCGTCACGATCAACTTCCCCGCGTTCTCCGGACGTTTGGCCACCTGGATGGCGGCCCAAACATTCGCCCCCGAACTGATGCCCGCGAGAATACCTTCCTCTTTGGCGAGCCGGCGCGCCATAACAAAAGCATCTTCATTGCTTACCTGGATGCATTCCGTAATCTGCGGATCGCCGTTCTCGCCCTTGAGATGGAGATTATTAGGAACAAACCCCGCCCCTGTGCCCTGAATTTTGTGGGGGCCGGGCTTGAGCGGTTGGCCCGCGAGTGTCTGTGAAATCACCGGAGAATCCTTAGGTTCCACGGCAATCGCCTGGAAAGAAGGTTTACGCGGGCGGATGACCTCCACGCAGCCACTTATCGTCCCGCCGGTGCCAACCGCCGCCACGAGGATGTCGACCTTGCCTTCCGTGTCCTCCCAAATTTCCTCGGCCGTGGTCGTGCGGTGAATCTCGGGGTTCGCAGGATTGTTGAACTGCTGCGGGATCCAGCAATTGGGAGTCTCTTTGACGATCTGCTCGGCCCGCGCGATCGCTCCGCGCATTCCCTCAGCGCCCGGCGTGAGGACGAGCTTTGCGCCGAACATGGCGAGGAGCGTTCGACGCTCGACGCTCATCGTTTCTGGCATGGTGAGAATCAGCTTGTAGCCTTTAGCCGCGGCGACAAAGGCTAGCGCGATCCCTGTGTTTCCACTCGTTGGTTCAACGATGATCGTGTCCTTGGTGAGGATCCCCGCCGCTTCAGCATCCTCGATCATTGCCATGCCAATGCGGTCTTTGACGCTGCCGAGGGGATTGAAGAACTCGCATTTGAGCGCGATCGTCGCATCGACGCCATCGGTAACTTTGTTGAGTTTTACGAGCGGCGTCCTGCCAACGGTTTCGACGATATTGTTGTAAATCCTGCCCATAGCGCGTGTTGAGGTTTGGGGATGCGAAAGCTACACAAGCGAGCCTACCCGGGCAACGGCATATTTTTTGCACGCAGCGGCAGCGCTCTTTTCCGCTGATCGTCGATCTAACGCCGATTCGAGAGGAGGTTACTCCACGGACTCGGGTTGGCAAAATCTGACGGGCTTTTCGTAGATGGCCAGAACGATGCAACCAGCTTCGCTGACTACACGATGCCGGGTCCCCGGAGCGTTTATCGTTAAAGTGCCCGCAGAAGCCGTCCCGTTTTGATCACGCTGCGAACCGGAGAGCACCAAAATATGCTCATAACCGATATGTTCGTGCAACGGAACCATCGCCTCCCCCTTATACCGAAGGAGAGCCGCTGTCGGACCGGAGACCCCATCCCCGTATAATCGATAGATCTCCACGCCATCGCGGAAGGGTTGCCAGGGAATCGCGCCGGCCTTCTCAGAGATCTGAAAGAGGTCCTGTCAGTTGAATGAGCGGATAAATCGGCGAGGCATTCGGTTCCACGATCGCTGAAACTACTTCCGGGATCTCGGCGGTGACGAGATTTCTCGGAGATCATCGGACCTCCAGGCGTGTGTCGAGGCGGATGTCACGTCTGCGACGCAATTTTGGCACGCAAGACGCTTACAGATGCACGGAGACGTGCAATCTACCCTTCCTCAATGATCAACGGCGCCATTCTGAGCATCGAGGCCGAGCCGTACCCCTTTGAGATCGACCTCGCACATTGCGCTCTGCTCATTATCGACATGCAGCGAGACTTTCTTGAGCCGGGAGGATTCGGAGAAATGCTTGGCAACGATGTCTCGCAGCTCCGGCGCACCATCGAGCCGAATCAACGCCTGCTGCAAGCCTGGCGGGCGACTGACCTGCCCGTCATCCATACTCGCGAGGGGCATCGACCCGACCTCGCCGACCTGCCACCGGCCAAGAAGATTCGCGGGCGCAGCCAGACGTCCATCGGGGACATCGGCCCAATGGGACGCATCCTCGTTCGCGGCGAGGCAGGCCATGATATCATTCCGGAACTCTATCCCTTGCCTGGCGAACCGGTCATCGACAAACCCGGCAAAGGCGCTTTCTTCGCCACCGACCTCCACGCCATCCTCCAAAATCGGGGCGTTCGGCAACTCATCGTCACGGGAGTAACGACGGAGGTCTGCGTCAATACGACGGTGCGCGAAGCCAACGATCGTGGCTACGATTGCCTCGTTCCCGAGGACTGCGTCGGTTCTTACTTCCCGGAATTTCAGGAAATGGGACTCAAAATGATCAAGGCCCAGGGCGGAATTTTCGGCTGGATCTCCCACTCGGACAAGATCCTCGCCGCGCTGACATGAGAAGAACTCCAATCACCAACAAAGAGCAACTATGAGCACACGCACGACGAAGCCGAAAATCTGGGTCCCTGGAGACTGGAACGCTTTCTTCGGCTTTGGAACCAATATCCTCGTCAACTTGCTAACGCTGACAGCGCTGCTGCGCTTCGTTCTCAAGATGCCCGATGATATCGTGTTCGGCCGCATTCTGCCAGCGACCGGTCTGATGCTATGCCTGTCTACACTCTACTACGCGTGGCTGGCTTATCCGACTCGCCAAACAGACGGGTAGAGACGACGTCTGTGCTTTGCCGTCGGGTGTCAGTGTGCCGCACATGTTCGTGGTTACCTTTGTGATCATGCTGCCGATAGCTCTGGCTACCGGCGATCCCGTCAAGGGTTGGGAGGCGGGCCTGACGTGGGTGTTTGTGCAAAGCTTTGTCCTCATGATCGGAGGCTTCATTGGGCCGATCATTCGGCGGATTACTCCGCGCGCCGCGCTGCTAGGGACCCTGGCCGGAGTTTCCATCACCTTCATCTCGATGGCACCGGCAGTTCAAATGTTCATGACGCCCATGATCGGGTTTATCTGCTTTGCCATCATTCTGCTCAGCTGGTTCGGTGGCGTTAAGTATCGCGGAATTCCCGCGGGCTTGGTGGCTATCGCGGTGGGAACGTTGATTGCCTGGGGTTCGACCGCTCTGGGCCTCAACTATGGCGGCATGAGTCTGAAAGGTCTGACCGATGCGGTGGCCAATTTTGGTTTCCGAGTGCCACTGCCGGCGTTCGGCCATGTTTTCTCCGGCTTCGAGTTCCTCGGGGTGATCCTGGTCACCGCCATTCCGTTTGGAATTTATGATCTTGTGGAAGCCCTCGATAATGTGGAAAGCGCTGCGGTTGCTGGGGACGAATTCCCAACGACGCGAGTGTTAACGGCGGACGGGGTAGTCAGCTTGATTGGTTGCCTGATGGGGAACCCCTTCATCAACGCCGTTTACATCGGGCATCCCGGATGGAAGGCCATGGGAGGACGGATCGGCTATTCCGCAGCCACCGGCATTGCGGTGATTCTGCTGTGTTGGTTCGGCACAATTTCCCTCATGCTCGCGCTCATTCCGACCATCGCCATTCTGCCGATTCTGCTCTACATCGGGATGTTGATCGGTTCGCAGGCATTTCAAGAGACGCCGAAGAGCCATGCTCCGGCCATCATTCTTGCCCTGACACCGCACCTGGCGCACTGGGCCGTGACGCTGATGAATGGCGCGCTGGCATCGGTGGGGACCTTCACCGTCACGGAGGAGCTCATGGCAAAAATGAAAGATCAAGGAGTCCTCTACAGAGGTCTCGAAGTTCTCGGAGGCGGCTCGATTCTCGGCGGGACTGATCCTCGGTGCGATAGCTGTATGCATCATCGATCGCAACTTCATGAAAGGCGCTGGATTTGCACTCGCGGGAGCCATATTAACGTTCTTTGGCTTTATGCACGGGCATCAAATCGGCATCGCCCACGATCCGACCGTGGCATTCAGTTATCTCATCGTCGCGGTAATTTTCGCCGGTTGCGCCAAATTGGTCGCTGTCGACAGATCAAAGGAGACCATCACCCCTGGGCAGGCACTGCCTCAGTTGGCCGAATAGCGGCGCACGCGAAAGGCTCCGCGCTCCGTCGGGCGACGAAGGACTCACAATTCAGCAGGTGCGTTTAGGAGTTCCGAAACGCGCTTCAAGAGACGTCCGGCAGCTCCGCCATCGAGGACGCGATGATCGAAGCTAAGCGTGAAGGCTGCTTCGGTTATTGGCACGAACGCACTCTTTTGGGATTCCCAATGGGGCACTACCTGCCCACAACCCATGCCGAGGAGCAAGGTTTGCTCCGGCAATGGAATTGGCGTCGCAATCGTCAGACCGAACACGCCATAGTTTGTAACCGTCGCGATCGAGCCGCCCGTCTCGCCCGCGGGAAGGCGGCGCTGCCGGGCAAGATCAACGAGGCGATCATAACGTTCTGCCAGATCGACGAGCTTGAATTGATCGGCATTGCGAATGACCGGGACAAGCACACCATCCTCAGCCTCCACCGCAAATCCGATGTCGATGGAGCGTGGATGGATGATTCGATCGCCGATGAGCCTGCCGGCTGGCGCGCTATTCTCTGAAAGCGCAATCGCTAGAGCGCGCAATGCATACAACGCCGGCCCCGCCTTGCGCGGCGCACTCGCTTTTCGGTGCGAGAGCATCGCATCCAAGCGGACTGGCAAGACGACAGTGGCCAAAGGCCGCGTAGCGCTGCGGCGCATCGCATCGGCAACCGCGACGCGCATGGGAGAAGCGGGACTAATGCGGTTGCGCTCGAGAGCTTCGAGAAACTTCTCCAGGTCCTCTATGGTCACGCGTCCACCCGCTCCGCTTCCGGCGACTCCGGCCATATCGGCAGCGTGAAGGCCGAGTTCGGCCATACGGGCCTTCATTCGGGGCGACAAATACGTGGCGCCTGTCGCAGGCGCCGGCACCGGCAATCCTTTGACGGTCGGTTCGACTTGACTTGGGCCGACGGGCACGGCTTGGCGTTGGGTTCCTTTTCTGTGAGATGCTTTCGTGGGGGTTTCCTCGAGTCCCAATCTGGCGGCTTCCTGGGCATCGACTTCGACATATCCAAGGATCGCTCCGACCGGATAGCTCTTCCCCTCCTCCACGAGAATCTCGGAAAGATGGCCGCTGCAGGGGGAGGTTACCTCCATGACGGCCTTGTTGGTCTCGACTTCAATCACATTGCTGTCGCCTGCGACCGCATCACCCTGACTAAGGAGCACCTTGATGATTGTTGCTTCGGCGATCGATTCGCCGAGCTGTGGCATGAGAATGGGGACGAGAGCCATAGGTTTACATTTCCAGCAGACGCCGCATCGCAGAAGCTATCGCGCTCGCGGTTGGACGATGCGCCGACCACAGATCGGGATGATACGGGACCGGAGTATCCCTCGCACTGAGCCGCTGCGGAGGAGCGTCCAGCAGGCCAAAACCGTCGGCGGAGACGCGGGCGACCACCTCGGCCGACACGCCGCCCCACGGCCAAGCTTCAGCGACACACAACATGCGCCCGGTACGGGCCACCGAAGCCAAGACCGTATCAGTATCCAGTGGCTTGACCGTTCTTAGGTCGACGATTTCTATTTCGTATCCGTCCTCGGCCAGTTCGTCGGCCGCGGCGAAGGATTCATGAAGCATTGCCCCATAAGTGACCACCGTCGCATCGCGCCCTTGTCTGGCCAGGCGCGCCTTTAATGAAGGGATGTTGGAGTCGGGCAGTCGATCGGCCTTCAAGTGGTTGTAAAGGAACTTGTGCTCGCAGAAGAGCACCGGATCATCGAGCGCCACCGCTTCCACCAACATCGAAAATGCATCTTCCACTGTCCCGGGAGTCATCACAATAAGACCGGGATAATGGGCATACAAAGCCTCCATGCTCTGGCTGTGAAAGGGCCCACTGCCCGGCGTGCCGCCAGATGGCAGTCTCACCACAATCGGACAAGGCACCTCTGTGCGATAGAACAAAGTCGCCGCATGATTGACTATCTGGTTCATGCCGCACACCGAAAAATCGGCGAATTGCATCTCGATGATGGGACGCATCCCCTCGATCGCGGCGCCGATCGCCACGCCCACGATGGCGTCCTCGCTCAGCGGAGAGTCGAGCACTCTTCCCGGAAATTCTTTGGCAAGATTCTTAGTGGCCTTGAAGGCTCCTCCGAAAGAGCCAATATCCTGGCCATACAAGAAAACGCGCGGATCGTCGGCCAGTGCTTTGGCAAGCCCGGAACGAATGGCTTCCAGATAGGTGATCATGCCTCGGCCACGGTTTCGCAGGGGGTGGAAATTGCCTTCCAGTCGTCCTCGTTCGGATCGGGCGATGGTTCTCGCTGCACCTTCGCGGCCGTGACATCGACTTCATTCTTGGCTTCAGCGCGCCACCGAGTGATCTGCTCGCCTGATGCCCAACCTTTGTGAATCAGAAATTCTTCGCCGACCTTGAGGCAATCTCGGCCCAATGGACTCGACTTCAGCTCCGGGGTAACATAGGCGGCATCATCGTGTTCACCGTGGCCGACCAGGCGCAGCAAGTCTCCCACGACAAGTTGCGGACCACCCCCGCGGCGCGCGGCCTCGATGGCAGACCCGACCACTTTCAGGCACTCGGCCAAATCGGTCGCCTCCACACGATGGCCAGCCACCCCATAACCTACCGCCTTGTCGAGCAGATCCTGACATGCGAACTGGCGATCGTTCGGCGTGGAATACGCATACTGGTTATTTGCCACAACGATCACCAAGGGAAGCTTCTCGACCGCGGCCACATTGATCCCTTCGTGAAACGCCCCGGTCGAGGTGCCGCCGTCGCCGAGACACGTCGCACCGACAACACCTGTCTCCCCCCTAAATCGGCGCGCCATCAAGGCACCCGCGATCACCGGAATCATTGCGCCAAGATGGCTGATCATCGCGTAATAACCTTCGCGCGGCCGCCCCCGATGGATGTTCCCGTCGCGGCCCCGCATCGAGCCAAGCTGCGATCCGAGATAGGTGCGCAACGTGTCCAGAACGGAATCGCCAAAGGCCATTCGCCCGGCCTGATCGCGTATCAGCGGCGCGAAAATATCACCCTTGCGAAGATTGATGCCAACGGAGACACTTAGTGCCTCTTGGCCGCGCCCCAAAAAGACGCCGCCTTTGATCAGACCGCCACGGTAGAGGCTGGCGAGCTTCTCCTCGAGCACGCGCGCCATGAGCATGATGCGGTAAGCTTTGAGATATTCAGAACGTGACGCTTTGGAGCGCTCGTTTGCGGATGACATGTCAAAGATTAGCCGGTCCTACGACGAACCGACGTCTCAGCTCGCGGGAACAACGCGCCAAAGAAGCGTGAAGATGATGGCCAGCGCGATCAGCAGCGCCATTGTTTTGACCTGAGCCGCATAGCGTTGTCGCGACGGCGTCTGGGTTCCGCGCGCCCTGGTTCGTCGTCCGCCGCCCCCCAATGTATAAGGCGAGATGGCGCGTCCCGCCGAGGCCGCGCGGCGTTTTGCCAAGGCGCGCCGCTGCTCCTCCTGGGCCTCAATGACTGTGGGGAGGACCTTTAGCTTCTGTTCCAGCTCCTGCGTTCTGCGCATGATCTCCTCACGTTGCTGCTCAAGCATGCGCTCTTCCGCCGCGAGCCGGCTGGCTTTGGATCCTGAGGGCTTTGCCATAGCTAGTGCGTGCCAAATAGAGACCAGGCCCAGATGGCTAATGCCGCTAAGCCGACAATTTGAAGGGGAAGTGTAAAGGCAAAGCCGGACTTAAGCCAATAGCCGAACCCACGCTCTTCCGAGAAACTGTAATCCTGTTCGAATGATCCGGACAAGGTAGGGGTGGCGGCAACCTCCGGTGACGTCTCCACCGCGATCCTGGCCTGAGCCTTAGAATAATCGGCCCGCGCATCTTCGACGGCGCTAAGGGCCTTGCTAAGCTCTTTGGGCAAATCCACTGCGCCCCAACTCTTCGGATTGATCGCCTCGATGTAGCGGAGGTGCTGGGTGAAGGAATTGTGGATGGCATTGAGCTGCTCGAGTCGCTTCTGCGCCTCTTCGGCCTCGCGTTGCACGGTGACCAATGAACGCGTAAGCTTATCCGTCATCTCGGTGCGCCCGGATTCCAGCTCGTCCTGCCGCTTCTTGAGCTCCTCCAAGCGCAGCTTTTGCTTCTCGATGTCTTCGAGCTGTCGCTTGAGTTTTTCCAGCTCGGTATTCGTCTTCTGCACCTCCTCGCCGAGGTCTTCCGCATTCTCCTCCTCCAAATCAAGGTAAGGCCCTGAGACTTTGCTGGGATCCGGTGGCATATAAAATTTTGATCCTACGAGACTTTGGCGAGGCGGGACAGAAATTTCCAGCACAAAGATCATCGACCCGTCGGCACGTCGAGGAAAAGACCTTTGAGGTAAAAAGTTTCCGGCAGATGCAGGAGGACGGGGTGATCAGGACCCTGGAAGAGCCGACGAATTATCCGTGCCCCACGCTTCGCGTCGAAAAAGCCGGCCGCGACCGACGACTCGAACTCTTTGGCAGAGACGTGATGTGAGCAGGAGAACGTTGCCAGTAAACCATGTGTAAGCAACCGGGCGCTTCGCAGGTGCAGCTCCCGATAGCCGCGCAGCGCATCATTGATCTTATCGCGGGCGCGGGTAAATGACGGGGGATCAAGGATGATGAGATCATAGCGGTCGCCGCGGCGTTCGGCAGACTTCAGAAAGGAGAAGACATCTTCCTCAGCAACGGTGACGCGCAATCCATTGCGAATAGTGTTCTCGCGGAGTTTGCGGGCGTTCTCGCCCGGTGCTTTCCACCGCGGTCACCTCGAGCGCCCCGCGTGCCGCGCAGGCCAGAGCAAAGCCACCCTGGTTGGAAAAGCAATCGAGAACGCGCCGACCCGGAGCATAGTTTGCCACAATCGAGTAGTTCTCAATCTGGTCGAGGTACAAGCCGGTCTTTTGGCCGTGAAGAAAATCGACGAGAAAGCGGACCCCCTTGATATCGATTTCGCGCTCGCCCGGACCGCCGCCAAAAAGTGGACCTGCGATCAGCGGTAATCCTTCAGTCGTTCGGACAGGCACGTCGTTGCGTTCAATCACATGTCGAACTCCGCTCAGCTTGGATAAGATTTCGACCAGCAGCAACTTGTGCCTGTCCATCCCAAGCGTGAGCGTCTGAAGGACAATGACGTCCCGATAGCGGTCAGCGATTATTCCAGGGAGTCCGTCGCCTTCGCTCCAAATCAAACGGCATAACTCTGGATCGCAACCGGTCTGCACTCGCCTGGCGATCGCTTGCTCCACCCGACGGGAAAAGAACTCCCAATCGAGATCCTGCCTTCTCTTTGAGAAGCGTCTAGCGACGATTTGAGACTTGGAGTTGAATATGGCGCAGCCGAGCAATCGATCACGGCCATCCTTCAACGAAATAACGTCGCCATCTGCAGGATCTCCAAAAACCTTGAGGACCTCGCTGGCGTAAACCCAATCGTGTCCGTGCAGAATCCTTGCTCGGGGACGAACGACCAAGCCGGGCATTATCTCAATCGTGAAGGCGCAGCGCGCCGCGCGGAGATTTGCGGGTAGGCGGCGAAGCGTGTTTTTTGGAGAAAACGAAACGTCCCGAGGCACTCACGCGCTCGGGACGGAAAGGCTCGGTTAAACAGCGGCCGCCTGGCTTACTTCTGGCTGCGCTCTTCGATATACTTGACGACGTCGCCGACCGTCTGGAGCTTTTCGGCGTCCTCATCCGGAACTTCCACCCCAAACTCTTCTTCGAATGCCATGACAAGCTCGACCGTATCGAGCGAGTCGGCTCCCAAGTCTTCGATGAACGAGGCTGTCGGGGTGACCTGCTCGGGATTAACTCCCAATTGCTCGACGATGATGTCTTTGACTTTTTCTTCAATGGATTTTTCGGACATGGCGGTGATGATTTAGTGGCTAGGCGTAGTGATCGTCAGGAGCTTTGGCAACAAATAATTTGCAGACGTTGCCAGCTTACAAAATTTCCGCTTTTTCCGGGCCTTAGATCCCACGCCGCCTTGGCACTATCACCGTCGGACAGCCCTCCTCTCGAGCTGCCGAGGACGTTGTTCAGCTGGTCAGATCCGCGAAACGCGCTCTTTCTCGCCGGGCTGGCTGGCTAAGGGGAAGGAGTGACGGGCGCTTCAGCCGAGTAATCTGGGTAACCGACGATATCGGCTTTGATGGTATACGGCTCCTGAGGCTTCATGTCCCTTGTGGCGACCTTCTCAGAATACTCGATCCGTTCCTTGGGGTTGACGATGACCACCCCCTCCTGCAAGAGGAATAAGCGATCTTCGGACCATTTCTCGATAGTTTTTCCGGAAGGATCGAAGGTCAGGATATCAATACGCTGAGTGGTATTGAAATCCAGTCGAAGAATTTTCTTGGCGTTATTGCGAACGGTGTAGGTGGCATCCAATTCTCGACGCTCCGCCAGAGAAAATTGTGAGGGCTCGACCTTAAGAGTCTGGGTGGTCGGCTCCGCGCGCAGTCGTCCTACCCGGATGGATGAGAACATATCCGTGAAAAACCTCGTGAACATTGTTGTCACGCTGTCGGGGCTGCCTTTCGCGCGCGGATACTCAGCTACTTCGTCTTCCACCAGCCGAGCTTGGCCTTCCCTGCTCAGCGTGAACTTGGCCTCCTGCCGTTCGGCGAAAAAGACACTGCCTTCGTCCGGAGGTGGCAGCGAGAAGGCCGAGCTAGGATAGGAGACAGCGGGCGTAGGACTCGGCCTCGCGCCGGGCACCTCTTGGGCGAGGAGAACTGCCGGCAAGATGCAACCGACGGAAAGAGCAAACAACTTCATCGCTGTAACTTGCTATGCTAGCGGCACCACGGTTGCAAATCCCTTCTTGATAAATATCATCCCGCCATGTTCCGGCTCCTGCCAATTTTTCTCCTTCCGTTGCTGGCCCTCGGGGCGGAGCAAAAGCCTCCTCCCGTTTCGATTCGACTGCATGCGGAGGGAAATCCTCGCGAGGGTGAACCTTTCGTCGTCCCCGTGACACTGATCAACCCGCCCAAGCAGACCGTCGTTCGGAAGGTCCCTATCGTGACGGAACGGGACATCGTCGCCTTCTATCCTTTCGCTGCAGCAGACGGCACCTTCGGCTGTTATTTCAAACTGGATGCCAGCGGCACGAATAAGCTCCTGCAACACAGCGTTGAGTATCGCGACACCCTGGTAATCGCCATGGTCAACGGGAGAGTCGCTTCCGCCATGACGGTGGGCCAGAAGATTACCGACGGAATCATGCCCTTTCCTTCTGGGCTCCTGCCACGCGAAATTATCGAGCTGCAGGCACGCTATCCGATCATCGGAAAGGAAAAGGAATTTGCCGCACAACAGAAGAAAGCGCTCGCCGTCCTGAAAGACGCTCGGAAGGCACAGGCCAAAGAGGCAAAAGCCAAGCCGACCCCCAAGAATGCTCCGCAATGAACTTGGCGCGCGTCGCAGGACTCTGCTTTTTCGTCATCGAGGCCTTGCGCGCCCAACCGCTGATTGACTTTCCCACAGACAATCGCGCTCTGCTCCAGGACCGACCGCGAGACTTCTACATGTATATAAACCGCGATTTCGAAGGTGCGAGGTCTCAGCCTTGGCAAGGCGGTCAATTCGGTTTCGTGCGGGGACCCGTTCGCGGCGATGGCGGCAAGATTTCCTACCTGCAACTCCATGAGGGAATTGACATCCGGCCGGTCCGCCGAGACGCATTCGGTAACCCCAGCGACGTGGTGCGAGCGACCGCCGGCGGAAACGTTGTGTACGTGAGCCGGGACTCCGGCGCCTCGAACTACGGGAGATACGTCGTTGTCGAGCATCTCTGGGATGGTTGCCCTTACTACACGCTCTACGCCCACCTCTCTTCCATCTCTGTCGAGCCCGGACAGCCGGTGCGCCAAGGCGAAGTCCTCGGCTTGATGGGCTTTACGGGAACCGGCATCGACCGCGAGCGCGCTCACACCCATTTCGAAGTCTGTATGATGTTGAATCGAAACTTCGAAGGCTGGCACGAAGCCTATTTCCGAAAAGATCAGAACCCTCATGGCATCTATAACGGTCTGAATCTTGCCGGGTGCGATCCCGCGAAGCTGTTGCTCGCGGCGCATAGAAATCCGACACTCAAAATCTCCGATTTCCTCACCGGCGCGGAACCGGCCTTCAAAATAACCATCCGAAACTCGCCGAACTTTTTTCTCGTCCGCGCTTACCCTTGGCTTGTTCCAACAGGCGAAATCGCCAACCCGCTCGCCTGGACAGTTACCTTCTCTCGCTATGGAGTTCCGATCAGGATCGAGGCGGCGACAATCTCGATCACCGAGCCCATGGTTACGTGGGTTAAGGAAACGGGTCAGCCTTACACTCGAATCACCAAAAACCTGGTGGGTGGACCAGCCGGCTCCCCTCGGCTTACGGAAGCTGGCTTGCGCTTTGCCAAGCTGCTCACATGGCCGGACTGAAAGTATTTGTCTTCCTGCCTAAATGCCAATGTCCTCATTCCAAAGGTCCGGCCGCTCCGCAATGAATTTGCGCATCATCTCGATGCATTCATCATCCTGAACGACATCCAACTGCACTCCCTGGCTGCGGAGCCAGTCTTCGGCGCCAAGGAATGTCTGATTTTCGCCGATGACGATCTTCGGAATTTTGTAGAGGAGCGCGGTCCCACTGCACATTGGACATGGTGAGAGCGTCGTATAGAGAACGCACTCTCGATAGACTGATGCCGGCTGGCGACCGGCTTGCTGGAGCGCGCTCATTTCTCCATGAAGCAATGGATCCCCCTTTTGCACGCGCATGTTGTGACCCCGCCCGATAATCGTTTCGCGGTGGACAATCACCGAACCAATCGGGATGCCTCCCTCGGCCAACCCCCGCCTGGCTTCATCGATCGCCGCCTGCAGAAACGGATCACGCACGCCTCCAATGAAAAATCGGCGAGGACACGAAGTCGAGGTTTCTCGGCGCCCATGATTCTCCACGCCCGACGCTCTATTTCGTGATACGATTACGGGTAAGCGAATTACCCCCCGCCGCTGAGGTGAGACACCAAAAATGACGCGCGCGCTGGTTACATTATTTTTCTGCGGAGATCTTATGACCGGTCGCGGAATCGATCAAATTCTGCCCGTAGCCAGTCCGCCACAGCTTTTTGAACCCTACGTGAGGGACGCACGGATCTACGTAACGCTCGCCGAGAAGCGCAACGGCCTCATTCCGCGCAACGTGGACCACCGTTATGTCTGGGGGTCAGCACTCGAGATCCTCAAGGAGATCCGGCCTGCCGCACGAATCGTCAATCTGGAAACAAGTATCACCCGGAGCGATGATTTCTGGCCGGGCAAGGGAATTCATTACCGAATGCACCCAGAGAACGTCGAGCGTGCTCAAGGCAGCCGCAATCGACTGCTGCGTTGTTGCTAACAACCACACGGCAGACCTCGGTTTCCGTGGACTCGGTGAAACCCTTGAAACTCTCCGCCGGGCGAACATCAAGTCCGCCGGAGCGGGCGAGACAGCGGCGGAGGCGGCTGCTCCAGCGATTCTTGAAGTGGCGCCTGGCACGAGGCTGCTCGTCTTTGGATATGCAATGGATTCCGCCGGCGTGCCGGAATCGTGGGCGGCTGGTCCCTCTTCTCCAGGAGTGAATTTCCTTAGTGACCTTTCAGCGGAAACGCGCGCCACGACCGTCGACTCAATCAGACGGCAAAGCCGCCCCGAGGATCTGGTGATCTTCTCCGTGCACTGGGGAAGCAACTGGGGATATGACGTTCCCGATGAACAGATCGAGTTCGCTCACGCGCTGATCGATTCCGGGGCGGTCGATATTGTTCACGGCCATTCGTCACACCACGTTCGTCCGTTGGATGTCTACAAAGGCAAACTCATCGTTTATGGCGCCGGAGATTTCCTGAATGACTACGAAGGCATTGAGGGAAACGAATCCTATCGCGACGACCTTGCGCTGATGTACTTCCCGACGCTCGACGCGCAGACCGGTCAGCTCGTTCGCCTAAGGATCGTTCCGCTTCAGATCTTCCAATTCCGCCTGCGGCATGCTTCAGAGGCCGACGCCGCCTGGCTTAGCAAAGTTCTCACTCGTGAGAGCCGACAGTTCGGAACAAGAGTCAACTTGCAGAATGGCAACCTCGAGGTGGAGCTTGCTCGTAATCCAAACGACGAACGTTGATATCAAATCGGCGAGGACGCGCACCCTCTGCGCTGGTGCCGGTTCGCCCCACCCGCTTATCCCCGCAAGACCTCACAAGGCCGTTGAAGCTGCGGAGTCACCACGCCTTTGCTTAGGAGGCCTAATCGACTTTCTGATTACCCAGACAGAAGAATCCTTATCCAGAAGACGCGCCAGGTGTTGATCGAGTTTAGATCCGCTGGAGGCCCGGTGGGAGCTCAACCACGTGCCATTCCAAGCCCTTACTGAGTTCAATTCGGAAACCAAATGGCCGCCGCCTCAAGCTAATCAATTTGCAGGCAGACATCGTCGCCGGACACGACGACCTCGTAGGTCCTGACGTCTTCAACGGCGGGAGGGGTGAGCGCTTGACCCGTAGCGAGGTCGAACTGGGCTCCATGCCAGGGACAGACGACGCACCCGTCGGTGACCACGCCTTCGCTCAGGGGCGCGCTATCGTGCGTGCAAATGTTGTCGATGGCGTAGATCGCACCATCCACGTTGAACAAACCGATCGTCCTGCCGGCAACCTCAACAGCAAGTGCGCTGCCCGGCGGCAATTCGTTGGTAGAAGCGACCCGGTGAACTGGCATCGTCGGCCCATTGATAATACCCTCTAAAAAAGCCAATTGCAACGGGCTTACGGCCGCCGCACGGGTTGCCCGCTCTTGATGGCACGCTCGACGATATCGGCGGCAAGTCGAAGGCCCTCAATGCTGGCGAGAGTCAACTTCCATTGCCGAGCCCGTGCACGGTAGTAAGGCTCATCGAGAACGGTCCTCACGCTGGCACGCAAACGATGGGCAGTCAGCCGCGCTGGCGGCACGATCCTGGCAACACCCAGCCATTCGAGACGACTGGCGACTCCCGGTTGGTCATTTGTAATGGGAATAGCCACCATCGGCACACCTTGGGCCAAAGACTCGAGGGCGGTGTTCAGTCCGGCGTGCGTAATCGTTAGCGCGGCACGTCCCAGCAACTCAAGTTGCGGAGCGAACGGGACGACAATGGCCGCGCCTGCCAATTTTAGGTCGATGCGTTGATCGTGGCTTCCCAGTGACAAAACGAGCTGCGCGTTTAGCCCTGCGCAGGCGGAAGCGATCGCCTGAAAGATGGGCGCTTGTCGGTTCTGCAGAGTTCCCATCGAAGCGTATATTAATGGGCGGTCGTCTAATTTCTCCCACGGGAACTCCATTTTATCGCCGGACTCAAGCGCGTGCCAGGGACCTGTGTAATGGAAGTTGTTTGGCAGACGCTCACGCGGGTAGTCGAAAAAGGCTGGCTGCTGGGCGATTTGCGCCGACCCCACACCATCCGAGATCCGCACTGCCATTTCTGATAGCCCGTGTCGGACACGCCGCGCGTTGATCTCGCGAATGATCGGTCGGGCGGCTATCCGCAGAATCGAATCGCCAAGCGCATTGCGCCAGCGCCAGATTGTGCCTCGACGGTAACGCCACGGTGTCACTGCTGGGGGAAGAGCTCGGTCCGGATTTAGCGCCAGCGCATTGCAAACCGAAACAAATGGCAAATGCAGCATCTCCGCGACCGTCTCTCCGGCAGGGGTGACCTGATCCACCAGCAATGCGTCGACACCTGCAGTCCTAACGGCGTCCGGCGCCTGATCCAAGACTGTGACTGCGGCGCGCCGCAGCAACTCGGCTGTAAATCGAATCGCATTCAATCCGGCCAAACGTCCGAGCTTTGCCGTGGTCTGAACCAGCGAACCCGCAGGGAACTCCTTTTCGCCGACGACGGCAAATTCAAGGCCGGCGGTTTCGGTCTTCTTCTGCGCATCCGGTCGACCAATGAGTGTCACACGGTGCCCACGCCGCTTGAGTTCACGACCCAGCGTCGTCATTGGATTGAGATGCCCGCTCAATTCGGGACAAATCAGTCCAAAATGTGCCATCCTATGATCTCTCCCGTCGACATCGAAGGCTCGCTGCCCTTTTCATGCTACCGCCGGCAAATTTTTTTGCGTGTTCGTCGAACGCAGACATTTCCCTCCAATCAAGAGCACCTTTTTTACGTTTGGAGACGGTCGCCAGGTTTCACCTCGCTTATGCTCTTGTCAGACCGATCAAACCCTGCACGGCTCATCCTCATATTGCGTAGCTGTCGGTTGAGGGTAATGCAGAGAGCTTTCGAACCTCGACCTCGATCGGCTGCACATGGCTGATCATGTATGATCCACGATGAGCGTCGCGTTGCATGGCCTGCACGTTACCGCGTGCATCCGTCGCGCGCGCCATCAGCGTGTAGATTCCAGCTTGTCCTGGCGTCCGCCAATAATACTCCCAAAAACGCCAGGCATATGGCACTGATTCACCTAACAGTTGCGCCTCTTCCCAACGGTTTCCTCCATCAGTGCTCATCTCCACTCTGCTTATCTCAGACTCTCCCGTCCATGCCGCGCCATAAACCCGGTAGATCGTGTCGGCCCCGATGATTTCGTGCAAGGCAGGCCGGGCGACTTCAGCCTTCACTTCAACCTCGCTCACGGGCAGCAATTGGATGGGCAGTTCGTCACGCTGCTCCCAGAAGGAGTAATCTGAAGTTTGAAAGTAGCCGCGGAAAGTACCATCCGTGACAACGACGCGCGTCAACCATTTGACTGATGCCATTCCATACCATCCAGGCACAATCGCGCGCAGCGGAAAACCGTGCGAAGGCGGCAAAGGCTCGCTGTTCATGCGGTAGGCGAGAATCACTTCGGGCATCAGCGCCTTGGCCAGTGGAAGGCTGCGCGCATAGTGGATTTTCCCCGGCGATACAGGTTCCTTCGCGATAGCACCATTGTCCGCGCCTTCGAGCACGACCTCCGTCGCTCCCGCTTTGACTCCAGCTCGTTTGAGCATAGCTGCGAGCGGCACGCCGGTCCACTCTGCAGTGCTGACCGCACCAAGTTCCCACTGCACCCCTCCTACCTTCGGTGAAAGAAAAATCCGGCTGTTGCCCGCACATTCTAAGGTCATCGTCACGGTGCGCGATGGCATCCGAAGCAATTCATCGAAGCCGATCTCATACGGCTCCTCCACCCGTCCCTCGATCACGAGTCGCCAAGCGTCCAGCTCCAGTTTCGGAACTCCGAAGTGACTGCGAACGAAGAACTGTTCCTTGGAAGTGAGAAAACTATTTAGGGTAGAAAAAGGAAACTCGAGGTTCTCTGGATTTCGTTCGCGGACGATAAGGCCGGCGAAGGTCTGCCTCTCAGGATCTCGCCGTGGGAAGTTGCCGGCCTCTGGACGTTTCATCGAATGCAGTGCAATTTTCGCTCTAAGCCCACTCCCGTAAAGTTCAAAGAATCCCCGTCCGGTCTAAAGTCGCTGGAGCTGAAGGTGCTTCAGAAGAGCGGACAAGGAGTTCGCAGAGGAACCAAGGACAAGCTCGAACAACTTCTCAAGAAAAACGGCGCAGTTTGCCGAGAATCAAATAGTTTTTTTAGCATGGCTTCACACGTGCAAATTGCCGCCATCTATATTTCGCCGGCTCACAATTTTGTCGGACATTACGGTCTTCCCGCGGGCGAGCATCCTAGCGTTTCGGTGGCTCAGGTCGAGTGCATTGCTGGCAAGGGACTCGTCGGCGATCGTTATTTCGACCATAAGAACGATTACAAGGGCCAGATCACCTTTTTCGCGTGGGAGACGTATGTGGATCTCTGCCGTCGCTTCGGGGTCACAGACAAAAATCCCGGCGCCTTCCGCCGTAATGTTATAACGCGTGGCATTGATCTAAACTTCTGGATTGGTAAAGAGTTCGAGGTTCAAGGAGTGTTCTTTGAAGGAACGCAGGAATCTGCGCCCTGTTCCTGGATGAATCAGGCCTTTTGCGAAGGCGCGGAAGCCGCCATGAAAGGGCGCGGCGGCCTCCGCGCGAGAATCCTCACCGATGGAATCCTCAAGGTCGATGAACCATGAAAAATTCGCCGCTGTCTTGCTCGCCGGTGGCCGATCGAGTCGCATGGGAACTAACAAGGCTTCGATCGAGTATGAAGGCATGCCAATGTGGCGCTTTCAGATCGACAAGTTGGCCAAACTCGGTCCGGATCAGCTCTTCTTCTCAGTGCAGTCGGGTATGGAATTCCCACCAGGACCGTGGACGTTCGTTCATGATCGGGTTGCCGGCCTCGGGCCTCTTGGTGGTCTTGAAGCCGCTTTGCGGCAGACTGCCTCCGGCTTTTTGGTGACGCTGGCCGTGGACATGCCACGAATAACGGTCAACTTTCTTCGGGAATTAATCGAAGAATCTGAATGCGCCGGAACTGTGCCGCTCCATGAGGGATTTTATTGCGGGACAGCTGCGGTCTACCCGCTCAAAATCCTTCCGCTTGTCGAAGAGATTCTCGCAGGCAACGATCGCTCGTTTCAGCGTCTCATTGACGAAGCTCTTAAAGCAGGAATGATGAACGCAAAGGAGATTTCCGATTCGCAATCGGCTCTGTTTACCAACTGGAACTCCCCTGACGATTTGTAGCGGCCTAGGTTCCGCCGATTCGTCCACAAGACTATGCCGTTAAGCGCTGCAAAAAAGCAGTCGTTTCACGTCTTCAAATCGCTTCAACCTGCACCGCGCATGCCTTGTAAGACGGCTGACGGGAGTAGGGATCAAAGGACGGAAAGGTCAACCGGTTTGCTTCGCGATAGTGCATGGGAATGAAGAGCTGCCCAGGTCGGATCGTCGGCGTCACAAATGCCGTCGCTCGAACCTGCGCACGCCGGGATGCGATTCTCACGACGGATGTTTTTCCGAATGCCCAACTTCTCAGCATCGTGAGGATTTATTTCCACATAGCAGTTGGGGGGATAAAGCTTGCGCAGCACATCCGATTTGCCCGTCCGGGTGTTGGTGTGCCACTGCGACGATGTCCCGCGTCCGGTCATGAGGAGAAAAGGATATTCTGCATCGACTTGCTCCGGTGCCATGCGTGGTTGTTCGAAAACGAAACGTGCCCGACGATCAGGGGTAAAGAACTTGCCGTCCTCGAACAATCGCCTTTCCGACGGAACTTGAAACTTAGCACTGGCAAATCGAGAGACATCGGCATCGCTGAGCGGCCATTGGATGCCGCCACATTCATCGATCATGCCATAGTCGCGGACGCCAGTGATATCGTTGGGCATCCCTTCAGAAACTGCTTTCAAGGTTTGAAAGACAGCTTCGGGCGAAGTCCACCGTGCAAACATCCCCTCACATCCCCAATAGTGCGCGATCAACTGGCAAATATGGAAATCGGAAAGTGCCCGCCCCGGCGCGCGTCGCACTTTCTTGACGAGTCCGATTCGGCGCTCGGAGTTGATCAAGGTGCCTTCCTTTTCGCCCCAGCCCGCTGCCGGAAAGTAGAGATCCGCTCGCTGTGCGGTCTCGGTGGTAGGATACATGTCCTGCACAACGAGGAAATCGAGTTTGTTGATGAGGTTGTTAAAGTCATCTTGATGGATCCACGAGTGGGATGAGTTGGTCGCGATGACCCAGAGACCTTTGATCCTGCCATCGGCGATGCTTCGCACGATTTGATCGTAGGCCATCGAAGGGCCACGAGGGATAGCTTCTTCTCGAATTCCCAATACTCTCGAGATCTTACGGCGGTGCATCTCTTCGTCCACGTTGTGGCCACCGAGAAGGCTGGTGATGTTTGCGAACAGCCGCGAGCCCATCGCATTACACTGCCCGGTAATCGAATTTGCACCAGTTCCAGGGCGGCCGATGTTGCCCGTCATTAGCGCCAGATTGATGATCGCCTGCGCCGTCCGCGTCGATTCGTGGCCCTGATTCACTCCCATCGTCCACCAAAAGGAGACGGCCTGTCCCTGTCCAATTGTTCGGGCAAATCGCTCCAACTGGGCGACACTCAGTTCGGTTTCCCGAGCGACACGCTCCGGGGTGAACGCGCTGACAAAGCGAGCAAATTCTTCGAAGCCGGAAGTGTGCGCATCAATGAAAGGGCGGTCGATCGAATCGCTGGCGATCAGCAGATTCGCAAGACCGTAAAGCAGCACCAGGTCCGACTTCGGCCGAATGGAAAAGTGCTGCGTCGCCGCCATCGAAGTTTCGGTGGTGCGAGGATCGACCACGAGAATTTCAGGCTTTTTCGGATTGCGCATGACGCGCTGCCACATGATGGGATGAGCAAGACACGGATTCGCCCCGACAAAGACCAACACATCCGAGAGTTCAAAATCCGCATAGGTAAAGGGCGGCGCGTCGAAGCCGAAGGACTCTTTGTAGGCGACATGCGATGTGGCCATGCACTGGCGGGTGTTACTGTCACAGTGCACAAATCCCATGCCGAACTTGAACAGACATCCGAGGAAGGCCATCTCCTCAGTAGTGATCTGTCCTGTGCTCAGGAAAGCAACCGACTCCGGACCATAGTTGCGCCGAAGCTCTTTGAATCGCTCGCAGAACAAGATCAGGGCGCGCTCCCAATCGCACGCTTCAAGGGGACCGCCGCGGACCGCCCGGACCATTGGGGTGGTGCCGCGATCGGGAGCGGACAGTGGGGTGAGCGCCTCCCATCCCTTGGGACAGGCCATTCCCAGATTGACTGGGTAGCTGCTGTCCGCACTTAGGTTGATCGCCTGTCCGTTGCGCATATGAATATTAAGGCCGCAGCCAGTCGAACAGAAGCCACAGACCATCGTCGTGGTCGCATCCGGCGCCAGTCGTGCCGGCACCTGCCCAAGCCCAAATTTACCAGGGTTGCGGATGAGTTCTTCGGTTAAAGGTCCGTTCCAAGCTCGAAGGGCAAACGCTTCACGCAGCGGTTCCAATCGCGCAACGCTATCCCTTTTTTCCCTGAGTTGCGTCATACGCCTCCGGGCATGCGGGGGGCCGTCACAGCTGTAAAAAATCCGAAGCGCTCGACGCACATGACCGAGCACTGAAAGCGCCAGCGCCAGACCTGCGGCAGCGATTGCCACCGGTGCGCTCGTGATGAGCGCCATCCACGGAAACAAGTGTTCCTAGAACAAATACGGTCACGCGGACGCGACCAAACCACGGCAGCAGCGTGCGGATCGTTTTCTCGGAGCGGTGAATCGGACTGGAAGGATCCGCCACGGCTCGCACGCTGCTTAGTGTTTCCCAGACGAAAAATATTGTCCGCGCCGCGATCGAGAGAGCCATAGCGACGCGAAACGCCGCCTCAGACGCCGCGATCGGACTCAAGACCGCAGCGACCGCGGTTAAGCCCAGGATAACGGTCGCACCGTAGAATCTCGCCGCAGTCGAAGTTAGCGCCCACCACGCGCGGCGTGTATCCGCGTAGATCATTACCGAAGTAAAGACCGCCAGGAGGCCGACCAGCGGCTGCGCCGGCCAGCCCGGCTCGGGCGTAGAGCGCTGGCCGGAGCAATCCAGCAAAGCGCGGTGCCAAGAAATGCGACGGCCGCAAAAATTGCAAATGCCAGAATCTCCCGGCTCATCCATGATGTCCGCAGGCCAAGGAAAAACCTCCAGGCGCCGAGCGGCCGTCCCAGGTGAAAAACCGATGCACCCAGCCCGGCGTTAAGCGTAGCAAACCCGATTGTCGCTGCCAAAGCCACAGGACAGTGACGACGATCCACTCACCATCGCCATCGACTGCACTCGTGACAAACATACCCACGGCGAGCTGCGAGAAGAGAAGCATGATAATCAATGGCCAGTGGGGGTGTTCCAGACGCAGCGCATGTGCGTCGGCGGGTTCGGCATTCTTCGGAATTCCTCTCTTCGAGAAATACTTCGTCGTCGGTTTGGTATAGCCGGAATCAAATGCGCCCGGAACGATCTGCGCGCCCGCCGACGCCGCTGCGTTGATTTCGGCAACATCCACCAGCCGAATGGCGATCGCTTCGTGCGGGCAAGCCTGCACACAAGCGGGAGCCTCACCGACTAGCCAGACGATCCGTGCACATGTCGCACTTCCTGACGATCCCGAGACGGTGCGAATACTTCGGCACGTCGTAGGGGCACTTCATGGTGCAGTATTGGCAGCCGATACATTGGTCATCGAGATGGCGCACAATTCCGGTTTCGGGATGCTTATCGTAAGCGAGAACCGGGCAACCCTCGAGGCAGGCGGGTTCAAGGCAATGATGGCAAGCCGTGGTGACCGTCTGCAGATACGGCTTTCCGGCTTCGGAGCCGGTAATCAGTCCGACGTCGCGCCAGGTTTCGTCCTCCTCAAGTCCATTCAGCGAATGGCAAGCACTGACACAAGCCTTGCAGCCGGAGCAGACGTCGAGATCGACGGCAAACGCGTATTGTTGCCGCCGTGCAGGCAGCGAGGAGGGGATTAAATCGCGATAGTAGTGCGCCTGAGCAGGAAAATCTGCACGATCGTGCCTTTTCGCGAAGCGTTCAACAGGCGTGAGCCGTTGTTGCTCGGCAAGAAGTTCATCAATGAGATTAACTTCAAGGCTAAGTCCGGTCATTCCTGGAAAAGCACTTGCAGAGAGTTTACATCGTGTCGCATCGTAAAGGACTGAAATGACTCGGTAGCCCTGGCGGTGCTTGAGGTAAGCGAGGAGAATCTTTTCCACAGCACCGTTCAATTCGTCGAACGGCAGGGCTTGGTAAATCTGTCTCCCGCACGCCGCGTTCGTCCCAAATCCTCCGCCAACAAAGACATGATACGCCTCTCGACCGTCTCGGGTTTTCGCTCCCAACATCCCGATGTCCCCCATATAGTGTTGGGCGCATGAGTTCGGACAGCCGGTAAAATGGATATTCACCGGCTGATCGAGTTTGATCCGCTTCTCGAGATATTTGATCAAAGCTAAGGCATGTCCTTTGGTATCTGTGGAGGAAAACTTGCAATACTTGTTGCCCGTGCACGCGATGACGCCGCTGGCAATATTCGATTGCTGATAGTCAAAGCCCATCTTGCGGACTGCTTTCTTGACAGTTTCGACATAGGCCTCGGGAATGTTTGGAATGATAAAGTTCTGCCAGACGGTCAGCCGGATCTCGGCGGAGGCGTAGTTATCCGCCAGATCGGCAATCGCGAAACATCTGCGCGGGCGTAATCTGTCCCGCCGGCAATGCCACACCGAGATAGTGCAGACCCGTTTGTTTCTGAGGGTAAGCACCGATATGGCTATGCGGCAATTCAGCGCCAGGGTAGACAATCGCCCTCGGGTCGAAGGGACTGCGGCTTAAGCTGGCCGCCGAGGACTTTCTCCGTCTCGCGCGAGGTATTCCTCCATGGTCCATTTATCGAGAAGATGCTTAAGGCGCGCCTTCTTTCGATCTCCGCGATTGCCGTTCCTCACATAGACGCGAACAATGGCGATGACTACCTTGACAATCTCCTGCGGTGGCACGATCACGCCGAGATCACGCGCAAACGACTTGTGGCCGGTCGCCCCTCCAAGGGCAACGCGGAAGAAAACATCGTCTTCGACCTTGACGGCCTTCACACCGATGTCGTTCGTATCCTCAACCGACCCGATCAACCCTCCTCCGTCGAACGCAATGTTGAACTTGCGCGGCAGATTATAGAATTCGCGATGCGAAAGGATGAAGTCTGCGAGTTCGCGCACATAGGGGGTGCAATCGATTAGCTCTTGCGGATCGATTCCGGCCGTCGGGTTCGACGTCAGGTTTCTGATATTGTCAGCTCCGGTGCCGCGGGTATGAAGTCCAACGGCTTGGATGCGTCTAAGCACTTCGGGGGCATCCTTGGGCTGAATCAGACGCATCTGGAAGTTTGCGCGCGTGGTAATCTGGCAGTAACCGCTCGTCAGATCCTTTGCTGTCTGGGCAAGGCCGCGAAGCTGATACGTTTTCACGATCCCTCCCGGAATTCGAAGGCGCGCCATGAAGGCGTCCTTCACAGGAGAGAGATAAAAAAGGCCATTCCATTTGAATCGATAAGTTTCCTCCTTGTCCGGCGCCTGGTTGCTTCTCGCATTTTCGAGGAGGCGATAGTAAGAATCGAGAGGGTGTTCCTCATTCTTAATGCGCTCCTCCGCGGTGAGCTGGACTTCCTCCTCACTGTTTTCTCCCCTGGGGCTTTAGGAAGAGTTTGCCGCGCCCTTAGCTTCGGAGAGGAAATCGGCAAAGACGACCGCACGCTGCGCCATCCCTGCGAAGAAGCCCGTCAGATAAGTCGTCTGCTCCTCGTTCAATGGTTTCCCCGCAATCTCTTTGATCGGCGTAATCGTCATCGATTCTCACATGGCATAAAGAGCACGTGAGGGAGCGCACACGTCCCCAACAACAGGCCAGCCTGGCTTTGTTTTCTAATACACATCACGCAAATATCTCTTCTCAAACTTAAGTTGCTTGACGATACTCCCCGGCCTGTTCGTTGAGAGCTGACCGGCCGTTTCGGCGATCTTGTGGAGCGCGGCATCGACGTCCTTAGCCATGCGCTGAGCATCGCCGCAGACATAGAAGTATCCTCCTTCCTGCAGCCACGACCAGATCTCACCAGCGTTTTCGATCATCCGATCTTGAACATAGATCTTCTCTGGTTGATCGCGGGAGAAGGCGGTGTCGAGCCTCGTCAGTAGTCCATCCTGCTTCATCGCCTCGAGCTGCTCACGATAGAGAAAGTCGCAGAGAGCTTTCTGATCTCCGAAGAAAAGCCAGTTCCTTCCGGTCGCGGCGACTGCCCGGCGCTCCTCGAGAAAGGCCCTGAATGGAGCAACGCCCGTGCCGGGGCCCACCATGATGATGGGCCTGGATCCATCGGCGGGAAGTTTGAAGCTCGGCGACCGGTGCACGAATACAGGGACCTTAGTGTCCGCTCCGACCCGATCGGCAAAGAACGTCGAGCAGACGCCCTTGCGAGCACGACCATTCAATTCATAGCGGACGACGGCCACGGTGAGATGCACTTCTCCCGGATGGGCTTTCGAGCTTGAGGAAATCGAATAGAGACGCGGCTGCAGCTTTCGCAACGGCGCCGCAAAATCCGCCGCTGAGGCAGCCTTTGCCGGCAGATCGGCCAAAAAGGACTTCAGGTCAAACTTTCGTAACAGGGCCATCCGTAAAGGCATCTCCTCGTTATCGGGGGCCTTCACGGCCTCCTCACCGTCAAGACCGGCAGCGTCTAAGATCTCGCGGACAAAATCCGGACAGTTGGTCGGCACGACTCCCAAGGCATCGCCGACCTCATACTCGAGTCCGGAACCTTCGAGGATGATCTCGAGGTGCCGCGTCTCCTTTGCAGAACCTGGGGCATTCAAAACGCGATTCGTCTTCAGAACCGCAAGGAATGGGTTGGCCTTGCCAAAGGAAGGCGTGCTCTCAACCGTTGAGGTGGAAGTGACGGCGTTTTGACTCGTCCCCGCAGAAGGGACAGCACCCTCCAACGACCTGAGTAAACCGTTGAACCACTCCACTGAAGGACCCTCGCAATCCACGTCACAATCGGTGCGAGGATGGATCCGCTTGGCTCCCAAATCCTCAAGCCGCGCGTCGAAGGCCTTGCCTGCCTGACAGAATTGAGAGTAGTTGCGATCGCCGAGGGCCAGGACCGAAAATTCCAGATGCTCAAGGCGCGGAGCGGTCCCGTTCTTTAGATAGTCCCAAAAGGTTTGCGCATTATCGGGCATCTCCCCATCTCCGTAGGTGCTTGTGATGATGATCAGACGCTTTTCCTTAGTAAGATCGATCGGTCGAATAGCTCTCCATTCCGATGACGCGCGTCTCAAAGCCCACCTTCTTGGCTTCCTTCGCGAAGCGTCGTGCGAGTCCCTCGGAAGTTCCCGTTTGAGAGCCGAACAAAAAGAGCAATGGACCCAGCGACGACGAGGTGGCCGCCGACACCGCGATCGCGGTGGGCTCTGAGCTGAACAGACCCGCGAGAAAGCCGTTCAGCCACATGCGCTGCATGGCATCGAATGGTGCCGTTTCGGGAATCACAGGTATCTTAGTCATCGCGTGAGACTCAGATGCTAGGTCATCGCAATCGCGCGCTGCTCTTGTTTCGACTCCGGGCTCCTCTCAACACCGGGTGGGGCAACCCCTCCAGACGGACGATGCGCGCGAAGCTCGAGAAATTCGATGAGCTGTGCGCGAAGCTTGTAATAATCGGGATGCTCCATCACTTCCTTGCGAAAGCGAGGTCGGGGGAAATCGACTTCCACGATCTCGCCAATACCGGCCGCTGGCCCATCGGTCATGCAAACGATCCGGTCGCTGAGAAAGAGCGCTTCATCGACATCGTGGGTGACCATCATGGCCGTAATCCGCTCTCGACGCCAAAGACTGATCAGAACTTCCTGAAGGCTCATATCGCGTGAGGGAATCGAGCATTCCAAATGGCTCGTCGAGCAACAACATTTTCGGAGCAAGGGCAAAGGCACGCGCGATGCCCACCCGCTGGCGCATGCCTTGGGAAAGCTCTGCGGGAAGCTTATGCATCGAGTCGGCGAGTCCGACGAGAGTCAGGTAGTATTCGCCGATAAGTCGCCGCTCGTGACGTTCGGCCGTGTGGAATACCTGATCTACCCCGAGCATGACGTTTTCGAAGGCGCTCATCCATGGAAGAAGCGAAGGCGACTGGAAAACAACACCGCGGTCAGGACCAGGCCCGTTGAGCTCCTTCCCCGCCAGAACGATGCCGCCGGAAGTCACCGTGCTTAGTCCGGCCACCATCATTAGGATCGTTGATTTGCCGCAACCGGAGTGGCCGATAATCGTAACGAACTCTCCCTTGCGGAATTTGAAGCTAATGTTCTTAACGATCACCGCCTCACCCTGTCGGGTGGGATAGCTCTTGGTAAGATCCCACAGTTCGAGATAAGCCCGATCACTCATACGGCCACCTCGACCGTCTCGCGCTTCTGCTCACTGCGCCTGCGCGGTCGGCGTTTTCTGCCAAAGATCGAGCGCGGCTCGGTGAGGTCCTCAGGCAAAAGATCCGGCAAGATAAGCTTCTTACTTATAGCGACCTTGCGCTTATCGGTGGCCATGAGAAGGTACTCGATCACCTCATTGCGCGTCTGTTTGAAATCGTAGCTCTCGTTGATCAGCCTGCGCGAGCGCGGACGGGGGATGGTTACGGGGATGGAAGGTCCGAGGGTGGCGCGCGGTCCGGCGGTCAGCGGAATGACCCGATCCGCCAGAAGGATGGCTTCATCGGGATCATTGGTGATCAGAATGACCGTCTTCCTCTCTTCCTGGCAAATCCGGTTGATTTCATCCTGCAGATTAGCGCGGGTGAGCGCATCCAGAGCGCTGAGCGGTTCATCAAGCAAAAGCAGCTCGGGCTGGAGGGAGAGCGCCCGTGCCACGGATACTCGTTGGCGCATTCCGCCGGAGAGTTCGCGAGGGATCTTGTCGCGCGCCGGGGTCAGCTTCACCGTGGCAATTTGCTTTTCGATGTGCTGACGGCGTCGCTCAGCGGACCAGTTGGAGAAAACCTGGTCCACCGCCAGCGCAATGTTGTCATAGACGGTCAGCCACGGGAGCAGCGAGTAGTTTTGAAAAACTATCCCACGGTCTGGCCCAGGTCCTTCCATCGGTTTGCCGTGCAACTTGATCGAACCGGTGTCTGGCTTGATCAAGCCGGCCAGCAGGGACATCAGCGTCGTTTTGCCGGCGCCGGAATAGCCGATGATTGCGAGAAATTCCCCCCGTTCGACTTGAAGGGTAATGTCTTCGAGCACCTCGGTGCGCTTGCCCTTTGGACCAAACCCCTTGGAGACGTTCTTAACTTCGAGCACGGTCATGATCTCAAGCGGTCTTAAACTGCGCTTCGACCATGCTCATTAACCGGTCGAGCACGAAGCCGACGATGCCGATCGTGAGGATGCACAAGATAATGTGGGCATAGCTTAGGGCATTGTACTGCTGCCAGAGAAAGCCGCCGACTCCCGGCTTCCCCGTGAGCATTTCCGCAGCCACGATGACGAGCCAGGCGATCCCCAGGGAAAGGCGAAATCCCGTAAACATGTACGGCAATGTGGCCGGCAAGAGGACCTTGAAAAGCGTCTTGGTCCTCGAGAGTTTAAGGACTTTGGCAACGTTAAGGTAATCCTGAGGAATTGCGCGGACGCCCACCGCGGTATTTAGAACCGTTGGCCACATCGAACAGATCGCAATCGTGAAAATGGCGGCGAGGTCCGAGGCCGAGTAACTGAGGCCAACCCCGGGAATCGTTAGCTTCGCGCCAAGAAAGAGCACCATCCCAAGCGGCAGCCATGCCAAAGGGGAGACCGGACGAAGCACTTGGAAGATCGGGTCGAACATTTTCGCGAAGGTCCTGGAAAGACCCAGCAAGAATCCGATCGGCGTGCCGACAAGCAGAGCGATGACGTAGCCTTGCGCGACCAATTTCAAGGAGAGCCACGTAAAGCTTAGAATCCCCTGATCCAACTCGCCGCGCTTGGCGAACGGCTCAAGGATGTAGGGCTTGCTCTTCATCCACGTTTCGGCTGGCGAGGGAAGGTCCGCGGAAACTCCAACCCGCTGGACCTTGACCACCTTGTCCCCAAAGTCATCCAGGGCTTCCTTCCTCACTTCCTTGCCGGCAATCAAGTTCCAAAGCAGGATGCAAACGGCGATGCCGATCGCCGGGAGGATCAGCCAATCAATTTTCTTAAGGATTGATTCTTTCATGATTCATGGAGTGCCGGCTTTCGCTTGAGAGCGGTAATCTCGAATTCTGCGGCGTATTTCTCCGGCTGCGCCGGATCGAAAACCTTGCCATCGAAGAGGGTTTCGGAAGTAAATTCCGGCCGCCCATGTGGGACGCCCAGCTCGTTCATGGCAGCCTCGTAAAAATCGGGGCGCATCACGCGCGTGGCCACCCCGAGATAATCAGGCGCGGCGGGCAGCATGCCCCAGCGGCGAAATTGCGACAACCACCAGACGGCAAATTTCGGCTGTGGATAGTTGCATTCGCGACGAGAGAACGTCAAACCGCGCAGATTCTGCGCGGTGCGACCGCCCGCCCAGTCGACCACCGGGCCCAGGCGTGACTTGATGGTTTTGGCAGGACAAGCAAGGTATTGGGGTTGCTCGAGAATTGCTGCCAACTCATCGCGGTTACTTTCCTCGTCGCACCAGAGGGAAGCTTCGTGGAGGGCTTTGAGAGCTGCCTTCACCGAATTCGGGTAGGCCTCGGAAAAATCCTCCGTGAACGCGAGGACCTTTTCGGGATGATCGGGCCAGATTTCCTCGCTGAGCACCGCCGTAAAACCAAGTTCCTCCTCGATGGCCCTCACATTCCATGGTTCGCCCGCGCAAAATCCGTCAAGCCGCCCCGCCCGCATGTTCGCGACCATCATGGGCGGGGGGATCGTGATCAGAGCAACATCGGTATCCGGATTGATGCCTCCGGACGCGAGCCAATAGCGAAGCCACATAGCGTGCGTCCCCGGTTGAAGCGTCATGGCAAAGACCATCGGCCGACCCTTCTCGCGACACTCCTGCGCGAAGGCGCGAAGGTCGCGGGCGCTTGAACTTACCCGCCGAGAGTGTCTGACCGATATGGTGACCGCCTGGCCGTTCCGATTAAGGATCCAGGGAATAACGAGCGGTCTATGCTCCGTGCCGAGTTTGCCGACGGCCGCGGCGACAGGCATGCCGAAGAGCATCTGCGCTGCGTGCGCTCTTCCGCTTAAGAGCTCATCCCGGCTGGCTGTCCAGCTCCCAAATTTGGCCACGCTTGAGGTGATGCCCGACCGTTCGAACAACTTCCTTTCATGCGCGATGACAATGGGGGCGCAATCGGTCAACGGGAGAATTCCGAACGTGAGGTGCTCGAGTTCGGGATCGCCAGCTACCGACAGCTGAGGCGAGCGACTTCGTGCAAGCAGCCGGGAAAGGTCGAGAGCTTCGCCGCGTCGGGCCAAAAGCTCCGTCGAACGAAGGGAAACCGGCTTATCGGACCTGTGTCCGCTTCCCTGGGGATGAGCGAGGTCCGCCATCTTTAACCCTTTAGGTTATGAACGGAAAAGCTCTTAGCATAGGCTTCCAGGTCGCCTTTGGGATCAAACGGAACGTTGTCGAAGAGCGTTTCCGACGCATCGCTAAGGCCCGCATGAGAATAGCCAAGCTCCTTCATCGCCTCTTCATAGATGTCTGCCCGCATCACCTGCTTAGATATGCCTTCGTAGTCGGGGGCTGCTTCAACGAACCCCCAACGACGAAACTGCGTCAGCCACCACTTGGCGTATTTCGGTTGCGGATAGTTGCAGTTGCGCTCACTAAAAATCATGTAGTTGGGATCGCGAAATTTGCGGCCGTCACCCATGATGTATTTCCCCTGGAGGCGGCTTAGAATAACGTCTTCCGGGCAATTGATGTAGGTGGGAGAGGCTACGATCCTCGCCAATTCCGGCCGGTTGTTCAAATCGTCTGCCCAAACGCTCGCTTCGTGCAACGCCTTCACCACGGCTTTGATGGTTTTTGGATTGGCGTCCGCAAACTCTGCCGTGAACGCGCAGACCTTCTCAGGATGGTCTTTCCAGATTGCCTGGGTGGTGATGCCGGTAAAACCAACATCGTCCGCGATCGCGCGAGCGTTCCATGGTTCGCCCACACAGAACCCATCCATCTTGCCGATCTTCATATTGGCAACCATCTGCGGCGGTGGAACGGTAATGAGGGCGACGTCGGCATCCGGGTTTATCCCACCTGCGCCGAGAAAATAGCGTATCCACATCGCGTGCGTCCCCGGCGGAAAGGTCATGGCAAACGAAAGTGGCATCCCGCTGGCCTTCGCTTCGTCAACGAACGGCTTGAGCGTTGCCGGATCCTCGGTGATTTTCCCCTTATACTTGTTTGATAACGTGATGGCTTGCCCGTTGCGGTTTAGCAGCCATGGAACGATCATCGGCTTCTTTGGTGATCCGGCCAGCCCCATCGTCGAAGCGATCGGCATGCCTAACAACATGTGCGTCGCTTGGATATCGCCGTTGGAGAGGGCATCCCTAATGGCTGCCCAGCTGGCTCCCTTGCTCACCACCGAACTGATCCCATACTTTTTGAAGAGGCCCTTCTCATGCGCGATGACGATGGTTGAACAATCTGTTAACGCAATGATGCCAATCTTAAGGTCCGACGTTTCCGGGGCATCGCTTGCAAACACGGAGCCGACCCACCCGGTCGGCAGTCCACTCAGTAAGGCCGACAGGCCAATTCCCTTGGCCGATCCCGACAGAAATCGACGCCGCGTGATGCCCGAGTGTCCCTCGACCCTCAACGTGCCGCGACTCGTGGAGAGTTCCCGATTCCTGTCTTTATCCATGGTTAATAAATTTCCCTTCCCTAATTCTCGTGGAGGAGCTGGGATAAGAGCAGGTAACGTTCCTGCGGTGGTTCCCTTTCCCCTCGATTAACTGCGCGCCAGACAGTTCTAAGATGAGGCTGGCACGCCAGAGGTGAGTCCCCTCTCCAGCCCACTCCTGGCGAGTTTCGAAGTTCATGCCCTGCGCAATTGCCGTTGTCGTGCTTAGGCTAGAGCACGTTTCGTGCCTTTTTCTCGCCAACCTGAGACTTTAGATTACTTAGCAGTCGAATGCGGGGTAGTCCGCGCGGACGGCGGAAGGCTCCGCTCGCGCTTGTCGAGGAATGCCTCCAGGCAAAGTTTACGAGTTCGACTGTCGGCCTTTAAGGCGCCGGTCTCCAAGACGGCCTCCAGGCACCATTTGGCACGCTCCTCCGTCGCTTCGTTCGCGCCATCCCTATAAAAGACGAGAAATGGCTCTGCCGAACCCAAATCGGCAACACCCGTGTGGAACGGTCCGACGAGCGAGTTCATCAGAACTTCTTTCGAGACAGGAAAGATGCGTGCCTCGTGAAGAATGTCCGCCACACTCCGGCGGTTCTCACTTTGATCACAGAAACGACAGGCTTCCGTCATCGCCGTTCGCAAGATGCCATAGGCTTCCGGCTGACGAAAAATCAGTTCGTCGCGGACGAGCAGGACCTTCTCAGGATGCCGCGGAGCGAGTGAAAGGCTCGTTGCAACCACCCAACCCTCTCCGGAAAGCGCCGCCGCAGAGTTCCACGGCTCGCCCGCACAGAACCCGTCGATCTGCCCCTCCTTTAGATGCTCGGCAACCAGGGGCGGCGGCAAAACGACCATACGGACATCGCGATCTGGGTCTAGGCCCGTGCTCCGTAACCACCTGCGCAACAAGAAATGATGACTCGAAAAACGTGCCACCACGGCAAAAGCCGGTTTGTGAGGTGCTTCGTTTCGCACCATTGCTTGAAAAGTAGGGACGTCGCGAACGCCACGGTCCCAGAAACGGCGTGATAATGTTATCGCGTTGCCCTGCAAGCTGAGCACAAAGTCGGTGCTCACCGGGCACGCCTTCGAATCCGTGCCCAAGAGGATCGAAAAGACAAGGGGACCCGGAGCATGAGCGACGTCCAACTCGCCGTAGACCAGTTTTTCGCGAATCGATCCCCAGCCGAGCTCGGCACTCAGCTCTACGGTCAGGCCTCGATCGGCAAAGAGACCTAGCGCTTCCGCCACCAGCAAGGGCGCGGCGTCAACCAGCGGGACGTAACCAAGCCGGAAGGCTCCGACCAATCGGCCTGGTGACCTGCGTGCCGATCGACCTCGTGATGCCATCGCGATGAGGTAGTCCGCCAGAGCGCGCGATGCACGGAAATTTCCCATGAACACAGTGATTGTTTTTCAGGATAATGATGAATAGAGTGCATGTATGGCGGCAGAAATCGACCTTCGCTTGCTGCGGGTCTTTGCTACTCTCGCCCAGGTAGGGAGTTTCACCAGAACGGCAGCTCTGCTCAACCTAACGCAATCTGCGATCAGCCACGGCATGCGGCGACTGGAAGAACAACTCGGTTGCAGCCTGGTCTACAAGAAAGGCAAAACTACCCACCTTACCCCGGAGGGGCGGCATTTTCTCGGACAGGTTCTTCGCATTCTCGACAGCCTCGATCGCGCGACCGAGTCAGTCTCCAGCCGCAGGGAGTTCCATGCGAAGCTAACGGTAATTTTCAGCACTGCCATGGCGCAGATCGTCCTCGCACCGATTTTGAGGGAGTTCCGAGAATCGTATCCAACGGTCTCAATTATTGTCGGTCTTGAAGACAGCCCAACGGCGGTCAGCAAAATTGAAGAGGGGCGGGCAGACCTCGCCGTGGTTGTTGAGGACAAGCTGCCCGCAGGGCTCAAGGCGCACCCGCTTTTCCGCGACCGTCTCTATCTCCTGTTCTCTCCATTGCATCCGTGGGCGGAGAAGGACGCGGTCACGACGACGGATCTGACGAAGGAGCACTTTCTGCTTTACCACCGCAAGAGTATCACCTTTCGAAGGGCGGAGGATTTCTTTCTCCGCAGCGGCGTGGGACTCTCCTCTTACGTTGAAATTCCGAGTTTCGAGATCATGAAGCAACTGGCAAAGCTTGGGCTTGGCGTCGCGCTGATGGCACCCTGGGTGGCCGAGAAGGAACTCTCCGAAGGTTCGCTGATCATGCGGCCGACACCACGTTCCAAAATCGTGCGGCAATGGGCGGTCATTCACCAAGGCAATCGTGAACTTCGGAAGCCAGAGCAAACGTTTATCGGCCTCTGCCGTATGGCGGTTGCCAATCTCGGCCGACGCTCCGGAGCTGAACCGGCAATCAGAGCGGCCTTCCATCGACATCCCTCTGCGCCGATGCGTTGAATTAGAGACCCAGCCGCTCTCCCACTCGATAACACTTCGATGAACGTAATTCATGATTTGCAAAGACCGTGATTGGTCTGCCGGGACGCTGAGATTTGTGAAGCTTTGGGAGTGGGGATCCGACGAGAGGCGATTTCTGTGCAAAGATACACAGTTCAGTGAGCAATTATCCACATCCAGTCGAACACACGAAACCCAAGGCGGACGCATAGACATCCCGCGCTCGCTTGGAAACGCCACATCATCCCTTCATCGAAAACATGAACGCTGTTCATATTCACGGAGAAACTGCTCGGCGGTATCAGAACAATGTCGCGGCGTGTCCCCGCCTGGCGCACCGAGGTGGTGGGCCCCCCGCCGGCCGCCCGCGACCGTGAGGACGATCACGCTTCAAGGGCCTTCGACGATGAGGAGATCGCTGCTCCAGATTACCCCCGCGACGACGTGGAGATCGAGGATCAAGCCAGCCGCGCAGCCAGGCGCCCCAGGACACCGATGGCGCGTTCGATTTTGCTGGTCCAGGGAAAGCCGCAGCTCAGGCGGATGTAATTGCGGAAGTCGCCGACCGGCGAGAAGATCGGGCCTGGTGCGATGCTGATCCCGACCTTGCGAGCCTCCGCGCAGAGTTGCATGGCATCGATGGTGGCAGGGAGCTCGACCCAGAGCACAAAGCCGCCTTGCGGGTTACTGATTCGGAGTGGCTTGGGAAATCCTGTCGCGATCGCCTCGCGCATCTTCTGGACCTGCTCTCGATAGGTCCGACGAATTCTGCGGAGATGGTTATCGTATCCGCCATTACGGAGAAATTCGGCCACTGCCAAGGCGGGCAGCGCGGCGCCTCCCCAATTCGTGGCGATTTTGAGCTCGACCACCTTGTCGTAAAAGCGGCCCGGCGAGATGTAGCCGATGCGATAGCCTGGAGCGAGCGTCTTAGAAAAGGAGCCGCAAAGGATCACCAGATTGTCCTTGTCGAGAGCCTTGAGACAACGCGGCCGGGTGCCGTCATGCTGAAGGTCTCCGTAGATGTCGTCTTCGATGATCGGAACCCCGTGTCGCTTGGCGAGGTGTAAAAGAGCGAGGCGATTCTCCTCGGGCATCAAACTCCCCAGCGGGTTGTTAAAGCTCGGAATCAAAGTCATGGCGGCAACCTTATTTCGGCTGAGCGCACGCTCGGTTTCCTCGATACTCAACCCCTCGCGGGCCGAAGCTGGCACGGCGACCGCTTTCAGTCCGATCTGATTGAGGATGTGAACGAGACCATAATAGGTCGGTGACTCGATGAGAACTGTATCGCCCGGCTTGGTGATCGCTCGCAAGGCAAGATGGACGCCCTCGGTCGCGCCATTGACGATCAACAGTTCTTCGCTGCTCAAGTGGCAGCCCCAATCCAACGAGCGCCGGCTAATCTCACGGCGCAGTTTAAGGCAGCCTGGCACCGGATCGTAGTTGATCGTTTCCGCGGTCTGCTCTCGGGCCAGCTTCCCGACGATACGGGCGAGCTTCGCGCCGGGGAGTAATTCCGGGCTGGGAATCGCTCCGCCAAGGGGCACCAAGTCGGGATTGACCAGATCACGAACAATTGGAATGGAGGGGTGAAAATCGGCCCAGGGCACCTTCGACGTCCGTGCCGATGCAACGGGTTCGGCCAGCGCGTCGGAAAGCCTTGGCTTGACGAAGAAGCCCGATTTGGGCCGCGCCTCGATCATGCGTCGATTTTCCAAAACCATATAAGCCTGCAACACGGTGGGAATGCTGACGTTCTGCTGACCGCTCAAGCGCCGGACCGACGGAACGCGATCTCCAGCCCTCAGGCTGCCCATGGTGATCAGGTCGGCGACATTGTCGGCTACCTGCAAGTACAGTGGCTTTTCCTCTAACATTCTCACTGCACAGAATAACACAGCTGCTCGAGCGCGGCTATACACAGATGCGACTTCTTTGAGACATAACAGATGCGGCGTTCAGCACATCTGTACAGGATATAAATTTGATTCTCTGAATCTGTTATTTCTGCGAACTGGTGCGAAAATCCACTTTATGACCGAAGCTGTTTTCAACGATGGGCGGCAGACATTGGCATCCGGCGCCAAGGGAAGGAGCGGCGTTTCCGCGGCCATCGCCGAACTTACTCGCACTCCCAAACTCTCACCAACCGTGATCCCTGGCGAAGGGTTGATGCAGCGGGCGATTCGGTTGGCTCGGAGCGTGGCGCGGAGGAACACCGAGTCGACCTTGGTCAACGGTTTGCATCAGCTTCGAAAAGGGATGGTGGAGAGCGCGCATCTTCCGAAGGGGGGCAGAATCACCTGTGGGGCCGGCAGCGTTTGGATCACCGCCGATGGCGGCGGCGAAGATGTCGTTCTTTCCTCCGGAGAGTTCCGGTGGTTCCGCCCGGGCGCGTGGCTCTTGATTGAAGCGATCGCCAGTTCGGAAGTGCTCGTGGAAGCTTGATGCGGCGCTCCTGTTGACACCGCGGGGGACCGCACCCATAGTTCACGGCCTCGCCGAGCGGAGCACATGGAGAACATTCGTAACATAGCCATCATTGCGCACGTGGACCACGGCAAGACGACACTCGTGGACCAACTGCTCAAGCAGTCGGGGACATTTCGCGCAAACCAGAAGGTTGACGAGCGGGTGATGGATTCCATGGATCTCGAAAGAGAAAAGGGCATAACCATTCGCGCAAAAAACGCGGCTTTTCGCTGGAACGGTTATCATGTGAATATCGTCGATACTCCCGGACACGCTGATTTTGGAGGGGAGGTCGAGCGGATCATGAAGATGGTTAATGGCGTCCTTCTGGTCGTGGATGCTCACGACGGACCGCAGGCGCAAACGAAGTTTGTTTTGCGGAAAGCCATGGAAAACGGCCTGAAGCCAGTGGTCGTGATCAACAAGATCGACCGGGAGAATGCCCGCCCGCACAAAGTGCTCGACATGGTCTTCGAGCTGTTTCTCGAGCTCAATGCGACGGATGAGCAGCTCGACTTTCCGCATATTTACGCAAGTGCGAAGCAGGGCTTTGCGAAGCGGGAGCTGGTCGATCCCAGCCAGACAATGCTTCCGCTCTATGAGGCCATCGCCTGGCACATTCCGGCCGCCGAAGAAGTCCGATGTCGACTATCTGCAATTCCTCGTGTCCAATCTCGACTATAGCGATTACCTCGGCCGGATCGCCTATGGGCGAATCGTCAGCGGTCGCGTGGCGGTCGGGCAAAGCGTCGTTTGCTTTCACACAAGCGGGAAGAAGACGCGGGCGAATGTCACGGCGGTCTTCAGCCATGAAGGACTTGACAAGGTTCAAGTCGAGAGCGCGAGCGAAGGCGACATCGTGGGAATCTCCGGTTTCGAGAACGTCTTTATTGGCGAGACAATCACCGATTCCGAAGACCGCGAGGCGCTTCCCTTCATCCATATCGATCCGCCGACGATAACCATGAGGCTCTGCGTCAATGATTCGCCGCTCGCGGGGCGCGAGGGAAAGCTCCTCACCGCGCGCCAGATTAAAGATCGTCTCGTTCGGGAAACACGCACGAACGTTTCCTTGCAGGTTACGGAGACCGAAACGGCCGGCCATTTCGAGGTGAAGGCCCGCGGCGAGATGCAGATAGCCATTCTGGTAGAACAAATGCGACGGGAAGGATTTGAGATTCTCGTCTCACGTCCAGAGGTGATCTACGAACACGCCGAGGATGGCTCTCTCCTGGAGCCCCTCGAGACCGTCTATGTTGACGTGCCTGCCGAGAATTTGGGCGACATTCTTCAATCGCTGGCCAGCCGGAAGGCTGAGATTGCTGCCATGCAACACAATCCCCATACCGTGCTTGTGGAAGCGATCATCCCGACGCGTGGACTGATCGGCTTCGAAACTGATCTTGTGAACCTCACCAAAGGGCATGGCATCGCCAGCCATCTCTTCAAGGAATATGGCGCCCTACAGGGGTGAGATCCCGAGTCGAGGCAGGGGCGTGCTCGTTTCAATGGAAGCCGGGATCAGCATGGCTTACGCCCTCGACTCCATTCAGGAGCGCGGCAGACTCTTCATAGGCCCCCAGGAGGAGATTTATGAGGGAATGATCGTCGGCGAAAATTCTCGCCCCGACGACATGCCGGTGAATCCCTGCAAGGCGAAAAAACTAACCAATATGCGAAGCCAGGGTGATGGCAAAGGCATCTCGCTGGCGCCCCCTGTAATCATGAGCCTGGAGCGATCGATCGAATTCATTGCGCCCGACGAATACGTGGAGGCCACCCCAAAGTCGTTGCGCCTGCGAAAGAAGATTCTCGATGCGACGGCGCGCAAACGTGCCGCCGCGCGGGTGGCCCCTGCAGCTGAACGGTCCTAAGAGCCGTGCCAAACTAGTGCTGAGACTCAGAGCCGATGAGCAAGAAGATCCCCATCTCAGCGCCGCAGCAGCCTCTGCAATCCCCGTTTTCTACTCTTAGCAGCGTCGGTTTGCCGGAGGTTCCGGCAGATTCGGCTCCCTTAAGTGCAAAGAAAAAATTTCGGATTGTCTTGAGGCGAGAACGGGCCCAGCGCGGAGGGAAGACCGTGATCGTGGTCAGCCAACTGCCGCCGCATCTTTCAATTTTCGAACTCGAGGAGTTGGCGCGCGGCGTCCGCCGCCATCTTGCTTGCGGGGGTGCCGTTCGCGGGAGAGAGATCGAGATTCAAGGCGATCAAGCGGAACGTGTCCGACGCTACTTCCAAGACTTGGCTTACGAAGTTGTGGGCCCGGGAAGCGACGCGCCGTTTTAGCAACGCCAAAACTCGCTTATAGTTTCCGGTTGATGTTAGGCCTAAGGAAAAGGTAATCAGGAGCGTGGCGCGGCGCAGTAAGAAATCCCGACTCCCCTTGGGAATCGTCGTGGCCATTGTTCTGATCGTGGCGGCATTTCTTGGCTCCCGCTTCTTTATCACGACGAGCTCGCAACCGTTTCGGACGGCCACGCCGCTGGATGTGGCGACGTACTTGGAGAACGCCAATAGCTTGCGAGGAAATGTCTATAGGCTGCAGGGCGAGGTGCTGAATTCCCTGGGATGGTCGCCAACCAAAGGCCGCTTAATCGCCGTCGGTGTGGACAATGGCAGTCAAGTCGTCCCCGTGTTGGTCACCACGGATTTCAGCCACATCAACATCCAAAGGGGCCAACGATTTATTTTTCTGCTGGAGGTCGATGACAAAGGTATATTGCGCACCAAAGACATGACGAAATCATGAAACGCGTTCTCTCTGCTTTGTTAAGCTCCGCAGCGCTGGTGGCTGCCCAGGAAAATCCACCGGACGGAACCTTCTGCCCCTCCACAACAGGCCCCGCGGCAACAAGCTGCCCCCCAGCAGCAAGCTGCTCCTCAGCAGCCGGTCCAAAACGTCCTCCAACCCACACTGGCAGTTCCATCGAAACCAGCGCCAGCACAGGGCGGCGGTGCTCCGGCGCAGGGGTCGGGTGGACAATCGCAATCGGCCGCGCCCGGTGGTGGTTCGAATTTTCTGGGCAAAGACGTTCCGTTCTTCGACCCGGGGAGCAACATCGCCAGCTGGGATGGCAAGAACTGGAGCATTAACAATAATGCACTCTTCCAGGCTCGTTTTGAGAAATATCTGAACGCGCCGGCAGCCACCACCGAATCCGATAGCGAATATCAGGCTCTGCTTGCTCAAATCATGGACAAGCTTGCGCCTGGCAAGGTGACCCCTCAGTCGACCGATCAGGCCTTCCAGTTTTTGGCAAAGGCCTCGCGATTTGAACAGGACGCACATCTTTGCGATTCCATCGCGAGCCAGGTCTACTCCGCGTGGTTGGCCCGCAAGAGTAATGACCGCCTAAACGCCGCCAGCAAGAGTCTCGAGGACGAACGAAAGCGCCTCGAATGGAACGCGCGCATAACGGCGGAGGGAACAAAGCTCGAGGGCGGCGGCGGGTCGAGCAAGTCGAAAGATGGAGGAGGAGGCCCGAATCCGCAGCAGCAACAGCAGCAGCTTAGTCGCGACATGCAGATGCAGCCCATCGTCACACGGCTCGCGGAGGTCAACGCGCTCATTCGAGCAAACCAGCTCAAACGTGAAGTGGCTGAACTCCAGGTCAAGATCGACTTCCAGTCCCTCATTGTGCAGCACTTCCTGCAGAGGCGTTTTCAGCATGCGGTTATCGGCACGCGCTTCTATCGCAACATCTTTGCAGATGGCGACAGCCAGCTGCGCATCGGTGAGGATGCAAAAAGTCTTTTCGCTAAAACGAGCGGCCTTCCTCCAAATATGGGAACGATCGATTCTTTGGCCAACGAGATCATGCGTGACGTCCGTGAAGGCATCCAGGCGTTCAGGTTTTTGCTTGAGAAAAACGAGCTGGAAAGCGCAACCAAGCGGCTCGCCGAAACCTTTATGCTCGGAGAGTACCTTCCCGATGTGCGCACGCTTGACCGGGAAGACAAACGCAAGGCTCTCGCGTTCGTCCACAAGTCGAATCAACTAATCAGCGCCATCGAGGTCAAGGACTACGCCCTCGCCGAAAAGATCGTCGCCGAGCTGGGGGAAACAGCGAAGGATTTTGACGCCTCCAAACCAATGGCAGCCATTGAGACCGCGAAACAGATCTCTGCCATGCACATCGCCAAGGCACGCAACGCTGCCGTAAGCGGTGACAAGAACACTCTCGAAGCCGAGCTAAAAGCCGCCACGGAAATATGGCCCCGCAATCCCTCGCTGACCGAAGTCTCCAAAGTGATCTTCTCTCAGGCGGATGTGCAATCGCGGGCGATGGTTGATTTTGACCAACTGGTCAGCCAAAAGAATTACCGGCAAATCTACGAGGACAGGATGCGCTTTATCGCCGCGACCGCCATGTATCCGGAAAAGCAAGAGCAACTTCGCAAGGTCCTCGAAGACATGCAGGTCATCGAAACAGCGCTCATTCAAGCTCAGGAAATCGAAAAGCGCGGCGACTATGCGGGAGCGTGGGAAAGCGCGGAAAAAGCATTCCGCAATTTCCCCGATGACAACAAGCTAAACCAGGTCCGCGCGAACCTGACAACGAAAGCCGCCGATTTCGTCCACGCCATTCGGGAGGCCGAGGAACTGGAACAGAAAAAACAGCCGGGCTCGAGCCTCGCGTGGTACCTCAAAGCCCAGAAAGTCTACCCTCCCAGTGACTTCGCACGACAGGGAGTTGACCGTCTCACCAAGGAAATCCTGCCAGACGCCAGCTAGAGTCGATTCTTAGAGGACAACGGTATTGTCGCGACGGCGTCCCCGCCGCCAACGAACCTTTCGACGATGAGGACATCGTCGCTACAACAAGCCAAGAGCGAGCTTTTCGGCGATGATTGCGAGGAATGCTGCAAGAGACATCAGCGATTATGTTTTTGCTCCAGGGAGGCGATTTCTTGCCAAAGCTCTCTCTCCCGCTGGCTGATGTCGCGGGGTAGCGTCGGCCGAAGAACCGCATAAAAGTTTCCCCGTCCGCCTCCCTTCTGGGCAAGACCCCGCCCAGTAAGCCGGAATTTTTGGCCACTCTGCGCACCTGGAGGGAGGTGGAGTTTCGCTCGGCCATCAAGGGTGGGAATCTCGACATCACCACCCAAGACCGCCTGCCAAGCCGGAACTTCGAGATCATAGAAGAGATCGCTATCCTGAACTTCGAAGTCGGGATGCTTCTCGAGTTTGATCCTCAGGTACAAATCACCGGCGTGACCGCCTCCCCCACCCTCTTCTCCCAGCCCCGCCAGGCGGATGCGCTGTCCCTCGCGCACGCCCTTGGGAATTTTAACGGTGTAGGTTTGGGCCTTCCCGGAAGCTCCACGACGAAAAGAAATCTGCCGCGTCGAGCCGTGCAGTGCCTCTTCGAGGGCTACCAGGATATCGGCCTCGGCATCCTGGCCCTGCATCGGAATCTCGCCAAAACTTTCCTCCCCAAACCCCCGACCGCGCTGGCGTCTTGAACCAAACAGCTGCTCGAAAAAGTCGCTGAATCCCGTCCCTCCGAAATGGAACTCCATTCCGCCGTCACCAGGGCGGCCAGAGAATTCCCCCCAGGTATTGCCTTGCCCAGGCGGAGGCTGAAAGCCGCCCTGCTGCCAGTTGGCGCCGTATTCGTCGTATTTTTTCCGTTTCTCGGGATCGCTCAAGACCTCATAGGCTTCGTTTATCTCCTTGAATTTCTCTTCAGCCGATTTCTTGTCCTGAGCGGTGTCAGGATGGTATTTGCGCGCGAGCTTTCGAAAGGCGCTCTTAATTTCATCCTGCGTGGCGCTCTTCGAGATGCCTAAAGTCTGGTAGTAGTCGCGAAATTGGACGGGCATAGAGCTATTTAGCAATTACAGGAAGATTGGAAGGATTCCAGAGCGATAATTTACGGCACGGCCATTCTTGTTCATCATGCAAATCCTGCTAACCAGTTTGCTTTTGCTTCTCTCGATATGCTCGACATCCGCTTACTCCGCGAACGGCCGGACTTGGTAAAGGCACGCCTGACAACCCGCGGCTCGGCGATGGACGATATTATCGACGCGCTGCTCACCTCCGACGCTAAGCGGCGGGCGGTCGAAACCAGCCTGCAAGCGCTCCAGGCTGAGCGAAATCGTCTCAGCCGCGAGATTGGAGCCTTGCGCTCCCGGGGCAACGACACCGCCGCGCTCGAAATCGAGGTCAGCTCGCAAGCCGCGAAAATGCAGGAGCTCTCCAAGGAGGCTGCTGACTACGAGGCAGAGCAACGGTCGCTTGAGTTGATGATTCCGAATCTGCCGCGGGAGAATGTGCCCGAGGGAGCAGATTCCTCGGACAATCCGGTGGTGCGCACCTGGGGCGAAAAATCAAGCCCGGCAAGAACAGAAGATCATCGCGCAATCGGCAGCCGCTTGAATTTGCTGGATTTTGACCGCGCCGCACGGATGAGCGGAGCTGGCTTTGTTTGTTACAAAGGAACGGGGGCCCGCCTGGAACGGGCTCTTATTAATTTTCTCGTGGATCTCCACTCCGAGAGACACGGCTATCAAGAGATCAGCCCGCCCTATCTGGTTCGCGCCGAGGCATTGATCGGAACTTCGCAGCTCCCTAAGTTCGGAGAGCAGCTTTACCGGATCGAAGGCGATGAACTCTATCTCGGCGCCGACCGCGGAAGTTCCCCTCACCAATCTTCACCGCGAAGAGCTGCTCCCATATGCTTCGCTCCCTTTAAAATATGTTGCCTTTACGCCTTGCTTTCGCCGGGAAGCCGGGGCCGCCGGAGTGGGAACGCGGGGCCTCATTCGGATGCATCAATTCGATAAGGTCGAATTGGTCAAGATCTGTGCGCCTGAGAGCTCAGCAAGCGAACTGGAATCGCTAACCAACGACGCTGAGAGAGTCCTCCAAATTCTTGGCCTTCACTATCGCGTCGTCGAAATTTGCACGGGCGATCTGGGCTTTGGTTCCGCGAAGACCTATGACATTGAAGTCTGGGCGCCTGGGCAAGATGCGTATCTGGAAGTTTCCAGTTGTTCAGATTTTACCGACTTCCAAGCGCGCCGAATGAACCTCCGCTTCAAGGATCATGATGGGAAAAATCGCTTCTGCCACACCTTGAACGGTTCCGGCACGGCCTTGGCCAGACTCTATGTTGCCCTCGTTGAGACGGGTCTACGACCCGACGGCACCATCGCTCTTCCCGAGGCGCTACATGGCTATTTCGGGGCAGAATCGATTGAGTGACCTTTTGGAGCAGTTGAGCGCGGCGCTGGCGGCCTGGCCTCCACGGAAGAAGTATCTCGTCGCTGTGTCGGGAGGTCGCGACTCGATGGCGCTCCTCTTCGCTCTAAATTTTCTTGGATACAGGAAATTGGTGGTCTGTCATCTGAACCACCATCTGCGCGGTGCGGCCGCCAGGGCTGATTCTCTTCTGGTTGGCACCGCCGCCAGGAAGTTGGGCCTGGAATTCGAGTTGGGGGAAGCGGACGTCCGGCAGCACGCCGTCAAAGAGAAGCTTTCGCTCGAAACGGCTGCACGAGACTTACGCTACGCATTCTTCCGAAGCTGCGCACGAGACCATCGATGCCCGAGGATCTTTCTCGGCCACCATGCTGATGACCAAATCGAAACGTGCCTCTTCAATTTCCTGCGCGGAAGCGGAGCAGCTGGGCTGGCAGGAATGAAGCCATTGGCACATGCGCACGGACTCGAAGTTCTCCGACCGATGCTTGGTATCATGCGCGATGAGATCACCGCGTTCGTCACCGAACGGAGAATTCCCTACCGCGACGATCGTTCCAATGCGGACGTTTCGCACACCAGAAACATGCTCAGGCACCGAGTCATTCCAGAGATCAAGCGCGCTTTCGGCGCTTCGTCTGGTCCTGCGATTCTCCGTGCGGCGGAGATTCTTCGCGAAGAAGAGTCCTGGATGGCTTCACTCGTGCCCGACGTGGGCAATGCCCTTTCATGCGCAACCTTGCGAAGTATGCCCCTTGCTCTGCGTCGTCGCGTCGTCCTCAGATGGCTTCGGCGAGCCGAGATAGAAGAGGTAGGTTTTGCCGAGACAAGCCTCGTGCTGACACTTCTCGACGTCAGAAATGGGCCTGCCAAGGTAAACCTTCCCGGGGGCCGTCACGCCCGGCGACGAGCAGGGGCGATCTTTATTGAACCACCAAATGACTGAAGACAGCTAGACTGGCGTCGCTAACTCTTGGTAGCGCATTCGCCGAGGCGAATCCTCGTCCGGCAGCTGCCCGGCCGCCGCCGGAGCGGCTGGCCGAAGACAATTTCCATGGTCGATCTGAGGGTTCAAAAGACAGGTCCGGCGAGGACGCCGGAACCTCATACGCGGGGCGCGTATGCCTCCCGGTTCTTCGCGAAGAGCTCCAGCGCCTTCTCACGAGCCCGCGCGTGGTCCACCAAAGGGGCGGGATAATCGGGCGCGAGGCGCTCGCCCGACGGTGGCGACTGGTGCAGGCATTGAGCAGCAATACTCCTCAGCTCGGGCACCCATTGTTTTACATATGCTCCCTCCGGATCGCAGCGCGCACTTTGTGTCCAGGGATTCAGGATTCGAAAATAAGGCGCGGCGTCGGCACCAGTCCCGGCGCTCCATTGCCACCCACCGTTGTTGCTGGCGATTTCGCCGTCGGTTAGTTTCTGCATGAAATAGCTTTCTCCCAGCCTCCAGTCGACGAGGAGGTCCTTGGTCAGAAACATCGCGACGATCATCCGCGCCCGATTGGGCATAAAGCCCGTTTGAGCAAGTTGCCGCATGGCCGCGTCGACAATCGGAAAGCCAGTTTCGCCGGCGCGCCACCGATCAAAATGCACTCGAGTCCCCGGCCACTTCATTCCGCGGAATTTTGGATTGAATTCCGTGTCGAGGACGTCGGGATAGTGCCAGAGGATGCTGAAATAGAACTCGCGCCAAATGAGTTCACTGATGAATTTCTCGGCATTCTTCCTTACGCCCGCCGACAATAGGGCAGCCCGCTCTTGACACCTTTCCACGAGCTCGCGAATGGACAGGAGTCCGAAACGAAGGTCTTGAGAAAGTCGCGAGGTAAAATCCCCAGCAAGTGAATTTCGCAGGCGCCCATACGAGGCCAGTCCATGTTCGATGAATCGCTTCATCCGGCTGCGTGCCGCCTTCTCGCCTGCCTCGAGCACGTCCGCCTCCGGCTGCAACCCCCACGTCGCCAAGGTCGGCAAGGCCAACGAAGCAATACCCTCGGGAACCTTGATGGTCCGAACTCGACCCTGCGACTTGACCTTCCCTGCTTTCACCCATGCTCTTGCATATGCCGTAAAAACCCGGAAAGGCTCGCCAGAGGAATTGAGGACTTCGCCCGATTCGTGGACGGTCGCGTCGGAGAATCCAACAATCTCGACACCCGTCTTCTCGCCAAACGCAAGAAGTTCGCCCTCAATCTGCCGTCCAAACGGATCGGGATCCCGGTTGAAAAAGATCGCCTGCGCCCCGATTTCGTTGGCGAGAGTGGCGAGTTCCTGGACCGCCCTTCCTCGGCGAATGGTTAACCACCCTCCGATCGCCGTCAAATCTTGCGCCAGCGACGACAAGCAGCCGCACAAGAACTGCTGGCGATTGGCACCTGTCCAACGATGCGAACCGTTCCATTCGCTGAGAATGTAGACGGGCACCACTTCCGCGGCCTGCCTCACGGCTGCCCAAAGCGCCGTGTTGTCGGTAATTCGTAGGTCGCGACGAAACCAAACGAGCGCCCTCTTCACAGCTCTAGCCCCGGTCGGCGCTAAAATCACCCGGCGGCGCTGACCTCGCTGGTCGCGAGATCAGATGACGGCTTCGACCTTTGGGCGCTCTTTCTTGCTAAGCGCCTTGCGAAGCTTGTGCAGCGCGATGTTCTGCAGCTGACGGATTCGCTCGCGCGTCACCCCAAATTTCTCGCCCACTTCCTCGAGCGTCTTTGGCTTCTGACCATCCAATCCGAATCGGGAGTTTATGATCCGGCGCTCCCGATCATCGAGGACGTCGAGCAGCTCGCCGACTTCCTCCCGAAGATCTTTGTCGCGCAAGGTCTCAAAAGGGTCGTCGGCTTCATCATCGCCCACAATCTCGCCGAATTCGGTTGAATCATCGTCGCCGATCGGCTGATCAAGTGACGCAGGACGCACCGCGGCGCTCTTCAACTGTGTAACCTTCGAAGCGGAAAGGCCAATCTCCTCGGCCAATTCGTCATCGGTCGGCTCTCGGCCCAGTTCTTCAGTCATCTGCATCGCCACCCGGCGCATCTTCGAAATTTTGTCCACCAAGTGAACCGGCAACCGAATCGTCTTGCTTTGATTCGCGAGAGCCCGCTTGATCGACTGCTTGATCCACCACGCCGCATACGTGCTCAGTTTGCCCCCCTTCTTCGGGTCGAAGCGCTCCACCGCCTTCATCAGGCCAATATTTCCTTCCGAAATAAGATCAAGCAGCGGCAAACCAAGATTTGCGTAGTCGCGAGCAATCTTGACCACGAGACGCAAGTTCGAACGCACCATTTCCGACCGCGCATTTTGATCCCCGCGCTTAATCCGACGCGCGAGCTTGACTTCCTGTTCAGGAGTCAACAGCGGAAATTGTGCAATCTCTCTCAGATACAGCTGAAAGCCTGTCTCGTTATCTTCCAATGCCATCGTTTAATCCTCTTAACTAATACGTTTTTGGTAAAGTGCCAGGTTGCAAAAATTAAGTTACTTAATGAGGTTAACCACTTAGACAGTTCGCATGGAGGAGCGTTCAAAAAATGTCAAAAAAAACGGGGCCTTCGGTTTTACACGTAAGTCTGTTATCATTAATCTATTATCTACGTGGTGCCGACGCACAAATTGGCGATATTTCCGTGCGTTGGATCGGGCTTCGTTTTCGAGAAGAGCCCAAAAATATTTCTCCGTTTGCGAGTTGATCACGGGAGACGACCGATGAGATGGTCGCGATTGCCGTTTGCCGCAAACTAGTGGGGTTGGGATGAATCGGACGTTGATGACCGTTTTTTCCAGTGGGGAGATCCTAGAAGAAGCGAGTTCGGCAAGAATCGGCGCAGATCGACGGCGGGAATTGGTGCCATGCGTGTTTTGGTAAGCGGACTGATCGGGCAATATGCCTTTGGCGGGGTCACCTGGGACTACATTCAATACGCCCTTGGGTTCCGCGCATTAGGTCACGATGTCTGGTACCTGGAGGACTCGGCCACCTGGGCTTACGATCCGGTGAAGGAAGAACCGAGTGCAGATTGTACGCACAATGTCAACTACTTAGAGCGGATCATGCGGATGTTCGATATGGGTGATCGCTGGATCTATCGAAACGAAGCAGACGGCAAATACTACGGCATCACGGACCAGAGAATGGCCGAGAAGACGATCGCCGAGGCTGACGTTCTTGTGAACGTTTCGGGCGCCTGCTGGCTTCGGCCGGTTACCGCTGGAATTAAGACGAAGCTATTTCTCGATGGAGATCCGATGTTTACGCACATTCGGCTGACCGTAGAACGCGGATACCTTGATCGCGTGCGCGCTCATGAACGCCACTTTACCTTTGGCCTAAATATTGGAAAATCAGGATGCAAAATTCCGCTCACCGGCATTGAGTGGCGCCCCACGGTTCAGCCGATCGCCCTCGACTGGTGGGAACAAACCCTCATACCTCTGCAAGCCGACCACCATGCCACCGGAGCGTGGACGACCGTAATGAATTGGGCGAGCTACAAACCAGAGGAGTTTGGAGGGGAGACATACGGTCAGAAAGATATCGAGTTTGAGAAATTCATGACACTCCCGGCCCTCACCTCGGAAAAGTTCGTGCTCGCCATGGGGCAGGGACCGGGAAGGAACCGACCCACCGCTTACCTGGAGTCGTTAGGGTGGAGAATCATTGAGCCAGACGTCCACGTCCCGGACTACGCGAGCTATCACGATTTCCTGAGCAACTCCAAAGGCGAATGGAGCATTGCCAAAAATGGTTATGTCAAGTCGCTCAGCGGTTGGTTCAGTTGCCGGAGTGCCTGCTACCTAGCTGCCGGCAAGCCAGTAGTGGTTCAGGATACTGGCTGGAGCAACCATTTGCCATCGGGAGATGGGGCTCTCCGATTTTCAACTCCGGCGGAAGCTGCTGACGCAATTGAGAGGGTCGCACGCAACTATTCTCACCATTGCGCGGCGGCACGCGCCTACGCTCAAACTCATTTTGACGCAGCGAAGGTCTGCCGAGAACTTCTCGAGTGACGCAGTCGTTTTCAGATTGTGCCCTGGTTCTAGTCGGGCATGGCTCGACATTGAATCCCGATTCCAGTGCCCCGACGCATGCCCATGCGCGCTCACTGCGGACGCGTGGAATCTTTCGCGAGGTGCATAGCTGCTTTTGGAAAGAAGAGCCGTCGATGCGCGAGGTGTTGCGCATGATCGGAAGCGCCAAGATCTATATTGTCCCCGTCTTTATCAGCGAGGGATATTTTACCCAGACAGTCATTCCGCGGGAGTTGGAACTGCAGGATCGCCTAACCCGGCGCGATGGAAGAGAAATCTACTATTGCGATCCGGTGGGCAGCCACCCGCGAATGACGGAAGTGCTCCTTCATCGCGCCCGCCAGGTAGCCCCCGACGTCCCTCCCGAACTGACGAGCCTGTTCATTGTCGGACATGGCACTGACCTCAATGACAATTCGGCAAGAGCGGCGAAAGAACAGGCGGCGCGCATTCGTGCCATTGGCGACTACGCCCAAGTGGTCTCCTCTTACATGGAGGAGCCCCCTCTGATCTCAGATTGGCACGAAATTTCCCAGCAACCCAATGTTGTCATCGTGCCGTTTTTTATCGCGGATGGTCTTCACAGCTTTCAGGACATTCCTGTTCTCATCGGAATTGGAACGGAGTCCGGCTCCGCCGCGAGCCAGGGCGGAGTGTTTCGGCGCAACCCTTACTTGCTGCATGGCAAGAGGCTCTTTTACGCCAGCGCGATTGGCACCGAACCCATGATGGCCGAGGTCATCCTCGATCAGGTTCTCGCAGCGGCGCGCGCCGATCAGTAGGAAAGGTTCAGAAAGCGCCCGTGGCTGAGCCCCCAGCGCATCATCCGTTCTGCATCGTCAAAAATGTAGCGCGTCTTGCTTCCAAATTGGGCCAAGATTACCTCGCGTCCGCCGGCCGCGGCGCTGGAGATCAGACAGCGTCCGGCGGCAAAGGTATAGCCGGTTTTCATGCCGTTGAACATCGCCGAGCGCGCCAAAAGCTTGTTGGTGTTTTCCAAAGTCGTTGTCCGGCCGCTGGAGTAGACGAACGTGTAGTAGCGGCTGTTCATCAAGCGACGCAGGAACGGTTCCCGATAGGCTCGGAACGCAATTCGTGCCATGTCGCGGGCCGTTGAGTATTGATAGGCTGGAAGCCCGTGGGGATTGGCAAAATGGGAGTTGTGGGCGCCAAGCTGCCAGGCGGCGTTGTTCATGTTAGCGGCGAAAGCAGGAACGCTTCCCGAATGATCGCGAGCCAGCGCGGCGGCGGCGTCATTTTCACTCTTCACCATCATGGCAGATAGCAACATCCGCCGCGAATAGGCCTGCCCGGGGCGCAGCCCAAGTTTGGACGGTTCTACATAGGTGTCCGGCACCGCCACGACGAGACGTCCATCAAGGTTTCCGCGCCTGAGGATGATCAATGCGGTGAGCAATTTTTGGGTGCTCGCAACTTGAATGTGAGCATCGGCATGCTTCTGATAAAGTGTGAGCCCACTTCGCGCGTCGATCATGATCGCCGCACGCGCGTGGATGGCCGGCGCTTGTGAAGGCCATACCTGACTTGCGCCGGGCGGCGAGTCGGCGACTGGCGAGCGCCAAAGTTCTGCTCTGCGCACCGGGACCGGCGCGGGCTCGTGCGTGGCGCAACCTGCGAGAATCAAAACTCCAAGCAGGCCAACGATGCTTCGATTCATCGCGGCGGAAGGTCCCGTTTGCACGGGCATCAATCAAGCTGAAACGGTGCGTTCTGCGTGTGAGAATTCATTTCCGACAACAGCTCGCTCCGGCAAAGTGGGCCTGGAAGCGCATCGCGGCGATAAGGACGCCGCCACTACCTCAGCTGCGCACGCTGACCTTCTGTGCAATTTCGTCAATGGATACTTCGCCTTCGAACTTGCCGATGGCGCGGACGGAAAAAGCCGTTGAGAGCCGAGCCATCTCGGCAAGAGAGAGCCTGCGCAGCTTGCCCGACAGAACCCCTGCAACCATCGCATCCCCGGCGCCGACCGGTACTGCGGACCTCAATGGAAGGTGGTGTCGCGAAAAGAACTCCCTCCTCGCTGACAAAACAAGCCCCCTCTTCTCCCATCGATACTACGACTGTATCGATTCCTCGCGATACCAGCTCGCGTGCCGCAGCCGCGACCTCGTCACGGCTGGAGAGCTCCCGACCTACCAGCCCCTCCAGCTCATGGATGTTGGGCTTGATGAACGCGGGCAGTGCTTCGATCGCGTGGTTCAGCGTCTCTCCGCTGGTATCCAAAGCGACGTTGCGACCTTGCGCCTTTAATGCTTGGGTGAGATCGCGGTAAATGGTTGTTTCGACCCCTGGTGGAAGACTACCGGCGATCACAAACCATTCCGCGTCAGTCTGTTCGATAGTAGCCCGTAGAGAGGTCATATCGCTGGGAAGCGGCTCCGCCCCTGGAAAATTGATATCGGTTGTCTCCTTCTGCACAGGATCTGTAATCTTGATCCCAACGCGCGTCTCTCCATCCAACCGCACGAAGTAATCGGAAATGCGTTTGCGCGCGAAAAGCCGCTCGAACAAGGTGACGTTTTCTCGGCCAAGAAAACCGGTAACGGCAACTCTGTGACCCGCATCTGCGAGTGAGGAAGCCACATTAACACCTTTGCCTCCGGCGTTCGAATACTCGCTCTGAACTCGGTTAACCTTTCCTGCCTGGAAATTTTGGATCGTGATCGTGCGATCGATCGCAGGGTTCAAGGTGATCGCAAGGCACTCGTACCGGTTGTTGGACATGGATGCTCAGTGGTTAAGTTGCCGCACTTCGGCAGCGGTTGAGCACGCCAAGGCTCGACGGGCCAAATTCTCCGCATCAGCTCGCTTGATTTTTCGCAGCGAGGATTTCACTGCCGCGATACTCGGCAGGCTCATGCTCAACTCAGTTACCCCGAGTCCGCTGAGGATCGCCGCGCCGAGCGGGTCACCGGCAACCCCACCGCAGACGCCGACCCACTTGCCGGCGCCCTTTGCCGCCCGAACCGTCATATCGATCATGCGCAAGATGGCCGGATGCAGACCGTCAACATTCTTGGCGAGCGCCGCGTGCATGCGATCCATCGCCAGCGTGTATTGGGTGAGGTCGTTCGTTCCAATGGAAAAGAAATCGACGTGCTTGGCAAACTCTGCCGCCATCAGAACGGTGGAAGGAACCTCGACCATGATGCCGATTTCCACCGGAGCTACTCCGAGTTCCTGCCTGACTTGCTCCGCCACTTGCTTGGCCTCATGAAGTTCTTCGAGAGTGCTGATCATGGGGAACATGATCTTGATCGGCCCCGTGGTCGACGCCCGATAAATGGCCCGCAATTGCGGCAGAAAGATCCCGGGCTGCCGCAAGCAGAGACGGATTCCACGGACCCCCAAGAAAGGGTTTTCCTCTTTTGCCAGGGAGATGTAGGAAGCGATCTTGTCTCCGCCGATGTCCAGCGTCCTCAAGATCAACGGGAGACCGTTTAGCGCGCGGGTCATCTCGCTATAGGCTTCAAACTGCTCATCCTCGGACGGCGGCGTCTCCCGGTCCAGGAAAAGAAATTCCGTTCTCATCAATCCAATGCCCTCGGCACCGGCCTCGACTGCGGCAGCTGCTTCGGCTGCCTTCCCAATGTTGCCGACGACTTCGACGCGATGCCCATCGGTGAAGACTGCAGGTTCGTAACGCGTCGCATATTCTTCATTTCGGCGATTCCCGAGATCGACCTGGAAGCGCTTGGCAGCCTCGACGTCTTCCGCGTTCGGCTCGATGTAGAGTTTACCAGCGGAACCATCCAGGATACAGGTCCGCTCGGAGGTGACTTCCAAGACTGCGGCGCCGGAGCCCACGACGCAGGGGATGTCGAGCGACCGCGCGATGATAGCCGTGTGCGCCGTCGGCCCGCCGGAGGCGGTGCAAAGCCCGAGGATGCGCTTTGGATCGAGTTGGGCGGTATCCGAGGGAGTCAAGTCATCGGCGACGAGGATAACAGGATGATCGGGCAAGCGTGGCGCCCCGTGCTCGGCGCCCGCGAGCAGACGCAAGACGCGCTGGCCGATGTCGTGGAGGTCCGCAGCTCTCTCGGCGAGCCGCTCGTTCTCGATTTGCTTTAACTCCATCGAACGACGTTCAATGGCATGTTGCCACGACCAAGCCGCACTGTGGCCGGAATCGACGTGCGTGGCGACCTCTTGAAAGATTTCTGCGTCGTTCAGGAGCGCCAAGTGCGCGCGGAAAATAGCCGCCTGACCTTTGCCCGACTGCTTTGAGACTTGGTCATAGATGTCCGTTATTTGCTCGTTCGCGGTCGCGATGGCGCGCTTAAGAGCCAGCTTCTCGGATTCGGGGTCACCAGGCTTATCCTCGATGACGATGTGAGTCGTCTGGAACTGATAGACGGGACCGATCGCGATCCCTGGGGAAGCCGACACCCCCGTCAGGGCATGGCCGCCCGACACGGGAACCCATTTGTCCGCCTCGGTTATCACTTCTCTGGTTTCCTCGACATCGCCAAGTCCACTATCAACGGCCTCCTTGAGCGCCTTTAAGGCCGCTTCGGCGTCGGGACCCGAGGCAATAATACGGATCGACTGCCCGCCGGGAGTGCCGAGCTTGAGAATGGCTGCCATCGATTTTCCGTTCGCGATCTTGGTGCCATATTGAACGCGAATATCCGATTCGAACTGGGTGGCAAGATCCGAGAACACCGTGGCCGGTCGTGCATGCATCCCGGCGCTGCCCACGATCTTAGCATCGACGTGGTGCGCTCCCGGCGGCGGTGGAACGCCCTCCGGCTCAGCGCTTGGCTGCCCCGTTTCGCGGCTCAATCCTGCGATGATGTCGTTGGCGTCCTTGGTTTTCGCGAGGAGTTCGGCCTGGGCCGGGTCATCGAGCACGTCCGTCAGCGCCGCGAGCACCCCTAAGTGCTCATCAGATTTGGCAGCGATCCCCACAATGAGGTGAGCGACTTTTCCTGGTCCCCACTCTACTCCTTCAGGCAACTGGACGACGGAAATGCCAGTGGCTCGGATCAGCTCGCGATCCTTGGCCATGCCGTGCGGGATAGAAATACCATTGCCCAAATAGGTGTTCGCCTGACCTTCCCGCCCGATCATACTTTCGATGTAGCCGGGTTCGATGAAGCCGGATTCGACAAGGACCTGCCCTGCCGCGCGAATGGCTTCGTTCTTACTTCCGGCGCGAGCACCAATCCTGATGTTTTGAGGCGTGAGTTGAATCATGGGTCGAGTTCTCTAGTGGAGGATTCGTTTGGATCGTGTGATCAGGCCAGGGCGGGCATCGGCTCGGTGATGGGACGCTTGAGGAAGAAAAGCACCCCCGCGGTCACGACAGTTCCCGCGATGATCGCAATCCCATAGGCAAGGAGATTGGTGACCGCGCCAGGAATGAGGGACGCGAAGATTCCGCCGTGCGGAACGAGAAGCTGCACGTTGCTGACCATTGAGATGGCCCCAGCGACCGCAGAGCCCGCAATCAGCGCTGGAATGACCCTAATCGGGTCCTTGGCGGCAAACGGAATCGCTCCCTCCGTAATGAAGGATATTCCCAGGACCAGAGCCGGCCCCGCCGCTTCTCGTTCCTCGAGGTCGAATTTGTTCTTGAACAGGAAGCATGCCAGCGCCAGGCCGAGAGGCGGCGTCATTCCCGCTGCCATTACTGCCGCCATCGGTGCGTAGATCTTGCTCGCGAGGAGTCCGACCGCGAAAGCATAGGCCGCCTTGTTGATCGGCCCGCCCATGTCAAACGCCATCATCGCCCCCAGGATGATGCCGAGAACAACAGCGTTCGCGCCTTGCATGCCGAGAAGCCATGCATTCATCGCATCGTTGAGCCATTTCACCGGCGGAGCGATCAAATAGATCATCAAGAGGCCGATTCCCAGGGTCGAGAGAAACGGCAAAATCAACACCGGCTTCAATCCTTCCAGGGTTGCCGGCAGGCGAATCTTATCCGCGAGAAACTTCGTGAAATAGCCCGCCAGAAATCCTGAAAAAATTCCACCAATGAAGCCAGCACCGAGCGACTGCGCCAGAAACCCGCCAACCAAGCCGGGGGCAATGCCGGGTCGATCCGCTATCGAATAGGCGATAAAGCCAGAAAATACCGCGATGAAGAGGCGAAAAGCTGTGTCTCCCCCGATTTTCATGAGTGCGGCCGGGAGCGTTCCCTCAGGATATGCGCCCTCCTGGATCCCGCCAATGGCGAAGGCCAGCGCGATCGCCAAGCCGCCGGCAACGACTAATGGGAGCATATAGGAGACCCCGGTCATCAAATGCTTGTACGGGCCGGTTCGCGCTTTGGCTCGCGCGGCTTTGGCTTTTTCGACCGCTCCGGCGAGGTCGCCGCCTGCCCCACCACCCGCATCCCCGATCGGCTCCTCGAGGGCTTTCGTAAGGACGTCTTTACCGGCGTGCATCGCCTGTTTGGTGCCCGTCATGTAGACGCGCTTCCCGCCAAACCGCGAGGTGTCAACATTGGTCTCGGCGGCGATGACGACCGCGTCTGCGGCGGCAATATCCTCGGGCGTCAGCTGGTTCTTGGCCCCTACCGAACCCTGAGTCTCCACTTTAATGGTGTGACCTAAGGCTTTGGCAGCCTTCTCGAGAGCTGCCGCTGCCATAAAGGTATGTGCAATGCCAGTCGGGCAAGAGGTGATGCCCACGAATCGTTTGCCGCCAACCGAGGCAGCAGGAGCGGCGCCGGCGGCGGCAGGCGCCGCGGCTGGTTTAAGAGCGGCAACTGCGGGTGCCTTTTCCTGTGCTAGCACTCCAGCAGTCGTCTCCGGCGGGAGCAGTGCCAACGCCGACCCAATAACTCCGCGGGTGTTGCGGATCGCCTCGCTGGTGGATGTTTCCAAAACTGGCTTGCCCGCAAATCGTGCCGGCTCGATTCGGATATCAGTCGCCAAGATGACGACATCGGCGTTGGCAATATCCTCCTCTGTGAAAACCCCTTTCTTGCCCGCCGAGCCCTGGGTCTCAACCTTGATTTGATGACCCAGAGAAGTAGCGACCTTTTTGAGCGCTTCCGCCGCCATTATGGTGTGCGCAATGCCAGTAGGACAGGAGGTGACAGCAATGATTTTTTTCATACAGAACGGTTCAGGAATTGTGGATTCTTGCGACTGGACCTCTGATCATGCCAGCCGAGAAGCGTCAGGAGGACGCGCTGCTGAACAGAGATGCAAGCCCGATCGGGCGAGGTCGCCGTCATGTAAGTAGAGGGTCCGCGCCCGGAAGGACGTAATGAACTGACGCTTTGGTGTGTTGGCAGAGACATTCATCCGGTGCCTCGGGGAAGAGGCCTTTTCTTAACCATGGCCCAATCGATACCACAGCAGAAAATTCCAGAAGTCAAACGCGCATATACCGCGACCAAGTGTTTTCCGCAAGGGTCGATCATTTTAATGCAATGGACTTGCATTTCGCGTCGAGGCAGCCAATTTCTTGCGGATGGCCACGGCTCTTCCGGTGCGTGAATCAATCGGTGCCGTGCTCGGGGCGCTGGAAATTGTCGCGGAGGCGCAAAACTAGAATTTCGATGCGCGGCACGCCCTGGCTTCGGTTTGCACTTATGACCATTGCCCTCGCTTTGGCAGCTATCCCGGTATGGCGCCTGATGCGATCTGACGCACCTACCACTCACCCGAAGCCAGCTCCTCCAATGCAGGCTGAGCGACAATTGACGCTTGAAATTGTCAGTGCACCCACCGCCGACTCCATCCGCGTGAGTTATCTTGGGCAAGAGCTCGTTTCGGAAGACCAGCAAGGCAGCTATTCGGGGACGCTCCGATTGCCTTCGAGCTCTCCGGCAGATTTGGTAGTCAAGGCGACATGGCGGGGCACCCAGCACGCTGCCGTGCACCTGCAAGTTTCGAACGAGGACGGACCAATTGCCGAAGCATCCTATTGGGGCACCGATCGCGTTCAGGACGTTTTTACCATACCGGAATCCGCGCCGTGACCGGCCGGCTGCTCATCGAAGATTTGACGGTCTCGTATCACCGAATTCCCGCTGTCCATCACCTGGACGTTCAGCTGGCAAGTGGCTCGTGCATCGGATTGCTTGGACCCAACGGAGCCGGCAAGACTACCTTGCTGAAAGCGCTGGCAGGATTGTTACCCATCGAAACCGGGCAGATCAGTTTCAACGGCCATCGGACTGCCGATGCGCGTCTGATTACTTATGTCCCCCAACGCGAAGCCATAGACTGGGATTTTCCGATCACGGTGCGCGGGCTGGCCGAGATGGGACGCTACTCGGTGCTCGGTCTCTGGAGGCCGTTCGGCGTGCAGGACCAAGCCATCGTTGGTGAAGCTCTTCAGGTCGCCGATCTAACCGCTTTCGCCAATCGGCAACTTAAGGCGCTTTCGGGCGGACAGCAGCAGCGCGCCTTTCTCGCTCGCGCGTGGGCGCAACAGGCCGAAATCTATCTGCTGGACGAGCCATTTGGGGGATTGGACAAGAATGCTTCCCAGGCGTTTGCGGCGGCCATTCACCGATTGCGAGATTCCGGCAAACTGCTCATCGTCTCGCACCACAATCTTGTCGACGCGCGGGAGCTTTTCGACCACGTGCTCATTCTCAACGGCGAATTGGTGGCGTTCGGGCCCACCGATCAGACGCTCACTAGCGAGAATATCGATCGAGCCTTTTCGACTCGGATCTTCACCGGACGCAAGCGATGAACTGGATCGTAGAGCCGTTTGAATACGAGTTCATGCGCAGGGCCCTGGTGGCATGCGTGCTGATCGGCTTTACCAATGGCTTTCTCGGAGCATACGTCGTCTTGCGACGCCTTGCGCTCGTGGCAGACGCGCTCTCCCATTCGATGCTGCCAGGACTCGCATTGGCCGCGATGATGATTGGCCTGAACCCCGGCGGCCTGCTGCTGGGGGGACTCTTTGCCGCGATTTTTGTGGCACTCGGCGGGCATGTGATTGCCAGCAGCTCGCGCGTCAAGGATGAGACGGCCGTGGCGGCGCTCTACATCTTCGCCTTCGCCCTTGGCATCGCTCTCATCAAGTATGCTCGCGTCAAAATTAGCCTCGAGCACTTCCTCTTCGGAAACGTTCTCGGTATTGCCGACACCGACCTCCTGACCAGCTATTTGATCAGCGTGGTCACGTTGCTTTCTCTCGTGGCGCTTCAGCGACCCTTGCTGCTGGCGCTCTTCGAGGCCTCAGTCGCCCGCACCCAGGGTATCCGAGTCGGCCTTCTTCTTGCCTTGCTGGTCATTCTCATTGTGTTGGCGATGGTTTCATCGCTCCAGGCGATTGGCGTGCTTCTTTCGCTTGGCCTTCTTGTCCTCCCGGCAGCCACTATCTATCTGCTCTGTGATTCCTACGCTGCAATGTCTTGGGGAGGTGGGGTCATCGGCGCCTTAAGCGCAATCGCAGGGCTACACATCTCGTTTTGGGCGAACATTCCATCCGGCCCCGCCATTATTCTCGTGCTTGGAACTCTCTTTGTCGGCGCTTACCTCTTCGGACCGAAATACGGGATTACCTCGAAATGGCTTCGCAAGCGTCACATGCACGAGGAGTCGCTCAAACGCTGGCAATAGCGCTTTTTGTATTTGCTTTCTGACCCAGGCTCTTTAATCTTGCAAACCCGTTAGCGGTCGGATGCCGTTGTCTGGCCGACGTCCTCACTCTTGTGAAAAAGGCGTTCGGGCCGATTTAATAAACACAATAACAATAAGATGGCCATTATGGCAGAACTGCAGGAACTGATCGCCAAGTCGGTCAAGAACTACCGCGAGGGTAGCATCGTCAAGGGACATATCCTCGAAGTCCGCCCTCGAGAATTTCTGGTGGATATCGGTTACAAGAGTGAAGGGGTGATCCCGGCGAGCGAATTCGAAGACCCCTCAGACGTGGAAGTTGGCGACGAGATCGAGGTGCTTCTCGAACGGCTGGAAAATGACGAGGGCATGGTGGTTTTGTCCAAGGAGAAGGCCGCGGCCCGCCAGAACTGGGAAAAGATCGTTTCTGTCTTCAAGGGCGAGGGCCTGATCAAGGGAAAAGTAAAAGCCGTCGTCAAAGGTGGGCTGACCGTTAATGTAGGCGTAGAGGCCTTTCTTCCCGCGTCTCAAATCGACATCGTTCCTCCCAAAGATTTACAGGGGTTTGTCGGCAACACCTACGATTTTAAGATCGTCAAGATCAACGAAGAGCGCAAAAACGTCGTCCTGAGTCGGCGAGAAATCATCGAGCAGGAGCGCGCGGAAAAGCGGCAGAGATTTCTGAGCAGCGTCAACATCGGCGATCGAGTCAATGGAACGGTCAAGAATATCACTGATTTCGGGGCCTTCATCGATCTGGACGGCATCGACGGTCTCCTGCATGTCACCGACATGTCGTGGGCGCGGCTGACCCATCCGGGGGAAATGCTGAAGGTCGGCCAGCACGTTGAAGTCCAAGTCCTCGATATCAACCGAGACAAGGAGCGCGTCTCCTTGGGAATGAAACAAATGCAGTCCAATCCGTGGGATCGGATTGAAGAGCGCTTCCCTGTCGGTCAGAGAGTCAAAGGCAAAGTTATCAGCCTAATGCCTTACGGGGCATTCGTTCAAATCGAGGAAGGCGTCGAGGGCCTCATTCACGTCTCGGAGCTGTCCTGGACCAAGCGCGTCGCGCGCCCTTCCGATGTTCTTACGCTGGGACAGGAGATCGAGGCAGTGGTCCTCGGAGTAAATAAGGACGAGCAAAAAATCTCGCTGGGGGTCCGTCAGCTCGAGCCGAATCCGTGGGACGAAATCGAAGTCCGCTACATGATCGGGAAGCAGGTCAAGGGCACGGTCCGCAACATGACGGCTTACGGTGCCTTCGTGGAATTGGAAGAAGGCATCGATGGCATGATCCACGTCTCGGATCTTTCATGGACCCGCAAGATCAATCATCCGAGCGAAGTGCTGAAAAAGGGCGACGAAATCGAGGCAGTGGTCATCGATATCGACAAGGTTAACCAGCGGATCAGTCTGGGAACCAAGCAACTCGAGGACGATCCGTGGAAGGAAATCGATACGCGCTTCAAGATCGGCGACCTGGTCAAGGGAACGGTCACCAAAATCACGAATTTCGGGGCGTTTGTCCAACTTCAGGACGACATCGATGGCTTGGTCCACATTTCCCAAATCAGCGAAGATCGCGTCGAGAAGGTCAAAGACGCTCTTAAAGTCGGTCAGGAGGTCGAGGCGCGTGTGATCAAGGTAGACAAGGCCGAACGCCGCATCGGTCTCTCTATCAAGGCGGCAAATTATGACCAGGACGCTCTCCGCCGTGAGGCCGAGACCCTTGACACCTTGAGGCCCGGGGAGGACATGGTCGGATTGGCCCAAGCCTTCGAAGTGGCCGAGGAGGAATACCGTCCCGGCGACTCCAAGAGAAAGAAATAACGAGCGTCTTCGGCGAAGTTCAGGTAGATTCTACAACCATGGCTAACATTGAAATCACGGCTTACTTGAAGACCCACTGTGGATGGAGCAGAGGCGTCCGCGCCGTCCTTGCGAAGTATAACACTCCCTATCAGGAAAAGGACATCATCAAGAACCCGGAATTCCGCTTTGAGATGGAACAACTGAGCGGCCAACCGCTCTCACCTTGTGTAGTCGTCAACGGCACAATGCTCGCCGACATTAGCGGCGAAGAGCTAGAAGGATATCTCCTTGAGAATGGGCTGGTTGGTTCAACCGAGAAGTCCACAGACATTCCTTTGAACGCGCCTTGTAGCGACGAGGAACATGAGGCGATGGTCAAAATGAAGCTGTAATCGGCAGGAATTTCCCTCCCGCGGAAAAGGCCCCGGTCGCTGTTAGCGCCGGGGCCTTTTTCGCTGGAGAGCGCGGCCCCCGCGAATCGCTTCTTCATTCCTCAACCAAGGCCGAGGCGCTATAGTCGAGATTTTCATGCCTGACCTTCTGCTCGACACGCTGAATCGGACATTTGGTTACCGCGAGTTTCGGCCTTTGCAGCGGCAGATCATCGAAGCAACCCTCGAAGGTCGGGACGTGTTAGCCTTGCTGCCGACGGGAGGGGGAAAATCGCTATGTTTTCAGCTCCCGGCATTAATTCGCAATGGTCTCACCGTGGTGGTGTCCCCGCTGATTGCCCTGATGAAAGACCAGGTCGACCAACTGCAGACGGCCGGCGTCGCGGCAACCTTTCTCAACTCCACCCTCGAGGTTGGCGAGGCCCGGGCACGGCTTCGCCGCTTACACCAACGGGAATACTGTCTGCTTTACGCTGCACCGGAACGGTTATTGCTTGATGATTGGAAGGATAACCTTCGCGCCTGGAACGTCAGAGCCCTGGTCATCGATGAAGCGCATTGCATTTCCGAGTGGGGGCACGACTTCCGGCCGGAATACCGTCAACTCGGTGAACTCCGAGCGTTGCTACCCGAAGTCCCAATTCTGGCGTTAACCGCCACCGCGACCCCTGGGGTGAGAACAGACATCAGTAGCCATCTGAACCTAACTGATCCAGCCGTTTTCATCGCGAGCTTCAATCGTCCGAATCTCGCCTACCAGGTGATTCCGAAGGATCAGCCGCTTCGGCAAATTCTTGATTTCGCGGGCAAGCGCAAACAGGAGAGCGGCATCGTCTATTGCGCGACACGCGCGACCACCGAACGTTTGGCTGCGTCGCTGGCAGCTCGCGGACTGGCCACGCGGCCTTATCACGCAGGCTTGCCGATCGATGTCCGGACCGCGACGCAGGAACTCTTCCTGCGCGACGAAGTCCACATCATCTGTGCGACCATCGCTTTCGGGATGGGGATCAACAAACCGAACGTGCGGTGGGTGATCCATCACGATCTTCCAAAAAATCTTGAAGCCTACTATCAGGAAACAGGCCGAGCCGGACGCGATGGTCTGCCGGCAGATTGCCTGCTGCTGTTCAGCGCGGGAGATGCAGCCAAGCAGGCTCATTTCATCAATGGAATGTCCACGCCGCAGGAACAGCGGGTCGCTCGGCGACAACTGCGCGAGATGATCTCTTACTCGGAATCATCCGCCTGCCGGAGGCACGCACTCCTTGCCTACTTCGGAGAGCAATCCGCCACGCAGTGCGATGCATGCGACAATTGCCTCGCACCACGCGCCAGCTACGACGGGACAACTGTCTCCCAAAAGTTGCTCTCCTGCGTCTTTCGTATTCGGGAAGCGAGCCAACTGAGCACGGGAATGAACCACGTCATCGATGTTTTGACCGGTGCCAGCACCGAGAAAGTTCGTCGCTGGAATCACCATACATTGACCACCTACGGGATCGGTGCAGATGTTGACCGCAAAGAATGGGCGGCGGTCGGTCGGGAACTTCTCCGCCAAGGTTATCTCCTGCAGTCAGACAGCGAGTTCCCCGTCGTGGAGATTACACCCTCTGGCCTGAGTGCCTTGCGCTCACGCACGATCATCATGCTGGCACGCCCGATGGCGCGACCCAAAACAAAGCCCCCACCGCGACGCGCCGGAGAGATCGAATGCGACGAAGCCCTCTTTGGTCGACTGCGCGCGGTCCGCAAACGGTTGGCCGACGAGCGTGGCGTCCCTGCCTACGTCATCTTTGGCGATGCAACCTTACGCGAGATGGCGCGCCGATACCCGGCAACAAGAGAGGCTCTCGGGGGAATCTTTGGAGTCGGGCAACGCAAACTTCAGGAATTTGGCAACGCTTTTGCGGCGGAGATTGCCGCCCACCTCCAGGTTCATCCGCGTGTCGAATTCGCCGCGAGAGATTGACGCCGAACTTTCCTTTCCATCAGCCAGGCGATCAGGATGCATCCCTCATAGAGCAGATACATCGGCCCTGCCATCAGGATTAACGTCAACATATCCGTTGTCGGCGTGATAATTGCCGCCAGGAAAAGGATAATGATGACCGCAAACGCGCGCGTCTTCTGCAACACTTCGTAGCTCAATATTTCCAGCTTCACCAGCAGCAAGACAGCCAGCGGAAGCTCGAACGCGAGACCAAACGAGACGACAAACTGAGTCGTGAAGGAAAAATACTCGCGCACACTCCAGAGTGGCTTCCAATTGAGCGCCTTTGAGTAGTTGAAGAAATAGTCGAGCGTTGGGGGCAGCACGCAATAGTAGGCGAAGAACACGCCGACCAGGAACAAGCCGAACGAGACGACCGCTGCCGGATAAAGCAGGCGCCTCTCCTTTGGCGTGAGCGCCGGCAGGATAAACTCGGCCAGAAAAAGCACCAGAAATGGGAAGGCCAGGACCAACCCGGCATAAAAAGAGAGCTCAATCGCAATGGTCAACGGATCCGCGACGCCAAAGTTGGTCAGGCTGGTGCGTTCCGGATCGAACGCCAGCAAGGGCCGCTCAATCAGCTCGACGATCCTCTTTTGAAATGCAAACGCCACCGCCATCATCAAAGCGAGGACAACAAGCATTTTGATGAGCATCCGCCGAAGATCCTCGATGTGCTCGAGAAAAGGCTTCGGTTCGTCTCTCAGCTCCCGAAAGTCAAAAAAGCGGCGCCAATTCATTCAATCAATCTCCGCGCTTTCAATCTGGCATAGGTGGCCAGAGTATTCGAATCGACAATTTCGCCAGAACCGATCAATTCAGTCAGTTCGCTCTCGGAAAACGCGTGCACCTCGACGATCGCTTCATGTTCGTCATGATCGAAGCCTTCGGCGCGGGGAATGACATCCCGAGCCAGGAAGAGGTGGCAACATTCGTCCGTAAATCCGACCGAGGAGAAAAAATAGCCCAAGGGAATCAGCTCGCTCGAACAGGAAACACCAGCCTCTTCCCCGAGTTCACGCAAGGCCGTCTGATATATGGACGCTGCATTGACTTCACCATCCACCTGGCCGGCCGGAAACTCCCAAAGAACTCTCTGCACCGCGATTCGCTCCTGGCGAATCAGGATAAACTTTCCGTCAATCGTCTGCGGGGCTACCACCGCGGCCGTGTGGCGCCTGGCCACCATCCACGTGACCCCCTCCGGGCGTGACGGCGTGGCCACGTGCTGACGATTGACGCGCAAATAGGGAGTGTCGCACAGGCTCTCACTGCGAAGAATGCGCCACTGTTGATCAGAGCTCATGCCAGCACACGTTTCCAATAAGCCATCCTTTGAGCAACATTTTCGCTCGAGGGAGCGCCCGGTGCCCGGCGTGCCGCCAAAGCGTTATCCACGCGAAAGACTTCCCGCACCACCTGCGGCGTGAGCACTGGCGCAGCATCCATGAACACATCGGGATCAAGCTCGGCCAGGGAGACGTTTCTCTGCGCGGCCAGCGACACTAGTTTGCCGACAATCTCGTGCGCCTGTCGAAAAGGGATGCCCGCAAGCACCAAGCGGTCGGCGAGATCGGTGGCGAGCAGATTCGGATCGGCAGCCGCTCGTGCCATCACATCCTCTCGAAAGCTGGCGCCCTCCATCATCTCGGCGAAGATCTGCAAGGCGGCCTTGGCGGTGTCCACAGAGTCGAAGATCGCTTCCTTATCTTCCTGCATATCGCGGTTGTAGGCGAGCGGCAAACCCTTCATCGTAGTGAGGAGGGAGATCAGGTTGCCATAGAGTCGCCCGGTCTTGCCGCGCGTGAGCTCAGCCACATCAGGGTTTTTCTTTTGCGGCATTAAACTTGAGCCGGTGGTGTGTCGGTCGCTCAGCTCGAGATAGCCGAACTCCGCCGAACTCCAAAGAACCACGTCTTCACTGAGTCGGGAGAGATGCATGCCCAAGATCGCCAGTGCGGCGAGCAGCTCGCAGGCGAAATCCCGATCGGAGACTGCATCGATGCTATTTTGTGCGACCGCCGAAAATCCCAGCTCGCGCGCCACTGCCTCGCGATCCAACACGATCGTTGAACCGGCAAGCGCGCCGGCTCCCAAGGGCATTTCATCCAGGCGCGCTGCGCAATCGCTCAATCGGTTTGAGTCACGTGCAGCCATTTCTACGTAGGCAAGTAAATGATGAGCAATGAAAATGGGCTGGGCCCGTTGAAGGTGTGTGTAACCTGGCGCATGGGCATTGACATGTCTCTGGGCCAAATCGACCAAGGCTCTTTGAAAGGAAACGATCGCTCCCTGCAAGACCTCGGTTTCGTCGCGCAAGTAGAGCCGAAGGTCGAGCGCGACCTGATCGTTGCGGCTACGCGCCGTGTGCAACTTGGCCCCGGTCGCTCCAATCCGCCGGGTCAACTCCGCTTCGATATTCATGTGCACGTCCTCGAGCTCCGGATCAAAAACAAAGTGGCCGTCGTCGATCTCTTCCTTGATTACGCGCAAGGTGCCCTCGATCTGCCCGAACTCCTCCGCGGAGAGAATTCCTGCTCTCTGCAAGGCCCGAGCGTGAGCGATGCTGCCGCGAATGTCTTGGCGATAGAGCCGCCAGTCGAAGGATACTGATTCGCTGTATGATTTGAGCAGGCTGGAGGGCGCCTGCCGGAAGCGTCCCTGCCACATGACGCTTACGAAGTCGGGCGTCGACGGTTGCGACAAGTTCCCTTCAGTTTCAATTCGTCACAGTGACCCTCAATGGTCACCGCTTTGCTTGAAGGAGAAAACCCGAGCCGTCGCGAGATACAATTTTCGAGAAGCTCGATGTTGGTATCTTCGAACTCGATGATTCGGTTGCAATCCACGCATATCAGGTGGTTGTGGGTGGGATGCTCGACGAAATTTGGATCGTAAATCTTGGTGTCTGACCCGAGGTCTAGTTCATGGAGCAAGCCGCTTTTCACCAGCAGCGGCAAGGTCCGATAAACCGTGGCGCGCGAAACGGACTTCTCGATGCGTCTGGCCATGGAGAGCAGCTCCTCAGCAGTGAAATGCTCCTTTGTTCCGAAGGCTGCATCGATGATCGCCTCGCGCTGGATCGTTCGGCGCATGCCCTTGCTGGTGAGAAACTCCTGCAGGCTCTCGCGCACGCGCTCTAACACAGTTGCGTCCATCTCACTTGAAGAGTACTTGTCCCCATGGAGGAGTCAAGAAAGCGCCAGAGAACTACAGCAAAGCAAAGCGAAATACCGTTGCTGCATTCCTGCCCTGGCGGGGTTCTTCCGTCTGCAATCCATAGTCCCTGGCAATGTCAAAGCTAACCAGCTAGGATGGTCTGGCAATTGCAAAATCATTTGTGTGATTTTGCCTCTTGCGGTACCTAAAGGGATCTGTTACCGATCCGCTTGCGTTTTCTCCGAATCGATCGCCTCCTGCAACTATGGGAAAATTTCTGGTTATCCTTGCGATACTCCTGACCGCTGTATCCGCTGGTTTGGGGTATTTGAATCAGGTGAAGTTCGCTGAGGTGAAGAAGCGGGCTGCGGACGCGGAGACTACCGTCAGTCAGACGAAGACGCAATTGGCCAAGGCGCAGGGCGATCTCAAAACAGCAGCCCAGAATCTGTCGACCACGGTTACCGAAAAGGATCAGCTCACGTCGCGGCTCTCGGGAGTGCAGACCGATCTGGAAAAGAGCAAATCGCAGGTGGCGCAACTGACCAACGACAGAACTTCCTTGGAAGCGCAGATCAGTCAACTGACCGCGGATCTGCAGGCGAAAACTCAAGAGCTTGAACAGAAGAGCACGCCCGGTTCTGCCAGCCCGACCGAAGGGGGAGGTGACCAACAGGCCCAGGTTGCCGAACAGCAAACCTTAATTTCCAAATTGCAAGGTGATCTCGACTCGGCTCGCTTCCAATTGGCCACATTGCAAAAGGAGAAGGACGACCGCACTGCAGCAGAAGATGCGGAACGGACTATCCGGGAGAGTGCTGGCCGTCAATCCTGCGTGGAACTTCGTCGTCCTCAGCCTGGGCGACAAGAACGGGGTTGTGAATAACGCTGAGCTTCTCGTCAAACGCGGCTCGCAATACATCGGCAAGGTTCGTGTGACCTCCGTAGAGCCCTCTACGTCCATCGCAGACATCGTCGGCAATAGCGTGCCACAAGGCACGACGATTTCGCCCGGGGACAACGTTATCTACCAATCGGTCGACCAGTAGTTCATGCGTTTGATTTGTCTGACCTTGTGCAGCGTCCTGGCGCTGTGGCTCGTCGGCTGTGCGCAAGACGAAGAGAGACGCGCTGCCCAAGAAGCCGGAGGCACTCTTCCGTGGAACAGGCCGCAGTCCTGGGAAGGTCCCGGCATGATCGGCACGCAAATCCAGGGAACACCATAGAGTTTCGTCAGCGCTCATGCCTGGCCGCATTCTGGTGATTCGCGGCGGAGCCTTGGGCGATTTCATTCTGACCTTGCCGGCCATCCGGCTGCTCCGCGACAACTTTCGCAACTGCGCGCTCCACATCCTCGGTTATCGCCACATTGCGATCTTGGCTGAGGGATACTATGCCGATTCCATCCGGTCGATTGATTATGGACCTCTCGCCGGCCTCTTCAATCCTCGCGCCTCTCTGGACCAGGAACTATGCGACTACTTTGCCGGATTTGGGCAGATCGTCAGTTATATCTATGATCCGGATGGACTCTTCGAAGCGGGTCTGCGACGCGCCGGTGCGCGAAATCTTATTTGTGCTTCGCCGAAAATCGCTGAGCACCGGCATGCAGCGCTCCAACTTGCTGCACCATTGGAGCGATTAGGATTGAAGCTGCAGGATCCGGCGGCGCGAATCTTTCCTTCGAGCAAAGATCTCGCCGCCGCCCAGGACCTTCTCGCAACACTTCGCAGACCGCTCATGACCATCCATCCAGGTAGTGGAGGCCAGAGAAAGAACTGGCCCGTTGAGGGTTGGCTTGCGGTGCAGAGGAAAATTCTTGAGGATGACCGCATCGGTCACCTCTTAGTCATTGGCGGAGAGAGCGACTCGCAACAACTTGCGCAAATGAGGCTGGCGATCGGGACGAAACGACAGAGCTTCCTGAAAAACCTGCCGCTTCCGTTGCTTGGGGCTATCCTTTCCCAATCTGCGTTCTTCGTCGGCCACGATAGCGGCATCTCACATCTCGCAGCAGCAGCGGGAGCTTCGTGTCTGCTTCTCTTTGGACCGACCGACTCGCAAGTGTGGAGACCGGCGAACCGCGGAGTCTGCGTGCTTCAGCCTCCAAGTGGGCAACTTTCGGATTTGGAAACTTTGACCGTCCTTGCCAGAATCGACGAGTTCCTTGACGATGGGCTTCGAAACAATAGTGGCTGTTGATCCGGCATTGCGTGCAGCCGGCTTTGCCGTGCTCACACGCGACCGCGACAAAGTGGCTTGCACGACATTTGGTGTGATACGAAATGACGCGCGCAGGCCAGCCTCCGATTGCCTGCTCGCGCTTCACGAAGGGATCAGCGCAATCATTCGCCAGCATGCACCGCAAGCCATGGCCGTCGAAGGCATTATTTACGTGCAAAGCTATCAGACGGCAATCACTCTCGGAGCTGCTCGTGCCGCCGTCATTCTGGCCGCGTCGATGCGGAGCTTGCCAGTGCATGAATACGCGCCGCGCCGCGTAAAGCAGGCGGTGGTGGGACGCGGCGCCGCAGACAAGCGCCAGGTGGCCTTCATGGTGCGCGTGCTTTTGGGGATGCGAGATACTCCCCCTGCAGATGCTGCCGATGCCATCGCCATCGGTATAACCCATTTCCAAGCCCTCGATGCCGCTCGGGCCAGGAAAACAAATCTTTCTACGATCTGAATTGTCCTCGTGAGACACTCCGAAATGCGTAGCCGATCGTTGATGTAGCGGCGGTCTCCCCCCACCGCCGGACAAGCGTTGACCACCACAATGTGCGATCATTTTGCGAACGCCTGATCTCCAGGTTTACGAATGGAGGATACAATGAAGTCGATCGACGTGCGCTGGCTTGGTCGCGTGGAGTACGGAAGCGCCCTGGATCTGCAAAACCGGGTCGTTGCTGACTATCTCGCTGGCGCCGGTAGCGAAAAGCTTCTCCTGCTTGAACACGAAGCAGTTTATACGATCGGCCGAACCCGCAATCAATCCAGCCTTGGCGGTTCGAAGGCTCTCCCCTACCCCGTCTTCGAGATTAATCGAGGCGGACAAGCCACCTGGCACGGCCCAGGGCAGTTGGTCGCCTACCCAATCCTGGACCTCGAATGCCGCGGACGCGACCTGCACCGCTACATGCGGTTTCTAGAGGAGATTATCATTCGCACCTGTAGCGAACTGGGCGTGGCAGCCAATCGCCGCGACGGGCTCACAGGTGTGTGGGTCGGCAGTAAGAAAATTGCCTCGATTGGAATTGGCGTCCGACGCTGGGTGACCATGCACGGACTGGCCCTCAATGTGGAACGGTGCTCGCTGGAACCTTTTCAGCACATCACGCCGTGTGGAATTGTCGGCGTAGAGATGACCTGCCTGGAGGGCGAGACCGGCCGATCATGGACTGTTGAGCAGACCGCGGCGATTTTGACCGACGCTTTTCTTGCAAAGCGTGCCGAATCTTTCTCCGACGGTTCTGAGGCAGCCGTGAAGGCTAAGCTGTTTGGCGCCGATCAGCCGTAAATGATCAGCTCGATGTTATCGGGAAGACTTGAAGCTACCTCTGAGACGACGCTTCCTCGCAGCAACTTGCTCATCGCCCCGCGATGGGTTCCACCCAACATCAGGAAATCGACCCCGAGCGTCGCAGCCATATCCACAATGATCGATGCCGCGTTCGGAGCGCTCACAAACAAAGGGATCGTCGCCACACCACGATGCTTTCCAATTTGAATCGCGGTGCCGAGAATCGCGCTTGCCTCGGGATCCTCCTTCCAGTTGGCCCCCGGCACCGATCCCCCCGTGTAGAGCACCGCGATCTCGCGAATGTAGAGAACGTAAAGTGACGCGTCGCGAAGCTTTGCTTCATCGAAGGCAAAACGAAGCACCGGCGTTAGACCTCGCACGCAGACGAGGATCTTCTCGGTTCCGCCTGAGATCTGCGACATCCGCTCGACGACCTCAGGTTTGACAATATCGGCGAACTCCTTGGTGACCGTCAGCGTTCGTGTCCCGCTCAGGCGCTGAGAGTATGCCCACAGGAACAATCCGACAACGAGCACACACGTCACGAAAAAGAGAGCTTCGTGCTTTGTCTTCGCGAGCGTCAGCTCGACGGCGATGAGGATGAGAAAGGTCGCTATCATCGTCACCCGCTCAAACCAATGCATCTCGATCTTCATGTTGAACGAGCAGGACCCCAGGTTCACACAGATCGCACCCACCACGCCGATGGCATACAAGCCGGCCAGCGCTTCGAAATTGTCGGTGACCAGCAGAACGATAATCGGCATCCCCACCGCAATGGCCAACGGAATCAGCGGAACGCCATGCGAGCTGAGCTGCGCGAATGAACGTGGCATATCGCCTTCGCGAGACATCATAAACAACAGCCCGATCAAGGCGGCGATGGCCGTGTTCACCGCGCTGAGCAACAGTAAATGCAAAGACCAGCCCCACGATGAAGCCAAAGATGTGGCCAAAGGCGATGCCGAAATTCATCGTGCCATACGTCTCCGCAAGGAACCGCAGCATGTCCTCCTTTCGTTCCACCATCTGCGGAGCAAAGTGTTTTGGCAGGGACAACATTGCCCAGCCGAGCAGCGCAGTTCCGAGACTCACTTCGATGGCTACAGGCAAGATGGCCTTGAAAGCGGATCGACCAACCTTCGGATGGCCAATCACCGAGCCGCGATCTGGCTTCAGCGTGCCCGTGAGATTGGCGATGGCTTCCACGCCGCTCAGGGCCAGGATTACACCCACAAAAGCCACCCACGCATTTCCGAAATCCTCGTGCGGAGGCTCGAGATATCGCAAGGTAAAGTGCGGCCCCGCCACGAGGATGATGGCGGCCACCACGACCACCGTGGGAATCGCCAACGCAATGGCAACACTTCCACTATGGCGCGGACCGAAATAGTTGAGAACTCCGACCAGAAAAATGGAGGCGATCGTGCTCACCATCACCCGGTCTTGCGGAACGCCGAGGTAGCTCAGCGCAGCCCAGCCGCTCAATGCCGCGGTGACCGTGAGATCCGCGACAAGCAACAAAGCTCCCACCACCGCCAGCAACCTCCCTTGTGCCTTCGCCGCAGAGTAGACTCCGCCGCCTTCCGGGAAAGCGCGGCAGACAACCACGTAGTTGAACCCGACGAGAGCCGTCAAAAGGCAAACCGCCAGGATGATCGGAAGCGACGAATAGCCGGCGGCCACGAAGGCCAGACCAATGACATAGGCCTTGCTGGTTCCCCAGTCGCCATAGAGCAGCGCCGAGGCACGCTGCCAATCAAGATTTCGCGGTCGTTGAATTTCCAACACTCTCCAATGGGACGGATCTTGGATCGGCAACGCTCAATGGCGACGCCTCGCGAGTCAATCCTCTTCTTACGCGCCACCAAGCATCCCGGTTTTCCAGCTTACGAACCTCTCCCTTGAATGATCGCAGCGCGCAGGTATGCTCATCTTGTTGGCGGGCGGTCGCTCCGGGGACGCAAGAAACCGGAGAGGAAAGTCCGGACACCATAAGGCAGCCCACCTTGCGAAAGCAAGGGCGCGCTGAACGAAAGTTCTTTGCGACGGAAAGTGTCACAGAAAACAGACCGCTTCATCGCGCCGGACCCTGGCGAGCGATCGCTAGAGCAGGCCGAGAAAGCAAGGGTGAAACGGCGGGGTAAGAGCCCACCGCCCCAAGCGTAAGCACGGGGGCACGACAAACCCTCCGCGGTGCAAGACAAAACAGAAGGGATGGGTCGCCTGCCCGGTCCCATTAACGGGAGACCACCTTCGGGTAATAGTCGCGGCTCTCAAGAGCTGCTCCGGTCCCTCAAAGTGCCGGAGCAAGATAAATGACCGCCTCTCCATTTCGTCGAAAACGGGTGGAGAACAAAATCCGGCTTATAGCCATCAAATCAGCGGGAGTGACGCCGCAAGGCGCCGCTCCCGTCCTTTTTTCTGAGTCCGGATCAGAACGCATGCTCAGCTAGCGGCAGGTGAACACAGAATCGGCTTGCGCGAGACTAAAACTACAGTCCTGTCGGGTGATGCAGGAACATCCATGGAAGATTGAATTTTACTTCCAATAACCTGCCAAGCTCTTGCACTCCGAAGACTTCAGTCGCGTAGTGTCCAGCGTAAAATAGATTCACGCCGAGTTCTTCGGCGGCGGTAAACGACCAATGAGGGCCTTCACCGGTGATGAAAGTATCGATGCCTTCTTCGGCGGCCTTGACGACCTCTCCACCCGCTGCTCCAGTCACCAGGCCGATTCTCCGGCTGACTGCCGGCCCACCGGGAGCAAGGTGCACTTTCCCGGCAACGGCTCTCTCGAGATTTTTTCTAAGCAGGTCGCGTTCGATTTGCAGGTCAACTTGAAATCCGATCTGGAGAAAGCTACTCCGCGCCTCTGGAAAGCAGAGTGCGTCGCAGAGCAAGGCATTATTTCCGTAACGGGGATGAGCGTCCAACGGAAGGTGAGCACTGTAGATGGCGATGTTGTTCGAGATCGCCAGCTTCAGCTTGCGATAGAACGGCCCAGTAAAACTCTGCAGGCCTCCCCAAAGGAGCCCGTGATGCACGATGAGGAGATCCGCCCCGTCGGCGACAGCCATCTCGAGGACGGGCTCGCATGCATCCACCGCCACGGCAACCTTCGTGACCATTCCGGAGTTTTGCAGTTGCAGGCCGTTGAGCGCATTCGGGTAGTCGTCGAATTCCGTGATGCGCAGCAAATCATTTTGATAGCTGACGATTTCTTGTAACTTCATCCGGCGAGTATCACACACCTGATCAAGGGTGCCGCCATATTCCTCGCACTTGCCTCTGGTCTGCGATTCGGTAGCTTTCCCCGCCTGATGCTCAAAGCCGGAATCGTCGGACTACCCAACGTTGGCAAGTCCACTCTCTTCAATGCAGTCACTCGCACCCGGAAGGCCCATGCCGCAAATTTTCCCTTCTGCACAATCGAGCCAAATCTCGGCATCGTCAGCGTGCCCGACGAACGTCTGGAAAAGCTCGCCGCGCTCTCGAAATCCCAGAAGATCATTCCGACAGCGATCGAATTCGTCGATATCGCGGGCCTGGTGAAGGGAGCCAGTGAGGGCGAGGGACTCGGCAATCAGTTTCTTAGCCACATTCGTGAGGTCGACGCAATTGTTCAGGTAGTCCGCTGTTTTGAGAATGCCGACATCCACCATGTCACCGGATCGATCGATCCTGTTCGTGACATTGAAATAATCGCCACGGAACTCATTCTGGCTGACCTTGTCTCGGTGAGGAAGCGTTCTGAGCGCCTCCAAAAGGGCGCTCGCGCCGGGGACAAGATCGCCAAGGCCGAACTCAGCTTGTGCGAAAAGATCCTGCCCGCATCTCAATGCGGGCAGATCTGCGCTCACCGCGCCGTTCAGCGAGAACGAAAGAGCCATTTTGCGCGGCTTCTTCCTCCTGACCTCAAAGCCGACGATCTATGCCTGCAATGTCGCGGAAAGCGAGCTTTCGCAACCTGAAAGCAAACATATCCAAGCCGTTCGCGAGTTCGCGACGGCGCAGAATGCGGGCGCTGTGGCAGACAATATGCCTCAAGTGGAGACAATTGTGATCAGCGCACAGATCGAGAGCGAGTTGGCCGAACTCCCGGCTGATGAGGCGCGCGAGTTTCTCGCTGATCTTGGTGTCGCCGACAGCGGAGTCAGCCAGTTGATCCGTGCGGTGTATCACCTTCTCGGACTGCGCACCTATATTACAACCGGTCCGAAAGAAACACGGGCTTGGACAATTCATGCGGGCGACAAGGCACCTGCTGCTGCGGGAGTGATTCACAGCGATTTCGAACGAGGATTTATCGCCGCTCAAACCATCGCTTTCGATGAACTGATTGCTTTCGGCTCGGAAACTAAAGCGCGCGAGGCTGGCAAGCTTCGCATCGAAGGCAAAGACTATCTTGTCCAAGACGGAGACGTGATGGAGTTTCGCTTCAACGTCTAAGACCACGGGAACGGCAACGTATCTCCCGAGCCCTCTGACTGCCATCATGCATCGCGTCGCTGCTGTCATTGCTCACCTGGTCGTCCGCCGACCGATGGTGATGGCGATGGCTGGGTTATTGCTGGCCGCAGGTTCCGCGACAATCATCACCTCGCAGAAGGCCTTCGACTCGGACATCTTGAATCTCTTGCCGGCCAACAATCCAGCCGTTCAAGGCCTGAAGATCTACAACAGCGCGTTCACCCAAGCACGCGAACTCGCTTTCCTGCTCACTTGGGAAAACGCTCCTGCGGATGGCGATGCATTCCGCGAGATCTTCGTGGAGCGTCTTCGCAGCCAATCATGGGTGCATCGAGTGCTCGATGCTCCACCGCTGGAAGCATCTGCCGGCCGCAAGAGTATTCATGAGATCCTGGTTCCGCTCTTGCTCAATCTCCCTGCCGAGCAGTTTGCGGATGCGATACACGACCTTTCGCCGGAGGCAATTCAAGAGCGGATTGGACGGCTTGCGGCGCAAATGGCGGCCGGCTCACCGCGAGCACGCTTCGAGCTCGAAAACGATCCACTCGGCCTAGCGGTTCGTGCTGCCCACCCGGTCTGGGAGTCCGTCGCCATCTCCGAGACATTCAATCTTACCTCTGCCGACGGGACGACGATGATCATTCCCGTGATTACAAATCAGAGTGAATTATCAGCCGAAGCGTGCCGCGCAACCATGCGGCAAGTGCGTCAATTCATCACTGAAATCAACCATGAGCTCGGGCGCAACGGTCCGGAAATTGCCGTCACCGGCCGGTCCGCCTATGTCGACGAGATTGAAGCGAGCATGCAGCGCGACATAGCTACCACTTCAGTGGTTTCGCTTCTTTGCGTCACCGGGCTGTTTTGGGTGGGCTTTCGCCGGCTTCTCCCACTGATCGGCATTGCGTTGCTCCTGGCGCTCACTGCCATCGCCACGATGGCCTGCGGGACCCTTTATTTCGACAGGCTCAACATCATTGCGATCAGCTTTTGCTCGATCCTCTTTGGACTTGGTGATGATTTTAGCTTGCTTCTTTGTCAACGTTATTACCAGTCGCGAAACGGAGGCATCAGCCGCGAAGGCGCCATTACCGAGTCTATCAGCCATTGCGCGCCGGGGATTCTCTGGGTGGCTATCACCACGGGGATCGGTTTTCTCGCGCTCTGCTTTAGTGGGTCGAATGGCTTCGCCCAATTGGGAGTTCTGGTCGCGCTGGGCGTGTTCCTCTGCGCCGTGCTCATGCCGCTCTTTCTGTTTCTATTCCTCGGAAATAGACCGACGCCCACTTCCGCTTCAGTGGGAGCGGCCCGCGCGTTTGTTCGCCACTGCCTGCAGGCGCCAGGCCGCATCCTTCTCTATGCACTCATTCTTTTCGTCTGTGCGACGATCCTCAGCTTTGCGCCATGGCGCACCCTTCGCTTTGATATTTCACCAGCCTCCTTAGAACCGCGCAACATCCCCGCCGCAAAGGCGCTGGCGCTGATGATGCAAAAATTCCCGGCGACGCTCGAACCGGTGATGATTGTCCTGCCCAACGCGGAACCTCGCGACTTAGCAGCGCTGGGCCGCGTCCTCAAGCAACTCAAGGATGAAGATCTCATTGAGACGAGTTCGTCGCCCTCGGCTCTTGTCCTCGATCCCGAACGTATCCGAACAAACGCGGAATATGCACGCTCGAGCGACCTGATCGCCTCTCGAAGGGCCTTCGAGCAGGCCATCGCGGATTCCGGATTGACCGCCTCCGCTTTCACCGAAACGTTCAAAGTTCTCGAAGGTCTTGGAGAGATTGACAACTCGAGCCTCTCCTGGTCGCGGTTCTTGTCATCCACCTCTCCGTGGTGGTTTCTTTTCGACAGGATGCTTTCGCCGGATTCGCGTGCGGCGATCGCTTATGCTCGCACTCAGCCCCAGATTACCGGAATGCAACGCGAACGGATCGCCGAGCTGGTGGAGGCGGCTGTGCCCTCCGCCCTGGTGACTGGCTGGAGCCAGGCACTCACGAGTCTGACTGCCTGGGCACGCAGAGAGCTCTTCGTATTCGGCGGAGCCGTCTCTGTCATCATCCTCATCATTTTGGGCATTGTTTACCGCAACGCGCAATTCTGGCTTTTGCACGCAATTTCCCTGCTCGCCGCTGGCGCGGGAACCATTGCCACTTTAAAGCTTGTCGACGTTCCCATCAACTTGCTGAACGTCTTGGCATTTCCCTTGATGCTAGGGGTGGGCGTCGACTATGGGACACATCTGATTCTGGCAGCGAAGGAAGGCGGCGATATCGTCTCAAATCTTTCTGGCGTGCTGAAACCCATAGTGCTGAGCGGTTTGACCACGGCCACCGGCTTTGGTTCACTCATGCTTGCGCAGAACGTTGCCCTTTCCGGTCTGGGCACCATCTGCGCGATCGGCGTTGCCTGGTGCCTGCTGGCCTCCGTGCTGGTGATCACCCCCGGAACTTTGCTTCTCTGCCGATCGGGAGCTGCCTCTCCGCGACTTGCGCGCTCTGGCAGCTACAGTTAGAAACGCGACTATGAAGATGCTTGTGTGGCTTTTCGTCTGCCTGGCCGCTCTTTCCCTCTCCAACGCGGTTGCGGATGACATTGTCTTTGGCGTCCAAACCAAACTTAAGCAACTCGGTTACTATAGCGGCGTCGTTGATGGACAAATGGGCAGCCAAACCGCCGCAGCCATCCGCCGCTTTCAAATCGCCCAACGGTTGAAAGTAACCGGCGAACTGAACTCACAAACTCTTCGCCGGTTGGGCGTGGCGGTCCCCAGATGGCGCCCCTTGAAAAGACCGAGCTCTGCTCCTCCGGGCTATGTTGATCTTGCGACGATTTTCAGGGGTGGTCCCTTTATTTCAGTTGGTCCCGAAACCCAGATCACTGTCATTCGACAGGCGCAAAAGAATCTAAACTTACTCGGTTACTATCGAGGGCCGATCGATGGCCTGCCCAGCCGCACGCTGGTCGCGTCGCTGAAAGCTTGGCAACGCAGCGCTGGGTTTCGCCAGACCGGACGGTTCGATGAAAACACGCTCAAGGGACTTGCCTTGATGCCAGACTACTAGGCATCGCCTTTGAGCGTCGATCGTTCCGCCAACCCTCGCTCCTGGGAGGGATGGGTAGTTAGGCTGCCCGGACTTCTCGGTTGGATCGTTCTTCTCCTCCTGCTCGCCGCGGCGACGGCAATGCGAATGCGCATCAGTCCGGTCGCCATCTCGGAATGGGACAGCTGGGGGTGGCTTGATCCCGCGCTCAGCTGGCTTGGCGGCACAGGCTTTCGCGAGCGCTTCGAACGCGAGTGGCTCTACGGAGCATTCATCGCCGCGTGCCTTCGACTCACGGGATCTTTTTCCGGATACATCATTATCCAACAGACCCTCGGAGTGGTTGCGGCAATCTTCATGTGGCTCACATGGAGAAGCTGGACGGCCCTGTTGCCAAAACCGTTCATTCTCGAGATCGCCGCGATTATCATAGGTCTGCTCACCGTGGCCCTCTATCTTTTCAGTCCAATCGCCCTCGCGCTCGAGCTCTCGATTCGGCCTGAAGGGATCATGGCCTTCACAGCGTTTCTCCAGCTTTTCTGTATCGCCAGCTATTGCCGATTTCGGTGGCACCAACCCAGAGCCATTGCCTCCCTCCTCTTTGGAGCCCTCGCCATGCTGCTCGCGTATGCACTCTTTATCCTCAAGCCCAACTGGCTCCTCTCGGTGGCGGCGACTACTTTGCCGGTTTTTGTAGGTCTTTTTGGCAGAGCCATTCCGCTCAGCCTTCGACTCCTGACTCCTTTGCTCGGCATGTTCCTCATCGTGTCTACCCTGATCCTGCCGGACAAACTTCTTTTCATCCGCACGGGCGAAACGCGCCTCGTTCTTCCGATGACGCTCTTTACCATCCACGCCGATGTCATCCAAGCGAGCATGCGGCACGAACTGGAAGCATGCCGAAGCCCCTGAGCAACGTCGCCGCTTTCTCGAGGCTTTCCTTCCGGTTCTCGACCGGGAGATGGAAACCGCCCGAACACTCGCCAGCTATTATCCGAGGCTGGGCTTCGATCCGGACTACTTGATGTATCGCTCAACGGTGTTTCCGTTTCTTGAGCAGGGAGCAGGGAATGTCGCGCCAGGAGATTGCCTCGTTCTGCCGAAGCAGCTTCCTCTCCGGGATCGTCAGCGAGCCGTTTTCTTATGCGCGCAAAGTTTTCACGCAGCTAGGTTATTTCTTTTTTCCTGACGACGGCACATTCTTTCGCACGCGCATCAAAATGGGAAAGCTCTATGAATATGTCCTCACGACGATTCCCGAATCACTCGATGCAACGATCAGCCAACCGGTCAGAGAAATGTTTGACACTTATCGGCGCAGCGCCGTCCTGCAGGCTGCGCAGTTCGCCGACTTGGAGATCCTCGGTCCATTCCGTGGTCTGCTGCGAATCGTCCGATCAGCGGCATTCTGGATTGAGATTGCGTTTTTGCTCTCGGCGACATCCTGCCTATTTGTCCCTTCTCTTGCGCAGTTTCGTTTGGCTGCCTTTGTCGCGACGATATTTTTCCTGGCGCCGGCGGGTAATGCGGTGACCATCGCGCTGATCCACGCCCTCGACAATTCACGTTATCGCGGGAGTTACGGTCCTCTCCTTCTGTTCGCTTTGGCGACGATGCTTGTTTTTGTCGTCACGACGCTTGCTTACGTCGTGACCGCTTATTTTTCTCGGAAAGGAACGTGACCAATTTGCTTCGGCTGATTGATCGCATTTCGCCGTGGTTGCTCGGTCCATGGAGGCCCGCATCCATCGTCGGTTATGCAGTGGCGGTCCTTTTTCTTTGTGGATCGCTTGCCGTCATCGGCCTGAGAATTACGGCGCAGACAAACCACGAGATCGATCCCTTTGATCAAAGCGCCTATGTGGGGATGTCGAAGACGATGGAAGGCTCGTGGTATCCGTGGTATTCGGACGGCACACGCAACCCGCTTTTTCCTTGGATCGCCGCGACATTCCTCAATTCGAGCGACGCCGAATTCTTCGAAAAAGGAAAGCGGTTGAATGTGGTGCTTGGGATTTTCGCGACGGCGGCTGTCTCGGTCTTTTTCGCCTGCCGTGTTGGGCCGCTGGCGGCTTTCAATGCGACCGCGCTGTGCTCACTGGCGGCCCTTCTGCCGATTTCCACCTTCTTCGGTGCCGAGCCGATCTTTCTCGTGCTCTTTTTGTTTGTCTGCGCCTGCGCGATGCGCCTCCTGAACGAGAATCCGCTGCACCTCTATTTGCTCCTCGGCATAATTACGGCCCTGGCTTGGCTGGCGAAGTCCTCGACAACGCCATTTCTCGTCTTGTTTGTTGGCTTCAGCATCGTCCGTTGGCTCCTCAGTCTCAGTCTTGGAGACAAGCTTCCCTGGCATCTTCGAGCTCCGAGCTGGCGTCCTCGTCGCTTGGTGAGCGGACTTCTCATCTGCTTGGCTGCATACTTTGCGATCATCTCTCCACGCCTCATCCATGCGCACAAGACGTGGGGAAGCGCGTTCTACAATCTGCCAAGCTTTTGGTTTTGGGCAGATGATTGGGAGACGTGCGTAAATAAGTATGCCGACTGCCGCAAGGTCCGTCTGGCGACGCTGCCAATCGAAGAACAACCCACCATGCGAGGCTACTTCCATCGTCATGATTTGGGCGACGCCCTGGTTCGTCTCAGGAATGGCGCCGTAGTCCGGCTGGTTCAGCTCTTTCATCCGGAAGCCAAATGGCGGCTCTCGGTCGAGCGCAAAGACAAGCCCAAGCGCATCGTCTTGCCCCATCGCGGGCTTTACTTGATCGGCTTGGGAGCGCTCGCCCTGGCCATGTGCGGCGTGGCAGCTTCTCAAGGACGGCTTGAGAAGCTTGGACCCATCACCTTGCCGGTCCTTCTGGGCTTGACCACCTTCGTTGTTTACGTGATGGCCACCGGATGGTACCTGCCAACGGGCCCGGGCCACCGCTTCATCATGACGTTGTATATGCCGCTGCTTTGGATGGTGGTCCAAGGAGGCGAGCAACTGCGCGTGGTCTCGGACTCCCGTCTTGCCAATCGTGCTCTACCTCGCCGGCCACCTGGCCATTGGCATTTTGCTGCTCTCCAGAGTTGTCGGGCTCTTGCAAGACACGCGGTTTGAAAAAATTTCCTACGCCTTTTGAAAGCCGCTCGACTCTCCCCAGCCACCTGGGCTGCATTGCTCTGCGGTGTCGTTGCGGTTGGGATCCTCGTATTCCTGCTGATCGCGGACAAGCCTTGGACGGTTGAGCTGCCGGCTGGCAAACCGCTCAAGATTCACCACTTTGTCGCAATCTATGAATGGTGGGCCGCAGCCATAAATCTTGTGCTTGTCGCTCTTCTCGGAGCGACCGCGCGATGGTGGCTTAGATCTGCTCGCCCTCCGCAAACACGATGGCTGCCCGAGGTGGAGACGCCCAGATGGTTCTGGCCGCTCGTTATTGCCGCGATGGCATTAACCACATTCTGGGGAATTCAACGCCTTCCGCAAAGCCTCTGGGATGACGAAGATTCCAGCCTGCATCGCGCCGTGCTCGGCCAATACAGGCGCGACGAGAGCGGCGATCTCAAACTCAAGGAAACAACCTGGAAAGTTGCGCTCTGGAATTATTGGAAGCCAGCCAATCACCAACTGCAAACGATTCTCTCAAAGGCAAGCCTGCAGACGTGGCGCGCGATCGCCCGACCGACAGGACTTCAATTCACCGAACCAGTCGTCCGCTTTCCATGTCTGGTCGCAGGGATCTTGTCGATCGGTTCAATCGCCCTGCTCCTTAAACGTCTGGGCTTCGCCAGAGCAGGCGTGCTCGCGGCGTTTGTTCTTGCGATTCATCCCTGGCATGTCCGCTATGCGATTGAGCTCCGCGGATACATCTTTACCCTGCTCTTTGGACCTTTGATGATCTATTGCCTGATTCAGGCAATCGACTCGTCGCGCTGGAGGTGGTGGGCTGGATTTGCCGCGTCGGAGTTCGCCCTGCTCTACGCCTATCCTGGTTGCCTTTATATGGTCGTGATCGCGAATCTCTGCGGCGCGATTGCGCTGCTCCTGCGGCATCCAACTGCCGACGAACGTGTCCGTTATTTCCCACGACTGATTGTGGCGAGCGCTGTCGCCCTCATGGTTTACCTCCAGCTGATGCTTCCGTGCATTCCCCAGCTCCTGGACTACTTTAAAACGGAGCGCGCTCTTGGAGAGCTCGGTTTGCGCTGGCATCGAAACATGGGTGCCCATCTGCTCGCCGGCATCCCCTGGAACAACTCGGACCTTCCTCAGGCCGGCTATCAGGAACTTCAATGGACCGCGGACGCGCACCCTATCCTGTTCCCTTTGATGCTGGCCACGGCGGTCGCCTTCCTCGTCGCCGGAGCGGTGCGGATCGGGTTTCGGCACCCGGCAGGATGGATCGTTCTCCTCGTGCTCCTGCTGCCTGGTCCAATGGTCTATTTGATTTCGCGCGCCAGAAACCACTATCTCTACGAATGGTATTTGTTTTTCAGCCTCTCGGGCTTCGTGGCTTTCTTCGCTGTCGGCTTGGACTGGGTCGCTGAGGCCGCACGCCGCGTGAATCGTTATGCTCCGCCGCTCATGGCAGGGCTGGTCGTGATTGCCTTCTTTGGTGCCACCCAGCCGCAGCGCCAGTGGCTTGTCAGCCACTCGCTGCAGCCAATGAGAGAGTCTGTCCTCCTGACCCGTCCGGTTCTCGATCCCTACGATCCTCGGCAACAATCCATCATGACGGTTTCCCTGACCGGAGTTCCGTGGTCCGTACGATCCGAACATCATCGTCATTTCCAATGTCGAACAACTCATTCGCAACCTCGAGGAGGCCGATAGAAACGGCAAAACCCTCTACGTCAACTTTGCTAATGCGTGGACAGCCTCCGCTAGCAGCCCGGCCCTCTATGCCATGATTGAGGACGATCGCTTGTTCGAAAAGATTGCGAGCATTCAAGGTTTCGATCCAACGCTTACCGCTTTCGTGAGGCGATACAAGCCGGGCACGATCGCCGCCTATCCGCGTGCGCAATGATTTTCAATTTGCGAACCGCCGGGATCTGCTGCTAAAACTCTCCACCAATGCTTCAAGACTACGTTCCGGTTCTGCTTCACGTGCTTGTGGCGATTGGTTTTGCTACCGTCACCCTGCTCGCCAACCTTCTTCCTCGGTCGCGCGGGGACCCGCACGGCGACCAAAGACACAGCTTATGAATGCGGCGCCGTGCCGGAGCCCGGCCCCCAGCCGCGCTTCAGCATCAAGTTTTACCTTGTGGCGATGCTGTTCATCCTTTTCGACATCGAGATTGTCTTCATGTATCCCTGGGCGGTCGCGTTCCAGACCTTTGTTGCTCAATTCGGACCGGTGATCTTTTGGAGCATGTTGAGCTTTATCGTGATTCTTCTCTTCGGGTATCTTTACGCGATCAAGAAAGGTGGCTTAGACTGGAGCTGAAAAACAGGGCATGATCCATCATCTGGTCCTTTTCAAAGTTAACCCGGACGTGGATCAGGAGAAGATCGAATGGATGATGCGGGAGACGCGCATCCAACTCCTAAAGATCCCCGAAGTTCTGAGCATTCGTTGTGGCAAGCGCATAGACCCCCAAGCCGAGTGGCCGTTCTTTCTCGCCGTCGAACTCGACTCGATGGAGAAGTTGCCGCTCTACTTGGAAGATCCGAACCACGTGAAGTTCGTCGAAGAAGTCATCAAGCCGAACATTACCGCGCGGCTTGCCCTCGACTACGAAATGGAGCCGGGCAGAAAGGCGAGGTAGTCGGCGAGCTTTGTCGCCAGGAACTCAATTTCCGACTCGGAGATGATAAACGGAGGTGCGAAGGAAAGCACCGCGCCGGTTGGTCCACCCCCCAACAGGATCAGACCGTCCTGTAATCCTCGTCGCATGATCGCCGTCGCCAGCGCGCCATAAGGCGAACCGTCCCGCTTCACGAGTTCGAGGCCGAGCATTGCTCCGACGCCGCGAACGTGGCCAATCCAGGGCGAGTTCAGAGCGAGCAGCGAGCGTCGCAGCATCTGCCCGGCTCTTCGAGCGAGCTGTCGCGTCTCCTCTTTGAGGTGCTCGTCAATTGACGCGAGGCTCATGGCGCAGCCGAGAGGATTTCCAAGCGTCGTGCTGGTATGCAAGGCTTCGCCGCTTGATTGCGGCCAGGCATCCATGATATCCGCCCGGCCGATACAAGCAGACATTGGGAAGCCCCCACTCAGGGCCTTTGCTAAGCAGATGATATCGGGCGCGATATCAAACTGATCGCAAGCGAAGAGCTTTCCCGTTCGATTCAACCCCGTGTAAATTTCGTCCACGATGAGGAGCAATTTCTCCTCATTGCAGATATGTCTTAGCATTCTGAGAAAGTCGCGGGGTGGGACGATGTCGCCCCCCCGCCCTTGAATCGGCTCGACGATGATCGAGCCAATCTCTCGCTGACGGATCGCCGCCTTAATCTGCTTCTGAAGCTCCTCAAGACAACTGGTTGAACAGTTGGGAAAGGGGTTTCCTTCAAGCCGAAATCCCTCACACCTGCCAAAGGGACATCGAAAACAATTTGGGTAAGGTAGCTGAACCGCAAACCGTCCGAGTTGGCTCTGAAAAGGCTCCCGGAATGCCGAGATTCCGATGACCTCAAGTGCCCCGAGACCGAGCCCGTGAAAACCGCCGTGGAATGAGATCACACCCGCTCGACCACTGTAAAGCAGCGCCGTTTTTAAGGCAGCTTCCACCGCCTCCGACCCGGAGTTGCAGAGGATCGTCTTGCCAGTTCCCATCCCCCATCTCTCAAAAGTGATCCGGCTTAACTGCTCGCAGAGCTCGGCCTTAAGGGCAGCCGGATGCACGTCCCCCATCGCATGCCAAAGTTTCCTTGCCTGGGTTGCCAGGGCCAGACGGAGCGGTTCGGCGCTGTGACCAAGCCCGGTCACCGCCGAATGCCGACGTGAAATCCAAGTAGCGATTTCCATCAACGTCCCAGACGTTCACTCCTTCGGCCCGTTCCCAGAAGACCGGAAAATCCTCCGCCAGCCAGGTCACCTCTCTGGCTTCGAAACGCGACAGCTTTCCGCCAAGGCGCGGGATCGCGGACCGGGGATGGGGGTGATAATTTTAGGCAACATTCACTTTAGACAGGTATTATCCCAGCAAGCTGCTTGGAGAGAGAAGAATACCCCCAAGTAAGAGAGCTGCGCGTCTTGCAACTGATCCAAGAAATCTCCGCCTGCAATCCGCACACGTAGGCCGTGATGACAAATCATCTTCGCGCAGCCGGATAGCCGAGCAAACCGTGAATCTGCATCGCCCCGCAATGGCGAATTCATACGCTTCCGCCTACTTCGCGTCGACGGATCGATCGAACCACATGTAATAGCCATATGAACCCAATTGCACTTTTTATCCGCCACAAAGCAAAGCCAGGCCGCGTGATGCCATGCGTGAGATTTGGGAGCACTATGTCAAGCCCCGAGCGGCTGCCAATCCAGGGCATCTTGAATATTTCTTCTGTTATGACATCAAGGATCCTGACACTCTTGTTGTCTTTCAGCTCTATCAGGATCAAGCGGCAATGGATAAGTTTCTCGCAGGCGCTTGGTATTCAGAATACCTAAAGGCGGTCTCCGAGGTAGTCGCCAAGCCTCCAGAGATTTTGCCCGCCACTCTCGTCTGGCAGAAAGCAACTCAGCCGCCGCGAAGCGTTTGACGAATAACTTTGTCCGAATTTAACTAGGAAACAGGCATAAGAGACCAAGCGTTCGCTCATCGCAATTGTTGCTATGACCTTTGACTACTCGCTCGATTTCAACCGCATCGACTTCAGAAAACACCCCGAACTTTACCGCGTCGGCAAGGGGGAGCAGGGTGTCCTGCTCGTCGAACCTTATAAAAGCGAAATTCTACCTCACTGGAGATTTAAGACGCCGAACATGGCTCGCGTGTCTGCGAACAAGATTTACAAAATGTTTCTCGCAATACAAAGCCCAGGAGAACTTTGTTGGCATGGACATGGCTCGAAAGTTCCTGCAAATGGGCTACTCGAGGGCGCGCAGGTATGCCAATCATCAGAACCGGGCGCAAATACGCGAAACTGACCAGGGAGCTCCTGCCTCGAGAAGAAGACAAATTGAAGGCAGAATCAGCAAAGCACTTCTACGAGAAGTGGCGCCAGGCGAGAAAAGATCAAGGATACTTGGAGCTAAAGAAGAGACATCGCACAAGGTATGAAGCAGTCCATGCTGCACTCTGAGGCGGTAAACACGCTGCCGTGTGCCACCGATGATTGAAGTTTACCGCAACTCGAACCAAGAGATCACAGAAACGATCTTGCTCTATCCCTGCCTGGCGACGGAATTGACGCTCGTAGAAGCGCAGCTTACTTCGTTTTTCCAAACGGCCCGGAATCGTCGGCTTTGCCCCCATTACCCTCCAATTTCTCTTCACGCTCCCGATCGGGGAAGCTGTCCGCCACGAACATAACCACGAAGGTGACGGCACCGACGGTGATGCCAAGCCACCAGTAAGAGGTTCCGATCGCGAGGCCGATAGCACCGGTAATCCAAACGGCTGCGGCCGCCTTAACGCCTCTGACATCGTGTCCACTCTTGAAGATGACTGCACCACCAAGGAAACCGATTCCTGAAAGAAGGCCCTGAAGAGTTCGGCTGATCGACGCCGGATCGGTCAGCGAGAGGTGCTTGGCCAGCAGCATGAACGTGGTGCTCCCGATCGCAATGAGCACCATGCCCGCGACGCCAATTGCTTTATGGTGTGCGCGGCGTTCGAAGCCAATCAGGCCACCAATGAATCCAGCAGCCATCAGGCGCAGGAGAATGTCGGAAACAGTTTGAAATGACTCCATCATGTTGTTGAGAGTTAGGTTTTTGAGGAAGTTAGACTCTACAGAGCAACTTTGCCGCAATGTTATTCGGTGTGGGGGCCGCGGTTCCGTGAGCTTGCATCTTTCCTGGCGTCCGGGCGGCTGAAGAGGAATCGGAATGCTCGGCACCAACCGGACGAACAGTTGGGACCTTTCTAGAGTCGCTTGCAGCTGACATTAAAATAGCTGGCTGGGCGTGTGCATCGCTCCCCCTAGCAATGAGTGTGAGCCTCGATCTTACAACCGAGCTAGTCACCGTTCGAACCGCTGCAAAGACGAAGACTCCTCCTCCATGAAACTCAATGACCTCGCCGAAGCTTATGGCAATCTTAATTCGAAAACGGGACATTAGCCATCACCAGTGAGCCAGCGACTTCAGATGGCAAACTTACCGGCTATACTAAGTCGCTGTTTTTGACGAGATAGGATTTGTCGATCCTGCCGAACCAGCCCGAATATTGTCTAGTGGAAAAATGGCTTGCAGAGGAAGCCAGATTTTAGCAAACCTAACAGCCGAGGGGATGCTAATGGGGAGTCGGAGTAAATCCCTCATCTTTGATAAGCGTTATGACCAAAATGGTGAATCTATGGTTCCTCCAAGGCCACCTCGGTCAGAACGGCGTCCTTGCAGGTTCGGCTGCCCACATTTGAGCACTATTCAATGAGAACTCTCAGACACATTACCAAACTCGTTAGTCTCAGCCTGTCGGCAGCGGTTCTGTTATTCGCCTGGCCGAGGGCTGCCGCCGCCGATCCTCCTGGCTATTATCCCCTGATCGTTCGGGGAGGTCCCGGCCTGACCCCTGCGTTTGCGAGCAACACTTTCACCCTGCAATTCCGCAAATCTCCCGTTGCCGCTGGCGATCCCCGCACCTACATGCGTATGCCGGTCGGCTCAGCGGCTTGGGTAGATCGACCGGTGAACAAAGCCGAGCCGTTTGTCCTAAAGCAACGCGCGAACCAAAAACTCGCCGGGACCATCACGGAGGTCCTGCGCAACAAAGTCCGATTCTGGAAATTTATATGTCGAAATACCAATGCTGGTTATTTCGAGGTCATTCGCTCCGAGGCGGCATTTGCGAGCGTCCCGATTGACTGACCGCCTTCGGTCGAAAAACTCTGCGGTTCGACTCTGATCTCCGACATCTAAGAGCTCTCACCGCGGAGGTCTTTAAAAATAGTCACAGTCAAAGGGAACGACTGGCGCGGGTGCTGATCGCGCTGCGAAGCACTGCGACGGAGCCTGGTTCTCGCCGAGGCCGCGTGGCCTGGTAGGCGTGCCTTCATTTAACTTTGAAGACACGAACAAATGTTCCCTTCCTTTCTCATCGCGCCAAGTCGATCAGTCTGATCAGTGGATTTCTACTCGCCACATTGGGCGCGCTTTGGTCGTTTCTGGTAGTGGATCGCTTGAGCGAAGCGAAGGGCGTCTCATGGCTTCTCGATCAACTCTTCAAAATCGAACGAGAGATCAGCGCGAGACGAAGCTCCCCAGAAGAAGCAGAGAATTCTCGGCCCGGTTGTATCGATGTTGGGAATTTCGCTGCTCTTAGTTGCCAAACCTCGCTGAAAGGAGCCTATGTGAGATCAGTTCCTGAGGAGTCTTCAGCGGAGAGACCCACATGGTGGCGCTGTTCGTCCTCGAGATAATGGCGCGTCAGTGGGCGACCGAAAGGTAACACCACGCGGCTGCGAGTTGTCCGTCCCGAAGTGGAGTCCTTTCAGCGCGCGAGCTTCTTGGATCAAGCCGCCTGGGCGCCCTTCTTTCCCCGAGGAGACGCTCAAAGAGCTCGACATGGGCGCGCGCGGTCGCCTGCAAGGAAAAGTCCGCACTTAGGCATCGCTTCCGCAGCAAATCGCGCGTTGCCTTATCATCCATGACTCGGAGTGCTTTGCGGCAGCCATCCAGTAATCCGTCGGAGTTTGTGCGGAGAAAACAAAACCGTTTCCTTCGCCGCGACTCTGTTCCCAATCACGAACAAATTGAAATAATCCCGGGCATTGCGCGGCGAGCGGAATGGCTCCGTAAAGCATAGCGCGTCGCAGCCAGATCGCCTCGGGCTCGGTTGCTCCAGGAACGAGAAAAATATCGGCGCCCGCGAGCGCCTTACGCTGAAGCGACTCATCCGCCGGCGAGATATGCACGAAGCGCTTGCGATGCTTGCGCTCGGCGATCTCGAGGGCCGTGATGTGCTCGGGTGGCACAAAGTCCAGCAGAATCAAACGCACGTTATCGGCAAGCAGTCGGTCTAGAGCGGGAAACAATATTCCAAGACCTTTACCTTCGGAGCTCTGGCTGAAAGCAACAAAGATCGCGCGCGGCTCATCGGCGGAAAGCCCGACCGCTTCGAGAAGCGCCGAACGCTGCCGATCGGAACTTTCACCAGCAGGCAGTTTCCAGTCTTTGACTTGTTCGCTCGATGGGATGCCATAGAGCTTGTGTTGATGCTCGCGGAGGACATTTTCCAATCCATAACCATGCTCGGGCGTCTGGGCTTCCCAAACATAAGCGCTCACTGGGGAGGACCACCGCGTTAGCGAACAGAATTCCGCCTTTCAGGCAATTCATGCTCCCGTAGTATTCGACGCCGTGCGCCGAGAAATAATCGCCGGGCAAATTCGTCAATGCAAAGTCGTAGCTCCAGAAATTGCCCTGAAAGGCAAGCGACTGCGGAGTGAGAACGGTCCGATAAGGAAGCCGCCGCTCCGCGACGAAAACCGGCAGGAGCGCCGTCTGCCAGCCATTCGCCAGAAGAATTTCCGGAGACGGGTTCATGCGACCGGCCAACTCGATGGCGGCCTTTGTGAAATAGATGAAACGCGCGGCGTTGTCCTGATAGTCGCGCCCATCAACTCCATAGAACCCGGAACGATCAAAATACTCGTCTCGCGCAATCAAGAAGACCTGCACACCCTCCGGAGTCTGAGTCTCGAAAACGTCGACGGGGATGCCCGCGTTGCCAACCTGAACGTTGAATTTGACACGCGTCTTCTTCGTCTTAGCCACTTTCCCCTCCCGAATGCTGCGGTAATAGGGAATCACGACGCTGACCTCGTGTCCTAACCGGGACAACTCGGCCGTAAGCTCAGCAACTGCATCGGCTAGCCCACCGGTCCGGGCAAGAGGGCTCAACTCGCTGGAGGCAACAAGGATCTTCATGCCTGATCTCAATATCATGGCGGCTTTAGTCTGTCACTTGAGAGTTGAGGATCAGATTGCCACGGTGAAAATTGCCCGAATGCCACTGGCTGTTGTGACCTGCGGACCAGCCTACGAGCCAATCGACAAGGTTCGCCGAATCACCAACCAGTCCACCGGAGAACTTGGATCTTTGCTATCCGAGACCTTGGCGCGCGCCAACTTTGAGGTGCTTTGTCTTCGCGGCGAAATGGCTGTTTACCCGAAGCCCCAAGATGTGAACGTGGTGCCTTTCACGACGAACGCCTCGCTGCTGGCATTGCTCGAACGGCTTCCCATGCAGCCAGCAGCCGTGTTTCACGCCGCGGCATTGTGTGATTTCCTGGTGCACGAAATCGAAGGGAGCGATCGCGAGAGAAAGATTCCAAGCAGCGTTTCTGAATTGCGGCTCATCCTGCGCCCTGCCGAGAAGCTTCTTCCGCGCCTGAGAGCCGTTGTTTCCCCAAGCGATAATCGTCGGGTGGAAATACGAGCTCGAGGGCTCGCGAGAAGAGGCCATTGCCCGCGCTCTCGAGCAGGTAGACTCTGCGCACACCAATGCCTGCGTCGTCAATGGCACTTCCTACGGCGTCGGCTTCGGCTTCCTGGCGCGCGGCAGCGAAAAAGCACGTCACCTTGAGACGAAAATCGAACTCTGTCGATTTCTATGCGACTGGACGACCGAGACGCTTAAGGGGCTCTAAAGATCTGCCAAAGTTGATCGACGCCTGCCTTGCCAAGAAATCCGATCATCCCGACATAGACGGCCGCAATCACGGTGAGCAGGTACCCGCACAGGATCAGCCCGCCATCTCTCTCCATCAGCCCGAGAGAAAGACAAATAATGGCGAAGCCTGGAATGGTATTGGTCAAAGGAAAGGGCGGTGGAATCGGCAGGCTGAGAAATACTCCGGAAAGAGCGATCGCCAATCCGATCATCATTCCCATGCCCGGACCATCGAGAAGGATGTTGAGACGCGGTCGAATGACCTTCTCCACTTTCTCATAGATCGTGCACCCAAAATGGACCATCCTCTCCAGCACCGAATAGGAGATGGACCGGCTCAAGACAAATTCTGGGAGCCAAGGTCGGTGTCCGAAGGCGATGCGAAGCCCGGAAACGGCGATGGCCAGTCCAAAGGGCATTGAAATTCCTGGAATCGAAACTGGCAACAGAAAGGGAAGACAGAGGAGAATCACGACGAACTGCAGTCCGCGACCATGGAGAATCCTGACCATCTCGCGCACGGTTAACGACTGGCCATTGGCTTCGCGCAATAGCCGTCGAAGCGCATCTGAAATTCGCTCGGTGGCGGCGGCGGAGTCAATGACATCGCGCATGAGGCAGGCAATTAATCACCCTAGGTTCGGATGCGCAAACCGTCTTGGCCCTTGCAGCGCGGGGAAAATCAGCCGAAAACAAGGATCATGAACGAAGAACTCCAACAAGCCATCGATGCTGGAAAGCTTACGCCCCAAGCCGCCGAGGTCCTTTCGCAACTCGAGCCCGGGGCCTGCTGCTTGCACAAGAGTTGGGGCTTCGGACGAGTAGCGGAGTGGAGCTTGCTGACCGGTCAGATCGTCATCGATTTTCAATCCAAGAAAGGCCATGTCATGCAGGTCCAATACGCCGCAGAAACTCTCCAGCCGATTCCGGCTGAGCACATTCTTGCTCGCAAATTCGCCGATAGCGCTGGAGTTCGAAAACAGGCTCAGGAAGATCCGGTTTCTTTGCTACGCGACATTCTGCGCGATCACAGCGGACGCGCCACGCTGGAGCAAATTGCGGCCGTGCTCGCGCCAGAAATCTTCGATGCCACCGCCTTTAAGAAGTGGTGGGAGGTCACCAAGAAGAAACTCAAGGCTGACGGGCACTTTCAACTGCCTGGCAAGAAGACGGAGCCCGTCGTTCTGCTGGCCACGCGATCTACACCCGGCGAGGGGCTCATCGAACGATTTCGCGGCGCCCGCCACCTCAAGGATCAGGTGGCCGCTCTCGATCAGATCACCAGAGGACTCGATGACCTTGCCCACGAAGTCGAGGAGCTCCAATCGCTCGCCGTTCAGATCGAGGACGCCGCGCATAAGGGCCGTAAATTGCAGTCGGCGCAGGCGGTGGAACTCCTCCTCGCTCGAGATGAGATCCTTGCACGCCACCAAGCCCTGAAGCCGGGAAAGGACACGCCGCAGGTCGCTGACATCTTGCGAGCCGAGCAAGCCCGCTTGCCTGAGTTGCTCAACGCACTTCCCGCAGCCAAGCAGCGGCGCTGCATCGAGGAGATCCCCAAAGCATTTTCTGAAAATTGGTTGGATGTGATTTTCCGTCTTATGCAGAACGTGTCCTCGCGTCTCGTTGTCGAGATAGTGCGTCTCGTCGAGAGAGAAGGACGTGCCGAAGAATTCCGCGCCGCGCTGGCTCGGTGGATCAGCGAACGCTCGGCGTCCTCGGAAATCCTCGTTTGGCTTTGCAAGGAGCGCGGCGGCCCCTTTCCTGAACTTTTCGGGGCCGATCTTTTCGGGGCGGTTCTGAGTGCTCTGGAGCGCGATCAACTGGCCGAAAAACGAGGCGCCCGCCTCCATGATCTGCTCCTCGAAGATCGCACGCTCGTTGGCGATCTCCTGGAGTCCGCGGAACCCGATGGAGTGCGCGATGCCATGCGGCGCCTCCTGTTAACTCCGGTATTTGATGACCTCAACAAGCGGTCTCTGCTTGCTCGCATCGTCAAACTCTATCCAGAAATGCAAGCAATGATCACGGGCCAGGCGGGTGAAAGAGAGGAGACCGTGACCGTTTCCTGGGCCAGCCTGGAGAAGCGCAAAGAGGAGTATGAGGACCTTGTCAACCGACAGATCCCTCAAAACACCAAGGATATTGCCACGGCGCGATCCTATGGGGATCTGCGCGAGAACTTTGAATTCAAATCAGCCAAAGAACAACAGCGCGTGCTGATGCGCCGCCGCTCGGAAGCCGAGCGCGACCTCTCCCGGGCGCGCGGAACGAACTTCGAGAATCCGGATACCTCACAAGTCTCCATCGGCACCGTCGTCACGCTGCGCGACATGGCCGGCGCTGAGGAAACCTACTGCATCCTCGGTGCCTGGGACAGCGCGCCAGCATTGGGAATCATCTCCTACAAAGCTGTCATCGGACAGGCGCTCCTGGGCAAAGGGGTCGGCGAGAGCGCAGAGTTGCCCACCGAATCAGGAACTCGCAGCGTCACCATCGTCCGCATCGAGCCTTTCACGAGCTTGGACGATCTCCGCGAGAAAGTTCACCCGCTTTCGGAACCGGCCCCAGCCTGAACGGCCTCCCCTCAAGAAATCTGCTTGCAACCGGACGCGCGAAAGCGTTTCTGGAACTCACCACCTCTAACCCTCCACTGCCATGTCCGATACCCTTATCACAGCCGTCACCGCCCGCCAAATCATTGACTCTCGCGGAAACCCCACCGTCGAGGCTGACGTGGAACTCGCAGGCGGTGCCATCGGGCGCGCTGCCGTGCCCAGCGGAGCTTCAACGGGGGAGCATGAAGCCTGGGAGCTCCGTGATGGAGTCAAGACCACCTATCTCGGGAAAGGCGTGACCAAGGCGGTTGCGAACGTCCAAAAAGTTCTCGCTCCGGAGCTTGTCGGCATGGACGCACTCGACCAAGTCGCAGTCGACAAGGCGATGATCGCACTCGATGCGACCGAGAACAAAAAGAAGATCGGGGCCAATGCCATTCTGGCAGTTTCCCTTGCGACCGCAAAGGCTGCCGCGCAGCAGGTCGGAGTTCCGCTCTACAAGTACCTTGGCGGGCCGAACGCGAAGGTTCTCCCGGTGCCCATGATGAACATCGTGAATGGTGGCGCGCACAGCGATGCGCCGATCGATTTCCAGGAATTCATGGTCATGCCGAAGGACTTTCCCACTTTCTCGGAAGCGCTCCGAGCCGGTGTGGAAATCTTTCACGCGCTCAAAGGCGAGTTGAAGAAGCGCGGCCTGTCAACAGCCATCGGAGATGAGGGTGGTTTTGCTCCGGCACTCTCCTCTGCCGAGGATGCTCTCGACTCCATCGCCAACGCGGTGAAGGCGGCGGGCTACAAGTTCGGCAAACAAGTCTTCGTCGCGCTCGATTGCGCAGCCAGCGAGTTCTACGACGCTGGCAAAAAAACCTACGTCTTTAAGAAGTCAGATGGCTCGAAGCGTTCTGCTGAAGAAATGGTCGACTTCTACAAAAAGCTTTGCGCCAAATACCCGATCGTTTCGATTGAGGATGGCTGCTCGGAGAACGATTGGGAAGGCTGGAAACTTCTCACCGATGCGCTCGGTAGCAGTGTGCAACTGGTCGGTGACGACCTTTTCGTAACCAATGTTGCGTTCCTGCGCAAGGGCATCGAAAAGGGGGTCGGCAATTCGATTCTCGTCAAGGTGAATCAAATTGGCTCTCTTACCGAGACGCTCGATGCGATTGAGTTGGCAAAGGAAAACAGATACACGGCGGTCATTAGCCATCGATCGGGCGAGACAGAAGATACCACCATCTCCGACATCGCCGTGGCGACGAACGCCGGCCAAATCAAAACTGGTTCGCTCTGCCGCACCGACCGCGTCGCTAAATACAATCAACTCATTCGGATTGAGGAAGAGCTTGGCGCCGACGCAGTTTACGGTGGGAAAATGCGTTGAATGCGGAAAAGCTTCGGCCGAATTAGTTTTTGCCTCCCGCGCTAAGCTAAATAATTCCGTGCCCTCGAAGCCGGGCGTGCTAATATGGACGGATGAGGACACTGGCGGAGGCGCGGCGCACGAGCGATCCTTCCTTCTGGAATGCGCTCAACCGCGTGCTTTTGACGCTCGTCATCGTGGGCGGCGTCGCCAGCCTCATGCTGTGGTTTTATCCGGAGCTTGTCCGACGCGACCAGATGGCCCGCAATCTCCTCCAGGAGCGCGAGCAGCTTCTGGTCGAGCAGAATCTGCGGAAGCATCGGGAACGGGAGGTTTACCTGCTCGAGAACGACAAGGAATATATTGAAACCATCGCTCGCGATAAACTCGACATGATGAAAGAGGGCGAGACGATCTTTCGCCTCGATCCTTCCAAGGCGATCACTCCGGTCTCCAAACCCTAAAAACTCCCGTTGGCCTCACCGCCTACTCGGCGCGGCCTCTATTTCTCCAATGGCAATGATTGAACAACTCGAAACTGTCGACACCTCCGCCATCTCTGCGCGCCTCGCCGAGTTGCGGAGGTTCCTTTGACCTTCCCGCTCTGAGCCGTCGCCTGGCGGATGTCGAGGCGCGGATGGCCTCGCCAGATTTTTGGAACAATAGGGAGAACGCGCAAAGCGATGTGCAGCTCGTCTCCGAGCTGCGTTCCAAGATTCAACCCTTCCAGACGCTGGAATCCCGCGCCGCCGATCTCGCCGTTCTCAAAGAACTTGCCGCCGAGGAGTCTCCCGACCAGCACGCTTCCATCATTGCGGAGGTTATCTCAGAACATGAAGCGCTCTTGCGTGACCTGGAAAAATTTGAACTGCAGCAATTCCTCTCGGGTGAGTTCGACAAGAACCCGGCCTTTCTAACGATTCATGCCGGCGCCGGCGGCACGGAATCCTGCGACTGGGCAGAGATGCTTCTGCGAATGTATTCGCGCTGGATTGAGCGAAACGGTCTTCGCTCGGAGACCGTCGACATCCAGGTCGGCGACGAGGCGGGTATCAAATCGGCCACCCTGCGGGTCTCGGGAGATCACGTCTACGGCTATTTAGGAAACGAAATCGGCGTCCATCGCCTGGTGCGGATTTCACCATTTGATTCCAACAAGCGTCGCCACACTTCATTCGCCAGCGTTGACGTTGTTCCTGAAATTGAAGATGCGCCGATCGAGATCAACGAAGCCGATCTGAAGGTTGATACTTTTCGCTCGGGCGGCAAAGGCGGGCAGAATGTTAACAAGGTCGAGACTGCCGTGCGGATCACCCATCTTCCAAGCGGTATCGTCGTGGCCTGTCAGGCCGAGCGAAGCCAGGGCCGGAACCGCGACGTGGCGATGAAGATGCTCAAAGCCAAACTCTATCAAATCGAAGCAGACCGAAAGCGTGCCGAGGCTGAACGCCAATACGGCGAGAAGGGAGACATCGCTTGGGGCAATCAAATCCGCTCCTACGTCTTCCAGCCGTACCAAATGGTCAAAGACCTTCGCACCGGCGTGCAGACCAGCGACATCCAAGGGGTCATGGATGGCGAGATCAACGCCTTTATCGAGGGCAAACTGCGAGGGCTCACCTACAAGAAAGGCGCCCAGGACGAAGCGGACGACGCCTGATCAAAGCAGTTGGCTGATCGCTCAAACGCGTTGAGCGTGAGCAAGCCTGGCAACGAGCTCGTAGGAGCGCTGCGCGACTCTACTCCGTTTTAAGAGTTCATAACCAGTTTTGCGTTGACCCAAAACAGCTAAGGGCCCATTCTGCCTGCCTCGGACGCTCGCCAGCCCCTTTCAAGTCCGATCTACCATCGCCATCTCCCAATCGTCGATAAACCAGAACAACTAAAAACGCTCCCATGAAAATCCCTCATATTCTTAGAAAACCACTTTGCTTTGCGCTTGGAGCCGCCCTCCTCGTCGGGCAACTGCAGGCCGCCGAGAAAGAGCTTAAGTCCGTAGCCGTTACCGTCGGCGACCTCGGAAATCCCTTCTTCGTTCAGATCGCCCACGGCGCCGAGGCAAAAGCGAAGGAAATTAATCCCAAGGTCAAGTTCGGGTCGCTTTCGAGCAACTACGACGTCAACAAACAAACCAATGACGTTGATAATTTGATTTCCTCAGCGACCACCCTACTCTTGCTCAATGCCGCGGACAGCAAAGGGATCGCGCCGGCGGTGAAGAGAGCTAAGGGCGCCGGAATGGTCGTCATCGCCGTGGACGTCGGCGCAGAGGGAGGAGTTGATGCCACGGTCACATCGAACAACCGCCAGGCCGGTCAGCAAGCCGCTCAGTACATCGTGGACAAGCTCAAAGGTAAGGGACAGATCGTTATTGTTAATGGACCCCCTGTTACAGCCGTCCAGGACCGCGTTGCGGGGGCCATGGACGTTTTCAGCAAGAATCCCGACATCAAGATTCTTTCTCAAGATCAGAATGCCGGGGGCAGCCGGGATGGGGGTTTGCGAGTGATGACCGATCTTCTGACCGCAAATCCGAAGATTGACGCGGTATTTGCTATCAATGATCCGACAGGGATCGGCTGCGATCTTGCGGCTAAGCAAGCGAATCGCAATGAATTCTTCATCGTGGGCGTAGACGGCTCTCCCGATGCGGTTGCAGCACTTAAGCAAAAGGGCAGCTTGTTTGAAGCTACTCCCGCCCAGGACCCCTTTGCCATGGCCGAAAAGGCGGTCGAAGTTGGAGCAGAGGTCTTGGGGGGCAAGTCGCCTGCCGAAAAGGTAATCCTCATCCCAACCAAGCTCATTACTCGCGATAATGTCAACGAGTACCAAGGCTGGACCAAGTAGCCCACCTGGACAGCCGATCCTCACGGTACGCGGGGTAACGAAAAGCTTCCCCGGCGTTCGTGCGCTGAAAGGCGTGGATCTCACGATATGGCCAGGGGAGGTCCACGCGCTAGTTGGTGAGAACGGTGCGGGTAAGAGCACCCTGATGAAAATCCTCGCGGGAGCGCAACCCCCGGACGGTGGCGAGATCGCCATAGATGGAAAGCCTGTGCATTTCCATTCGCCGCATCAGGCCCGGGCGGCTGGCATCGGAATCATCTACCAGGAACTCACTATCGCGCCGAATCTGACGGTCGCGGGAAACGTCTTCCTCGGCTCGGAGAAGCGACATCTCGGCTTTCTCACAGACACCGCCGCGATGGTGCGAGAGACACAACAGGTGCTTGATCGGCTGGGAGCCAGGTTCAAAGCCGCTCAGCGCGCCGCCCATCTTTCGATCGCTGAGCAGCAGCAAGTGGAGATCGCGCGGGCACTTTTCTACAAGAGCCGGATCCTGGTCATGGACGAGCCAACGACGGCGTTGTCCGACCGCGAAACGGATCGCCTCTTTGACGTCGTTCGGCAGTTGCGGTCAGAAGGCCTGGCGATCATCTACATCAGCCATCGAATGGCCGAGATCTATGAATTGGGAGACCGTCTCTCTGTCTTTCGGGACGGAGAGTACGTTGGTGAACTCACGCGACCGGAATTCACCTCAGACCGGATTATAGAAATGATGGTCGGCAGAAAGCTCGAGGAACTCTACCCGGAAAAAACGGCTGCGCACGGCGACGTCGTTCTGCGGGTGCGAAACATGTCCGACAAGGAGCATGTGAAAAAGGCGGGCTTCGAGCTTCGTGCGGGAGAAGTCTTGGGGTTGGCGGGATTAGTCGGCGCGGGACGTACGGAGCTAGCTCGGTTGATTTTTGGCGCAGATCCTAAGGAGAGCGGCGAGGTCCATCTCGAGGGGAAGTTGGTGGACATCAAGCATCCGATCGATGCGGTTCAGCAAGGCATCGGGTACGTTCCCGAGGACCGAAAACTCGCGGGCGCTTTTTTGCAGATGTCCTGCCGGGATAACATCGCGATGAACATCCTCTCCCGAAATGCGAAGGCGGGGATTATTGATTTCAAGTACATCAACGAGCGTTCCAGGGTTCAGGCGAAGGCGCTTAGTCTGCGCGCGGCCTCCCTGTGGGTTCGGGCCGGAGGGCTGTCGGGTGGCAACCAGCAGAAGCTCCTTCTTGCGCGTTGGCTGGAGATCAATCCCAAAGTGCTTATCCTCGACGAGCCCACCCGGGGCGTAGATATCGGAGCAAAGGCGGAAATTTACGCGGTAATTCAGCAACTCGCCGCCAAGGGCATGGCGGTGGTTTTCATTTCAAGCGAATTGCCGGAAATCATTGGCGTCTGCAAACGCGTTATCGTAATGCGCGAAGGGGTCGTCATGGGCGAGGTAGGCGGCGATACAGGAATCGAAGTCACTCAGCAAAACATAATGAAATTGGCGACCGGAGTCTAAGAGACTCAAGAAACCCCTTCAACTATGGCCAGTCCCCCCTCATCTACTCAGGATACCGTTAACACTGTGGCGCGAAAAGAAGTCATGCGCAGCATCATGCAGGTTGCAGGAATGCTGCCGGTGCTCATCGTCATCTGCATCCTTTTTGCCTTTCTCACCGAGAGTTTTCTTTCGACCAACAACCTGATCAACGTAGTCCGGCAGGCTTCGATCAACATCGTCCTCGCCGCTGGGATGACGTTCGTTATTCTCACGGGCGGCATCGATCTCGCTGTCGGTTCGGTTCTTGGGATGACCGCCGTGCTCTCGCTCGTGTTTTCTCTCAATCCGTCGTTGAGCTGGGCCGCGGTGCCCGTTGCCCTTTTGAGCGGAACGATCGTAGGCGTAATGACAGGGGCAATCGTCCATTATTTTGGTTTGCCGCCGTTCATCGTTACGCTCGGAAGCTACACGGCCCTTCGTGGGGCAGCATATTTGTTCGCGGGAGGAACAACACTTATTAACAACGACATTAACTTCGCGTGGATCGGCAACAGCTACCTCGGTCCGATTCCCTGGCTGGTGGTGATAGCCCTGGCAGTCATCTTAATCAGCGCATTTGTGCTCCATCGGACCGTATTCGGCGTTCACGTTTACGCCGTAGGGGGCAATCCGCTCGCCGCACGTCTCACAGGCATTCCAGTCGGCACGATTTTGATCGTCGTTTATGGAATCAGCGGATTTCTTGCCGGTTTGGGCGGAGTCATGACAGCAAGCCGGCTTTACAGCGCACAGGGACGTTTGGGCGAAGGCTACGAATTGGACGCGATCGCTGCGGTGATTCTCGGCGGCACCAGCTTTTCCGGCGGTATTGGAACGGTATTCGGAACGCTAATCGGAGCTCTGATCGTTGCCGTTCTCAACAACGGCCTGACGCTGATGAACGTGTCCTTCTACTGGCAATTGGTGGTCAAGGGCGCGGTGATCATCCTGGCAGTGTTGCTCGACAAATTGCGCACGCGGGGGCAGTGATCCTGATCGAGTTCGAAATTCAAATTCTCAAGCAGCTGGCCTGACGCTTTCGGGCCTATTGCTCCGGACTGATCAGCGCTGCCAACCGACATTTGAGGCGAAAAAAATATTTCCCCTTGTCGAACCTCTGAAGATTTTCGGCTTCGCTGCGTGCGAAGTCTTTTTCGAGCATTTTCTCCACCGACTTGGCGAATCCGATGTCCTGAACAACGGCTGAGAGTTCGAAGTTCAGCATGAAGGAACGAAAATCAAGGTTCACCGAGCCAACGATGGCGAGGTCATCGTCGGCGAGAAGAACCTTTTGGTGCATGAATCCCCGTTGATATCGCCAGATCTTGACTCCCGCTTCGTGCATCAATGGATAAAAGGTGTAGGAGGATAAAAACGGCAACAGATGATCTGGTTTTTGAGGAAGCAGGATTCTAACGTCAACTCCTCGGATCGCGGCATGCCCAATCGCTGTTCGCAGCATCGGATCGGGCACAAAATACGGACTCGCAATCCAGAGTCTCTCGCGGACGTCGTGAATAATCTCCGCATAAATTGCCGCGGTGGAATTCCAGTTCTCCGTCGGCCCAGACGCAAATGCCAGGACCGTTTGATCTCCGGCGACGCGCGGCTCGAAAGGAATGTCAGGGACTTCCTTGCGGGCATAGTACCAATCCTCTAGAAAAGATACTTGAAGTCCCATGACGGCGGGGCCTTCGAGTTGGAGGTGTGTATCGCGCCAGGATCCGAGCACGCCGAGGCCAAGGTACTCGTCACCGGCGTTCAATCCTCCAAAGAAGGCCACTTTGCCATCGACGACCACCAATTTGCGATGATTACGAAAGTTGATCTGAAATTGTCGGCCGAACTGCCGATTGGTGACGAAGCCTTGAACAGCCACCCCGGCGTCCCGCAGTTCCTGGAAGTAAGAGCCGGTCAGCCCTTTCGAGCCAACGTTGTCATAAAGCAGCCAACACCGCACGCCGCGACGCGATGCCTCGATCAGTCTCTCCCGAAGTTCTCGGCCGAGGCTGTCATCATGAATGACATAGAACTGTACGATCACATAGCTTCGCGCACCCTCGATGGCTTGAAAGATCGTCCGAAAGGTCTCTTTCCCGTCGATCAGCAGCTTGCATGCGTTTCCCCTGCTTGGCGGAAGACCGCGAAGGCTGATACCAAGTTGCTCCGCGTCGGAATACTTAGTCAGGAATGAAGTCCTGAACGGCGTGAGAGCACGCTGGGCTTGGCGTAGCGCGGCATCCAGTTCCTCGTGCCGGTCTTGCCCGGCGAGCGTGTATCCGGAAAATCGCGATTCACCAAAGATGAGAAACAGGGGGATGGCCACATATGGGCAGATGACCAGCGCGAAACCCCATCCGATGGCCGCCTGCGGCGTTCGTGAAATCATCACCGCCTGGATGGCAAAGTAGATGCCCGCCGTGTGGGAAAGCAGCGCGACAACAAGGCCGATGGCGACGAGAATCTGAGTGAACATGTCGGCTAAACTTCCGATCGATACGCCTCCGCGAGGAGACTGATCGGATGCCGCACCGCCACCTTGTGAGAGAACTTGCGCAATCCGCTCTCGAGCTGCAACAAGCAACCCGGATTGGCTGTGGCCACCGTCGAGGCGCCAGTCTCGGCGATGTGACGCACTTTGCGTTCCTGAAGTTTTGCGGCCATCTCTGGTTGCGTGATATTGTAAACGCCCGCGCTGCCACAACACCACATCGACTCAGGAAGTTCGATCAATTGGAGACCAGGGATCGCAGTGAGGATTTCCCGCGGCTGTCGAGTTATTTTTTGACCGTGGCACAGATGACAAGCCTCGTGGTAAGTGACGGACTTTGGCACGATCGGCGATTTTCCGACGCGCGGCTTTCGAAACCCGACCGCGCAAAGCCACTCGTGAATATCGCGAACTTTCGCTGACCATTCGCGTGCCCTTGACGAATACTTCGGATCGCCGGCCAAAAGCAGTCCATAACTCTTGAGATGCGAGCCGCAACCGGCCGCGTTCGTGATGATGGCGTCAAGCTTTTCCGGTTCGAACGTGTCGAGTTGCCGGCGGGCAAGTTTCTTCGCCGCCTCGATATCGCCATTGTGTGCGTGCAACGAACCGCAACAGTGCTGAACGCCCGGGGTGTAAACCTCACATCCATTGGCAAGGAGAACATCAACCGTATCCCGGTTGATGTCCGAAAAAGCGATGTCCTGGACACAACCCGTGAGCACCGCCACACGATAAACGATCGGCCCTTTCGGCCGCTCGATAGGCTTGATCAGCTGCCCCGAGAATCTTGCCTTGGCCCTCGGCGTCATCCTTTCCAGTTCTCGTAAGCGATAGGGAAGGATTCTGTTCAGTCCGAGAACCCGAAGCAATTTCTGCGCGCCGAGTGCCTGATAAAGCCAAAGGAGCCGGCCGGCAAATCTAAGCAATCGCGGGTGCATAAAGAGGCCTCGCAGCATGAGCGAACGAATTGTGTCACGTCTCGGATTCTCCAGCACCCGAGCTTCCTCGGCCTCTTCGCGTGCCGCCTCAAAAAGCTGGGCATATTTCACCCCCGCCGGACAGGCGGTCTCGCAAGCCAGGCAGCCAAGACAAAAATACATCTCTTCCCCGAAGATTCTGCTCGGTTCAAGCCGGTGGTCTGCGATCGCGCGCATCAGCGCGATTCGACCGCGCGGGCTGTTCCGCTCGATCTTGGTGGCATCATATGTGGGACAGGTCGGCAGACACATTCCGCAATGGATGCACTGTTGCAGGAGCGCATAGTCGAGCTCGCGCAGCGGACTATGCCCTTTCTCGCCCTGGGTTCGATCCTTAACGGACACTCGAAGCCTCCTTGCCGTGCGCCCGCGCTCTGCTCCCGACGGACGAATGCTTTCCTTGGCCAGGAATTCCCCAGAGAACGTTTCTAGCGAGCAGTTGCTTAGTATTGGCCTTCATCAAAAAATCTTTCCCGGATTCAAGACGCCGTTGGGATCGAAGGCTCGTTTGATCTGTTTCATTACCTCGAGGTTCAACTCGCCCACGGCACCTTTCAAAAATGGTTTTTTGGCGAGACCGACACCGTGCTCCCCGGTAATTGTTCCCCCGAGCGCCAGTGCGCGATCGAAGATCTCCTTCATCGCCAACTCCACGCGATGCATTTCTTCGGCATCCTTTTCATTCGTCAAAAAAGTGGGGTGCAAGTTGCCGTCGCCCATGTGTCCAAAGGTCCCAACCTTCAGACGATACTTCTCCGCGATCTGCTGGATGTGTTCGACCATTTGAGCGAGTTCGCTGCGCGGGACCGTGGCGTCTTCGAGGATTGTCGTTGGAGCGATGCGTGCAAGCGACGAGAACGCTGCTCGACGCGCGGTGGCCAACCGCGCCGCCTCCTCCGCAGTTTGCGCCACCCGCACATCGCGGGCATGCAAGTTGCGCGCTATCTCCGCCATCCGGCTCGCCTCCTCCTCGACGGCAGCAGGATGACCATCGGTCTCCATCAGCAGGATGGCGGCAGCTTCTCGGGGCAAACCGATGGCCGCGTAGTCCTCAACGCAGTTGATGGTCACACGATCAAGAAACTCCAGCGTGCAAGGAATTATTTTTGCCGCAATAATCGCCGAGACGGTATTGGCGGCATCCTCCATCCGATCAAATATCGCCAGCAGGGTTTTGCCTGCAGCCGGTTTCGGAATCAGGCTCAGCAAAACTTTCGTGACTACGCCCAGGGTCCCTTCCGATCCAATAAACAAATCGCGAAGCGAATAGCCGGCGACATCCTTCACGCACTTGTTGCCCGTAAAAATCACCTCTCCGGAAGGCAGGACAACCTCAAGTCCCATCACATAATCTCGGGTCACTCCATACTTCAGCCCGCGCAGCCCGCCTGAGTTTTCCGCAACGTTCCCACCGATGGTGGAAATCTTCATGGAACCAGGGTCCGGCGGATAGAACAAACCGGCTCTCTCTGCCGCCAGCGCGACGTCCAGAGTTGTCGCGCCGGCCTCGGCGAGAAGCGTCAGATTTCTCGGGTCTACCTCCAGGATGCTGTCCATGCGCGAAAGGCAAAGGACAACGCTCTCCTCGAGTGGGATACTCCCTCCACTGAGTCCTGTCCCGGACCCTCTTGGCACGATTATGAGCCCGTGCCGATTGGCGGCCTCGAGTAGACGCGAGACTTCCTCTACCTTTTTCGCGAAGACAACCGCTGCCGGCATTTGCTGCAGCACGGCCGTGCCATCAAAGGAATAGGGGATCAGGTCCTCAGGAGTTGTGAGGATTGTGTCTCCGGGAAAAATTCCCGAAAGGATCTCTGCAACTTCAGCCTGCTTTGGCATCGTGAAGTTATGATGATGCAATGATTGCGTATAGGATGCTTATCATAAGCGACTTAAGCATTTGTAACTTTCGAAGCGGACGACAGTCATAACGTCTAGTCATAACAAGTCCTGCAAAATCCGCGGATGTTCACAGACATTTCCTGCCATGTTCTTTCGAAGAAAAGTAGCCAAATTGCTTCGCAAAAGTAGGTCGGCAAATGGTCAGCTACTAAAGCCTTCGACGAACAGCTTAAGCCGGAAGCCAGCGAATAACGGCGGCACGGCTTCCCTCGAAGAACTGAACTATGCCGCAATTCTGCGCAGCGTAGGCAGGTTACTCATGAATCGAGCAAGTGCTCCCAGGCGTGGAAGTCGCCCTTGAATTCCATGCTCTGCGATTTGGAAGCTGGATGAGACACATTGTGCTTGATTGCCTTATTCTCTCTCCTCGAAGCTTGATACAAAGCGGTAATGCTTGACGTCCGCCGCGCTTTCTGCGCAAACTAAATCCGGGAGGAGACGATGAAAATCCGCACAACATCCTTGTAGAAGTGGCAGTGGCGTTGACGATGCTGAGCTGCACTACACCGACATCTACACCCACGTCCGAAACAACGCAGCCGACCTTCAGTCACAGTGGGCCAGGCCAGCATGCGGACTGGGAGGCTGGGCGAGCGTGGCAAAAAGAGCACATGAAGAGTGGTGCAATGAGTCGACTGTGACGGGGCCACTGCAGTCAGTGCCCTGCAGAAAAATGGTCAGTCACTCTGACTTGACTCTGTGTTGCATATTCTGCGCGCCGTTATTATTCATGAATGCGCAGCAAGTGCTCCCATGCCCGGAAGTCACCGTCAAACCCCATGCTCTGCGCGAGCTGGTAGCTTGAGAGAACAGTTCGCTCGATAGCTTTGTTGCCCTTGTTCGGTCGTCGATGACCGGTTTAGACACTGTATTTTCCGGGGTGGCGAGATGCAGCGCGCTGGAGGCAGCCGTCCCCTTCACCGCAAGAACGACCACCTCGGCAAAGGCCGGCGCATCCGCAAACTCCCCACACAGGCCGACGGGTTTTCGGACGCCCAGCTTTCCAGCTGCGACCGGTCGCGGATCCCGACAATTACCGAGTGCCCGTGCTTGAGAAAACCCACCGCCAGCACCTTAGCAACGTCCCGGATCCAAGAATTCCAACTTTCATGGTGAGGACAATCCTAGGAGTATGTTCTAAATTACCAGTAGGCACTTAATTGGAATTAAGTATCGAAAAAGATAACATGGAATTTATGGAGTGTCCGGTGGCTGCCACCCTAGCGGTGATCGGCAGAAAGTGGAAGCCGCTGATTCTCTTTCACCCTGCGCGATCGCGCCATGCGCTTCAGCGAGCTTCGACGGGTGGTGCCGCAGGCCACCTAGAAAATGTTGACGCAACAATTACGAGACCTCGAGCGCGACGGGATCATCCATCGCAAGGTCTACGCGGTCGTCCCACTAAAACTGGACTATTCCCTGACCGACTACGGCCAAACTCTCAAACCTTCACTTGCGTTAATGTGTGCCTGGGAAGCAGGCACCGCCCTCGCGGAACCGGCCGGCGCGGCAGAACGAGGGCTTCGCGACGACCTGATCCCACGGAGGTTCCAGGCTAAAGTCCTGAGGCGATGACAAATGCCGGCTCTCCCGCCGCCGAAGCAACGGGCGAGCGGGAGTATTGTCGGTTCGGAAAACGCAATCTCGATGGGATGTCGTGGCTGGCTCCGTTGGTGAACAACCGCCTCGGCGACCGCCTGAATTTGGAACTGCGGCACGAGCAGCTCTTCTTTATCAAAGGCAATCAGGTCCTCGAAGATGTCGGCTACAGCGAGAAAGGGCAGCGATTTACAGAGACCCAGTTTGGAAAGCCGATCCATTCCCTTGAAGATCTAAAAAGGAATGGATATTGGCTCGTCGGACCGGAATATGACCCCGCGGTCATGCGCGAGGCCTTGGCCGAACAAAAGGATGGCTACTATTATTCGCTTTTCGCCAATCAATGCCAGGACTGGGCGGATCGCCTCCGCCGATCAGCGGAACGTCTCGAAACCCAACGAGGCGTCCAGCCAGGGCACATTGCGCGTTCGGCCGCTCCGCACTACTCCAAGCCTGTCTCACCGACGGAGCCCGCCTCGATTTGGATGGGACTCTTGGCCATCCTCCTTGGAGGAGCATCCATCGTCGGGCCGATCGTCGCCGGGGATCTATTCACGGTCCTGGTTGGAATCGTGTTCCTAGTGTCAGGTGCGTCGCACATTGCTTACGGGCTGCATGCGAAGGATTGGCGGAATTTTCTTCACTTCCTGCTTCTTGCCTTGGGTCTGTTTGCTGGGGGCATTTTGATTCTCATGAATCTTCACTTTGCCGTGGTGGCGAGCGGGACGTTGCTGGCGATTCTCATCACAATTCAAGGCATACACTCGATCATCGTGGGCGCGGGAAGCCGACCGCTCATCCGCGGAGTTGGACCCCTCGCCGCCGGGCTAGGAATGCTCGCCTGTGCCGCGCTGATTGTCGCGCACTGGCCGGAGAGCAGTGATGACTCCGTCGGGCTCTGGGTGGGACTTGCTCTGACAGCCGGCGGCTGGTCAACGATCTGGCTGAGTTGGACGACCCGGCGCGAAGATGCGTCACCTCCGTCTGCATAGCCTCTTCAAGTGCCTAGCCCGTAACGAAAACTCGGATCCCGCCCGCCTTTCTCGACATCGCGCAGCTACCGAGGAACTTACTTCTGCGGCTCTTTGATAATCGCGAGGAACCGGTTGTTGTCGCTGTCGCTCGCTAGCTATCGCGCGGAAGTTCCAAAATTGGCTTAGGCGAGGCGCCGCGACCTGCCGACCAAAGCTCAGGCGCCGCAGCTGCCACAGGCAGCCGGCGATCCCATATGGGACGACGAAAAATTCAACCCGCTACCTCGGCATCGTCGAACTTTCCGCGAAGTTAGAGACGTCTCATCAGAAGGCAACAATTCCGAGTTTTTGGGAGTTCCAAAATGCACAGTGCAAAATAGCCTCGCTCCGCGGGCGGAGTGGGCATCAGCGATTTTCACTCAAACATGAGTCATTAGAAACTGACCATTTCCATTGACCTCGCCGTCACAGCAAATGAAGTTGCAACAAAACCATATCAAATAGAATCGCCAGATTCGGCGAAACTTAGCAAAGTCGATTCCATAGTCCAGGTCTTTGACAAATTCATAACTTTCGTCAAAGTTCTTCAGCCAATTCTCGAACGTGGTCGAGTAATTTATGCCGTTAAGATACCATCGCTTGACCGTCTTGAGATCCCTGTCATGCCTTGGCACCTCGTCAAAGCTCCAAAAACGACCATGCGGAAAAATATACTTGTGGGTGAAAACACTGGAAACGTTATTCGGCAGACGAACGGTGATGATGTGAAGAAAGAACGTGCCATCCGGCTTAAGGCAGGCGGCCAATTTCTTGAAGGAGTTTGTCAAGTTTCCCACATGGCAAAAGACACCCACCGAAAGGATCTTGTCGAACTTTTCGTCAAATTGGACATCATTGAGGTCGCCCTCAACCAAAGTGAACCTCTCGGAACTAAGATAGCTTTCAGGGTCCTGCATCTTGCCACGCATGTATTCGCACTGTTCATGGCTTAGATTTAGTCCAGTAAATCTGACGTTCGGAAACTTAGACAGGACGTAATTCGGAACGCAACCCCAGCCACACCCAAAGTCCAGAATATTATCACCATCCCGAATGTTTAGCTTTTCGATCATGTCATCAATCATATGCATTTGAGATTGCTCAAGATTGACGGCGCCCTTCTGCCATAATCCCATGCTGTATTTCGGGTATATAAGCTTCCAGTCACCCAACATTCGATTTAACATCGCTTGCGGGCGATCATATTGAATCCTCATCAAGTCCTTGGATCCCTCTGCAAGATGGTCGGTCTCGCGCAGGACCCATTCATAGGGAACGAGGAGCGACGGAAAATGCCTGAAAAGGATTGGCATATAGGTCCTGAAGATCGCTCGCAGGGCCGGATCCGGAAGTTCGAGACCATTGATATAGGATTCGGCGAGCGCCATTTGCAACCCATTGACCACCTGAGCCATTCCACGAGTGACTCGATACGCCGCCGGGTTTTTGGGATTGCCTTCCTGAGCGGAAGGATAGCGATGAACATTCTGCGTGATCGATCGAGAAATCATACCTTTGGTTTCAAACTTTAGGCAGTCTATCCCTCCTGCCTGGAAGCGGCGAGCGGAAAAGTTCGCACGGAAGTTCGAAATATCCGGCAGTAAGGGCGTCGGGACGCTCTTAACCAAATTATTGGCATCGCTTTTATTGTCCGGAGGGGTCTAATCATACCATGCTTATCGATTGGCCATTGTTTTGCTGGATCACTCTCGGGTTGCTCGTTGCAGCGAGCCTCCTCCATCTTCTTCCCTATTCGGGAAAGGCGAGAGAAAGCCTTTTGGATGCCTGCTGCCGGGCGCCGCTTCTCGATGGGATAGTCTGCTACTTCACGATCCTCCCACTAGTCGTAGGTCCGCTGGTTTCCGGTTGGGCTGGCCTAGTCAGCGGGGCTTTTGCGCAGTTGGCGACACTATTGATCTGGCAAAGGATTCACGAGGCAGTTCATCGGGATGCTGCGAAAGGGCCTCGAATCATCAAAGTGCTCAACAGGAAATTTGGGGCGGTTCGCAATCTCACTGCTATCTATATAACCGGGTTTGCCATACCCATCTTTTGGTTCGTTCGAATGTGCCAAATAATCCTCTACCCACCATTGGTTAAGCTGGTCAATTTTCCGGCCTACCCCGCAGGAGATTGGATTAGCGTTTCGCGTCAAAAATTCAGCGGCCTGGTGGGACATGATCTCATCTGGTGCCTCTATTGTGATTGGATGACAGGCGTCTGGTCACTCGGCACAGAAATGCTGCGCAACGTGGAGTCTTTTTGGTGCCCGATCCGCTTCTCGTGCGAGAAGAAGTGCGCGAATTGTGAGATCGATTTTCCAGACATTAATCAAGGATGGGTGCATGCAAGCGGGAACATGTCCGATGTGGTGAGGACACTGGATCGGATGTATCCCCCCGCGGAGCAAGTTCAACCCTGGTTCGGTCATCCCCTGAGGAAGGCGCACTCGTTGAGTTCCACTGAAAAGCCCAAAGCCGAGCCAGATCAAGCAAGTCCCGTCTCATCTTGACATTGACGGTATCCCATCCAGAGAGATCGCCTTTCGAGAGCGATCTGGAGTCCGGGCCACTCAGGTCTGCCGCAAGGCATTATGATTGAATCGAAGCACCGTATGCAAATCCCTCATGAGTGGCCGGCGGAGATCGAGCCGGGGCTGATTCTTACCAGCAACGCGATGGGAATCATGACCAAAGAACCCGCACCGGTGGCGCTCAAGTTCGCTGCTCATGCCGGCCGCTCGCGTTGTCCGGTATTGGAGGTCGGCGCTGCCTACGGCAACGCATCCTACCCTGCTTTGGAAGCAGGTGGCACGGTAATCGCGTGCGACTTGGCCGAGGAGGAGCTTGCCCGATTGCGACGGCCGGTGCCACCTGACATGCAAAAGCGCCTCATCACAATCGCCGCGCGATTTCCCGAACAACTGCATTTCACGAACGGCAGCTTGAGTGCGATTCTGGCCGCGCAAGTTTTCCACTTCTTCGATGGAGAGGCAGTCCGATCAGCGCTCGCGACAGCGTTTCGCTGGCTCGAATCGGGCGAAGGAAGGCTCTATCTCGTCGTGATGACCCCGCAGCTCAGCTACTACATAAAATTCCTGCCAGAGTTTCGACGGCGGAAAGAATCCGGTGATCCATGGCCTGGAACGTTCGACCCACGCCTGGCGGCCAGTCCGGAGTGGCGAGACCGATTGCCGCACCTGGTGAATCTTTTTGACGCTGACATCCTTCGCCGGGCGGTCGAAGAGGCGGGTTTTGCGATCGAGCACCTGGAGCCGTTCTGCTACAAGGATTTTCCTGAGAAGCACCGAACCAACGGCGAAGAGTTTCTGGGCCTCATCGCCCGAAGACCTTGAACGTCTGGCCAGATACGCACGGGCTGGGGCGGGCGCTTTCCTCCCTGATCATTTCGAAAACGTCGCCGCGCAGAGGTCACAGTTCTTGCGATTCCTGCAAAAATAACACAGTCTATGGTCGAACTGTTATGAGACACTCCTCCCAGCTCGTAGCGCCCGGCTTTACTGTCGTCGGAACAGTTGCCATGGCATCACAACCGAGCACGCTCCCGTTTATGGATCTAGGACTAAGAGACAAAGTCGCTGTCATCACCGGCGCGAGCATTGGCATCGGCCTGGCTGTCGCCGAGGGTCTCGCCGCGGAAGGTGCTCACCTAGTCATGGTCGCGAGACAACCCGAACGCCTCCAATCGGAAGCCGAGCGGCTCGCAGATAAGTTTGGCGTGAAGACGACCCCGGTTGTTTCAGACGTCGCGACCGTCGCCGGCATTGAGGAGATCGTCGCTTCCATCAAAAGTTCCTTTGGCGGAGCGGACATTCTCATTAACAACGCCGGCACGGGCTCAAACGAAACCGTCATGGATGCGCCTGACGAGAAGTGGCAGTTTTATTGGGACCTCCACGTCATGGCTGCGGTTCGGCTGGCGCGCGGATTGGTGCCCTTCATGCGTCAGCGGGGCGGAGGGGTCATCCTGCACAACGCCTCCATCTGTGCGATTCAGCCTCTCTGGTACGAGCCAATCTACAACGTGACCAAAGCGGCATTGATGATGTTTTCAAAGACGCTCTCGCTCGAACTCGTCAAAGACAACATCCGGGTGAACACGATTAATCCCGGCTTGATTCTCACCCCCGACTGGATCAAGACCGCCAAACAACTCACGGCCGATAAAGGCGGCGACTGGCAAGGCTATCTCGACGGCATTGCCAAAGAGCATGCTCCGATCGCTCGCTTCGCCACACCCGAGGAACTTGCGAGCTTTTTCGTCTTCCTCTGTTCGGACCGCGCGAGCTATTCGGTGGGATCCACCTACTTCGTTGATGGCGGCATGCTCAAGGTCGTCACCTGACCTCCAAATAAAATCAAATCATCTAACTTATGAATCCCATCGGAATACACTTCGGATATTGGACGCAATACTGGGACGTGGACCAGCTCCCCTTCGTGGAAAAAGCCCGAAAGGCTGGGTTCAAGGTCCTCGAGGTCCGCGCGCAGAAGATTGCGCGGATGAGCAAGGGAGAGCTCGACGCACTCAAAGCCGCCGCCGCGGACGCAGGTCTGGAGCTCACCTACAGCATCGGAATGACCGAGGATATGGACCTGGTCTCGGAAGATGCGTCCGTTCGAAAGAACGGCGTCACTCTCCTCCAGGATCTCTGCCGGAATATGAAGCACATGGGGGGAAGATAATGGCCGGCATTAACTATAGCTCCTGGCCTCGCAAACTCCTTCCCGGCGAAGACAAGAGGGCGGCAACCGACCGAGCCATTGAGGGCGTGCGTGAGGCCGTCAAGGCCGCCGAAGACTGCGGGGTAATCTTCTGCCTCGAAGTGGTTAACCGCTTCGAGCATTTCATTATGAACACTGCCGCCGAGGGGATCGCATTCGCGAAGCGAGTCGAAAGCCCGAACTGCAAAATCCTCCTCGACACCTTCCACATGAACATCGAGGAAGACAGCTTCCGCGATTCGCTTCTCGAGTCCAAAGGGTGGCTTGGACATTTCCACCTGGGGGAAACCAATCGACGGCCGCCCGGAATGGGACGGATGCCTTGGCCGGAAATTTTTGGGGCTTTGCGCGAAATCGATTACCAAGGAGCTGTCGTCATGGAACCTTTCCTCGTCCCCGGCGGGGAGGTCGGTCGCGACATCTCGGTCTATCGCGACCTTCTGGGCAGCGATGACCTCGATGATCTGGTCACCCGTTCGGTCCAATTCGTTCGCTCGGAGCAAGAGAAAGCTGCGAAAGCAGGGAAAGCATAAGCTCGGCGTGAGCTAACCGCCCCGCCAGAACTTGACCGATCGTTCGAGCCGCCTGTCGCCAACCATGGCGTAGATCGGGCGTGTCAAGGGAGAGAGTTGCGCCTCATCCCGCAACTTAAATATGGCGCGAATCGTCGGATCTATGTCGTGGCGTTAAAGGACGAGGCGAATACTGTGCGTAGGAAACCGCAAGATCGAAGCAAGCAGCCGTAATAGAAATTCAAATACTAACTCGCCTATGCCAATAAAGAGAGCCTTTTTGTTTGTTGCGATCACGCTTCTTGGAGCTGCTTTCTTTGCAGACGCGCGTGCGGATCTCAGCGTCAACGTGATTAACAAGAGCGGAATTGATCCGTCCCAGGTATTCATCATGTTCGGGGCGGCTCCGCTCCAGGCCAGGGCTACGATCAACGGCGCGCCGAATACGCCGATTGCGCGTGGAGTCTCCTACGAGTTGGCTACAATCAAAGATATCAAGATAACCAGCTTCCCAGCTGGGAAGATCTACGTCTCCTTAAAGGGTCCGCTGAGTTCGGAGTTCCCAAATTTCAACAATCCGAGCCTGCCTGACTATAATTTGAGGTGGGACAAGGTCGAAATCACTTTGATCCCCGGCAATCCTTCCAGCTGCGCCAACCTTTCCGCACAGGATTTCTTCAGTGTTCCGTTGCGTATCGACACCTTCAAGGCCGACAATTCACCGGCAACGACGCTGAGTTGGCGAACGCCGACAGCGACGGTGTTTTCCGCGCTCGGAGCCCTCTCGAATTACCATAGTTCTGCCGTGGCCACCGGCAACAATGGGGTTCCCACAGACCACGGCACCATCCTTCGCATCATTAGCCCGGCGACCGTTCCCGATCCCTCGGTCTATCAATCCTGGGATCCTTATATCAGGTATGTCCAAGCCAACAATGTCGTGACGCCGATCGTCGGAGAATTCATGGGGAGTAATCACCCGCGGTTTGATCTCTCCGCACGCGTCGACCCCGCAGGCAACCTCGTCATGACGGGGACAGCGGCAGGGAGTGCTGCGAACATCCAGATCGCCGCCGGAAATCTCTCAAAGGGAATCTGGTCCTGTAATCCCGACTATACGGTCAATGGCGCCGTCAAACACATGGGTGACAACGACGTCTACTCGGCCGCGGTCCGCGATGTTCTCGCGGGCTTTAACTATGGCTTTATCGCAAGTCCCGAGACGAATCCGAACACTGGGAAACCATTTGGGGCTGGTCCGAGCGAAAATTGGTATCGACCAACAGCTCCTCCGCAAAACCTCGCCTTCGAAGCCGCTCAGCCCGGACACGACGGCTTCTACAACAGATACGCGTCCTACCTTGCGAAAGTGTCCGATGCCTACTCCTTCCCTTTCACTGACGTGTGCCAGGCTCCGCAGGCAAGCCTGGACCCCGCCAATATTGCCTCGATGACTATCACGGTGCAGGCAGACAACTAAGTAAGAGAATCATATTCCACCAGGCAAGAGGGCCAGCGTCCAAGAACATTGGCCCTTCCTTTCCACTAATGATTAAGGTCAGCAAAAGTCCTATCGGTATCCGGTGAGCAACGCTTTCGCGGTTTGTGAATCATGTTAGCACTCTCTTATTGCTTCCGGCCTCGCCAACACGACAGCCGCTAACGTCGAGATGAAGGACTAAGACTAACTTCCCGTCTCGGTCCTCTAACGCTGAGGCTCTAAACTTGAAACTTTTCGCGCCGGTCGTGTTTCGGCGGACTCATCGGGGGGTAGGATGTGGTCTCGTTGCTCTTGGGGCAAATTGCGAAGGGCGATTGAGTCGGCCCGTCGTCGCCAGCTTTCGAGGCTCAGATCCCAAACAAAGATCTCGCTTCCTGCGGTCAAAAGGCGCGAACCATCTCGGTTGAAGGCGACAGCAATGATCGGCTTCTGCTTCTCCGGGTCAATGCTTCCTGGCATCAAGGAAGAAATGAACTGCTCGCTGGGAACATCCCACAGGATCAACGCCCCGTCTTCTGAAGCCGAGGCTAGCGTCTCCCCATTGGGGCTAAAGGCCAGACTGGTGACCTTTGCCTTGTGTTTTTCAAGTCTCTTTACTTCCGGCTTTGAAGGTGAACCGGTGGCGTCACAAAGCAAGATCTTGGGATCGCGCCCCGCCGCCGCCAGCTGCCCGGTGGAGCTATACGCCAGCGCGTAGATCGGGCTGTAAGTGGGATTATCAAACTCACACAATGGTTCGGTGCCGATACGAGCTCCGGTGGTGGCGTCCCAAAGCAGAACTTTCTCATCTTCATCGCCTGCCGCCAGCTGTTTGCCGTCGGGACTGAAAACCAGACTGGTAACATGCTTCGCATGGGCGTCAGGACCGTTGAGCTCCTTTGTCAGGGCCGGCAAATCAAGTGGTTGCTTCCGGGCGACATCCCAAAAGAGGATTTCTTTACCCGCCGTGTTCGAGACGAGCACTTGCCCATCTGGTCGAAAGGCTAACGCTGATACGGCTCCCTTTTCAGAAGGCACCTGGTCGATGAGCTGTCCAGCAGCACTCCAAAAGATAATTCCTTCATCTGAACCAGAAGCGAACGTCCGACCATCTGGATGCGACGCAATGCAAAGCACGGGTTTCGCATTCGGCGACAGAGATTCTGAGAGTTCCTGCCTAACCGGATTCCAAAGGAAAATCCTGCCGGCCGAGGTTCCGAAGGCCGTTATCTTGCCGTTTTCCCCGACGAGGCTTACGCACCGAACCGACTCTCCCTGTGTAAGCGGCAGGTTGATGCGCTCAGCCAGGCGCGGATCTTTCGCCGCGAGGTCCCATACGGCAATGGTCCCTTTGCCGGTTCCCGCGAAGACTTCGTTTTTCTTGCTGACAACAAGACTATGGATTTCCTGGGCATACCCGCTTAGCGGTTCAGGTTTACTAGTCGGCGAGCTGAGGTCCCATCTTTGAATTGTCCGATCCGTTCCGCCCGAGACCAAGCTTCTCCCGTCAGCGCTGAAGGCGAGCGCGAAGACTGGGCTGGAGTGTCCGGCGAGTGTCCGCGGCACCTCAGGGCGATCCAGATCCCAAACGACGATTTTTTTGCTAAGCCAACCGGAAGCGAGCATCCTTCCCTCCGGACTAAAGACGAGGCTATAGAGTTGGTTCGCGGGTTCACTGCCAACCGGGAGCGACAAGAGTTCCGTCTTGCTGGCGAGATCCCACAGGCGAATGTTTCCCGTTGTGCCGCCAGCCGCTAGAGTCAGCCGATCAACATTCGGCCTGAAGGCAATGCGTTCCACATTGTCTTGGGTCTCAAGTTGATCCGCATTCAGATCTGGAATACTCCACAAAAGAACTCGGTCGCCCGAAGGTGAGGCGAGCCACTTGCCATCGGGACTAAACGCCACCTGGCGTCCTTGTGTCGCCAGCGGATTGCCGACACGTGAGGCGGTGCCGACCTTCCATAGCAAGACCGTTTTCTCCGGCGCGTTCTTCACTTTGCCGCAAGCTGCGAGAAACTCTCCGTCCGGGCTGAGAGCGACGCTATAGATCACTATGAATTCAGAATCGAGCTCGCGGCTCGGTGAAAGTCCGTCCGCCGTCCACAGCCGAATCACCCCATCCATGTCACCGGACGCTAGGGTCTTCCCATCTTTACTGAGAGCTACGCTTCGGACGGGTTCGTTGTGACCATACATTAGACGTTGTAAGCCCGAAGAGCCGAGGAGAGTCCGCAGCAGGCTGCTGGTGGCAGCTGTCACGGCGACGCTTTTTTCGTGTTGCGTTCCTTTGAGATTCTCCGCGGTGATCCTCGATTCGAGCGCAAGGAGGAGCGCCACATCGAGTTCATCCTGTTTTTGCCAGGCTTGGCCCGCCAACTGCCGGACCGTGGCCCTCATCCGCGCATTCTCGGCATGTTGCTGCGCCCGAAGAGCGTTTTCCCTCGCCGCGTCCGCCTTTTTCTCAGCGATGATCGCCCAAGTTGCAGTCGCGAGCGCGACAACCAATATGGCAGCCAGAATCTTAACGTTCCGGCGCTCTCGCGAAGCCGCAGCGCGATGCTCCTCAGCGCGTCGTTGCTGCTCGGCTGCCAGTTCCTTGGCCACGCGTAGTTCTTCCTCCTTTCGTTGCTTGCTCTCCTCGACGACCACTCGGCTCGTATCGACCAGCGTACGCGCTGTATCGCTTACCTCGAGCCGCTCAACCGCCGGCAGCCGCAACACTCTCTCTGCTTCGAGGAGCTGACCTACGTCGAGCAGGCCCTTTCTACCGCGCCCCTGATGCGTCCACCGCTCCGCCAAGATTTCAAGCCGGCGCACGGCCGCTTCTGTGGCCGCATTGCTTTCGCTCCAGCGCTGGCGCGAAATCTGCACCGATTCGATAAATCGATCATGCGTCAATTCGTACCATCGACCCCGACCCCGGACTTCCCCTCGAATGATGTGCAAATTTTCGAGAACATCTACGGCGGCGTTTGCCAGACCACGCGTCTCTTTTTCCCCACGAAAAACGGTGCCACGTGTCCCTGCGGGAGTGATGAGGTCGCGTTCGAACCAACGCCGAATCTTATTTTCGGGCACACCTGCCCGCTCCGCCGTTTGGACGATACAGCGCTCATAAAAGTTCAGCAGCGCTTTGCTGGGATCGGCTGATGCCAGGTCATCCATGCCGATCTCATAGTCGTCGGGCTTAAGCTGTTCCCAAAGGCTTTGGCAGACGACCTGTAATTGAACCAGTTCAACGAACTGATCTTTCGCTTCAATTGGCTTGCCGTCGGGTCCGGTCGTCTTGAGCAATAGCAGTTGATCTATCAAGGCTTTCGCAACCCCAGGCGCGAAGCGACGTTGCGGCTGGGTGCTCTCCAGTGGCTTCTGGACGCAGTCGAGCGCTCTCTGCTCAAGCATTCGCTCTAGGCGAAAACGGGTGCGAAACCGTTCTGGAAGGATTGTAACGTAGGGATCAATCTCAGCGAGGTAATCTTCGCGCATGACAAAGACGGTCCTAAGGCCCGAGTCGGCGGCCTTAATTGCCTCGCGCACCTGAATAAAAAAACCCCGGCGTTCCTGCCACCGCTCGGGATAGGCCGTGAAGAGCTCCTCAAATTGATCGAAGATGGCTATGCGGAGCACCGGATTACCGGCCTCATCGACCGGGCATTTGCGCGCCCGCAGGAAATCAGCCAGCGAAGTCTTGGGAAATTGCTTTGGATCGGCTACGCCGCCCGCCCAACTCATCATGGTATGAAAGGCGTAAATGTTGCCGATCTCGGCAGGGTCAACGCCCTCGACGACTCCCTGCACTCGTGCCGGCGGGAGGACGTCGAACCCTTCCGTTTCCAAAAGGGGAATCAGCCGCGCATTGACCAGCGAGCTTTTCCCTGCACCTGACTGAGAATATAGGAGCACTTCGGTATGGGAGATAATCAACGAAACCAGCTCATTGACTTCACGGTCGCGTCCGAAAAAGAGCGCCGCGTGTCTGCGCTCAAACGGCCTTGGGCCGACGTAGGGATTACCTTCCTCCGGCATTTCGAAACGCCTCCCAGCGTTGCCGAAGCTCCACCACAAAATCTCGCGGGGATCCCCAGTATATTAGAGTGTTTAGAGGCGCTCCCTTGCAGTAGGAGGCCAGGTAGGTTCGCTTCCTTTGCACCCTCTCCACTTCACCAGCGCTCTCGGACATCTGTAGAAGATGGACCGAGACATGCTTTTTATAGCGATTGTTGGTCAGCGCGGTCAGCAGACTGCGGAGCAAAACGCGAAACTCGAGGTCTTCGACTCGGTAGCCGAGGAAAAGCAGCCAGGATTCGGTAAAAGCTCTCTGAATCCGGGATGGAATGACCTTCGGCTCGCGCGAGACCGCCACATAATCAAGGTAATCATCTTCAGTGACCAGCATGGACTCAGGAGTGTCCATATGGCCGTGCAGGTAAAAGACGACCGGATTCGCCACGGTGGGCTCGTAACTCGAGTCGAAAATTGAAGGTTGGTCGCGTGAATCTCCCCACCAGCGGCAGAGTTCTCGTTTCGGCTCTCGCATCGGCTGGGTCCTGAGAGCCTCGATCATGTTACTGTCGTAGTCGGTCGTGACGTAGACCGGCAGCGGCAACTCCGCTAGCATGCGGTGCGGTTCATCCGGCGCTCGAAAATCGGGTCGAGGCGCGCTCTCGTAACGTTCGACAATCATTTCTCGCGGTCGGAAGGGGTCGGACGTCGTCGCGATGAACTGGGCAACGCGCGGCAAATTATCGCTATTTTCCATCGGGTAATCGGTGTCAGCGGCCAACTCCCGCGCGATGGTCGAACTGGGCGGGATGGATCCCATGTTGGCTTCACCGCCGATGAAAGGGGTGCACTTACCCTTGCTGATGCGTTCAAGGAGTACCTTCCAATCTGCGTCTTGTAACGAGCTCGCCTGAGATCCGTTCATTGACATTTTTCCCAACGCTCCCGCAGCTCGGCTGAGAACTCCCTTGCTGTTCCCCAATACACCTGCAAGTCCATGCTCGCGTAGTAGCGATTGAGATAGTCGCGCTGTTCGCGTGCGTGCTCGGAGTCGTCGGAGGGCCTAAGTATGGCAATGTTCTGAAATTTCAACCGCGGACGCAGGCCTTGGAAGAGCACGCGAAAGTTCCAATCAGCCAATCGATAACCAATGAAAAGACAAGTCGAGCGATCCAAAGCTCTCTGGATCGGAGGCGGCAGCAACTTTGGATTGCGAGCGATGTTCGCCAGGAAGCTGAGATAGTCGTCCTCCGTCAGCACCAGCGATTCCGGTAAGGTATGGCCATGGAGGTGATAAACAACCGGATTGGCGGGAGTTGGCACGAAATCGGTATCGAAGACAGACTCTTCAACCTCGAGAGACTCATTCCAACGACAGAGCTCCCGCCGCGCGTCCCGGTGACGGCGCTGGAGCGCCCTCACCATGAAGTCGTCATAGTTGGTCGTCATGTAGATAGACAGCGGAAGATCGGCCAGAACTGCATGTGGCTCGTCGGGAGCGCGAAAGTCAGGAGCGGTTACGCCGTCAAACTGCTCAAGAATCAGTTCTTTGGGACGGACGGGATCGTAGCGAACAGCCAGAAATTGTGCGACCTCGATAAGGTTATCAGAATTGCTGAAGGGGTAGCCATGCTCAGCCGCCCATTTCTTAGCAATCTCAGCTCCCAACGGCAGACTCCCATATCACGCCCCGGCGCCGAGAAATGGTGTGCAGCGGTCCTTTTTGATTCTGTCGAGCAGCATCTCCCACGTCTTATCTGGTAAGCTCTCTGGCATCAGATCACTCCATGAACAATCGTTGCGCCCAAATATGCGAAAATCGGGGCGCGTTGCAGACCTGGTGGCAGGCAGTATTCGACCTCGGCAGAGGAGAAGTCGCCGGCCCAAAGTTCATCGCGGAAGTCTCCATGCCGCAAAGAGCACCGCCAACGAGGTGGAGACGATGACTCTTTCCCGTTCAACAGGACTCCTTTTAAATCTATTACGTCAAAAAGAAGAGGTTTGTCAACAAAACTGCGCTTCCTAAGTTCCACTCGTCTGATGCTAACCTTTGGCTGCCGCCATCCTCACCGATCGGGAGGAGAGGGTGGACCCTCCTCCAAAACCTAAGAATCGCTTTGGAGCAAAGCTACTATCTAAAGATAAGAAACCACACTCGATGCCAAGATTATAGAGCTCAGCACGGCTCAATGACACCTGAGACTTTCTCGGCAATATCTTGAATGTTCAACGCTAGCGGCCTTGTGTCTTGCCTCCATCGTGAAAGTGAGCTGTCGCCTCACCTCGATTGCTTGGGGAGCTGAGACCTTTTTCGAATTCGGCGGCGCCAGGCTGCCAATCCACAGTTTTCTAAAGGGTGTCCACTGATCGAACCGCGCTTTCCAAGTCTGAAGGAAAATGGGACCCGGCAGCCTAAGCGGGCCCTAGGTAGTTGGTGTACCGTTCACTCCTATTACGTCTCGGTCCCCGCAACATCTATTCGACGATATGGAGGCTTCGGGTATCACCCGATATCATAAACTTGATTAACAATTAGCAAAGAGTTGTGCACACCCTATTAGACAAACTCAGTGCTACCTGTCGTCCGTGATGTAGCGGCGGTCCCCAGCGGGGGCACCTCGACCCTGGGGACACGGCCGCTACAAACTCAACCTGCGCTCACGCACTCTACGTGCTCACCGGTTTTCGTATAAGCGACCGCAACACACCGAGATTGACGACATCCTCGGCCATGTCTCGGCCCTTGGGAGTTTCGATCACTTTGGGGATGTTACGGAAACGCGATTCGCGCATGATGTATCGGAAAACGTGCAGACCAATCTTCCCCTTGCCGATATGTTCATGGCGATCCACCCGCGAACCGGCCGGTGTCTTTGAGTCGTTGACGTGAATTGCGGCTAGCCGCTCGAAGCCGATGACACGTCCGAATCGGGCAAACGTGCGCCTGACTCCCTCCTCGGTGTCGAGATCGTAGCCCGCTGCAAAAAGATGCGCAGTGTCGATGCAAACGCACAACCGTTCGGGTTCACGGCAGCCACGCAAGATGAAGGCCAGTTCTTCAAACGTTCGGCCCAGTGATGATCCCTGTCCCGCAGTAGTCTCGAGTGCGATCCGAGTCTTGATCTTGGGCATCGCCTTGAAAATGATATCCAAGCTCGCCACGACCTTCTGCAGACCCGCGTCAACTCCTTCGCCCATGTGTGCGCCGGGATGGAGGACAAGAAAAGGAAGTCCTAAGCGATCCGCGCGGACAAGTTCTTCGCCAAGCGAGCGGAGGGATAGCTCGAGGAACGTCGGATCGCGAGCTGCAAGATTGATGAGGTAGCCGCTGTGACCAAAAACGCAACGCAAAGTATTGCGCAATGGATGCTCGCAGAATGCGCTTACCTCGCTCTCATCGAGCGGCTGTGCAAACCACCGCATGTTGTTCTTTACAAAGATCTGCATCGCTGTGCAGCCGATTGTGGAGGCGCGTTCAACGGCACGCGCAATGCCGCCACCGGTCGAGACGTGCGCCCCGAGGAGCGGTTGCTCTTCCTCCGATACTGATCTGTGTTTGCGTGCCCTCGACATGCCAGGCATCAACTCTAGGCAGTCCACCCAACAAATCACCGGCCTATTCTGTAAAGAAACACCGCCGGGAAGAAATGGCTTGTCGTGGGATTCTGCTTAGACGAGGGCGTCGGAATCATGCTGATCCACACGCGAGGCACGGCAATCCTGCAAGATTGCCATAATGTATTTGACGCACTCGGGCTCGGTTCTCACCACGAGAAACCTGCCCTGGTGGGCAAACGTCGTCGCGTATGCATCAATGACCTCGTTCGGGAGATGGCAATCGGCAAGGTGCGACCTAAATACATCAATACCGGGCACCTCGAATTCACGATCTCCCGATTCATCCGTCGCCATAACGCCGGGCGCAAGCACCGGGCCAACTGCAACGGGGTTCACATCACACGATTCCTCCGCCCCGACAGCTCTATCGTAAACGGCGCCTTCGAACCCTGCCTCCGCCAGTCGTTTGTCCGCGCGCTCCAAATCTTGGGAGTCATCGAAGATCCCCACAATGACTGTTTCCATTTTCGCCGCATCGTTCATCGCTAAAAAGGAATCGCGTGGGACCAATCCCGCGGCTGTTCCTTGATCTCAAGCTCCGGCGCAAAAAATCGCCGATGAAAGTGTGACGCTTGTCGAGCGGCCCGGCCTTCCCGTCGACAACCGCCAACTGCCTTGGCGCGGTCGCGCTCCCAGACAGCCAGCCGCCCGCCAAACCAGACCGCCGAAGGTCAGTGGCCCGTCTGGCCACCCCGGCGTTGCAAAGTTCGCGATACCAAAGCGATACCGCCAACAAGATGGCCGGCGGCTGACGCCCGTCGAACCGAGCCGGAGGCTATTGCTATCACGTCGAACTCCGACAAAAAGGGCTGGCTCTGTCCCGCCTTGTTCAAATTCTTTCCGAGGCGCCCGCGAATACGTGCGTGCTGATCCGCTCATTGGGTGACCTGAAAACGATCGCAAACGGGGAGCCAATCCCGTAACCCTGGACCATGGCTCAGCTTGCGCTTCACCACGTTAATGTCATCGTCAGCGACCTCCCGCGATCGCTCGCCTTCTATCAGAAGCTATTCGGCCTCACGATGCTGCCGCGGCCGCCTTTCAAGAACGACGGCGCCTGGCTTGCCTGCGGCGCCCTGCAGGTGCATTTGTCCCTTTATCCGCCCGGTTCTTTCCGGACCGGCAACGTCGATGGTGCCGATTGCCATTTTGCCTTCCGCACGGATGATTTCGAGGGCGCCCTCGACGTGCTGACCGCCAACGGTTTTCGCGAAGATGCGACCGAGGACGACCCGATGCGCGTTATGATCCGTCGCGACGGCCCCACCGGTTTCCCTCAGCTCTTCCTCCTCGATCCAGACCGCAACATTATCGAGATCAACGGCGCCCCCTAACCCACAGTTAATGTTGTTTCGTGTGGACACAGAGCGGGCCCTACCAGTGTCCCTTACGGCCTCACTGGAGGGGTCATGAAGCTATCCAATCTAGCTATCGGGCTGGCTGCGCTTACCCTATCGGGACTGGCGTATGCGGAGCAACCTATCGGGATCAAGTTCAGCCATGTTGTGGCGCAGGATACGCCGAAGGGGAAGGGGGCAGAATACTTCAAAAAGCTGGCCGAAGAACGAACCAATGGCCGCGTGAAGGTAGAGGTTTATCCGAACAGCCAGCTTTACAAGGACAAGGAAGAACTGGAAGCGCTGCAGATCGGCGCCGTGCAAATGCTGGCGCCCTCGCTCGCCAAGTTCGGTCCCCTGGGCACCCGCGAATTTGAGGTGTTTGACCTTCCTTATCTTTTCGAGAGCGAGGAAGAACTGCATAAGATTACGGAAGGTCCAATCGGACAGGGTTTGCTGAAGAAACTGGAAAGCAAAGGTATTCTGGGGCTCGCCTTTTGGGACAACGGCTTCAAGCAAATGAGCGCGAACAAGCCCCTGAGGAAGCCGGCAGATTTCAAGGGACTGAAGATGCGTATCCAGTCTTCCAAGGTCCTTGACATGCAGATGCGTGCCTTGGGAGCTAACCCGCAGGTGATGGCTTTTTCCGAGGTATACCAGGCGTTGCAGACTGGCGTGGTCGACGGCACGGAAAATCCAGTGTCCAATTTCTACACTCAGAAAATGCATGAGGTACAGAAGTATCTGACGCTGTCTGATCACGGTTATCTGGGGTACGCGGTGATCGTTAACGGAAAGTTTTGGGAGGGACTTCCTGCGGATATTCGCACGTCGCTCGAAGAGGCGATGAAGGAAGCGACTAAGTACGCCAACGATATCGCTCAGAAGGAGAACGACGATGCATTCGAGGCGGTGAAAGAGTCGGGCAAGACGCAGATCATCACGCTCACGCCGGAGGAGAAAGCGGATTTGAAGCGGGTGCTGGTGAAAGTGCATCAGCAGGCCGAAGAACGAATTCCTAAGGATTTGATCCAGTCCATCTACAAAGAAACTGGTTATACACCGAATTAGTATGTCTCTTCGAGCGGCGACCGTGCTTGGGCTCCGGTGGCCGTTCTTGTGCCGCAAGGGCTATCTCAAAAGCGAGGCGAGATGAAATTTCTTGATCGCTTGGAGGAATGGCTAATCGCTTCGCTGATGGGAGCGGCGACAGTAGTGATCTTCGTCGCCGTCGTGCAGAGATACGCTTCCGGCTGGCCGATCCCCGGGTTGCAGGATGCGCTCTTGAAAATCAACATGAGCTGGGCGCAGGAGCTCTGTATCTACATGTTCGTCTGGATGGCTAAATTTGGTGCGGCCTACGGCGTGCGCACCGGGATTCACGTGGGCGTGGACGTGTTGATTAATCGCCTGCCTGCAGCGTGGCATCGCAAAGCTGTGCTCCTAGGACTTGCCGGCGGCGCGCTTTTTACTGGCGTTGTCGGCACATTCGGTGCGCGCTTTGTTTGGCAAATGGCGCATACCGACCAGGTCTCCGCGGATCTCGAGATACCGATGTGGGTGGTTTATCTTGCGGTCCCACTCGGCTCGTATTTGATGTGCTTCCGCTTTATTCAAGTGGCGGTGAGATTCGTCCGCACCGGGGAATTGCCCCATCATGGCGAGTCCCAGATCGAGGGAGTTGAAGAACGAATGCCCCCGCCAGGACGCGTGCCATGAGCGCACAGACGATGGGTTGGGAGCCCATGACAAAAGTGCGGGCGGCACAGTGGCTTGCGGCTATCGGTGCGCTGCTGGTCGCCAGCGCGCTGCTCGGCAGTGTCGGTCTGATCTTCGCATTGCTCATCGGGCTGATGCTGACCGGAATGCCGATCTCCATCGCGCTGGGCCTGACCGTCCTAACTTTTCTCGTCACCATGACGAAGGTCCCAGTCGAATCGGTGGCGCTGAAACTCTTCACCGGGATTGAGAGATTCGAAATCATGGCGATCCCATTCTTTATTTTGGCAGGGAATTTCCTGACTTATGGCGGAGTCGCCAGACGCATGATTAATTTTGCCACATCGATAGTCGGGCATTGGTGTGGGGGAATGGCGCTGGCGGCGATCGTGGCAGCGGCGCTTTTTTCGGCGGTCTCGGGTTCCAGTCCGGCGACCGTTGCGGCTATCGGTTCAATCATGCTTCCCGCGATGCTTAGGCACGGTTATCCCAAGCGCTTTGCTGCGGGCGTGATCACGATCGGCGGTTCACTCGGCAACATGATCCCGCCATCCATTGTCATGGTCATCTATAGTGTTGCCACCAGCGGGATGATGATCACCAACGCCGAGGGAAAGGCGGTGGGGTCTGCGTCGGTCGGACAATTATTCATGGCCGGAATAGTTCCCGGCATCGTCCTGGCGTTCATTCTCGGCGGCGTGGCCTGGTATCGCGCGTGGCGGAACCACTATCCGCGGATGCCGCGAGCCGGGTGGCGGGAACGCTGGCAGGCCTTACGCGAAAGCTTTTGGGGCGTCATGCTAATTGTCATCGTGCTTGGCGGTATTTATTCCGGCATCTTTACGCCGACCGAAGCGGCAGCCATGAGCGCAGTCTATGCGTTTGTTGTTGCAGTCTTCGTTTACAAGGACCTGCCGCTTAGAGATGTTCCGAGAGTATTGCTTGTTTCAGCTAATATGTCGGCGATGCTTCTCTACATCATTACTAATGCAGTGCTGTTCTCGTTCCTAATGTCGCACGAGAATATTCCGCAGCGTATGGGACATTGGATCACCTCCACCGGACTAAGCTCGTTCCAATTCCTGCTCCTGGTAAATCTGTTGCTTTTGGTCGCGGGTAATGTGATGGAACCTTCTTCCATTGTATTGATTTTGGCCCCCATCTTGTTTCCGGTTGCCGTTAAGCTTGGTGTCGATCCCGTCCACTTTGGGGTATTAATAACGCTTAACATGGAGATTGGCATGTGTCATCCGCCGGTCGGTCTCAACCTTTATGTTGCCTCCGGGATTGCCAAGATGGGAATCACGGAATTGACGGTCGCGGTAATGCCTTGGCTGGTGGCGCTGCTCGCGTTCCTCATGGTCGTAACGTATTGGCCGGCTTTATCGCTGTGGCTCCCACGAATGCTGGGCATGATGTAAGCAACGGTCGTCGCGGAGAGCGCGACTAACAGCGGATTCAGGCCTACATCTATTATTGTTGCACATAGCCGACAGTATGAGCTCAAGAAAATATTCTGAGCGATGATACTAACTTTGCAGTCACTTCGGCGCGGTCACTGACTTGTTGATCGCTAATTGACCACAACTTCGTTGTAGTCGACCAGGATCTCATCCATCCGCGAATTCAGCTCCTCTGGACGGCGAGCCGGATCGCGATCGCGCGCTCAGTCGATAATGACGACGACGCCCGTTGGCTCGGCCAGCGCCTCCACCGTTCGTTCGGCAGCTCGGTCGATATGAACCCGAGGTTCCTCGGGTGGTTGCTGCTCGTGATAAGTGCCGGGCCCGTAGAACTGTCCATAGCGCAGCACAACGCCGCCCTCGGCGAGAACGGAACGCTCCAGTTCTGCGACAGCCTGGGCATCGGGCCCATCAGGCAATTGCCAGGCGAGGCTTTGAGCCAGGATTTTCGGCGACCCGCTCCGCCGCGCGGCCTCGATCAAGTTTCGATTTCCCTCGGTTCGGATGCGAGCGTTCAGATCTGCGAGTTTACTGATCTGCGCCGCATCATCCGGCAGATCAGTCAGCTCGTTCAGCACGACGTCCGGTTTGAAGTCTTGAACCGCCTGGATGAGTGCATCCCGGTCGAAGACGTCACAGAGAATCGGTTCGGCACCGAGGTGACTTAGTAACTCCGTTTTACTCGACGACCGCGTCAGGCCGCCGACGACGTGCCCGTCCTGGACCAACCGGGGAATCAGCCGCTGCCCAAGCACGCCGGAGGCGCCGGCAAGAAATATTCGCATACCATCATTGTAGCTCTCGCCTCTTGATGATGGCAAGCGGCACATCCTCGTCGTGGCAGGCTCAGCGTGTGATCTCGGGAAACGCGCCGACCCAGCGGATTAGTTTCGCATCAAACACGAGCCCGTCAGCCTAATCGGAGTCCAACATCACACCGTGGCCAGGCCCCAGAGACGCTGTAGCTTCCTTGCCGCGGCGTCCCTTTGCCTCACATAATGGACCAAACGTTCAATAGTCAAGTCCTGACCCCTTTTGTTTTTTGTTCTCGTTGTCTTATTGAAGATTGGGGCAACCCAGCGATCCCGCACGGACCAAACTACCATGAGGTCGCCCGCCTTCAGGCCGCCATCGAGGACTTCCCCGTGTAAAAGCATATATCGCGAAGAAGCTCGATGTTGCCGAACAGGCCCTCGCCCAGTTCGAGCAAAAGCTCAAGTAACCGAATCTCTAGGCAAAAATGAGAGGCGCGACGCGCGGTTCAAGGCACGGGGAACCGGCATTCCACTCGTCTTTTTGGAGTGCGTCCTGCCTCTCATCTTAACACATCTGAACCTTTCAGATTGCCCGAGAGCCTGGGGTTTAAGCGACTTTCGCCAATGGGAGCCCCTCTTGCGGATTGGCGATTGAAAACCTTTATTCCCCCTGATTGTGGAGGGTCTTTTTGTTCCCTGCTTCGCATGAGATCTATCAGCCTCACCACACCTACGACCCGTAGATTGCTGTCCAAAACGGGCAGATATGGAAGCCCGTGGTCGAGCATGATTTTCAGAGCCTCCTCGCCCGACTGATTTTCCTGGCACCAGTATGGCGTTTTTACCATGACACTACTGACAAGGGTTATTTTGCCGGGATGACGGCCAGACACCGCAGCCTTTTCAGGGCTTTTGATTATCGTCAGCGTTGTCTTTATTTCTTGCGGCGGTGCCAACTCCTTGTGATGGACCTCGCGGACGGGCTTAACATGCGGATTAAAACGCTCGTACTGCGCCTGCTCCTCAGACTCCCACTTATCGGACCCACTGGCGATAAGCGCGGCAAAACCCCAACAGGTATGGCATAAATCGTCAGTGCTATCGGAATTGCGAGAATCGATACTAAAATCGATAGCACTGTTTCCATGGTGGCAACGACCTATATTTACTTTAGCAGGCTGGATTCCCGCTAGCAATCGGCAAACGGAGCACGGCTTCAAGGGCGAATTTCGCCAATGGGCGTACTTACTGCGTATTTCCAGTCCAACTGCACGTCGCCCCGGCCGAGCTCTTCGAGCAAAAGCTCTGGCTCGGCGTCTGCGGTCTCAGTCGACTGGGCAAGTTAACGAGTACCCTGGACGGGTACGCGTCGTTCCACGCCGTCCCCGGGCCGCCTCGACGTGAGCAGGGGGCCAAGACCTGAGCGTCAAACCAGCTCCAGACGCGTGGCCGCTTTCATCGAGGTTGACCCAGGATTGATCGCGGCAGCTTCTGAGTATCGAGATAAGGCTCTGAGGTTTGATGTGATGGCCACAAACTGAGCAATTCCTTCGGCACAATCACCGCTTTCTTTCGGTGACGCCGCGCCTCAATCGCGGATCGCAAAGGAAAAGGGGTCAGGACTTGAATATTGAAGCGTGCAACTCAATGCCAAAGATTTCTGTCAAGCGTGCGATATTGAATCGCCTCCAGGACGTGCGGAGGGCGGATAGCCCTGCTTCCGGCGAGGTCGGCAATCGTGCGCGCGACCTTGAGGATGCGATCATAAGCTCTGGCGCTCAGATGGAGTTCTTCCATCGCGCGGTGGAGAAACTCGCGGCCCTCTGCCTCCAGCTTGCAATGGGTCTTCAAAAGGCCGTGAGTCATCTCGGCGTTGGCGCGGCATTTTGGCTTACCTGCGAAGCGCTCCTGCTGGAGTTTGCGCGCGGCGAGCACGCGCTCCCGAATCGCATTTGACGATTCCGCCGGCTCGTCGCTGCTCAGCTCCTTGTATTCGACAGCGGGAGCTTCGACATGAATATCGACGCGATCGAGGAGCGGTCCGGAGATGCGGTTGCGGTAATTTTCCACCTGCTTGGGCGAACAGCGGCATTCCCGCTTTGGATCACCGAAATATCCACAAGCACATGGATTCATCGCCGCCACGAGCATGACATTAGGATGCGATCATAAGCTCTCGCACTCAGGTGGAGCTCTTCCATCGCGCGGTGGAGAAGTTCGCGGCCCTCTGCCTCCAGCTTGCAATGGGTCTTCAAAAGGCCATGAGTCATCTCGGCGTTGGCGCGGCATTTTGGCTTACCTGCGAAGCGCTCCTGCTGGAGTTTGCGCGCGGCGAGCACGCGCTCCCGAATCGCTTGTGACGATTCCGCCGGCTCGTCGCTGCTCAGCTCCTTGTATTCGACAGCGGGAGCTTCGACATGAATATCGACGCGATCGAGGAGCGGTCCGGAGATGCGGTTGCGGTAATTTTCCACCTGCTTGGGCGAACAGCGGCATTCCCGCTTTGGGTCACCGAAATATCCGCAAGCACATGGATTCATCGCCGCCACGAGCATGACATTGGCCGGGAATGTCATCGTGCCTGCGGCGCGACTGACGGTCACCTTTCGATCTTCGAGCGGTTGCCGGAGGACCTCGAGCGTGGAGCGTTTGAATTCGGGTAACTCGTCGAGAAAGAGCACCCCATTGTGTGCCAGACTGATCTCGCCTGGCGTCGGGTTGGTCGAACCGCCGATAAGGCCCACGTCGGAAATCGTATGGTGCGGCGCGCGGAACGGCCGGTGCGTGCAGAAGGAATTGCCATCATCGAGCAGCCCGCAAATGCTATGGATCTTGGTCGTCTCAATTGCCTCCTCGATGGTCATGGGCGGCATGATGGTCGCGATCCGTTTGGACAACATTGACTTCCCGCTCCCCGGCGGCCCGATCAGCAGCAGGGCGTGGTTTCCGGCCACAGCAACCTCGATGGCGCGCTTGACGAGGTGTTGTCCTTTCACTTCCGCGAAATCCAACTCCTCGTTTCCGTTCTTGGTAAAATCGAACGCCTCGGTGGAGAACTGAAGTTCGCGCTGCTGTGCAAGGAATTCGAAGGTCTCCCGCAGGTTGCTAACGCCATAGACCTCGATCCCCTCGACGACGGCGGCTTCGCGCACATTGGCCTTCGGCACAATCACCGCTTTCTTTCGCTGACGCCGCGCCTCAATCGCGATCGGCAAGACTCCCTTGATCGGACGAACTTCTCCATTGAGCGCAAGCTCTCCCGCCATCAGGCAACGCGCCAACCGCGGCATGTCGGCGCCTTCGGTCACGGCGATCATGCCGACGGCAATCGGGAGGTCAAAGCTCGGTCCCTCCTTCTTCAAATCCGCGGGAGCGAGGTTGACCGTAGTGCGGGATCTTGGCCAACGAAAGCCGCTGTTGGCGATGGCGGTGGTCACTCGATCCTTGCTCTCGCGCACCGCGGCATCCGGTAACCCCACCAGAACAATCGCCGGGTCACCGGAGCCGGCATTGACCTCGATTTCAACCTGGATCGCCTCGACGCCTTGAAGAGCTGCCGAAAAGACACGCGCCAACATATCGCGCGAAATTACTGGAGCCGATCAGCCGTGTCGATCAATCGCTGCCACCCCGCGAGACTGCTAATTGTTTTCCTTTTCCCATTGTGAACCTCTGGCGTTACACCATCCGAGCCTCAAGGGGCTTAACGGTCGAGCCAATCGAGACAACGGAGATGGACATTCAGGCCGACCGGCTGCCATCTATGCAAGAGTGATAAAGTGGAACCAGGCTGGTGGTAGCGGCCGTGTCCCCACTGCCGAAAAGGTTCTCCCGGCGGTCGGGACGCCGCCGCTACACATGAGGTTCAACGGTTGCACCGGTGGTTAGAAATGAATGCTTACAAACTGAACGCACTTAAGATCATTCCCGCCACGGATGCTCACAGTGAGCAAATTTGGCAGATTTTTCAGGAAGTCGTCGCCGCTGGCGACACCTACGTGTTCGATCCTAAGACAACTCGTGACCAAGCGCTAAGTTACTGGCTTTCTCCGGAGGCGCACACCTTTGTTGCGCTTAACGGCAGCCAAGTTTGCGGAACGTACATCTTAAAGCAGAATCAACCCGGCCTCGGGTCGCATGTGGCGAACGCCAGTTACATGGTGGCCTCGAGCGGACGCGGTCGCGGCATTGGCTCGTTGATGTGTGCGCACTCGCTTGATCAGGCGCGACGGCTTGGCTTCGCGGCAATGCAATTCAACATGGTGGTGAGCACAAATGAGGCGGCGATCGCCTTATGGAAGAAGCATGGCTTTCGCATTGTGGGAACACTTCCAAAGGTCTTCCGGCACGCTAAGCTCGGGGAGGTGGACGCATTCGTAATGCATCGCTTCCTTTAATCGGTTTAGGAAAAATGCAAGCTTGCCGTCGGGAGTTGCGCGCAACTTGTCATTTCCGCGGCGCTTAGGCACGATGGTATCTGCGAAAAGCAGAGGGCTTTTCATATGGAAACGTTTCATTCACGTCGCGCTCCGACCTATGCCACCCATGGCATGGTTGCCTCAAGCCAGCCGCTGGCGACCCAGATAGGCCTGCAAACCCTCAAGGTGGGTGGCAACGCGGTTGATGCCGCCATCGCCATGGCGGCGATGCTCAATATCACCGAGCCGATGATGAACGGATTGGGCGGCGACACTTTCGTGATGGTTTTTTGGCAGGGAAAACTGCACGGCTTGAATGCCAGCGGACGTGCCGGTCAAGCAATGACCGCAGAGGCATTGCGAAAGGCGGGCTGGAAGCATATGCCTCAGGCTGGCTGGGGAAGCGTCTCAGTGCCCGGTGCCGCCGACGGCTATTTTGCGTTACACGAACGCTTCGGATCGAAAAGATTCGCGGACCTGGTGGAACCCGCGGCCTGCTACGCCGACGAGGGCGTCGCTGTCAGCCAGAAGGCCGCTCAATTCTGGAGATGGGGCGCATCGAAATTACGACTCTCGAAAGAGTCGATGGAACAATACCTCGTTGGCGGGCAGCCACCGAAACCCGGTGAGATCTTTCGACAGCCGAAACTGGCCCGGACGTGGCGGGAATTGGGAAAGCACGGGCGCCAGTTGTTTTACGAAGGCGAGTTTGCCCAAAAGATCGTCACCGCCTCCGATGCGGGTGGCGGCTATCTGACGACCTCCGATCTCGCTGCACAGCACTGCGAATGGATCGAACCAATTTCAGTCGATTATCGCGGTCATCGGGTGATGGAAATGCCTCCAAACGGTCAAGGACTGATCGTTCTTCTCGCCCTGCGAATTCTCGCCGGGTTCGATATTGCCGCGCTTTCGCAAAGTGACCCTGCGATCGTTGAGCACCTCATCCTTGAATCGCTCAAGCTGAGTTTCGCTGATGCCTTGCGCTACGTCGGGGACCCCCACTTTCACGAGGTGGAGGTTGAGAGATTGCTTTCCGAGCCGTTCATTGCCTCGCGCCGCGAACTTATCCAGTTGGACAAAGCGTTGGCCGCGCCCACCGCCGGCAGTCTCCGCGGAGACACCACCTATTTCACGATCGTCGACAAGAATCGCAACGCGGTCTCGTTCATCACCAGTCTCTCCGACATGTTTGGTTCCGGCATGGTCGCCGGAGATACCGGAATTCTGCTGCACAACCGGGCGGCAGAATTCTCTCTCGAACCGGGACATCCCAATGAGGTGTCTTCGAGGAAGCGGCCACGGCACAGCATTCTGCCGGCCATGGTTTTTCAGGGCGATGATTTACGTCTCACTCTCGGCTGCGTCGGAGCGAACATGCAGCCTCAGGGTCAGGTGCAGATCCTGCTCAACCTGATCGACCGCGGGATGAATTTGCAGGAGGCGATCGATGCGCCGAGAGTCCGCGCGCTCGGCGGATTGCGCATTTCCGCGGAGCAGACTTTTGCCGCCGAGCTGATCGACCGACTCGCTTCGATGGGGCACCAGATCATCCCCGGCGAGGAGGTGCCCGCGGACTGGATTCAACCCCATGAATTCGCGCGCAGTTTCAAGGGCAGTGCTCAGGCCGTGGCCATCGATCCCAAGCTCGGCACGTTGTGCGGAGCATCGGACCCTCGCTTGGATGGAGTCGCCATCGGATATTAGGCGGACGACGGAGGAGGTAGCGGCGGGCGCTCGTCCTCCTACTCTGAACCGTCCCTACGCCTTTGCCATGGCGTCGGTTTCGGCGTTGTTTCTGGCCCTTGTCGGTCTGCTCGGACAGCTCGTCGCGCGCGAACTTTCTGTCTTGCCGGCACTCTTCCTGCGCTATCTGGCCTCAGCTGTGGTGATTCTCATTGTCTTGCGGAGTGACGCTCTGCAGACGCTCAAAGCGATCGGTCGTCTCGACTGGTTGCGGGTGGCATCGGTGCTTATTTCCCAGTTTTGTCTATTCTACTATCTCGCGCATGGATCGCTGTTGATCGGAATGCTGCTCTACAATACCGGCCCACTCTTCAGCCCGATTCTGGCACGTTTGCTCCTTGGGATTACCTTCGGGATTCGGACAGTCGTGAGTCTGCTACTGGGGTTTGCCGGTGTAGTCTTGGTGCTAAATCCCTTTGCCGAGACTCTCGATAGCATAGTGCTTGTGGCGCTTGCCTCAGGGTTTTTCAATGCCTGCTCGCAACTTGCCTTTCATCAAATGAGCCACCACGAGGAGAGTCCTTTGAGGAGCCTTTTCCCCTTCTACGTATTGCTTACGCTTAGTTCAGTCGTCCCGCTGCCGTTCGTCTGGGAGCCGACCATCACTGCCCTTGAACAGCTCCGCCGATGGCAAATTCTGGCGGTAGTGATCGAGCTCGGCATCTTCGGCGTTCTCAATCAATACGCAAAATCCGTGGCCTATCATAACGTGCGAAACCCCGCAAACTTGGGGCCATTCCTTTATCTTTCGCTCGTCGCAGCGGCCATCTTCGATTGGCTGCTCTACGGGCAAGTGCCGAACACCGAGACCCTTGTGGGCGGCATCCTCATTCTTGCTTCCGCTCTGACGATTCTTTTTGGGACGCTTATGCGGCACAAGCTTGCCCACGATCCCCCCTCATGAAGCCGACGGCCCTCGATCCTCAAACCGCTCTCGTGCTGATCGATCTGCAGAAAGGAATCACCCGACTGCCGACTATTCATCCCACCGAATTGGTCGTGGCGAATGCCAGCCGCCTGGCCGCCGCCTTCCGCGCCTACGGCCTTCCGGTCATGCTCGTTCGCGTGGCCTACTCGGCAGATGAAGCAGATCGCCTCCGCCTGCGAGTAGCTAGCGCGCGCGCAATCGGACCACTCTCGCCGGATTACTCGGAACTTGAAAAGGCCCTCGACCAGCAGCCAAGCGATATCTTGATCACGAAACGGCAGTGGGGCGCGTTTTTTGGAACCGGACTAGACCTGCAACTGCGCCGCCGCCGAGCGACTGGTATCGTGCTGGCGGGCATCGCCACGAGCATGGGAGTCGAATCCACCGCACGCCAGGCATTTGAACATGGATACAATGTCACCATCGCCGTTGATGCCGTGACAGATCTAAACGCCGATGCGCATGCTCGGAGCCTGGATTGGATCTTCCCCATGCTCGGAGAATTGGGAACTACCGACGAGATCCTCAGCTTGCTTCCGGCCGCGAGAGCCTAACAAGCGGAGATCGGCGTCATCGTTCGCCTGGCACTTTCGGCAGGAAATAAGTCAAGAGACCAATCAACGGGAGAAATGAACAGATCAGGAACACGAACTCGATGCTCGTCCGATCGGCGATCTCGCCAAGCAAGGCCGAAGCGATCCCTCCCATCCCAAACGCGAGGCCAAAAAAGAGCCCGGCTACCAAACCGACTTTCCCTGGAATCAATTCCTGGGCGTAAACGAGAATGGCCGAAAACGCCGATGCCAGGATTAGTCCAATGGGAACGGAAAGCACGCCCACCCAGAATAGGCCGACGTGTGGCAGGAGGAGCGAAAAGGGGGCCACTCCGAGAATCGAAATCCAGATCACTACCTTGCGTCCGAATCGGTCACCAACCGGACCTCCTATGATCGTTCCGACCGCTACAGAGAAAAGAAATATGAAGAGGAATACCTGCGCCAACTGGATCGAGGTGTTGAACTTGTGGATCAAGTAGAACGTGAAGTAACTCGACATGCTCGCGAGATAAAAGTATTTCGAGAAAATCAGTGCGATGAGCACGAGCACGCCACCGGCGATTTGTCGCCGTGGAAGAGTCAGACCTACCATTCCAGAGTGAAGCTCGCCCGTCGCCATCTGATTTCCGGCGAGTCTTTGTTGATACCACCTTCCGATCCAGACGAGCACGACGATGCCAACAAAGGCAGCCAGCGTGAACCACCCAGTATTTAGTTGGCCATACGGAACGATGATGATCGCCGCAAGCAACGGGCCAAACGAGCTTCCCGCGTTGCCGCCCACTTGAAAGAGTGATTGCGCCAAACCGTGTTTGCCGCCGGAGGCAAGACGTGCCACCCGTGAAGCCTCGGGATGGAAAATTGATGATCCCATGCCAACGAGTGCGGCGGCAATCAAGAGCAGGGCATAGCTACCCGCAACTGACAGCAGGATCAGACCGAGAAGCGTCACTCCCATGCCGGCAGCGAGCGAGAACGGCACCGGCCGGTGGTCTGCGTAAAGTCCGACGATCGGTTGCAGGATCGAGGCAGTCAGTTGGAATGTCAGAGTAATCAGGCCCACTTGCGCAAAGGTCAGCTGGAAGCTCTCCTTCAACAGCGGGTAGATCGCCGGGATGATCGCTTGAATGGTGTCGTTGAGCAAATGCGCGAAACTCACCGCCAGCAACACCGCGAGCACCGGACCCGGTCGCTCCTTCTCGCCCGCTGGGGCGTACCTCTGACCGGTTTGCATCTTCATCTAATCGTGTGGATCTCGAAGGTTGGCAATTTTCATCGCATGCGCAGGACCGACCGTGTTCACTCGGGCCATCAATGAACAACATTGAGGACGATCTCCAACGAATCGCCTTGCAGGAAGAGCGTCTGCAATTTGATCACTTCGACGCACAAACCGCCTGGGATCTAGGGAGTCAACTTCGCGCGGTCGCCGAAGAACGGCAGCTTGCCATTGTGATCGACATTCAGCTGCATGGACTTCCCCTCTTCTATTTTGCGCGCCAAGGGACAACGCCGGACAACCCCGAATGGGTGCGGCGCAAACGCAATATCGTGCGACGGTTCTTCCGGAGTTCTTATGCGATCGGACTGATGGTGAAGTCGGAAAAACTCAGCCTCGATGTCCTGGACGCCCGCGATTACGCGCACCATGGCGGATCGTTCCCGATTTTCTTGAGGGGCACCGGATGCGTTGGAACCATCACCGTTTCAGGGTTGCCCCAGCGAGAAGACCACTCTCTGGTTGTCGAGATAGTCGCTGCATATCTCCAGCAGGACATTTCCGACCTCTCCCTCTCTGGTGGACCCTAAGCGCTGACCGAAACCTGAAAACGTTGTCGCCGCGGCACCTCTCGGACACCGCGGCGACATCTATTTCCCCCCTGTCGATACCCCTATCGACCCACTGCTGGAAAAGTTCCCCTTAAACCTAAAATTAGAATACATCATGCATTACTCTGCGCAAGGTAATTTTCTGCTAGCAACGGTGACGTAGTGCAGTTACATGTCACATCCATCTAGTGCAAAGGCTCTTGTGACTTTAGAAAACAAACAGAATTTCTAATAATGTCCTGCAGAAAGGTCGCACCTCCCGGCGAAAAAGGGGATGCTACTCCAGGAAGACGCGCGAAGATTAGATTGGTGTCAGCACAGCGGCGGCGTTACTCTTGGATGTATGAGCAATCATATCTACAAGAAGATCGAACTTGTGGGCTCCTCCGCCGAAGGCATCGAGGATGCGGTCAAAAACGCCTTAGCCAAGGCATCCGGGAGCCTGCGTAATCTTCGCTGGTTCGAGATTGTCGAAACTCGCGGCCACATCGAAGATGGAAAGATCGGGCACTGGCAGGTCACGATCAAGGTGGGCTTCACGCTCGACGGCTAACCGTCTCTTTGACCAGTCCGCGAGCCCGCTGAGATCGAGGACTGATGTGAATTTTGCCAGGATGAGAAGTTCCCCTACCCGCTCCAAGCCGCAGGCACCTGATGGGAATCGTTGCAAATGGGATCTTGAGAATTACTTCCTCCGTTCTTTCTCATGAGCAATGCACAGGTTAGCAGCGAGCAAGATCGCTTACATCTCGCTCTGAGTTCCGCGGGAATGGGGACCTGGGACTGGGACTTGCCTGCCGATTCGATGTGGTGGGATGAGCGGATGCTCGCTCTTTTTCGACTCCCGCGGAAAACTTTTGACGGATGCTTTGATGACTTTCTGAATCTGATTCACGAAGCAGACCGACAACGGATTCGCGAAGAGTTCGCCGGGGCGATATCCACCCGCAGCGCTGTAGATACCGAGTTCCGGATCAGATGGCCCTCCGATGCGAGCGAGCATACGTTAAGGATCCGGTCGACAGTGCACGGCGACACCACGGCAAAGATCGAACGTCTCGTCGGCGTGGCCTGGGACATTACCGAGCGCCGCGAGACCGAATCGGCACTCGAACAGGAGCGTAATCTCCTGACCACCCTGATGGAGAACCTGCCTCAGCAGATCTATTTCAAGGACGTTGACAGTCGCTTCATTGCCGTCAGTCGAGCCCTGGTCAATTGGCATGGGCGGAACGATCCCTCGGAGATAATCGGATTGACAGACCGGGATCTCTTCTCCCTTGAACATGCCGAAATCGCACGGGCAGACGAACGGGAGATCATGCGCACAGGAGTTCCCATTGTTGACTACGAGGAGAAGGAAACCTGGCCGGACAAGGAAGACACTTGGGTCTCAACGACAAAGATGCCTCTGCGCGACGCTCAAGGCAAAATCATCGGAACCTTTGGGATTTCCCGCGATATCACCGAGAAGAAGCGCGCCACAGAAAAATTGGCACGCCTCACAGAGGAACTTCGGGCGAAGAACAAGTCTTTGGAGCAGGACCTCGAAATGGCTCGCGAGCTCCAATGTGCCCTGATGCCGCAGCGTTTCCCGAGTTTTCCCCGTCATGCCAGCGAGGAAGAGAGTGCGGTTCGATTTTATCCATTCTTCAGACCGTCGATGATCGTGAGCGGTGATTTTTTCGACGTGCTGGCGATTTCCGACGAGCGGGCAGGGTTATTCATCTGCGATGTCATGGGGCACGGCGTGCGCGCTGCGCTGGTGGCGGCGATTGTTCGTTCAGTGGTCAGCGAGTTGCGTCCGCTGTGGACCAAGCCGGGAGAGCTCCTCGTGGCGATCAATCGTGCGATGCTCGGAGCTTTTAAGAACAGCGATATCACGCTTTTTGCTTCGGCATTTTACGTGGTGGCAGATCTGGGCAAGGGTCAGTTGCGCTATGCCAACGCCGGGCATCCCAACCCGCTGCATCTGGCGCACAAAGAAAAGATCACCGAAGGGCTCACTTCGCCCTTAATGGAAGAACCGCCCGGCCCGGCACTTGGCCTCTTCGACGGAGCGGTGTATGAGACGCATCGTTGCAAGCTCTCCTTGCACGATGTCATCCTGCTCTTCACCGACGGCTTGTTCGAAGTCGAGGGGTCCGGCGGCAAGCTTTACGATTATCAGCAGCTCTCCAAAGCGGTCGGCAATCGCTCCGAGCTACCGGTCATCGACTTGTGCCGCGGCATCATCGATGAAGTCCAGCAGTTCTCCGCAACACAGGAGTTCAACGATGACGTCTGCCTCGTCGCGATGGAGATAAATCGGCCGACGAGATTGTAGCTCCGAGCCGCTTGGCCCATCGAGCTTCCTAAGACTTGCGCGCCTTGAATATACCGTAGCGCATCGCACCGAGTGCGTAGGCGAGCCAGATGCGGACCATGGTCAGGAGAAAGACACGATTGCGCGCGCCGGCGCTGAAGAGAAATCGCCGATATTGCGGACGCCGAAAGACGCTGTCCAAAGCTCGCACGAGACAGATCGACCAGGTCTTTCGCACGCGCGCGCTGACATCCTCGAAGGAGTCCACTTCAAGGTTCGCTTCGGAAAACCATTTCCGGTAGTCGGCCTCGGTTCCCATTCCCGGCAACCTGCCCTCGCGGCAGATTGGTTCAAGAAGGTGACGCCGATGGACTCTGGTTGGGTCTTCTACCGCAAGCCAGGCGCAAACTACCATGCGTCCACCAGTCTTCAGGACTCGATGTGCCTGGGCAAAGAACATCGGCTTATCCTGCATGTGCTCGGAGCTTTCGATCGAGATAACAGTGTCGAAAGCGTCCGAGGGCAACGTATTGGTCGCCCAATCGCCCAAGAGATATTCCGGGCTGCAGACGTCACCCCGCTGGGCGACGGCATAGCGGTATTGGGCCGCAGAAACGGTGATTGCCGAAACGCTCGCTCCGAATTCAGTCTCGAGAACCCGCGCCGATCCTCCGTATCCGCATCCCACATCGCACACGCGCTTGCCGGCTGTGATCTCCCCATGCCGAGCGACACTTCTAATCAGGTTGAGGACAGCTTCATGGACGGTCTCATCGCCGCGCTCCCACAGCCCGTGGTGCACGTGCTCGCCCCAGATTTCGCGATAGTAGCGATCCAGCTCGTCGTAGTGCTCTTGAACGCCGCCGACCGTCACCGGACTTGAAGAACTGATCATTGATCAGGTCGCAGGACGAAAAATTCTCAGAATGGAATGTCGTCGTCGGCCGGCTCGCTAGCTGCGGAGCGGGCTGAGCAGGACGAGGCGGCTTTGCGGCAGCTTCTCCTTCTCCCTCATAGTCGGCACCGCCACCACCGCCGCCGGGGCGGGAACCGAGAAGCTGAAGTCCCTCGGCGACCACCTTGAGGCGGTTGCGCTTCTGCCCCGATTGTTTGTCTTCCCAGGAATCCAGCCGTAGCCGACCTTCGATGAACACGGGACGGCCTTTCTTGGCGTACTCGCCGGCAATTTCAGCCAATCGGCCCCAGAGCTCGACATCGACATAGGTGACCTCTTCGGTCTTTTCACCGGACTGGTTGGTGTAGACGCGGTTAACAGCCAGTCCCAGATCCGCCACGGCGCTTCCCTTTGGGGTGAATTTCACCTCGGGATCACGGGTGACGTTACCGATGAGCATGACTTTGTTCAGGCTAGCCATTTGATCTCCTATGCTGCTGTCTCAGTCGCTTGTCGTTTCGGAGGCAGGTGTAGATAATTCTGCAGAGCGACATCTTCGTCCAGCTTCAATTTGGCGCGCAGCTTGTCGATCAGCTGCGAATCGGCTTCGAAGATGAAGTTGACGAAGTAGGCGCTGTTGAGGTGCTTCAATGGATAAGCTAACTCGCGCTTCTCGAAGCGCTGCACCTGCTCGATGGTGGCGCCTTCACTGGCGATGGTTTTTTCCAGGCGTTCGATGATTTCCTTGACCGACTCTTCCTTGCCACGCGTGGAGAGGGCAAGAAGAGCTTCGTAGCGTTTTTTCATTGTTTTCTATTGTAGAGGTTCATGGCGGCTTCAATCCCATGGGCGTTGGCATTCGGCGGCATCCGCCCGCGGCTCACATTCGCTTCCATGACCTCGAGCTCGGACGATTCAAACTTTCCAAGGACATGGTCGGTGAGGACGCCTGAAGCCGCGCCGATGCCAACTCTAAGCCGCGGCACCGCTTCAGTGCCCAGGTGGACCAAGATTGATTCGAGTCCGTTGTGCCCTCCGGTGCTTCCGGCGGAAATGAGCCGCAGTTCGCCAGTCGAAGGGCAGCGTCATCGACGATGATCAAAATTTCCGACTGATTGATCCGATGGTAACGGGCGTAATTTGCGACCGCCTCGCCGCTCAAGTTCATGAAGGTTTGCGGCTTCATGAGAAGGCGCCCGCCAAACAAGGCGACCTCGGCATCCCACTTCGGTTCAAACCGGAACGAGACTGCAGCCCGGCGAGCGAGCTCCTCGACAACCGAAAACCCAATATTGTGCCGAGTCCCGGCGAATTGTCGGCCTGGATTGCCGAGCCCAACGACCAGACGAAAGATGGTAGCATGCTCCACGCGCCAGAGCCGGGCTCTTTACTTGCTTCGGCTCCGCGGTCGCTTCTGATTCCTCGCCCTTCTTTTCCTTGATGATCTCCGGGGCGACCGCCTCTTCGGACGCCGCGACTGGCTCCTCGGCGACGGTGGGTTCGGAGACCAGAAATACGGTCAGCTCCTCATCGGGCACGGCGGTCACCCCAGCCGGAAGCTCTATATCGCGAACATGAAGGGTATCGCCAATGTTCAGACCTGAAACGTCAACCACAATAGATCTCGGGCAAATCCTGAGGCAGGCAGCGAATCGGAAGCAGGCGCATGCTCTGTTGCAACAAACCGCCAAAGGTCTTGACGCCGACAGGCTCTCCCTCGGGCTCAAGGACGACTTCTGCGTCGATTTCTTCGTTCATTGAAACCGCGTGAAAGTCTACGTGAATGATCTCGCCGCGGACGGGATGGTGCTGGACCTCCTGGATGAGTGAAAGTCGGCTGGTCGTTTTTTGTCCATCGTTGATCTCCAGCTGCACCAGGATGTTCTCGCTCACGGCGCGCGCGAGCAGGTTCTCGATGTCCCTCTTTTTCAACTTCGAGGTTAGTGGCGACATCTTTGGCCCCGTAGATCACTGCGGGAACCGCGCCGCGCGCCCGCACCAGGCTCACTGCGTTGCGCCCCGCTTCGCTGCGGGGACGGGCGGAAAGTTTAACTTGATTGGACATGGTTATTTTCTTCGGGTTCCTAATATCAAAAAGCGAGCTGACCGACTCATCATCGTGAATGCGCCGGATGCCCTCGCCGAGCAACTCGGCCACCGAAAGCACCTTCACGCGGGAATTGACGTCCGTTCGCACAGGAACGCTATCGGTCGTAATTAGCTCCTTGATTTCAGAGCTTTTCAATCGCTCAACCGCCAAATCTGTCAAGACTGCGTGCGAAACACCAGCGTAAATATCTAGGGGCCCCTGTTTCGCGCGGGGTGCCCCCCGCCCCACCTCAGGTGACCGCTAAATCCCTCAACTAGCTACCAGGATGACATTTTTTCCTTCAACTTCGCCGATCACGGTGACGGCCTCGATCTCCGTTGCGCTCAGGCGCCGTTTCACGACAATGGCGAGACCCGCCTTGAGCGTCTCCGCATAGGCCGAGGCCATCTTGACTCCTCCCACATCGGGAGACACCGACCACCAGATCCCCCAGGCCGAGGTCTTGCAAGTAGTGAATCATCACCGGAAGGGCGTAGAGGTGGTCGACTGGGATGTCGAAGAATCCCTGCAATTGTTGAGCGTGCAGGTCCATTGTGAGGACGCGTTGAACTCCGGCGGCGGCCAGAAGATTGGCGACCAGCTTTGCGGTAATCGGCACTCGCGGCTGATCCTTGCGGTCTTGGCGGGCATAGCCAAAAGAACGGAATGACGGCCGTTATTCGGGCGGAGCTCGACCTTCGGGCGGCATCCACCAGAATGAGGAGCTCCATGAGGTTCTGATTCGTTGGCGGACAGGTCGGCTGAATGATGAATAGATCCCGGCCACGAATGTTTTCGTTGATCTTGACGAACG